>NZ_BAAGYU010000010.1:0-1036308 GCF_054779135.1 Bordetella tumulicola | reverse complement strand
TCAGTGCCCAAGAGCGGCACCAGATATTGCACGACTGGAACGATACCGCTCGCGAGGTGGACCCCGCCACGCTGCCCGCGTTGTTCGAAGCACAGGTGCGCCGCGATCCCCAGGCAACCGCAGTGGTGTACGAGGACGAGCAGTTGAGCTACGCCGAGCTCAACGCGCGTGCCAACCGACTGGCGCACGGCCTGATCAGCCGCGGCATAGGCCCCGAGAGCGTGGTGGGCCTGTGCCTGGAACGGTCGCTCGATATGGTGGTGGCGCTGCTGGGCATCGTCAAGTCCGGCGCGGCGTACTTGCCGCTGGATCCGACCTATCCACGGGATCGCCTGCGGTTCATGCTGGCAGACGCCCGCCCGGTGTGCACGATCACGACCGCAACGCTGGCCGGCAGCCTGCCACCAAACACCGAACTGCTGCGGCTGGACGACCCGGCCGTGATCGCGCAGTGCGCGGTCCAATCCTCCGAAGACCCCACCGATGCGCAGCGCACCGCACCGCTTCATCTGCTGCATGCCGCCTACGTCATCTACACCTCCGGCTCGACCGGAATCCCAAAGGGCGTCGTCGTCTCGCACCAGGGACTTGCCAGCCTGTTGGCAAGCCTGAGCGATCAACTTCCTTTGGGAACCGAGACCCGAGTTCTGCAAGCGACTTCAGCCAGCTTCGATGTGTCGGTTGCAGATTTCTGCGTAAGCATCCTGTCGGGAGGCTGCTTAATTGCCGCGCGGCGCGAGGACTTGTTGGGAGATGCGCTGGTTGCGATATGCGAGCGATATGCGGTCACGCATATTTCGGCGTCCCCTTCTCTTCTGGGCACCATCCCATCCAGATCCCTGCCGGGCAGCATTGAACTGGTTTGTGCCGGCGAGCCATGCACGCAACAGCTTGCGCGGCAATGGTCTGGCGGGCGTCGCATGATCAACGCCTATGGCCCCACGGAGACCACCGTCTACACCACGATGAGCAGCCCCCTGTCCGGAGCCGAGCGTCCACCGATCGGCCGTCCGATCTGGAACACGCAAGTGTACGTACTGGACGGCGCCCTGCAACCCGTGCCAACGGGCGCGGCCGGCGAGCTATACATCAGTGGCGCGGGCCTGGCCCGCGGGTATCTGGGCAGACCAGGCCTGACCTCGGAACGGTTCGTGGCAAACCCATTTGGCCCGCCGGGCAGCCGGATGTATCGCACAGGCGACGTGGTGAAGTGGCGCCCGGACGGCGTGTTGGATTTTGTGGGCCGCGCCGATGGGCAGGTGAAAATCCGCGGGTATCGCATCGAGCCGGGCGAGATCGAGAGCGTACTGCTGAGCCACCCTTCGGTGAACCAGGTCGCCGTGGTGGTACGCGAGGATCGCCCAGGCGAGAGACAACTGGTTGGCTATGTGGTGGCGACCGATGGTAGTGAGCCGGACCCTGCCGAGCTACGGCGACATGTCGCCGCTCGGTTGCCGGAATACATGGTGCCGGCGGCGGTGATGGTGCTGGACGCATTGCCGCTGACACCGAACGGGAAACTGGACCGTCAGGCACTGCCAGCGCCGTCGTTCGTGGCCAGCCTGGGCCAGGAGCCGCGCACGCCGCAAGAAGAGATTCTGGCCAGACTGTTTGCCGAGGTACTTGGCCTGGATCGGGTCGGGATCGAAGACAACTTCTTCGACCTTGGAGGGCACTCGTTGCTGGCAGTACGATTGCTCAGCCGGATACGGTCGACGCTAAAGGTTGAACTCGCTGTTCATGCGATTTTCGAATCGCCAACGGTCGCGAGCCTGGCGCAAAGGCTGTATCAACAGAACGATACACTGCATTCCTTTTCGGGGCTTCTTCCCCTTAGAAGCAAAGGCGAATTTCCACCCTTATTCTGCGTGCATCCCATTACGGGTTTGAGTTGGTGCTACTCCAGCTTGATGGCCCCGATAGAGCGCAATTATCCAATATACGGAATACAGGCCACAGGGCTACTGCAAGAGCGTGCTTTGCCCATTTCAATTACTGAAATGGCGGATCAATACATAGAGCAGATTCGGGAAATTTCTCCGAACGGACCATACTACTTGCTGGGATGGTCGTTTGGCGGATTTGTCGCGCAAGAAATAGCATCCCGGATCTGCGCTCGCGATGATGGATCTATTCTCGTTCTTCTCAACTGCTATCCCGACGCTTTTTCCGACACGACAAGACCGCCCGCCCCGCTCGAGGAAAGCTCCGAAGCGCTGGAGGATATCTTCGCGCAGTACGGGATTCCCGCTGATCAAATTCCTTCTCCGATTTTTGGAAGATTGAAGAAGGTACTGATAAACAATTCTTCAATATTGGAAGAACATCGACCGTCTGCAGCAAATGTAGATTGGGTATTCTTTCAAGCCATGCATAGTCACGGCGCTGAAGATCCTTCGGCGTGGCAGAAATATATTACGGGCTCTTCGATGGCGCATGAGATTGAGTGTTCGCACATGGAGCTAGCGCTTCCGGAGAATCTCACGGCGATAGGACATATGATTTCTGCCGTACTGAAGCAAAAATCGCAGACAGACAAACCTAAGGATGACACTCATGGCCGGCCCATTTGAAAACGACCAAGAACGGTATATTGTATTAATCAATGACGAAGGCCAGCATTCCCTATGGCCTGAGTTGATTGCTGTGCCTGCCGGCTGGAGCCGATCGTTTGGCCCGGAGAGCAGAAAATCCTGTCTCGAATATGTGGAAAAGCACTGGACGGATATGCGGCCGGAATCTCTTGCTAAAGCGACCGCCCAGTGACGTCGGTCTGGACACGGAAGCACTCACCAGCGCCCACGTGCTAGCTGACGAAACGCGGCAAGTACAGCGAAATCGCCGGGAACAGGACCAGGATCGCCAAGCGGCCGATGTCACTGATGACGAACGGCGTCACCCCGCGGAAGATCGTCTGCGATGACACGCCCGGCAGCAAGCCCCGCAGCACAAAGACATTCATGCCGAACGGCGGGGTGATGAAACTGATCTCGGTGACCACTACCACGATGATGCCGAACCAGATCAAGTCGAAACCCATGCTCTGCACCAGTGGGTAGAACACCGGCACGGTCAGCAGGATCATCGACATGCTTTCCAGCACGCAGCCCAAAACAAGATAGATGCCGCAGATGGCAAAGATCACGACCAACGGGCTCAATTGGTAGCGTTCCACTAGGTCCAGCAGGTCGCTGGGCAGCGACGTGAAGTTGATGAAATTGGCCAGCATCAGCGCGCCTATCATCACCACGAAGATCATGCCGGTGGTTTTGACCGATTCCACCACCACTTCCACGAACTTGCGCCAGGTCATGGCCTTGCGGCAGCAGGCGAATACGAACCCCAGGAACGCGCCGACGCCGGCGGCTTCGGCAGGCGTGAACACGCCGGCATAGATACCGCCCATCAGTATGGCGATCATGGCAAGAATCGCCCACACTTTGCCCAGCGCCTGACGGATTTGCGGCCAGGTGCTGCGTTCCCCCTTGGGGCCAGCGGCGGGGTCGCGATATACCACCCAGCTGACCGCGAGCATGTAGCAGCCTATAGCCAGAATGCCCGGCAGTACCCCGGCGGCAAACATTTTGCCGATGCTCTGTTCCGTCAGCAGACAGTACACGACCATGATGATGGACGGCGGAATCAGGATCCCCAGCGTGCCGCCTGCCGCAATCGACCCGGCTGCCAGCTTCTCGCTATAGCCGATACGGCGCATTTCAGGATAGGCCACCTTTGCCATGGTGGCTGCCGTGGCCAGACTGGAGCCGCAAATGGCACCAAAGCCGCCGCACGCCACGATGGTGGACATGGCCAGCCCACCGCGCCGGTGCCCAAGTACAGCATGGGCGGCCGCGTACAGCTCGCGCGACATGCGCGACTCTGTCACGAAGTTGCCCATCAAAATGAAAAGCGGCAGCACCGACAACAAATACTGGAAACCGCTTTCGTAGATAACGGATCCCGCCATGGCGTAGGCGGCATTCCAGTTGCGCAGTAGTCCCAGGCCGATGAACCCTACCAGCGCCATGGCGAAAGCCACCGGCACGCGCACGAACACCAGCGCCAGCATGGTGCCCAGGGCGATCAAGGCTTCGGTCATGGTGTCGTTTCCTCTGGGGCCGATAGGGGCCGGCACATATTGGATAGTTGGTAAATGGCGTCCAGCGCCAGCAGTACCGCCATGGCGTAGACGAATGGCGCGAGCGGAATACCCAGCATGGCGGTGATGTCGCCGTAGTCGGCGGTGCTGTCTGCCTTGCTCCAGGTAACCCAGGCCAGAAAGCCGCTGACCACGCCGGCGAGCAAGGCACCGAAACGGTCTTGCAGGCGTACGGCGCGCGCCGAGAACAGGTGGCTGAAGCCATCTACAGTAATGTGGCCGCGCGCACGGGTCATTAGAGGAATGCCAGAGAAAATGACCGCGATCATCATCAGTTCGACCAGTTCCACCGAGCCGAGGATGGGGCGGTTGAACAAATAGCGGCCGGTGGCATCGATGACAGTCAGCAGGCTCATGCCGCACAGGCTGATCACCGCCACGGCCCTGAGCGCGGCCTCAATCACGTAGTTCAAGTATTTCAAGCTGTTCTCGCAGTAGCGGGCACCCGGGCAATCCCGGGCGATACGTCGCGTCCGGGGCGCGTTTATTGGCTGTCGAGCTGCTTGATCTCGGAGCGGAACGACGCCAGGGCGGCGGGACCGTCGATGCCCTGGGCCGCGGCGGCGTCCAGCCAGACCTGCTCGAAGCCTTGCGTGCGCTCGCGCACCGCCGCCACCAAGGCGTCGTCCGCCTTCACGACCTGTATGCGCCCACTGTCCAGCACTTTGTGGGCCTCGGCATCGTGCTTATCCCAGGCTTTGCCGGCGATCTCCGCCAGATGCCGGCCCGACAGTTTCAGCACGATGTCCTGGTCCTGCTTGGACAAGCGCGCGAAAGCGTCGCGGTTCATGATCACGGCATGGGTATCGGAGTACAGCCCGCCGGGGAACACGGTCGCATGCTTGATGAGGCCGTCCAGCTTGAACGACACTAACGATTCGGCCGGGAAGAACACGCCGTCGACCACACCCGTGCTTAGCAGTTCATACGACTCGGGGGCCGGCTTGGCGATCGGGGTGGCACCCACCGCCTTGGCGACATCGGCGGCCATGCCGCCGCCCACGCGCACTTTCAACCCCTGAAAGTCGTCGATGTCGGCAACGGGCTTGCTGGTGGTGAACACAATGCCGGGGCCATGTGCATAAATGCCAAGCAATTGCACGCCTTTGTGCTCGTCTGCCTTGAGCAAGTACTTTTCGTAGGTATCCCACGCGGCAACCGAACGCGACACCGCCGTATTGCCCGAGAACGGCATCACGGCGAACTTGGTCAGCTGGAAGCGGCCCGGGTAGTAGGCATGCGATACGAACGAGATGTCCACCAAGCCGTCGCGCACCGCATCAAAGTGGCCAGCGGGGTTGGTAACCGGCTTGGGCAGCAGGCGCAGCGTGACTCGCCCGTCGGTGGCCTGTTCGATTTCCTTGGCCCAAGGCATGATGAAGTCCGCCACCACGGCATGCGTGGGTGGCAGCCAGCTCGACACCGTCAGTTGGACTTTCTGGGCGTGCGCAGGCAAGGTCGCGGCAAGTGCTGCACCGGTGATTGCGATGTTTGCCAGGGTTTTGATCATTGTGTCTCCTCGTGTGGTCTTTGTGTTTTGATGGGCAACGATAGGCGGGCGCAAGCGTGAGCAGGCCCTAGAGGGTCTGGGCCGCGTGATCCAGCAAGGTCTGTAGATTGCCGTCGTGGCGAAATCCCGCAGCGCAGGCGGCGGGCGTGGATAGCGGCGGTTGACTGCCGAACTGCGCTTCAATAGCCGGCTCGGGGGCATAGCACACGCGCGCGCTGGCCGTGCCATCGCCTCGTGCATCGAAGGCCGCAACGATCTCCCGCACCGATACATGCAGCGCGGGCAGGGTCCAGGCTGTTTTTTCGCCAGGTGCCTGAGTGGCTAACCAGGCTGCGTTCAACAGATTGTCGATGCAGCACGTGCGAGACATGAGCCACAGCGTTGCGTCGGGGCCGACCGGCATGGTGCACGATTGGCCGGCAGCTAGCGAGCGGATCAGCGTGCTGGAAAATGCTGACCAGGCGCCATTAGGCGCGGGCGGGCGCGGCACGATGCCGGGCAGGCGCACCGTACGCGCTCGCAGAAAACCGCGGCGTGTGTAGTCCGCCAGCAGAATCTCCATGGCCAGTTTGTGCGCGCCGTAGCTCAAGGCCGGCGCGGCAGGGGTTTGCTCATCGACGTGATCGGGTAGCGGTGCGCCGAACACGGCGATGCTGCTGGTGAACACAAACCCGGGCGATTTGCCTTGCTGGCGCAACCGCTCCAGCAATTGCAGCGAGCCGGTCAGGTTGACCTGCAGGCCCAAATCGAATTGCTCTTCGGCACGCCCGCTGGCCACACAAGCCAAGTGAAACACTAAGTCGGGCGCAGGCTCTGTTATCGCCGCCAACACCGCCGAGTCGGCAAAGCTGCCTTCAATGCCGCGCACGCGAGGGTCAGGCGGCAGCTCGCCCAGTTTCACATCGCACAGGGTAATCCGGGCCGGCACCCCATAGCCGGGCAGGTCGGTCAGCGCACACAATCGCTCGACCAAAGCATGGCCGATGTATCCGCCGGCACCGGTAACGAGAATGTTCATGGCGTGTCTTGATTGTCCAGTATGGCGTGGTAGGCGTGCCGCCATACCAGGTTGGCCGAGGTGTCGCCTTTCGGGATGTATTCGCAGCCGACCCAGCCGGCGTAACCATGGTTTGCCAGCTTGCGCAGTGCACCCGCTACGGCAGGAGAGGCGGGGTCGGGCTCGTGGCGTCCCTGCGGGTTGGCAAACTGTACGTGGCGCACCAGGGGCAGCACGTCGTCAAGCGTCGTGCCCAGGTCCAGACCTTCACGCTGGGTATGGTAAAGATCGAACTGCAGGCCGACTGCATCGTGCCCCACGGTGTTGATAATGTCGGCGACTTGATCCGGCCGGTAGTAAAAATAGCCCGGCAAGTCAGTGCGGTTCAGCGCCTCCAGCGTCAGTGTCACGCCTGCTTGTTGCGCCCGCTTGGCAGCTTTGCGCAGGTTGCTGATCAACGTGGCGCGGCAGGCGCTAGGCACGGCACCGGCAGGCGGCACGCCCGCCATGACGTGAATCATCCGGCATTCAGTGGCCTCGCACACCTGCAGGGCGCGCTGCAATGCATGGCTGAAATCGTCTTCCCGGCCTGGCAAGCAAGCCAGCCCCTTTTCACCCGCCGAGCCCACCGGCGTGTTGACCAGCACCAGTTCCAGGCGATGGTCGCGCAGCATCGTGGCCAACTCACGGGGGGCGAGGTCGTAGGGAAACAATATTTCCGCACCGGCAAAGCCGTCGCGCGCCGCCGCAGCCATGCGTTGCGCCAACGGCAGCCCCGGGTACAGCAGCGAAAGATTGGCAGCCAGTTTCATCGTGGTTTCTCGTGAGAGGCGGGGCGTTCGGGCCAGGCAACCCGCACGATGTCGGACAGGTCGGCGTTGCCCAGGCCTTGCGCGGCGGCCGCCCGATAGCTAGCCAGCACGCCGTTCAGGCCCGCCAATTCGGTGTCGGTGACGCGCGCCAAGGCTGCCACGTTTTCGACGTCTTTCAGCATGGTGGCCACCGAGCCCAGCGGCTGGTCGATAGGGCCGGTCATGCGCGGTACGAAAGTCTGCAACAGGGTGGAGTCGGCCCAGCCGCCTGCCAACGCGGTATTTAACGCAGCCGCGTCGATGCCGCTGCGCTGGGCCAGCGCGACCGCCTCGGCGACCGCGTTCACAGTGCTGGCGACGATAGTCTGGTTGCACAGTTTGGTGACTTGGCCCGCCCCCACCGCACCCATGCGCGTGATACGGCCGGCGTAGGCACGCATGTATCGCGACGCCGTGTCGATGGTGTCGGCCGGCCCGCCTGCCATGATGGACAGGGTGCCGGCCTCGGCGCCAGCCACGCCCCCTGAAACCGGTGCATCCACCCAGACGCGGCTACTGATTTGCCGCAGTTCCGCGGCATAGCGGCGTGCGGCATCCGGAGCGATGCTGGAATGATCCACCAGCCAAGCACCGCCGGCGTGATGTACGCCTTGTGCACCAAATACCGTGTCGTACACGGCACGTTCGTCGGTCAGGCACAGGAACACGCCGTCGCAGCCATGCGCCGCTTCGGCCGGTGTTGCCGCCAGTTCGGCGCCGTCGGCCACCAGGGCCTGGGCCTTTGCGGGGCTGCGGTTCCATACCCGTACGCGATGTCCCGCCGCAAGCAGGCGGCGCACCATGGGCGCACCCATCAGTCCGATACCGCAAAAAGCCAGGGTGATGCTCATTCTGTCTCCGGAGTTTCATAAGGCCATTGCACATTGCCGGAATGGGTTACCGCGCCTTCGTGCGCCGGCCGTACCAGCAAGGCATACTTCTCGAGCGCGCCGGCTAATTGCGGCCGTACGGGCGGCATGTAGTCGGCACGTCGGGCTGCCAGTTCGGTATCGCTCAGATCCACATTCAGCGTGTTGGCCCGGGCATCGATATGAATCATGTCGCCATCGCGTATCAGTCCTATGGGTCCGCCTGACGCAGCTTCGGGCCCGGCATAGCCGATGCACAGACCGCGCGTGGCGCCCGAAAAACGGCCATCGGTCAGCAGCGCCACTTTTTCGCCCATACCTTGCCCATATAACGCCGCCGTTACGCTAAGCATTTCCCGCATGCCCGGCCCGCCCTTGGGGCCTTCGTTGCGTATGACCAGCACTTCGCCCTGCCGATAGGTGCGCTGCGACACCGCGCGCATGCAGTCTTCTTCATTCTCGAACACCCGCGCCGGGCCGGAAAATTGCAGCGACTTCAGGCCGGCAATTTTCAGCAGCGCCCCTTGGGGGCTGAGATTACCCTTGAGCACCGCAACACCTCCCGAAGGATGAATGGCTTGTGTGCAGGGCCGCACAACCTGGCCGTCCGGTTCCGGGGCATCGGCCAGCGCCTGTTCCAGGCTGCGGCCGTCCAGGGTAAGCACATTGCCATCCAGGTAGCCGCTCGCCAGCAATGCCTTTAGCACGGCCGGCACGCCGCCGACTTCGTGCAGATCGCGGGCCAGAAAGCGCCCGCCGGGCTGCAGGTCGGCAATCAAGGGCGTGCGGCGGAATACGTCGGCCACGTCGTCCAGCGTGTAGCGTATGCCGGCTTCGTGCGCGATAGCGGGAATATGCAGCGCGGCGTTGGTGGACCCGCCCGTTGCGGCGACGGCGGCACAGGCGTTGTCAAGGCTGGCGCGGGTGACGAGGTCACGCGGCAGTGGGCCGCCATCGGCCAGTATGCGCATGACCCGCTGACCCGCCTGCTGAGCAATGGCCAGGCGTTCGCTGTAAACCGCCGGCATCATCGCGGAACCCAGCGGCGACAGGCCTAAAGCTTCGCCCACCATGGCCATCGTGTTGGCGGTGAACTGGCCCGGACACGAACCCGCGGACGGCGTGCACGTGCGTTCCATGGCTTTCAGTTCGACGGCCGTCATCGTGCCGTGCTGGACGCGACCCACGGCTTCAATGGTATCTAGGATGGTGGCCTGGCCGCCCAGGGCATGGCCCGGCAGCGTGGCGCCGCCATACAGAAACACGCCCGGCACATTCAGCCGCACCATGGCCATCATCATGGCCGGCAAGGTTTTGTCGCAGCCGGCGAACGCAACCAACCCGTCATAGGCGTGGCCGCGCACGACCAGTTCGACGCTGTCGGCAATGGTTTCGCGCGACAGCAAGCTCATGCGCATGCCAGCATGATTCATCGAGGTACCGTCCGATACCGAGATGGTCGAGAAACTCACCGGCACGCCGCCGCCGGCGGCTACTCCCAGGCGAGCCCGGTCGGCCTGGGGCGCCAGGCCCATCGAACAGGGGGTGTTCTCGCCCTGGGTGCTGACGATGCCGACTACCGATTTTTTCAGGGCGTCATCGTCGAAACCAGTGGCGCGCAAGAAAGCGCGATGCGGTGCCCGGGTCAAGCCATCGGTGACCATGCGGGAACGATGTTTGTGCAAAGACATGTCAGATCCTGTTAAAGCGTGGGCAGGCGTCAGGCGCCGGCCAGCATGCTGCGGTGTGCCGTCAATTTATCGAAAGCCCAGCAGATATCGCGTTCCATCGCTGCCCTGGCTTTGTTGGCGTCGCGTTGGGCAATCGCTCGCACGATGGCGGCATGGAATTCGGCGCTTGGCCGTTCATCAGAATGCATCAGTTCACGGGTGGCGCGCAGATAGGGGCCCGATTGCAGCCAAAGGCTTTCAATGGTGGCCATCATCGAGTCCGAACGCGCCGCACGGTAAATCGTGAAATGAAAAAGCTGGTTGTTTTCCAGACCGTCGGCCACCGAGCTGCGGTCGGTCAGTGACTGGCCGATATGCGCCGCTAGGTCGCGCAGCGCTTGAAGTTCCTCGCTGGTGATGTGTTCAACCGCCCAGGCCGTGACCGAGCCTTCGATCAGCAAGCGGGCGCGTCGGATGTCTTCCAGTCGGGTGCGCGAAATAACCGGCACGCGCATGGAACGGCTTTTCATGGGTTCCAGGGCGCGCTGCGCGGCC
This sequence comes from Bordetella tumulicola, assembly GCF_054779135.1. Classification (NCBI taxonomy): domain Bacteria; kingdom Pseudomonadati; phylum Pseudomonadota; class Betaproteobacteria; order Burkholderiales; family Alcaligenaceae; genus Bordetella; species Bordetella tumulicola. The sequence goes on along the minus strand of NZ_BAAGYU010000010.1, from coordinate 1,025,697 downwards.
AGCCGGCGCAAGGCCTCGCGTACCGGCATGGCACTGGTGCCAAACGCGTCGGCCAACTCCTGTATGCCCAGCACCTCGCCGGCGGCATAGTCGCCGCGCATCAGGTGGTCGCGCAACCGGCGATACACCGCTTCGTTGACCGACGTGTGAACCAGGGGTGCCAGGTCAGGGTGAGTAGACATTCAGATCTTTGATCAAAAATCAAAGATGCGAATTTGCCCAAAAAATCCCGGCTCGCCTATCCAGGTTTCCCCTTATCGGTGGACCGGGGTAATCGTATCGAAACGGACGTGCCTCGGGGTTAGCACGTGAGCGTGCCAGTGAGCAGCGATAACTGCTGTCGGTGTTGATTTGCACGCAAATCTGACCCACTGGCCGCATGGCAATTTGCCACCAATCGTCGATCTCTTATTGAAACAAAATATTGTTACCACCACTTTCCCGACGGTCCTGCACGCTCCCTCGTTGACAGATGAGGATCAGTTCGCGCGCACCATCCGATTTTGTCCTATCCAGCTCAGCGGTTCGTTTATTTTTTTCTTGTGGTTACATATAGAATTATATATGTCCATTTGAAAACAAATTTAGGGAATGCGCCTGCCGCGGTTCCTTTAGTATGCCAGGTCGCTAACGCTTCATGACTACACAGTTCAGAATGGTGTATCGCTCATCCACGCGGGGTGAGATGCCCTCGATTGCAGACCTATCAAACATGCTGAATACGGACCGAATGATCCGGGTTTCGGTCGGTGCCGAGCCCTCCGGATTTCTGTTCGACACCATGCAAGGCACGGACGGCCTGTCTACCTTGTCCGAATACCGGGTGCGCCTGCTGCACCGTTCGATGCAGGTCGACGTCGGAAGCCTGCTGGGGCAACCCCTTACCCTGACGATAGAAGCCACGGCCACGCCTAGGTATCTCGGCGGCGTGATCGCCAGCTTTGCACTGCTGGGCCAGGCCGACGACACGGATCGCTATTTCGCCTACGAGGCCGTGGCGGTACCCTGGCTGTGGCTAGCCACGCACAAGCGGGAATTCCGCATCTATCAGAACCAGACCGTGCCGGACACTATCAAGCAGGTGCTGGCGCCTTACGGTTACGCGTTCGAATTCGAGCTGGCCGAAAACTACGAGCCGCGCGTCTATTGCGTGCAGTACGACGAAAGCGATTTCCAGTTCGTCAGCCGGCTGCTGGAAGCCGAAGGCATCCATTACTACTTTCGACACGCCCAGGACAAGCACACCCTGGTGATGAGCGACGAGGTGCAGAGCCACAAGACCGTGGCTGGCTATGAACAGGTCCGGTATTTCCCCGAAGACAAGCTGACGCTGCCGCAACAGGACTACATGACCCGGATGGCGGTGTATGAGGGCCTGCGGCCCGGCCGGTACACGACCAACGACTACAACTTCGTCACACCCAATGCCGACCTGAAGGCCCGCCAGCAAATCCAGCTACCCCATGAGCACAGCCAGGCCGAGGTATACGACTGGCCCGGTAACTACGGCGACACGCCACTGGGCGAGCGCTACGCACGCCAGCGCATGGAGGAACAACATCACGTACGCAACACCCGTACATTGCGCAGCACGGCCCGGGGCGTGGCCACCGGATCGCTGTTCAATCTGACCGGCTGCCCGCGCACGGAAGAGAACCGCGAGTATCTAGTGCTGGCCACGCGCTACGACCTGAAGGAAAACAACTACAGCTCCGTGGGCAACGATGCCTCGCAGGGCCACAGGTGCCTGTTCAACCTGACGGTGCAGGATACGAAGCTGCCGTTCCGGCCGCCCCGCATCACCGAAAAGCCGCGTTCCAGGGGCCCGCAAACCGCGGTGGTAGTGGGGCCGCAGGGCAAGGAGATCTGGACCGACGAGTACGGCCGGGTCAAGGTGCATTTCCACTGGGACCGCTACGACAAGCGCGACGAGAACAGCTCCTGCTGGATCCGTGTATCCACCAGTTGGGCCAGCGGCAATTTCGGCGCGATCCAGGTGCCACGTATTGGCGACGAGGTAATCGTGGATTTTCTTAACGGAGATCCGGATTACCCGATCATCACGGGACGGGTGTACAACGCGGCGAAGATGCCGCCCTGGAAGCTGCCTGACAACGAAACTCAGATGGGCATCTATACGCGCTCTAGCCCTGGCGGCAACTATCACACGGCCAATGCCCTGAGATTCGAGGACAAGACCGGCCAGGAAGAAATCTACGTTCTAGCTCAGAAGGACCGCAACGAGAAGACCAAGAACAACCATACCGAGCGGATCGACAATAACTGGGTGCAGTCCGTGGGGAACCACAAGGCCATCGAGGTCGATGGCAATCACAGTGAGTCGGTGCACGGCAACATGATGCTGCACGTGGGTCCCAGCGGCGTGGGACGCGTGTTGTCCGATTCGTTCCGCAAGTTGGTGGCGGGTATTGCTGACGTGGCCAAGGCGTTGCCGATCCCAGGCATCAACCAGCTGGGGCGCGGCGTTTATTCCCTGTTCGCGGACCAGGCCATCAACGAGGCCACCGCCGGCGTCAAGACCCAGTTCGTGGGCCTGACCAAGACCGTGACAGTGGGCGGCACGATCGTCGAAAGCGCCGGTCATTCGATACAGCTGACGTCGGGTTCCCACATCTCGGTGGACGCTGCGAACACGGTTTCCATGACCTCGAATGGCGAGTTCCATGTTCAGGTCGGAAAATCGGAGCTGCGCTTGACTGCCGATGGGTTCATTCGTTTGAGCGGAGACACGCTCTTTCTGAATTTCGAGAACGGCATCGAAATGCAAGCCACGAACGAGATTGCGCTTTCTTCCAAGAAAATCAATCTGAATTGATCGCCCTCATATCAGGATTCACTCAATCGCATCAGGCACATCAATCATCATGATTCACAACAAGCGACAGTTTTTTATCTCGGGCGTGACATTGTTGCTCGTGATCGCCGGTGTATTAATTGCATCGCATTTTTTTGGTGAGAAAGGCCAACCGCCACTGGCCTCGACACAAGGACAACTTTCTTGTGGCAGCGAGCAGTATGCCGAATACAACAAGAACATGGTGCTGGCCGGAGAAATGACTATCGGCAGGCAGCCGCCGTCGGGTACACGCCAGCAGCAGCAAGCCATGGTCGACGCTTTCGGGGCACTCACCCTGCCAACGGACAAGACCATCATTTCCGCTGGTCACCTGAAAACGGGGAAGGTGTATACAAAGGTATGTCAAAACGAAAAATGCACCATGAACGAGATGGCGGAGCCCGAGCAGGCCTGCTTGACCGAGAATTGGAGTGGTTGTCGATATCTGGCAATGCAATTCAGAGAAAAACAGTACTGCTTCCTGACGCCCTCGGATCAGTGACATGAGCGACACAGAATTTCCATTTGGCAATGACCTGATGAAACCCGACGATTGGGTGGGCACCATGGGCGCGAAATCCACGCGTTGGCTCATTTCCTATGAGGGCAGCCTGGCCGTCGTATGCGGCTACCACAGCTTCATTTTTCTTGGCCTGGACAGCATGGCCATCAGCGTGGTGAACATCCTGAACTGCGGCTTCACCCTGAGCGTCCCCGTCGGCAAGTTACTCAAAGCCGGAACCAGCTCCGTCAGGGAGGCCTTGGCTTTCGAGAAAGCCAACGATCTCGTCGGGAACGCCAAGAAAGTCGACGATGCCATCAACATGGAGCGGGAACAAAGCGAAGCCAACAGCGGCATAGCGCTGTACGAGCGCATGCAGAAGGGGATCCCTCAATTGATCTACGCGAGCAAGCCCTTTTCGTTCAACGACCTCGCGGGCATGCTAGGCGGCATCGCCGGCGCCGAGATCGAGGCTGGCGGTGCCGCGGCCATATACCGAATCGAAGGCTACGACGGTATAACGGGAGGTTTGACGAGCGATTTTTTCTTCCGGGCCACGATCGCCAACGCTGGGACCGGATTAGTATCAGGTGGCGTGGGAATATCCGCGGGCATCTGGAGCGTCGAAGGCCCCCGCAATCTCTATTGGGAGCTGGCAGCGCGCGCACGCGCGCGCTGTGTCGTGGAAAACAGCGCACCGAGCTACGACCAGCCCTATCGGCAGATTCGCAACCTTCATCCGTATCTGCAGGGCCTGCCTCCGGCAGGCTGCTCAATCGCAGAAACCAACTTCAATCCTGCCCGGCTCATGCAGCAACGGATCCCGTAACCCAATGAATACGCAAAGCGCAATCGAATCCAGCAAGCCGGCATTGGCTGGCGCCATACTGTCCAAAGGTGGCCAGAGCTTGCCGGATCTGTGGCGCATTCAACACTCGAACGCCAACGTGTTCCTCCGCTTTGTCAAAACGGGGCAGCCTCAACGAGCGGCAAGCATCTCGGCGATGATTGGCGAAGGAGAGCGCGCCATCCGTCGGGAATTGCAATCCATTCCCGCAGCTTCCTGGTTAAGCCTGTGCGCGGCGGCCGGCTGGACGCATGTCGGTGCAGCATCGCTGTCCTGGTGCGACGGTGCCAGCGAGGCACAGGTATGGCAGGCGTGGACCGAGGCCACGCCATCGGTGGCGTCCCCCGGGGATGCCTTCTTTATCGCAGCCGGGTCGATGAACCCCGCGTTCCTGTTCGAAGACCAGACCCTGTCGTCTTTCGTGCCCCATCTGTTGGCGGACAAGATGAAGGTGTGTGTATCGCTGGCAGCACGTTGCGAGCAGGTGTCGTTGGATTGCTCGCCGGCGGCGCTGCATGCCCTGCCCAAGGACTTTCAGCAGTTCCTGTCCCATCGAGAAATCAAGCTCGCCCAGACGGACGCCAGGCGCTGAACGCCGCGCCTATCCGTATGACCCACCCTGTTTCGGGATATAGACACGACCATGCCAGCCGCAGCCAGACTCAACGATCAGGCCTCTGACCATGACGGTGCGCCGCCGACACCGTGTACCGGTGCCTCGGCCGATGTCAGCATCGACGGCCGCGCCGCCGTACGTGAAGGAGACCCCTTCGCGTCGCACGCCCGCCCGGACGAGTCCGACCATACGCGCAGCCTGGCGGCAGGCTCGAGCTCGGTGTTCATCAACGGCAAGCCTGCCGGCAGGATAGGCGATCCGATTTCATGCGGCGGCGAGATCGCGGAAGGCTCAGAGACCGTATTCATCGGCGGCTGAGCACGGCTTGTACCCACATCAAGAAATCGACAGGATCCAGCGCAGGCGTCTCGCGGTCTTGCTGCCGTAACCTCGCATGCGCCCGCCGAATCACACGTTCGCCCCACGAGTCTGGCGCAGTGTCCTCCAGCGCGCGAAAGAAAACCTCCTGAGAAGCTCGAGCAGACAGGCCCTACACCGCAATGGCCTGGGCCAGCTTCTGGATGGACAACGGCGCGCAGCCCTCGGCATCATTACTGACCGTCACGTAGGCCGGCTGGCCCGCGCCCGTGATCCCGCGGATCGTACGCGCCAGCACCATGCGGGTAGGGAGATCCTCGCTAAGAATGGCATTGAACGGATCGTGCTTTTTCTGCGCGTCGGCATAACCATACGCGCCGAAAATGCGGTTCAGGTTCCACCGGCAGACCAGCGGCCCCGGCCATAGCGCGCGCAGCATCGGCAGTTGCTCTTCGATCGGCGGCATCTTGCCATGCAGACCCAGGCAGAAAGTGGCCCCATGCGCCTTGAGCGTATCAACTAGCGCCTGCCCCAGCAGTTCTGGGTCCCGCACTTCCACCGCAACGATCACAGCGCCATGCTCGGACAAAGTCTCCCGGACAGTCGCCAGCATGCAGCCCAGCTTCTCAAACAGCGTTGCGGAGTGACTCAGCCACCCCCAAGGCAGAGGACTCAGCTGAAACACCAGAACGCCGAGCTTGACGCCCAGACCTTCGAGCGCCGGCCGCACGAATTCCTGGATGGCCAGCGACGGATCGAGGAAAACCGGGTTGACCTCGCGCGTCCTGCCTTCTTCGCCACGCACCTGGGCGTCGGTAATGCTGGCCGGACATTTGACGACGAAACGGAAGTCGTCATCGACCTGCCCCGCATAAGCGGCATACTGGCTCGCCGTCAACGGGCGCCAGAACGTGCGGTCCACACAAACCGTGCGCAAAAGCGGATGCTGGTGGTAGGCGCCAAGACCATGCTTGGACAGCGTGCTCGAATCGTATTCGTCATCCCAGACCAGCCCTTCCCAGCCCGGGTATGACCAGGTAGAGACGCCAAAGCGCAACTGCGCCGGAAGCTGCCGCGCGAGCGCGCTCCACTCCTGCGCCGCAGGAGCGGGAAGCACCTTGGCCATGTCCCGGAGGGTGGAAACCTCCGGATTCGCACGAGAGGCCGCAGAGTTCGAGGAGTTGCTCGAAGGCTGGAGAAGCGCATCGCCGAAAAGATCGTCTTGCATACTTGTGACTGGCACGGAGGTAGGCTAAAAGCGGTTGGGCCGAGCTTACCGCATGCTCAGGAAAATGCTGGCTCGAGGCGATCACCGAATAATCAGGCGAACGACTGCTCCGACCCGTTGCCGTCATCGGGTTCGGCTTGAAGGAATTGCCAGGCGCGATGCTACTTGTCATATGGATTGGCTGTGCGAGGTGCATTGGGCAGTTGCTCGTCAAGTGACTGCCGATACCGGATGCAGCCACGCATGAATTGAGGCCACTCGGGCACGACTGGTTGCGGATCGGTTCGCTCCGGCAACAATGCCCAGAGGTCTGGGTGATGCCAACATAATTCGTGGCCACTGCTGTCACGGTGGCTGCGAATGCCTTGACGCAGCTTGATGATTTCAGCCACCAACTGCTCGCGCGACATTCCTTGAAGATCACTGTCCATGGTTTTTCCTCGACGTGGTCGTAACCCGGATCGTATCTAACCTTGTTTTGGACTACCTGCGTAGCATACGGCATGCTGCTGGTGGATGTCCGGCTTGGCGAATTCCTCGGCGCGATCATGGTCGTGTTCCTCGGCACCGCGATGGCCGGCGTACCGACTGTGGCGGAAGCCGGCTTCCCGGGCTATGAGGCCATGACCTGGATTGCGTTGTTTGCACCGAAAGGCATGAATTCCGAGAACCTGAACAAGCTCAGCGAAAGAGTCAATTCGATACTCGCCGAAGATTCGTTCAAGAAGAGCGTGGCCGCAAAGGGTTTGGAGGCGGTGGGATCGCCCCCCAAGGCGTTGCAACATTTCCTGGAGGCGGAGTCCCGGAAGTGGCGGGCCGTCATCCAGCTTGCGAACATCAAGCTCGACTGATCCGTTCGATCGCTGCGTAGACTCACTCAGTACCAGCAGAATTCGCCCGCAGCCAAGGCACCCGGAGCCCCGAGGCTGATGGGGGGGTGCCGCAGCCGCGCGAGCCAGCGCTCGTCAGTACAGTGCCGGCGTGGTGGATCCGCGCATTGTCCGTTGTCGGACTAGGCGAGATGATTAAAGGGGGGTTGGATAGTAATCAAACGCCTCAACGTAAAGCATCATATATGAACATTTATACTTGAATTTCGTTCATATTTGCTATTTCGGGGGACATCGTGGCGACTGACGACACTGAGCAACGTAAAATGTCAGGCCTCCAGCCTCCACATGCTTGCCTTATGAACCTTGAACGACTGCGTCGCGAATTTCCCGACTTCGACATAACAACCCTGCCGACCATACCCGAAGGGTATTTCGACGCGTCGAGCTACATCGATGCAGCGCCTTCATTCGAGAACACGGAGCGCGGTTTGAAAGTGTATGTCGACTACGCCAACTATGCCGACCGCGAATCCGGCAGGAGCCAACGCTTCTGCGTTTCGCGCTACGACGAGGAAGCTGGCGACTTCGAGGACGTCGCCCTGTCGACTAACGATTGGGCCGAAGTCACTCGCTTTCTGAGCGCCTGAACGCCCTCGCCAGGGGCGATCGATTTCCGCTCTGATCGTCGAATGATCGACCCCGCGCGCTCTTGCGCTCCCGTGGTCTTTCTTGATTTCGACGGCATCCTGCACTCCTTCAGAGAGAAGGCGGTTGACGAGTACTTTCGACTGCTGCCGAAGATCCCCGCGAGTCGCATGACGAATTTGATCTGTTGACCAACCGGCTTTCATCGCCGCGAGCCCAAAGACCGCTTTGTTACTTTCGAACTGGTATCGACAGTTCTCCCCTATATGGATCGCGTAGCGCTGGTGCGTCAGGCAAGATCAGGAAAGGCTGCCCCCAATCTGGTCGACAGAAGCCTATAGACTGGACGATAGGCCGCCATCGATTCGCAGATTCACGCCGGTAATGTATCCGGCAAGTGGACTGGCGAGGAAGGCGATAGCGTCCGCAACTTCGTCTACTCGCCCAACCCGGCCAACAGGAACCTGAGCAAACATCGGCAGGACTGCACGCTCTATAACCTGCCATGGCGCGTCCTTATCCGCCACGCCGCGCTCGGCAGCGACTTGACGGAATCGGCTATCAAGGGCGGAACTGTGTATCGTGCCAGGAGAGACAGCGTTGACCGTGACCCCGTTTGCCGCCACCGCCTTTGCCATCGACGCGGTCATGGCGTTTATCGCGGCCTTGCACGCCGAATAGTCGGGTGCAGTCGGCGGTGGCATCGTCGCAGCCAGGCTCGAAATGTTGATCACGCGTCCCCATCCGGCTTGCTGCATGCCGGGCAGCAGCAGCTTCGTGACACGAAGGGCAGCCAGGACATTGCGATCATAGGCGCACGCCCATGAGGCCGGCTGTGTGTTTGCCCAGCTCTCTTTTGAGCCACCCGACCCGCCGGCGTTGTTGATCAGAATATCGATAGGGCCTGCGAGCTTTACCGCATCCTCGCCCAATCGCTGCACATCATCGTCGTGCGTTAGATCGCCAACCACCACATAGGCGTGGCCGCCCTGCGCGGTGATGTCATTGGCTACTTTCTCTGCCTGAGCTTTATCGCGGCCGTGAACGATGACGATTGCCCTCTCCAGCGCAAGTTTCCTGGCAATGGCTTCGCCAATGCCTTTGCTGCTCCCGGTGATCAGCGCCTTCTTCCCATACAATTGCAAGTCCATCGCACGTAACCCATTTTTCAAGTTGCAGAGATCTTTCAGAGTAGGGAGAGATGATGGACGAAACAAGTACGCACCTTTATGTACCCACCCCGTTGGAGGCACGGGAAGTCTGTCTCGGACCCGACGGATCTGTTGCGCACGTGACCAGGGTGATACGGATGATCCACGGTCGGTGGAAGCTGCCAATCCTCTTCAGGCTCTACGCCGACCCCTCGATGCGAACCTTGCAGTTGAAGCGAGACTTGCCAGGCATCTCGCAAAAAATGCTGACCCAACATCTTCGCGAGCTAGCGGACGATGGCCTGGTCGACAGAGTCGACTTCTGTGAGAAACCTCTGCGGGTCCAATATCAATTGTCAGAAATGGGCAGGCAACTACTGCCCGTCCTGATAGCGGCGCGTAGATTCTCGACTCGTCACCCTGCTTAACGAGCGGTTGGGGTATGGGATGGATGCTGTCACGGCGGTCGCGCGCCGGCTTAAGGCTTTGCCGGGCATATACTCTGCCTGTTTCCTGCTGCCAAGAATAAACCGAGCGAATGTGGAACAATAGCCAGCTTAACCAAACTAGAGAGATTTCCATGGGCAACAAAATCGTTACTGAAGCCGACCGCAAGCGCACTCCCCCTCCCGCCGCTCCCAAGGGCGTGACCTTTACGACACAAGGCCGCGGCCAACGTGTGAGCCTGGAGCGTGGCTCGCATACCCACCACAAGAAAAATGCCGGCAAGCGCGCGCACTCGGGTTAAGTTCCGGGGGCAGTTCGCCACCAGCATCCTTCAGCCCGCCTAGTGGCGGCGCTGACCCTGCTCCTGGGTCTTCGCGCGTGTAAGATCGGCGGCGTCCAGCCTCTCCTACGCCCCTCATACCGGGGCCGCCACGCCTTGAAGTCGACTCCTGGAATCTCAGGAATCTCAACAGATATCGTTATTTTTCGCTATTATGGACAAATTAGAATTATATAGTCCATAATAGCGAACATGCCACGCAAACCACCTATCGTCTTCCCACAAGAGCAGCGTCTCCTTTCCTCACTGGGAGAGCGGCTGCGTCTTGCCCGCAAGCGACGCAAGCTAAGCAATGCCGTCGTAGCGCAACGAGCAGGAATTTCAAGGACCACCTTGTACAAGGTTGAGGCGGGTGATCCTGGGGCTACGCTGGGGTCCTATGTTCGAGTTCTGGCCGTGCTTGGCCTTGAGGGCGACCTCAATCAGCTTGGGGCCGACGACAAAGTTGGTCGGAAACTGCAGGACCTGGAGCTTGAACCAACTCCCAAGCGCCGCACGGCCACCCGTGCCAAAGCGATCCAGCCCTCGTCCTCAAACAGCGAGGAATCGACATGAGCACGCAGGACAACACCCTGGAAGTCTGGTTGAATGATGACCTCGGCCCTGCACGCCAAGTCGGCACACTCGCCCATGACCGCGGCCAAATCCGCTTCCATTACGAACGTGATTGGCTACAAGACCCTCGCGCCTTCGCGCTGGACCCCGATCTCTCTCTCGACGAACACCCCTTCTTTCCCAAGCCTGAGCTAGGCAACTTCGGCATCTTCCTGGATTCGTCACCAGACCGCTGGGGACAAACACTGATGAAGCGGCGCGAGGCCCTACAGGCAAAGGACGAGCAACGCTCTCCCCGTACGCTGTACGCCTGGGACTTCCTGATCGGCGTGCAAGACCTCACTCGCCAAGGCGCGCTGCGCTTTCGCTGGCCAGGTACGGAAGCGTTTCTTGGCGACGAGAAAATGGCAGCTCCGCCGGTGACGACGCTACGAGAGTTGGAAGCCGTGGCCTACCAACTCAGCAACCGGCGTATCGACGATCTAGATGCGCTACGAAAATGGCTCGCCGTGCTCGTCGCACCTGGCGCGTCTCTGGGCGGAGCAAGACCAAAGGCCAACTTTACCGAAGCCGATGGTTCACTCTGGATCGGCAAGTTCCCCGCCAGGGATGACGATCGGGACGTCGGAGCTTGGGAGTATGTCGTTCACCAACTCGCGCAAAAAGCGGGGATAGACGTACCGCCTGCGAAGCTCATCAAGCTAAACAACGACTTCCATACCTTCTGCGTCCAAAGGTTCGATCGCGCCAACAGTTCGCGACGCTTCTATGCCTCGGCGATGACATTGCTTCGCAAGACTCAAAGTGAAGGTACGAGCTATCTGGAATTGGCGCAGTTCATTCGAGCTCAGGGGGATGCCGAGCATGCGGATGCAGACTTGGAGCAACTATTCCGGCGCGTGACGTTCAACGTCGCGGTTGGCAACCGCGACGACCACCTTCGCAATCACGGATTCGTGCTTGGCAAGACAGGATGGAGGCTTGCACCCGCATTTGACGTCAATCCGAACATCGACAAGGCAGAACATGTCTTGAATATCGACGACGTCGACAATCGACCTAGCCTAGAGACTGTTCTCAGCACGGCCGCTTTTTACGGCCTGGACGATGTGCAAGCTCGGCAAATAGTGGATGAGGTAGTCATGGTTGTCGATCATTGGCAGGACGCTGCTCGCCGGATGCACATTAGCGGTGCGGATATTGATTTGACTGCAGGGGCGTTCTCGGCCAATAAAGCATAAAGGATAAGGCACACACCTACGGATGCCGCCTCTGGTCGATAACAGACGCTCATATAAGCCTTCCCCGTTACTTGGCATTTCAAATATGTCCGTCAGTCAGCGCGACCGTCACACTCTAAATCCCAAATTAGACGGAATAGCAGCCATGGCCGCCTCGGCGCCAAATTGCGGACAGCAACAATGCATGCCAGCCCACCGCATTGATGGCCCGAAAAAAGTACCTGATTGGGGGTGCTAAAGGCAGATTTTCCCGATCCCAGCGTTATTAGGAAAAAAACATCACTGACATTCAATCACTTGGATTTTGCTCCCAAAGTGACGAGATAAGTGCGAGCCTTGAATTGGAGCGGGTGATGGGAATCGAACCCACGCTTGAGGCTTGGGAAGCCGCCGTTCTACCATTGAACTACACCCGCTTCGGTGTCGTGCCGCGCCTGTAGGCGCGGCAGAGGGTGTGGATTATAGCGCGGGTTTTGCCGCGTGTTTAATTGCCCTTGATTCCGGCGGCTTTGACCACTTTGCCCCAGCGGTCGTATTCCTCTTGGGTGTATTCCGCCAGTTTGGCGGGGCCCATGAATTCCGCTTCGGCGCCCTGCTCTGCCGCTTTTTTACGGAAATCCTCGGTCTTCATGATGCCTTCAATAGTGCCGGCCAATTTATCGATGACAGCCTGGGGCGTACCGGCCGGCGCATACATCGCAAACCACGACGACACCAGCAGATCCGGGTAACCGGCCTCGGCCGCCGTCGGTACGTCAGGCAGTGATTCCAGGCGCTTCGGGCCCGTGACGGCCAGCGCGCGCAACTTGCCTGCCTTGATATGCCCCAGCAACGGCGGCGGCGTCGTGACGGTCATATCCACCGCGCCACCCAGCAGATCATTCAAAGCCGGGCCCGTGCCCTTGTACGGAATATGCGCGATCTTGATATCCGCCATCTGCTTCAACAACTCGGTCGCGACGTGCTGCAGCGCGCCGTTGCCGGACGAGGCATAGTTGAGCTTGTCTGGGTTGGCCTTGGCATACTCGACCAACTCTTTCAAGGTCTTCACCGGCAGGCTGGGACGGACCACGATGACTTGCGGGGCGGACAAGATATTGGCGATAGGCGCAAAATCTTTGATGGGATCCCAGCTCACGGGTTGGACGTGCGGGGAAATGGCGTTGTAGCCGGAATACTGCAACAGCAACGTATAGCCATCGGGTTTCGCGCTGGCGACGGCCTGCGAGGCGATGCTGCCGGACGCGCCGGGCTTGTTTTCTACGACAACGCTTTGGCCCAGGGCTTCGCCCAGGGGTTGCGCGATTAGGCGAGCGGACAGATCTGTCGTGCCGCCAGGCGCCGCCGGCACCAGTAAAGTAATCGGGCGATCGGGATAGTCGGCCAACGCAATAGCGGGACTGGCGACGACGGCGAACGTCGCGGCGGCTAGCGCGGCGCGCAAGGGGCTGGATAGAAAAGAAACCTTCATGGACATAGTCTCCTGGTCATTTGTTATGAGTGGTGCCGTTCGACCGCCTGAGGCGGTTCAAACGCTTGGATGCGACGAGGTGTCGCCTGACAAGTCAGTACGGATTGCTGATTAGGCTGGCGTTTGCGTCGGCCCGAATTTTTCTGCCAACCACGCCGGCGGCTGATGTGTCGCCAGCCTGGGGCCGGCGGCCAGCAACGGCGTGGAAAACTCGCGCTGCACGAGTTGCGGCAAACCTTGCACGATGTCCAACAGCGGTTGCAACGACACCCCCGTCCGCACGCCCATGCACTCGAACATATGCACGAGCTCTTCGGTGTTGACGTTGCCGCTGGCGCCCGGCGCAAAGGGACAGCCGCCCAACCCGCCCGCCGCCGCGTCGAACCGCGTCACGCCCGTTTGCCAGGCGGCAATGGCGTTGGCCAGGGCCATGCCACGCGTGTTGTGCAGATGAATGGTGATGGGCAAGCCGGGCAGCGCGCGGGACACGGCCTCGCAAAGGGCGGCGACTTGAGTGGGATAGGCCATGCCGGTGGTGTCGCACAGCGTGATACCGGTCGCGCCGGCCTCGACCAATTGAGTGGCCAGGCGCAGGACCTCACCCACGGGGACGTCACCATCAAAAGGGCAACCAAAGACGGTCGACAACGAGACGTTGCACGGGACGTGGGATCCCTTGGCGGCTTGCAAGATGGCGGTCAGCTCGGCCTGCGATTGATCGCGGGTCATGCGCAGGTTGGCGCGATTGTGTGTCTCGCTGCTGGACATCACCAGATTCATCTCGTCGGTGCCGACCTCCAAGGCTCGCTCCAGGCCACGGATATTGGGCACGAGCGCGGTGTAGACCACGCCGGGGCGACGACGAATGCGGCGCATGACCTCTTGCGCGTCGGCCAGCGCGGGGATGGCTTTGGGCGAGGTAAAGCTGGTGACTTCGATGCGTGCAAAACCACAATCGGATAGCGCGTCCACGAGAGCGACTTTATCGTCGGTCGCGACAAAGGTTTTTTCGATTTGCAGGCCGTCGCGCGGGCCGACTTCGTTGATTTCGATGCGAGGGGTACCCGTGTTCATGCGATGACTCCGCGAGCGCGCAATGCGGCGCGTTGATCTCCGCTCAGGCCGGCGTCGGCCAGAACGGTGTCGGTGTGTTCACCCAGAGTGGGCGCACGGTCATGAATGGCGCCGGGGTTATCGGACAGCAAGGGAAACACCGCCGGCATTTCGACGCGGATGCCGCTGGCGCCCTCGATCTCGGCGATGGCGTTGCGGGCACGATAATGCGGATCGCGCGCAATGTCGGCGATGGAATAAATCCGGCCGCTGGGCACGCCCGCCTCGAGCATGGCTTGCAAGACCTCATCAATCTCGCGTTGCGCCGTCCAGGTACCAATCGCGCCATCGATCTCATGCACGCGAGCGGCGCGACCGTCGTTGTGCGCCAAATCGGGATCACGCCCCAAATCATCACGGCCGATGCGCGCCATCAGTCGGGTATAAATCGCGTCACCGTTACCCGCAATGAGGACATAGCCGTCTTTGCAGGGATAGGCATTCGACGGCGCGATGCCCGGCAACGAGGCACCGGCCGGCTCGCGCACCGCGCCAAATGCGGCGTACTCGGGCAGCAGGCTTTCGGTCAGGTTGAACAAGCTCTCGTAAAGCGCGGCGTCGATGACTTGACCTTGCCCACCGCGCGCGTCGCGTTGATACAGCGCCAGCAACACGCCTAGCGCGCCATGCAAGCCGGCGATGGTGTCGCCCAGCGACAAGCCGGCACGGACCGGCGCGCGACCGGGCTCGCCGTTCAGATAGCGCAGGCCAGCCATGGCTTCGCCGATCGCCGCGAAGCCCGGCTCACGGGCTTTCGGGCCCGTCTGCCCATAGCCCGACACGCGCAGCATGATCAAGCGCGGGTTCAACTCATGCAGGGCTTCCCACGACAAGCCCCATTTTTCCATGGTGCCGGGGCGGAAATTTTCGATCAGGACATCGGCTTGCGAGGCCAGCATGCGGACGATTTCCTGCCCGTCTTCTTGGCGCAGGTCGACGCAAACGGATTGCTTGTTGCGGGACTGGGCTTCCCACCAGACCGAAGTGCCCTCGTGCAGCAAACGCCATTTACGTAGCGGGTCGCCCAGGCCCGGCGGCTCGATCTTGACGACCTGCGCCCCAAAATCTGCCAAGGTCTTAGCGGCGAATGGCCCTGCGATCAGTTGTCCCAACTCCAACACGCGTATGCCGGCGAGAATCTGCCCTGCCATGCCTGCTCCCCATTGTCTTGATGAATGCAATGGCGGCGAGTGTGCGCGACAACCTCTCGCGCGGGAATCGTTTTTACGAGAAATGGGGTTTCCCAAACGCGGAAGCCTCTATGGGAAAAGGCAAAACCCCAGGACCCGATAAGGGTATGTACTAACCCGACGCGTGGGCATAATGATGGGATATCGACGAACGCGGACACGCCTCTATGGATTTTCCGGCAACCGCCTATTGACTCATCTCACCACACGATGCCCTCGCACCCTTTACCCATTCTGTATTCATTCAGGCGCTGTCCCTATGCGATGCGCGCGCGGCTGGCGCTGGCCGCAAGCGGCCAACCGTGCGAATTGCGCGAGGTGGTATTGCGTGCGAAACCGGCGGAATTACTGTCGGCCTCGCCCAAGGGCACGGTGCCCGTATTAGTGTTGCCAGATCGCGTGATAGACCAGAGCCTGGACATCATGCATTGGGCGCTGGCCCAACACGATCCAGAACACTGGCTGACGCCGGACAAGAACTCGACGGTGGAGATACTCCCCCTGATCCAGCAATGCGACGGCCCGTTTAAAACCAACCTGGATCGCTATAAATACCCCGATCGCTACGAGGATGTCGATGCCATCGCACACCGGACAGCCGGGGCAGAATATTTAATGGATCTGGATCGTCGCCTGCAAAGCAACGAGTATCTATTCGGCACTCGACCTTGCCTGGCCGACATGGCCATCGCACCCTTTGTGCGCCAGTTCGCGCATGTCGATACGATGTGGTTCGAAGGCCAAGCCTGGCATGCCTTGGCATGCTGGCTAAACGCCTTTCTGGCGAGCGAGCGCTTTCAACGGATTATGGAGAAATACCCGGCCTGGCAGTCCGGCACAGAGGGGATCCGCTTCCCCTAGATCTAACTTCTCCAGCTCCAACGTCCCTAGATCCGCTTTCCCTGAATCCACGTGCGTTAGGCCCGCTCCCCGCCACTATCCTTGCGCAAATGCGCTAGCAACAATCGCGCCGCTACCGTCAGCGTATCTGCATCGCGCACCCCCAGCAGCAGCCAGCGACGCGCCCACTCATCGGTCAGCGGAATCAACCGAATCGACAT
Source organism: Bordetella tumulicola (assembly GCF_054779135.1). NCBI lineage: Bacteria > Pseudomonadati > Pseudomonadota > Betaproteobacteria > Burkholderiales > Alcaligenaceae > Bordetella > Bordetella tumulicola. The sequence continues at coordinate 1,009,282 of NZ_BAAGYU010000010.1, read as the reverse complement.
CGATCGCGCATGCGGCTCCGCGGCCATTCGCGGCAGCACGCCCACGCCTCCGGTCGCCACCACCATCCGGCACATCGCATCAAAACTGCGCACCTGAATGCGCAAACGCATGGTCTGGCCCAGGCGCACACTCTCCTCATTCAGGCGCAACGCCAGCGAAGTCATCTGCGGCAAACTGACATATTCATAGTCCAGTGTCTCGGCAAACGCGACACGCGGCAGGCTCGCCAAAGGATGACGCTGTGGCGCGATCAGCACCAGTTCATCCGGCCGATAGGGCACCGTCCACAATCCCGATGCCGGCGTCCGGTCCGCAAAGACCCCGATATCCGCCCGGTTTTCCAGCACCGCCGTCACGATATCGGTGCTGTTCTGCTCCTCGAGATCAATACGCACCGCCGGGTGCTCGTCCATGAAAGACGCCAGATCCTCCGGCAAAAACTGCGTCAGCGACGACGTATTCGCCGCGATCCTCACCTGTCCCTTCACCCCTTGCGCAAAGTCGGACAAACTCCCCGCCATCTGCTCGACCTCTTGCAGGACCCGCAACACATGTGTCAGACAGGCCTGCCCGGCGTCGGTCAGCTCTACCCCCGCCGTATTGCGATACAACAACGGCGTACCCAGCGCGGCCTCTAAATCGGAAATCCGTTTACTCGCCGCCCCCACCGCCAGATGCGACAAACGCGCGCCCGCGGAAATACTGCCGGCGCGCGCAACGGCGGCAAACAAGGCAAGCGTAGTCAAATCAAAACGGGCAACATTCATTCCGCAAATGCTACCCCAATTGGTCCACCGCCCGGGCCTACTACAATTCAGCGTATGAACACGAACACCCCCGCCCCCCAGGACGCGTCCCCCCTGTCGGACGCAGCCCGTGCCGCCCTGGAGCCGGCCACGCAAGCCCCGCCCAGTCCCGGCGTCCCGCACATCCGCAGTTTTGTCCATCGTCGCGGCCATATTACCCAGGGCCAGCGCGACGCCCTGGAGCAACTGCTCGACAAATGGTCTATCCCCTATCGCCCTACGCGCCTGGATCTCGCCGCCGCCTTTGGGCGCACCGCACCCACCGTGCTTGAGATCGGCTTTGGCATGGGCGAAACCACCCAGAAAATCGCCCAGACCCGCTCGGACGACAACTTTCTCGGCGTCGAGGTCTTCAACGCGGGCGTAGGCGCCCTGTTGCGCCGTATCGAAGACGCCCAGTTGCAAAACCTGCGCATCATCCAACATGACGCCGTCGAAGTCGTCCGCGACATGATCGCCCCCGATAGCCTGGCCGGCGTGCATGTGTATTTCCCGGACCCCTGGCCTAAAAAGCGCCACCACAAACGCCGCCTGCTGCAGCCGCCGTTTGTCTCTCTGCTGGCCAGCCGCATTGCCCCGGGTGGCTACCTTCACTGCGCCACCGACTGGCAGGATTACGCCGTGCAAATGCTGGAAGTCCTGAGCGGCGAACCCCTGTTGCGCAACACCGTTGCCGACTACGCGCCGCGGCCTGATTACCGTCCGCAAACCAAATTCGAAACGCGTGGTCTGCGCCTGGGCCACGGCGTTTGGGACTTGATTTTCCAAAGGATCGCTTAACGATGTTGTATCCCGCTATCGAGCCCTACCGCCATGGCATGCTGGACACTGGCGACGGACATCAGATTTATTGGGAGCTCTGCGGCAATCCGCAGGGCAAACCCGCCGTGTTCTTGCATGGCGGCCCAGGTAGCGGATGCGCGCCCGTGCACCGCCAATTATTTGACCCCCAACGCTACAACGTGCTGCTGCTGGACCAACGCGGCTGCGGTCGCTCGGAACCGCACGCCAGCCTGGCCAACAACACCACCTGGCATCTGGTGTCGGATATGGAGCGCCTGCGGACCGACGTCATGGGCGTGGAACGCTGGCTGGTATTCGGTGGCTCGTGGGGCTCCACGCTAGCATTGGCCTATGCACAACAACATCCCGAACACGTCAGCGAAATCATCGTGCGCGGGATATTCGGACTGCGCCGGGCTGAACTGCAGTGGTTCTACCAAGAGGGGGCCTCCTGGCTGTTTCCCGATCACTGGGAAGCCTACATCGCCCCCATCCCCCTCGACGAACGCGACGACATGATCGCTGCCTACCACAAGCGATTGACGAGCTCGGACCCCGTCGAGCAATTGCGGGCCGCCAAAACCTGGAGCCGTTGGGAAGACAGCACCATCACTCTCATGCCCAGCCCCCGCCACCAGCAAAGCCATGCGGCCGACCGCGCGGCGCTGGCGTTTGCCCGCATCGAAAACCATTACTTTGTTAATGGCGGCTTTATGGAAGAAGGCCAACTGATCCGCGATGCGTACAAATTACACGGCATTCCCGGTACGATTGTCCAAGGGCGCTATGACATCTGCACCCCCGCGCGCACGGCCTGGGAACTGCACCGTGCTTGGCCGCAGGCCCAGTTTCATCTGATCCCGGACGCCGGCCATGCTTTCGACGAACCCGGCACGTTGGCCAAGCTCATCGAAGCCACCGATAGCTATGCAGCACAGTAAGGAAGCCATCATGCACATCACACTGAACGGCGACGCGCGCGAATTTCCGCTCGACACCACGGTCATCGAGGTCCTGCAAATTTTGGGCTACGCCGGCAAACGCGTGGCCGTCGAACGCAACGGTGAAATCGTGCCCAAAAGCCAGCATGACTCCACCATCCTGAAAGACGGCGATCAAATCGAAATCGTCGCCGCTGTCGGAGGCGGGTGACGTCAAAAACCGAACCCGGCGAACGTGACCATCTGTGTCAATCCCCGGGTTATTCGCCACATATTGTGAGAATTGTGAACCGTGCGATAGCCGATGACGCATACAGCGCTTATATGGCTTGCGTCAGGTCAGCCACGTAGTACTCTTGCGCCTGTGCTTGACGCTAGCTAGCGCGGGGCCTGTCATGTTGCACCCCAACAAATTCGCTCCGCCCACAGGAGTTCTACATGCTGCTGAAGTTCCTGACCGAGGATCCATCCGGTCTGCCCATCGGCTCGCGGTTGTTTCGTATTGCAGGTGTTGCGGGCCGCGCGACCGGCCATGTCGCGGGTCGCATCGGTCGCCACTCCTGGATCGCCGAGCGCGTGCGCTTTGTACGCGCCTGGCGTGCCAACCCCAAAGGCATTGGCGCCATCTGGCCCTCTAGCGCACGCTTGGCCGCCGCCATGACGCGCGACATTGGCCCGACCTCGGGCCCGTGTCTGGAACTCGGCGCCGGGACAGGCGCCTTTACCCGTGCGCTCGTCGCACGCGGCCTATCCTCCGCCCAATTGACGCTCATCGAAATGGACCCGCAATTCGCGAAGCAATTGCGGCACGATTTCCCCGAAGCGTACGTATACCAAGGCGATGCCGGCAAGCTCGCCGGCCTGCCCTTGTTCGCCGATGGGCTCGCCGGGGCGGCCGTCTGTGGCTTGCCCTTGCTGAATATGCCCGTCAAACAGCAGATCGGCATCCTACGCAGCACCTTTGCACACCTCAAGCCCGGGGGTTCAATGGTCCTATTTACCTATGGCCCCCGTTGCCCGGTGCGCCAACGCGTCCTCGATCGTCTGGGGCTGCGAGCGCGCCGCGTCGAAACCGTCTTGGCCAACATGCCTCCCGCACATGTGTGGAAGCTCACCCGACGGTCGGCTGCCGGATCCCTTCACGCCCCTGTTTGACAATATTTAGTTACACATTTTCAGTCGAGCATCAGCACATCGCTCATCGATTCGGCCCATAATCAATCTCCAGTAGGTGGCGAAATCAAGCCAAATTCTGCCATCTTCTGCCATTAAGCACTTAACGTTTCTTAACAGTCAAAAAGGAAACACTATGGGTCTGCTAAGCTTTATTAAAGATGTCGGTGAAAAACTCTTTGGCGCCAGCGAAGCCCAAGCGGCGACGGTCGACGAACTGAAGAAAGAACTGGACAAGCACGGCCTGAATGCCGAAGGCCTGGACATCCAAGTCAACGGCGACAAAGTCACCGTCTCGGGCGAAGCCGCCTCGACCGAAGACGCCGAGAAAATCGCCCTGGCGCTGGGTAACACCGTAGGTGTGGCCCAGGTCGACAACCAACTGTCCGCCAAGCAAGCCTCGCCGGACGCCAAGATGTACACCGTACAAAAGGGTGACAACCTCTGGAAAATCGCCGAAGCTCAATACGGCGCTGGCCAGGGTGCCAAGCACACTGTCATTTTCGAGGCCAACAAGCCAATGTTGAGCCATCCGGACAAGATCTACCCGGGCCAAGTTCTGCGCATCCCGCCGCTGAACTAAACACCACAGCACAAACTGGCAAGCCCCGTAGCGTTTGCCAGTTTGCACCAGAGCGGACTAATCCCCGTTCGCTTTGGTCAACTCGGCCAGACGCCTGTCTGGCCGTTTTTTTTGCTGCCGGGGACCGCGCGCCTACGGCGCAGCGTGGGGACTTTCTATTTGCTGTCTCGTCTGGCTGGCGTGCCTGGCCGGAGGCATGCCGAATATCCGACCATAGTCGCGGCTGAACTGAGATGGGCTTTCATAGCCGACCTGAAAGCCCGCACTGGCCGCGTCCATCGCATCGCTCACCATCAGCCGACGCGCTTCCTGCATTCGCAACTGCGTACGGAACTCGATGGGGCTCATGGTCGTGACCGCCTTGAAGTGAAGGTGAAACGTCGAGCGGCTCATTCCTGCGACCTCGGCCGCGTCTTCAATGCGGCACGGGCCACGAAACTGCCCCCTGATCCAGACGATCGCGCGGGCGATCTGGTTCAGACGGCTGTCTCTCTGGGCCATGTGCCGGATGACGCCACTACCGGCGCCGGTCAAGAGGCGATAGAGAATTTCGCGCAGCGTGAGCGGCGCGAGCGCATCGATGTCATGCGGAGTATCGAGCAATCCAACCAGGCGAATCGCCGCATCGAGCAAGGGCGGGGTAGTCTTGTTCAGCGTCAATCCAGCGGGGATGGCGACCGCGTCCTTCTCCGATGCCGGGTAGCGGATCGCAATATCCGAGAGCTCCGCCGAATCCAGATCAAGCTGCAGGCATAGGTAGGGATGACTCGCGCTTGCCTTGATCACCGCCCCCATCACCGGTAGCTCAACGGAGGCGACCAGGAAATGCGCCGGGTCGTAGCGATAGGTCGTCGTGCCGAGGGCGGCCCGCTTGGTGCCCTGGGCAACCAAGCAGAGCGTCGGCGCGTAGATCACCGGCATCGGCAGGGTCGGGGAAGAGGCGCGAATCAACTTCACCCCCGGAATCGGGGTCTCGTGCGTGCCATCGACGGGCGCATGCCGGCCGATGAGATCGACGAGCGTATCGAGTGTGTTCATGGCGGCCATGTTACGCGGGCAATAAAAAAACCAAAAGACAAAAACACCCGGCGTAGGACGATCGTGCAAGCAAATCGGACAAGCAGGCTACCCGCATCAGCAGGGGTTGAACGAAGATTCTGTCAATCAACCACACGACGCGATTCTGCAAATCACCACACGACGCAGATGCGCGACAGGATTGCGACCCATGACGACATCAAACTCTCTCGACCAGTACCGTTTGCTCGGACGCTCCGGCCTTCGCGTCTCACCCTTGGCACTCGGCACCATGACCTTCGGCGCCGATTGGGGTTGGGGTACCGACGACGCCGAGGCAAAGCGCATTTTCGATGCGTACGTCGATCGCGGCGGTAATTTCATCGACACCGCCGTCAACTACACCAACGGTAGCGCTGAACGAATCCTGGGTGGCCTCATCAAGGACAAGCGAGAGCGCATCGTGCTTTCCACCAAATTCACGATGGCGCGCGAACAGGGCAATCCGAACTCAGGCGGCAATCACCGCTTGAACCTCGTGCGTTCCGTCGAGACCAGTCTGCGCCAACTGGATACGGATCGGATCGACCTCCTCCATGTCCATGCGTGGGACTTCACCACGACCCCCGAAGAGGTAATGCGGGCGCTCGACGATCTGGTGCGGGCAGGAAAAATCCTGTACGTCGCGATCTGCAATACGCCGGCCTGGCGTGTCGCACAAATGCAGACGATCGCCGACCTGCGCGGCTGGTCGCCGTTCGTCGCACTGCAGATCGAGTACAGCCTGGTCGAGCGGTCCGTCGAACATGAACTGATTCCGATGGCGCAGGCGCTGGGTCTAGGCGTGTTGCCCTGGTCTCCACTCGGCGGCGGCATCCTCACCGGCAAGTACAGCCGTGCCGATCTTTCCGACGAGAATGCCGCCGACGTCTCGCCCACGCGCAAGGGCATCATCGCATCCACTGGGCACCTGAACGAACACGCGCTGACGATCGCCGACGTGGTGGGCGACATTGCCGGGGAACTCGGTGTCTCGCGCTCGCAGGTGGCGCTAGCCTGGACGCTGCGCAATCCGGCCGTCGTCTCGCCGATCGTGGGCGCACGCACGCTCGCGCAGGCCGAGGACAACTTCGGCGCCTTGGCCGTGGCCTTCACTCAAGCGCAACTCGACCGCCTCGACCAAGCCAGCGCACCGGACCCGATCTTTCCCGAACGGTTCATGGGCCGTCCCATGGCACAGCAACTGATGTTTGGCGGCGCAACCGTCATCGACCGCAAGCCATGACGGCAAACCGCGAGCGACGTTTGATGGTCGACATGTCGGTTAGCGAGCCTCTGCACTAAGGGTGCGTCACGAGACTGTTCAAGCACACATCGCCACCCAACGCGCGTCCCAGGAAGCACTCGACGCGATCACCTCCCAGTCCAACCACTGACCAATGAAAGGATCGAATACATGCCATTGCTGACCTCTCTCCGATTCCGCGCAGGCCTCGTCGCCCTCGGCGTCGTTGCCAGCTTCGCCTTGCTACCGCAGTCGACGTACGCCTCTCAAGCCACGAGCGCCGAGTCCCGCAACAAGCAGATCGTCACCGAAGCCTTCGATCGCTGGGAAAGCGGCGGGACCGGCTTCTTCGACGAGCTCCTCGCGCCCGATGTCGTCTGGACAATCAAAGGGTCCGGCCCCAGCGCGGGCACCTTTCAGGGACGCGACGTCTTCGTCGATCAAGCCGTGCGTCCATTCGTGTCTCGCCTTTCGACCCCGATACGCCCAGTAGACAAGCGCGTCTGGGCGGACGGCGACCATGTCATTGTCAACTGGGATGGCGAAGGCATGGCGCGCGATGGCGTCCCCTATCGCAACAGCTACGCATGGATACTGCGCATGCGCGACGGAAACGCAGTGGAAGTCATCGCGTTCCTCGACCTTACGCCCTATGACGATGTGCTGCGGCGCGTCCCCGCGCCCACGACCAACGGAGAACACCCGTGAATATCATTACGTGGATCTCGGTCGGCATAGTTGCCGTTCTGGCAGCGTCCGTAGCGGCTCAGCCAACGGTCGGCAACGAGGCGACACGCCCGCCGGCCAACGCATCCACGGCCACCCATCAAAAGGACAACGAAAAGGACAACGCTATGCAGCAACACACCTATGTCGGCATGTGGGTCACGGCGGATGCATACATTCGCCATGAGCTTTTGCCCAATGGCCGCTACGACGAAGCGCGAGGCAATCGTGAAAGTGATTATCAGGGTCGCTACGAGATCCGTGGCAACCAAATCAATTACTGGGACGATACCGGGTTTACCGCCGATGGCACCTTCGTCAGTCAAGACGAACTGCATCACGGCGGCATGGTGCTCTTTCGACAAAAGTAACGGCATTCACCAAAAACGTCCGTAACGATATGGGTCACCACGGTCTCGACTTACGCCTTTGTCAATGACGTGCAGCCACGGCGACCCACAGATAACGATCGCCTGGTTATCGTTCACCGCTTCGCAGACGAAAACCACATAGGCGGTTATGCCGATGCCTTGAGTACGTCGACCAGGCGCTGGGCGGCAGCGGTCGACGAGCCCGGGTTTTGGCCGGTGATCAACAGGCCGTCCTGCACAACATACGAACCCCAGTCTGGACCGCTCGAGTAAATGCCGCCCTTGGCCTTCAATTCGTCCTCCACCAGGAAAGGGACGATCTCGGTCAGACCGACGGCAGCCTCCTCGGTATTGGCGAAACCCGTCACCTTCCTGCCCTCTACCAGCGGGCGTCCCTCGGCATTCTTCACGTGACGCAGCACGCCCGGCGCGTGGCAAACCAATGCGATGGGCTTGTTGGCGGCGATGAAACGCTCAAGCAGATCGGACGAGTCCTTGCTGTCAGCGAGATCCCAAAGCGGGCCATGGCCGCCCGGATAGAAAACAGTATCGAAGTCATCCGCAGAAACGTCGGCCAGTTGCACGGTGTTCGTCAGTGCCTTGTTCGCCTCGACGTCCGCTTCGAAGCGGCGGGTCGCGTCGGTCTGGAAACCGGGCTCGTTACTTTTGGGATCGAGTGGCGGCTGGCCGCCCTTCGGCGACGCGAGCACGATCTCGTAGCCGGCCTCCTTGAACACGTAATAGGGAGCGGCGAGTTCCTCGAGCCAAAAGCCGGTCTTGCGGCCCGTGCTCCCGAGTTGATCGTGCGAAGTCAGAACCATCAGAACTTTCATGTTGTTGCTCCAGATTGAAAGGAAACAATTAGACCGGTCGTCTTTTATGACAATATAAAAAAAGCACTTCTACAGAAGTGCAGCTACATCTTCCCTTCCGGTCAGCTGGAAAGACGCAACATTTGGCGAGTGGCCGTCATGGCCGTCTCAAAAGGTTGTGGGTTGCGAACGATTTTCACCATCACGCTCGCGCCCAGCCAGAGTTGATAAAGGCTTTGAGCGGCATCCTGTGGCGTACCCTCTACGGACAGCGAACCTTCCTTCACGCCGGCCTGGATTGCGCCCGCCAAACGGTCGATGATGCCGGTGGTCCCGCGCTGAAGCGCGAGGCGCATGGCCTCGGACAGGTCGGCCACCTCCGCGCCCAGCTTCACCGCCAAGCACTTGCCTTGGCATTCATAGAACAGTTGGTTGTCCTGCCAGTACGTCCAGTAGTTCATCAGCCGCTGCGCCATGGTCAGACCCGCTGCCCCCAAGGTGGCGTCGAGTTCGGCAAGATACGCTTCGAAGTAATTTTCGAGAAGGGCTTCGCCGAAGGCGTCCTTCGAGCCGAAGTAGTGATAAAACGAACCCTTCGGAACGCCCGCGGCGGTCAGAATCTCGTTGATGCCCACGGCAGAGAAACCCTTGCCGGCCATGATGCGTTGGCCGTTAGCAAGGATGCTCTGGCGAACGTCGTTCGTTTCAATGGTGCGCAAAGTATCCATGAGGTGAATATACCACCCATTAGACCGGTCGTCTATTAGTATGGCTCGATTATTTCCTTGGTCTTCTCCAGCCGTCCCAGCGTGGCGATGTTCTTGTCGGCCGCTCGCGCCTCGGCGCAACCGCGCACCTCCATCCCCGCGCTACCGTACCGGCACACGCATCACTGGAGGCCGCGCGGGGTTTTTTTGCCGCCGGGCCGCCCCAAGGCAAAAAAGCGCCCCCTTGGGGGGCAGCAAGCCGAAGGCGCCGCGTGGGGGCTTTTTTTGCCTGTAGCCCTTTAACGCATCCCGCCAAAGCGTCCCATGCCCTTCATGCCGCCCATGGAGCGCATCATCTTGGCCATGCCACCTTTTTTCATTTGCTTCATCATGCCCTGCATCTGCTCAAATTGGGCCAGCAGACGATTGACCTCTTGCACAGGCACGCCCGAGCCGGCTGCGATACGGCGCTTGCGCGACGCCTTGATCAATTCGGGTTTCGCGCGCTCGGCCGCCGTCATCGAATTCAAAATGCCTTCGGTACGGCGCAGCTGCTTTTCAGCCTGCCCCCCCTGCAATTGGCCAGCCGCCTGTTGGAACTGCGAGGGCAGCTTTTCCAGCAAGGAACCCATATCGCCCAGCTTTTTCACCTGGCCCAATTGCTCGCGGAAATCGTTCAAATCGAACTTGGTGCCCGATTTGAGCTTGGTCGCCAGCTTTTGCGCCTCGGCGATGTCGATGTTCTTTTGGGCCTGCTCGACCAGCGACACAATGTCGCCCATGCCCAGCACGCGTTGCGCCATCCGGTCTGGATAAAATGGCTCCAGGCCATCGAGCTTTTCTGACACCCCGACGAATTTCAGGGGCTTGCCCGTCACGTGACGCACCGACAGCGCCGCGCCACCGCGCGCGTCCCCGTCCAGCTTGGTCAGGACCACACCGGTCAGTGGCAGCGCATCTGCAAAGGCCTTGGCCGTATTCACGGCATCCTGCCCCTGCATGGCATCCACCACGAACAGCGTCTCGATCGGCTTGACCAGGTCATACAACGCGCGGATCTCGTGCATCATGGCTTCGTCGATACCCAGGCGACCCGCGGTATCCAGAATCAGCACATCGTAATGATGGCGACGCGCGTGGTCGACGGCGTTACGCGCAATGTCTTCGGGTTTTTGGCTGGGATCCGACGGCAGGAAATCAATCCCCGCCTGGGCGGCCACGGCCTTGAGCTGATCGATAGCAGCTGGGCGGTAAACGTCGGCACTGACCGTCAGGACCTTTTTCTTGCCGGTATTGCGGCCATTCTGGACGTGGTTGCCCTCGGCCAACCAACGACCGAGCTTACCGGTGGTGGTCGTCTTACCGGCCCCCTGCAGGCCAGCCATCAGGATAATGGCCGGCGGCTGCACCGCCAGCGACAGGTCGCCCGCACCGGCACCCAGATCACCGCCCATCAGCGACGTCAGCTCTTTGCTGACCACGCCAACGAGGGCTTGGCCCGGGCTGAGGCTGCCCACGACTTCCTCGCCCAGGGCTTTTTCTTTCACGCGCGCGACAAAATCGCGCACGACAGGCAAGGCCACGTCGGCCTCGAGCAAGGCCATGCGTACTTCGCGCAGCATTTCCTGCGTGTTAGCCTCGGTCAGGCGGGCTTCGCCGCGCAGCGTCTTGACGACGCGCGACAAACGTTGTGTCAGGTTATCGAGCATGAGATGCGTTTCCGCTTACACTAGTTGATTGAACGGTGGCCCGGGCAGACAGGTTTTACCCCTGTCGGCGACTAGCGCCTAAGCGGCCCCATCCAGACAACGGTTTTTATGTCATTAGGCATTGTATTTCACGCAGCGGCTGCCCTGGCCTATGCCGTGCTCGCGGGGGGCCTCTGGTGGCGCCTCCAGGGCGCAGGCAGCGTCGAAAAAGCGGGCAAACTCGCCCGGGTGGCCCTCCTGGGCGCCCTGGTATTGCACGGCATCGGTCTCTATCAGGCCATGCTGGGCAACTCACACCTGTTTCTTGGCTGGGCCATCGCCATGTCGGCCGCCGTCTGGCTGGGCATGGTGATCTTCTGGCTCGAAAGCCTGCTTGTACGCATCGACGGCCTGCAATTGCTGCTCGTGCCGGCCGCTACCGCGGTCTGCGTGCTGGCAGCGCTGTTCCCCCAGGGGCAAGTCGTACCCCATACCGATTACGGCTCGCTGCGCGTGCACCTGCTGATCGCGCTGGCGGCCTATGCGCTGATCACCGTAGCCGCCCTGCATGCCCTGCTGATGGCCCTGCTCGACCGCCACCTGCACCGCCCGCTCGAGGCGCCCGCCGAGCGCAGCATCATCGGCCGCGTCCTCGATGCGCAGCCGCCGTTGCTCGTCCAGGAAAACCTCCTGTTCCGGGTCATCTGGATCGGCTTTGCCGTGCTGACGGCGGCGGTCATCAGCGGCTCGATGGCCTCCCTGTCCCTGACAGGCAACATCCTGCCGTTTGATCACAAAACCGTTTTCACGCTGCTGTCGTGGTTGACCTTTGGCGTCTTGCTGCTCGGCCGCCACATCCGCGGCTGGCGCGGTCGCGTCGCATTGCGCTGGACGTTGACCGGATTTGCGTTTCTAATCCTCGCCTACACGGGCAGCCGGTTTGTGCTGGAAGTCATTCTTCATCGGAGTTGATGTGGGCAAGGTCTTAATTTGGGTCGTCGTCATCCTGGCGGTCATGGTCATCATGCGGATTGTGTCCGCGCGCAACAGCGCCAGGCGCCAGGCTTCCCAGACGCCCCCTGCGCCGGCCGCGCCGGCCGCGCGCAAACCCGGCGACAAACAACCCGCCGAATCCATGGTGCGCTGCGCCCACTGCGGGATTCACCTGCCACGCTCCGAGGCCTTGCTCCTGGAGGGCAACACCTGGTGCGGCCACGAGCACGCCAAACTGGGCAAACGCTAGCCCCCCAAGCCGATCCCGGTTGATCGATCAAGCAAGGCAGGCATAATGGGGTTTACGCATCCCGTTAACGAGTCCTGACTATGTTTCTACAGCTTGACCGACACGGGTGGCTGAGGCCCACACCCGCCGTGCGCCTGCTGCCCTCGCCCAACTGCGACACCCGCCCAGCGGGCACCACGGTTTCATTACTGGTCGTCCACAACATCAGCCTGCCGCCGAACCAATTCGGCGGCCCGCACGTGGCCAGGCTTTTCCAAAACCGCCTGGACTACACGGCTCATCCCTGGTTCGAACGACTGCGCGGCCTGCGCGTATCCGCGCATTTTTTCATCCGGCGTGACGGCAGCCTCGTGCAATTCGTCCCGACCTGCAAGCGCGCCTGGCACGCCGGCGCCTCGCGCTTTGGCAAGCGCGAGCGCTGCAATGATTTTTCGCTAGGCGTCGAACTGGAAGGCACCGACACCTTGCCCTACACCGACGCCCAGTACACCACGCTCGCCAAACTCAGCCGCGTACTGCGCGCCCGCTACCCGCTGCGAGCCGTCTGGGGCCACGAACACATTGCGCCGGGCCGTAAAACCGATCCCGGCCCCGCCTTCAACTGGTCCCGCTTTGGCCGCAAAACAGGCTTCATGCGGCGCCACCTCGCTCCGCAATCCTAAGGAATCACCATGATCAAAATCTGGGGCCGCTCAAGCTCGGTCAACGTACAAAAAGTCTTGTGGGCGGTGCGCGAGCTCGCGCTGCCCCACACCACCGAACAAGTCGGCGGCGCATTTGGCGGTCTGGACACGCCCGAGTACGGCGCCATGAACCCCAACCGCAAGGTCCCCGTCATTGACGACGGCGGCCTGATTCTGTGGGAATCCAACGCCATCGTGCGCTACCTGGCCGCTCGCTACAGCGAAGGCGCCCTCTGGCCCACAGACGTCGCCCAACGCGCCCTGGCCGACCAGTGGATGGACTGGACCGCCACCGAATGGCAACTCGCCATCGTGCCCGCGTTTCGGGGGCTGATCCGCACCCCCGAAGACCAGCGCGACCTGGCCGCCATCGAAGCCTCGACACGTCAAGGCAACGCCCTGGCCCTGATCCTCGAAAACGCCCTGCAAAAACACGAATACATCGCAGGTAGCCAATTCTCCATGGCCGACATTGTGCTGGGCTGCGTCGCCCACCGCTGGCTCTCCATGCCCATCGAACGGCCCGCCACGCCGACGATGTCCGCCTGGTATCGACGCCTGATGATGCGCCCCGCCACACAAGGCGTGCTCGTCCTGCCCTTGTCGTAACGCGTTGAACGTCGGGACTGGCCGTTAGGCCAGCCCCGACAGGCAGTCCCGTGCACGCCGTAACCGGGACTTTCTTTGACACGAGGTAGTCGTTATATTGATATCCAGTTTCGTCAGATCTGAGCCTCACCCAATATGGCAGGCGGCTCGCCCTGCTTAATCAAGGAGACCGATGATGATGAAGTACGTAGAAGGTTTCGTGGCCGCGGTACCGGCCGCCAACAAAGAGGCCTACATTAAGCACGCCGCGGCCGCCGCCCCCATCTTCAAAGAATTCGGCGCGACTCGTGTGGTCGAATGCTGGGGCGACGACATCCCCGACGGCAAGGTCACCGACTTCCGCGGCGCGGTCAAGGCCAAGGACGACGAAGTCGTCGTGTTCTCGTGGTTCGAATATCCCTCGAAAGAAGTCCGCGACGCCGCCAACGAAAAAATGATGACGGATCCCCGCATGCAGAACATGGGTGAATCCATGCCATTCGACGGCAAGCGCATGATCTTCGGCGGCTTTGTTCCCGTGCTGGACGCTTGAGCCGAAAACAGTCAATCCCGGCCGCGTATGCCATGGGGCGCCAGCCTGGCGACACGAGCTCATGCAAAGGCGTAGCAGTATCGCGCTTGGCCTGCGCGGTACGGAAATTGACCTATCCCAGCCGTCCCAACAGCCCGATCAACTGTTCGCGCTCCACGTCACTTAGCTGCGCGCTAATACGCTGATCGTGCGCGCGTACCGCGCGCGTGATGCTCGTGTGCGCCCGTCGCCCCGCCGATGTCAGCGTCAACGCATAGGCCCGTTTATCCCCCGCCGCATCGCGACGCGTGACATAGCCCATCGCCTGCAACTGATCGACCAACTGCACCGCCCCCGACCGCGCGATCCCCAAAATACGCGCCACGTCCGTCAGCTTCAGATCGGCATTCGACGCAATTAGCGTCAGCGCCGAAAACCGCTGGGGCGTAATGTCCCACGGCGCCAGTGCCGCCAGAAAATCCTCGTAAATCAGAATTTGTGCTCGGCGAATGGCATAGCCCACCAGCGAATCCAGGGCGCCGTACGACACCCCGGCAACATGAGGCTCGAAATGTTCACCGCGCGCAGCAGGCCGGCGGGGTCGTGACGCAGAAGCTGAAACCATGGCAATCCGTACGATCAAAAGGAACTACACACTACTCCAGACCGACTAGCCACGCTACCCATATGCCACATCGCGCGGCTGGCCCAAGCCTGATCCCGTCCCTAACGCACCCAAACGCATTCGGGGTTAGCCCCAGTGTGGCCGATTCGCCTATTTTGTTATGGTACATAACAATATAAAATCCAGAAAAACCCACCACAATCAGGAGACAAATGGCTATGCATATCGTGATCGCCGGCGGCGGGATCGGCGGACTGACGCTGGCCCTCATGCTGCATCAGCGGGGCATCTCGTGCCGCGTCTACGAAAGCAGTCAGGAACTGCGCCCCCTGGGGGTCGGCATCAACCTGCTGCCTCATGCGGTCAACGAGCTCGAGCCACTGGGCCTGCTGGACACCCTGGCCGAACACGCCATCCCGACGTCAGCCCTGCACTACTACAACAAGCTCGGCCAACCCATCTGGCGCGAGCCGCGTGGCCTGCAGGCAGGTTATGCCTTGCCTCAATTTTCGATTCATCGGGGCGAGTTTCAAATGCTGCTGGCCGCCGCCGTGCGCGCGCGACTCGGTGATGACGCCATCGTGACAGGCATGGTGCTCGAGTCCGCCGATCATGACGCCCAACACGCGCGCGCGCATTTTCGCAGCCGCGCCGACGGGTCGCTTCATACCGTCGAGGGCGACGCCGTCATCGGTGCCGATGGCATTCACTCGGCATTGCGCCGCCAGTTTTATCCCACTGGTGACGAACCCCGTTTCTCGGGCCGTATGCTGTGGCGCGCCGTCACCGAAGCGCCGCCCTATCTCGACGGCCGCACCATGTTCATGGCGGGCCACCAAGACCAGAAATTCGTCTGCTATCCGATCTCGGCTGCCTTGCATCGCGAGGGTCGATCACTGATCAACTGGATCGCTGAACTCGCCATTCCCGCCGCCACCCTGCCCGCCACCGATTGGAATCGCCGCGTCGACAAATCGATCTTTGCCGACCGCTTTGCCGACTGGCGCTGGGACTGGATCGATATCCCGTCCATCATCGACGGCGCCCAGGCCATCTACGAATTTCCGCTCGTCGATCGGGATCCCTTGCCACGCTGGACCAAGGGTCGCCTGACCCTGCTGGGCGACGCCGCACACCCGATGTACCCCATCGGCTCGAACGGCTCGGCACAAGCCATCCTGGACGCGCGCTGCCTGGCAGACAGCCTGGCACAGGCCCGCCAAGGCAAACTGCGCGTCCTGGAAACCGCCCTGCTCGAATACGAAGCCGAACGCCTACCGCGCACCGCCGGGATCGTACTGCGCAACCGCCTCAATGGCCCCGAACAAGTCATGCAAATGGCCGAAGAGCGCGCACCGCAAGGTTTCAACCACATCGCCGACATCATTCCCGAAGACGAATTGCAAACCATCTCACTGCGCTACAAGCAATTGGCCGGCTTCGATCCCGCCGCCCTGCGCCGTCAATCCTGAGAAAAGAAATGACCACGCCCTCGACATCCCCGACGCCCCCGCCACTCGAGCACATCGCCACCCTGCACGTACAGGTCGGCCCGCCCCAAGAGGTCGGCGACACCCCGCAGGGCCGTCGCCGTGTCATTCCGATCACGGGCGGCATCGTCGCGGGCCCCGTGCTCAACGGCATCATCCTGCCCGGCGGCGCCGATTTTCAATCGATACGTACGGCGACATATACAGACATCCACGCGCGCTACGTCATCGAAACCGCCGAAGGCCACCGTGTCTATGTCGAAAACACCGGCATCCGTACCGGCAGTGCCGAGGACATCGCCAAGCTCGCGCGTGGCGAACGCGTCGACCCGTCGCGCATTTACTTTCGCAGCTACCCGCGATTTGAAACCGCCGCCCCCGAGCTCGCCTGGTTGCACGACCAGATTTTCATCGGCACCGGCGCACGTTTTCCGGATCACGTCGAACTCTGCTTTTACCGAGTCTGCTGAACGGTTGTTTGATCACCCAACACACAACCACGTGGACCATACCGACGACACCGACTCGCGCTCACTCACTCGCCGCATTCATTCACGCTTGACCCCACGACACCACGCACGCCCTCACATATCGCTATCGGCAACGCACCCATAGCCCCTATCGCCAAATCAAGGAGACAACCCATGCAATTCCCCCTGCGTCGACTGATCCTCACCGCGCTGCTGTGCCTGCCCGCCGCCGTCTTTGCCCAATATCCTGACGCCCCCATTCGCCTGAACGTCGGCTTCCCGCCGGGCACCGGGCCGGACATCGTCGCTCGCACCCTTTCCCAGCAACTCGGCGAGCGCCTGAAACAAAGCGTCGTTGTGGAAAACCGCGCCGGCGCTGGCGGCCAAATCGCCGCCCAAGCCGTCGCGCGCAGTCCCGCCGACGGCTACACCCTGCTGTTGGGTGAAGTTGGCTCCATCAGCATCTCGCCCGCCACCTATAACAACCTGAACTACAACCCCGCCAAAGACTTCGCCCCGATCTCCGAAGTCGTCCGCGCTGATTTTGTGCTGGTCGTCCCCGCCACCTCCCCCTACAAAGATCTGGCAGACTTTGTCAACGCCGGCAAAGACACCAAAGACCGCGTGAACTTTGGCACTTTTGGCGCGGGCACTCCCGGTCACTTTGGCGCCGAACTCTTTGCCCGCGAAGTCGGCATGCAGATCGAACCCGTCCACTACCGCTCCACCGGCGACGCGGTCTCGGCGCTGATCTCGGGCGGTGTCCAGGCGGCCTTTGTCACCACCGCGCTCGCGGCCCCCCAAGTCAAGGGCGGCAAAATGCGCGCCCTCGCCATCACCGGCGCCCAGCCCTCAGCCACCTTGCCCGGCGTGCCCACCTTTGGCCAAGCCGGCTATGGCAAAGTCGACTTCGGGGCCTGGTTCGCCCTGTTTGCGCCGGCCGGCACCCCCGACGCCATCCTGGATCGCCTGCAGACCGAAAGCGCCGCCGCGCTGCGCACTCCCGAGGCAACACGCACGCTGGGCGATGCGGGGTTCACCATCGTCGGGTCCACGCGCCAGGACCTGCAACGCCTGCTGCAGACCGAGGCCGAACGCTGGACCGCCGTCGTCAAAGCCACCGGCTTCAAGGCGAATTGATAACAGGTCGGACGCAACGCATCACAGCCGCTTTGCGTCCACCGAACCACGACGCCGGCCAGCCAAATACACAGCTGCCGCCATCACCTGAATCACCAGCGCCGTCGCAAACAGCAAACGGGAATCCGGCCCGATCGTCATCGGTCCATCCACCGCCGACGAATGCTGCAGCAAGCCAAACACGGCCGGCCCAAACGCATAAGTCCCCTGGCTCATTGCCACAATCAACGCGACCACGCGTGGCACATCCCGCGTCGCAAAATCCGTCTGCGCAATCAACGGTGGCAACGACGTCGCGTTACCGATCCCTGCCCCCACCAGCGCAACGCCCAACACAATAGGCCAAACTCCATCAGGCGACGCGAACAGCAGTACCGCGGACCCCACGGCCTGCATGCCATAGCTGGCCGCGGCAATCACGCGTCGATCCCCGACATACGTGATCGCTCGCGCGGCCACCGCCCGGCCGACAATCGCGCACGCCGTGCCGCCGCCCATCAACAACCCGGCGTTCTGCGCACCCAGCGTAGGCACCAACAGTTTGAACAAATGCGCCAGCAAACCAATCTGCGCAAACAAGCCGATTGCCATTCCGATGGCCAAGGTCAAAAACGCGCGATCGCGCCATAGCGCCTTACCGGGTAATGCCGCAGGCCTGGCCGCATCTGTCTTGCCCGCCGATGCGGCGGGCGTGACGTTCACCACCGCCCCCGCATAGCCATCGACCGATTGCCCCTGCCGCTCGGGCGTCTGAGAAAAAACCGTCACGCTCAGCCCCGCGACCACGACCACCATGACGACCCCGACCAACGCCGCCGCTCCCGGAAACCCCAGTCCCTGAATCAACGCCACCCACAACGGCGCAAAAACCGCCCCGCCGATACTGGCGCCGTTATAGGCCTTGCCCAGCGCGACAGGCCGACCGGCGGCGTACCATCGCGAAACCAGTGCAGTGACGGCAACAGCACCCATCATCACCCACCCCGCACCGCCCACCAGCGCCACCACAAAGAGCTGCCAAGGTTGCCACACCACCGCCCATCCCAACACCCCTATCGCCGTACACACTGCGCCCAGGGCGATGCTCGGCGCGAGTCCCATCCACGCGTGTAAACGCGGCAAGTTTGCCACCACGATCGCGCCAAACAGAAAATGCACCGTCACCGCCACCGAGACCATCTCCAGCGACCACCCCGTGCGCGTAATCACCTGCGCCAGATAAATCGCGGGCCCGTAGAACCCTACCCCCCAGCCAAACATGGCCAGCACAAAGGCGGCCCTGACCACCCATACGCCGAAAAAACCAGATTGCGGCAACACCGATGCGGTAGACATAGCGGAAAATTCCAGAATTCAGTCCGCACACTTTGCCACGCGCCGACCACGCGATGCTACGGTCCAGGCCGTAGCATCGCTGGCTGAAAAGTTGCTAAGCTTGCCTGAAATCCCACCGCCATTTCACCGAAATGCCCTGGGCCTCACCACAGGAGCGACCATGGTTAGCACCGCAGCACTGGCTGAAACCGCCGCACTCATCGGCGACCTGGCGCGCGCCAACATGCTCGCCGCCCTGATGGATGGACGCGCACTGACCGCCACTGAGCTCGCACACGTCGCGGGGATCTCCCCGCAAACCGCCAGCGGGCACTTGTCAAAGCTGAGCGGGGCCGGTCTATTGACCCGAGAAAAGCAAGGGCGCCATCAGTATCATCGACTCGCCACGCCCGCCGTGGCAAGCATGCTGGAACACCTCATGTCGGTGTCGATCGAACGTGAACAAGGCACGGCAAAGCGCGGCCCCACCGTCGTCACCGGCCCCCGCGACAAGGCCCTGCGTTACGCGCGCACCTGCTATGACCACCTGGCGGGCGAGATCGCCGTCGCCATCACCGACCGCATGATCGATACGGGGCACATCGAGATGACCTCGGAGGCCGGTGCGCTCACACCCAAAGGCGCATCGCTGCTCCATGAACTCGGGATCAACATCGACCTCGCGACGACGCATCCCACACATCGAAAATCCGGCCGCATTTTCTGCCGCCCCTGTCTGGACTGGAGCGAACGACGCCACCATATCGCAGGCACACTCGGCGCCGCCCTGCTGCAACATTACCTACAACAGGGTTGGGTCCGGCGACTCGATAGCACACGCGCTGTCGCGGTCACCCCCTCCGGGCGCAGCGCGTTAAAGCAGCTCTTCGGGGTGTCACTGTAAAGGCCCTGTTAACGTCATTCCCTACTTAAGACAAAGGGGATTTTCACAGGGCCTGCACCTTGCCCCCGCCGATTTATTCCACCCAGGGAGTGTTTGCCCAGATTTCACGCAGGCGCACATCATCACCCTTTAGACGCTCTTGCCATTGAGGTCCATCGAGATAATCCATTTCGGTGAACTGTTGCTTCATTTTGGCCTGAAATTCAGGATTGGCAGCGACCTTGCCCAAGGCCTGGCGCAGTTTCTCCGATACCTCGTCAGGCAAACCTTTGGGCGCCACGATACCGCGCTCGGACGCGAAGACCAGATCGACACCCAATTCCTTGAACGTCGGCACGTCCGGCCCTAACGGCGACCGCTTTTCACTCGCCTGCGCCAGCACACGCATATTCTTTCCGTGATAGGGCATGACTTCACCGAGGTTCAAACCCCCAATCACCGTATGCCCACCCAACACCGCCGTGCGCAGCGGCCCCGCGCCGTTATACGGCACGTGATTCAACTTTGTGCCCGTCAAACTCTGGAATAGCACCAACGCCAAATGGTCGTCCGTGCCCACACCGGTGGAGCCATAGCTGATCGTGCCTGGTTTGGCACGAGCATCGGCAATCAACGCCTCCAACGATTGATACGGGCTGTTGCTCGCCACGCTGAATGCACTCGGATCGCGCACCAGATTCGCCAAATAGGTGAAATCCGTCGTCGCAAATCCCGCATCGCGTTCAATAGGCAATGACACGAGCCCCGGCATATTCGTCATTGCCAACGTATAGCCATCGGGCTTGGCGCGCGCCACATACGACAGCGCAATGGCGCTCGATGCACCCGGCTTATTCTGTACCACGACCGTCGTCCCCAGTTCCTTTTCCAGAAACACGGCCAACGAACGGGCGGTGATATCCGTACCTCCACCCGGTGCAAAACCCACAATCAACTCGATAGGTTGATCGGGCCATGCCCAGGCCGGCATGGTGGCGCACAGTGCCGCCACGGAAAGCGCGGCACGCGCAAAGCGCTTGCGAAAACCAAACATCATTTTGTCTCCTCAGATCAATAAAAATGAAGGTCCGTAGAAGATATACACACCAAATCTACGCACCGAATACAGGCACCAGAACAGACACCGGATACACGCCACTTTCGCATCGCGGCCTACGGACAATCGCCTTTCGATTCCATAGGCAGCACCTTGCCCGGATTCATCACACCCCGCGGATCGAGCGCCGTTTTGATCCGCCGCATCAGCGCCAACTCCACGTCGCTCTTGTAGCGTTCCAGATCCTCGACACGGTGTTGGCCGATGCCCTGTTCCGCGCTGATCGAACCCCCCGCCGCGTGCACGCGGTCATGGACCAGGCGTTGAATATCCGCCTTGGACGCACCACGCGGCGGCAACAGGTTGTAGTGCAGATTGCCATCACCCAAATGCCCAAACACGCGCATACGAACACCGGGAAACGCCGTCGCCAACGCCCGATCCGTCTCTCGTACAAAGTCAGGGATCTTCGACGCCGGCAATGAAATATCGTGTTTGACGCAAACGTCGGCCTGCGCGAGCGCCAACGTAATGCTCTCGCGCAAATGCCAGAACGCCGCACTCTGCGACTCGGACACCGAGACAACTACATCCGACACCTCGCCGGCCTCCAATGCCCCCGACAACACGACCTCGAGCCGATCTTGCGCGTGCTGTTCGCCCTCGTTATCGGAGACTTCCAACAGCACGCACCACATGTCGTCGTCAATCTCGGTAAACGGCAATCGCTGCTGCGCAAAGGCACGCGTCACATCGCGCAAACAGGGCGTGGCCATCACCTCAAACGCCGTGAGCTCCGCGCCAAAACCCGCGCGGGCACGTTGCAATAGCAGCAGGGCTTGCGACAACCCCGGCGTCGCGATCAGCGCGGTACGTTGCGCGCGCGGCAACGGAAAGAGCTTCAAAACGGCGGCGGTAATGACGCCCAGCGTGCCTTCACTGCCGATATACAAATCACGCAGGTCATAGCCGGTATTGTCCTTGCGCAGGCCACGCAGCCCGTCCCAGATTTCGCCCTCGGGCGTGACCACCTCCAGCCCCAACGCCAACTCTCGTGCGTTGCCATAGCGCAGGACCTGCGTCCCCCCGGCATTGGTCGCCAGGTTCCCGCCGATCGTGCAACTGCCCTCTGCCCCCAGCGACAGGGGAAACAACCTGCCGGCCTCTCGTGCCGCCTCTTGCACGGTCTGCAAGACGCAACCCGCCTCGACCGTCACCGTGTCGTTATCCGGATCAATGGCACGGACTCGATTCAACCGCAGCAACGACAGCACCACAGCCGAAGCACTGGCATCCGGCGTGGCCGCGGCCACCTGACCCGTATTGCCTCCCTGCGGCACCACGGGCGCACCGGCCGCCGCGCACAGGCGCACCACCTGAGCCACCTCATCACGATTCGCGGGCCGCACCACCGCCACCGCACGCCCCGTCACGGTCTTTCGCCAGTCGGTCAGATACGGCACAGCATCATCGCCGGTCAGCACATGCTCCGGCCCGACACAGGCCCTCAGATCGGCCAACAATCTCGCCTGCGCCATTACGACGACTCCCGCAATGCGATAGGCGTCAAGAGTTTGCCGGACTGCATGAACGCGATCACGTTATCCAGCACCAGCTCGGACATCGCCTCGCGCGTCTCGCGAGTCGCACTGCCCACATGCGGCATCAACGACACCTGATCCAACGCCGCAAACTCCGTTGCCGGCGCAGGCTCTTGCTCCAGTACATCCAGCCCCGCCCCGCCGAGCTCGCCCGAACGCAACGCACTTAACAGCGCCGCCTGATCGACCACGCTGCCGCGTGCGATGTTAATCAGAATCCCTCGCGGCCCCAGCGCACGAAGCACTGGCGCATTCACCAGATGTCGCGTGGCCGCACCGCCCACGCAAGCCACCACCAGAAAATCCGACCACCCCGCCAGCGCCACCAACGACGCCTCGTAGCCATAGGGGACGCCCTGCCGAGGCGTACGGCTGTGATAGCGAACCGCCATATCGAAACCCGTCCCGCGTCGGGCGATGGCTTCCCCAATACGGCCCAGCCCCAGGATGCCCAGTCGCTTGCCCGACACCTTGGTCGTCAATGGAAATTGCCCCAGCGCCCGCCACTGCCCCGTTTTGACATAGCGATCGCCCTCGGCTGTACGCCGCGCGGTCGACAGCAACAACGCCCAGGCCAAATCGGCCACACAATCATCGAGCACACCCGGGGTCGTGCTCACGGCGACGCCGCGATCCGCCGCGGCCGCCAGATCCAGGGTATCGTGGCCAACACCCCAGCTGCAGACCGCTTGCAACGCGGGCATGGCCTCAAACATCGCTTGCGTAAAACCATGTCGCACCGACGTCACCGCCACCCGCACACTTTTCAGCTCATCACCAAACCCCGCCAGTCCCCGCGGGGACTGCCAGGTTTGCAGGACGCGATAGCGTGCCGCCAGCCGCTCATCGAAGCCCTGGCCTAACGATGCCACCTGCACCACATCGTAAAGCGTCACCCACGGCCTCCGGTGCTGGCAGGAATATAGTTCGCCGCGGCGGCCGCCTCGGCAAAACTCATACCGTCACGGATTCCCTGCTCGACACGGCCATCGACCTCCAGGGCCTGCTGCGCAGCCACCAGGACCTCTTCCAGACGCCCGCGTGGCACCACGATCAGGCCGGTATCATCGCCAACCACCAGATCCCCCTCGGCGACGGCAACACCGCCTATCGTGACGGCCTCGCCCATGGACTGCAATCGCAGCCGCGTCTTGCCCGTCAGCGGCGTCACATGACGGCTGGCCAGCCAGAGTCCCGTCTCCTGGATCTCATCGACATCCCGGCATGCCCCATCGATCACGACGGCGGTCGCGTCCCGTTTCGAGGCCGCCATCGACGCGATACCGCCGAACGTCGAAATGCATGCGCCCCCGGCATCGACCATCAGCACGCGCCCTGGCCCTGTCGCCGCTACCAGCCGACCCACCGCAAAATCCGACTTTTCAAAATCGCCCAACTCGCCCCAGACATGGCGCGCCGTCACCGCAAAGCCGACGACACGTCCCTGCCCCGCCCGACGTGTGATTCCCTGCGTCACGCCGACGATTCCCAGCGTGTCCATGGCATCCGCCCACGTACTGGTTCCGATCTCGGCGCAGCGCGCCAACAATTCCTGATCCGATTGACTCATGATGTCTATTTCCTGTCGAAAATGATCAATGCCGCGCGTTAATCGACTTGCGCGCCCGACAGCTTCACGCCCTCGGCCCAGCGTGCCGCTTCGGCATTGATAAAGTCCTGGAATTCCTTGGGCGAACTATTGTTCACGTCGCCCCCCATGGCTTGCAGCTTCTTGGTCATCTCGGGCGTGCCGACGATCTTGGACACGTCCTGATAGATTTTCTCGCGCTGATCCGCCGGCATCGAGGCAGGCGCAAACAGCCCAAACCACGTCGCCGCCTCAAAGCCCTTCATCCCACTCTCGTCCATGGTCGGCACATCCTTGATCGCATCGACACGACGCGAATGCGCCAGGGCGACCGCGTTAAGCTTGCCCGCCTGAATATGCGGCAACGCAGCCGACAGCGTCACAAAGGCCATCTGCACCTGACCGCCGAGCAGATCGGTCAACATCGGCGCGTCACCCTTGTAGGGCACATGAATCAGATTCAGGCCCGTCTTCGACTTGAAAATCTCGCCCGTCAAATGCTGCGGCGTGCCATTGCCCGTGGATGCCATCGTCATCCCGTCGGGCGCCTTCTTGCCATACGCAATCAGTTCGTCCAGCGTCTTGACCTTCAACGAAGGCGTGGTGACTAACACCAGGGGGATCGTCGCGGTCAGCGTGATCGGCGCAAAATCTTTCAGCGGATCGTAGTTGAGCTTCTTGTACAGGCTGGCGCTGATCGTGTGGGCGGCCGTCGTCATATACAGCGTATAACCATCACCCGGCGCACGCGCCACCGCCTCGGCGGCCACTGTCGTGCCGGCACCCGGACGATTGTTGACCACAACGGGCTGCCCCCATGTGTCCGGCAGTTTCTCCGCAATCATGCGGGCGATCACATCCGTCGCGCCCCCTGCCGGATACGGCACGACCAGCGTGACGGGCTTATCCGGATAGCCGGCCGCCAGCCCCGCACTCGTTCCCAGGGCCATACTCAGGCCCACCATCAATCCGACAAACCGCTTGTGCATCTTCATCATCTGTCTCCTGGCTAAGTTGTTTTCGTGACTACTGAAGGACGTACGCCGCGCCGCAACGACTGCAGATCTCGCGGATGTGGGCATCCAGCGTCTGAGGAATCGGAATGCCCTCGCGTAGACGCTGTTCGTGGGTGACCGCCTCCGGGTCGCCGGCCACCAGCACCGGCTCATCAGGGTTGGCAGCCGTCGTGGCATGCAGCGCGTCGATGGCCGCATCCAGATCGTTTTCAAACGCGTCCTCATCACGAAACGCGTCCGGATCAATCGCCATAAAGAAATGGCCGATGTTGTCGGGATCGCCGGGCTTCTGCGTCCGATTGCGGATCGGCGAAAACGAGCCGCCCATCAACGTACCCGCCAGGATGTGCACCATCATGGCCAGGCCATAGCCCTT
Source organism: Bordetella tumulicola (assembly GCF_054779135.1). Taxonomy (NCBI): domain Bacteria; kingdom Pseudomonadati; phylum Pseudomonadota; class Betaproteobacteria; order Burkholderiales; family Alcaligenaceae; genus Bordetella; species Bordetella tumulicola. Next base: position 983,783 of record NZ_BAAGYU010000010.1, on the reverse strand, counting down.
GTGGCTACCCAACTCCAACGCCCCGCCCAGCGGCGTCAATCCGCCATCGGGTCGCTTAAAGACATAGTCCATGCCGACATGCGGATCACGCACCGACTGCCCCTCGGCATCCACCACCCATCCCGACGGCATTGTCTTGTCGTTCAGGTGATAGACCTTGACCTTATTGGCCGCCACCGTCGTCGTCGACATATCCAGCACAAAAGGCCGATTACGCCCCGCCGGCGCCGCAAACGCCAACGGGTTCGTCCCCAATACGGGTTCCGCGGCGCGCGGCGGCACCAGCGATATCCCGCGCGTCGCCGTGGTCACCAACCCCACGACACCCCGCGAACTCGCCATCCGCGCATACAGACCCGCCGCGCCGAAATGATGCGAATTGCGCACGCCCACCACGCCGACACCATGCTCCAACGCCTTGTCGATCGCCAACTGCATCGCCATCGACGACACCGGGTGCCCCAAGCTCGCTCCCCCATCCAGTAACGCCGTACACCCGCGATCACGCACGACCGTCGGCCGCGCCTGCAGCGACAACATGCCCGCATTGCGCATGTCCTCATACATCATCAGCATCGACACGCCATGCGAATCCACGCCAAGCAAATCAGTCTCGACCATGATGTCTGCTGCCACCTCGGCCAGATCCTGCGCCATCCCCCAAGCATCCAGAATGCCCAGGATCTGACGCCGTACGCGTTGCGCATCCACATTGATTATGTTCATTCGCTCCATCCTCATGTTGTGGTTAGCAGGTCTGTTTATTTCTTTGTCTGACCCGCCGCAGTCAACAACTCACCCCACAAGTCCGTCTGTGCAACGACGTAATCCGTAAATGCCTGTGGTGTGCGTGGTGCCGCCTGCTGTCCCTGTCTGGCAAAGAACGCCGCCGCCTCATCGCTCTTTAAGGCCTGCACAAAGGCCTGATTCAATCGCTCGATCACGGGCGCAGGCGTGCCGGCCGGGGCAAACAATCCGCCCCAGGCCACAAACTCATAATCGGGCAGACCCGCCTCGGCAAACGTCGGCACATCAGGAAAGGACGCGACGCGTTCTTTGGGCGTCACGGCCAGGGCACGCAACTTTCCGGCCTCGACATACGGCCGCGTCACCGAGATATCCGTGATCATGAAATCCAGCCGTCCCGCCAATACATCCGTGATCGCCTGAGGCGTGCCCGCATACGGGACGTCCATAGCCTGAATGCCCGCCATACTCTTGAGCATCTGCGCGGCCGCCAAACTACCGGTATTGCCCGTGCCGTAATTCAATTTGCCGGGATTCGCCTTCGCGTACGCAAGAAACTCCTCGACATTCTTCGCCGGCAGATCTGGTCGAACCACCAGTACCAACGGATTCATCGTGAACTGCGTGATCGCCGCAAAATCGCGCGCCGGATCATAAGGCAGCTTTTTAAACAGATGAACGTTCGCGGATTGCGTCGAATTCGTGCCCACCAGCAACGTATAGCCATCGGCTTTCGCGCGGCTCACTTCCGAGGCCGCAATGCTGCCCTGCGCGCCGGCCTTGTTCTCTACGACGACACTTTGCCCCAACGTCTTGGCTACCCGCTCGCCCAAAAATCGGGCCATGGCATCCGTCGTGCTGCCCGCCGGGAACGGCACCACCAAATGCACGGGCCTGGCCGGATAGTCATCCGCGGCATTCACCGACGCCGCGATACCCAATGACAAACCACCCAACACCAACCACTGCGCGATTCTCATCCCTCTGTCTCCTCGTGTACGCCTCGGATCGCTTTGTTGCGACCTTGCTTTATTTCGCACGACCACTCTTGGATCGGCCTTTCCAGCGCAGCGTAGCGGACCTCATCGACGTAAGGCCCGCCACGCCTCATGACTTAATTTTTCTCTTGTGCTTCACGCCAGGCTAACAGCCGCGCCACGCCTTCGGCCATTTTGACCTTGGGCTGCCATCCAATATGCTGGCCCGCCAGATCATGCGGAATATGGAACGCGCCGCCCGAGGTTAGGCGCACGGTGCCGGGAGGATCGGGCTTGATCTCCGGTTGCAGATCGCTCTTGCAATAATCCAGCACCAGCCGCACCAACTCGCCCGTCGTGATTGGCTCGGGGCCTGACACATTCACCGCGACATCCGTCGCCGTACTCTGAAACGCCGCGACGTTGGCGCGTGCCACATCGGACACGTGAACAAAATGCTTGGTATCCGTGCCATCGCCCGGCAATACCGGACGCTCGCCCTTGCGCACGCGATCATAGGTTTCCATGATGTAGAGCGAATTCGCCGCGCGATAGTGCTGTCGTTCGCCATAGACCGTGGAATAGCGCAGCACCACATAGTTCTGTCCGAACTTCTGATAATACTGACGGCACAGTTGCTCGCCCATGATCTTGGACGCGCCGTACAAAATCGCCGCCGGAGGCGCCCCCACAGAATGGAACGGGCCCGTTTCTTCCAGCGCCCCCACGATGCCCGTTCCATAACCATAGACGGCGTTCGACGACGCGAAGACCACCTTTTTGACTTTATTCGCGCGGCAGGCCTCCAGCATATTCTGCGCGCCGCGCACGTTCACATCGACCGCCTGCCAAGGCGTTTGCGAAAAACCCAGCGTCATATAGGCCGCCAAATGCAGCACGCCATCCACGCCCTCGGTCGCCGCCAACAAATCCGGCAAGCGCATCAAATCCCCGCGCACCAACTTCACACGTGGATTGTCCTGAAGATGCGCAATCGCCTCCGGCGTCCCGAACGCAAAATTGTCGAGCAAGATCACTTCCTTGACGCCTGCCTCCAGCAGCGCGTCGGCCGTGTGCGACCCCACCAGGCTCGCCGCGCCCGCAATCAAAATACGAGAATCCGCCAGCGACAACGCGGCGCCTTTCTTTTCTGTCGTCATAGTTATCCCAGTCCCATCGGTTTTTCGTGCATGCCCCAATACAAGCTCTTGACCTGGCTATACAAGCGCAGACCATGCAGGCCCTTCTCGCGCCCGATGCCGCTGTCCTTGAATCCGCCAAACGGCGTCGCGATATGTGATTGCTTGTACGTATTGATCCAGACCGATCCGGCCTCAATCTCGCGCGCCACGCGCCATGCGCGTGCATAGTCGCCGGTCCACATTCCCGCCCCCAACCCAAAGGGCGTATCGTTGGCCTGCTGGATCACATCGGCCTCGTCCTCAAACGGCAACGCCACCAGCACGGGACCAAAGATTTCCTCCTGGCACACCCGCGCCTGATTGCCCAGACCATCGATCACGGTCGGCAAATAAAACCAGCCATTGGCCAGCTCGGCACGATCCGGCACCGCACCGCCCACCAACACGCGCCCACCCTCGGCGCGCCCGATATCGACATAGCCCGCCACCTTGTCGCGATGCGCGCGCGACACCAGCGGCCCCATCTGCGTCTGCGGATCATCCGGCAGGCCGACACGTACTTGCGCCGTGCGCGCCACCAACGTTTCCATAAATTGCTTGTAGACGGACTTCTGCACAAACAAGCGCGACCCCGCCACACAACTCTGCCCCGCGGACCCAAAAATGCCCGAGATCACGCCGGCCACGGCGCGATCCAGATCCGCATCCTCAAACACAATATGCGGCGACTTGCCACCCAGCTCCAACCCGACTGGGATCAGACGCCGGCCCGCAATCGCGCCGATCGCGCGGCCCGTCTCCGTCCCCCCCGTAAACGACACCATGCGCACACCGGGATGCTTGACCAACGCGGCCCCCACATCCTCGCCGTACCCGGGCAACGCCGTCACCAGACCCTCGGGCAAGCCCGCTTCACCACAAATCCGGACCAACTCCAACGCCAATTGCGGCGTTTCCTCAGAGGGCTTTATCAACACCGCATTGCCCGCCGCGAGCGCCGGCGCGACCTTCTGCGCCTCGTTCATGATCGGCGAATTCCAGGGCGTAATCGCCGCCACCACCCCAAAGGGCTCGGCCAGCGCCATCGAAAAATACTCGCCGCGCGGCGAGGTCATCTCGTTCTGCCACGTCTCGCACACCGCGGCGTAATAACGAAAATGCCCCGCCGCGCTATCCACCATGTTCAAGCACTCTTTCCAGGGCTTGCCACTGTCCAACATCTGCAAACGCGCCAACGGCTCGCGCTCGGCCGCCAAGCGCCGACCGATCTCATACAGCGTGATCGCACGCTGATCCGGCCGCAGCTTGCGCCAGGGCTTATGCAAAAAAGCGTCCCGCGCAATATCCACCGCAGCGTCGACATCCTGCGGCAAAGCGCGCGTCACGATGCCGGCAACACTGCCATCAGCGGGATTAATCGAGGTAATGACGGCGTCGCCGTCCTGACTGCGGCGCCATTGCGCGCCCAGCCGAAAAGGCTTGTGGCTTGATACATCCATAACGTCTTTGAATCCGAGAGTTCTTCGGTAACGTCATCATCGGATGATTGATTAATAGACACAAATAGATATTTTTACAATATTATTAGTCCATGGCTATTAATATCAAATACCGCCCGCTCAAGGCCTTTCTGCTCGCGATCCACACCGGCTCATTCACCCATGCGGCCAGCCAGCTTGGGGTCACGCAGCCCTCGTTCACCGCCCTCATCCAGGACCTGGAAGACGTCCTGGGACTGCGCCTGTTCGAGCGCACCACGCGCAGCATCAGCCTGACCTCTGCCGGCCAGGACTTCTACGCCCGCGTACAGCGCCCCATCGCCGACCTGGAGGAAGCCTATCGCAGCCTCGCCGACCTCGCCGCCGTCCGGCGCGGCACCGTGGCCCTGGGCGCCCTGCCCTCGACCGCATTGACCTTGCTGCCCATGGCCGCCGGCTCGCTGCGCCGCGTCCACCCCGCCCTGAAAGTCCGCGTCGTCGAAGCCCACAACGACGAACTGCTCGCCATGCTGCGCACCAACCAGATCGAATTCGCCGTCGCCGCGCAAGCAGAGCCCGCCCCCGACCTCACCTTTGTCCCGCTGGCCGAAGACTGCTTTTGCGCCGTCTACCCCGCCGGCCACCCCCTGGGGGACGAACCCGACACCCTGCATTGGCGTGACGTCCTGCGCTACGACCTGATCCTGCTATCCCAGGGATCCAACGCGCGCCAACAATTCGACCGCGCCGTGCGTGACGAAGTCGGCGCCCCCATCACCGCCCTGCGCTACGACGTCACCAACATGGGCACCGCCGCCGGCATGGTGCGCCAGGGACTCGGCGTCAGCGTCCTGCCCCGCATGGCGCTGCCCGAGCTCAACCTCACCGGACTCTGCTGCACCCCCTTGGGGGATGCGTCCGCACGCCGCTATATCGGCGTGCTGCATCGGCGCGACCGCTCCCTCTCACCCGCGGCGCAGGCCTTCATTGCGCAGCTCGAAACTTCATTGATCGACATCTCACAGCACCTGCTGCCCATGCCGCCGCTGCCTATCGGTTGATCTCGTGGACAAGTCCCTGCCCAGGCCCAAAACGCAAAACACCCCGAGCCGCTGGACCAAAATCCAACCACTCGGGGTGTTACCGTGACGTGGCCCCTGCCTCTACACAGGGGTCACTCACCTACTGCCTTTGAAACCGCCCCTGCCTCGACGCAAGGGGCCTGCGCAATCAGATCACGCCTTTAGCAACAACGCATTGAAACGTAATCAAATCACACCTTGAACCAACACGCGTCAAGGCGCAGTCAGATCACGCCTTCAACAGCAACGCGTTCAGACGCTTCACAAACGCCGCCGGATCCGCGATCTGCGCCCCCTCGGCCAACAACGCCTGATCCAGCAACAAGCGCGCCCACTGCTCGAACTCACCCTCGTCAGCGTCACGCACCCGCGCAATCAACGCGTGCTCGGGGTTGATCTCCAGCACAGGTTTGACGTCCGGCGCCTCTTGGCCCGCCGCCTTGAGCATGCGCAGCAAATGCGGGCTGAGCTCGTTCTGCCCCACCACCACGCACGCCGGCGAATCCACCAGACGCAGCGTCACGCGCACCTCTTTCACCTGGTCTTCCAGCGTCTTTTGCAGACGCTCGACCAGCGGCTTGAAATTTTCCTCGACCTCGGTCTGGCGCTGCTTTTCTTCCTCGTCCGCCAACTCGGCCAGATCCAGGCCGCCCTTGGCCACCGACACCAGCGACTTGCCATCAAACTCGCGCAAGTACGACAACATCCACTCGTCCACGCGATCCGACAACAACAGGACCTCGATCCCCTTCTTGCGGAAAATCTCCAGGTGCGGGCTGGTGTTCGCCGCCGCAAACGTATCCGCCGTGACGTAGTAAATCTTGTCCTGGCCTTCCTTCATGCGCGACACATAATCCGTAAACGACACGTTCTGCACCGCATCGCCCGACTGCGTCGACGCAAAGCGCAGCAGCTTGGCAATACGCTCGATATTGCCCGCGTCCTCGCCCGCGCCTTCCTTCAGCACCTGACCGAACTCCGTCCAGAACGTCGCGTAATCCTCGGCCTTGTTCTCGGCCATGTCCTCCAGCAACGACAACACCCGTTTTGCCGACCCCTCGCGGATCGCCCGCACATCGCGGCTTTCTTGCAAAATCTCGCGCGACACGTTCAGCGGCAGATCCGCCGAATCAATCACCCCGCGCACGAAGCGCAGATACGACGGCAGCAGTTGCTCCGCATCGTCCATGATGAACACACGCTTGACGTACAGCTTGACCCCACGGCGACCATCGCGATCCCACAGATCAAACGGCGCATGCTTGGGCACATACAACAGCTGCGTGTACTCGCTACGACCCTCGACACGATTGTGCGTCCACGCCAACGGATCATCATAATCATGCGACACCGTCTTGTAGAACTCGCGATACTGCTCCTCGGTCACGTCGCCCTTGCTACGCGTCCACAGCGCATTCGCCTGGTTCACCGTTTCCAGCTCGTCCGTCTTGACCTGCTCGCTCTTCTCCGCGTCCCAGTCTTCTTTTGCCATGCGGATCGGCAACGAAATATGATCCGAATAGCGACGCAGGATCTCACGCAGCTTCCAGCCATTCAGCAGTTCGTCTTCGTCCTCACGCAAATGCAGCGTCACATCCGTGCCGCGCGAGGCCTTTTCCGCCGCGGCGATATTGAACTCGCCCTGGCCGTCCGACTCCCAGCGAATCGCCTCGCCCTCGGCAGCGCCCGCGCGGCGGCTCACCACCGTGACCTTGTCCGCCACAATGAACGACGAATAAAAACCTACCCCAAACTGACCGATCAACTGCGCATCTTTCTGCTTGTCGCCCGTCAGCTGCGAGAAAAACTCGCGCGTGCCCGAGCGCGCAATCGTGCCCAGATTGGCAATCGCCTCATCGCGCGACAGCCCGATACCGTTATCCGAAATCGTAATCGTGCGCGCCGCCTTGTCATAATCCACCCGGATCGCCAGCTCGCTATCGCCGTCCAGCAGCGTCGGCTGATCAATCGCCTCGAAACGCAGCTTGTCGCAAGCGTCCGACGCGTTCGACACCAGCTCGCGCAGGAAAATCTCCTTGTTGCTGTACAGCGAATGAATCATCAGGTGCAGCAGTTGCTTCACCTCGGCCTGAAAGCCCAGAGTTTCAGATGTGGAAGACGTGGCGGTTTGGCTCATAGGTCTACGTAAAAGTCAGAAAACAAAATGGAAATCGGCGAATCCCGCAAAACCGTGCATTTACCCGGGCGGAATCCCAGAAACCTCAAATATATGGGGCTCATCCCGCCCGTTTCAAGTCGGGCCAGGGATCGAGCCAGACAGATTGGTCCCAGCCTAGCTACAATCTTGCGCTTCCCCTATCCCATGCCGGCCGGCTTTCGCTCATGCAACCCGCCTCCCTCACCCAGTCCGCCCCCTCCCTCTCCCCCGCCGACGACGCCCCCGTCCCCGACCTGGTCTACGGCCCCGACGATCGTCCGGCGCCCTTCGTCGCCTTCATCGCCGCCCTGCAGCACCTGCTGGCCATCCTGGTGCCCATCGTCACCCCTGGCCTGTTGATCTGCCAGGCCCTGGGCGTCAGCGTGCGCGACACCACCCTGATCGTCTCCATGTCCCTGGTCGTCTCCGGCATCGCCACCTTTATCCAGTGCCGCCGCTTTGGCCCCCTGGGCGCCGGCCTGCTCATCGTCCAGGGCACCAGCTTTAACTTTGTCGTGCCGCTCATCGCCGGCGGCTCCGCCATGGTCAAAACCGGTACCCCCGTCGAAACCGTCCTCGCCACCATGTTCGGCGTCGTCATCGCCGGGTCCTTTGTCGAGATCGCCATCAGCCGCATCCTGCCCTTCGTCAAACGCCTGATCACCCCGCTCGTCACCGGCATCGTCGTCCTGCTGATCGGCCTGACCCTCATCAAAGTCGGCCTCATCAGCATGGGCGGCGGCTATCAAGCCATGGGCGACGGCACCTTCGCCAGCGCGGACAACCTGATCCTGTCCGGCCTCGTCCTGGGCACCATCGTCATCCTCAACCGCCTGCCCATCGTCTGGATCCGCAGCACCGCGCTCGTCATTGCGCTAGCCGTCGGCTACATCGCCGCCGCCTATATGGGCCGCCTGGACTTCACCGGCGCCCGCGAAGCCGCCCTCTTTGAAATCCCCGTCCCCCTGCACTTTGGCCTGGGCTTTTCATGGTCGCTGTTCGTGCCCATGCTCATCATCTACCTGGTGACCTCGCTAGAGGCCATCGGCGACGTCACCGCCACCAGCAAGGTCTCTAAACAACCCGTCGAAGGCCCCCTGTGGATGCAGCGCATCAAGGGCGGCGTCCTGGTCAATGGCGTTAACTCCTTGATCGCGGGGATATTCAATACCTTTCCCAGCTCGGTGTTCGCACAGAACAACGGCGTGATTCAACTCACGGGCATCGCCAGCCGCCATGTAGGCATCTGGATCGCCGGCATGCTCGTCATCCTGGGCCTGTTCCCCAGCGTCGCGGGCGCCCTGCAGGCCGTTCCCGAGCCTGTCCTGGGCGGCGCAGCCATGGTGATGTTCGGGGCCGTCGCGGCCGCCGGGATCAACATCCTGGCCAGCATTCAGCTAGATCGCCGCGCGTTGCTAGTGATCTCGGTGTCGCTGGCGCTGGGGTTGGGCGTGTCGCAAGTGCCCGAGATCCTGTCGCATCTTCCGCATGCCTTGAGTAGCGTATTGGAATCAGGTGTCGCGACCGGCGGGATCTGCGCGCTGGTGATGAACTGGTTCCTGCCTGAAAGAAAGCGGGCCTGAGGATGTTTAACCCCGTCCTGGCCTCGCGCGTTGGCCCAGGTCAGGACGAGGGATGCGCGAACGCGTCACGACGGCTGATCGGACAGCTCACCACTCTTGCTTGGTCACGGCTCGCGCCTTTACATCGCGCAGGCGATATTCCAGGACAGTCTGCTGCTGACCTTTGATCGCACCACGGCGCACGCTGACCACGCCGGTCTCACTGATCAACCAGTATTCACCGTCGTTGTTCCAGTCCCCCTCGCACAGCACGACCTGCAGCTCGCGCTTTGTGCCACCGCCCAAGGCTGTGCCGCTGTATATCTGCTCGCATTGCGCGACGGGCTTGATCGTATGGCGGCCTTCGATTACGTGTAGTTCCAGCACCGACTTGGGTCTGCCGGGGGTGCCCAGGTTGCCGCCGGCGGTGTTCGCTTTGAGGTAGGCGACGGGGCCTGTGCCTGCGGATGCGTCGGGTGTCGGCGTCGAGCAAGCCGCCAGCATCGCCATTGAAAGCACCGTCAGAAACAAACGTGCCGACGTTTTCGATGGCGGATTGCTGCACTTCAGATGCATAGACTTCCTTTGAGCGACACGGTGGGCTGCGGGGGGTGCTGGGGGGCTTGCAGTCCAATAGACGTTATAACGCGCCGAGTGGTGGTCCGTTGCCATGGTTTTGGATATTTGACGGTGTTGGGGGTGAATATTTTTGCTTGGTGTGGGCTGGGTGTTCTCGCCCTGCAACGGCAAGCGGTGGCATTGAACTGACAACTTTCAAAAAACTGCATATAATCGCTGTCTTCGCATCTCCCGCAGCAAGTCATCAGACTGCTCGCGACCTCCTAGCCCGGGTGGTGAAATTGGTAGACGCAGGGGACTCAAAATCCCCCGCCGCAAGGCGTGCCGGTTCGATTCCGGCCCCGGGCACCAGTCTAAATTTCCTCGTATTTACAGGCATTTGGCTGGATTCAAAGCCTAACCCCGTCTCTGGGGGATTTTCAAGAATTGCGAGCCAGGTACAGTTTCGGTACAGTGGTGAAGCGCCGGGTGTACTTTCGGAGCTCTAACTCGCATGGCTACTATCGTTAAGACACCCTCTGGAACCTGGAAAGCGGTCATCCGAAAGACGGGTTGGCCCACTTCGTCCAAAACATTTCGGACCAAACGAGACGCCGAAGACTGGGCCAGACGTACTGAAGACGAAATGGTACGAGGGGTTTACATCCAGCGCACACTCAGCGAAAGGATGACGGTCGAGGCGGCGCTGAAACGCTACCTACAAGAAGTGACGCCGACCAAGCGGGAATCCACTCGCATCTCTGAACACAAGAAAGCGCGGCCATTGCTGCAGCATCTTGGCAAATATTCATTGGCCGCCCTGAGCGCGGATGTCGTCGCACAATACCGAGACATGCGCTTGGCGGGCGACCCCGATGAAAATGGCAAGCTGGTACCCCGCAGCAACAATACAGTTCGACTGGAATTGGCACTATTGAGCCATCTATTTACAGTAGCCATCAAAGAATGGGGACTGGGACTGCCGTTTAATCCTGTAGCTCAGATCCGCCGTCCCGCCCCGGGAGCAGGACGAAATCGTCGGCTCACCCCTGCTGAAACCAAGCGACTACTGGCCGAAGTAGATGCCTATTCCAATCCCATGTTCAGCTGGATTGTGCGGATTGCCTTGGAAACCGGAATGCGGCTGTCAGAGATCAGCGGTTTGCGTCTTGAGCAGGTTGATATACAGAGACGGGTGGTACGACTGGATATCACCAAGAACTCATCGCCGCGCACAGTGCCTCTGACGAAGGCCGCCACAGTTGCATTTCAGGCAGCTATAGATAATCCACTCCGACCACGCGAGACAGATCTCGTGTTCTTTGGTGAGCCTGGTCGCGATGGTGTGCGACGGCCATATCTGTTCGATAAGGCCTGGAATGACGCCAAGAAAGCCGCCAATCTGACAGATTTCCGATTCCATGACCTGCGCCATGAAGCCGTGAGCAGACTGGTCGAAGCAGGCCTATCTGATCAGGAAGTGTCGGCGATCAGCGGCCACAAATCCATGCAAATGCTCAAGCGGTACACACATTTGCGTGCCGAGGATCTCGTAGGCAAACTAGATAGACTGCGTAGTTAATCAACTCTCTCAAGTCCTCAGCGGGGAATACTGCTGGACTGCCGCCGTAATTCGCATGAGGGCTAACGAAATGGACAAATGTGTCATTGACGGTGTCGAAGTCGAGCTATCCTCGGGAAACGTGTTCAAAGACCTTGCTCTACACGATGCTGAGGAACTGCAGGCCAAGTCAGGACTCATCACCCAAATCACGGCGGTCATCCGTAAACGTGAGCTCTCTCCCACTGCCGTGGCCAACGCCATAGGCTTCACTCCGTCCGAACTCGCAAACTCCTTGCTTGCAAAACTATCCAATCTCTCTGAACGGGAGCTCATGGACTGTTTGAATCATTTGCAGCAAAGACCACAGTAGACATCTAGCTTTCTGACAAACTGCTTATCATGCATCGCTAACAGTCGAAAAGGGCTCGAAATACATGGCACGCGCGCGAGTTACGCCGGAAGTATTCTCAGCAGCGTATGAAGCTGCGCAGCAGGTACTCAACGGCACGATAAAACTAATCGATGCTCAAGAAGCTCTTGCGGAAAGGTTTGGTATTGCTAAGCGCACTGCCGGTGGATATATCGGCTGTTTCCTTGCTATGCGTAGAGGTAGCACGTTTAAAACCACGGTAAGCGCGGATGGTCTTCGATTCATGCTTGGCCGAATTGCAGAGAGCGGTCTAGGCGACTTGATGATCGCTTTGCAATCGGTCATAAACCACATCACATACCTGTCCAACTTCACTGGCAATGAACCTGGGCTACGCCGCGTTCATGCGGAATTCGTCGACAAACTTCGTGAGATGGCTACGTTTGATGAAACGTCGCTCTCGCTTGAGCAGCAAGTAACAAATGCGTTAGAAGACTCTCCTGATACTCGTGCGCAACGACTCCTGCATGCGCCGACAATGCCTGAACAGAGAATAGTGCTAGCACGGACGTTCAAACGTAATCCTGATGTAATTGCAGAGGCCCTTCTAGCTGCCAAAGGCGTGTGTCAAAGTTGCGGCCAAGTCGCCCCATTTCTACGCCCGGACGGTCGCCCATATCTCGAAGTTCACCATCGCAAGGCCCTTGCTGAAGGCGGTGCAGATACCCCAGAAAATGCGGTAGCACTATGTCCAAACTGCCATCGAGAACGACACTACGGCGCAAATTATCATCAACCGCCTCAATAAACACGGACATCGTTCCATTCACGACGCTTGGTTATATGAGCCAGCCGCCAATTATGTGGCACGCAGCGGACACTGTGTTTCCTCGCCTCATACCCGCAACGAACTAGCCCTCACACCTTATAGGCACACCTTTATGAACGAACCTCTCTCCGAGGTCGTCCGCATTCGGATGACCCCGTCTCATGCTGCGCGTCTGGGCGAAGCTGCCGCCCTCTCGGGACTATCTCTGTCCAACTACATCCGACGCCGTCTGTCCGCCGACGACACCCTGCAGGAAGAGCTCACCCTGCTACGCCAGATCGTGGCCAGCCTGGGCAATTTGCAAGACACCCGCCTGGTTGCCATTGAAACCGCCTATCTCGTGCGTGCCATGGCCAAGCCCGAACAGATCGCCATCGCCCAACAACACCTGCAGCGTTCGCGCTAACCCGCCTCCGGTCGATTCCTCGACCGCCTGCTGTACCTATTCCCTGGAGACCTTCATGCAATCCTTCCCTGCAATGCAGGCGGGAGCGATGGCGCTCGTCTGCGCGCTGGTGCCCGCCGCCCATGCGGCCAGCGCGGATCTGCTCACTGGCAATACCCGCTTGGCCTGCGAAGCAACACTGTGCCTGTCCACCGGCGCACAACCCAGTGAGTGCAGTCCCTCCCTGAACCACTACTTCGGCATCAAGAAATACAGCCACGGCAGCCTGGACTGGTCGGCCACCGTCTCGGCACGACGTGCCTTCCTGTCCCAGTGCCCAGCCTCAAGCGATCAGGGCATGCCCGAGCGCATTGACGCCATCTCACGCGGCGCAGGCAAATGCGATCCTGACTATCTCAATCGCACGTATGCAGCAACGGCATACCGATGGCGCAAACGCAGCCTGGGCGGCGACAGCGGTGACATCATCTACGACGTACATGCGATCCCCACCGTATCGCTGAACAAACTGCCTGCCTACTGCGTGACGTACAACGATCATGCCTGGACCTATGACCTATCGGTGCGCTATGTCGGCGTGCCCGCGATGGGCGGACACTGGGTCAATGCGCAGGCATACACCGCCGCGCAAGCCAAATGGGATGCTGACCATCGAGGACGTTGGGCCAGCGGCTGGAATTTCTCCCTCAAAAACCCCAGGCCAGTCGCCAATAGCCGATGAGGATGCACCATGATTGCTGCATTTGCTGCGCTGGCCCTGGCCTGCGCGCCAAACATTCACCCCGATACGCTGTCGGCCTTGATCCGCCATGAATCTCGAGGCAGTCCATACGCAATTGGTGTCAACCAAAAGCGCCGGCATCTACCGCAGCAACCGCAAACATTGGCGACTGCCACGGCCGCAGCCGATCGCCTGATCAAACAGGGAATCGACTTCGATGCTGGACTGGGGCAGATCAACGTGCGCAATTGGGCCGCTCTGAACCTGAACAGCAAGACGGTCTTTGATCCCTGCCGCAATTTGGCAGCGGCCCAAACGGTGCTTGCCGATTGCTATGCTCGGGCCTTGCACGAGCATCAAGATCCGCAACAGGCGTTACGTGCCGCCCTGTCTTGCTACAACACAGGCAACTTCACTGGTGGGTTTCGCAACGGTTATGTCGGCAAGATATTGGCCCAGGCCAATATCAAAGTGCCTGCATTAACACCGCAAGCCAGCGACGAGACCCCATCGACGCCCGACAGCAAAGCAGCACCAGAGCCACCCGCTGCCGAGCCTCACACCCCAGGTACTCAGGATGGCTTCACGGCCAATCCGGCCAACGATGGCTTCTCTGAAAAAGCCCAGCACCAGTCCTTAGCGGAACCCACTACCAACACCTGACGCAGCGCCGTCTCACTAGGCCCAGCGCCACCCTCCCACTTTTCATCCCCACCACCCCGACGCCAGCAAGCGTGTGGGGCAGGAGTCTTTTCATGTCTGTACTCAAGCAAATCATGAACGCAACATCGTCCCTGCGCATTCTGTACAAACTGATAGCAACGTCACTGCTATTTAGCTGCCATCACGCTGCATTTGCACAGTCCATCGGCGGACTGTCCCGCGCCAGAACCACGTTGCAAACGCTCAGCGACAATCTGGACATCATCCTGCCCATTGCCGCCGTCATCATCGGCGTGATCATTTTTGTGCTGTATGCCGCCGAAGTCATGCGTAAAGACGATGCCATCCGTTGGGGGATCGGTGTGCTGCTGGCGGGCTCCACGGCAGAACTGGTTGTTCTGCTCTGGAAGTAAGCCATGACGCCCAATACCTATCCGGTCTTCAAGGGCCTGGGCCGCAAGGCCACGTTCATGGGGATTCCCACCACGTTACTGCTGGGCGCGTTTGCCGGGGTAACCATCATCGCCATGACGGCAGGCCTGGCCTGGTGGGGACTGCTCTTTGTGGTCATGCCCACCTTGGCGATTCTCACGCGAGACGACGACAAGGCGCTGGACGTGCTCTGGCTGGAACTCAAAACCCGGCGCAGCAATCCCAATCAGCGCTTTTGGCAAGGCTCCAGCTATGCCCTGCAGGGTTATCACCGACGCCGCCCCTGGCGGTCCCTCATCAAGTAAAGGATGTCTCCATGACTGCTGCAGCCTCCCTGGCGGTAGACGAGCGTCGCATCGCGCGCTACTTGCCGCACTCCCATCATGTCACGGATCAAATCATTGCCTGCGACACCCATGAGTACATGACGGTCATCAAAGTCACGGGTCGAGCGCCGGACGCGTATGCGCAAGACGAACTCAAGGACTGGATCGAAGCCCTACATAACGTGCTGCGCGGCCTGCCGATGGGAGCGTTTGGGCTCTACTCCCATATTGTTCGCCGCCGCGTCACCGAATATCCCGACAGCACGTTCGAGCAACCCTTTGCAGCCCAATTCGATGCTGCCTACCGTGCCACGTTCGATACGTCGGGCTTGATGGTTAATGACCTGTACCTGACTGTCCTGGTTCATCCTGTCCAAGATCCCATCCTAGGCACGTTTGCCAGCCTGGAGAAAGCCGACGCGAAACGCTTGGCGCTTTGGCAAGCCGAATCGATCGAACGACTCAACGGTATTGTGCGCGCCCTGATGGCAGGCCTATACCGCTACGATCCTGAAACGCTCGGCATCGTAGACCGGAACGGTTTTGCCTTCAGTGAAGCGGCTGAGTTTCTGGGCTTTCTGCTGTCCGGCACGCCACAACAGGTACCTATCAGCCGCGAACGGCTGCGAGACACCCTGCCACAGGCCAGACCGATCTTTGGCCGCCATGGCGAACTCGGCGAACTGCGCACCGTCGCCAACGCCCGCGTCTTCGGCATGATGGAATTGCGCGATTACCCGGAAGCGACAAAACCAGGGCACATGAATCGGTTGCTGGCCCTACCGCACGAATTCGTGCTTACGCAGTCATGGGGTAGCCATACGGGAGCTGCAGCCAAGAAGTTGGTCAAGAAACACCACAAACTGCTGGTCGATTCCGGCGATGACTCTACCAGCCAGGTGGTCCAACTCAACGACGCCATGGATGACCTGACCTCGGCCCGCTTGGGTCTGGGAGACCATCACGCCACGCTATTGATCTATGACGACACGGCAGAAAGCGTGCGCCAGGCGCTGGCGCAAACGGCCACCGCCTTGGCCGAAGACGCCATCGGCTTCAGACCCTTGGACCGGGCATTGGAGGCGGGGTTTTGGGCACAACTACCTGGCAACTGGCACTGGCGACCCCGACCGGTTCCCATCACGTCGCTGAATTTTCTGTGCTTTTCCAGCCTGCATAACCAACTGACCGGCAAACCGGTCGGCAACCCCTGGGGCCCTGCGGTCACGCTGCTTAAAACCCAAACCGGCAGCCCGTACTTCTTCAATTTCCATGCCTCCACCGACGACGTGGACGAAACCGGGAAACGTCGCCCCGGCAACACGATGATTATCGGCATGACGGGTACCGGCAAAACCGTTCTGCAGGGCATGTTGCTCACCCAAGCCCAGAAGTTCGGTGCGACATGCGTGGTGTGGGACAAGGATCAGGGTATGCAGGTGCTGATCATGGCGCTTGGGGGTCGTTACTTCAACATTCGGCTGGGCGAAACCACTGGCTGGAATCCCTTCCAAATGGAGCCCACCAAAGGCAACGTCGCCTTTATGGTGCGCCTGGTGGTGTCCCTGGCGGAACGCCGAGGAGAAACGGTCACCACCCGCCAACAGGCCGACATAACCAAGGCCGTGCAACAACTGACCACGCTCATCGATCGCGAAGCCCGCACGTTATCCACGCTCAACACCTTGCTGCCCAACCCCTATAGCGAGGATGACAACACCAGCACCATTCATGCTCGGCTGGCACCGTGGTGCCAAGGTGGTGAATACGGCTGGGTGTTCGACAATCCGGTCGATGAGCTGAGTTTGCGCACGGATACCGGCCAGCCTGCCATTTTCGGCTTTGACCTGACCGAGCTGCTGGACGATGACGCCGCCCGGGGTGCTGTCACGCTGTACCTGAAGCATCGCGTCGATGCCCTGCATGATGGTCGCCGCATCATCAACCTGTACGACGAGTGCCAGCACCCGTTGAAGGACGCGCATTTTCAGGAATCCATGCAGGATGCCAGCCGCACGATTCGTAAAAAGAATGGCGTGCTGGCCTTCGCCACGCAGGAGCCGGGGGCCATCATCGAGAACCCGGTCGGGCCGTCCCTGGTGCAACAGACCGCCACACTCATTCTGCTGCCGAACCCCAAGGCCAAGGCTCGCGACTATATCGAGGGCTTTGGGCTTACCGAGGCGGAATTCGAACTACTGCGCGGCCTTGGAGAAGCCAGCCGGAAATTCCTGGTCAAGCAAGGCTCAAGCGTCACCGTCGCTCAACTTGACCTGTCCGGCTGCGAAGATGAACTGCTCGTGTTCTCGGGCAGCCCCGACATGGCCGCGATCGCACAAGAGGCGGTTGCCCAGGCAGGTCATGACCCAGCCGCCTGGCTGCCGGTATATCTGGCGGCGATCCGGCAGACACGCTAACACCATGCAGGAGGCTCCATGAATCTGCAGAACAATCCCTACTCAACACCCAAAGAGCTGGAAGATCGTGTGGAGGAGGCCTTCAGCGCGGGCGAACGAGCCCGACCAATACCGGACGCCGCGAAGGAACACCTGATCCTCACCCAGGAATATCTCAAAGGACTCAAAGACCACATGACTGGTCTGTATATCGCCAGGGACATCGAGGGCGTGGATATCCCGGATGCAGACTTTGAGGCTGAACGCGCACTGATCCGCGAGACCGAAAATCTCATCGCCGAAACGCAGATGGCCTGGGAGTACGAACAGCATCGGGATTTTTACCGCCGATTGGGACTTGAAACCCATGAACCGGAGCAAGAAAGCCCCGAAGACACCTTCGTGGTTTCCATCGACTGCGAGTACTGGGAGCCGGAAGACCTGGAAGCGGGCCAATCCAGTTGGGCAGATACCACGGTGGAACGTGAAGCCGTCGATACCGAAACGCTTCGGCGACTGGCACAAGACCACGGCCTGGACTCACCCTCCGCATCCGATCCACGGCAGGCCCCATCGCTCTGGTTTTCATCGAGCACGCCACGCGAAGATCGTGCCTATTTTGAACAAGGTGTGCACAAGTACTACAGCCTGCACATTCACGAGGTCAACGGCCATCCTCCGCAACCTGCCGACTACCAGCGCGTATCCGATCTCATCGGTGCACGCTTCGATCATCCGCTAGAGCGGCATGAGGCCACTCACGAAATGGATGGGCCGGATTTCTAACCCCTTTATCAACGTGTTGATGTCCGCATCCAAGGGCACCGAGAAACACGGCCTAATGGAACATCCTGAAACTGTGCAATCAAGCGGCCTGCACTACAAAGATTGAATACGCCTACAGCGTACGCAATCCCTGGACATTTTTCACGAATAGCCGGGCCCTTCAACTGCCGCTCACTATAGGAAAACCGCATGAACCGACGAAACTTCATCGCCGCCATTAGTTCTGCCACACTGCTCACGACCCTAGTCGGATGTAATAGTGAGCCCGGGGGTGAGAAGTTTCTTGGATATTGGAAGTCAGATAGCAAATATGATTCTGACGCGATCCATATCACTCGCAACGGCGATAGTTTTCTGTTCACCGTCGTAACGAAAGACCCTTTCGGTGGCGGTTACCAAACTCACAAACTGCCTGGAAAGCTAGACGATTCGGACAATATTCTGGCAGTAGGCGACAAACGCGTTGCCTACGATGAAAGCGCCGATATCATCGTTTCAGGCCAAATGAAAGCGCATCGTGCAACAGAGGCTGAATATCAAGCCATTGCACAGCAAAGCGACACGCAGTCCTGATCCTCGCGCCTAACGGCGCACTCCCTGGAGACCCCTCATGACACGCTGCAAGCTATTTGCGGCGGGCATTTCCCTGTCCGTCGTATTGATCAATACCACCTACGCGAGTGGAATTCCAACGGTTGATGCTGCCACGATCGCTCAATTGCAGCAGCAATTACTGACGGCCAAAGATCAATTGAAAAATCTGAGCAAACAACTGTCTACAGCCAAGAGCCAGCTTGCCGCACTGACGCAATCAAGTGGTTACGGCAATGTGGTTGGCAGCCCAGACTCGCGCGATCGGCTTCGCTCTGCATTGCCCTCAACTGCCCAAGATCTGCTGAATCAACCTACCAACTCAAGCCTCAATGCAGACGTTAGCCGCGTCACGGACTCCGTCACTGCCCCTGTCAATTTTCAGGAAGATCGAGCCAAGCTTTCCAAGAGGGCATTGGATATTGAAGCAACCGCTAAAGCGATGAGCCAACGCGCCTATGACTCAATGACCCAACGCCTAGCTAACATTGATGCCCTGCAAGACAAAATAAACCAGACGAGCAACCCCAAAGAAATCGCCGAACTACAAGCACGGATTCAAATTGAACAGTCCAACATCGTGGCCGAGCAGACACGCATTCAACTAGCCTCGCAACAACTTGAAGCGGAGAGACACCTGCTACAAGCGAGAGCTGAACGGGTATATGGCGGGTGGTTCGGAGATAACAACACCGATGATGTAGACGCTCAACCTCACAACTAAGGTCGCACTATGCCCGGAATGACTCCGTCGGCTTCTTCGTCATTGTCCTCAAGCAATATTGCTCAATGGGTCATGTCTGAAACCGAGAATACATTAAGCAACGCTGTAAACGGCCCCATGCAGGCGTTATTCCAGGCCCTCATGCCCGTCATCGTCGTAGGCCTCACTCTCCAATTTGTCGTGTATGCATTTGCCCTCATGCACGGGCAAAGCAATATGACAGTGACGGAATTCTTTCGCAAAGCCATTCTCGTCGCCGTTGTCTCAATGATCTTTGGCGTGGGAGGCCTATACCAGAAGAACATCGCGGACACGATGATTGCATTACCTGACGATGTCACACAACTGGCACTAGGTACCAGCGATGTCGCAGTAGAGGTCGATAAATTGCAAAATGAGACCAGTAAAGCCTCCGGTGCCATGATGGGTAAGGGTCAAGATGCTTGGTACAACTTCTTGCCCTCCACTAAAGAAGTGCTCGTCAGTATTCTCGCCACGTTAGTACGTGCAAACGCAGCAATAGTTGGCAGCATCATTATTGTGATGATCGTCGTATGCAAAGTCGGTATGGCATTGGTAGTCGCGACTGGCCCCATATTTATTGCAGCGACGCTATTTGAGCCGACCAAGCCACTTCTCAACAGCTGGATCTCTCAAGCACTAAATTTCGTGTTCTTAGCATTGTTGGCCGGCCTTATTTTCGGGCTGATGTTGCAAATGAACGTTGAGCTTATCCGCATGATCGCCGATCAGATCAATGGCGGCGCGAAAGATATTCTGAGCCTCTATGGCGCACAACTGCTTGTCGGTATTGCCAGCCTAATCGTCATGATCATGATCCCCGGCCTCGCTGCAGGCCTCTCCAATGGCTTCGGCGCTCAACTCGGTATTGGAGCCGCCGCTAAAGGCGTGTTTTCCATCATGCGCCTGCGCAGCATGATACGCCCGCGCGCCAAGTAATCCAGCGGCCTGCTGTCCCCCTCCATTCCTTCCTAATTGTTCTGTCCGCAGACAGAGCGGGAGTTCCCATGAAAAACATCGTTGCCGCCCTGGCATTGGCCGGGCTGCTGGCCGGTTGCGCCTTTCACGCGCCAGAGCCACCCCAGCCCGCCGACTCGCCCCGTGTGCCGGTCAATGCCACGCCACCGCTTATTCAAGGAGTTTGATTCGTGCCCGAAGCCCTCAAATCCGAAGATATAGCTGCCTATCTGGAACAGTCTCGCGGCCTGGAGCGTGATTATTTCGGCGAAGTTTTCCGCAGCCGAAAGCGAGCCTGGCAAGTTGCCATCGGCTCGGCGCTCATTGCCACAGCCGCCATCGCTGCCGTCGTCGGCCTGACGCCGCTCAAAGCGCCTCCTGAAATGTACGTGGTGCGTGTCGATGAGGCTACCGGCACGGTCGAGCACGTCAGCCAACTCGGGCAACCGCTGGAAGACTATGGCGAACGCATCGCCAAGCATTTCCTAAATACCTATGTGCTGAACTGCGAAGGCTACAGCTGGCAAACCATTCAGGAGCAGTTCGATATCTGCGCCCTATTGTCCTCCGCGCCCATTCAGACGCAGTACGGCAAACGCTTTGAAGGCCAGGATGCCGTCACGACCCGTCTGGGCACCGAAGGCACAGTCGACGTACAGGTCCACTCCATCACACTAGGGGCCAATCAGGCTGCCATTGTCCGCTTTACCAAAACAGAGCGGGAAGTGACTTCGGGCAACATCACCAAAGTTCAGCATCTGATTGCCACCGTAGCCTATCAATACACCGATGTACCGCTCACTGAAGAAGTCGCACGCCTGAACCCATTGGGTTTTCAGATCACGCGCTATGACCTGGCTGCCGACTTGTCGCGCTAACCCCTATTTCGTCCTGAAGGAACTCTCATGCTTGAACATTTCCCCAGACGGCAGGCGTTGGCGCTGGTGCTTTGTCTGGCGCTGCCCGCAAGCGCTCTGGCGCTGGAGACACCCCGATCCTCACGGTCGGATCATCGCGTACGCTACGTCAACTACAACGAGGCAGATGTCATCCTGCTTAATGCCATCATTGGCGTGGCAACCCATATTGTCCTGGAGCCTGGCGAGCGCTACGTCTACCACGTCTTCGGTGACAGTCAAGCCTACGCGTTTACGTACAAAGACAACCATCTGTTCTTCAAACCGACAGCGGAGAACGCCAACACTAACCTGCTTGTCGTCACCAACCGGCGCGATTACAGCTTCAGGCTTTCGTACAGCGGCAATCGCCATTCATCGGCGCTATACAAACTGGTAATCCGCTATCCCGACACCGAAGCCAAGCAACGCATTCTAGCGTCACAGAAAGCCGCCGTTGAACACTCCCTACGCACGACAAGCGCTGCGATTAACTGGCAGGCCTATACCCGCAACGGGGATGCAGGCATCGCGCCAGTACATGCCTGGGATGATGGCCGCCAAACCTGGCTGCAGTTTGCGTCCGAGGCAGACATCCCTACCGTCTATCGCGTCACCCCAGATGGCCAGGAAATCATCACCAACTATCACATGGCCGATGAACACACCATGGTGCTGCATCGCACCTCGGCCTTATGGCACCTACGCCTGGGCGATCAAGTGCTGGCCATCCATAACGATGCTTACGGTGTCACACCGGTACCGACATATACCGGAACGACCTCGCCTGCGGTCAAGCGCACCATCAAGAGCACGCCTGCCCCGCACCCCTCCACGGTAATGCCCGTACCCGCCGAGCAGTAAAGCGACGACATGCCACAAAGGAATGCCCCATGACGGAAAACGAGCAAGGCACTCTGCAGTTAGACTCCCAACAATCCGACAACCATGCAACTCCTGACCTGGAGCGGGAACCGCTGAACCTGGAGACCGCTGGACGCACCGCACCGCGTGGCGCACGGGCTTTTCTTTGGTTCACCATCCTGGTCGCACTTGCTGTCGCCATCGGCGTGCTCATCAAGGCCTGGAGCCATGAACAGCAGGAGGACAGCAACAACGGCCTGGAAGCGGACCAAAGCGGTATCACCAATCGCTTAAAAACACCCAAGGTCGAACGCCCTGCGCCATCGCCCGCCCCTCCGCCGCCGGTTGCCGATCCCGCACCCGAACCGAGCTATAGCGTACCGCCACCCGCACCCGAGACCCCACCGCCTGCCGACGAACTGACACAACGTCGGCTGGCCAGCCCATTGCAAGGGGACGGTCGGGACGGAAACGGCGATACCACAGTCCAGGCAGATGCCGCACAAGGCCCGTATAACGATGCGGGTCCGTTGGCCGACAAGTTACGTCCGCTGGAGTTGTCCCCGTCTGTAGCGGGTCAATTGGGTGATCGCAACTTCCTGCTGACACAGGGCACCATGATCGATTGCACGCTGCAAACGAAACTCGTCAGCACGCAGTCCGGATTTCTAACTTGCTTGGCAACACACGATGTCAAGAGCGCCAACGGCCAGGTCACACTCATCGACGCCGGTACCAAATTCACGGGCTATCAGTCTGGCGGCATCCAACAAGGACAGGCCCGCGCGTTTGTGACCTGGAACCGGCTGGAAACCCGTACCGGCGTCATCGTGGATCTGAGTTCCCCCGGCACTGGCCCGCTTGGAGAAGCCGGGGTCGATGGCGATATCGACAATCACTTCGGGGAACGCTTTGGCAACGCCATTCTGCTGTCTCTGGTCGGCGATTTTGGCAACTGGGCATCCAACCAAGGCCAGTCTGGCAACGACAACATTCGTTTTGACAATACGACCCAGGGCGGTCAGGAAGCCATCGCCAAGATACTGGAGAAGTCGCTGGATATACCTCCAACGCTTTATAAGAACCAGGGCGAGCGTATCGGCATCATGGTCGCCCGTGACTTGGACTTCAGCCACGTCTATGAGCTTGAACCCATCCCCTGAACCGATTCCATTTGATCGCTCCATCTCGGTTCGCACCTTTCTACGACCGTTAACCAACCACTTGGAGAACCCGAGCGTGACGGAAATTGCCATCGTGCGGGCCGGGGAGTTCTACACCCGTACGCGTGGGGCATGGGAATTACAGACGTGCCCCTCGCTCACCTATCCGCACCTGGAGGCCCTGGCCACCGCGTTGGCCGCGTACAACCACATGGCACGTAGCCCGATCCAGTCCGTCATCTTGCCGGACGGGGAGCGTGGCCAGATCGTGATGCCACCCGCCTGCATTGACGAGACGTTAGCCATCAACATCCGCAAGCACACACAGGCCGCATTTTCCCTGGAGGAACTGCAGGCACAAGGCGCGTTTGCGAGCACGGCCACCAATACGGCAGGCGACGTCTCGGCCTCAGACCAAGCGCTCATGGCGCTTCAAGCGGCAGGCGATATTCCCCGCTTTCTGCACGACGCCATCCTGGCACGCAAGAACATCCTCATCTCGGGCGCGACCGGATCCGGCAAAACCACCTTTGCCCGCTCGCTGATTGATCGCGTTCCCGTCGATGAACGGCTGATCACGATTGAAGATGTCCATGAACTGATCCTGCCACGGCACAGAAACCGGATTCATATGATGTATGGCGGTACACGCGGCCGAGTATCTGCCACCGACAGCTTGGCCGCCTGCATGCGACTGTCGCCCGACCGGATCTTTCTGGCCGAGTTGCGCGGCCCTGAAACCTGGGACTATCTGGCGGCATTGAATACCGGCCATCCGGGATCGGTCACCACCACACATGCCAACAGCGCCGCCGACGCCTTTGACCGTCTGACCATTCTCATCAAGCAATCGCCAACCGGCGGCAACCTAGATTTGCCGACCATACAGGCCTTCTTGCGCCAGACCGTCGATGTCGTGCTGCATTTCGAGCGCTTTCGGCTCAAAGAACTCTGGTTCGAGCCGAAAACACCGGTCGGCAGTTAGCCCGCGACACCGCCCATCAGGGCAAACACCTGTTATTGCGTTTCCGGCCTGGCATGTCCAGACGCCGATTACCCCATCCCCTGAACCCGTGTGAGGCACTGCACACGCGCCAGGCAGGCCTTATACCGGCTCGCCTGGAGCTTGACCGATGATTTCATCCACACGCCAGCCCTTTCACCAGGACGGCAACTTGCTGCACCTGTCTGCCGCCATGCAACGGACACACCAAAAGGCCCAGCAGGCCTTGGCGGCAGCCGCAGAAAAACAGGCTCGAACCCCAACACCCTTTATCCTGCCCGGCATCAAGGAAACAACACGCGCCATTCCCAACTACATTGCCCGAAGCGCCATCTTTGCGCCCGTGCGCCGAGGCTGGCGCACTATGCATGACGACACGGTGTTTCTCGAAAGCAGCAACATCCTGCTCAAGGGATCTGGCAAGCAGTTAAGCGAAGACCACGCGGACATCTGGATGCATGCCATGTATCTGCAAACTACGGCCTTGCTCGGCGAAGCGCCCGTCATCAACCGTGCCGATTTTCTGCGAGGCATGGGCCGACCGACAGGCGGCAGCCAATACGAGTGGTTACATGAAGGCATGAAGGATTTGGCCCGGTTTACGCTGTGCATTGAGGCCCGACGCAAGGACGGCTCCATCAAGTACAGCTATGGCAATCATCCCTCAACACGGGTGCTCGCCATGATCGGTGGCTTTGATTACGACGCGCACAGCGCCTGCTACACCATTTATGCCGATCCGCGCTGGGCACAGATATTCGGCAATCGCGAGTACGCCCTGGTGGACTGGTCCAAGCGCTTACAGATGCGGCTGGATCTGTCCAAAAGTCTGCAGCGACTCATCGGCACCTCGTCCGATATCCAGCAGAAATACAGCCTGGAAATCCTAAAGGAACGAGCACAGTCTACCGGTCGCATGAGAGATTTTCGGATCAGTTTGGAGCGCAGTTTGGCCGAACTGGAGGCGCTGGGCGTGATAGCCGAGCCCCGAATCGAGGCGGCCATCAAGGGACACGAACAGGCGGTTTGGACGCGATTGGATCGCTAAGCCATCGTGTCATAGCGTCTCATCCAGCGCACCAAACCCGCCTTTTCAAACCCGTTGACTGATCATTGATTGACCAAAAATCGCCTGTGGATAAGTGGTCTTCGGCGTCGGCATAGCATCGCGCCTGCATCGGCATAGCATCGCGGGTTATCGGCACAGCATCGCGCTTTATCGGCATAGCATCGCGCATCGGTTTTGGAAACCCGCATGAATAGGGGCTCTCCAGCCATCTCGACACCTTCTACCTTATTTCTACCTTATTACTACCAGGTGAGCTTGTGGATAAGTCGGCCTATGGCAAGCCGCGACCCCACCCCGTCTTCAACTCAACCATGGAAGCCTATGAATGAATCCCGACCCGTAGCGCGCTATCGCGCCACCCTCGCGACCTTGGATCCTCGCATCAGCACCGCCGCACAACTGCGCGCCCTGTTTCCGTTGATCGAAGTAGAGCTGGCAACTGGTGTCCCGCATGCCGCCGTGCTGGACGATTTGGCAGCAGCTGGCCTGCAGGTTCAGTTCGGCACCTATGCCATCACGCTGTACCGCTGGCGCAAAGCGCAGAGGAAAGCCGCCAAGTCACCGTCTCCACCTTCACCCCCCACCTCGTCGCCACCCACACTGGATGCCATTCAGGGGCGACCCCGCGACATCAAAACGCCTGGTGATCTACGAAAAATTCGCGACATGCGTATTGACCTGGAAGCACTGCGCCGCGAAGGCCAAGCCAACCGTACACCCACCACTGACAACCCGCCCACCAAAAGGAACAAACCATGAAAGTCGCCGTGCTCAACTACACCGGCTCTGTTGGCAAAACGGTCACTGCCTCGCACCTGCTTGCACCCCGCATGAACAGCGCGCAAATCTTTGCCGTCGAATCCACAAACGAAACAGGCGCAGATCTTGGCCTCGATGTCGATCAGCTACGCGGGGAGCACTTTGGCCGACTGTTTCGTGAATTGCTCACCCGAGACGATGCCATCGTCGATGTCGGTGCCAGCAACATCGAGGATTTTCTGACGCACATGATGCGCTACGAAGGCGCTCATGAAGAAATCGGCTACTTCGTGTTGCCCGTCATCAATACTGGCAAAGCCCAGCGCGAAACCATCAAAACTGTCGCAGCGCTGGCCGAACTGGGTGTGGATGCCGAACGGGTACGCATCCTGTTTAATCGTGTCGATAGCAGCGTGGCCGATGAATTCCCATCGATCCTGGCCTATGCCGCCAAGACCGGCGAGGTGCAAGTCAACCCTCACGCGGCCATCTACGAAAACGAAGTATTCGAGCTCCTGGCCGAACAACGCACCACCATTGCCGACGTGCTGGCAGATCAAACCGATTACCGCGCCCTGCTTCGCGTCGCCGACCCAGACGATCATGTCCGCATTTCCCAACTGAGCAGCCGTCACGCCCTGCGCGCCTTGGCCAAGCCCGTAGATCGTCAAATGAACGCGGCCTTCAACGCGCTGTTTTCCTGAGCGCTACCATGGAATCCAACCTGGCTCCCAATAGCGCTCGCACCAAACTGGATTTGCTCTATCACGAGGTGCTGGGTGAAGTGACCAGTCTGGTAGACCGACTGGAGCGTACCACTCAGCACATGCATACCGTGCAGAAGCATATGCAAGCGATGGCGGACACACAGCAAGCCTTGCCCCAACAACTGAATCGCCATC
Organism: Bordetella tumulicola; assembly: GCF_054779135.1. Classification (NCBI taxonomy): domain Bacteria; kingdom Pseudomonadati; phylum Pseudomonadota; class Betaproteobacteria; order Burkholderiales; family Alcaligenaceae; genus Bordetella; species Bordetella tumulicola. The sequence goes on along the minus strand of NZ_BAAGYU010000010.1, from coordinate 956,637 downwards.
TGACGACCACAATCGAATCGAGCATCAGGCCGATCCACCAGGATGCACAGCAGGCCATTCAGGCCATGCTGTATGACACCCGTCAGCAACTGGAGCACGTGGCCCGAGAGGCCACACAGTACGCCAGCACGGCACACCGCTCTGCGCGTCGCATGACTTGGATTGCCCTGCTTATGGGTGGTGCTGCTGGCATCCTGGGCGGATTGTTGGCGGGTCTAACCCTCGGTCAGATGCTGATCTCATGAGGACTGGCACCCATGTCCACCCTGATCTCCCCCATTACCCGGAGGCGCATTGCTGCTTTTTCATTGGTGCTCTTTCCTGCAGGAGCCTGGATGGCCGTCGCCACCTGGGGCAGCCACATACACTGGCGAGACTGGAATGCCAGCGCTTTTTGGCACTTCATGGTGATAACTCCGCAGTACCCTTTGCTCTATGGTGCGCTAGGTGTCGGGTTAGTGCTCGCCCTCATTTTCGTCCTGTTTGTCGGACGCACGGCACGAACAGAAGGGTTTGAAGGGGCAGGCTACAAACGCTTCGTACGGGGTACTCGTACCACCTCAGCCCAAAGGCTGGCACGCCAGTGTGAGGAAAGCGGTAAAGAACAGATCGACATTGGCGGCATTCCCATGCCAACGGCCAACGAAAACCTCCACCTGCTCATCAGCGGTGCCACCGGTTCGGGTAAATCGGTGTTGTTGCGCAACATGGCCGCATCGGTCCTGCGTAGGTCAAAGCGTGACATGCAAACCCGATTATCCAGACAAGCAGCGGATCGCAATGACCGCATGATCGTGATCGATCCCAATGGCGATCTGCTCAGCAAATTCTGGCAGCCGAACGACGTGATCCTCAACCCCTACGACGCCCGCAGCCAGGGGTGGTCCTTCTTCAACGAAGTTCGTGCCGACTACGACTGGAAACGGCTGGCCCACTCGATGGTGCCGATGAGCCAGGACAAAAATGCCGAAGAGTGGAACGATTTCGGGCGGCTGCTCTTACGCGAAACGGCCAAGAAACTACATCAAATGCAGGGCGAGCAAGCCAGCGTCATGGATCTATTTCGCCTGTGCACCATCGAAGACCCCAAGGTCCTGAAACAGTTCCTAGAGGGTACGCTGGCCGAATCCCTGTTTGTGGGCTCCAGCGAGGCCAGCAAAGCCCTGTCCTCTGCCCGCTTTGTGCTGTCGAACAAGCTGTCGGAGCACACCGGCATGAAGCCCGGAAAATTCTCCATCCGCGAATGGCTGTCCAAACCTGATGGCGGCAACCTGTACATCAACTGGCGCGAGGACATGATGAGCTCCATGAAACCGCTAGTGTCCTCATGGGCAGACGTATTCATCACGTCCATTCTGTCCATGCCGGAAAGCTCTCATCGGCGCTGGTGGTTATTCATCGACGAATTGGCCAGCCTGGAAGCGCTTCCCTCGCTGGAAGCAGGCCTGACCAAGGGCCGGAAAAATGGCCTGCGCATCGTGGCCGGGCTGCAAAGCACATCACAGTTGGAACACATCTATGGCAAAACCATGGCCACAACCATCCGCGCCAGTTTCCGCAACCTGGCAGTGCTGGGCGGCTCCCGCACAGACCCTCAAACTGCCAAAGACATGAGCGAAAGCCTGGGAAAACATGAGGTGGAACGCCCCAAATACAGCGTCAGCCGCAGCGTCGACAACCGGAATACGTCGGACAACATGGAGCGTACGACCGAAGATGTCGTTACGGCGGCCCAGATACAGGCGCTGCGATCACTCGGCGGGTACGTTGCGCTAGCAGGAGACTTCCCGATTGCGAGGGTAACTTTGCCGTTCAGGAAATTCGGATCTGCTGCGATGGCCTTTCAGGAGTCTGGGAGAGACGATAACTCTGAATGTCGGCAACAAAAAAGTGACACATGACGCGCTGCCACAGCACAATTTTCCACAGGCGCAGGCCAAGTGTATCCAACTCAACATTCGCTACAATAAGTAACTTCGTAACATATTTCAGATACTCAGTGCTGATGGTGTCCGTACTTTTTTTGCTTTCCTCAGAGGGTCGAGGAATGCCGATATTCGCCTAATGGAGGTCGTTTCTGCGCGTAAGCAGCAATCAGAGCTAGAAATATGTCGAATTGATCACACCAGATTACGTGTTAGTTCCTAACTAAGACAACGGCATCTCTCCTCGACGCGTCAGAGCGAATAGATCTTGCGCCGCTATGCGCGTTGCACGAACTATTAAATAACAAGGAAATAGCAGATCTGATGGAAAATCGCATATTGATTCATCGCGAATTAAAGAAATTGGATATTCGCATACGAAATAAAGTACGAGCAATTGTCGCAGGAGAAATAGCAGATAGCGTGCGAATCCTAAACTCATTGCGCGAGAGGCTAAGCGTGCACGAGCTAGCTCAAATAGACGTAGTCCTCCGCGCATTTGGGCAGATTAGCATCGTATCAATTCCAGATCTATTTCCGTCGCATCCGCAAATTACAGAAAATTTTAAGCGGCTTAAACTGCTGACCCTGCCAAAGCAGCTAGCATTTCTTGATGTGTTATGCAAATCTCATTTTGATAAGCTCGAAGCGAGCCTACGCTGTGTCGAAGCCATAAACGTCGCGGTACTCAAAAAAGACTATCAGGGGGCATCACTAGCTATTGCCAAAGCGTACCGCGAAGCAGGTGCAAGTCATTTTCTATTACGTAAAGCAGCGCTAATTTCGGTGGAAAGGGAAAATGGAGACGAACTACCTGAAGTCGATTCCATTCTGGAAGACGCTGGCATAAGGGTCAACAATTTAGTTTCTAGCTCTTTGGTCAATTGTTACCAAGAGGGCCAAGACTTTCTTAGTATGAAAAAATCTCTATTGGGCTTGCCCAACAAAGGAGACTTGAATAAATTCACTCGCGATACGTTAAGACTTGCCTTTCATCCTCATGCGGCAGACACGGAGGATCTGACCAATCTCATTCAGAGCAGCCTGCAGTCATCCCTACTCGATGCGATAATCATTGCCAAAGTAAACAAACATGCATTCCAGGCAAATACCTATAACTATCTCAATATAATTTTTGAGAGGTTGGAAAACCTCTCTGATATTTCTGCAATTGCTAACCAATACACTGAATTCGAAGACGGTGAAGAGCTATTTTACAAACGCTCAAGCGCCTGGTTAGAAAACGACTCTGTCGTGCTGTATAGAACCCTTCAGGATAATTTTTACGATTTTCCTGAGTCCCCGTATATAAAGCTAGATGAAGAACTGTTAACTCGCGTTGGCCAGTGGGTGGGCGACGTCATTTTGCCAGAACTGCCTTCTGGCAGAAAAATGACGCGACATACTTGGACCTCGCTTTCGCGTTTGGAACGAGATGGCTCCACGACACGTTCGTCGGTTTTCAATTATCTAATAGCAAAACACAAGGGATACGCTGATATCTCTGAAGACGGCTTATTATTGCTGATGAGTCGAACTCGTGATCTTTCCAAAACCATAAATCCTGCCTATCTTCGAAATATGGCAGCATGTTCTTCATCTCAGATATCTAAGCTCATATATTTTCTGCTAATAGCCAAGAAGAGTAGGAGCGAAGGCGATGATCATCAATTACGAAGAATCCTTCAGAAGTTGGTCTTGGATTCTTATAACGGTCGCCTAGTTGATTTTGTCGCCGCCATGTCAACTTGCTCTCAAGTAGTCGCTGAATACATGTACGAGGTCTTTACAGAAGACTTCATTGCAAAACTATCAAAAATAATACTCACAGCCTCTCAGATTACTGAAACACGTGCTGCTTTGCATCGTTTCATGGGGGATACCACAGGCGAAAAGATCTACCTTGATCGAGCCCGTACTCTCCTGATCGACCATCAGATCAATAAGCTGAGAAATGAAATTGATGACAATAGAATATATGTAGATTCCTCACGACTTCTTGAATGGATAAATGACGAGTTGATGCGAGAGCTGAATGCCATACTTACAGCACTAGATCTTAACAATTCCCTTGAGCAGGATAGCAACCCGCAGATGTTGGAGATAATTGGTAGATGTTATGCCGCATTTTGTGGAAGCACCGTTTTCGGAATTGCTTCATATTTAGGACGAAGAATTAGACATGGCACTTTCAAAGGGCATTTATACTCCTCTGTAGTTAATCTCTCAAAACTCTCTAAATATCAATCTCTTCTTAATGAAAATCTTGTTGGACAAATATGGTCAGATTGGCAAGCACGCTATGAAACCGTTATAAACGAAATAATAATTGATAGACTGCACGTTGAATCTCCAGGCAAGCGTCAAGCTTTACTGAGGCCAAGGTTAGAGGGCCCTCACAAGATGGAGATTGCGAACGCTTGTTCAAAAGCGGTGATGCGAGACTACTCGGAGCGTAAGACATCTCAAGCGGCTCCACAAATACTGATTGAGTATTGTTGGAGAATGCTGGAGGACGACTTAAATAATGTAAATACCTTCCTTAAAGGCAAGAAATCTGAACTAATCGGTGCAGACCTGCTATCTCAAATAAAATCCTGCGCGCATAGGTCCGAGCTTGCGGGAGTATTTTGTCGAGACTTAACCCATCACATAAATGAAAAGCTGTCGTCTATGTATGGATGGTTTAAACGCCCAATTAGTGTCTCACCGAAAGCTTCGTTATCTCTCCTTTTTAGAGCTGTAGCCGCTGAAGTCAGGGACACATTTCCCGACTTCAAGATCGACCAACTACATGATCATGATGACGATATCGAGATAGTCGGAGGAGCGTATCATGTGCTCTACGACGCTTTTTACGTTGTCATCTACAACGCTGCAAAACACGGTAAGCCGGGAGCAGAGGTCGACAGATTATTTCGTTTCGTGAGGAGACAGCCTCAGAATGATTTGGCGGTAAGTATCACTATTACTTCACAGATTAGCGACGATGACACAAGCGAGTATGTAAACTCCCGTCTCGAGGTGAATCCAGACGACAATCTAGATAATGCACAAATCTCTGAAGACCGGAGTGGAATTCGGAAACTCCATCAGCTTGCACGTTCAGATCCAAATTTTTCAATAAACATTTTGCACTGCGAAGAGCGCAACGTAGTTATATCAATGTCGTATTTGCTGGAGCATTAACATGCACAGAATATTGCTCATCGAGGATGATAGCTTCAAGGCAATAAATATCCGCGAATATATTCTTGAATTAATGCCAGACTCCTCATTTGATGAGATTCCCAGCCTCGTGGAAGCGATAGATTTCATAAACAAGAATACCTACGATTTAGTGCTAGTTGATATGGCGATACCCAGTCATCCGAGCTTGCAAGGAGAAGGGAGTCCAATGTCTTTTCTTAATGGAGGCTTGGAGATTTTATTGGAGCTCAAATCACTTGACCGCAAAGACCCATGTATTGTGATTACTCAGTTTCATGAGATCGAAATCAGTAGCGTTCATTACGCAGTGAAGGACGCCGCAGACGCCATCAAGAAAGAAATAGATTGCGATATTCTCGGATGCATTGAGTACTCTGAGGAGAGCGAGCGCTGGAAGGCTGATTTATCAAAATTTATTAAAAAAAATGAAAATCCTAATACTTGAAGATCAAGAAGAGAAGTACCGTCAAATCGAAGAGCAGGTTAAAGGCGAGGCATCTGATGCTGATATAACATGGGTGAAAAATTTTCAGACCTTTCACAGAGTACTTGAACGCGAAAAATTCGATCTAATTATTGCTGACCTAGTCGCTCCACAATTTGATGGTATTGAAGAGCGTGATCTGACACTTCAAATAATTGATGCTGCGCGGGATCATGACTGCATCAACTGTCGGTCGCCTATGCTGGCTCTAACTCAGTTCTTGCAAGCAGCGGATGAAAGCTACAAAGACCTTAATTCGAAAGATATTGCGGTCGTAACATTCGAACCTGCAAATCAACTTTGGGTTGAGCCATTACGAGAAAAAGTTAGAGCTTGCAAACCACCATTACGTTTTGATTTCTTGATTATCTGCGCTCTTCCGAAAGAGGCGAATGGATTCCAAGAAGCTGGCTATGAGCTCGGCCCGCTGACAGGAGTTTTCGGTCTTGAAATTCGTGGCCTCGAGATAAATGGCCGCAAAGGCGCTATCGTGATTGCACCACGAATGGGATTGGTCAGCTGTGCGATAACTACAGCCAAGGCCATCGACTACTTCAAGCCTGATTTAGTGTGTATGAGTGGAATTTGCGCGGGAATAGAAGGTAAAGCCGATATCTATGACGTCGTCATACCAGAAATTTGCCACCAACATGATTCTGGAAAGTGGGGAAAGAACGGCTTCGAGCCTGAGCTATACAGCGTCCAGATCCTACCTGAAGTGCGTCTCAAACTTAACGAGATTATCCAGTCTCAGGAGTTTATCGAAACAGCGACTGAGGGGATAAAACTGGGACGTAGTGAGCTACCAGATTCAATGGAACATTTCGCGCCTAAGGTATTGCTTGCGCCTACTTCCAGCGGCAGCTCCGTGGTTGCAGACAAAAATTTCCTAACGTCTATCAAAGAGCAACACCGCAAGATTACTGCCTTTGAGATGGAGGCATTTGCTGTATATGAGGCTGCTCGCCTCTCCTCTAGTCATCCGAAATTCTTTAGCGCCAAGGCTGTTGTGGATGACGGAGGGCCTCATAAAGGCGATCAGTATCACCGCGCAGCATGTGTACTGTCCGCTAAGATTGTATATGAGCTGATTCGAAGGGGGCTATGAGTTGGTCAAATCAGTCGCAATATACCCTAGAGTGACGCTCCAGAGCGTCGCAGATGAAACATGAATAGGATACAGAGCTGTTTTCTTACTGACAGCTTTGCATCCTTTGCATTCGAAGACTCAAAACCTACAATTTCTCAGCGGTAATCCCCTCTTTCTCCTCGTTTGCTAAAGCTCTAGTCGAGTACGGGGAACAGGCCCTGCCGCCCTGTTCCATTCTCACCACTCCAAATCTGGACTCCCTGGCGACCGGTTATTGACTCAGGAGGGTCCTGATTCTCGAAAACTAAGAACTGGGCGAATGCAGACATTGACGACAAATGAGCATAGAAAGCTTCATTGAGAGCTGTTTGCCCAAGCTCTTTCTCATCGGACCGAAGCTCTCCATGCTTGAAGCCCTTCAGAGGGCTTCGATATGTGAGAAGCGGAGAATCGAGAACAACAAATCCGGGATGTGGAAGATTCTTTTCATGACAGTACACCAAAAGAGCTACTTTCATAGCCGAATGCAAGATTGCCCGAATACCCTTGCCGTTATCCGATCTTTCCTTTCCATTCACGACGATGTCTTGTTTTTTGAAGTCGAAATCGACAGTCTGAATTTGGGGAAAATTCCAGGCTTTTAAAACGGCAAGTACTGTTCGAGAAAACTCTGCCCCTGAACTCGACCCGATGGGGTCAGGAAGCCCATCAGCACGCTGCTTTCCAAGCTTTTGCGCTTTCAGTGCTGCAATACGACCTTCGTGTGCCTCTTTAAGCTGGAACAGAGCAAGCCGATTTTGAAGTGACAAACGCTCACTTACCGCCTCCTCATACCTCTGACGTGAAGCCCCCTCCAGCGGCAGCAGGTCATCGATTTTTCTGTCTTCCTGCGCCAAATTTTCCGCAAGATCCACATGATTTTTAGTTAAAACTTCTATTTTTTTATTCAATGCGGAGATAGTGAATTTGAGCCCATCCAGATCGCGCAGAATCTTCTCAATCTCTGCTTCTGCAGCAGCAGACTGGGCCTCAAAGTCGTGCACACCCTCGGGATGATGCTGGTGATTCGGTTCCGCGCCACATACCGCACAAGGACGAGCACTCAAGTTTGAGAATAATAGGCTACCTTCTTGAAGGGCTTCTAGGCGTTCCATATCCAACAGATAGGTCGATCGGAGCTCCTCAAAGCGCATTAACATCCTCGAGTGCGACGACAGCCTATCTTCTATTAATGACTGACTTTCAAGGATGTTCCTCCTACTGATCCGTCGTGCGTCTAACTCACTCTGAAATTTCTTAGCATCTAACTGAATATCCGCCAACGATTGGTCCAAGCTATCTAAACGATCAACAAGTTCGGTCCTTGTCACAGTCCTCAATTGCACCTCGATCTCAGCAACCATCTCCTCCAAGACTTCTAGCTTCCCTTCTCGATTTGCTTTCAGGGTTTCTGTTTTTGGGACGCTTGCAATTGCAGAATCATCCTTGCCATTGAGGAGAAATCGAAAAATGCTTTTATCTTCGGTGCTTAGTCGTTGATCCAACGATTTCAAGGGACTACCCTCTGTCACCATCGATTCTTCGCCAACAAGTAAATATCGACTCAATAGCCGGAGCGACAACGTTACCTTATCCCCTGTCTCGTTTCTTAAAATCTGGGCTCCTAACGGCATGCCCATATTCTCGAAAAAATAGTCTGAGACACTTCTCTTTTTTTTCTTTGTCTTCGTCTTCTGATTGCTTGCTAGCGTTTCTCTGGAAACACCATTCAAGTTCTCTTCTACATGTCCTTCGAAAAGCGATATGTCCCCACCACTGGCAGAGCGTGATAATGTATTTTTACTGCCATCAGAAAGAGTCACCCATAGATAGAGATGAGTGTAATTTTGGCCTTGCTTAGGCATTTTCAACGAATCTGCACCCAGCATGAAGTCGAGCGCCTTAAGCGTAAACGACTTGCCGGCGTTCGATCCACCGTAGACAATGTTCAATCCGGGAAATAGATTGAGAGACGCAACCGGAAGCGCTGGCCCTATGAAGAATAGTCGATTTAAGCTGATTGGCTTGAAAGTCACGACTACATCTCCTGATTTTTAGGGCCACTCTGTGGATTGGCGTTCATTTCGGACAGCTTATCAAGCATCCATTCTTCGAAGTCTAGCGGTTCATACATATGCCTCTCATATAACCAAGCAGCACGATGCTTCAGCTTTTCGTGATAGGGCGCAGCGACCACATCTAGCAAACCGGTGGCCTCCTCTGTAATTTTGTATGCTTGCCCATCAGCATCGTTATGAAGTTCAATAAGATGCGCCCTTTGCAAGAATAGGAGTGCACGCTGAATCCCTTTACGCCGCACAAGAAACTCACCCGATCGCGATGCCGTAGCAACGTGAAGGCTTTTCGGACCATCAATATCTTCTGTATGAAGGATGTAGTAGTCGTAGGCCGAAAGATACTTTAGATCAATCGTACAAGGATGAAATGCTTCGAGAATAAATAGAATACGCATTCCTATCTCGGTTAAGCTATTGAATAAGCTGTTGCTCTCCAATCCCTCCAGAGAATTCACTTTTTCCATGGCATGACTCCGATATTGGCTTGCTGGTGGCATACGCCCTGTTTGACACTAACGGCAGCTGAATTGTGTTTACCGAAAACTCCTGATACTTGGACGTTGCCGGCAGATTTCATAACTGCATTGACTCGAGGTAATCCTGAACTACTTAGATACTCATCGATAACAGCATGGTAAATATCGTGATTGAACTGTTTTAGAGTTTTCGGATCGATGTTGTCTCGAAAATGCCGATGGAAAGCCTCAGCGTCGTAGTATCGAGTACGCTGAACTAAGAGGTGTTGTCCATATTTCTCATGAGCATGAACAGCGTCCTCATTGGAAAACTTTTCTCCGCAATCATCTTCATACACACCAATGAGTTGATTAATGAGTCCTCGCTCAGTGGGATCAATATCCGCTGGCACAGTTCCCTGTGGCGCACTCCCTGGATTTACATCCATGAAATAGTGCAATACTTTCCGAACGTTAGGCTGCTCAATAAGTTTGGTGTTATTCCAAGCCTCAATCTTAGAGAAATCGTAACCCTCAATCGCTGTCTTTAATTCAGAGGATAAGGGAATTTTTTTCTTTGAGATAATTTTCCCTGAACAACGTACATCCCATTCATCTAGCAGAGCTGCTTTCAGTTGCTTTGGAGAATTAACAAACTTTTTCGTCTCTTTAGAAATTCCATTCGGAGCAACGAATATGTACCTACGTGGCAATATAAACTCGTTGAGAGATGCGTAATAGAAGACCTTTCCAATCTCGGCGAAAAACTCTCCATCTTTCAGTGTGGATCTGAGTTGCTTGCATTGGAAATTATCCCAATCACCGTCATGGCGCTCTTTGGTTAAAAAGCCGACAGCATCCAGACCTCTGTCGTAGGCTCCGGAAGATCGAGAGAAGTCGAAATATATTTCACTCTCTAATGCCAACCATTTCTTCACCAGCTCCTCGAGTTCATCCGAGTCAAGCTTCAATATGAGCGCACTCTCTTTTAACGACATATTTAACTTTATTGAGTCAATGGTTTAAAACGTGAGATTTGAACGATAGCCAGCCTTCTAGCAGTTCTATACTTTTATGTTTCCGTCAAGGGCGATCTCTGACCTTCCCACGAAAGATATTCGTGACCGACCGAGCATTTCAACAGCAAAAAAAGGACCGATCTCTACTAATGTTCTTATTGCTAGACTAGCCATACTTCAGCAAAACCATCGCTAGAAACAACTGCTGCGCTCACATCACCAAGTGCCCGAAGCTCACATAGCGCCATTGGCTCTTTACGCAGCCACTGTCTTATCGAAAACTCCGGCTCAGCCTCATTGAGCTGATCGACAATGGCGCGAGGTGCGGTGTCGGAAAGATACCTGAGCGCCACAACACGTTCGCCAAGAATGGCTGCCAGCGCCCACTCATCGCCATCGTGCGTATCGCACACGGATTCGGGAATCGGATAGATTTTCATGTCAGACAAAACATAATTTATCTAAATGTGACTGATTTTAGCCATATCACCCGATTATTAAAGCTGCCATGCATAGGGATTACCCATAAATCCCTGAGATAAGTCACCTTTCCACGTTGTTTCTGCCAAGTTGATGATGGCAAATCCACGCGCTTCGGCAGCACACCGCACACCAAGCCGTTGACGTAGCTATTCCCTCTCCCCGTTCGCTTCTGGAGTTTCTATGATCTCGCACAGCCAGATCTATCGCGCTCGCGCGTCCGTTGCTACCCACTACTACGCAGACCAGGCAGACGATTACTACAGCCGAGACGGTGACGCTGCCACTTGGCAAGGTGAAGGAGCTCGACGGCTAGGCGCAGTCGGTGAGATCGATCCAGCACGTTTCAAGGCCATGTTGCAAGGCGAGTTTGGCCATCGTGTCGCCGCAGGCGAATCCATTCGTAAAGATGCCAAAGCCCGGGCTTCTCTAGACCTCACGTTCGGTGCCCCTAAGAGCATCACACTGCAGGCCTTGATCGGCGGTGACAAGCGCCTAGTCCAAGCCAACGACAAAGCGGTCGCAATGGCCCTGGACTATGTTGAGCAACACTTGGCCATGGGTCGCCGCAAGGAGAAAGGCAAATCACGCGTCGAGCACACTAGCAACCTCATCATTGCCAAGTTTCGCCACGAAACCGCCCGCCCTACCGAGGACGCTGCCCCAGATCCTCATCTGCACGTTCACGCGCTGTTGATGAACCTGACTCAACGCGCCGACGGTAGCTGGGTAGCCCTATCCAATGAGGAAATATTCAAGCTCTTGCGCGTGACGGACTCTATCTACCAGGCAGAATTGGAACGCAATGTCCGCACGCTGGGCTATGGCGTCCGCCATGAAAAACACCATATTGAACTGGCCCACATCAGCCGCGAACAAATCGAGTTCTTCAGCAAGCGAAGCACCAACATCACGGCAGAGCTCTCCGCACGCGGAACCAATCGCGACGAGGCTCCTCACGCGCTGCGCCAAGGTATCACATTGTCCCGTCGCCAAGCCAAAACTCAAAACTTCGATCGCGCTGCATTGCAACAACAATGGCGCGACGCCGCCGCGGCAATCGGCATGCAGTTTGGCCACACTACGCCATCATTTCAGGAACAGGAAGCCCCACATCCGCAAGCACCGGCCAACCTAGTCGCGGAAGCCTCATTAGACTGGGCGATTCGGCATCTGGCGGAAAGAGAATCCGTGATGTCCTTGGCAGACCTTTTGCGTCACGCGGTACGCCACACGGGCGGGCATGCAAACGTCACAACCATCCAAGACGTAATTCAGCAGCGTATCGAGTCCGGCGCATTGATCCGAGAAGCCCCTCACTACCGCGACGTGCAAGATAAACGGGCATCACCCATGACGCGTGACGGCTGGGCAGCCGAAGTGACACGCCTATCCAACGTGGCACAGCCTATCGCTCTGCAACTGGTCGACCAGGCCATCGCAGCAGGACGTCTGTTGATGGAGTCCCCACGGTACGCGACTCGGGAAGCTTTCGACGCCGAATCAAGAATCTTGTCGGCGGAGCTCGCAGGCCGCGATGACTGGCCCGCCACCATTGTCGAGTCCCATGCTGTAAACGATCTGGATATTCGGCTGACACCTGGCCAGCGCGAAGCGGTCATGCTGATTGCGACCGGATCAGATCAGGTCGCAGGTATTCAGGGACTGGCAGGCACGGGTAAATCCTTCGCGCTGCAGAACGCACAATCCGTACTGCACCAACACGGTCATACGATGGTTGCCCTGGCCCCTTACGGGAATATGGTGCGCAATCTGCGTGAAGACAACATATCTGCCAAAACGATCGCTTCCGTGCTCGCCGCGTCCGACAAACGCACTTTCACCGACAAGCTAGACGCTAAAACCGTGGTCGTCATCGATGAGGCTGGGGTGGTACCCGTCAGGCAGATGGACAAGCTGCTGTCCCTAATTCAGCCTACCGGTGCGAAAGTGGTTTTGTTAGGCGACACTACCCAGACCAAAGCCATTGAGGCCGGACGAGCATTTTCCATGCTGCAAGAACGCGGCATGCGCACCGTCTTGATGGGGGATATTCAGCGTCAGCGTTCGGAACGATTGCGCCAGGCGGTTCGGTTGGCCGCCGACGGCCAGGCCAGCCGATCCCTTCCACTATTAGACGAAATCCGTACTATTACGGATCAGTTCACAACAGATGAGCATGGTCACAAGCGTCGAGACAGTTCGGCACGATATGAAGCCATTGCTCAAGCGTATACAAAGCTTTCGGCGACGGAGCAATTGAATACCCTCGCGGTCACGGGCACCAACGACTCACGCATCTCAATCAACGCCCAGATACACCGACTGCTTGGCCTGCAGGACAAGGGCCAACAATGCGATCTCCTGACGCGCCGCGACACCACTCGCGCGGAGCGCAGTGTGGCTCGCTACTATACAGAGGGTGATATCGTCATTCCCGAGCGGGACTATCAGTGTGGGCTGAAACGCGGCGAGCCCTACCGCGTAACGGGCACCACGAGTCATGACCGCATTACCGTCAAAGCAGTGACTGCCAGCCAATCGTCTGCGCAACCCATAGAAATTATCCCTAAAACCATGAGCAAGCTATCGGTCTACCACCAGAGCCGAGCCGAGTTATCGGTGGGAGATCGCGTCCGGATCACGCGCAATGACACGCATAACGACCTGGTCAATGGCCAACTGGCAACGGTCGCCGCCATTGATTCGGCTCATGTCACCATCGAGACCCAAGGCCGATACGTTCGATTGTCCACAGATCGTCCCCTTAATATGGACTATGCCTACACCACCACCGCGCATAGTGCCCAAGGTTTGACTTGTGACCGTGTGCTTTACAACGCGGAAAGCTTCAGCCGCACCACGGCCCAGGACACCTACTATGTCAGTATCTCCCGTGAACGGCATGATATCGTTGTGTTCACAGACGACGCAGGAAAACTACCAGAGCGCGTGGATCAACTCACATACAAGGGTCTGGCACACGACCTGCAACCGGTGGTGAGCAAAGACCTGACAGACGGTCAGAACAGACTGGATCCTCTTGCCCTGCGCGCAGAATCTGAGATGGAAGTAGGATAACTAGTCGCCTCTTGCTCTCTATTCCACATACCGCCTAGTTAACCAAACAAGCAACGGCAACTGCATCAAAGTGGACTTGTTGCCATGCCCGGCACGTATCGGCCAAGAGCGGTCAGTGGGCACGATGCCATAAGCGATAGCTCGGCTCTGCGCATCAGTCTAGAATAAGCCAGAACGCGGGCCAATGGCAGCTCGCTCGACGAAGCGAGGGAGACGGGCATGATAGTCGCAATCGGGCGATCGGAGGGCCAAGCATGAGCCTTGATCGCATCCAGCTGCTTCGAAACGTGGGGCAATTCGATTCCGTAAGTGAAGGGGCTCAATTCCCGCTGACTCGCTTGGTATTGATCTATGCCGAGAACGGCCGCGGCAAGACGACGCTCTCCTCCATTCTGAGATCAGCGGGCACTGGTAACGCTCATCTCGTCACCGAACGCCATCGCCTCGGGGCGCAGCATCCTCCGCACTTGGTCTTGACCCCGAGGGCGGGTCCGCCACTGGTCTTCCAGAATGCCGTCTGGTCAAGCACACTGCCCGGCGTCGCCGTCTTCGATGATCACTTTGTCGCTCAGAACGTCTGCGCAGGCATTGAGATCGGCGCGTCACACCGGCAGAACCTGCACGAACTGATCCTCGGCGCGCAGGGTGTTGCGCTGAACGCCGCTCTACAAGGCCATGTGGCTAGTATCGAGGATCACAACCGGACTTTACGAGCGCTCGGCGACGCGATACCGGTGGAGGCGCGCGGCAACATGGCGGTCGATGCGTTTTGCGCTTTGCCTGCGCGAGCCGACATCGACGTCACTATCCAGGATGGCGAGCGAGACTTGGCCGCGGCAAGGTCGGCCGATGCGGTGCGGCAGGCTGCGACGTTTATCGCACTCAGCCTGCCCAGCTTCGACATCCCGGCCATCAACGCGCTTCTCGCCCGGACGCTGCCTGATCTTGAGGCGGAAGCTGCCCATAGAGTCCAGGCCCATCTAGTCAAGCTCGGTGGAGCAGGCGCCACGTGGGTCAGTGATGGCATGCAGAGTATCGCCGCCGCTTCCACTGACGTGGATCACGAAATCTGCCCCTTCTGTGCTCAGGATCTAGCTAACTCGCCTCTATTGGGCCACTACCGTGCTTACTTCAGCGAGGCCTACGATCAATTGAAGCGCGACGTGGAGCAGCAGGTCCGGGAGCTGAACAACACTCACGGCGCGCCTGCTGCGCTCACCTTTGAAAGATCGCTACGAGAAGCGGAACAGCGTCGCAACTTTTGGGGCGCCTTCGTGCAAGTGCCCGAGATCACTGTCGACACCGCGGTGCTTGCGCGCGCATGGGGAGAAGCGCGCGAAGCAATAGCAGAAGTGCTCACCGCAAAGCAGGCCGCCCCATTGGAAGGCAGCATCCTACCCGAGGCTGCAATGGCCGCTATCGCGAACTACGAGGCGGCCAAGGTGGCCGTCACTGCCTGTTCCGAGTCCTTGACGGCCTGCAATGACCAGATCGCACTCGTCAAGGAGCGCGCAGCCGAGGCCAGCGTCGCCGATCTGACAGCGGATCTAACGCGGCTGAAAATCACACGTGCGCGCTACTCCGCAAACGTCGCTCCGCAATGCGCGGCGTACGAAGAAGAAAAGGCAGCGAAGACCAGAACAGAAGGTTTGAGAGATCAAGCGCGCATCGCCTTGGACAACTACCGGCAGAATATCTTTCCGGCTTATCAAAGAGTGCTCAACGACTACCTCGGACGCTTTAACGCCGGGTTTCGCCTTGACCAAGTCGATTCAGTCAATACGCGAGGGGGATCGGCCTGCTCGTATAGCGTATTGATCAATAATGCAGTGGTGCCCCACACGGCCGATGTGGGTCCTTCGTTCCGCAACACACTCAGCGCTGGGGATCGCAATGCGCTTGCGTTGGCGTTCTTCTTCGCATCATTGGAGCAGGACCAGCAGCTCGCGCAGAAGATAGTGGTCATCGACGACCCCATGACAAGCCTCGACGAGCACCGTTCGTTGACTACCGTGCAGGAGATTCGCCGCCTGCTTCCTCGCGTTGCCCAGGTGATTGTGCTTTCGCACTCAAAGCCTTTTTTATGTAACCTGTGGGAGGGTGCGAACACAGCGGACCGCTCCGCCATCAGGCTGATTCGCGCAGCAGCGGGCTCGACATTCGCCGCCTGGGATGTCCGTCAGGACTGCATCACGGAGCATGATCGGCGTCACGAGCTCGTGACCGAATATCTGCAAGCCGCCAATCCGGCAGTCGAACGACAGGTCGCCGCAGCCTTGCGCCCCATTCTTGAGGCGTTCGCACGCGTTGCTTACCCCAATACCTTTCAGCCAGGTGGACTTCTCGGACCGTTCATCGGCATCTGCGAGCAACGGGTGAACACCCCGGGGCAGATCCTAAGTCAGGCCGACATCGTGGAGCTTCGGGCGCTGCTGGACTACTCCAACTTGTTCCACCACGACAGCAACCCCGCGTGGGCAATGCAGGTCATCAATGACCAGGCGCTCGTCAACTTCGCGCAGCGCACCTTGGCTTTTACCAGGCGGTAGGCTCGGAACAACGTCTGCTCGAGAGTGGCAGTGCTCGTCCCCATTCGCTGCTCTCGACCTCTTGAATGTCGGCATTGGGTCGGAAGCGGTCCGCTACGAAGAGCAACTTTCGGCCAGAAACCGTCGGTGGCTTCGAGCAAAAGCGGACGTTCAACGTTCACAATGAGCGGCCGGGCAACAGCAAGCGAAGCGCCGCGAACGGTCCCTCGATTATATTGTTAGACCGCTTCCCCGCAAGTTCAGATGCGATCAAAGCAATATCACTTCCGTTTCCGTTAGCCGGTAAAGCTGAACTTGGATCTCGCTACGCGCCAAAGCCGCGGCCAAGTCCTTGGCCAAGGTTTCATCACCGGGCAGCACGAGAGTGCGTGAACATTCAGGACTTTGGGCGTGAACGACTAGTTGGCCAATGCCTGTATAGACGTCTCCTCGCGTTGCCGATGTCTTTACCTCGAAAGCCTCTACTAGGTCAGAGCCCTTCGCGACACCGAGGTCAAGTAGCGTGCTCTTCACTAAGCGATGGCCAGCTTTCATGCCCCTGCTCTTGCGCCACTCCTGCAGCGCCTTGACAACTTCACCATGCCTAGAAACATAGTCAATATCGCGCGCTGTTACTTGTCCATTCTTCCGCCCAAAGAATTCATCGAAGTATTCCCGCAGCTTCCGTTCCTTCTCCCGAGCCTGCGTAGTCTGTGTTTCTCCACTGCGGACCGCAGCCTTGAAATCAATGATGGATTGGAGATACGCAATTGCTGGACGGGCAGCCCCTCGTCCCGAAACGGGCATCACAAGAATCCCTTCTTTGTATGATCCGTCGCTGGCGAGGACAGCTTGAAGCTGGAGATCAGCCCAGGCAACGAGCGCATCCTTCTTGACGCCTTTAGCGCCGCCTCCGACACGCCCGGAATGGAACAGATAAGCCCGGCCGCTCATAGAGTCTCGAGCGAAGAAACCAGCGATGGAGTCATTGCGACCCTCGTAAAGCGTGTTCACCTCTACTGCAATCGCCACGCCTGGCCCTTCTCCGATTCGGCCAAACCAATTCAACCTTCTGGGGGTCGCGACTCCGTCCTTGTGATCGGAGGACCAAAACCAGTACGCTCCGTTTGTGCGCACCCTCGCTTGCGACTGTCGGCCACCTTGCCAGCCAATGTCCCGAACCGCCGTTGTCGGAAACTCGCGACGGATTGTCGCTTCGAGCTCAGACTGTGCCTTACGAATCGCTGCGCGGTCTTCAATCAGTGTGAACATTAAGTGGGCCAGTGTAGGGAGTTTGAGGCAGTCTAACGTTTGACATGAGAGGCGCTAGCCCTGCAGCAGGTGTACTAAATAAAAAGACATTGCTAAATCTAGCCATGAAACGCGCCACACGGTTGTTGAATCAGATCCGCGAACGAGTTTGTAACAAACTCTATACTTATACAGAGGTCAGGCCTATGTGCAATGGGTACGCCTGTTTGTTAAATAGCACTGTTGGCGGCATCGCGAGACATGAGGCTGCAGGAAACCGAGATTTTTCAGTTTATGCTGGCCAATAAGTGACGGCTTTCGAGCTTCTATCTGGATGGCGGCTCAGGGTCGGAAGCTGCCACCATCCAGCAACTCTCTTTGTAAGCATCCGCCGAACACATCTTGACTGCCCGCATGAGCGGGCATTTTGACGTTATGGCGTTGCCGGCCGCCAGTTATGCGGGAGTAACTCATCGATCTGATCGGCCAGATGCGTGGGCCGACGCGTGAGTTCCTATTTCAGACAGGCATAAGGATCATGGCCGTTGAGTTTGGCTGATCGAACCAGCGTCATCACAGCCGCCGCCCGTTTGCCTGCATGCAGCGCGCCCGCGAACAACCAATTATTCCGGCCCACCACGACCGGTCGGAACTGCCGTTTGATGTGGTTGTTGTCGATCGGCAACTGTCCATCGTCCAGATAGCGCGTGAGCGCACTCCAGCGCTTAAGGTTGTAATCGCAGGCTTTTGCGGTGGCTGAACCGTCGGAAACGCGGGCACGTTGCTCTTGCATCCAGAAGTGCAGCGCATCGGCCAGGGATTTTGCTCGTTTCTGACGTATTCGCCTTCGAGCATCGATGTCCAGGTCCTTGACCTGGCGTTCAACCTCATAGAGCGACCGATATGCTGCAGAGCTTGCTCAGCGAGCTGACTCTTGCTTGCGGCATGCAGCTCGAAGAACTTGCGCCGCGCATGCGCCATGCAGCCGACCTCGATCATGCCTTGAGTAAAACAGGCCTTATAGCCCGAGTAGTCGTCACAGAGTAGAGTGCCTTGCCAGTCGTTCAGGAAGGCGCGATCGTGTTCGCCGGCACGGCCTTGCGTAAAGTCGTAGATCACCGCCTTCAGTGACTCGAAGGCACCAGGTGCATATGCCCGGAGATAGGCTCGATGGATCTTTTGCTACCAGGTTGGAGCATTTGCACCGGCGTTTCGTCGGCATGCACCACGCGATTTCACGCCGGAAGTCTCAGGTTCAAACCCCGTCCGCTCAGCCAAAAACTCAGAAGGTCAGCACTTTTTAGTGCTGGCCTTTTTCATGTACAGCTCAAAACTCCGGCGCAGGTGACCATAACTTCCACCTATACCACCACGGCACCTACCTGTTTCGTGACTTCCTGCAGCGCGCTCAGCAAAGAAGACAATGCCTCTGGATCGGCTGCCGTGCCCTGCCGGGTAATGAAAGATACCGCGGGAAGCGCGACGACCGGACTTACCGGCAACACTTTCACAAGCCCAACCTGCGCATCATCCATGACTTGATGCGCGCGCGTAAGCGCAAGCAAGGTAGGGTCACAGCGCAATAGCCACCGAACGGATTTAAAGGAAACGCACTCAATCGCCGGCCGCGGCGGTGTCAGCCCCTGATCCAGGCAAATGGCCACAAAGCGCTGGCGGGTCAATGCATCGGGTGGCGATAGCACCCATTGCTCCGACACCACATCGCTCCACGACAACGAGTCATGCCCCGCAAGCCGGTGCTGGGGCGAAGCGACCACACACATCCAATCAGCCATGACAGGTTGCAGACGTATGCTCTCCACTTCCGATGAGGAAAGAATATCTGGCGGCAAAGGCGCAAGAGCGCAGTCAATTTCCGCTGCCATTAGCCGCGTAATCAATTGGCGGGGCGGCTCATCCCACACTCTAAGCAACAGGGACGGCATCTGGCGGCGCAGCGTTACCACGGCCTGGGACAACAGAGGCATCGTTGACGAAGAGCCCACATTTAACAGCGCCGAAGCACCAAGCTGCATCGCCTGCAACTGCTGTCCGGTGGCATCAAGCTGATGCACCGTCAAGGTCGCATGCCGAATCAAAAGTTTCCCCATTTCCGAGGGCTCTATACCCCGGCGGCCACGATAAAAAAGCTGCGCCTGGCACACCTCTTCGATTTCCTGCAACATTTTACTGACTGCGGGTTGCGACAAACTCAATTTGGCCGCCGCCGCACTTGCGGTGGCAACTTCACCCAATACTTGCAGCAACTCGATGTGCCGAAGCCTGAGTCGTCGTAAAGCCTGATTGGTGAAATTTTTTTCAAATATTGAAGTCATGTCAGCATCCTGCTCAGCAGAAGCGATGTGATATATCGATTCGTAATGGAACGTTCAATATATATGACTTATGGAGAATATACGTTCTGCAGATAATAGTCTCCAGAAAGATGAGTCCTGGCACCGAACCTCATGGTTCAAGCGCCTTCCATATTAAGGAGACAATAATGAAACTGATCAATTACACCCGATGCGGCCTGGGTGGGCTTGTCATGGCCATGGCGGCCGTAGCCAGCTTCCCTGGTTACGCGAAGGATACTGCCGAGAACTACCCCGACAGGCCCATCCGCATGATCATGGCGCAATCGCCGGGCGGTGCCCCGGACATTCTGGCCCGGATACTGTCCGACCAGGTCGGCAAAAAA
This sequence comes from Bordetella tumulicola, assembly GCF_054779135.1. Classification (NCBI taxonomy): domain Bacteria; kingdom Pseudomonadati; phylum Pseudomonadota; class Betaproteobacteria; order Burkholderiales; family Alcaligenaceae; genus Bordetella; species Bordetella tumulicola. The sequence continues at coordinate 936,296 of NZ_BAAGYU010000010.1, read as the reverse complement.
TTAGGCACTTCTATAGTTATTGAATACAAGCCCTCCGCCGGCGGCGTCGTTGCGCAAAATTTAATTGTAAATTCACCCGCCGATGGCTATACCCTGCTATTTGCCACGCCATCCATGCTGGCTGTTGCTCCCTATCTCCACAAGTCGCTGCCGTTCGATCCATTCAAGGATTTCCAGCCCGTTACGATCATAGGTCAGAGCGCCAACATCCTGGTCACCAGTTCCAAGGTCAAGGCCAATAGCATCCCGGAACTGATCGCATACGCAAAAGCCAATCCCGGAACATTACGATATGCCTCTTCAGGTATTGGCACCCCCTCACACCTGGCAGGAGAACTGCTGGCCGCAAAGACAGGAGCGCAGATGCTGCATGTGCCCTATAAAGGCGCAGGCCAGGCCCTGAATGACCTGGTTGGCGGCACCATCGACTTCATGATCACATCGCCTGCTGCGGCAAAATCCTACTTGCGTAGCGGCCATCTCAAGGCCATGGCCACTACTGGCCAGGTACCCGATCCCTTGCTTCCTGATCTACCGCTGATGAGTACAACTGTGCCAGGCTACGAGATTACACAGTGGTGGAGCATCGTGGTTAAAGCCGGCACGCGAGAGGCCATTGTCAACAAAATTCACTCGGCAATCGTCGAATCACTGAAAGATCCAAAAATCGTCCAGCAATTCAAAGAACAAGGCGTTCTCGCCCGCTCCATGTCCGTCGCCGAGTTCACCAGCTTCATCGACTCTGAGCGCAAGCGCTATCAGGAGCTTCTCAAACTGGCTAAAGTCAACGTAGAAAATTAAGGCTGACAATAATGAAACCAAGTAATCTGCTTTTTATATTTTCTGACGAGCACAACAAAAAGGTGACCGGCTGCTACGGTAATGAGTTCGTCAAAACACCCAATATCGACAAGCTGGCAGCAAACGGCACACGCTTCACGCAAGCCTACACAAATTGCCCCATCTGCGTGCCCGCACGAGCAAGCCTGGCTACCGGACGCTACGTCCACGAGAACCGGTGCTGGGATAACGCCATTGCCTACAAAGGTGCTCAACCGAGCTGGGGGCACCGCCTGATCCCGCAGGGCCACGATGTCGTGTCTATCGGCAAGCTGCACTATTCAGGCTACAACCCATCCCAGAATGGATTCACAGAAGAAATACAGCCGCTGCACATTGTTGACGGCTTGGGTGACCTGCTGGGCCTGATCCGTCAAGAGTGCCCTCTTCCAGTCCGCAAGGGCTCGGCAATGCTGGGACCTGAGGCCGGCCCGGGCGAATCCGACTACACACGTTACGATCGCGCCGTGCGCGATGCGACCATCCAGTGGTTAAAGAACCGAACCAAAAACATAGGCGACAAACCATGGGTGCTTTACGTCGGGTTCGTTGCCCCTCACTTCCCGCTGATCACCCCACAGGAGTTTTTTGATCTGTACCCTGAGCATCGCATGACGATGCCCAAGCAATATCTAGGCGAAGACCGGCCAACGCACCACCCTTTCATTCAGCAATTACGAGAATCACAAATCTTTGATCAAGGTTTTACCGGGCAGGAAATGGTGCGGCGTGCATTGTCCGCTTACTATGGGCTGGTGAGTTTCCTTGACGATAACATCGGCGGGATTCTATCCGCTGTCAAGGAGTTTGGCCTGTCCGACTCGACGCGCATCATCTATAGCTCGGATCATGGCGACAATCTCGGTGCACGAGGACTGTGGGGTAAATCCACAATGTATGAAGAGTCTGCAGGCATTCCATTAATCATCTCCGGAGAAGGAGTCCCCAAAGGGAAGCAATGCAATACGCCTGTCAGCCTGATCGATCTGTTTCCGACAATAGTGCAATGCGTTGGAGCAACGTTGAACCACGAGGACAAGGATCTGCCTGGCCTCTCGCTGTGGGACATCGCCAACGACAAGGAGGTAATGCCACGCACAATCCTGTCCGAATATCATGCTGCAGGCTCATCCACCGGCACCTTCATGATCCGCTACGGCCAATACAAATACATTTACTACGTCAATATGCCGCCCATGCTCTACGACGTGGAAAATGATCCGGAAGAGCTCCAGGACCTGGGCGCCGATCCCATATACGCTGACATTCTGCAGGAATGTGATTTGGCCTTGCGCAAAGTTGTAGATCCAGAAGCGGTCAATGCACAGTGCCTGCTGGATCAAGCACACAAGATAGAGGAAGTCGGAGGGATCGAAGCCATCAAAAAACGCGGCATGTTCCGATTCTCGCCTCCTCCTGGGGCAAATCCTGTCATGTTCAAGGAGTAGCCATCCTTATTTACTGTTTCTGATGTTGAGTCGACCGGCCGCTTACCGGCCACAAACGGCCCTTCACATGTCTCGTAAGGCGGACGTTCAGGCGTCGGCTTTGTTCAGACAACGGACCCTCGCACGCGGAAGAAGTCGGTTCGTTCGTCGGCCATAGCGAACATTCGCAATATTATCGCCGAGCGCCCTCAGCAGACCTCAAAGTGGCCATTGCCTCACCTAACCAAACTCTCTTTCTTTTGGGCGGCTTATCGCTGATATGCTGTACCTATTGGTAAGAACAGATAAGTAAGCCTAACGGGGGTAGGAAATGGCAGGCATAAAATGTGGAGATCCATTCGGGCTCGACGCAACCTTGCTAAAAACGCTGAAATGGGAGCGAGCGTTGAAGCGGGTTGCACACGACCAGCGGTCTGATTTTATCTATGCACCTCACTTCGGGATTATTTACGCTAAGGCGGGCGACGAATTGGCGGAGCTAGTTAGTTCAGAATTAAAGAGCGGGAAGTACCTCCCGGGAATGCCGATTACCATGGAAGTACCCAAGTCGGGCCGAATGCGGGCAGTGAGTATGAACCGGCAAGGACCGGGTTTCTCAAGACCCGGCAGTATCCTTTGGCCGAAAGACAGGTTGTTTTATCAGCTACTTGCTGATGAAGCTGCACCTATCATTGAGAAGAAAACCGACAAAACACGGTCATTCAGTCATAGACTAGCCGCTCCGGATCAAGCTTCCATGTTTGCGCCAACACGCACGTGTTGGAACGCTTTGCAGCAGGCGCTTGCGAAACATTCGAAGAAACGCGGTTCAAAATACATCCTTCGCGTCGACGTTGCGAACTATTTTGGGTCAATTAATCAACACACGTTCATAAACGATTTGACTGGCGCGGGTTACCCCAAGACACTTGCGGATCGGCTTGAAGTGATGCTTGTTGCATATACCGAAGAACGAAGCTCCCGAGGGATACTACAAGGCATGTATCCATCTGATTTGTTCGGAAATTACTACATGGATCCAATTGATCGCTTTCTCAAAGAATATCCGATTCCCTCCGCGCGTTACGTAGATGATCTTTATATTTTCATCGGTAGCGTTGATGAAGCAGATGATTTGTTGCGAGGGCTCGTTCCTTTGCTTCGCGCCTACGATCTCGTCTTGAACGAAGCTAAGTCAGCCATCATGCCTAAAAACGCATTGATGTCTGAGGAACCGGACCTTGAAACCCTCTTTGAAGAAGCGTTGGACGAAATTTCCTCACAAGTCGCCGATGAGGATTTTGATGCCGATTACGGCTTCCAATCGGAATGGGACGAAGATGACGACGAGGAAGAAGAAGAGGGTTCACTCGATATCAAGCTGGAAGCGACAAAGCATTTATTCAATTCCATCTCGAAGTATCCTGGCCATGAGGAAAACATTGAGCGGTTTTGTCTGCCGCTTTTTGCAACAATTGAGTCTGATTACGCGGTCGGCCATGTACTGAATTCGTTCAAGAAGCGCCCCTCAATGTCGCAAATCTATGCAGCGTATCTTGCTCGATTCCTTGATGAGGATGGCGTAGCTGACTATCTAATCGAATTGCTCTCGGACGCTTCCTTAATGGATTGGCAGAAAATGTGGATACTCGCCGCACTTTTACAAGGTTCGGGAGATGATGGTGCAGTGAAGGTGGTTAACCAGATTTTGACGGATACAACGCGACGTGATGTTCTCCGGGCGATTGCGGCGATTTATGTCGGAAAATTCGGTGATCATGCGCGACGTAAATCTTTGCGTCTGCTTTATCCTTCATGTTCACCTTATGTTCAGCTTGCGATCTATTTTTCGTCACGCCATTGGTCAGCAGCGGACAAGAAAAATGCGCGTAACGCTTGGGGGGCAAGTAGCGCAATGCACAGCCTACTAACCAGTGCACTTTTGAAACCTCAGTGACAACGTTCGATACTGCTGGAGATGCCCTGGACCTGACCGATTTGGCCGTCGTCTTCGCAAGTTCCTTTTCCGCCCGTCATCGGTCAAACAGTGTGCACCGACTCCATGTCCGTTTCGGCTGAATTCCAGTCTCGCACTGCGATCCAACGAACGTCCGTTGTACCTCGGGAGGCGGCCCTATAAGTCGCGCTGGGTCGACGGACCGCTGTGGGTCGCTTGCTGCCGTTCAGATCTGGCAAGGTCTGCCTGCTCAAGTCGGAATCAGCACCCCTGAGATTTTCCCGTATGCATGGTGCCGTAACACTGTAAAGTCCATGCTGCCAATAGGTAATCATCATGTAGCATGCATGCTGTCGCCATGCAATCAAAAGGCATATGGAAAGCAGTCAGCGTGTAGTCGATATGTTGCTAGCGACAGGTGCCCGTGCCGTCTACCAGAAACGAGACTACAACTGTAGCCAGATATCTATTCGATAAATCAAGCTCTTACACTGTTTTGTGGTTCTATATGTCCTGCAACGCGGCTAGCCGCCGCTTGCTCCCAATCCCTTGAAAAACAAACGCTTTTCCCACCCCGTCAGGGGTGCGTCATGTGTGGGACGTTTAAGGCCACAAATGAGCGCCAGCGAATTTGGGGACAAACGTCCCCGCCTGATCCCGAAAGCGGGCAGGCAGTGTCACGCGGCCGGGGCCCAGGCACAGCCTGGGCAAGCGGCACAGGGCAAACATTAAAAGAGCCACAGAAGCGCCCCTAGGATGGAAAGTTTGCAGGGATCAAATCGTTTTTGCACGCCAAAACAATGCAAACCGAACGGCTTTTTTAAGAACTCGCCCACGATTTCGGCCAGGCAGTTGTAGAACACGATCCGATGCTACTCAGTTTCTTCGCGCCATTCGCCCGTGGTCTTGCAAGAAGGAGCGCGGTCACGCAATCGACGTATCAGGCCGCGCGCTTAACGTAATGATCGCCCACACCAAGGAGATGGACTAATTGCAAGGTCCGAGCGGCGAGCACCGTTGCCCGACGCAAGGATGGTCTGATCTCTAACTGTTATTCAGTTAGGTCAGTATTAACCCTGATTACCAAATTCAAACAGGGACAAACCCTAGTTAACCGGCTTTATCAGTTACACTTAGACAAATTTATCTCGCTCCTTTGAATGCTTTCAAGGTACCCATTCATGAACGATCGATGGCTTTCCGTCGAAGAAATCGCAAACTACCTCGGTGTTACCAAGGACACGATCTACACCTGGGTAACCGGAGGCAATATGCCGGGTCACAAGGTTGGACGATTCTGGAAATTCAAACAGGAAGATGTAGACGCTTGGGTCAAAGGCGGCGGCGCGGCTAACGCCAATAGCCATACAGATTCCTAAAAGGACAGCCATGACTGACGTACATCACCAGGCTCAATCAAACTCCCTCGCTCAACAAATGCCTGACCAAAGCTCTTTTTTGACTGAGCTGCTGCAAGTCCGTCTGGCGGTTGGTTTTCTTGGTGAACGCGCCCAATATGCTTGGTGGTCGACCGCATTCTACGAGACTTCCAGCAGATTATTCTTGGAACCAGTCTTTTCGAGAACTTCTCGCTTGGCTCAATACCATGCTGTCCTAGAAGCAGCCAAACGGCTGCATGACGAGCACCTCCATGCCGGCAGCTACCACCTATTCAGGCTGCCCGAGGAGATTGAACAAGATCTGCACGCGATCATGCAAAGCAGCATAGGAGAAGAGCTCGCTCTCCAGACACAGCAAAGTCAGGAAACCGCGCTAGACAGACTGAAAAGTTTGGCAATCACCAATAGTAGCGAGTTCAGCGAAGGACCAACAAAGGTTGGACACATCCGAGACCTCAATTCCAACACCACGCTGAAGGCAATCGCTGCGGCCTATTTATCGGCTTTCACTCGAAACGTCAAAACCTATCCGTACTTGGTGGGATGATCGTGGCCTCGACAATGCAGTACGACACCAATCTAGCGATGGGCCTTGGCCTGACCGAGGAGACCAAGGCGCTACTGCACGCGTGGTCTCCGGCCATGAATGCTACAACGCTCTATCATGAAGTGCTGGAATCTGGACTGCTTTCACAGATCTCTGCTTACCGTCTAAGAAATATCGTCGTCCGTTGCTTTGGAAATCGATACCTCGTGAGCGGAGACGAGCCTGCCAGATCGTTGAAAAGGCTCGCTTCTTCTCTGACTTCTGCTGAGCTAAATCAGCTGTTCTTTATTCACACCTGCCGAGCAAATCCGATCCTCCGCGACTTTGTGACGGACGTTTACTGGCCTAGCTACGAGGCTGCATCTACGGCAGTATCCAAAGTCAGAGCCGAGGATTTCATCAGGAGAGCAATAGACGATCAGAAGACCCCTTCACGTTGGGCCGACGGCCAGATCGAACGCATGGGAAGGTATTTGACAGGCTGTTGTTCCGATTTTGGATTGTTGAGCCGTCCATCGAAAGGTGGGCGACCAATTCTTCCATTCCGAGTGGAACAGAAAGTAGTCGTCTACCTCGCCTACGAGCTGCATTTTTCCGGTGTCAGCGACAACGCGTTGTTGATCCACGAGGACTGGCAGCTATTTGGACTGACGCGCGAAGACGTGTTGGACGAAATCAAACGACTCTCGCTGAAGGGACTACTGATCGTCCAGGCTGCCGGCGACGTGATCCGCATCAGTTGGAAACAACCAGACATGGAGGCGCTCTGCGATGTCCTCACTCAATGCTGATTTTGACGAGTTGCGCGAGCGCATCCGGCATGGGCGAGAGCTCGGCCATGCGAGCTTCGAGCCGATCTATTACCTGGTCTTTCCGCCAGAGCAAATCCTTGAGGTAAAGCGACAGACGCCCGCCTGGATAGCCAAGCTCCATCAAGAAGGCTGGGACGTTCACACCTTCTCCATCGTCGAACAGATTTGGTCTCTGCTCAAAGACGACCCGTTCTGGTCGCTCTGCGTGATGGAAGACAAATCCGCACCATTGGACTGGCCGCGCACCAACAGGGCGCTGGCAGACATTCTGACAACAGACAACGGCTTGCTCAAGCGGCTTGAGGACGCTTTACAGCCGCTGGAGGGCCAGCAAAACGCGCTGCTGTTGGTAACGGACCTTGAGGCGTTGCATCCGTTCATGCGGATCGGTGCCATTGAAAGCCAACTCCAGGGGAAGTTTCATGTGCCGACGATTTTTCTGTACCCCGGTGTACGAACCGGCAAGACACGCTTGAAATTTCTTGGCTTCTATCCGGAAGACGGCAACTACCGCTCTGTACACGTCGGCGGCTGAACAGACAAAAAGAACCCTGAGACACGACTATGACCATTCGCTCACTCTTCGATCCAAGCAAGGACATTTACCGGACCATCGAGAAGGTCATCACCTATGGCGCGTCGCAAGAAAGTCGCCTGAAGGCTGAGATTTCCGAATACGTGGTCACTGAGAGCATCGAGGAGCAGTTCCGAAAACTGCTCGATCGCATGCAGCTCGCCATGGAGTCCGGTGGTGAAAACGAGGTAGGCGTCTGGGTCTCAGGCTTCTATGGCTCGGGTAAGAGTTCGTTCACAAAGTATCTCGGCCTGGCGTTCGATGATCAGCGCACTATCGACGGCACGCCTTTCATGAACTATCTGCAAGACCGCCTGCACAAGCCGCAAACCAAGGCGCTGCTCACCACTGTCGCGAAGCGCTTCCCGGCCGCTGTGGTCATGCTCGACCTTGCCAGCGAAATGCTCGCCGGCGCCACGATGGAAGATGTCTCCACCGTTCTCTACTTCAAGGTGCTGCAATGGGCTGGCTATTCGCGCAACCTCAAGGTCGCCGCCTTCGAGCGCATGGTCGAGAAGGACGGGCGCACACCCGAGCTACATGAACGCATCGGAAAGGCATTGCCAGGTGCAACCTGGGCCCGCGTGCAGAACAACCCGTTGGCCATTGACGGGCTGATTCCGAAGATCGCCCACGAGATGTACCCAGCGCTCTTCCCCGAAGCCAAGTCCTTCTCGTCAAGCACCGAGGGCTTCTTCCAGTTCGAAGACCAGCGCGTGCAGGAGATGATCGACATCGTTCGGGAGAAGAGCGGCAAGCAGAACATCATCTTCATCGTTGACGAAGTCGGCCAGTACGTCGCCTCGCGCGACAACCTGATTCTCAACCTCGATGGCCTGGCCAAAAACCTCAAGCGGCTGGGTGACGGCAGGGCATGGATCATTTCCACCGCGCAGCAAACGCTGACGGAAGACGACCCGCGCGCCGCACTGAACTCCGACAAGCTCTACAAGCTCAAGGATCGCTTCCCGATCCAGATCGACCTCGAATCCAGTGACATCAAAGAGATTTGCTATCGCCGTCTGCTCGGCAAATCGCCAGCGGGTGAGACAGAGCTAGGCAAGCTGTTCGATGCACACGGCCAGGCGCTGCGACACAACACCAAGCTGCAAGACGCCAAGTATTACGACGCAGACTTCAGCAAAGAAAGCTTCACCAACCTGTACCCGTTCCTGCCGGCGCACTTCGACATCCTGCTGCACCTGCTGGGTGCGCTGGCCAAGTCCACCGGCGGCATCGGCCTGCGCTCGGCGATCAAGGTGATCCAGGACGTTCTGAAGGGCGAAGGTGGCTCCAAGGCAATGGCCGACCAGCCCGTAGGTTGGCTGGCTACCACTGTCACGCTATACGACGAACTGGACAAGGACATCCGTCGCGCCTTCACGTCCATCCACCAGGCGGTCGGCAAAGTACAGATTCGCTTCCCGGATTCGCCGCTCCACTTGGACATCGCAAAGTCCGTCGCTGTGCTGCAAATCCTGGGCAACTTGCCAGTGTCGGTACAGAACGTCGCAAGTCTAATGCACCCATCTGTAACGGCACCTTCGCAGCTCGACACGGTCAAGAAAACCGTTGAGGAAATGCTGGGCGACGTGCATGTGCCACTGGGAGAGAAAGATGGCAGCCTGGTCTTCCTCAGCGAAAAACTGCGCGATATCGAACAAGAGCGTGGTGCCATCGCACTGCGCACTGTCGATGTGAAGCGTATCTTTAAAGATGCGCTGCGCGAGTCCTTCGATCCGCTGCCCCGCGTCAGCCTGCATGGCACGATGGCCGTCGCGGCCGGCCTGAAGGTCCAGGTGGGCAGTGCCAGCACCAGCCTGACAGGCGACAACAACGCCATCCAGACCGTCGTGGAGCTGGTGCCCGCCAGCGACTACGAGGTTGCCAAGAACCGCATGCTCGACGACTCCCGCAGTCGCGCCGGTCGCAATGTCATTGGCCTGCTGGCCCGCACCAATGCTGAGCTGGACGACCTGACGAATGAAATCTACCGCTGCCAGCGCATCGCCGAGCTGCACCGTAATGAGCCGGACCAAGAGGTCAAGGACTATTGCTCTGGCCAGCTTGACCGCGCTGCCAAGCTGGCGACGCAACTGCAGAGCAAGATCAAACAAACGCTCCAGGCCGGTTCGTTCGTCTTCCGCGGACAAGCTACTGCCGTGTCGGCGCTGAATGCCGACCTGCTGGAGGCAGCCAAGAAGCTGCTCTCGGACGTGGCCGAGCAAGTCTTTGACCGTTATGTCGAAGCGCCGGTGCGCGCCGGCACCGACACCGCCGAGAAGTTCCTGAAGGTTGCCAATCCCGCAGCCATCAGCAGCACACTTGACCCGCTCAGCTTGGTGCAAACCGTGGCGGGACGCGCCTCGTTCAAGACCGACCACAAGGCGATGATCAGCATCCGCGACTACATCGACAAGCGCGGCACGGTCGATGGCAAGCGCTTGCTGGACGACTTCAGCAGTGACCCATTCGGCTGGTCACCCGATACGACGCGCTACATCGTGGCCGCCATGCTCATGGCCGGTGAAATCAAGCTGAAAGTCTCTGGGCGTGAAGTCACCGCGGCTGGGCAGCAGGCGATTGATGCCCTGAAGACCAACAACTCGTTCAAGCAGATCGGCGTTGCACTGCGCGACGAGCGCCCCTCCATCGAAACTCTTGGCCGGGCTGCAGAGCGCCTCTCTGAGCTGGTCGGTGAGATGGTGATTCCGCTGGAGCAAGAGATCAGCAAGGCGGCGGCCAAGCACTTCCCGCGCTTCCAGCACGACTACGGCTCCTTGGCCGAAAAGCTCAGCGGGCTTGGGCTGGCAGGCAGTGACCGCATCCGCACCTTGAACCAGGACATTGCCGACGTTCTGTTTACCGATGCCTCGGACGCCCCTCAGCGCCTGGGCGCAGAAACCTCCGCCATTTACGACAACCTCAAATGGGCGCAGGAAGTGAAGCGGGTGCTTGACAACGGGCTTGACGCTACCCTGCGCGACTTGCAAGCCCACCGCCGCGACATCGAAACCCTGCCGGACACCGGCGTGCCAGGTGAACTGCGCCACGAGCTTGCCGAAGACCTGGGAACCCTGTCCGAACGTCTTGGCAAAGAAGACTTCTACAAGCACACCGCCGACTTCAACTCACAGCTCACCCATCTGAAGGGCCGCGTACGCGACGCGGTCATCACGCTCTCCGAGCAGCAAAAGCTGCGTTTGAAGGAAGGCGTGGAAGATTTGCAACGTATCCCCGAGTGGGAAGAACTCACCCAGGAGGAGCGTGGCAACGCGGTGAATCGGCTGGATGGGCTCGCCCTGGTCGCTACACAGGATCTGGCAGGACTCAAGAAACTGCTGGCCCGCGACTACGACATCAACAGCACCCTCGACGATCTGAAGCGATCGATTCAGCGCCAGGGGCAGGAACGCCTGCGTCAGCGCATGGAGGAAGAGCGGGCCAGAACGGGCGACAAAGGTCCTGCAAAGCTCACCAAGTCGATCGCTGTGCCGGTGAAGATGACTTCCGCTGCAGACATCGACGGGCTGATTCAACAGCTCAATGAAATCAAGGCACAGCTTGGCCTCTATGCCGAAATCGAGGTGTCACTCGAAATTAAAGGAGAGTAATCATGCTGACCGCCATTACTCTGGAAGACTTCAAAAGTTACCGGCAAGCAACACTGCCCTTGTCTGCGCTGACAGTGCTGATTGGTGCTAACGCGTCAGGTAAAAGCAATGTCATTGAAGGCCTGCGCTTACTGTCCTGGTTGGCGCAAGGGCAGAAGCTGTCAGCTATCCGCTTTGCTGTGCAAAGCGGCGATCAAGTGGTGCGCGGCAAACTGGAGGATCTGGCCTATCAACGCGGTGAGTCTTTTGGACTCGGTGTACACACCAACGCGACTGAATGGAGTCACCTCAGCATGCGCCTAAGCCGTCGAACGGATGGGTTGCACATCACTGCTGAGAGCCTGACTCACGACGGGGCAAAAGTGCCACTTTACACCTTGGATCAGCCCTCCATCGGACAAGGCACGGATGCTGGTGTGGCCTATAACAATTTTGCAAACGGTCGCAATAAGCCTCGCGTGACCTGCACCGATCAAACGGCAATCTTCACCCAGCTCACCAGCCCAGCCACTTTTGACGCGAAGCATAAGAGCTCTCGGGAACGCATCCCGCCTGTGACGAAAGACTTGGAGCAGTGGCTTTCCGCCGTGCTTTTTCTCGATCCGGTGCCGGCGCAAATGCGCGACTATGCGTTTCCGTCAGACAAAGAACTGCAAGGCAATGGTCGCAACGTATCGGCAGTGCTGTTCAACTGCTGGGGGCCTGATGAAAAGGCAGGCGACGAACCCTTTGCCAGCAACCGTGCGGCCATCCTGAATTTTATTCAGAGCTTGCCCGAACAGGACATCGCTGGACTGTCGTTCCTGGAAGAGCCACGCGGTGGTGTCATGGTCCAGCTTACCGAGACCTTCGGCGGCAGGACGGATGAACGCGACGCATCCTTGCTCTCTGATGGAACCCTGCGTGTTCTGGCCATCGCCGCCACCATGCTATCCGCCCCGGAAGGCAGCCTGGTGGTCATCGAGGAAATCGACAACGGCGTGCATCCCAGCCGCGCCCACCATTTGCTTCAGCAGATTCAGCGCATAGCCAGTGAGCGATCCTTGCGTGTGCTGCTCTCCACTCACAACCCCGCGATGCTTGATGCGCTGCCTGACAGCGCCGTGCCCGAAGTAGTTTTCTGCTACCGCCACCCGGAAGATGGTGCCAGCCGCCTAGTGCGCTTGGCCGATGTCCCGGACTACCCGGAGCTCATCGCCCAAGGCAGCTTGGGCCACCTAATGACCTCCGGCACCCTGGAGCGCTTCGTCAAGCATCACCCAACGGGTGATGCACGCAAGCAGCGTGCACTGGATTGGCTGGCCAAGATGCGTTCGGGAGCCAGCAATGAGTGAAATTGTTTTGCTGGACACATCGGTTTACTTAAACGTGCTGGATGTGCCTGGCCGCAATCAAGAGCGTGCGCAAGTGTTGGATGCATTCCAGGCCCGTGTACTAAACGGTGATCATTTTCTGCTACCCATGGCTTCTATTTGGGAAGCTGGCAACCACATATCTCGCTTGGCCAACGGTGCGTTGCGCTACCAATTTGCAAACACGCTGGTTACCAATGTTCAAGCCGCGCTCAGCGGCGAAGCCCCTTATCGCACTACTTATTTCCCGGACAGTGCAGTCTTTACCACCTGGCTGAATGATTTTCCTGCTGCGGCCCAGCGCAATAAGTTTCCGCAGAAAACAACCGAAGGCGTCAGCCTCAGTGACCTGTCCATCATCAAAGAGTGGGAGCGAACTTGCGGTCTCCATTCAATGTCGCGCGTGCTGATCTGGTCTCTGGACATTGATCTTTCTGCCTACGACACAGGAGCGCGCTAACGCATGGCCTTCGATCAAACAACAAGAAACCGCCTACAGCGCTTCGTCAACGACGCGCGGCGGGTGCTGGAAGAGGAATTCACTCGCCAGCTTCAGAACGACTTTGGGCTAGACCCAAGCGCGGGCAGTGTGGCCGAGCTGGCCAGCCTTCGTCACATCAACGACGGCCAGCGAGAAACCGCCCGCATTCTGCGCGATACCCTGGCTCACTACACCGCCAGTGGCGACATAAACGCCAAGCAGGGGCTGGATCGCATCGTGCGCGAGCAGGCCTTCACTGTGCTCAACCGCCTGGCGGCACTGCGCATGGCCGAGGCGCGGGGCCTGTTGGTCGAGTCGGTCGGTAACGGCTTCCAGGCCAAGGGCTTTCAACTCTATGCTCGCCTGGCTGGCACGGGCCTGGGCGAAACCGGCGATGCCTACCGCCTGTACCTGTTCAGCGTGTTCGATGAGCTCGCCCAAGACCTGCCGGGCCTGTCCGACCGTTACTCACCGCAGGGCCGTCTGTTCCCGCGCGAAGCTGCACTGCTGCAAGTGCTGAACCTGATCAACGATGCCGACATCGCCCCGCTCTGGCGTGAGGACGAAACCATCGGCTGGATCTACCAGTACTTCAACTCTAAAGAAGAACGTAAGGCCATGCGCGATGCCTCGCAGGCGCCGCGCAACAGCCGCGAGCTGGCAGTACGCAACCAGTTCTTCACGCCGCGCTACGTGGTGGAGTTCTTGGTCGATAACACCCTGGGGCGCCTGTGGTTCAACGCCACGGGCGGGGCAACGAGCTTGCGCGATCGTTGCCAGTACCTGCTGGTGAAACCCGACGAAACAGCTCAAGCCGCCACCAAGCTGCGTGACCCGCGCACACTGAAGCTGCTGGACCCGGCCTGCGGCTCCATGCACTTCGGCCTGTATGCTTTCGATCTGCTCGTGGAAATTTACCGTGAGGCATGGGCCTGGGAACAGCAGCACGGCCCTGGTTCACTCGATGTCTCGACCCAGCCGCAGGCGGCCCTGAAGCCACTGAGCCAGACCTACGAGGACGAGGCGGCATTTCTGCGCGATGTGCCGCGCCTGATCATCGAGCACAACATCTACGGCGTGGACATCGACCCGCGCGCCGCGCAGATCGCCTCTCTGGCGCTATGGTTGCGGGCACAGCGCGCTTGGCACGATGCGGGCGTGAAGGCTAAAGAGCGCCCGCTGATTGGGCTCGGTCACGTGATCGCTGCTATCGCGCCACCTGCAGAGCGTGAGCTGCGCCAGCAGTTTGCTGCCAACCTCGATCAACGCGATGCCGAGCTGTTTGAGAAGACCCTGCAACTGCTTAAGGGGCTGCCTGAGTTGGGCGTGCTGCTTCAAGTCGAGCGCGAGTTGCCGCAATTGATTCGTCAGGTTTATGTCGGCAAAGGTACGGGACTTTTTGCGCAGCAGGAGCAGGAGAACTGGCAGCAGGCGGAGACACGTCTGCACACGGCACTCACTGAGTTCGCCCAGGCCGCCAAGTCGACGTATCAGGGACGCCTATTTGCGCACGATGCCCTGCAGGGGCTGCGGCTCATCGATCTGTGCCGTGAAGTGTTCGACGTGGTGGTGATGAATCCTCCTTTTGGGGCGCTCCCCCTGGGTGTAAAGGAGTACTTGACTGACACCTACCCCAATTCACGCAATGACCTGCTTGGCGTATTTGTCGATCGCGGATTGGGTTTGCTCAGGCGGGGAGGTCGGCTGGGTGCGATCACCTCACGAACCTGCTTCTTTTTGACCAGTTTTACCGATTGGAGAAAGAAAGTCGTTTTGGGCCTTTCCGGCATCGAGGTAATTGCCGATCTGGGCCAAGGCGTGATGGACGACGCGATGGTGGAGGCGGCCGCTTATGTACTGGAGCGCAGCGTCTCGCACCCAAAAATCAATGTCATTCGTGCTATCGCCGACGAAAACCGCCATCAAACTTTGGATGTTTGCGTAGCTGCTCATCGCAAGGGCGAGACTAACGCACGTTTGTTCAAGGCCGAGAAGAAGACCTTTGATCTCCTGCCAGATTCACCCTTTGTCTATTGGGTAGGCGCTGACACGATCAAGCAATTTGAATCCGAAAAGCGCATTGAGCCGGATGTAGCTAGTGTGCGTGTGGGATTACAAACAGGCGATGATCCGCGCTTCGTTCGCGCTGTGTGGGAGGTGGCACCTAAGGACACGCAATTCTGCTACTACCCGACAAACGAAGAAGCTTTTTGTAGCTTCGACGACCCCGTTGTTCAAGCATATTTCCGGAGACGTGACGAAGGCTCTCCACGCTGGACATTTCATGTCAAAGCGGGGGCGTCACAGCCTTGGTACTCACCGATCACATTGAAGCTAAATTTCGCAGACGATGGTGCCGAACTTCGTGGATTTAAAGATAGCAAAGGAAAGCCCCGGGCATATTTGCGAAGCCAAGGACATTACTACCGCCCCGGCTTCAGTTGGACGCGCCGCGCAGTTCGCTTCTACCCCTACGTGATTCCGAGCGGTTGTATTCCTTCTGTCAGCCGCTATATGGCGTTCCCTGAAGCAGGACGGGAATCCGAAGCATTGGGTATTTGCGCGTCGCGCCTGGCCTCGGCATTTATGCGGTTCTATGCGGAGTTTTGGCAGCGCCCGAATTTTTTGGTCGACAACGTCAAAATGTTGCCTTGGCCTCAATTGACCGATGATGCCAAAGGCTACTTCAGCGCCTTGATTGCTGGCGAAGTTGAGAAACGGCGCCAAGCCTATCAAAACTTCGAGCCATTCCACGAGTTTGTTTTGCCCACGCGTATTCGTGACCACTCGTGCGGTGGTGCGGCGCTTGCCTTCGATCGAAATAGTCTCATAGGAGAAGAAGGTGAAAGCCTGGTGGCAGATTCCTACGGATTTACGCCACTGCAGGCAGAGGCGGTAGAGCGCGACTTAAGGGAAGCCATCCTCCATCAACATGGTGTGACCGCCGAATCGGACGACGAAGAATCGTCTAGCGAAGACTCGGATTTTATTCTGGATACGTCGCCTTACGCTACCGAGGAAGCGCACATCTCCTACCTTCTGGGTTGTGCATTCGGTCGATGGGATATTCGCTTTGCAACGGGCGAACGCCAGCCTGAATCGTTGCCAAATCCTTTCGCGCCGTTGCCGGTATGTCCGCCTGGTACGCTTCAAAACGGAAAAGGTCTTCCTGCACGCGAGCATGATTTGCCAGACAGCTATCCGCTGACCATTGCCTGGCCTGGTGTGCTTGCTGATGACGAAGGCCATAGCTCTGACGTTGTTGAGCGAGTGCAAATTGCGCTGCGTGCGATTTGGAAGGAGGGGGCCGACGCTGTCGAGGAAGAGGCGTGCGTAAAGCTGGCCACCAAGTCGCTTCGCGACTATTTTCGGCGTCCAAACGGTTTCTTTGCAGACCATCTCAAGCGATACACAAAAAGCAGCCGCAAAGCGCCAATCTACTGGCCAATGGGTACACCGTCCGGCGGCTATACGCTGTGGGTCTATTACCCCAGCCTCACCAGCCAGACGCTGTACACGGCGATCAACGACTTCGTCGAGCCCAAGCTCCAACAAGTCGGCGCTGACATCACAGTGTTGCGCAACAAGGGCGGGGCCCGCACCCGCGACGACGAAAAGCAGTTCGAGGCCCTACAAGCCTTCGAGTGGGAGTTGATCGAACTGCGTGACGCCCTGCTCAAGCTCGCGCCGACCTACAAGCCCAACCACGACGATGGCGTGCAGATCAGCGCCGCCCCGCTGTGGCCGCTGTTCCGTCACAAGCCCTGGCAGAAGGTGCTGAAAGACACCTGGGCCAAGCTACAAAAAGGCGACTACGACTGGGCACACCTGGCCATGAACTACTGGCCCGAGCGCGTGCGCGAGAAGAGCAAGACCGACAAGTCGCTCGCCATTGCGCACGGCCTGGAGGATTTGTACATCGAGCCCGAGACAGCGCCGAAGAAGACGCGCAGCAGAAGGACGAAAGAGGAGTAAGGCATGCTGGTCTACGTTAACAGTTTTCTGTTCGAGCCCGAACGTGGCCCGGATCAAATCATTCAATTAGTGGCCAGATGGGTGAGTCGCCGTTCAAGAAGCTCTGTCGATGCACAGCGGCTTGCAGTAGGCATTCGTGAATTGAGGCTCAGGGACGGTAGTACGCTAACGTCCCGTACAACATTGCTTGCTGACAATTGCAGAGCCTATCCGTTTTGGTTCTCGGCGCGGCTCAGCCATCCTGACGACAAGACCTCCGGTCGGCGCTGGACGACTGAAATTGGTCTGTGTCAGAAGGCTGTAGATGGACCGGTTGAGTGCTCCTTACTACTTAAAACGGATGAGGTGAGCGCACGTGTCACCGCTCCAATTCAGGTAACACGTCCGAAGCTGGTCGAGCAACTTATCCTCTCGTGCAATCCTCTTGGCCGCACGCCTGGCTTGAAGGTCAAGCAGTTAACGCAAGAAAGTGCTCCAGCCTTTTTGCATGAAGTCGAACGTGCTGAAAGAACCTATCCAATTGCGATCTTGAGCGCCAAACCTGACGAAGGATACCCCGTAGATCCGGAGCGGTTGCGTTCCATCCTGGTCGGTTTAGCTGACGTGGTCTGCATTCCTGCGGATGAGGATACCTTTGCTATTGAAGATGCGGTGAGTCGCCGCTTCATGGCATTTGGAGGTGCAATCAAGATCGTGTTTCCAGGCCGCCAGGGGGAGCGTGGGCACTTTTATGAAAATGTGCGGCTGGACCCTGAGGATATTTCTGAATTTCTTGCAGATGGTCGATCTATTGAATCCGAAGTGTTGGCGGCTATCACCCATCGAACCAACCTTCCTTTGTCATGGCAGCACATTTCACCAGAAAAGGTTGCTCAAGCAGCGCTCCGTGCGCAACTGATACGGACGATCCAACAATCTAAAACAAATGAGCATTCCCAGCAACTGGATGAGTACATCGCGTTACTGGCAGAGGCAGACCGTGAGCTGAAGGCCAAGGATGATGAGCTTTCCAGTCTTCAATCCGACTACCAGGCAAAGGATGATGAAACCAGGAGCCTTGCGGCAGATGTCGCCAACCTCAAGTACGCGTTGAGCGGTATTCAATCGAATGATGGTGAACCGGACAGCCTCACCGAGGTAATTGGCCCTCTGCGTGAAAATATTGTGGCGGTGCTTGATGGTAGCCCGAGTTTGCAGCAGGTTGTTGCTTTGATTTCTGCTTTGTATGCGGATCGAATTGTTTTCTTGGAGTCTTCAAGGAGTTCTGTCAAGGAGTCTGACCGGGGCGGTTTTCGGCTAGGCGACAAGGCCTTTGAATTGTTGAAGAAGCTGGCAACTGACTACTGGCAACAGCTTGCTGATGGAAAAGGGGAACAATATGCCAAATCTGCATTTGGGCATAACGCCTACTCAAATAATGAGGGTAACGCTCTTAGCGTGGAAGGCAGGCGCCGCCGCACTTTTTCTTATCGAGGGCGGGATTTCGTCATGGAGAAGCATCTGAAGCATGGTGTCAAAGATAGCCTGGCTGAAACTCTGCGCATTCATTTTGAGTGGGTCGCTGCTGAGAAAAAGATCATCATAGGCCATTGCGGTAAGCATCTGGATTTCTGAGGGGGACGCTTTGAGTATTGTTGAATTTATTCGCGAAAGCGTGCTGCGACCGCGCCTGAAGCAGGCGGGCTGCCTCGTGGTGTACGACACGGACAAGCGCTATCGCGAGCTGTGTTTCGACTTGGCTGTCGACAAGTTGCGGGTGGTGGATGCATCCGAGAGCAGCATCGAGAGCCGCGAGGCCGCACTGCTGGCGCTGCGCGATGTGGGGCAGCCAGCCAAGCAAGGAGGGGCACCATTGGAAGGTGTGCTGATCTATGTGCCAGCCAAGCGCCCGGAAACCGAAGAGCAGAAGCAAGCAGACCCGTTCGCCCTGTACGCAGAATGCGGCGCGGTATTCCCACAAGATGATGGCGACGAGTACCTGAGCCTGTGCCTGCGCGCGAGGCCGGACCACGCCACCGAAATCCGGCAGGTGTTTGCCAACTCGCCAGCGGGGCCGACCTTCGCGGTCATTGATGCCATTGGCGGTGGCGTGAGCTGGCCGCAGTTGCGGGCCACATTGCAGGTGGAATCGGGCCGCGAGATTTTGGCCGCGCTTTTGGTGCCCAACGCCAAACAGACCGAGGCATTGAAGGCGCAAGAAGGCTGGGTACAAGAGACACGCGACTTTCTGCGGGCGACTTTGGGACTGAGCGTGAAGACGCGGGGCAAGACCTGGGGTGCGTTGGCAGACGAGCTGTGGCGTTACGTGCTATTCAGCGAATTCGTCTTTGATCTGCCGGTGGCCTTGCCTGACGCCCTGCACGGGGTGCCGCATGCTCCACCGGAGGCCAGGCCTATCGTCGAGGGTGTGTGCGCCCAATTGCGCAATGACCCCAAGGCTCGCGCAGCCTATATCGACCGGGCAGAAAGCATAGAGAAAGAGCTCAATCTGGTTGAGCAGTGTGGTGCGCTGGAAGACCTGGGCGAGCGAGATACCTTTGCCTTTGAAGAGAGGACTTTTCTACGCGTGGCGATTAAGGGCATCGTCACGGACGATACCGATGCCACGCGCCGCGTGTTGGCCCGCCACAAGGGTTCTGTCTGGCTGGGCAAGGGAGAAAGCCAGGCGCAGTGGGAGCTGGTGCGCGCGGGTCTGAGCCTGGTGGAAGCCTGCGACGATTTCGAACGTCAGCTGCCTCAGCACGCGCGATCCCAGGCCGAGCTGATCGACTTCTATCTGAACAGCTTGCGCGAGGCAGACCGCCTGCAACGCGAATTTGAGCAGGCTGCAGGGGATTTCCTCGATCAGCATGGGCTGATGCACGAGGTCATCAGCCAGGCACGTGCCCGCTATCGCCGCCTGGCGGAGAAGGTGCAAAGCATCTTCGTCAAGCACATCGAGACGGCCGGCTGGCCACCCGCAGGGCGACTGGCCAACGCCGACGTTTTTGATCGTCTGGTGGCTGACCGCCTCAAGGAGCGCGGCCGCAAGGTGGCGTATTTGATGGTGGATGCCTTGCGCTACGAATTGGGCGTGGCGCTTCAAAAGCTGCTAACCGAGGATGGCCCGGTTGAATTGCAGGTGGCGTATGCGCAGTTGCCCTCCATCACCTTGGTCGGCATGGTCAGCTTGTTGCCCAATGCCCGCACAGGGCTGACCCTGGCGCTGGAGAACGATTCGCTAGTGCCAAAATTGGACGGTGAATCCGTGGGAACTGTGGCGCAGCGCATGGGGGTTCTGGCCAAGCGGTATGGCGATCGCTTCGAGGAAATGCCGCTGGGCGACTTTGTTCGCGGCAAACCGAAGATCGCCGAGACCGTCGATCTGCTGGTGCTGCGCTCTACGGAAATCGACAGTCAACTGGAGAACAACCCCGAAACAACCTTGGGGCTGATCCCCGGCACGCTCAAGCTGATCCGTGTGGCACTGCACAAGCTGCGCGGCATGGGCTTTAAAGAGGCGGTGATCGTGACCGATCACGGTTTCTTCCTGAACGCGCAAGCAGAGGCTGGCGATGTGTGCGTGAAACCGCAGGGGAAATGGCTGAATGCCCATGACCGCATGATGCTGGGCAATGGCACGGTGGACAGCCATAGCCTGGTCGTCAGCGCAGACAAGGTCGGTATTCGCGGCAATTTCGCCCAGGTGGCCTTGCCACGCAGCATGGCACCGTACCGATCCGGTCATCTTTATTTCCATGGCGGAGCATCTTTGACGGAGGCTGTTGTTCCCGTTCTGGTTGCCCGTCTTGACCACAGTGCTAATGCGGAGCCACGCAAGGTGCTGGTGGAACTGAGCTACAAGAACGGTGCCAAGCGCATCACCACCCTGCTGCCCGTGATTGAAGTGACCTTGATATCCGATGACATGTTCACGCAGGACATGAGCGTGGAAATCTTGCTTGAGGCCCAGGACAGCAAAGACAATGTCGTGGGTGAACCACGCCCCAGCGGTGATGTGAACCCTGCGACCAGAACCATGACCCTGATGCCGAACCAGCGCAAACAGATTGCGTTGCGAATGGATGAGGAGTTCAGGGGCAAGTTCAAGATTGTGGCGTTGAACCCGACGACCTTGGCGGCCTACAGCAATCTGGCGCTTGAAACGGACTACACGGAGTAAGAGCCTTATGGACGAACTCGACCAGAAACTGAACGCCACTTTCGACGGCAAGGTGCTGCGTAAGGACTTGCTGCACCGGATCAAGAAAGGCACCAACGTCCCGACGTTCGTCCTGGAGTTCTTGCTCGCCAAGTACTGCGCCAGCAATGACCAGGCCGAGATGGATGCGGGTATGGAAGCGGTGCTCTCTTCACTGCAAGAAAACTATGTTCGGCCAGATGAAGCCAACGCCGCGCAGTCCAAGGTGGCCACCAGGGGCAAGCACCGCTTCATCGACAAAGTGCATGTGCGCTATGTCGAGAAGGAGAAGCGTCATTGGGCTTCCCTGGAAAACTTCAACTCGCAACGCATCGCTATTGCCGAAAAATTTTACCGGGACAACGATCGCCTGCTGGAAGGTGGCATCTGGGCCGAAGTGACCCTGGCGCACAACGACATTGATGAAGACGACTACGCGTTCTCTATCGAGGACTTACGACCGATCCAATTAACGCGATTCGACTTTGACCGCTACGCAGACGGCCGAACCGCCTTCACGCGTGATGAGTGGCTTGCGGCGGTGTTGCGCTCTGTGGGGTTGGAACCGAGTAAGCTAAGCAAGCGCGTGCAAATGCACTTTATCGCCAGGCTAGCCGCTTTGGTGGAGCCTAACTACAACTACATCGAGCTGGGGCCACGCGGCACGGGAAAGTCCTATTTCTTCAGCGAATTTTCGCCTTACGCTACGCTGATATCGGGAGGTCAAGCCACGAAAGCCACGCTGTTCTACAACAATGCGCGTCGCAAGGTGGGGCTGGTGGGCTTTTGGGACACGGTTGCATTCGACGAGGTCGGCGGGATCAAGGTGCGCGATCCCGACACCATTCAGATCATGAAGGACTTCATGGCCAACGGGCGCTTTTCGCGCGGGGCCGAAGTCATTGCGGATGCCAGTTTGAGCTTTGTTGGCAATATCGATGTGTCGGTGCAGCAGGTGGTCCACTCCAACGAGCACGATCTGTTTCAGCCGTTGCCTCCAGAACTTGACTTGGCGGTGATGGATCGTTTCGCCGCTTACATCCCAGGTTGGGAGATGCCCAAGAACAGCAGCCACTTCCTGACCACCAACTACGGCTTCATCACCGACTACTTGGCAGAGGCCTTTCACTACCAGTTCAAGCACACGAATCGGTATGAGGAAGTGAGCAAACGCATTCGGCTCGGAAAATCGATTGAAGGGCGCGACGAGAAAGGCATCAAGAAAACCGTCTGCGCGTTCTTGAAAGTCCTACATCCGAACGGGCCGCCAACGGACGAGGAGTTCGAGGAATACGTGGCCTATGCGACGGAATGCCGTCGTCGCGTCAAGGAGCAGATGAACAAGCGCAAGCCGGATGACGAGTTCGCGCGAATCAACCTGTCCTACTTCAAGACTGGTGGTGATGAGGTGGTAGTGTTCTGCCCGGAATCAAAGGATGCACCGGCAACGCAAGAGCCTGCGCGCCGTCGTCTGAATCTAATGAAGGAACGCCCTGTTGCAGAACCGGCTCCTTCTTCCCAAGACTCCCAAACATTGTCGACGCCCGCAGCAGCGGCCCCGAGCCCGGCTGGGGCTTCGGCGACGAAACCATTGTCGGCCGAACTCAAGGAGCAGCACTTCACCATTCTCTACGGCGATACCGGACACAGCTATGAGTCCGTCCTCGGCCCTTATCTGCAAGGAGCCAAGTCCGTCGTGATCGAAGATCCGTACATTCGCCTGCAGCACCAAATTCAGAATTTCGTACGCTTCTGCGAGACGGTGTTGAAGGCTGGCACGGTGAAGAAAATCAACCTTATCACTGGTTATGACGGTACAACCCAGCTGGCCGAGATTTCAGAGAAACTCGATGAATTGAAGCAGAGCTTGCTAGAGTTAGATGTAGAGCTAGAAGTGCAACTCAATCCGAACATCCATGATCGTGAGATCCGTCTGGACAACGGCTGGGTCATCAAAATTGGGCGTGGCCTCGACTTCTACCAAAAGCCAGGGGGGTGGTTCGAGGTTGGTGCAAATGATCTCAGCTTGCGCAAGTGCCTAGAGACAAAGGTGGATATTTTCAAAATCTAGAACATCCTCGTATTTCCCATCAAGTACCACAGCGAGGCCTCTACGCTTGACAATTTTATTCGCCACACCGTCTCATGACGTGTCACAACGCTCCAAATTTAAGTATTTATTTAATAAAATCGGCCATCCCAAAAATTGGACAAGCGACGTTTTTTAAATAAATATAGACTTACACTCCCAGCACCGCGCACGAGAAAAATGACAGCAGAAATGGAACCGAGCTCAAGAGGCAGCATCGGCGAGCGCTTGATCATCGCACGCAAGAAGCGAGGACTGTCCCAAGACGCCTTGGCCCGCCGTCTTACCCCTCCCGTGAGTCAAGGCGCGATTGCCCATATAGAAAGCGGGCGCATTGAGTCGTCCCGCCACCTTGTTTGGATCGCAGCCGCCCTCAAAGTTCGCGCCGAATGGTTAGTCACAGGGGAGGGAGACATGTTCGAAGTGCCTTGGCCGTGGCCAGAGACGCCCCTGTATGTCGTTGAACAGTTACCGGCTCCCGTCCTGGAAGACATCGGCGACTACATCAAGATGAAAATTAACCAGCAAGCCAGGCACGACAAAGATCAAACATAAGCCTGCGAACTACGCTCCTCATCGCAAAGAACAACATTTCCCTTCCCAACGCCCTAAATTTCGTAACGAATCAGGGCGTTTCTTATTGGGTTAAGCCGGTTTATAGGATTTCTCTGTTCAAAAATTTTTACCTTTTATTCGGCCCAGATTCAGTACTTACTTATTGACGTCAAAAAATAAGTACGTAATGATTACAGCAACGCTGCTCTTTAACAACACAACACCGATAAACACCGCGCCCTGCCCCATTGCGGGCGGTGTGAGTGCGCGGCTACCCGAGTTACCAGCATGCATATGCGGGGTGACATGCACCTGGGTAGGAGCAAATCAGGTGAAAAATCGTTGTGCTCTTGGGCCGGTCGTGACTGGCATGAACTGAGAGCACCAACGACGATCCTCGTTACTGGACGCCGGTGCTGCCGAAGGCAGGCCACCCTCGATGGATGGCGCGAAATCCGTCGATGACAGCGGCAAAGACCACAGTTTTCAGTATCCCGACGAACCACACTTGTGGATCAACAACGATGGGCTCTACCGAAAATGATCAAAGCAATTGGTTCCCATCGCGGTTATTTGGCGAGCCAACTACCAGGGCGCTGGCTGCGCCCGCTTTGGAAAGCATCCTGGAGATCGTCCTAGGATGCTTTCCAAGGTTTAAAGGAGAGAACATGGAGAGACAATCTCAACGATCACCTTTTAATACGTCATTTGGCAGCAGCGAAGTCGCTCACCCGTCTGACGGCGCATTGCTTTATCGCATACATACTGCCGAAACCAAACTCGGCGTGTCTCGATCTACGATCTATCGACTCGTCAACGAAGGGCAGTTGGTCTTGATCAAGATCGGCAAACGATCCAGTGGCATTACGGCAGCCAGTTTGCATGCGCTCATTGAGCGTAACAATACATCTGCTTGCTAAGCACCTCGTTGACACTCATGACAACGAAAGCTCATCAGTGAGCACACCTCGCATACAGATAGAGCGACGTCTCAAAAGCTGCTCACCGTCCTATCACTCCCGACGAGCATGCAACAGGGAGACGTAACCTGGAGTTGTTCAGTGACCACCGAAGAACAATTGATCAAACGGTATGGACCGTTATTGTCATTAGTCGAATTATCTGAATTGCTAAAGCGCAGCCCTGATGGCCTACGGCTTGCCCTCTGCGGACAATCCGAATTCGCCCGACAGTGGAACACCGCAAAGCGGAAAGTGGGAAGACGCGTTTACTTTCGGGCCAGCGACGTGGCCGAGTTGATTGACGGCGCGTAAGCACTTCTGCCCATCATTGTTTGCAGCGGCACACGCGCTCATTCTCCGTAAAAATTGCGGTGATTAGCCATGACAATCACCGCATACTCCTCTTTTTCGACACTTGCATGTCTCAACCAAACTAGCCACCGCGACTAGGTCCGTTGCTGTACCGAACTGTACCTACGCTTCGCTTTTCGGTACAGTAACGGTACAGCCATCAGTTCTGACGAACTTCGTTAAAATAACATAAGCAATTGATTTATAACTACTATCATCTAGTCTAAGATGCACTCAACATTGCCCAGCTTCCCTGGAAAAACAGCCTGAAACGCCAACTCACCCCCCCGCCGCAAGGCGCGCCGGTTCGATTCCAGCCCCCGGCACCAGATTAAAAGAGCCGCTCGTGCTAATGCAGAGCGGCTCTTTGCTTTGTTAGTAGCAGACCAATCGACTAGGCGTGTGCCATCGGCCGAATCAGGCTCTCAGCCGGGATACCAAGCTCTCTATGCAAACGCCAAATCATTGGCAGCGTCAGATTACGCTTGCGGCTGAGCACCTCATAAACACGGTTGCGCTTACCAATCATTGGTTCCAAATCTTTCGAGGTAAGGCCACCCTGCTCCATTCGGAACTTGATAGCCTCGACGGGATCTGGAAGATCAATCGGATAGTGCTCCACGGTTTCGGCGTCAACCTTGTCATACTCTGCGTGAGTGCCGATAAACTTCACGTAGACGATACCTAGTCTGAATCGCTCCGAGCGACTAAATTTGCAGCTGAAGGCCTATCGGCTCGGACGTATCAGTCAGATATCGTCGAAACCACCACCGTCATCAAAACCGCCATCGTCGTTGACCGCGTCTTGATTTTCTTCCGGTGCCGCTGCGGCGGGTTCTTCGGCAGGCGCCTCGGCAGCCTGCGCATCATTGCCACCGAACAAACCACCCAACAGATTACCCAGCATCATGCCGCCGGCAACACCGACCGCGGTTTGCATGGCACCAGCCAAAAAGCCACCGCCACCGGCATTACTGCGGCCAAAGCCCGACGACAACGGCGCCGCAGCCGGAGGCTGCCCAGCCCCTTGTCTACCAAAGCCCGTCGCTGACAGTGCCGCCGCGCCGGCAGGCGCCGACGGATCGGTCTGACTCTGCTCCTGCAGCTTTTGCTGCGCGTTCTTCAACGCTTCTTGCTGGATCAGGACGGTCTGAGCCAAATAATAGGCGGACTGGGGGTTTTGCTGAATGCGCTCCTGAATCAGGCGCTCAGCTTCGCTATCCCGAGGCGCGCCTTGACGCCCTACTTCTTCAATTCGGGCAAAGACATTGTCGATGGCTTGACGATCTTGGGGGTTCATAGATAACTCCGTAGCGATTGCTGCAATAAAGCTGGGCAGTCAAGGAGCCCATGCGGGCTTCTTAACTGACAGATAGGTAGGGTACCGCGCCTTTTTTATACGCGGGATCCAACCCTTGAATTTATTCAGGTTATTGTAAGTTTTCTACGAACGCAAATCTGCATACCAACGCCGCGATTCAGAATGGCCACTTACGACGGAAAGTTCCGCGACGAGCGAAACTGGCAGCAATTCCACAATCCTAAAGATTTGTCCCTTGCGCTCAGCATCGAAGCGAGCGAGCTGCTGGAGGCATTTCTATGGAAGGCCCCTGAAGCCGCCGACCCTGAGAAGGTGAAGGAAGAGCTCGCCGACGTGTTGGCCTACGCGCTACTGCTTTGCGATACGTACAACTTCGACATAGAGAAAATCATTCTCGAGAAAATCGAAAAAAATGAAGAAAAGTATCCGGTGCACAAGGCAAAGGGAACAGCAAAGAAATACAACGAGCTATGAACCAGACGCAGCTGGTCGAAGTGAATCGCTATGGGTTTTCAACAGACGCTCTGGCATGCGAATGAATTGATCAGTCTGGCAGCCAGTGGATCGGGCGCCGTGCAACGTGAATTGGCGACGCTCACGAACAGTGGCCTAGTAACCGTGAGGGCGGGGGTGATCAAAACCACTACCAGGCGAACGCAGAATCACCTATCTTCCATGAGCTACGCTCCATTATCCAAAAGACGATAGGCTTGGCTGACCCGTTGCGCGCCGACAAATTCAGCTACGCAGAACTCTTCACTGCTTTGGCAGATACCATTTACCGTCGCGTATAGGCAGGAAGCTGCCGTCGTCGACGCCGACCTCCTCGGCCAGGCGTTGATTCAGCTTTTCGTTCAATGCCATGATCAGCGTGCGGTGCGCCTGCGGATCGCGGGCGAGATTGTTCATCTCCTCGGGATCGTTCTGCAGGTCGTAGACCTCCAGGTCGTTGTGCGCCAACAAGTCCTCGAACGTCGTGGGCGTGTTGAAGTGGGCCGGCGCGAAGTAGCGGCTGAAGCGGTAGCGGCCGTCGAAGATGCTGCGGATCGCGCCACGATTGTCGAAATTGAACGCCGTAGACTCCAGCTTTTTAACCTTGTCGGCCGTCGACACTTTCGGAGACGCTAAAAGACCTTCCATTGCAGCCGCCCACTTGGCATCCTGGAACGTCAGCATGTTGTAGTTGAACAGGGCGGCCGGCCGCAGCGCGTCCGCCTGGGCGTCCTGGGGATGCTTCAACAACCCGGAAAAATCCCGCCCCTTCAGTCCGTCCGCAGCGTTCTTGACGGCGTCCGGGCTGGCGCCGGTCAGCGCCAGCAGCGTCGGCGTCAGGTCGATCTGCGAGGTAACGGCCTTGCATTCGAGGCCACCCGGATAATCAGGGTGAACAATCATCAGCGGCAGGTGGTTCTGCTGCCAGTAGGTGCAGG
The DNA here is from genome assembly GCF_054779135.1 of Bordetella tumulicola. Taxonomy (NCBI): domain Bacteria; kingdom Pseudomonadati; phylum Pseudomonadota; class Betaproteobacteria; order Burkholderiales; family Alcaligenaceae; genus Bordetella; species Bordetella tumulicola. The sequence goes on along the minus strand of NZ_BAAGYU010000010.1, from coordinate 908,429 downwards.
TGCCTTTGCCGCGCATCTGGTGGTTGCCGCCCAGTTCGCCGTGGTCGGCGGTAAAGACGACGATGGTCTTATCCGCCATGCCGCTTTCTTTCAGTGCGTCGAGCATGGCCATGACCTGACGGTCGCAGTCGCGGATGCAGTTGTAGTAATAGTCGCGCAGCACCTTCCAGCGGCGGTCCTCGTCGGGCCACTTGCCGACCAGCACATTCATGGACTCCTGGTAGGTCTGTTGCCCTTGCGGGCGCCCCGGCTCGTCGAACGATTGCTTGCGGGACGCCGGCAGCGGCACATTCCACGTGGCCTGGTACAACGCGTCCTCCGGTGGGCGCGCGATGGGCATGACCGCGTCCTTGCCCTGCACGGTCTCGCCGGGCAAGTCGGAGTCGATGTACATGACGTCGTGGGGATTGACGAAGTTCACCGCCAGGTACCAGGGCTTGCCGGCCTTGTGCAGTTCCTCGCCTTTGGTGCGCAGCCACCGTACGCTGAATGCGGTACACGTCTCGTCGTATTGATAGCCACCCAGGGTGCCATCGGCAATGTCGCCGACGCCGAAGAAGTCGTCGAATCCATACGACTCGATGATCTTGCGATAGTCCGCAAACGGCGCGTCGATGGCATGGTCCGATTGCTTCAGGTTCGCGCTAAGGTGCCACTTGCCTTGGTAGGCGGCGTGATAGCCCAGTTCGGACATGCGGTGACCGATGGTCTTGATTTTCGTGGACAGCGCGGTCTGGAACAATTCGTTGGCGTTGTCAAAAACGCCGGTGTGCTGGATATGCAGTCCGGTGTAGATGGTCGAGCGCGCGGGCGAGCAGACACAGGACGCACCCTGGTGATTCAGGAAAGTGATGCCGTTGGCCTTGATCCATTCCCGCGCGGGAACAGGCATGGGCCAGCGCGGGAAGAAGTGTTCCTGGTCGACCAGGATGAAGAGAATGTTGTAGCCCTCCGGAAGCTTGGCGGGCGCCGCCTTGGGACGGTGTTGGGTGGCGGGCACCGCGGTCTGAGCGCTGGCCGCGTCGGGCAGCATGCCACTTCCCAGCAGGGCAGCGGCGGAACTCGCCAGCAAGGTGCGCCGCTTGGGATTGTCGGGTACGTTCGACCCGCTCTGGCCCGGCTCGTTGGACTCGATGGATTCGTTCTTCTTCATGACGGGCTCCTGGAATCGCGTGCGATGCTTCGGCCAACAGCATAGCGGCTATGTATGCACCTGCGCGTGTTCGTCGCTTAAACGCCACAAGCCGCTCTGCCGTCATGCTCATCGTGGTAGCCTTTCTGGCACCTAGGCCGTCCAACGAAAAACAGGAATATCCATGAAAGTCGCCCTGGAAGAACACTTCATATTCCCCGAGTTCCTGTCGTATCTGGACATGGCCATGCCGAACGTCTCGGCGCAGGGACGAACGCGGATCATAGGGGCGCTGTCCGATTTCGGAGAACAGCGTTTGGCGGCGATGGATGCGGCGGGGGTTGGATTGTCAGTCCTGTCGATCTCGGGTCCGGGTGTGCAAGGTGAGACCGATACCGCGGTCGCGGTGAAGGTTGCACGCAAGGGCAACGACATGCTGGCGGAACAGATCGCCAAGCAGCCCGACCGCTACGCGGGGTTCGCGCACCTGGCCATGCAGGATCCGAAGGGCGCGGGTGATGAATTGGAGCGCTGCGTAAAAGAGCTGGGCTTTGTCGGCTCGATGGTGAACGGTCATACCAACGGCGTGTACCTGGATGATGCTCGCTACGATCCTTTTTGGGAGCGCATGCAGGATCTGGATGTTCCGCTCTATCTGCACCCCGGCGATTCATTCCGCTTGCCTTACGTGCTGGAGGGTGCACCGGAGTTGCTTAAGCCTACGTGGGAATGGACGGTGGAGACGTCGTCGCATTTCCTGCGTTTGGTTTTCTCTGGGGTGTTCGACCGATTCCCTCGGCTGAAGATCGTGTTGGGGCACATGGGTGAGGCGTTGCCCTTTTATCTGTGGCGTTTGGATAGCCGTGCCGAATTGATTGTGGGCAAGCGTCCGCTGAAGATGGCGCCTTCGGCGTATTTGAAGCGAAATCTTTACATCACGACTTCTGGAGTTTGTGACGACGCACCGATGATTGCTTCATTGAGCTCGTTGGGAATGGACCATGTGATGTTTTCGGTGGATTATCCGTATGAAGATTCGGCTACGGCTGGCAAGTTCCTGGATAACGCGGCTGTCGATGAGGCCACGCGTGAAAAGGTCGCGCGGTTGAATGCGATCAGTTTGTTGAAATTGAGGGCTTAGAGTTGAGGGCTTAGTTCAGTGCGATAGGTCGGCCTACGCTGCTAGGTGGAAGAACGCTGCCCTAAAAGGAAAGGGATTCCCTCCCAGCAAAACGTGAACACTAGCCAATCAAACCCAATATGGGTATGACAAAACCCAATATGGGTACAAAAATCACGACTGCATCCCCTCGGAGCCTATCCGGCGCCCTCTTCCCCGGCACCAAGCAACGCGTGCTGGGGATTATTTATGGTCAGCCTGACTGCAGCTTTTATGCGAATGAATTGATCAGTCTAGCTAGCAGCCCTGACACCAGGGGATTTTCCAATTTTGTGAGCCAGGCAGTCAGACCCCGAGCGAATCCTAGCTTAAGTCTGCGATTTGGCTGACGCCCAGCGCGTGCCGCCCTGCCGTCGGCTGGCCTTGTCGGTCACGACATTCTCGGTGGCCATGCGCGCGCCGCGCTGCGCCACCACCTGCAGCAAGTGCAGCAACTGGCGTCCTTCATCCGGCGTCAGGTCGGCCATCAGCAGGTCGTTCAAGTGAGCGATCTCCGGCAACATAGCGTGGTACAGCGCTCGCCCGGACTCGGTGGCCATGACGTGCGTGATGCGCTTGTCGTGTGTGTCGCGCACCCGGTCAGCCCAGCCCTTTTCGCATAACGAACCCAGGGCGCGCGAAGTGCGCACCAGGTCCAGCCGGGCGGTGGCCGCTAGTTCGGCCGATGTCAGCGGGCCGTATTCCACCGCCGCCGCCAGCAAACGCCATTCGCGCCGGGTAATGCCAAAGCGGCCTTCGCACAGCCGCACGAACACCGGGCTGGCCTGCGACCAGGCCTGGTACAGGCAATACATGGGCATTTCCGCCAGATGGACGGGAGGCTGCGCGGGCACGGAAGGCATGGGAGGGTTTCCTACCTGGATTGCGTATGTTTGTTTATGCCGATATTGGATTAGATCAAGAAACACGTCCGTTGCTACAGTCTCTTGTACCTTGACAATAATTCATCAAAAGACAGCAAGACAGGAGGAGACATGATCAAACAGATGATACTGGCCGCCCTGGCGGCATGCGCGCTAGCCACCTCGGCATGGGCGGCGGCACCGCTGAGCGGCCCCTTGACCATCGTGGTGGGCTATCCGCCGGGTGGCAGTTCGGACCGCATCGCCCGGCTGGTGGCCGAACGCCTGAAAGATCGAGTGGGCGTTTCTGTCATCGTCGAGAACAAGACCGGCGCGGGCGGCCGCATTTCGGCGCAACTGGTGCGCAACGCCGACACAAACCAGAATGTGCTGCTGCTGGGCAACCCCGCCGTGATGGTGGTGGCCCCGTTGGTCTATGCCGACCCCGGCTACGATGCGCAGCGCGATTTCAAGCCCGTGTCGCTAGTCAGCAGCTACAAGTTCGCGCTGGCGGTGTCGGCCGATTCGCCCATGAAAGACATGAAGGCGCTGCGGGCATGGCTGAAGGAACACCCCGACCGCTTCACGGTGGGCGTGCCCGCCACTGGCAGCCTGCCACACTTCTTCGCGCTGATGCTGGGCGGCGAGATCGGCCAACAGGCCGAAGTGGTGGGCTATCGTGGCTCGGCGCCACTAGTCAGCGAACTGGTCGGCGGCATCCTGCCGCAGGCAATCGATACGCTGGATACCCTGCTGCCGCAGCACCAGGGCGGGCGCGTGCGCATCCTGGCCACCTCGGGCACCGAGCGCGAGGCGGAGCTCGCGGACGTGCCGACTTTCCGCGAGGCCGGCATCGACCTGGCGGCGGACGGCTGGAACGCATTTTTCGCGCCGGCCGCCATGCCGCAGGACAAGGTCGAACGCCTGGCGCGCGATATCGCCGTGGTCATGCGCGATCCGGCCATGCAGAAGGCCGTGCGTGCCATCAACCTCGAGCCGATCTCGGCCGACGCGGCACAGACCGCGCAGGCGCTGGCGGCCTATCGCAAGCAATGGGAGCCGGTGGTGCGCGAATCCGGCTTCAAGGCAACCCAGTAACAAGGGCGGGCATTCCATGAGCAAGATCCAGAACGTGCTGTTCATCATGGCCGACCAACTGCGGGCCGACCACTTGGGCAGCTACGGGCATCCGTACCTGCGCACGCCTAACCTGGATGCGCTGGCGGCGCGCGGCATGCGCTTTGAGCAGGCGTTCGTGAATTCGGGGGTGTGCGGACCATCACGCATGAGTTATTACACCGGGCGCTATCCATCCAGCCACGGCACGACCTGGAACCGCGTGCCGCTGTCGGTGAGCGAGGTCACGCTGGGCGAGTACCTGGCCGGCCGCGAGCGCGAGATGGTGCTGATCGGCAAGAGCCACGTCATCCCCGACCAGGCCGGCATACAGCGGCTGGCCATCGACGGCGGCTCGGAACTGGGCACCTTGCTGGCGCGCGGCAGTTTCCGCGAGGCCGACCGCTATGACGGCCACCACGAGCCGGGCGATGAAAGTGGGTATCCGGCATTCTTGCGCCGCCATGGCTACGATTCGCCCGATCCGTGGTCGGACTATGTGATTTCCGCGGTGGATGCAGACGGGCAAGTGGTCAGCGGGTGGCATATGCGCAATGCGCACCTGCCCGCGCGGGTCCGCGAACCGCATTCGGAAACCGCCTACACCACCGACTGTGCCCTGGATTTCATACGCAAGCGCGGCTCGCAGCCCTGGACCCTGCACCTGAGCTATGTGAAGCCGCACTGGCCCTATATGGCGCCCGATCCCTACCATCGTATGTATCGCAGCGACCAATGCCTGCCGTTGGTGCGCAACCAGCAGGAGCTGGCCGGCGCGCATCCGGTGCTGCAGGCCTATCGCCAGCATGAAGAAAGCCAGAGCTTCGCGCGTGAAGAATGCGTGCGCACCGTACGGCCGATCTACCAGGGGCTGATCACGCAACTGGATACCCACCTGGGCCGGCTGTTCGACTACATGGAAGGCGCCGGACTGATGCGCAACACGCTGGTGGTGTTTACTGCCGACCATGGCGACTTCCTGGGCGACCACTGGCTAGGCGAGAAAGAGCTGTTCTACGACACCGTGCAACGGGTGCCGCTGATCATCATGGATCCGAGCGCCGAGGCCGACGGCACGCGCGGCCAGGTGTGCCGGCAACTGGTGGAAAGCGTGGACATCACGCCAACCATCCTGCAGGCGCTGGACGTACCACAAGCCGGCCACCGGATCGAGGGGCGCGCCCTGCAGCCGTTGTTGCACGGCGCAGCGGAAGGCATGCCGTGGCGCGCCGCGGCGGTATCCGAACTGGACTACAGCTTCCGTCAGGCGCGGCTCACGCTGGGCAAGACGCCGCAGCAGTGCCGCGCGTGGTCGGTGCGCACCGACCGGTGGCGCTACGTGTACTGGCGCGACGAGCCCGAGCAGCTGTTCGACCTGCAGCGCGACCCCAACGAGTTCGAGGATCTGGGTGCCAGCCAGTCCCACGCCGCGGTGCGCGCCGAGATGCGGCAGCATCTGCTGGACTGGTCGTTGCGCAGCAAGCGGCGCACAACCATGTCCGACGAGGCGGTGGAGCGATCCACCAACGCCCACAAGCGGGCGGGCATTTACTTTGGGCAGTGGTGATATAACGTCGCCCACAAAGTAGTTCAAAATATTATTCGCATTGCTTGTGGATCAGTATTGCATCAACTCTGACAACTAACTGGGTCCTTGAGCGATTGCACTAGCGCCGTCACACCTTATCGCTGGCACATGGTCAATCATGTAAAAGTGATGACAGAGAACATTGTTGTACTCCGTGAATTATTTCAATCGACGTAACAATACTGCGAGAAAAACGGACGGTTGTTGGGGCATCGGGGTCTGCCAGCACTCTTATAGAAGTGTCTGTTTATGCTCTGCACAGAAAAATTTAACGACGGTTGGTTGCCGTTCGACACTCGCCCTGCATGCAGACAAACGTCAGAATTAATAGCACGGTAGCCACCGCCGGCACGATAGTTGCGGTGCGCCGAGCCCACACACCGTTTGGAGAACTCACATGAAGCGTAAATTACTTGCTCGAGTTGCAGCCATAACTGTCTTCAGCGCCATGGCTGGTAGTGCATATGCCCAAGGCACACCCGCCGGGCAAACCGATCCGGCACAAGGTGGCCAGGGGTATACCAGCGCCGGCGATCCGTGCATCCCCGGAAGCAAAACCGGCCTGCAGCTAGACCGTAACTATGTCCCCAATCGCCAAGAGCCCGCCATAAACGAAATGAGGACGTCTGATACCTGCGGCACCTAAGCTTGCTTGCAGGCCAGCGACGCCCCAAGGGCGCCGCTTTTTTTGTCGACGGTCCGGCATCGAGCTGCTAATGACAGGCCGTCGGCAAAGTCATATACGCGCGGCACACTACAGGCTTCAACGCCAAGGAGCCGGCCGCTTCCTACGACGCGCTCACCGTTCCCCGCTACTTGCATAGGGAATTGCGTGCTCGACCGTCTGCCAGATATGCTTGCCTGTAGGCTCACGCATCTCTTCGGCAATGTGCCCCACCCAGACCCGCCGAGCGACTGATCACAGCCACACCCCGCATGATGGCACTTGGAATGGCGATCTCGCCCAACAGCGCTGCTGTGGCACCTGTGGCGTCGGTGAAGCCGAATTTTCCAATGACATCTTCGGTTAAAGCGCGTGTCAATGTGAATTCGCCGTACGCCTGCGCACGCTTGGCATACGCCGCTGCTTGCGTACTTTCGGCAACCATTGCCGAGAGATGATTCGACCAATACGGCGTGCCTTTTGTGACATATCCGTCTGCTCCGAAAATGTAGCAAGCAGGTAGCTTGACCTATTCCATAAGACGCCGGAAGGGTGTGCTTAGTGGATCATTTACGGATCAAGCTAAGCATTGCTTAGCTTGATCAAAACCTTTATATTTACCAACAGGTCAATTAAATCAAGAAAAGACGTAAAAAACTGAGAACGGGCTCGGGCCGCAGAAGCCAGACAGATTACCCAATCAGTAGATACTGTAGTTGGAAAAACGCAAGACCGACGCAATTGCTTGTACCCCAGCTTTAACAGCAACCGTCGCATAGCCTTTCTACCTCAGGAGACAACACATATATGAAAAGCGTAAATAAATGGGCCTTTGTCCTCTGTATGGCGTCAACCGCCACCATGACTGGCGTGCAGGCTCAGACAGACCCAATCCGCATCGGGTTGCCCGTACCGTTAACCGGCCCTTATGGTGCCGATGCAAAAGATCAAGTTAGAAACGCGGAAATAGCCGTTAAGGAATTTAACGATGCTGGCGGCCTAAATGGCCGCAAGGTCGAGCTTCTGGTCCGTGACGACAAGCTTAATCCTGGCGAGGCAGCCACTCGTGCTTTGGAACTCATAGAGAAAGATAAGGTTAATTTTATCGTTGGTGGTCTCTCTGCTGCTACACAACTTGCTACCAACAACATCACCAAACAGCGCAAGATCCTTTATATATCGATCAGCCAGTCAGACACTATTAACGAAGCGTCAGACTATTCTCGCTACACCTTCCATGAAGCGCTAAACCCGTACATGACCACCCAGGCGGTTGGCAAGTATGTATTCAAAAAAGGAATGCGTATTGCCTTTATTACTGCAGACTATGCCTATGGTCACGAGATGGCACGTGGCTTTAGGCGTGTGGCAGAAGAAGTGGGCGCAGAGGTTGTTGGCGAGGTCAAGCATCCTCTGGGCACCTCCGATTACTCAATTTTCTTGCCACGGCTACAAGCGCTTAAGCCCGACGTTCTTGTTTTCAACAACCTAGGACGTGATAACTACATTTCGATCAAGCAAGCGACCGACTTCGGCATGAAGAAAAGCACGATTTTTGCAACCCCCGTGCTTATGTATACGTCCCGCTTGGCTGGTGGGCCTAAAGTTTATGACGGCGTCATTGGCGGCACGTCGTATTACTGGGGCATTCAAGACAATACGCCCTCCGCAAAAAAGCTGAATGACCTCTACAAGGCCGCCAACAAGGGAACCTATCCGTCCGACTACGGCGCAATGGCATATTCCGCCGTTAAATCACTGCTAACGGCAGTCACTAATGCCGGCACGGTAGACACTGAGAAGGTAGTCGACGCTCTGGCCGCACTTAAGTACGACACCTACAAGGGCGAACAATATTATCGTCCCTGCGACCATCAGTCAGTACAGTCGGTGTTCATCATCCAGTCTAAAGACACCAACGCAGGCAACCCTGACGATGTGTTTAGCGTACTGAAAACCGTACCAGCATCCGAATCTATGTTGCGAACTTGCGCAGAGCTGGGCCATAAATAATTGATTCGGCATATGGCGGGCCCACTGTTCGTCGTAGTGGGTCAATATAAAAAAAACACGGAGGCATCATGGACGGCATTACCGCACAACTGCTCGCGCTGCAGGTATTTACTGGCCTGGCGCTGGGCGCCATCTATACACTTTTGGCGGTAGGCTTGTCCTTGATCTTCGGGATGCTGACGGTCGTCAACTTCGCCCATGGTGCGTTCTTCATGGTGGGAGCCTACGCCGGCTATAGCCTGTATCAGTACGTGCCCAATTTTTGGTTATGTCTCGTTGGTGTTCCTCTTATCACCGGTTTAATCGGCATCGTGGCCGAACGATTTCTGGTGCGGCCTCTATATGGACGAGGCATCGACTATCCACTTCTGCTGACCTTCGGCCTTGCCTATGTCATGGTCGAGCTTGTACGTATTCAGTTCGGAAAGCAGGGGTTGCCGGTGGACACTCCCGAGCTGCTGCAGGGCTCAGTCGATGTTTTGATCGGGCATTTCCCCCTTTATCGTTTGTTCGTCATTGGCATCACGGCGGTTGTGTTAGCTGCACTCTGGCTGTTTATTGAAAAAACCTCCTTCGGACTTATCGTACGCGCCGGTGCTCGCGACCCTGAAATCGTGCGCGTGTTGGGCATCGACATCGCCAAGGTGTGGCTTATTGTGTTTGGAATAGGCACCGGTATAGCTGGCCTAGCCGGCTATTTATCTTCGCCGATGCAAGGCATTACCCCTGAAATGGGTGGATCAGTATTGATCGTCGCGTTCGTGGTTACCGTAGTTGGTGGCATGGGCTCGTTAACGGGCGCCGTGGTGGCCGGCCTGCTAGTCGGCGTTGTCGAAAGCCTGGCCGCCTTGTTCGCTCCTGAGGCAGCAAAAGTATCCATGTTCGTCATTATGGCGGTCGTACTTCTTGTACGCCCCCTGGGCCTGTTTGGTCGCGCCGGTTTAATGAGTTAAAGACTATGAGCCTACAAATCATCACGTTATCGCCTCGCCAGCCTTTATCGATACTCAGCACAATACGCAAACACCGGGTTCTTGCCACCATTTTGCTTTTAATGGTGTTCCCCTGGCTGATCCCGCACCATTCCGTCGCGATCAATATGCTGATTTTTGGCTTGTACGCGCTGGGGTTTAATTTGGTGTTTGGCTATATGGGAATGCTGTCATTCGGCCATGCGGCATTTTTGGGTGTCGGCGCTTATACCGCGGGCATCCTTATTGCACAGCATCAGGTCGCTTGGTGGCTGGCCATCCCTGCCGCCGTGCTCGTGTCCACGTTTGTTGCATGGGCGATGGGGATATTGGCTATCCGCACTCGTGGCATTTACTTTGCCATGGTTACACTGGCTCTGTCGCAATGCGTTTACTTCCTGATCTACCAATTTCCCCCTTCCGGCGGCGAAAATGGACTACGGGGTGTGAATGTTTCCGAAGTCAATCTCTTCGGATTCAATTTCGATATGTTGAACCCGTTGACCAAATACTATTTTTTTCTGGGTTTTGTCGCGCTGGCACTTTGGTTTATTTCTCGTCTTTTGGCCTCGCCTTTTGGGGCGGTCATCCAGGCCATACGGGAAAACGAATCGCGCACACGCGCATGCGGATTCAACGTCGAACGAACCAAGCTCATTACCTTTATCCTATCAGGCGCCTTTTGCGGATTGGCGGGTGCGCTTTACGCCATCCATCTCTCCAGCGTTGCAATTGAAACGCTGCACTACGAAACCTCTGGCCTGGTCGTCATGATTGCCCTACTGGGCGGCATGGGCACTTTTTTTGGACCCCTGGTGGGTGCAGGGCTATTCTTGTTCATACAAGACATGTTTTCAATCTGGACGGAACACTGGCAGCTGTACGTTGGCATCATTTTCATGTTCTTTGTGCTGTTCTTTCCGAAAGGCATCTGGGGCACGATTCTGGAGAAGCTGCATGTCGACTGACACCATCATAAAGACCGAAGCAGTCACCCGTCGTTTCGGGGGATTTACCGCACTAAAGAATGTCTCCATCGCGTTTCAGTCAAACAAGCTGACCTCCATCATTGGCCCTAACGGCGCCGGAAAAAGCACTTACTTCAATATTCTGTCCGGTGCAATGTCTCCATCGGAAGGCCGGGTCATATTCGACGGACAAGATCTAAGCGGTGTTAAACCGCATCAGTTCTCGCATATCGGCATAGCCAAGTCATTCCAAATTACAAATGTATTTCCCAACTTCACTGCCCTGGGCAATGTCCGCATGGCATTACAAGCCCATGTCTCGCGCTACAACCTATGGAAGAAGCAAAGTGCGTTGAACTTGGATGATCGGGCATATGCCGCCCTGAAAACAGTAGGCATTGAAACCCATGCTTATCGTCCCGCTCGCGAACTAGCCCACGGCCAGCAACGCTCGCTGGAAATCGCCATTGCACTGGCCTCCAACCCTAAGCTGCTGTTATTAGACGAGCCAACGGCGGGCATGAGCCCTGAAGAAACAAAATCCATGATGGACCTGATCGTGCAATTAGCTGATACACGCACCGTTATTCTGGTCGAACATAAAATGAAAATGATAATGGGTATCAGCGACCACATTGTAGTTTTGCATCATGGAGAACTCCTTGCATCTGGTACACCCGCCGACATTCGCAGCAACGACGAAGTCAAGCGAGTGTATTTAGGCCACCATTAACAAGATATAAGGCATCTTATGCTAGAAATTTCGAACTTGAATGCCTGGTATGGAACGAGCCATGTTTTGCAAAAAATAAACATAACCATTTCCAAAGGAGAAGTCATTGCGCTGCTAGGACGCAACGGAGCCGGAAAAACCACCGTCGTCAAAAGCACCATGGGGCTTCTTGCGAAAACCAGCGGTTCGGTGCGGTTCAAAGACAACGAGCTGATAGGCCAGTCGGCGCATGCACGTTTTGGATTAGGCCTGGCTTACGTGCCGGAGGACAGACGGATTGTGCCAGGTCTAACCGTGCTGGAGAATATTCGCCTAGGCATTGTCGCCTCACCGAAAAAATCTCAGGAAAAGAATATTATTGAGCAGATCGCTGAAACGTTTCCGCGGTTGAAAGAACGCTTGCATCAGAACGCGATAACCATGTCTGGCGGCGAACAACAAATGCTGGCGATTGCACGCGCACTGGCTGCCGATCCAGACATGATCCTGCTGGATGAGCCGTCTGAAGGAATTATGCCCATCCTTGTCGACGAAATGTTTGAGCTTTTTACCTCTCTTAAACGTGCTGGAAAAACGATACTGCTTGTTGAACAAAACGTAGAACTTGCACTGAGCATATGTGACCGGGTTTATATTCTGGACCAGGGCGAAGTGGTACTGACTGAATCTGCACAAGCGTTATTGAACGATCCGCAAATGCAAGAGCGTTACTGCGCGGTCTAAGACCGCCTGAGTATTCGGTCGCTGTATACGTTTCGTCGCCATGCCCCTCCTTCACCAGAGCATGAAAATCAGAAGGGAGTGTGCCGTCGTCAAACGCTTCCAATCGCCTTAAGCACTTTTTCCGGGGTAATCGGCTGCGACGTTACTCGCGCGTTAAAGGGTGCCAATGCATCGTTGATCGCGTTCATGATTGCCCCCGGAGGCCCGGCGGTACCCGCCTCTCCGGCCCCCTTGGCGCCCAACTGGGATGTCGCAGTAGGCGTTTCCACGTGCGCGACCTCAATATCTGGCATTTCCGCAGCCATCGGCACCAAGTAATCAGCCATGCTGCCATTGCGCAATAGCGCATTCTCGTCGTAGAGGCATTCCTCAAAGAGCGCGCCACCTATGCCCTGCACAATAGCGCCACGCACCTGTTCGTTAACCAGCATGGGATTCAGGATACGGCCGCAGTCCTCGACCGCCCAGTGCTTAAGCAATTTCACAAAACCCGTCTCTACGTCCACCTCAACATACGATGCCTGCACGCCGTTGGTAAACGTAAATGGGAAACCGCGCTGGGCAAAGTGCCGCGTGACAGCAAGCTCTGGCCGCGCGTCGGCGGGTAGGATGTCAGGGCGAAAATAAGCCAGACGCGCTAGCTCGGACAAGGCCATGAGCCGCTCCTGGCTCGTAAAATCGACTATCCAGTCCTCAAGCACATCAAGCTGAGCCTCATCTTTCTTCAGCGCCACAGCAGCGAACTTGCGAATATTTTCCCGCAAAGCCAAGCCGGCCTGCAGCACCGCTTCACCCCCAATTCCTGCACCGCGCGACGCCCAAGTCCCCCCACCATAGGGTGTCGCCTGCGTATCGCCCGTTACGACGTTGACATGCTTCATATCGACACCGATTGCATCAGCAGCAATCTGAGCGAATATCGTTTCCGTACCCTGTCCCTGCTCGCCCACACCCACATGACAGGTAACGACTCCGCTGGGTTCCAGGCGCACCGAAGCCCCGTCCAATGCCGAAATTCTTGCTCCACCCACGCCATAAAACGCTGCGCTGGGATTGGTCAATTCGACGAGCACGGCGAAACCAATGCCCCGATAAATGTTTCGACTGCGTAGTTCGGCTTGCTCGCGACGCAGCGCCTGGTAGTCCATCATTTCTTCGATTTTCTTCAGGGATTGCTGATGCGACAATCTCTCAATCTGGATACCCGAAGCGCCCTTGCACGGATAGCCATCATCGGGCATGACATTTTTATGGCGCATTTGCAAGGTGTCGATCCCCAGCCGATGTGCTGCTAACTCCACAATACCCTCTGTGACGCCGCAGGCAATCGGATGACCTACGCCACGGTACTGACTGGTCGGCACCTTATTCTGGTACACCACCTTTAGGTGGCCACGATACTGTTTGTGCTTATACGGTCCACCTGCCACGCTTAGCACCTGATTGCCTTCTATGGCACTGGTACGAGGGTAGACCGAGTAGGGCCCGACACCGGTCAAGTCATCTATTTCGAACGCGACGATTTCGCCGTCGGACTTAACCCCTAAGCGCGCGTGCACCACATGCTCGCGGGCATGAATATCGCTGACAAAAGACTCCAGCCTGTCGGCGACAAACTTCACCGGACGCTTGAGAATAATAGACAAGGCAACCGTCGCAAAGTCATCAGAGTACGAATGCACTTTGATGCCGAATGCGCCTCCGACGTCCTTACAAATGACGCGTACGGCATTTTCGGGTAAATCGAAGTGTCGGGCATACAGGTCTTGCATCATATGCGGAGCCTGATGCGACTGATACACCGTTAGCTTGCGTTCAGAAGGGTCGAAATCGGCCAGCACGGAACGGCCTTCCATGGTGACGCCAGTGACACGACCAAAACGATAGGTTTCTTCGACCACCAGATCGGCCTGCGCAAAGGCTTCATCGACACCTCCCGTGTCGATGGTTTTGGTAAAACACAAGTTATCGCCCAGCTCAGGATGAATGATCGTCGTACTAGGTAAAAGAGCGGTTTCCATATCGTGAACCACCGGCAACTCGTCCCAATCGACCTCAATGGCCTGTATGGCGTCCTCGGCTTGTTGGCGCGTTTCTGCGACAACGGCCAGGATGGGCTCACCTTGCCAGCACGCCCGGTCTAGCGCCAACGGATATTGTGGAGCGGACTTCATGCCCTGCAAATGTGCCAAGGTTGCAACCCAGGGAGTGCACAGTTCAGCGATAGCGTTGCCGTCAACGACCGCAATAACACCAGGCATGCCGAGCGCAACGTCCGTTTCGGTAATGGTAAAGCGTGCGTGCGCAAATGGACTGCGCAAGTAAACGACATGAGCCAGGCGGGGCAATGCAATGTCATCGACGTAGGTTCCCCTCCCTTCCAGATGACGTTTCATATTCGGCCGCATTACGGAAGCACCAACGTATTCGCGTTTAACTGCCGTGTCGCTCAGGAGTGCGCCAACATCTTCTTTAGTTATTGAGTTCACATTTATCTCCCGAACTTTCTTAATCGAGCCTGGCGTCCCGCTGCGCTTGCAGCACATCGCAAATGGCATCGACAATGGCGTGGTATCCCGTACACCGGCAGTAGTTCCCCGATATGTATTCCCTAACCTGCTCGCGGTCAGCCAGCGGTTTCTCGCGCAAAAGCGCCGACGCGGTCAATAACATGCCGGGCGTGCAAAAACCACATTGCGCCGCGTTACGTGCATGAAATGCCTCTTGCAGCGCCGTCAAGTCGCCTCGATCGCTGGCGCCGTCTATGGTTTCAATATGCTGGCCATCGGTCTGCACCGCCAGCATCAAACAACCCCGTACTATTTCGCCGTCCACACGAACAGTACAAGCGCCACAGACGCCGTGTTCGCAGCTGACCCGTGCGGTCTTGATTTGCAGGGTATCTCTTAGAAAATCAATCAGGTGAATGCGCGGCTCTACCTGCTTTTGCAGGCTCACGCCATTGACAACAACATTGATCAGTATTGATTGGTCCATATAGGCCTCCGCGTTGCTTTGTCCCATGTCATGCCGCCAACTGCCGCAACGCCCGACCCATTAAGACGCCGGCTAAATGAAGTTTGGTTTGCGCACTGTTGTACAGATCAGCGAACGGAAATAGCTCACCGGCAAGTGCTGCCTGGGCTTGCGCCAGTGTCTGAGCGTCTACTACCTTTCCAACGACCGCCTCCTCAACCGCCCTGGCACGAATAGGCGTGTTCCCGGTGCCTAAAAACACCAGGCGCAACGCTGTTAGGCGTCCGGAATCAATACGCGCGGCAGCTGCCAAGCCCACAATGGCGTAGTCACCATGGCGACGGGCAAGCTCTAGAAAAACAAACCGTGAACTCGACGACGCCAATGCAAACTCACAGGCTTTGATAAGCTCGTCAGGCTCCATCACCGTGGTATACAGATCCAGAAAAAAATCGGCAGCTTTTACCCGGCGTTCGCCATTTGGCCCAACCAGCACCACCGTGGCATCCAGCGCGACGACACATGCCGGCCACTCGGCGGCGGGATCGGCAAACGCAAGCGAGCCGCCCAAGGTACCCTGGTTACGTATTGCACGGTGAGCAACATGCGGTGCGGCCATCGCCAACAGCGGAAGGTGGGATGCCACTAAGCCGGAGTCTTCAATCTCGCTATGGCGCGTCATCGCGCCAATAGAAATACAGTCCTCCATGACCGTAATACCGCGCAAGCCCTCAATGGCCTTTATGTCTATCAACAAACGCGGCTCGGAAAGGCGCATGTTCAATGTTGCCAGCAGCGTCTGACCACCCGCGAGAATACGGGCATCATCGCCGTATTCTCGCAATAACGGAAAAATTTCATCCAGAGAAGTTGGACGTATATAGGCGAATGGTGGGGCCTTCATGGTTGCTCCTGGTATTCTGAATTCTGCAGGGCTTACTAGGGCAATAACCAGCTAATCAATAGGGTCGAACCCACCCCAAGGGCAAACCAGAACGCCCTGTACAGCTCGTATTGAAATCCTTGAAACTGCGCAGGTTTGCTATCAGAACTGCTTATTGGCGTATGTTTGGAGGGCGGAACGGGTGACGGCGCTTGCGCAGCGGCAGCTGCGTGCGGGACGATGGGTACGGATGCCGGCGTGCTTTCGGCCAATTTAGTATTGCCGTCGTGACCTGACAGGGCAACTTGAAATGCGGCAAAGAATTCATCCGCCATTTTTTTTGCTGAAGACTCTATTAAGCGCCCACCAACCTGCCCCAACTTGCCGCCTACCGACGCTTGCGACGAATAACTCAATAAGGTCTGACCGTCATGTTCTGTAAGCGTAATGTCGGACTTGCCCCTGGCAAACCCCGCCGCCCCGCCAGCGCCTTCAAAACTCAACGTGCATTTGCTGGGCTCCTCGATATCAAGCAGGAAAATCTTGCCGGAAAAACGGGCGCGGACCGGCCCAATTTTCAGCAAGACACGGGTATGCAGTTCGGCCTCGGACACCTTCGTGACCTCTTCACATCCCGGTATGCATCGCAACAGCACGGCCGGCTCGTTGATCGCGTCCCATACTTGCTGCCTGGATGCACTGATAAGTTGTTCGCCCTTCAGATCCATAGCCGTCCTATCTTTGTTTACGCTATGTTGAATATTGTTTACCGTTTGGTAAATTAAGTCAAGAGCATTCAAAGCTCGTGGCCAATTCATCGGAAGCTGTCGGGATTTCTGGGGTGTATTACTATGCTCGTACTTCGCTGCAAAAGCGCTAATCTTTAAAGTTTATGCTGTCACGCTTATGTCTCCGAAAACAAAAAGCAAGGTTGGCTTAACGCCGCCGAAGCCACCCAAAACCAGACAACGGCTAAGTCCTGCAGAGCGCGAACAGCAAATATTGTCAGGCGCAATTTCATTCTTCTCCAGGCACGGCCTGGACGGACAGACGCGTGAATTAGCTAAGGAAATCGGGATTACGCACCCGTTGCTTTATCATTATTTTCCGACAAAAAAAGCCTTGATTGAACGCGTGTACCAAGAGGTATACCTTGGCCGCTGGAACAAACATTGGGAAGACTGGCTTGATGCGCCGACCGAACTGGAAGAGAAGCTGAATAGCTTTTATCAAGCCTATGCCAAGGCTATTCTGACACCGGAATGGGTGCGAATCCTGATATTCTCCGGCCTGAGTGATGGATATATTCCAAACAAATACATCTCTCTTTTACAGTCCAAACTGCTTCCACGCATAGCACGCGAAACCCGTAATTATTTGGGGTTGCAGCACGTCCAGGAAGAAGACGAAAGAATTACTCAGTTAATCTGGGGGCTGCATAGTGGCATCTTCTACTTGGGTATCCAACAATGGATATATGGCCTGCCCGCCCCCCAAAACATTGAGCAGATAATCAAGGATAGAGTAAGAGCGTATATTGTCTCGGCACGTGACCTATTCGGCCATACGGATGGGTGATGGCGCAATCCGCACAAGCTTCCTACTCATCACTCACATAATACCGAGCAACATCCGGCCTATTCGATTGGGTCAACAGCCGGTCGCGCAACGACAGGGCCAGTGGCGTCAGGGGGCGGCGGCGCAGGCGCAGCAGGTAATAAGGCGACACGCGGATGTCGTGCGGCAGGTTCAGCACGGCAAAGCCCGCTCCGATCGGGGGTTGGGTCAATAGCGACGCCACCTCTGTCACCATGGGCGTGACCGCATCGCCTTGGGCCAGGTAAGCCATACTCAACAGTATCGAGGGGCTGCTGACGACGTTGCGCGGCTCGGACAGCCCCACTTGGCCGAACGCGTTGACGATGGCCTCTCGAATCGGCGCGCCGCGTTGCTGCATGACCCACTCGTAGCTCGACAACTCGGTCAGTGTTACGACGTGCGCACGCGCCAGCGGATGGCTGGCGCGGGCCACGATCACGATCTTTTCATCGCTCATCGGCGTGATTTCAAAGTCATGCGCGTCGGCTTCGGGCAGGATGCGGGCCAGAACAAAATCCATCTCTCCCGCCATCAGATGGCGCAGCAGGTCACGCGAAGGCATAACGTCGACCGAGATCTCGGCGGCAGGGGCTATGGATTTGACCTCGCGGATCGCAGGCATCAGGAGGCTCACTGCAGGGCCGGTCACGGCCCCAACGCTGACCGAACCGGCCAGGCCCTGGCGCAATGAATCCACGTCGGCCACCATACTGCGCATCTCGCGCAGGACGACCTCGACCCGGCGCAGCACAGCACGCCCTTCTGACGTGGGCTCCATCCCCTTGGGCCGGCGCACGAACAAGGCTGCCCCCAGTTGCCGTTCGACTTCGGCCAGCATGCGCGAGGCAGCAGGCTGCGTGACAGCGATGGCATCGGCCGCCAATTGCAGTTGGCCATGGCTCGCGATTTCCGACAGCAAACGCAGCTGTGATGGCTTGAGCCAGCGGGCAGGATTATTCGACATATAAATTTAGGTATGTTGAATGCGCCAGATATTATTTTACCGTCATGTTTCGCGTTGCTACCATGCCCGCAAGATCCAACTAGAGATCAATTCAGCCGCATTCACCTGCCCTGACAACCTGGAGACAAAAATGCTTATCAAAAAGCTAGCGCTAGCACTGCTGGCAGCGCCCGTGATCGCGTCGGTCGCCCACGCGCAAACGGTCGGCATCGCCATGCCGACCAAGTCCTCGGCGCGCTGGATTGCAGACGGCCAGTCCATGGTCAAGCAATTCCAGAAGGCCGGCTACAAGACCGATCTGCAGTATGCCGAGGACAACATCCCGAATCAGTTGTCCCAGATTGAAAACATGATCACCAAGGGTGCAGACGTCCTGGTCATTGCCGCCATCGATGGCACCACACTGTCCAATGCGCTTGAAAATGCCGCTGCCTCCGGCATCCCGGTGATTGCCTACGATCGCCTGATCCGCGAAAGCCCGAATGTGGATTACTACGCGACCTTCGACAACTTCAAGGTGGGCGTGCTCCAGGCCACTAGTCTGGTTAATGGCCTGAAAGCGCGCTTCGGTGACGTGCGGCCGTGGCATGTGGAATTGTTCGGCGGCAGCCCGGATGACAACAATGCCTATTTCTTCTACGACGGTGCGATGTCGGTGTTGCAACCGTTGATTGATGCCGGCGACATCGTCATTCCTTCAGGCCAGACCGGCATTGACCGCGTCGGCACACTGCGCTGGGATGGGTCGGTTGCCCAGGCTCGCATGGATAATCTGCTGTCGGCCAACTACACCAAGCAGGCCGTGCATGGTGTCCTGTCTCCGTACGACGGTCTGTCCATCGGGATTTTGTCGTCGCTCAAAGGCGTGGGTTACGGCTCGGGCGACCTTAAGATGCCGATCGTGACCGGGCAAGATGCCGAGGTGCCTTCGATCAAGTCCATACTGGCAGATCAGCAATACTCCACCGTCTTCAAAGACACTCGCAAGCTGGCGCAGGTGACGGTCGGCATGGTCAATGCATTGCTCAAGGACGGCAAACCCGAAATCAACGATACGACCACTTATAACAACGGCGTGAAGGTCGTGCCCGCCTACCTGCTGGAACCCGTGACCGTGGATGCATCCAACTGGAAGAGCGTGCTCGTCGACTCGGGCTATTACAGCCAGGATCAGATTCAGTGAGCTGAGCGTGTCTCCCTAACCCATGCATCGGAGGACTCGATGACGCCGCTTCTGGAAATGCGTGCCATTACTAAGGCCTTCCCGGGGGTCAAGGCACTCGACCAAGTTAACCTGCAGGTTAAAGAGGGCGAGATTCATGCCATCTGTGGTGAGAACGGCGCCGGAAAGTCCACGCTGATGAAGGTGCTGTCCGGCGTCTATGCGGCGGGCAGCTACGAAGGCGACATCATCTACAAAGGTGAGGTGGCGCAGTTCAAGTCGATTCGCGACAGCGAGGCCCGCGGGATCATCATCATCCACCAAGAGCTGGCTCTGATACCGCTGTTGTCCATTGCAGAAAACATCCATTTGGGCAACGAGCGAAGCCAGTACGGCTGCATCAACTGGGCCGAATCCTTTCAGGCTGCGCAGGAGCTGCTCAAAAAGGTCGGGCTGAACGAAGCGCCCGGCACCCGCGTCGAAACACTGGGTGTCGGCAAGCAGCAATTGGTTGAAATCGCCAAGGCACTT
Organism: Bordetella tumulicola; assembly: GCF_054779135.1. Taxonomy (NCBI): domain Bacteria; kingdom Pseudomonadati; phylum Pseudomonadota; class Betaproteobacteria; order Burkholderiales; family Alcaligenaceae; genus Bordetella; species Bordetella tumulicola. Next base: position 888,384 of record NZ_BAAGYU010000010.1, on the reverse strand, counting down.
TCTCGCAATGTCCGTTTGCTCATTTTGGACGAGCCCACCGCTGCGTTGTCGGAAACCGACAGCCAGGCCCTGCTGGATTTGCTGCTGGAGCTCAAGACTCAGGGTGTGACGTCAATCATCATCACCCACAAGCTCAATGAGGTGCGTCGCGTGGCAGATCGCGTCACCGTGATTCGTGACGGCGCCAGCATCTCCACACTGGACGCCGAACGCGAGCCGGTCACCGAAGACCGGATCGTGCGCGATATGGTGGGGCGCGACATGACGCACCGCTATCCGGCGCGCGAGCGACGGTGCGGATCAGTCGCCATGGAAGTTAGTCATTGGAATGTCTGGCATCCCGAGCAGCGCGACCGGCAGATCATCCATGACTTGTCGCTGCGAGTCCATGCGGGCGAGGTCGTCGGCATTGCGGGATTAATGGGGGCGGGACGCACCGAACTGGCCATGAGTGTGTTCGGTCATTCCTGGGGCGGTCGCATCACTGGCGAGGTTTCCATGCACGGCAAGCCCGTCGACACGTCGACCGTGTCGCGCGCCATTGCGGCCGGCCTGGCCTATGTCACGGAAGACCGCAAGAGCCTGGGGCTGATCCTGGAGGAATCCATCCAGCGCAATACAACGATGGCCCGCTTGGACGCCGTGTCCTCGTGGGGCGTCATCAATGGCGCAGAGGAAACCGCCGTGGCCGAGCGGTACCGCCAGAACATGCGCATCCGCACCCCTTCGGTTTTCCAGAAGGTCGCGCATCTGTCCGGCGGCAATCAGCAAAAGGTCGTGCTGTCGAAATGGCTGTTCACCTCGCCTGAGGTGCTGATCCTGGATGAACCCACGCGCGGGATCGATGTGGGGGCGAAATACGAAATCTACGGAATCATCAACGAGTTGAGCAAGGCCGGAAAAGGCGTGGTGATGATCTCTTCCGAATTGCCCGAACTGCTGGGCATGTGCGACCGCATCTATGTGATGAGCGAAGGCTCTTTCGTCGGTGAAATGTCTGCGGATGATGCGTCGCAAGAACGCATCATGTCATTGATCGTCAGGAAATAGGAGCATCATGAACCGTTCGGAAACACACAATCCGCCTGGCCGGATTGGGGCCTATCTTGCGCGCCACATGCGCGATTACGGCCTGATATTCGCCCTGATTGCCATCATGGCCTTTTTCCAGGTGGCCACAGACGGCACGCTGTTGCGGCCGGTCAACATCACGAATCTCTTTCTGCAGAACAGCTACATCATCATCATGGCGCTGGGGATGCTGCTGGTCATCGTCTCGGGCCAGATCGACCTGTCGGTGGGTTCGATCATGGGCTTCATCGGCGCACTGGCCGCCACGATGATCGTGCCCTACGACATGCCAGTCGGGCTGACTATCGTCACCTGCCTGCTGTGCGGCATGCTCATTGGTGCCGCCCAGGGGTATTTCATCGCCTATTGGAAGATCCCTTCTTTTATCGTCACGCTGGCGGGCATGCTGATCTTTCGCGGTCTGGCGCTTTGGCTGCTGGAGGGTCAGTCGGTCGGGCCTTTCCCTCGCAACTTCCAGGCTTTGTCCACGGGTTTCATCCCCGACTTCATCGGCCCGGGTCGCCCAAACATGACGGCATTCATCGCCGGCCTGGCCGCCGTGCTGTTGATCTTGTGGCAAGGCCTGCGTGCCCGTGGGCGCAACGCCCGCTATGGCATTGAGGACGAACCCATCGGGCTGTTCATCCTGCGCAATGCCCTGACTGCCGCCGCCATCCTCTTCATCGGCTGGAAACTGGCCTCGTTTCGTGGTCTGCCCAATGTACTGGTGTCGATGGTGGCGCTGACAGCCGTCTATTTCTTCGTCACCGAGCGCACGGTCATCGGCCGGCGCATCTATGCGGTGGGCGGCAATGAAAAAGCGGCCAAGCTTTCGGGTATCCGGACCGAACGTCTTACGTTCCTCACCTTCGTCAATATGGGGATGCTCGCGGCACTGGCCGGGCTCATCTTTGCCGCCCGCCTGAATACGGCCACACCCAAAGCCGGATTCGGTGTCGAGTTGGATGTCATTGCTGCCGTGTTCATTGGCGGGGCCTCGATGTCCGGCGGCTCCGGGCGCATCATGGGGGCAGTCATCGGCGCGCTCATCATGGGCGTCATGAACAACGGCATGTCCATCATCGGCATCGGTATCGACTACCAACAGGTGATCAAAGGGTTGGTGCTGCTGGCGGCCGTATTTTTCGACGTCTACAACAAGAACAAGGGAGTGTAAGTCATGCTGCTTTCTCAAGTTAACCAAGTGAATGGACAACGGGTCGTGGTGGCTCGCGAAGGGCAAATGGCCTGGATCGTCCCCGACGCAGTCTCGGTCTATGCGCTAGCCCAGGCAGCTTTGTCCGCCGGCCGCCGGCTGGAGGACGAGATCGCGGTGCGCGGCAAAGGCGAGTCCGTCGATCTGGCACAGGCACTGGCCCAAGGGCGGGTCTTGCTGCCCATCGATCATCCCGATCGGGCTCACCTGCATCTGACCGGAACCGGGCTGACGCACCTGGGCAGCGCCTCCACACGCAATGCCATGCACGCCAAAAGCGATCCGGAGACGCTGACCGACAGCATGAAAATGTTCCGCATGGGGATGGAGGATGGCAAACCGGCGCCCGGCAAGATTGGTGTGCAGCCCGAGTGGTTCTACAAAGGCAACGGGCATGCGGCCATTGCTCCGGAATCGCCCCTGCCTTCACCGGGTTTCGCGCTGGACGGAGGCGAAGAGCCCGAAGTCGCCGGGATTTACTTGATTGGCCCCAATGGCACGCCGTGGCGCTTGGGTTTCGTGCTGGCCAACGAATTTTCCGATCATGTGACTGAGCGCGGCAACTACCTGTGGCTGGCCCATTCCAAACTGCGGCCCGCCAGTTTCGGACCAGAATTGTTGCTGGGTGATTTGCCCGCGCATGTTGCCGGCACCAGCCGCATCATGCGCGACGGCCAAGTGCGCTGGGAGAAGCCGTTCGTTTCGGGCGAAGACAACATGTCGCACAGCCTCGGCAACCTGGAGCATCACCATTTCAAATACGACGTCTTCCGCCAACCGGGCGATGTGCATGTGCACTTCCTCGGCACGGCCACGCTGTCCTTTGCCGACGGGATCCGTGTGGATCACGGCGATGTCTTTGAAATCGCCTCGCCAATCTTCGGCCTGCCACTGCGCAACCCTCTGGAGCAGAGTCCCGCCGCCAATAGTCCCGTCCAGATTGCCCGACTTTGATAAGGTTCACCCCATGTCTTTCAAACCTGCCCCTTGGCCCCGGAAGCTGCGTTCCCAGCACTGGTATGGCGGCAATACCCGCGACACCATTTATCATCGCGGCTGGATGAAGAACCAGGGTTATCCGCCGGACCTGTTCGACGGGCGTCCCATCATCGGCATTCTCAATACCTGGTCCGAGCTGACACCTTGCAACGGCCATCTGCGCGAGCTGGCAGAGAAAGTGAAGGCGGGTGTCTGGGAAGCCGGCGGGTTTCCCGTCGAGGTGCCGGTGTTTTCAGCATCCGAGAATACCTTCCGGCCAACCGCCATGATGTTTCGCAATCTGGCGGCCCTGGCGATCGAAGAAACCATGCGCGCCCAGCCCATCGACGGCGCGGTCCTGATGGTCGGTTGTGACAAGACCACGCCAAGCCTGCTGATGGCGGCGGCGTCGACCAACATTCCCTCCATCGTCATCTCGGGCGGCCCTATGCTCAACGGCTGGTTCCGTGGCGAGCGGGTCGGTTCCGGTACCCATCTGTGGAAGTTTTCCGAAGAGGTGCGTGCCGGCAAGCTCCGCCAGGACGAATTCCTGGAAGCCGAGCAGGCCATGAGCCGTTCTTCCGGCAGCTGCAACACCATGGGAACGGCCTCGACCATGGCGAGCATGGCCGAAACGCTGGGCATGGCGCTGTCGGGCAATGCCGCCATCCCGGCGGTCGATTCGCGGCGCCGCGTCATGGCTCAGATGACGGGCCGGCGCATCGTGCAGATGGTCAAGGATGACCTCAAGCCGTCTGACATCCTGACCCGGCAGGCCTTTGAGAATGCGATCCGGACCAACGGCGCCATCGGCGGTTCGACCAACGCCGTCGTCCACCTGTTGGCACTGGCCGGACGGGTCGAGGTCGACCTGACGTTGGACGATTGGGACCGGGGTGGGCGCGACGTCGCGACCATCGTCAACCTCATGCCGTCGGGCAAATACCTGATGGAAGAGTTTTTCTATGCAGGCGGCCTGCCCGTGGTGCTCAAGCGTCTGGGCGAAGGCGGCTTGCTGCACAAGGATGCGCTGACCGTCTCGGGCCGCAGCATCTGGGACGAAGTGAAAGACGTCATCAACCATAATCCTGACGTGATTTTGCCGCTGGAAAAAGCTTTGACCTCGCAAGGCGGCATTGCCGTCCTGAAAGGCAATTTGGCCCCCAAAGGCGCCGTGCTGAAGCCGTCTGCGGCCAGCCCGGAATTGATGTGCCATCGCGGCCGCGCCGTGGTGTTTGAAGACATCGACGACTACAAGGCCCGGATCAATGACGAGTCCCTGGACATTGACGAGCACTGCGTGATGGTGTTGAAGAACTGCGGCCCCAAAGGCTATCCGGGCATGGCCGAAGTAGGCAATATGGGGTTGCCGCCCAAGGTCTTGCGCAAGGGCATCACCGACATGGTGCGGATCTCCGATGCCCGCATGTCAGGGACAGCCTACGGCACGGTCGTTCTGCACGTGTCGCCAGAGGCCGCCGCCGGCGGGCCGCTGGCGGTGGTACGTGAGGGCGACATGATCGAGCTGGATGTGCCCAACCGACGGCTGCATCTGGATATCTCGGACGAGGAAATGACCACGCGGCTGGCACAATGGAAACCCTCGCATGTGCAATCCGTCAGCGGCTACGCCTGGATGCATCAGCAGCACGTCGAAGGCGCCGACCAAGGAGCCGATCTCGATTTCTTAAAAGGTTGCCGAGGCAACCCTGTGCCCAAGGAAAGCCACTGATGTTGAAACTCGCACTGATCGGGATGGGCAAGATTGCCCATGACCAGCATTTGCCGGCGTTGGCGACCAGTCCGGATTGGACGGTGGCCGCCACGGTAGACCGTGAGAGCCAGAGCGACGGGCAGACCACCTTTATCGAGATTGAAGAGATGCTCCGCGCCCGACCCGACATCGAGGCAGTGTCGCTCTGTCTGCCGCCCGTGCCGCGTTTTCTCGTGGCGCAGGCGGCCCTGGCGGCCGGCCGCCATGTCATGCTGGAAAAACCGCCCGGTGCCACGTTGTCTGAGGTCCATAGTCTGTCGGTGCAGGCCCGGGCACAAGGCCTGACGCTGTATACCACCTGGCATTCCCGCGCGGCAGCGGCCGTGGCGCCTGCCAAGGCCTGGCTCGCCGGCAAAAAGGTGCGCAGTGGCCAGATTACTTGGCGCGAAGATGTACGCAAATGGCATCCGGGTCAGGACTGGATTCTCGATGCCGGAGGGATGGGGGTCTTCGATACGGGGATCAATGCTCTGTCGATCCTCACAGAGATCCTGCCAGAGCCGGTGCACCTGACGCGTGCCGAGCTGGAGTTTCCGGCCAACCGACAGGCGCCGATTGCCGCCCGGTTGACGCTGACGCATGGCATCGAAGCGGATTTCGATTTCCGTCAGGAAGGCTGGGAAACCTGGGACATGACCTTGTTCACCGATGAAGGACACCTGACCTTACGCCTGGGGGGCAATCTGCTGGAAATCGACGGCGAAGCCGCCGGGGGCAAAGCCATGATCATGGGCGAGTATCCCGTCCTGTACGCTCGGATGGCCGAGCTGGTCCGCCAGCGCGAATCCGACGTCGACCTGTCGCCCTTGCGGCTCGTGGCTGATGCCTTCATGCTGGGCCGGCGCACGACGGTGGCACCCTTTGAATTCACTGTCTGATGGCGATGTCCCAGATCTTCGACACCCGTGCCTGCGAACTGGGTGAAGGAGCTTTGTGGCATCCACTACGCCAGCAGTTTTTCTGGTTTGATATTCTGGGTTGCAAGCTGCTGTCCCGCCACGGGGATGCCTCGCCTGCTTGGCCCCTGGGGAAGATGGCCTCGGCCGCCGGTTGGCTCAATGCCGCGCACCTGCTGCTAGCCACCGAGACGGGACTGGCCGTGCTGGATCTGGATTCCGGGCAGCTGACACCCCACTGGCGCCTGCCGGCATCGGCCACGGCACTGCGCTCGAACGATGGGCGCGCAGATCGCCACCATGGGTTCTGGTTCAGCACGATGGGCAAGCAGGCCGAGCCCGGGGTCGGTGCGATCTACCGCTATTTACGGGGCGAAGTACGCCAGTTGTTCGACGGTCTAACCATCCCCAATTCCATCTGTTTCAGTCCGGATGGCCGCCAGGCCTATTTTTCCGATACGGCCCGGCAAATCGTGTGGCGGCAAGCGCTCGACGCGCAGGGTTGGCCCGCCGGCGAGCGCGAGGTCTTTCTCGATCTGGTGCCCGAGGGCCTGAATCCCGACGGTGCCGTCGTCGACGCGGAGGGCGGACTGTGGTGCGCCCACTGGGGGGCAGGCGCCGTGATGCGCTACAGCCCTGAGGCGCAACGGACGCACACGTTTTCGGTGAGAGGAGCGCTTCATGTGTCTTGCCCCGTCTTCGGTGGGCCAGATCTGCGCGGCCTGCTGCTCACCACTGCTCGCGAAGGCTTGACGGACCCTGATCCCGCACAGGGGATGACCTATCTACTGGACGTCCCGATCCAGGGCTTACCAGAGCCTCGGGTCATCCTGTAGGCCGGTCCGACACCGCCGCCATCCTCCGGGCGTCGGGCGTAACCGTCGGCTGACTGCCGTGGCGGCCGACATTGAAAATGTCGATTCGTCGAACAAATCGGCAGTTTCGTCGAATAAATCACTCAGCGATCAACCCCTCATGCTAGGCTCGGCGACATTCGTGCTGTCACGAAGCAGCCGATCGGATCGCTCAGTGTGTCGGTCGATCGCATTACACCGGTAGCGGTGACAAACAGAACGACGTGTCTTGAGCTGACTTTTCAACGAAGACAGAAGAGGAGATCGTAAAGTGTTGTCATATAACCAAGCCGTTAAACAGGACATAAGTATCACGCCGCTTTCGCCATATCGAAATCGTCTGGTCCTGGCGCTCTGCGCAATCGCTGTCGGCGTTCTGGTCGCCGGTTTCTGGAATTATCATTTGGTAGACGGATTCGGCCGGGAGTTCGTCGCGGGCCAAACAATCGGAGACCCGGAAAGCCTGGCCGGCTCCTATAGTGAACGGGGGGCAGGTTTCGGTTTTGTCTTTGCCATCATTGCGGGTTTGGCTGCGACCTTCACGGCGTGCAATTGCGTTGCGTTCGCCATGCTTCCAGGCCTTGCCTGTGCGGCGGAGAATGCAGGATCACCTCGGCGACTCGCGATCAAGGCGATCGGCATTTTCTCGTTTTTCGTCCTTCTGGTTTGCTTCGCTTACGGAATGTATGTCGGCTCGCTCGGACCGGAGCGCGTGGACGCCTTCAATGTCCGAGAAACCCGCCTGTTTCAGGCACAAGTGACATTCACGCTGCTCGGCGTCGTCCTGCTCGCCTGGGGTGCGATTTCGTTTGGATTCCTCGATGGCATGCTCCGCCGCCTGCCGCCCAAGATGCTGCACTTCGCCGCCTCGCCGCTGGCCAAGGCCGGCGTCATGGGAATCCTGGTCGGATTGTTCGCCATTGGACGGCCATTTCCGGTGTTCAGAAATTTTCTCACCTATGCCGCCGCCGCGGAAAGCCCGCTGTATGGAGGCGCAGTGATGGCCTTGCAAGGGGTCGGACAGATTCTGGTGATGGTCCTGCTATTCCTGTTGCTGATCGTGCCGTTCACCAAGCGGCTGACGAACTGGTCGGCGCGGCACCCCGGCAGACTGGAACAATTCAGCGCGGCCATGTTAGTTGCCGGCGGGGCCTACTTCGTCTTCTATTGGGGCATCGCCTTTGCCTATAACGTCGGTAATTGGGGCTTCAAGCTGAACTGGTACAGCTAGTTTGAAAACATCGCTCTCATGCGCCCACGCGGTATGGGCGCTTGAGCGGCATCCGGGACGTTGCCGCTTGATCTCTTCACCAACCTACGGCCGGCTATAGCCCCTGGGCCTCCTGATCGTCGCGTGCAGCCTTGCGCAGTACCCGGGAAAAGCGCTCGGCCGCGGCTGACAGCGGCCGTCCCTTGGGCACAATCTGCACGATTTCGCGCTGGATCACGGGATTGCGGATGGCGATGGTGCATACCGCCGCATCGGCCTCATAGGCGGCAATCATCTCCGTCAGCACCGCCACGCCCAAACCCTCGCGCGCCAAGCCCAGCACCGTAGAGTTATAGACCGCCTCGTAGGCTGGCTTGATGACGATGCCCTCGCGGTGCGCCGCCACCTCAAATCGCGCGCGCACGCTGCTGTCGCGCGCGGGCAGGATCAGGGGATGCTCGGCCAGTTCTCGCAGAGACAGGACTTTGCGAACGGCCAGCGGATGACGAGGCGACACGAACGCGCAGAACCGGTCCACACGCAGGAGGTGGCAGACCACGTCACGGTCGCCGCGGGTCATGCTACCCACCGCAAAATCGACCTCGCCGCATTTCGCGAGATCGACCACGCGGGCCGCCACGGCATCCACGATGCGCACAGTAATGCCGGGCAACTGTGCGGTCAGTGTCGCCACGGCGCGCGGCAACAGGCCGCCGGCCAGCGAAGGCAGCGTAGCCACAGTGACGGTGCCACGCACCACGCCGCTGGCGTCGTGCGCGTCCGCAACGACGGACTCGATGTCATGGACGATGCGCTCCAGGCGAGGCAGCAGATCCTGGGCGGCGGGCGTGACACTGACACGCCGGCGATTGCGGTCGAACAGCACGGTGCCCAGCTGGTCTTCGAGCTGGCGTATCTGCACGCTAAGCGCGGACTGTGACACATTCAACTCGATGGCGGCACGCGTAAAGTTCTGCAGTCTGGCCACGGCCAGGAACGCCCTGATGCGGCGCAACTCGGTCAACATGAAAACATCTCCCCCAAAGTCTTACGGCACAGAGTGGGCCGCAGGTCATTCAGTTATCTGATTTTCGGGACAGTGTATCCAGGTTATTTCATTTCCTTCGGTAAACGTCCGTCAGTAGAATTTTTGAGATCCACGAGGGACGGTCATTTGCGGCCACCCAATCCATAACGGAGAGAGACAATGAAAACATCCGCCGGCAACCGGCGCATGGTGATCTACGTATTGCTGTTCACCATGGCGATGATCAACTATATGGACCGTGTCGCGCTGTCGGTGGCTGCCAAGCCGATCGCCGAAGAGTTCGGTATCTCGCCGGTACAGATGGGCTACCTGTTCTCCTGCTTTCTCTGGACTTACATCTTGTGCCTGATTCCCGCCGGTATGATGAGTGACAAAGCCGGCTCGCGCACCACGGCCTTGGGTGGCCTGGGCCTGTGGTCGCTGGCCACTGTGGTCACCAGCATGGCGGGCAGCTTCGCCACGCTAGTCATGACCCGCCTGGTCATGGGCGCCGGCGAATCCACCAGCTATCCGGCCGCGGCCCGCACCATCCGAGAATGGGCACCCGCACACGAGCGTGGCTTCGCCACCGCGGTGTTCAACAGCGGCGCCTATGCGGGCCCGGCGCTGGGCGCGATCTTCATGGGCGTGCTGGTGGGCACCTTCGGCTGGCGCGTCGCCTTCGCCGTCGCGGGCGCCACCGGCGCACTCTGGCTGGTGTTCGCCATTCCTTATTACCGCCGCCCCGAAGAGGCGCGCTTCCTCGGGCAAGACGAGCAGGACATGATCCTGCGCACGCGCGATTCCGAGTCCACCGGTGCGCCCGTGGCACGCACACCGCTGCTGCAACTGCTGAAATCCACCAGCATGTGGGGCGTTGCGTTGACGCAGGGTTGCGGCGTCTACACCCAGTATCTGTTCCTGACCTGGCTGCCTGGCTACCTGGCTACCACCAAGAACCTGGACATCCTGCACACGGGTGCCTACACGGCACTGCCCTACCTGGGCGCGGTAGTACTGGGCATAATGCTGGGCCGCGTCAGCGACCGCCTGCTCGGCGGTGCCCAGGCCAGCGAGGGCAAACGCCGCGGTATGATCATCGCCATGCTGCTGCTGTCTTCGGTCATCCTGCTTACGCCGCTCATCGAGCAGACTTGGCTGATCCTGTTGCTCTTCACCGTGTCGCTGACCGGGATCTCCACGGCCATCTCGCTCAATCTGGCGCTGACCAACGACCTGCTGCGGTCGTCCGCCGATGCGGGAACAGCCACTAGCGTGACCGTCGTGGGCGGCAACTTGTTCGGCGTGCTGGCACCCATTGTCACCGGCTACGTGATCGCCGCCAGCGGCTCGTATTCCTGGGCATTCATCATCGCCGGCATACTCCTGCTATGCGGCGCCGTCATCTCCTTCACGCTGACCCGCCGCCCGATTGAGGCACAGCCGTCGGCCCAACCCGTTCACGTCTGACTTCGGAAACGCCATGTTCTATGCCCCTCCCGAGAAACACATAGCCAAAGTCCACGCCCGTCTGCCCGAGCACTTGAAATGGCAGAAAGGCAGCCTCAACGACTGGGTAGCGGGCCAGCCGCTAGGTAATCCCGACCGGTCGCTGCTAGAGGGTCCTTCGTTCGGGCCGGATGGCCAACTGTATTGCGTGGACATCATCAACGGCCGGATCCTGCGCATCGATGCGAACGGCGGCTTCGATACGGTGGCCCAGTATGACGGCTGGCCCAATGGTTTGAAGTTCCATCGCGACGGCCGCGCCTTCATCGCCGACTACAAGCACGGCATCATGCAGCTCGACCTGGACACCGGGCGGGTCACGCCTGTGCTGGAACGCTATCGCGCCGAACGCTTTAAAGGCGTGAACGATCTGTTCTTTTCCGCTAACGGCGACCTCTACTTCACCGATCAAGGTCTGACGGGCTGGCAGGATCCCACTGGGCGCCTCTTCAGGCTCAACGCGCAGGGCGATCTGCAATGCCTGCTGGACAACATCCCCAGCCCGAACGGCCTAGTGATGGACCTCGAGGAAACCGCGGTCTACCTGGCCGTCACACGCGCGAATGCGGTATGGAGGGTTCCGTTGATGCGCGACGGCAGCGTCGGTAAAGTGGGAACGTTCGTCCAGCTGTCGGGCGGCGGCGGGCCCGACGGGCTGGCCATGGATGAAAAGGGCGGGCTATACATTGCCCACGTAGGCATGGGCTCCGTGTGGGGCGTGGACAAATACGGGGAGCCCACCGTGCGCATCGTATCGCCAGAACATCGACACACGACCAATATGGCCTTTGGCGGCCCGCAGGGCAAAACACTCTACATCACAGAGTCCAGTTCGGCGACCATCCTGGCCGCCGAACTGGATGTGGCCGGCAAGCCGATGTTCCTGCCGCAGCCCGTCTGAATTCCGCCCCCAGCACCATCCGCTCTAATAGCACCATAGTTCAGCATCGGCGAATCGCTCGACCGGCAAGCTCGCCGGTCGCTGTTCCGTCTGCTAATGTCGGCCAACCATTAACGAATACCCATTTGATTCCGCTCGCGTACTGTCGCGGCTGCTGATAAGTGGCATTGGCTTGTATGCCGGCGGGATCAAACACGGTGACGTCGGCTCTATACCCTCGTTTGATCAGCCCCACGTCGCCGAGCTTGAATGCGCTTGCAGTGGCTCCTGTCATCTTGAATATGCCTTCTTCAAGCGTCATCCAGCCCTTGTCGCGTACGAGTTCGCCAAGGACTTTGGGAAATGTTCCGTATTGCCGTGGGTGAGGATGGTCCCCTACGTCCAAGCCGTCGCTACCGATCATGCTGTGCGCATGAGTGAGGACCGACTGGAGATCCTCTTCACACGAGTTCTGCATGATCTGACCCACCTCTCCTTGTTCCGAGAGCATCAGATCGAAGACAAAATCATTGACGTCCTGGCCTGCATGCCGAGCAGCTTCAAGCACGGTCAAGCCGACCCAGTGTTGACGTTCGACATGTTTGAGATAGGAAATGGAAATGTTTTGCCAGCCCAGCGCTGCTATACGGTTTTCCCAGCCCGGGATTCCGTGCGCCCAGTCATGCCTGATACGTGCACGGCATTCGTCCGATGCCAGGCGCTGCATCATGGCGTCTCGGCCCCCTTCCATCACCCAGGGTGGAAATAGCATGGACAGCGTCGTGCTGCCGGCCAAGTACGGGTACATATCGGAATAGGTTGCGATGCCGTGCTGCCGCGCCTCATCCAGCATGGCCAACGACAAGCGAGCCTTTCCGAAGTTTCTGTGGCCGCAGGTCTTATGATGGGAAATCAGCAATGGCACGTCAGCGCGATGAGCGACATCCAGTGATTCTTCGACGGATTGGAGAAGGCCGTCGACTTGATCTCGCATGTGTGTGGCATACAGACCGCCATAGGTGCTGGCGATACTCGCTAGTTCTACTAGTTCGGTCGGCTCTGCGTAGACCCCTGGCACATAACAGAGCCCCGAGGACAAACCGAGAGCACCTTGTTGCATCGCACGATGCAGTAGAGCCTTCATCGATGCGAGTTCAGCTGCGGTGGGCGCTCTGGCGTCAAGCCCCATGACTGCGGCGCGTAATGCGCCGTGGCCTGCCAGGGTAGCGACGTTGACAGCGGTTCCGTGATCGAACAGCCGCGTGAAATAGCCATCAAGGTCGTTCCAATCCCATTCAATACCAGCATGACCGAAGATAGGCGTAGCCTGTTCACGAAACGTCGCGGCATTGGCACCATTCAGCGGAAAGGTGGACCATCCGCAGTTACCCAGTATCTCCGTCGTCACGCCTTGGCGTACTTTGCTTTCTGCGCCAGGGTTGGCGATCAGGGATAGCTCGGAGTGGCAGTGGCAGTCGATGAATCCGGGCGCGACGACCAGTCCGCTGCAGTCGATTCGCCTCACGGCTGCCTCGTCTGCCAAATCACCGATCGCGGAAATGTGACCGCCCTTCAAGGCGACATCGGCGGCGAAACGCGGGCTGCCGCTGCCGTCGATGACCGAACCGTTGCTAAAAATGAAGTCGTGCATAGCGTAGGGATCCGATGAGGTCGTTGGAGGAGCTATCCCAGCTTACTGTTTCTCGAGTCCGGAGCTGTCGATTATCTGTGCCCATTTCCGCTGCTCCTCTCCGATATAGGAGCTGAACTCTTGTTGGGTACCAGGAGTGGCGGTGGCGAAAGACTGCTCAAGCGTTGCTTGAAGGGCCGGCGAACGCATCGCGGTGTTCAGCACTTCACTCATTTTCATGACGAGAGCCTTGGGTGTGCCGGCCGGCGCGATGAGTCCACCCCAGGCGCCACTTTCATAACCAGGGAGACCGCTTTCGGCCAGGGTGGGTATCGAGGGTGCCATCGCGGCGCGCTGGCTGGTGGTAATGGCCAATGCACGGAGTTTGCCGCCCTCGACCATCGGGTATGCCACCGTAGCATTGGTAAACGTATAGGTAAGCCGTCCGCCGACGAGGTCCGTGAGCGTTTGCGGATCACCCTTGTACGGAATGAACTGAGTTTCAATGTTGCTGAGTTTTTTGAAAAGCTCGCCGCCCATATGGCCGCTGCTTCCGAGATTGGAGGCCGCCCATGTCATTTCGCCCGGTGCCTTTTTGGCGGCGGCGATCAGGTCGGCGACTGTTTTGTACGGGGAATCCGCGCGCACCACCAACAGGTTGGGTACGGTGAACATCGGGCCGATCGGGACGAAGTCTCGATTCGCGTCGTAGGCGAGTTGCTTGAACAGCGCCGGATTAACCGCCAGGTTGTTGATGTTTCCGTAGCTTAGCGTGTAGCCGTCGGGGGCGGACTGCTTCAAGTTAGAAAGCGCGATGGCGCCGGCCGCACCGGGCTTATTGTCGATAATGAAGGATTGGCCAGTGATCTTCGCGAGCTCAGCGGCCACTGCGCGCGTCAATACGTCGGATGCTGCGCCAGGAGTCGACGGCAGCACAATCGTGACCGTTTTCGTCGGCCAGGCAAGATCGGCGGCATAGCTACACGATATGCCGAGCGCCAGATTCAGGAAGCCGAAAAGTATGCGGACCTTGAGAGTCATAGTTCTTCCAATATAAAAGCGAACGAGTTAGAGCACGGAGGCGTAAGCGGACAGAGCTACCGAGCCGCCGGTATGAAGAAAAACAACGTTGTGGTGAGGCGAAAACCTACCGGACCTGATGTCGGCGATCAGGCCCGCCATGGCCTTGCCGGTGTATACCGGATCCAGCAGAATGCCCTCCAACCGTCCCACAAGCTTGATCGCATCAATCGCCTCGACTGTCGCAATTCCGTATCCCTCACCAATATGAGAGTCATCGACCTCGATCCGATCGACGGGCACGGGCGCCATGTCCATGAGACTTGCCGCTCCGCCCGCGATGCTTTGAACGATTTTGACCATGCTCCGCGAGTCGAACCGCACGCTGTAGCCTCGTACACACGTCCGCTTGTCGCGGCAAAGCGCGGCAACCAGGCCTGCTTGCGTGCCTCCGCTTCCGGCTGCGTGCACGATGTAGTCGACCTCAATGCCCAGTTCGCAAGCTTGGGTGGTGATTTCCTTGGCGCAGTCCACGTATCCCATCGCGCCCAGTGGATTCGATCCGCCCCCGGCAACGACATAGGGCTTAAGCCCTTCCCGGATCAATTGCGTTTCCAGCGAGGCGACCGCGGTGGCTATGTCGGCGCCCGCGGGAAGCTCTTCGCAGAGCCGCGCTCCCAGGACACGATTCAACAGCGCATTGCCTGAGCGGTAGTATTCGCTGGGTTGGTTTTCCAGACGGCGTTCGAGCAGCAATACGCAGCCCAATCCCATCTGCGCCGCCGCCGCTGCGGTTTGCCGGGCATGGTTCGACTGGGTCGCACCCGTACCGATCAGCGTATCGGCGCCCTTGGCCATAGCGTCGGCGACCAGATACTCCAGTTTGCGCGCCTTGTTGCCACCGCCAGCCAGGCCAGTCAGGTCATCCCGTTTGATTAAGATTGTGGGGCCGCCCAGATGGGCGGAAAGGCGCGCGAGTGGCTCAAGGGCCGTGGCGTGGTTGGTGAAGCGGATTGTGGGAAGTGTATTCCGTTCCATCGGGCACCTCTCTTTACTGGTACGCAGCCGGCTGGGCGCTATCGGTGGGGTGAGCAATGACACGCTGTAGCGCCGGACTCATGGGTACATGCAGATTGACGCCTTTGGGTGGAATCGCCGACTCGAACCATTTGGCGTAAATGTCCTTGATCGTGCCGTCAGCAAAGATGGTCCGGAGCGCGTCGTCCACCTGCGCCTTGAAGGCGGGGTCATCCTTTCGCATCATCAAGGCATAGGGCTCAACCGACAACGGCTCCTTGGAAATCACAAACGCATCAGGTGTCTTTGAGTTGGCCACCAGGCCGGACAGCGTAATGTCATCGAGGAAGAACGCGGCGGCTCGGTCGGTTTCCATCATCAGGAAGCCTTCCGCAAAATCGCGTACTGGCGCGATGCGCATCGCGTACTGGCGCGTGGCGTTCAGTGCAGTGATTTGGCGTATGTTTGACGAGCCCGCAGTCGCAACGACCGCCTTGTTGGCCAATGCACTCAGGTCATTCAGGCCTGCGCTCTTCTTCGACACAAATCGGGTGCTGGACACAAAGATGGTCGAGGAAAACGCCACCTGTTTCTGGCGCTCGATGGTGTTCGATGTCGTGCCGCATTCAAGATCGATAGTGCCGTTGGCCATCAAGGGAATACGGTTGGACGACGCCACCTGCACCATCTTCACCTTGAGGTTGGGCAAGCCTAGGGTCGTCTTCAGGCTTTCCACGACCTTGAGACAGACATCCACCGAGTAACCGGCCACTTGATGCGAATCGATGAGATACGAGAACGGCAGAGCCGTCTCCTTCACGCCTAGCGCGATCTCGTTTTTTTCTTTGATCTTGGTGAGCGTATTGGACGGTTGAGCGGCGGCGCAAGCACACGCGAACAACGTGAGGGCTGCAACTAGGATAGGTGTTTTCAAGATGCTCTCCATATGTGCCGCAGCCTAGGAGTGGCGTTACGGACAATTTTGTACCGAAACAAAATTTGTTATTCAAATTATTGATCGATACATTAAGAGAGTCAATAGGGGAATGTGATCCCGATCTAGGGGAACATCTCGTCGCTGGAAATTTGCGGCTCTTGCGCAAGAGTGCGCGCGGCAAGCAATCCAAATTCTTGCAGTTCGACGACATCCTGCGCCGCGCTTACGCTGATGCGCACGGCTTTGTCAGAGTCGGCTCGGTGTGTGGCGAATGCTTCCGAGGGCGAAACTTGATAGCCGACGGTTTCCGCCCATCGACAGAAATTACTGGCGGTCCAGGGCTCGGGAAGCCTCAGCCAAGCGTGCGGGCTGAAGGCACTCGTGCGCAGGTCGAACCCGGCGAGAGCTTGTCGAAGCGCCTCGTTTCGGGCCTGGAGTTCGACCCGGCTTTCCTCCAGTACGCGCTCTGCGTGCCCCGAGGTGATCAATTGGGCCGCCACCTCGGCTGAAACCGGCGAAGCCATCCAGGTGGTGGCACGTACCGCCGCGGTCACGGCCGCGGTCAGTTGAGACGGAGTCTCCATGAAACCGACACGCAGGCCAGGCCCAAGGGTTTTAGAGAAGCTGGTGATCCGGATGACTCGTTCTGGTACCAGGGATGCCAAGGTAGGTAATGGCGTTTCAGAGAGGCAGCCGTACACATCGTCTTCCAACAGATGGACATCCGCCTGTTTTGCAAGGCTGGCGATTTCCCGGCGCCGATCCAGTGGCATGGTCGCAGTCGTAGGATTGTGGATACTCGGCACGCAAACAATGGCCTGGACAGAATGCCTGGAGATCGCTTCCTGCAGCGAGGCAGGCAGCATGCCGTGCTCGTCGATATCGACCGGCACCAGCTTCAATCCGAGTAGCGGAGCCACCGTTTTCAGGCCGGTATAGGTGAATCGCTCCGTCGCGATGCTATCGCCCGCCTTGGTACACGCCATCAACCCGCAGAGTAGGGCATGCTGCGCGCCATCTGTAACGATTACACGCGAAGGGTCTACCGAGGTGTCGGCGTTACGGCTGAGCCACAGCGCGCCCGCTTGCCGATGGGGCGCGCGTCCGGCGGGGTCGTCGTAGCGCAACAGTTCACTAAAAGACGGGGATTGGTGCAGCAACGCGAGGGTTTGCCCGATCTCCAGGCCCCAGTTTTTCGATACCGCTTGATGACCGCGCAAATCCGTCATCCGATGCCGCGCCTGCGGCGTGATTGGCATCGCGTCGGTGGAATCTGCTTCGTCGGGATCCTTCACGCGTGTTCCCCGGCGTGCACCGGTTTCGATGAGCCTTGCTCGCACGACTTCTCCAAAGGCGCGGGACACCGTGCCGACGGTCACGCCGAGCAGGGCCGAGAGTTCTCGGTTTGGAGGCAACTGGTCGCCGGGCTTGAGTTTGCCGCTCTGGATGTCGCGGGTCAGGGCTTGAGCGATTCGCTGGTACATCGGCCCCTTCGTTGTCGACAGATCCGGAACCCAGCCAGTTGAAATTTGCATGTATCGCCTTCTTTGGTGTTAAAGCATTCAGCGCAACGCTTGACAGACACGAATGTACCTGTCGATAATCGACACAATCAATTTTGTATCGCTACAAAACGGATTCAATCTATTTTACAGGGAAACAACATGCCGGAGATGATACACAGGGAGCGAGACAAGGGGCGGGGCGGTCATTATTCGCACGCCGTCCGCGCGGGCGACTTTGTTTTTGTATCAGGCCAGACGCCACGCGACGCCGATCGAGTAATCGTCGGCAAAACCATTGAAGAACAAACGTCAGTCACATTGGAAAACGTACGCTTGACTCTAGAAGCTGCGGGCGGAGGCTTGGAGCACGTGGTCAAGGTCGGCGTTTTCCTGTCCGATCTGGCTGACGCCCGCCGCTTCAACAAGATTTACTCGGAACACTTCCCGGCGTTCATGCCGGCACGCACAACCGTGGGCAGCGAGCTGAACGGCGTGCTGGTCGAGATCGATGTCGTGGCCTATATCCCAGAGTTGGCCGACGCGCGCGAGGTGGTCGTATGAGTCCGATCCTTCATGGCGTGATCCCTGCGGTCCCTACCCCCCTGAGTGCCGATGGCCAGCCGGATACAGCAAAGCTGGTGGCATTCATTGGCGATTTGTTCGACGCCGGTTGCCACGGCGTGAACCTGCTCGGCACGACCGGCGAGGCGACCTCTTTCGACCGCGCCACACGTTTGCAGGTGATGGAGGCAGTGGCCGTCGCGGGTTTCGCGCCGCGGATGATGGTAGGAACGGGTGCCACCGCCCTGGCTGACGCAGTGGCGTTGACCGGTGCCGCCGACGTCATGGGCTATGCAGGTGCCCTGCTGTTACCGCCCTTCTACTACACCAACATCGGCGACCAGGCGCTGGCGCAATACGTCGAGAAATTGGCCGATCTGGCGAGCATCAAAGACACCAGGCTTTATCTGTACAACATTCCGCAACTCACCGGGCTGCAGTACTCGCTTGATGTTGTCGAACGGTTAACGCGCAACCTTGGTGGGCTGCTGGCGGGTATCAAGGACAGCTCGGGAGACTTGCCGTATGCCGAGGCGATTGCCGCCAACTTCAGCGCGCTTGCCGTCTTCCCAAGTGACGAAGCGACGCTGCGGGATGCGTCGCAGAAAAAGTTCGCCGGCTGTATATCGGCGTCCGTCAACGTGTTTCCGCATTTGGCCTGCTCAACCTATCAATCTGGAGCACGCACCCCTGCAGACGTCTATGGGGTAATGGTCAACGTACGCAAGGTCTTGACCAATGCCCCGCTGGTACCGGCGGTCAAAGCTGCGTTGGCCTGGAGGCGCGGCGACGAGAGCTGGGCAACGATGAAACAGCCATTACTCCCCTTGAACTTGGAGCAACGTGCCCAATTGCATAGCGGACTGGCGAACGTGCAGATCGACTGATCCCTTCCCAGCGGCAAAGACCAACCGGCGTAATAAAAAAGAGACAAACTATGAACTACCACTGGAACTGGAAAATCTTTGCCGATCCAGCACCCGATGGAACCGGCACCTACATGGATAGCCTTCTGTCGGGACTGGGCTGGACCCTCACTACCGCACTACTGGCATGGTCAATCGCGGTGGTCCTCGGTGTAGTCGTTGGCGTACTGAAAACGACGGAATCAAAAGTGGCCCGCCGGATGGCGTTCGCCTATATAGAACTATTCCGCAATATTCCGCTGTTGGTCCAGATGTTCATCTGGTATTTCGTGGTGCCTGAGCTTCTACCTGGCTCGACAGGCCACTGGCTGAAGACCTTGTCGAACGGACCGTTGGTCGCGGCGGTCATCTGCCTTGGTTTCTTCACTTCGGCCCGGATTGCAGTCCAAGTGTCCGCAGGTATCGACTCGCTGCCCCGGGGCCAGCGCGCCGCGGCCAAAGCCCTGGGGTTGCGTGGGAGGCAGATTTACCGCTATGTACTCTTGCCGGTCGCCGGGCGGCGAATGCTACTGCCGCTGACAAACGAATTCTTGAACAACATGAAAAACACATCGGTGGCATTGACTATTGGCTTGGTCGAACTCACCGCCAGCGCGCGATCCATGCAGGAATTCTCTTATCAGGTGTTCGAGGCCTTTACCGCCGCGACGCTAATCTACCTGGTAGTGAATCTGTCGGCGGTAGGAGCCATCCGGCTGATTGAGTCGGCCGTCATGCCTGATCGGTCTTTCAGAGGCCGGTTGCAACGTAAACGGCAGGCGGCACATCATGCTTGAGTCCTTCGATTTTGGCGTGATCGGCCAAGCCCTGCCGTTCTTGTTCGGCGTGGGCATGGTCTTCACGATCAAACTAACGCTTCTGGCAATGGTTGGTGGATTGATCGTGGGAACGATGTTAGCGCTCATGCGACTATCGCACTCAGCCGTCTTGCGCCTGGTTGCTGGCGCTTATGTCAACTTCATCCGCTCTATCCCGTTGGTACTTGTCATTTTCTGGTTCTTCTTCCTGGTGCCATACATCGGAGGCTGGATCATGCGATCGGACACGCCTATCGAAGTCGGAGCATTCGGTTCGGCGCTCGTCACTTTCATTATGTTTGAGGCTGCGTATTACTGTGAAATCATGCGCGCCGGCATCCTGAGCGTGCCCCGAGGGCAGATACATGCCGCCCAGGCTCTGGGCATGAACTATCGCATGTCCATGGCGTACGTCATATTGCCGCAGGCGGTAAAAAATATGCTGCCCTTGTTGCTGACGCAGTCCATCATTCTTTTTCAGGAAGTCTCTCTTGTGTACGTCGTCTCGATCACCGATTTCGTCGGTGCCGCTGCCGTGATCGCTCAACGCGACGGGCGGCTCCTGGAGATGTACCTTTTCGTGGCCGTCGTCTATTTCGGCATCTGCTTCACCCTTTCATCCCTTGTCAGACGCATGCGTCGATTCCAGAGCGCCTAGAACATGATTGAGATCAATAATATTTCCAAGTGGTACGGTAATTTCCAGGTACTGAGCCAATGCAGCGCCACGGTCCAGAAAGGCGAAGTGGTGGTCGTGTGTGGGCCTTCGGGGTCGGGCAAGTCGACATTGATCAAGACGGTCAATGGGCTGGAACCTATTGATCAGGGCAGCATCGTGATCGATGGCGTTTCGGTTACGGCAAAAGGCACCAACCTTCCGAGCCTGCGCGCCCGCATCGGAATGGTGTTCCAGGGTTTCGAGCTGTTTCCTCACCTGAGCGTCCTTGAGAATATGCTTCTCGGCCAGATGAAAGTGCTCAAACGCGACCGCGAATCTGCCACCAAGAAAGCCACTACGTATCTGGATCGCGTGGGCTTAGCCGGTCACGCCGCGAAGTTTCCGAACCAGCTTTCGGGCGGACAGCAACAACGAATCGCGATCGCACGGGCTCTGGCGATGGACCCCATTGCGATGCTGTTCGACGAGCCGACGTCTGCTCTCGATCCGGAGATGATCAACGAGGTGCTTGACGTCATGGTCGGGTTGGCACGGGATGGCATGACCATGATGGTGGTGACGCACGAAATGAGTTTTGCAAAAAAAGTGGCCGATCGAGTTATTTTCATGGATGCCGGCGCAATCGTCGAGGACCGCGACAAGATCGCATTTTTTAATGAGCCGCGCTCATTACGAGCGCAGGAATTTCTTGGCAAGATTATTCATTAGCTTCAGCAATCGATCGCCCCACCTCTTCACATTGCGCAGATACAGACGTAGTGACAGGGAACGCCAGGCATCTAAGTGAAGTGTATTGGGGCTAAGGCGCTTCCTCATACCGCCGCACGATTCTGCTCAGCGCCAGTTGCGACTCGGCCAGGTATGCGGTCAGCTCCGACTCTGCCTCGGCGTAGTTGCCTTTGAGCAGGCATGCATATATGCGCGCCTCCCACTCGACCCACATGGGCTTCTGCACAATGCGCTCATCGGGGCCCGTCGTGAATATCAGCCGCAGCTGGGCGCAGATGTTCAGGAAAAACTCGTCAATCAAGCAACTGCCCAATACCGACACAAGCGCCTGATGGAAGGCCAGGCTAAGCGTGCCAACGTCCTGCCACCT
The DNA here is from genome assembly GCF_054779135.1 of Bordetella tumulicola. NCBI lineage: Bacteria > Pseudomonadati > Pseudomonadota > Betaproteobacteria > Burkholderiales > Alcaligenaceae > Bordetella > Bordetella tumulicola. Next base: position 866,798 of record NZ_BAAGYU010000010.1, on the reverse strand, counting down.
ACCCTGCTCGATGGCCTGCCGCGCCTGCGCGATGATGCCGCCCAGCTTATCCAGCAAGACGGGTCCGTATGCCGGGCCGCTGCGTATGGCGGAAAGCTGTACGATGCGTCGCGCCGTATAGATATCCTGCAGATCCCCCTCGCAGAAGGTCCGCACGAAAACGCCACGATGCCGGATCGCCGTGGCCAGACCGTCTCGTACCAGCAGGTGCAACACTTCCCGGATGCTGTTGCGTGATGCTGAGTATGCGTCGGCGATATCGACTTCAATCAACTGCTCGCCAGATGCCAGCCGGCCGCTGATGATGTCTTCTCGCAACCGGTTCCCGATTAGATCCACAACCGACAGATTAGCCGCATCAGCCTTCATCAATTACTGTGCCTCCCACTTCACGCGCCCCGGGTGCATGCCATGATGCCCCTTGTATCCAGAAACCTGGGGCGACTCCCATCCCCCCAGCACAGAGGCGTCCAACTCGTACACCTCCACGCCGAGCGGCCTACAGACATCGATGGGGTCCCGAGCATCCGGGCCCCATAAGGGTACCGACAAATCGCCTCCTGGGCAGGTGGACAGCGCGCACAGCAGGTCGATTTCAGCGAAGAACTCCAGATAATCACCCTTCTGGGCCGGGCAGGCTTTCATGAAATACTGATCATTGTCGTTCAGGCCGGTGCACTGGAAGACATTGAGCACGTCGTGCACGTCGAATTCCGTCAGTCCGTAGGGAATCACGGCACGTGTCAGATTCGAATGACAATGAAAATGAAAGTCCTCCCCTGTCAGCAATTTATTGACATAGGGGTCACAACGCGTACCCAACAGGTCATGAACGCGGCCACCGTCGCTGTCAGTACCATAATCGGCCAGCGAGTCGTCGGTGATCGTGACCAGCGGCCGCAGGAACGGCAGGTTGGACCAGAGCCGATCGTGGGTACTAACGTGCGCGCTTTGCAACTGGCGCGTGCGCGAGGCCCACATGCGCTCGCGCGGGTCGTGTCGGTTCCAGATATTCAGGTCAGCCACTTGCGGGCCCTCGATGGTGACGATGCGAAACAAATGGCCCTTCGGGACTTCCCATGCCCTGCCGCTGCGTATGGGTACCGTGAACGAGTCAACCAATTTGCGCGCGCTTTTGTCGCGCACGACACGATTGTAAAACGCCCTGTCCACGTCCAGCGTGGAACCTTCGCCAGCCTGATAAGCGGCAGGATAATTACCCATTTCCAGTCCTTTGTAGAAAACTCAGCCCAATTCGTAACTGCCGTCGGCATCGTGCGTCTCGCTTCCGACCAATGGCGGATTAAAGACGCAGACCAGACGCAAGTCACCCTTTGTGGCGCGCAGCACGTGCTTGTCGTGAAGATTCAGGGCGTACACGGTACCGGGCCTGATGAGATGGACTTCGCCTGTGGCCACGTCCTCGACCTCGCCTTCGCCAGCAAAGCAATAGTTGGTCTCGAAATGCTGCTTGTATTCCAAATGCAGCTCAGCGCCCTCTGCAACGGTGGTCTCGTGCACGGAATAACCCATGCCGTCGCCCTTGACGATCAGCCTGGCGCTATGCCAGCCGGGGCCACTGGCCTCTCTCGGCGTGCCGCGCAAACCGTCCGCATTAATGACTATCATTGATGACACCTTCTGTGTGATGTGGACTCAGGGTCCGCTCTAATAAACTCGCCACCCCGAGCAAGGACGCATCTTGGCCGGCCTTACCGGTTAGCAACAAGGCTGCCGGCCTATCGGACAGATCACCCAGCGGTATGCTGATGCTGGGCTTGCCCAAACGGTTGGCAATTTCTGTGAATGCAAAGGATTTTTTGTTAAGCGCAAGATATTGGCCTTCATCCTGCAAGGTCGATAACCGCGGCGGAAATATCGGGCTTGTCGGCGTCAGCATGGCATCAAACTCCTGCAACGCTGCTTCGTACTGCATGGCGCGCAGCGCCAGCACGCGCTGCGCCTCACCGTATTTCCATGCGGGCACCTGCGCACCGGCCTCGATGCGCCGTCTCACGAGCGGCTCGTAATGATCCCCGTACAGGACAAGCAAGTCCCGATGCAAAGCGTAAGCGTCGGCTGCAATCAGACCTCCCTCGGCAGAGATTGCACCGACGTCGGCAATGGCTGCAACTTCGCGGCGCGACACCTTGATGCCTTGCGCCCGCAAACGCTCGATAGCGCAATGAAAGAGCTCGAGCACGTCCGAATCGACGTCGGCGTGGAACACCCACTCTGGTACGCATAATGAAAGAAGCTCGGCGCGTTCTGGAATCGGATCCACGCCAGCGGTACATTCGTGCGGCTTGTTGCGCAGTGCTTCGTACGCGCGGGTGCAGACAGAAACCGACCTTGCGATGACCCCCGGCACGTCGAAGGACGGTGACAGGCCTAACATACCTTGCGTATCAAAATGGCCGGCGGTAGGCATCATGCCGACAACACCACAAAAGGCGGCGGGTATCCGTGCCGACCCGCTGGTGTCCGAGCACAACGCAAGATCAGCAAAGCCCAGCGCAACCGACACCGCGGCCCCCGAGCTAGACCCGCCCGCCACGTGCTCGTCATCCACGCACAGCGGTGTGCGGGGCGTGCCAAAGTGCGTGTTCACGCCCAGTGCGCCATAGGCGAACTCGGTCATGTTCGTTTGCGCAAAAATCAGCGCGCCGCTCTGGCGCAACCGCGACACCAGGGTCGCGTCCTCTTGTGCAGGCGGCGCAGCCAGCAAGGCGGCGGAGCCAGCGTGTGTCGTCCAACCCTTGACGTCAAAACACGCCTTGATAGTGCAGGTTAATCCGGCCAGGGGGCCTGGCTTTTCACCCGCGCTCAGTCGCTCGGCCAGCGTCGCGGCTTGAGCCCAGGCACCAGCCATATCCACATGGGTCAATGCCAGCGCAGCGGCTTCCCGATGCTGCCGAGTACGCGCGACGCATTGCGCCAAGTATGAATCCGAACAAGCAAGCTGTGTCATGTCGCGCACTCAATGCATCACCTGATGGAGAAAGTCCTTTACCCGTGGATCCTCCGTATTGCGCAAGGCTTCGGGTGTGGAATCGTACGCAATTGCACCGTCTTTCATGAAGATGACGCGATTCGATACAGAGAAAGCGAATTGCATTTCGTGAGTCACAATCAGCATGGTCATGCCTTCGGAGGCCAGTTGCTCCAGCACCTTCAGCACTTCACTGACCAGCTCCGGATCAAGCGCAGACGTGGGCTCGTCGAACAACATGATGGAGGGCTTCATCGCCAGCGCGCGGGCAATGGCCACCCTTTGCTGCTGACCACCGGACAACTGATGCGGATACTTGTTGGCATGCTCTATCAGGCCCACCTTGTACAACTGGGACAGTGCCAGAATGCGACGCGATCTTGTGCTTCCGCGCCTATGATAGGTGGGTGCCAGCATCACGTTCTCCAGCGCGGTCTTGTGCGGGAACAGATTAAAGCTTTGGAACACCATCCCAATGTCCAGAATCTGGTCGGCGGCGGATTTCTCACACTCTTCGCTGTGTTCGCCCAGAAAGTGCCGCCCATTGACCAGCACACTGCCCGTATCTATGGTCTCCAGCCCGTTCAGAGCGCGTATCAGCGAGGTCTTGCCAGAGCCCGATGGGCCGATAATAGATATGACGTCGCCTTGCCGTACCGTCAGGTCGATATTCTGTAGGGCATGATGGCTTGCGTAGTGCTTGTTGATGCCCCGCACCTGCAATACCGGCGTGTCGCTGACTTGCTGGCGTCGCTGTTCGCGGGCCTCAATCGCACTTTCCCGCAGCGCTTGGACCTCCTTGCGATCCGCATCGCTCAGGACAAAGGGTCGTGCTTTACGCTGGGTGACATCCAGAAAGGACTCCAGGCGGATCAATGCCTTATCAAACAAGGTCACAACAAGGACGTAATAGAAAGCCACGGCCAGCATGGTTTCGAATATCAGAAAGTTTTGCGTATACAGCCGCTGGCCGACCAACAAAATCTCCGTCAACGAAATCACCGACACCAACGATGTCAGCTTGACGATGGTGACGAACTCATTGCTCAGGGTAGGCAGTGCGATGCGTATGGCCTGTGGAATGACGATCAGCCGCTGTATGCCGCTATAACGGATCCCCAACGCCTTGCCCGCCTCATATTGCCCTTTCGGTACAGACAATATCCCGCCTCGGTGGATTTCGGCCATGTAGGCAGTTTCGCTTAACACCAGGGCAATCAGCCCAGCGTAGAACGGGCTGGCCAAGACGATGCTGGACGCTGGAAATACCTGTGGCAGGTTATAGACAAATACCAGGAGCACCAACAGCGGCAAGCTGCGGAAGAACCAGATATAGATGCGAGCCGGCCAGTTAAGCGGCGCTATCCGTGATTGTTTGGCCAAGGCCAGCACGAACCCTACCGCCCCGGCAATCAACCAGGCGCTGATGCTAAGCTGGGCAACTGTCCAGCAAGCGCGCCAGAAATCGGAATCCCACAGTAGGCTGTAGGTATAAGTCCAATCGAAATCCATGAGTTCCCTTTAACGCGACTTCGTGTGGCAACCTACTTCTTGGGTGTCAGGGAATCCTTGATTTCCTGCTCGGTCGGCGCGTCAAGACCATATTTTTTCAGCAAGGCCTCGTACTCGCCGCTATCGCGAGCATCCGCCAGAGCCTTGCTGAGCGCGTCGCGCAGCTCGGGCTTATCCTTGTTGACGCCCAGGCCGATGACGATAGGGTAAATAAGCCCTTTGGAAGTGACCTTGATATCGTCCTTCATGTTGGTGACCATCTGATGCGCTACCGCCGCGTCCTCCATCATGACGTCCGCCGCGCCCGACTTCAGTGCCAGCAAGGCTTCAGGCGATGTGGGGAATTCCATGATCCGTATGGGCTGTTTGCCAGCTTCCTTACAAGTGGATTCCGATACGGCGGTCAGCTTGGGCGTCCAGGATGCAGCCTTGATCGTACTGACCTTCATGCCGCACAAATCCGCGGGAACGGCGGGGCTGTTCTTGCTGGTGTTCAAAACGATTAATGACGAGCCCGTTTTCAAGTACGGCACATAGTCGATCTGTTTAGCCCGCTCAGGGGTGACATACAGGGCCGACGCGACCATATCAAAGCGGTTGGCTCGCAAACCCAGGACAAGATCAGCAAATCGGGTATCGAGGATATTGGCCTTCAGCCCGAGCTTCTTGGCCATCAGGCGGCTGAAATCAGGGTCAAAGCCCGCCGGCACTTTGTCTTCGAAATAGGCATAAGGGGGATAAGTAAGGTCCGTACCCACCGTCAGGACGCCCTCTTTTACCGTGGTCTGCGCTTGTAGCGATTGCATGCTGACCATCGCCACCATGGACAAAGCCAATCTCAAGAATATTTTTGCCGTCGTGCGCGTACCAGCGCTACGCCCGAAACACTTAGCTGCTTGTGCAGTCGATGTCATTACTGTCTCCTCTTAAAATTGTTGAACAATTATTGTTGAACAATCCTAAGGTCGGCAATTCGGGTTTTACCTTAGTACGAGCGGGACCCGTAGCGATATACATTGCGCCACGGCTTGCTTCAAGTTTGACGTTTAAGAGTCCAAAGCCTTCACCTGCAGTATCAACGCCCTAGATCGCCCACGCCTCGCCCAAAGCGATCACAGAGAAAATCGACAAACACCCGCACTTTTGCGGGCAGATGGCGGCGGCTCGGGAAAACTGCCAATAAATCCGGATCGACGGATTCGACGTGCGGCAGAATCCTCTGTAGTCGACCAGCGGCCAGATCTTTCTCTACGACGAACAGCGGCGATCGGATAATGCCGATACCGGCCATACCAGCCAGCCGTAGCGTGTTGGCATCGGTGGAGCGCAAACGTCCCGACACCCGTACGCTGCGCTCGCCCTCGGCGGTACGGAAACGCCATTCCACCAACTCATCTCGACTGGCGTACAGCAGACATTCGCGACTGGCCAACTCGTCTATTGTTTGCGGCACACCCTGCACGCGCAGATATTCTGGCGAGGCGCAAACCACGCGATGCAAGGTCGTGATTTTTCGTCCGATGACGGACTGACTGACGGGGGGATGAAACTGCAGCGCGACGTCGTAGTTTTCCTCGACCAAATCGACCAGCCGCTCGCTCAAATTGACTTGTACATCCAGCTTGGGATGTTTGCGCATGAAATCGGGCAGCACGTGCGCGACGCGCCATGTCCAGAAATGCATGGTCGATGCCACACGCAGGACACCTTTTGCCTCGGTCGTACCGGCAGTCGCCAACTGCGCCGTTTGCTCGAGCTCGGCCAGAATACGTGAGAACCGCTCGAAACACATTTCTCCAATCTCGGTCAGTCGATGACGACGAGTGGTGCGATCCAGCAGTCGCGCCTCGAGATGATTTTCGAGCAACGCCAAATGGCGACTGACGGCGGCGGCCGATATCTGCAATCGCTCCGCCGCCGGGGCCAGTCCCCCGGCCTCCACTATGGTGACAAAGGTACGAATCGCGCCGAAGAGGTCCATGCCGGGCATGATAACGCCACTATTCAGTGAAAACACCTAAACCGAACACAGCCGCTCGACTCAGACCTGCACTGGCGAACTGACCCGTTTCGCGGCGTGCGCGCCTGCAATGCGGCCAAACGTCGCCCCCCGCAACACCGAGGTCGCCGCCGGGTAACGCCGATAATAGACACCTGTCATCGCGCCCGCAGCGTACAAGTTCGGAATGACATCACCATCGCTATTAAGCACCTGCGCACTAGCGTTGGTCTTGACGCCACCAAAGGTAATGATGCCCGAGGGAATCAACGGATACGCGATGAACGGCGGGGTATCAATGGGGCGGGCCCAGTTACTCTTGGCTGGCATGACACCCACCGTCGATAACCCATCCGCTTTGGACGGCACGAATGACGCAAGCTGCCCTACCGGGCATCCCTTATTAAACGCCTGCACCGTCTGTTCCAACACGCCGACGGGCACATCGAGCTTACGCGCCAAGTCATGCAGACTGTCCGCCTGTATGGGCGGCACATCGCTCAGCACCGCCCGGACATAGTTCGGCACATCGTTGATCTTTGCATCCAGAATGGCATAGCCGACGCTATTGGGCTGCTTCTGTATCGCCCAGCAGATCCGATCATAATTGTTGTAGTCCGCCCCGCTGCCTTCGTCGCAAAAGCGCGTCCCCAGTCGATTCACCACAATACCAAACGGAAAAATCAACACCTTGGCCTCCGCGCGCGCGGATCGCTCGTCTACGGGAGTCGAGTGATACGCGCCGAAATCACCAGCAGGCGACGCCCCCACCTCAAATGCCATGCGTATGCCTTCGCCACGGTTGTAATGCGCCCCGCGGGCGACAGGACGGATACCCGCAGCCCCTGGGCCGACATAGCGGGCCAGCATCTCCGGCGACCCCTCGAACCCCCCGCTGGCCAGTACCACGGCCTTGGCCAGAAAATCGATGGGACTGTTGCCCCGACCGACCGCATGCAGACCGGAGATCACACCCGCCGTTTCGATCAAGCGACGTCCCGTTGTTTCGTAAAAGAACGCGACACCGCCGTCACGCGCCACATTACCCAACGCCTCGAGCATTGCGGCCCCACCACCGCTGGGCGTGATCATCGGCATGGACGCAAGCGTGATTTGCGGCAGCATCGTCGGGATGAAGCGCACGCCGTGTCCCTTTATCCACTGAATCGTCGGAACGGCCTCGCGCGACAGGGTCGCCAAGTAATCCGTATCGGTCACGGACATCGATCGCACCACATTGCCCCAGGTATCCGATGCGCTATCCATCTCGGCGATCAACCCTGGATCGGGATTAGCACTGGCGACTTCAGCCATCGCCTCATCGAAATCGTCCGACAACTCCGTTTCACTTTTGAGTCGCAGAAAGGCTTCCGTATACCGTGTGCAGCCGCCACTTTCTGCCTCGCTAGCGCGCTCGAGTACCGCCACTCTCGCCCCCGCCTCCATGGCGGCGACAGCGGCCGAGAGCCCGGCAATGCCATGCCCTAGAACGACCACATCAAAATCATGAGTTTCAATCATTTGTCTTTCCCCTGGTACTGACCGAAAGGTCATCACGCCAAACCAAAAATCTCAATCACGCGTGCGACCGACCGCCGCCAGATCCACGCCAGGCACCATGCCGGCGATACTGAACCCGCCGTCAATCGGTAACACCACCCCGGTCATAAAAGCCGCCGCTGGGGAGGCCAGAAACAAGGCCGCAGCGGACACGTCGTCCTGCGTGCCGATACGACCCAGTGCGGTGCGGCGGCGCCGCTCTTCCCATCCGGCGTCATCGAGATTGGCATTCGACATGGCAGACGGGATAGCCGACGGCGCCAAGGAATTCACCCGGATACCCATCGGTCCGAGCTCCACCGCCAGCGCTCGCGTCATCGCATCTAGCCCACCTTTTAGCGAGGCATAGGCACTGCTATAAGCGACGCCGGTCAGCGCCACGACCGACGAAATATTGATAATGACGCCCCGCCCTGCCCGCCGCATCGGCTCTGCCACGCTCTGACTCAACAGCAGCGGCCCTTTTAGACCCACAGAAAGCATGCGATCAATGACCGCGGACTCAATCTCATCCAACGGGCCGTATTTCGCAAAGACCGCGCAATTCACCAGCACACTGAGCGAATTGAATTGCTGCAGCGTGGCTTGCACCGCCGCCTGGCCACTATAGGCATCCACCACATCCAGCAATGTCGCCTCTGCCTCGCCACCACCCGCCTGAATTTCAGCGGCGACCTCTCGTGCACCGGCCTCGTTGATATCCGCGACCATGACTCGACACCCTGCCTGCGCATAGGCCAGTGCGATGGCGCGCCCTAGTCCCTGTGCCGCACCAGTGACCAATGCAACTTCCCCCGCCAGGATCATGCTGTCGCTCCAAAAACGTCATCTCTGGAATTCACGACACGACAAAACCTGCTCAATGACTGGATGGAGTTTGCGTGCTCCTCTGCCGAATGCGCGGCGCAACAGTCTTCGAGCAAGACAACATCAAAATCACGATCATGTGCATCGCGCACGGTGGCTTGCACCACAGCCTGGGTAGACACGCCCGAACAATAGATGCGCTCGATACGCATCGCCCGAATTTGCGCCATCAGCGTCGTCGCATAAAACGGGCTGACACGATGCTTGATGACGTGCACATCCGTATCGCGCGCCCCCAGGTCCGGATGCAGTTCTGCCCCTCGTGCTCCCAATCGGAATAAGCCAGCAGCCGGCGCTCCGGAGAATATCGGTGAGTCTTTCGGGCACTCATGGTAGTCGCTGGAAAACCCGACCCGCACAAACCCGATGGCGATACCTGCCCCGCGTGCCGCGCCTATGGCGTCAGCAGTCCGAGCGACGATGTCTCGGCTACGAGCCTGCTGCGCAAGGGGGCTCAGCGGGACTCCCGCTGCGGGATTGATGAGATCATTCTGCATGTCCAGGACGAGATAAATAGCATTCAAAACGAATCCTCTTTGGGTTTGATGTTGTGACAGTGAATCGAAATCGCGAGCGGCTCTGCACGGCTACGCCTGACGTGCCCGACACATCGAACACGCCCAGCTCGCAACAACAACCTGAATGATTGGGACGACGCTCAGCCGTCCAGTTTGATATTGGCGTTCGAGATCACATCCCCCCAACGTACCGTATCTGACTCAATAAACTGCTGCAGTTCGCCAGGGCTCATCGGCGGATGCACATCCACCCCCAACGCCCGGAAATTCGCGACCGCATCCGGCGATTGAGTAATGGCATTGATAGCAGCCGCCACACGCTGTACGACAGATTGCGGCGTCTTGGCCGGTGCCACGACGGCGAACCAGTTCACAACGTTGATGCCCTGGATACCCAAGTCATTCATCCCTGGTGTATCTGGCAACACGAAAAACCGGTCACGAGTCATCATGGAATAAACCTTGATCTTTCCATCGGCGCTCAGTGCCTTGGCGCGCGCAGCAGGCAACACCATCAAGTCCACCTGACCCGCCATCAGGGCATTCACGGCGGGTGCCTCGCCCTGAAACGGCACATGCAGCATCTGCAACTGGTATTGCCCCTTTAGCATTTCCATACCGATCTGCGACGTGCTGCCGACGCCCCACGATGCAAAGGTCAACTCACCCGGCCGAGCCTTCGCCAGCGCGATCACGTCTTGCAGCGTACCGGCCCGTAAATCAGCACGAGAAACCAAGGCAAACGGATTCACGGCAAACGGGGCCACTGCCGTAAACGCCTTTATCGGGTCGTAAGACAAATCCGAATAGACGTGAGGATTAATAGCGTGGGTTTCCGCACTGGCAACGAACAGCGTGTAGCCATCTGCAGTCGCGGACGCAGCGTAGTCTGTGCCAATCCGGCCATTCGCACCGCTCCGGTTTTCCACGATGATCGTCGTGTCTAGTTGCTTGCTCAACCGCGTGGCCAGAATGCGGCTGGCCGCATCAGTGACACCGCCCACTGGCCAAGGCACCACCAACTTGATAGGGCGTCCGGCTGGATAATCCTGGGCCAGGCTAGGCGCTGTCATCCCCAGGCCGATGGCCAGCATACCCACGCAGCGCACAAAGGCGCGAGTGGCATGAGATAGCACACATAAAGCAGCATTCCCCATCATTTGTCTCCGTCATTCTCATTGTGCGGAGAAGTGTCTCATTCGGGAATGCGCAACGAAAGACCAATTTCCGAGATGGATTCCTACGCAAAGCGTAAGAATCCACGAATTGAACGCTGGATGCCTCGTATGCGTAAGCTCCCCCTTCGAGTAGACATAGGGTTGTAGAATTTCGACCCTATTAGTTTTTCGCTATAGCTCACTTTCACAGTCACGCTTTACGACGACGTTGGACGGCTGCTTTTTCACTTTGACTTGTGGGTTTGCGATGCACATTCGGCGAAAACCTGCGCGGACACTAGGCTCGGCAAGCTCGTCTAGCTATGCCACCGGCCCACAACCGCCGCAAGAATACGGATACCTCGCTCGATCTCCTGCTGTGTCAGCCCGGCGTATCCCATGATCATTCCCGCTGGCCGGGTACCTGGCCCCGACGACGGTTTGGCAAACAACGGCGACACAGGATAGACCCCCACATCTTCGCCACGGCAAGCCGCCACCAACGCAGGCTCATCTTCCGAACGCAAGCCAAGCAACCACAACACCGCATGCAAGCCCGCGGCCGTGCCCGTGATGCAGGCATTGGCGCCCAGATGCCGCGCGACAGCGTCGAGCAGCACCGCGCGGCGTTGCTCGTTTTCACGCCGCACGCGCCGCACATGGCGCTCGTAGACACCGCTATCGATCAGCGATGCCAGCACGCGCTGATCCAGCACGGGCGCATGGCGGTCGGCCAATTGCTTGGTCTGCCGGAAAACCGACACCAGATCGGCAGGCAAAACCAAATAGCCAAGCCGAAGCTGCGGCGACAGCGTTTTCGAGAAAGTCCCAATGTAGATGACCCGGTCATCCACATCGATAGACCGCAGCGCGTCGATCGGGCGTTGGCCGTATCGGAATTCGCCGTCGTAATCGTCTTCGACGATCCAAGCCTGGCGCCTTTGCGCCCACTGCAGCAACTCCATCCGCCGGCCCACGGGCAACACCCCACCCAGCGGGAACTGGTGCGACGGTGTCACATAGGCCAGCCGGACCCGGCTATCCGTGGGCAAGTGCGCAGTGTTCAGGCCATGTTCGTCCACCGGTGTGGCCAGCAGCCGGGCACCCGTTGCCTCGAAGCAGCGCCTGGCCATCAGATAACCAGGGTCCTCGAAAACGAAGGTGTCCTCGGGGCCCAGCAGCAGCCGCGCGCACAAGTCGATGGCCTGTTGCGAACCGTGCACCACCACGACCTGTCCCGCGTCGCAAGACAGCCCGCGGGCCCGCGCCAGATAGCCCTGGACGGCACGCCGCAGCGCATCGTCGCCTTCCGGTGCGATATAGCAGATGCTGCGCGGCTGGTGCAGCATCTCGGCCTGGTACGCGCGCCGCCAGGCTAGGGAGGGAAAGTCGCGTGACGCTACCGCACCGTAGCGAAAATCAATTGCAACGGGCTCCACGGGCGGGAGCCCTGGCAGGGTCAGCCCCGCAACGCAGCGGCCGAATTCCGATAAAAGCGGCGGCGGCCGGTTGCGCGACGTGTTGTGTGAAGTCGGCGGAGCCGATGCCGCAAGGGGGGCCGCTACCCGCGCAGCACGCCCCATGGACGTCACCAGAAACCCCTCGGCAACCAGTTGTTCGTAGGCAGCAGTGATGGTAGTGCGCGAAACACCGAGTTCGATGGCCAGCGCCCGTGTGGAAGGCATTCGACCTCCTTGGGAAAGCGTGCCATCGGCAATTTGTGCGCGCAGCAGATCATAGATGCGGCGTCCCGCCCCGGTCGGGCCCGGACTGCGGCCGGATTGCGATCGAATCTGGTTCATATTAAATGATCAAAACTGGATCTTTTAATTGTGCCTGTTTTGCGCGATAGTCATCATGTCTGGCGCTTGCGCCTTTGCCCTCTATTGTCATTAGCCATGTACATTCCCGAGCACTTTGCCGAAACTCGGCCCGACGTCATGCATCGCGTCATCCGCGAACACCCCTTGGGCGTGCTGGTTACGCACGGGCCTGATGGACTGGACGCCAATCACCTTCCGTTCGAAATCGATCCTGACCAGGGGCCGCACGGCTTACTCTCGGCCCACGTGGCCCGCGCGAATCCCGTATGGCAGCGTTGTCCCACCGGGACACCAGTAATGGTCGTTTTTCGCGGAGCCCAGGCGTACATCTCACCCAATTGGTACCCCAGCAAGCATGAGGCGCACCGCCAGGTGCCCACCTGGAACTATGAAGTTGTGCATGCGCACGGCCTCCTGACCATACGCGACGATGAGCGTTTCGTGCGCGGCATCGTTGCTCGCCTGACACGCCGGCATGAAGCGGCCGAACCTCAGCCCTGGAAGATGACCGACTCGCCGCCTGATTTCATCGACAGCATGTTGCGCAATATTGTAGGTATCGAAATTTCCATCACGTCGTTGGTGGGCAAAATCAAACTCAGCCAGAACAAAGAAGCCCGCGATCGCCTGGGCGCGGCAGAGGCGCTCGATGTGCGGGGAAGCCGTGAGCTGGCGGCATCCATGCGCGCCGCCGAGTAAGTCGTCATCGACACACCCCGGCACTGAGATCACGTTGAGAAAAATATGTACACATCCACATTTACTTTTGCCAAGCGCGATTACGACGAAGAGTTCCATGCTTTGGATAGTGTGATCGCCCAGACCGCGAAATCCATTTCCGGCTACCTGGGTGAAGAAAATTGGGAGGACCCCACGACGGGGCTCATCTCGAACGTGTACTACTGGGAAACACGGGAAGCGCTTGAACAGTTGATCAATCATCCCGCCCATCTCGCAGCCAAGCGGAAACAAGCCCGTTGGCTCGATGGCTATCAGATTGTCATAGCTCAAGTTCTCGAGACTTATGGCGATGGTGGCATTGCACATCCGCTGGCTCGCACAAAGCCCGCAAACAACTGAGGCACGCAAACCATGCTGCTGATTCCGTTCTTGCTTGCGGCCATCATCCTAGCCATCACACCGGGTCCTGGCATTGCATATGTCGTAGCTCGAACGGTTGCCGGCGGCCGATCAGAAGGTTTGGCGTCGTGCTTGGGCACGGGCCTTGGCGGATTGGTCCACGTATTCGCCGCAGCGGTCGGCCTATCGGTGGTAATCGCACAATCCGCGATGGCATTCAACGTGGTCAAGTATGTTGGCGCCGCCTATCTGGCCTACCTAGGCATTCGCCTGCTGATGCGCAGCAGCCAGCCATCGTTTACCTCAGTGTCGCTCACAACCCAAGGAACACGTCGTGCGCTACTTGAAGGAATTGTTGTTGAGGCCCTGAACGTTAAAACAGCTCTATTCTTCCTGGCTTTTCTTCCACAATTCGCGGCTCCAAATGAACCAATCATTCCGCAATTAGTGCTGTTGGGAACCATCTGCGTTGTACTTAACACTCTGGTCGACGTCGCGGCAGTCTTCGCCGCAGACCAATTGCTTCAGTCAAATTCCGCCCGTGCGACACGTTCCAGGTTGTTAACGCGGATATCTGGCCTGACCATGCTTGGGCTCAGTTTCTACCTTGCGATTGCGCGGCGACAAGCCTAGTAGCACGGCATCGTCCACGCACGTTTCCAATCTACGCCGAGTTGAACTCGATACAACGTGTAGTGCGTGAAGCGAATGTTGATAAAGGCTGCTGCGTTTATAAAGAAGCCAATCGTACGCGTTTAATATCTCTTAGAGGCGGGGCGCCAAACAAACGAGTGTATTCACGGCTGAACTGAGATGCACTCTCGTACCCTACTCGCAATGCTGCGCTACCCGCATCAATATCTTCGTTAAGCATCAGTTGTCGGGCATCCTGCAAGCGCAAGTTTTTTAAGTACTGCAAGGGACTCATACCTGTCACCACCCGAAAATGTTGACGGAAGGTGGAAGGACTCATATGCGCTTTGATGGCCAAATCATCCATCGCAATATTTTCCGTATAGTGCTGCTTCAGCCAGGCGATAACTTTGGCAACCTGCTGGCTTGGGGAACCCACTGCAACCAGATGTCTGAGCGATGGACCGTGTTCCCCACCTAACAGGCGAACAATGATCTCTTGTTGAATCAGCGGCGCAACCAGAGGAATAAGCTGCGGCTCTTCCAATAAGCGAACCAGACGGATCAGCGCATCCAACAGGCCTTCTTCCAAAGTCACGATGGATAAAGCCCGCGATGGCACGGTTTGAAGCGGTGAAGAAAAATCCATCTCGGCAGCCAATTGTGCAATAGCGCGAGCATCCAGCTCCAGACGTAGCCCCAGATAAGGTTCCGCAGAACTGGCAGACGTGACATATGACACCACAGGCAGATCCAGTGACGTAACGAGTGACTGCCCTGGCCCATAGCTAAAAATCTCATCACTCAATGTGACGCGCTTGCATCCTTGCACCGTCATTGCGAGCCCCAAACCGTAATAAATACAAGGCATGGGATCGGTAACAGCACTGCACCGGTACATCATCAGCGCAGGAATCTGCACGCTATGCTCGCCATCGGTTCGGGCAATATCGCCGACCAATCTGGCAAGCATATCGCTATCCGTTGTCTGCATTTTGTCCCTCGATCTCAAGTCATTGCACAAGAATTAATTCTAAAACGTAGCCTAGCACCAGCGGTGCGGGTTGTTTAGCAGTTTCGATGACGACTCATCAAATTGGGCAATAAGCACATCGGATCAGGCAAGCGTTAATGACAGCATAGCGGTCACAATGCATCCATCGAATAAAGCAAAAATAGTATCGGCGACATAGACCTAAGAGGATCAACATTTTCCTGTTCACCATCGGAGGCTTTCATGGTCACACTTAATCTCAACGGCAAAAACGTTCAAGTGGATGTCGCTGACGACACGCCACTGCTATGGGTCTTGCGCGACACCCTGCAACTTACCGGCACCAAATTCGGTTGCGGGGCTGCTTTATGTGGCGCCTGCACCGTTCACATGGATGGCGCAGCGATTCGATCATGTATTACGCCGGTATCTTCCGTAGCAGGTACCAAGATCACCACAATCGAGTCCGCTACCAATGGCAGCGACCGAGTTGGTGCGGCGGTGCATGAATCCTGGGTCAAGCATGATGTAGCCCAGTGTGGTTACTGTCAGAGCGGCCAAATCATGAGTGCGACCGCCTTTCTCAAGTCACTGCCGCGCGGCAAACAACCTAGCATCGCCGAGATCGATTCCGCTATGGCTGGCAATATTTGCCGCTGTGGTACCTACGTTCGCATACGCGCTGCAGTAGCTGATGCTGCCAAAGCTATCGCCTGAAGGAAACGCCATGTTGCCCAATATCGATTACAGCGAAATGCCGCGTGCGCTGCAGCATTTGATGAACCGCGATCAACCTGAAAAAGCCGGCACATTTTCACGGCGCCAATTTTTTAAGCTGACGGGCACTGTCGGCCTGGCTCTCGGCGCCTTTCCTCACCTTGCGATGAGTCAAACTGCAGATACTGCGCTGAAACCGACTCAACAGCCTTCAGCGTTTTTACATATTGCGCCTAATGGTGAAGTTACGGTCGCCGTCAATCGGTTAGAGTTTGGTCAAGGTGTGCAGACCGCACTGCCTATGATTTTGGCGGAAGAGCTGGACGCGGATTGGAATCTGGTTCGCAGCAAGCACGGCTCGAATGATCCCGCTTATGTAGATCCGCTTTTTGGCATACACCTGACCGGTGGCTCCACTGCTGTAAAAAACAGTTTTACGCAATATCGCGAACTGGGCGCCCGTGCCCGCGCAATGTTAATGAGTGCCGCTGCGGCACGTTGGAATGTAGATGTGTCGACGCTGCGTACGCAAGCGGGTTTCGTAGTAGAACCAGGAGGACGAGAACTCAGTTACGGTCAGTTGACGGAAGCGGCAATGCGTGTTCCAGTCCCTGAAAAAATCACGCTGAAAAATCCAAAAGATTTTCGCATCATCGGTCGTCCTACCACGCGCCTGGATGCGTATGCCAAAAGCAGTGGCAAACAACAGTTCGGCATTGATGTCCATCTACCTAATCAACTGACAGCCGTCGTAGCACGTCCACCAGTATTCGGCTCCCGTCTGGCGTCGCTAGATGATAGTGCTGCACGCTCCGTGAAAGGCGTGAAGGCGGTATTCCGTATACCGCTGGATCATGACGGCGAAGGCGTGGCCGTGATCGCAGATGGTTACTGGCCTGCCAAGCAGGGACGCGATGCGTTGAAGGTAGAATGGAACACGGCCACCGTCGAAAAAGTGGATAGCGAAAAGCAACTCGCTCAGTATCGCGCATTAGTCACTCAGCCCGGCCCGAAAAAATTCGACGCCGAGATGACGTCGTTGGAGAGCGCCCCTAAAAAAATTGAAGCCGAGTACATATTTCCCTATCTCGCACATGCAGCGATGGAGCCGCTTAATTGCACAGTCAAACTTTCGGATGGACGCGCTGAAGTGTGGACCGGCTCGCAATGCCCAGGTTTGGACGGGGCGGCAGCCGCACGCGCATTGGGCCTCAAGCCGGAACAAGTTGATGTGCATGTACAAATGGCAGGCGGTGGTTTCGGCCGACGCTTTTCCAGCGGTAGCGACTTCGTAGTCGAGGCGTGCGAAATCGCTAAGGCCGCGCGGTCTGCCGGTTTGGATGTGCCGGTGCGTACGCTCTGGAGTCGCGAGGATGATATGCACGGCGGCTACTACCGTCCTATGCACTTGCACCACGCACGCATAGGGTTTGACGAGCGCGGTAAAGTGCTGGCCTGGGACCATGTCTTAGTAGGTCAGTCCATCACTGCCGGCTCGGTGTTCGAGCAGTTTCAGGTCAAGGACGGGATCGATGGCACAGCCACGGAAGGCATGCGCGATCCTTACGATGTACCGATGCGCCTGACGGTGCATCATCCACAGCTCAACGTACCGGTATTGTGGTGGCGCAGCGTAGGTTCCACACACACCGCATTTGTGATGGAGACCTTGATCGACGAAATCGCACGCAGTACCGAACAAGATCCGGTAGCTTACCGAATGCAACTCTTTGGCGATAAGAACACACGCCACAAAGCAGCGTTGCAATTGGCGGTAGACAAGAGTGGTTATGGCAAACAGAAACTCGCTGAAGGACGTGCCTGGGGCGTCGCCGTACATGAATCATTCAGCTCGGTTGTTGCATATGTCGTGGAAGCGTCGGTACAAGATGGCCGACCCGTACTGCATACGGTCACAGCCGGCGTACATTGCAACCTCGCAGTCAATCCACGTACTCTGGAAGCGCAAGTGCAAGGCGCGGCGATCATGGGCATGTCCATGTGTCTGCCAGGCTCGGCCATTACGCTCAAGGATGGCGTGGTCGAACAAAACAATTTTGGCGACTTCACCGTGGCACGCATCACCGACGTACCGACATTCGCCATCCACGTCGTGCCTAGCGCAGAACCACCGACGGGTATCGGCGAGCCGGGTTTGCCGCCATTGGCACCAGCCTTTGCCAATGCCATAACCAGTCTGACCGGCAAGCCTCTACGCCAGTTGCCATTTAGTTTGACTTAGGCTAACTGCATGGAAGACCTCGACACCGTAAGCTCCCCCTTCGAGTAGACATAGGGTTGTAGAATTTCGAGGGTGAGGTCATCCGTTCAAAATGAGACTGCGGCTTTTTTGTTTTAGGATTAGGACACGGAAAGCCGCTCATTATCACTGTGCCAGAAAATCCACGTAGGCTTGATAGCTATAGCTGCGGTTTTTCTTCTGACCAGTCACTTCAACCACAATGCCCAAGTGCTCCAATACCCGCACCGCTGAGTTCGCCGTTGGAAACGTAGTGTCGAGTTGCTGACGGGCACGCTCCACGGAAAAACGCGGCATCATAGGCAGTTGTTCGAATAGCCGGTAGCTGGCGGGACTGGACTTGGGCGATTGGAGCAGCTTGCGCCGGTCGGCAGCGACCAGGCTAGCAATCGCGATGATACTTTGCTCAGCTTCCGCCGCCGCCACTGCAACGCCTTCGAGAAAGAACGACACCCATGCTTCCCAGTCACCCTCGGTACGAATGACCGACAGACGTCGGTAGTACTCGATTTGGTAGCGCTTCAGGTAACCACTAAGATACATCAACGGTTCAGGGAGCAGCTTCCAGTGCTCCAACAACGCCGCGATCAGCAGGCGGCCGATGCGCCCATTGCCGTCCAGAAATGGATGGATAGTCTCGAACTGCGCGTGAACCAGTGCAACCTTGACCAAGGGAGGAAGGTCACTCAATTCGTCATGGATAAACCGCTCGAGATTTGACAACAATTCTGGCACACGCTCCGGCGGCGGAGGCACAAAGACAGCATTACCGGGCCGAGTGCCACCAATCCAATTCTGCGATTGTCTCAGCTCTCCGGGCTGCTTACCCGCGCCGCGTACACCACCAAGCAGCAATCGATGCGCATCGCACAGGAGGCGCACACTGATGGGGAGCCCCTTCGGATCACGCAGTTGCCCCTGTACCAACCGAAAGGCCTGCAAATAGTTGGTGACCTCAGCTACGTCATCAGTGTTGCTGACGTTGAAGCCCGCTTCCTCATCAAACAGATCCATCAGGGTGGCCTGCGTACCTTCCAGTTGTGATGTCAGCAAGGCCTCCTTTCGTACAGCACTATAAAGCAGCCAATCCACTGACGGCACGAGCCCAGACACGCCAGACAACCTAGCCAGCGCCAATTCCGCTTGTCGATTCAACTCGGTAAAGGATGGCGTTCTCAAAGGAGGATCGACGGGCGGTAGCGGATGCGGCACGAAGGCGCGCACCGTTTCGCCTAGCGTGGTGGAAGTCGCGTATGTACCTGTGATCCGATTCATTCTAAAGTTCGCTTTCATGTCGGATCATCATATTAAAGCATTGTTTAATATGAATCAAAAGTGTGAAAGAAAGCTTTAATGCGGGCTGTCGTGGAGAAGCTTCACCAGCAGGGCGTTTTCTTTCGCCTAGGTAATTGAAACAGCGCCCTTGTATCAAAACTTGACAACAAGACAAAACACCACACGATCACCGCATGAAACGCGGCGAATATCTCTGGCAATCGCCGCATCGATCTGACTGGCAATACAACCTCGTCGCCTGGGCAGAACCCTTGATCGCGGTTAGCCGCGCTCAAGGCCTGCTACTCAGCCGTCTGGCAGACGTGGGTATAGCACTGCGCGACGAAGCCAGCCTAGCCGCATTAACCGAAGATATCGTCCAAACCAGCGCGATCGAAGGCGAAACGCCATCACCGCCAAAGACTAATTATTTCCCCAGCATATTCTCAGGCAGCCACGTCACCAGCACGGGTATGAAAAATAGCAGCAGCGTCGTGATGATTTCCATGATGACAAACCACCACGCGCCACGAAATATCTGGGTTAGCGGTGTCTGGCGATCTATGCCTGCGATCACATAGACGTTCAGGCCCACCGGCGGTGTGATCAGGCCGATCTCGCACATTTTCACGGCAAGAATACCGAACCAGATCGGATCGTATCCTAGCGAGACGACGGTCGGAAACATGATGGGCAGCGTAATGACCAGCATGGAGAACGCGTCCAGGAACATGCCCAGCGGAAAATAAATGAGCAGCAGCAGACCAATGATCAACATCGGCGGAAAGCTGGA
This sequence comes from Bordetella tumulicola, assembly GCF_054779135.1. NCBI lineage: Bacteria > Pseudomonadati > Pseudomonadota > Betaproteobacteria > Burkholderiales > Alcaligenaceae > Bordetella > Bordetella tumulicola. Next base: position 846,618 of record NZ_BAAGYU010000010.1, on the reverse strand, counting down.
GTCGACCACACTGCTGGCGATCATTTGCGGGATCTGCGCGAGGCTAAGAAAATAGCTGAAAATGCCCGCGCCTATCATCGTCATCAGGATCATGACGGTCGTGGTGATCGAAGAGCGGCAGCTCTCGTAAAGATTGCGCTTCAGGTTGGGCCGCCCCTGCTTCGAAAAGCACAGCATCAAGAAGGCGACGAAAGCCCCGACTGCGCCCGCCTCGGTAGGCGTCATAAAACCCAGGTAAATACCGCCAAGCACGACGAGGAACAACACGATGACCTGCCAGGCATCGCTGAGCGATGCAAAGCGCTCTCGCCAGTTGGCGATGGGTGTGGCGTCCTGAGGCGACTTCAGCCTGACGCTAATGACCCATATGCCCAACATGAAAACCAGGGTGGTCAAAATGCCCGGAATGATCCCGGCCACCAGCATCTTGCCCGCCGATACTTCGGTGAGCGCAGCATAGAAAATGAGTAATACGCTGGGTGGGATCAGCACCCCTAGTACACCCCCGGCGGCCACAGCGCCAGCAGACAGACGCGGATCATAGCCGGCTTTTTTCATTTCTGGGATGGCGACAGAACCTACGGTTGCTGCGGTGGCAACGCTGGACCCCGAGGTCGCTGCAAACCCGGCGCTGGTCAGTACGCTAGCCATGGCAAGGCCACCCGGCCAGTGCCCCACCCACTTGCGCGCCACGCCGAAAAGCCTTTGGCCAATGCCGGCATGGTGTGCGAAAGCACCCATCAGTATGAAGAGCGGGATAACCGTCAACAAATAAGAGGCTGACTGGTGGTACGAGAATGATTTAAGCCGGTTCAACACAAAATCGAGATTCTCGATCATGACGATGCCGGCCACGCCGGCGATGCCTAGCGCCGCAAACACCGGTGTGCCTATCAACATCAGCCCGAATATCAGGCAGATCGCCAGAGTGGTGGCGGAAATCAAGTCCATGGCGTGTCTCGCTGCCCCGATGCTCGCCGAGGCTCGTTATCTATTATGTTGGTGGAGATGATGAGCGCATGCTTAGTGCAAGGCTTTACCTGGTGAAACACCATCGTCGATGTCTGGTAGCTCGCCGGTGACGGCGGTCTGCAAGCACTGGAGCGCCATTTGTAGAAAGGCAAACCACAAGCCTAGGGCAAGTGCAATTTTGGCCCACCAGATGGGGAATTCGATATAACCCCAGCGAAACTCACGGATTGCAAACGAATGCACGGCATCCATGCTGGACGGAATGGCAAGCAGCAAGAGCAGCAGCGCGGCTGTACCCCATGCGACGCTCTCGAAAACACGGCGTAGTTTGTGGGGCATTTTCTCAAGCAAAATCGTCACACGGATGTGCGCGTTGTCGCGTTTGGTCCAGCCTAGCCCCATGAAAACAAGCAGCACCATGCTGAGCTCTGCCATTTCGAAGACACCCGATATGGGACGGCCTGTCAGGCCACGCACGACAACATCCAGCGTCGTGCCAAACATGAGAAACAGCAGACATGCCAAAGCAACGATCCCGAACCAATTGGACAGGGTATTGAACAGACTTTCGAGGCGCTTCATGATGACTCCGGTATCGGAGGATTGCGCCCTGGCGGACGCAATCGTTGTGTCACGTTGGGAATACCGCTGTTAAACGCCCAGCGCCAGTTCAGACGGCCGTTTCAAGGTTCCAGAGGGATCGTATTTGGCTATGGCCGCGTCCACCAGTTTTTGCATTTGCGCGCCGTCTATCCCCGCGGGCTTGGCGACTTCTGTTTCCCACTTCTTGACCTGCGCCGGCTGCACGATTTGGGTTGCGGCCTTTTTCTGTTCGTCAGAAAGTCGGCTGAACTTGACACCTTCTTTTTGAGCCTTGTCTACATACTTCTGGTTCAGGCCACTCATGATTTCGGTGTATTTTCCGGCGTAGATTTCTGCCACGATGTCGTTGCACAATGCCTGGATTTCCGGCGGGAAACCGTTCCATACCTCCGTGTTGATCACGGTGGCCGAAGGCCCATGCGGACCATCGCCGATGTCGGTAAAGTGCGGCGCGATTTCGTGCAGCTTGTAAGCCACGGCAGTAATGAAATCAAAGCCGTAAACACCGTCCAACACACCGCGTTCAAGCGCGGTATAGACCTCTGGGGCGGCCATGGGCACTGCGGTTCCGCCCAGGCGTTCAATGACGTCCGTGGCAACACCGTAACCGCGTATACGCAGGCCCTTGATGTCGTCTAGCGAATTAATGGGCTTGCGGGTAATAAAGGGCGCGTAATTCCAGTTGGTCCAATACATGACCTTGGCGCGATGGCGCTTTTCCCACTCGTCGCGCAACGGTTGAAATTGCTCGTAGACATCGCGGCACACCAACTGCAAGGCATCGGCACGCTGCATCTTGTAATACCATTCCAGCCCGCGCGTGACCGGCAGATCGGCTTGATAATATCCCGGAGAAATCAGTGACATCTCGGATGTTTTATCGCGCACGGCGGACAGGTGTTCGCCTACTTTGTTCAGCGATGCCGCCCAGTAACGACGTACGTTCACGACCCCGTTCGACCGTTTTTCAAGCTCGGTCAAAAACCATTGATCTAGGCCTGAAGGCCCTGCCGTTTCGGAAATATAACTATCGAACTTGAATGAAATTTTGTCTTTTGCGGACGCGATAAAAGGAAAACCTCCGATCGCTGCCGCGCCTGTGATGATGCCCGCAGATCTTATAAATTCACGTCGTTTCATGTTTGCTCCTCCGTTCTTCTCATAAACCTACAAACCAGAACACGCGCAAGACTGCGCACGTTCATACAGACTGGTTGGCCGCCTCTCGCAATGCGGTCTTCAATATTTTTCCGTAGCTGTTCTTGGGCAGGTCTTGGCAGAACACGTAGCGTTTTGGCTTTTTGAACGAAGCGATTTCGGCCCGACACCAGGCCTCAAGGGTGGCAGCGTCTACAGAGACACCCTTTCGGCTAACCACAAATGCCACGACTTCCTCGCCCCATTCAGGATGCGGGCTGCCCACCACCGCCACCTCGAAGACGTCAGGGTGGCGGGAAAGCACTTCTTCGACTTCACGCGGGTAGATATTGGTGCCGCCGGAAATAATCACATCTTTGGAGCGGTCGGTCAGCGTGAGAAAGCCAGCTTCATTGAGGTAACCGATATCACCCGTACGCAGCCAGCCATCGACCAGCGTTTCTTGCGTTGCTTGGCTGTTGCGCCAGTATCCTTGCATCACGGTGCGCCCTCGCACCAGCACTTCACCATGGGTGCCCAGCGGAGCATCGCGCAGGTCTTCATCAACAATACGCAGCTCGATGCACGATTGCGCCGTGCCCACAGACGCGATACGCGCACCCCATTGCGGATGCTCTCGATCGCCGATCAGTTCGCCGCGCATGGCGGAAATCGTCATGGGGCTTTCGCCCTGCCCGTAGATTTGTGCGAACTTCGGGCCCAGGGCATCGAGCGCCTGGATGAAATCGGCCGCATACATGGGCGCGCCGCCGCATATGATGGATTTAATGCCGGCACCGTCCGACCCACTGGCTTTGACGGCCGCGACCAGACGCTTGACCATGGTGGGTGCGGCAAACATCGACACCTCACCCAGTTGCTTGGCCAGATCGAGGATCTCGGCACAGTCAAAGCCACGTGTTGCAGGCACCACATGTCGCGCGCCCACGCGTACGAAAATAAAGTTGTACAGGCCAGCGCCATGCGACATGGGCGCCGCATAAAAGACGGCGTCATGTTGGCTGGCCTCGGCCACATCGACCGCATAGCACAGCGACATGGCGATCAGATTGTCGTGCGTCAGCATGACGCCTTTCGGGCGCCCCGTCGTGCCCGACGTATAGAACAGCCAGGCCAGCGTGTCGGTGGCTAATGGGATGGGCGCGGCCACGGCATGGCTGCCGTCAAGCATGGCCGTGTAGTCGGGCGTATCGACACCGAACTCGCGACAGCCTTGCGGTAAGCTGACCTCACGCAGCGACTGGCCATCGTCGCTGAACACCAGCGAGGCCTCTGCGTTATCGGCGATCCATGCGGCCTCTTTGGCATGCAACTTGTAATTGATGGGCACAACGACCGCCCCGACCCACCATGCGGCGTACATCAGCACCAACTGCTCGATACGATTTGGCATGTAAAGCGCAATGCGGTCACCGGGTTCGATGCCATGATCGTGCCGCAAGCTTTGCCCCACGGAACAGGCCTGGGCAGCAAACTGGCCGTAATCTGCCATCAAGGTGTTGCCCTGAAGCAAGGCCGGCGCATCGGGCGTGAGCTGCGCCCGCGCGTACAACCACTGTGCGATATTCATGCCCGACTACGCCCTTTTTGCCTGAAGAACGCTGGCATAGTTAGCCACGCCGGTGCCGCCCATGTTAAAGACCAGACCCAACTCGGGTGCGTCGATCTGCATCTCGCCAGCCTGGCCGGTTAACTGACGGAACGATATGGCATGCATCGAAACGCCGGTGGCACCCACCGGGTGGCCCTTGGCCTTGAGCCCGCCAGAAAGATTGACCGGCAAGGCGCCGCCGCGCATGACCGTGCCGTCATCCAGCACGCGGTGGCCTTGGCCTTTGGGAGCCAGCCCCAAAGCCTCATAGATCAATAGCTCGGCGATCGTAAAGCAGTCGTGCACTTCGGCGAAGTCGAGATCAGCGGTCGTGATTCCCGCCTGCTGCAAGGCTTGCGCCATGGCCTTCTGGGGGCCTTCGAAAGCCAGAAAGTCGCGCGCCGACATGGGGAGAAGATCGCTGACGTGGGCAGTGGCCCGTATGGCGACCTCTTTTTGAAACTGCTTTGCCCGGGCGGCACTGACCAATACAACGGCTGCCGCGCCATCGGTAATCAGGGAGCAGTCCGACAACCGCAGGGGAGGCGCGATCATCGGGTTTTTGTCGGAAACCGTATTACACGCTTCTACGCTCAAGGCCCGGTGCATGTGCGCCAGTGGATTGGCGAGCGCATTATGGTGGTTTTTGGAGGCAATGGCGGCCATGGCCGACATGGGGTCTTGATAGCGCTCGGTATAGGCCTGCGCCGCAATGGCAAATACCTGGGGAAAGCTAAGAGCCCGTTCTTGCTCGCTGTTTTGGTAGCCTGCCCCAGCCAGGGCGCGGGTGACATCTTCGGTGCTGTTTGAGGTCATTTTCTCGGCCCCGACAACCAACACGACTTCAGCCTGCCCGGCTTGTATGGCGGCCATGCCGGCAAACAGCGCCGCCGCGCCCGAAGCACAAGCGTTTTCACACCGGGTGGCCGGCTTGAAGCGCAGATCGGGCGATGCCTGGTGAACCAGCGACGATGCGAAGCCGTCAGGCACCATGCCGGAATTGAAGTGCCCGAGATACACAGCGTCTATCTCCGATGCGTCGATTTTCGCATCGGCGAGTGCCTCGCGCGTGGCGGACACGATGAGGTCTTCCAGAGTCAGTGCGTCGAGCCGGCCGAACTTGGTATGGCCGCTGCCAACGATGGACACGGTATGTGATGCCATGCTGTCTCCCAGCGTTTGTGTTTTCAACGTGTTTGTTTTTTATATGTTGGCCCGCTAGCATACGTATGTCTATGCGTGCAACTACGTACATAAATACGTACAACCAAAGAGAATCATGCTCGATCACAATCTCGAAGAACTGGCGTTTCGCGAGTCGCCTGCGCCGCAAATCATCACCAAGAATCGAACCATCTTGCGATGCAACAAGGCGTTTGCGACGCTATTCGGTTACGAAGTCGAAGATCTGGAGGGAGAGCTGATCCTGAAGCTCTACCCAAGCAGCGCGGACTATTACGAGATCGGTGAACGCTGTCTGCATGCACTGCGCATCAAGACAAGTTACGAAGACGAACGCTTCATGCAACATCGCGACAGGCAGATTTTCTGGGCGCGTGCACGTGGCGTGACGCTGACGCCCGAACAGCCCTTCAACCTGATGATCTGGAGCTTCGAACGCATCCACCACAACCGGACTAAAACGGCAGAGCTGACGCACCGCGAGCAGGAAATATCCGGCTATATCGTCAATGGCCTGACTTGCAAGGAAACGGCGCAGGCATTGGGTATCTCGCACCGCACAGTCGAAGTACATCGCGGCCGGCTAATGAAAAAATTGGGCGCCAAGAATACGGCCGAACTCGTGTCAAAAATCATTATGGTGACCAATCCCGAACACTGAGACGGACGAGTTACCGTGGAGCTTGGCGAAGTTTCCGCGCACCGCAATAATCCCCGCCCTCAATCCTGCGGCGCGTCGCGCGATGAGCGCTGGCGCGCCGTGCCACCCGCAGCGCTCAGGTTATAGGCAGTATTGACCAAGCCGATGTGCGAAAAGCCCTGCGGGAAATTGCCCACCAGGCGCTTGCGCACCACGTCGTACTCTTCGGCCAGCAGTCCCAGATCATTGCGCAGCGACAGCAGACGATCGAACAAGCAGTGCGCGTCATCCAGTCGGCCCAGCATGATGTAGGCATCGGCCAGCCAGAAACTGCACACCAGGAACACGCCTTCGTTGCCCGGCAGACCATCGTCGCTACGCTCGGTCGAATAGCGCAGCAGCAGGCCGTCGCGCAACAACTCGCGTTCGACCGCCTGCACGGTGCCCGACACGCGCGGATCATCCACCGGCAGAAAGCCAACCTGCGGAATCAACAGCAAACTGGCGTCCAGCGCTGTGCCGTCGTAATACTGAACAAAGGTGTTGCGTCCGGCGTCGTAGCCATGCGTGCATATGTCCTCGCGGATCTCGGCGGCCAAGGCTCGCCAGCGATCTACCGGGCCTTCCAGGCCAAAGCGCTCACAAGACTTCACGGTACGATCCAGCGCCACCCAGCACATCAGCCGCGAATGCGTGAAGGCCCGGCGCGGCCCGCGCATTTCCCAGATTCCATGATCCGGCTGTCGCCATAGCGCTTCAAGCGGTTTGAGCAGCACCTTCTGCATGCGCCAAGCTTCGGCCAGCGGCGCCAAGTCGGCCACCCGCGCGGCATGCAGGGTCTCGATCAGTTCGCCATACACGTCCAGCTGCATCTGACCGGCTGCGCCATTGCCCAGGCGTACCGGCCTACTTCCCTCGTAGCCCGGCAGCCAGGGAATATCGTGCTCGGGGAGCCAGCGTTCGCCGGCGATGCCATACATGATCTGCAGTTGATTGGGGTGGCCGGCCGCCGCGCGCAGCAGCCATTGCCGCCAGGCCTCGGCTTCTTCCCGGTAGCCGGCATTCAGCAAGGCATACAACGTCAGGGCTGAATCGCGCAGCCAGCAGTGGCGGTAATCCCAGTTGCGGCTGCCGCCCAGTTGTTCGGGCAGCGAAGTCGTGGGCGCCGCCACGATGCCGCCGGTTGGCTGAAAAGTCAGCAGTTTCAGCGTGATCAACGATCGCACCACCGCGTCGCGCCGTGCGCCCGGACCGTCGTCCCAATGGCACCGCTTGGCCCATTCGTGCCACCAGGCAATAGTGCGGTCCATGCTTTCCATACGGTCGGGCACAAAATGCGGCGTCTTGTGCGAGCGATGGTACGACAAGGTAAAGGGCACGATCTCGCCTTGCCGCAGGATGAAGCGAGCCACGCTTTTCATGTCGCGGCCTTCCAATGGCACGGGCGTATGCAGTTCGACGGCATCGGGTCCAGCGATCGCACTCAGGCCATAATCACGCCGCCGCACCCAGGGAACCGCCTGCCCGTAGTTAAAGCGCAGCGTCAATTCCATTTGCATGTCGACCTGACCCGACTCGCCTTGCACAATGCGCACCACATCCACCCGTTCTTCGTCATCGCTCAGGGGCATGAAGTCGTACACGCGTACGACGCCGGAGGGCGTCTCATGGAGGGTTTCCAGCACGGCGGTATCGGGCAGGTAGCGGCGCGTGGTGTGCCCCGGATGACAGGGCGCGACCAGCCAGCGGCCGTGGCTATCGTCGCCCAGCAAAGCGGCGAAGCAGGCCGGCGAATCGAAATGCGGCAAGCACAGCCAATCGATGGAACCGTCGCGCGCCACCAGCGCCGCGGACAGCATGTTGCCGATCAGACCATAGTCTTCAATGGGCTTGGACATGCGCTCAACCCGCACCGCGAAACGCAGGATACAACGTCATGCCGCCGTCGATGAACAGCGTGGAACCAGTGACGTAATCGGAATCGTCGCTGGCCAACCAGGCGACGGCGCGCGCCACGTCCTCCGGTTCACCGATACGCCCGTACGGAATCAGCTTGAGCAGCGACGCCAGGCTTTCCGGTGTGTCCCAAGCAGGCGCGTTGATGGGCGTGCGTATCGCCCCGGGCGCTACGGAATTGACGCGAATCTTCATGGGAGCAAGCTCTTGCGCCAACGACTGCATCAGCAGCGACACGCCCCCTTTGGACGCTGCATAGTTGGCCTGGAATGCCCACGGGATAACCTCGTGGACTGAACTGATGAAAACGATCTTGCCTGCGGCCGCGTTGGCCGGCGGTGGGGGCACGCGATTCAGGAAGGCCCGGGCGGCGGCACGGGCACACAAGAATTGGCCGGTCAGGTTGACGTCGATGACCTTCTGCCACTGAGCCAGCGTCATGTCCTGAATGGCGGCCGGCTGTTCGATGCCGGCGTTGTTGATCAGGATGTCGACGCCCTGGTAATGATCCACGGCCACCCGGAATAGATGCTCGACATCTTCTTCGCGACTGATGTCGGCGGCAGCCGGAACAGCCTTGCCGCCCGCACGTGCGATTTCCTGCACGACCTCGACACCGCGTCGCTCGGAGTCTTCGTTGGGACGGTGGTTGACGACAACCCGCGCCCCCGCTGCCGCCAATTCCAGGGCGACGCCACGCCCGATCCCCGAGTTGGCGCCAGTGACAATAGCCACGCGCCCGGACAAATCTACCGCATGTCGCATGGTGCTCTCCTTGCGGCGAGCGGTTCCGGTATTGCTGTCTTGAGGATCCGCGGGCGCCGCTCTCGATAGCCAGCGGTCAGCTTAGTCCTTGATGGGGCATGGGTTCAACCCCGGGGCGGCCGCGCGGGGCAATCTCGGCCACCATCATCCCGACACGGTCGACTGAGTCCACGTGATAAGACGCGAAGTATTCATACGCTAGTAGCGAGGGGGCTCCTTGAATGATTTGAAGCGACTCAGCGTCGCGCGAAACGTTCACGCATGCTTCGATGATGACACCTATGCCCATACCGGCTTTAACAACGCCCAACAGCGCTTCGGTTGAATTGGTGCAACTCAGTCAGACTGACTATAGGCCATTATTGCGAAACAACGTTTCTAGCGAGCCGTAGGCAGCGAAGTCCCTGGCATAAGTCATGATGCGATGCTGGGCTATGTCAGCCAACGCCGTCGTTTCAGAAGATGGTTAAGATAATGTAGACGGCATCAATCCGCAGGCCTTATCTGGCGCCTGCGGTCTAAATCGATGAATTAAATACTCGCGAAGTGACTGCAGCCTAGCTTTACGTTGAAAGCGCCAGGCCACCTGTCTATTCACGATCAACAACAAGGTCCATGAACAACTCTTCCATGATTGAGCGCAGCCTGCGCCATGTGTGGCACCCCTGCACACAGATGAAACGGCACGAATCCCAGCCCCCAGCGCCCATCGCGAAAGCTGAAGGCGTGTGGCTATATGACTTTGAAGGCCGCCGTTATCTGGACGGCATCAGTTCCTGGTGGGTCAATCTGTTTGGCCACGGCCATCCACACATCAAGTCGGCACTGCGCGATCAATTGGAGCAGCTTGATCACGTCATGCTGGCCGGCTTCACCCATGCGCCTGTTGTGGAATTGTCCGAGCGGCTGAGCGCACTGACCGGTCTGGGACATGCGTTTTATGGCAGCGATGGCGCCAGCGCCACCGAAATTGCCTTGAAAATGAGCGCTCACTATTGGCGCAACGCAGGCCACCCTGAGAAAAGTCACTTTGTGGGCTTGGCTGGCGGCTACCACGGTGAGACAGTGGGCGCGCTGGGTGTCACCGATATCGCCCTGTTTCGCGAAGCCTATGCGCCGCTGATTCGACTGGCCGCCACCGTACCCAGTCCTGATGCGCGAGGCGCGCAGCCGGGCGAAAGCGCTGCGGACGTGGCGCATCGTGCTGCATCAGGGCTAGAACGCTGGTTGGAGCAGCACCATGCGCAAACGGCGGCGCTGATTCTTGAGCCCATGATTCAGTGCGCCGCGGGCATGGTCATGTACGACGCCAGCTATCTGACTCAAGCACGCGCGCTGTGCGATCGCTACCAAGTGCACCTGATCGTTGACGAGATCGCCACCGGCTTTGGTCGCAGCGGCACAATGTTTGCACACCAGCAGGCCGACATATTGCCCGACTTTATCTGCCTCTCGAAGGGGCTGACCGGCGGCACCCTGCCGTTATCGGCCGTGCTGACCACGGATGCGGTGTACCAGGCGTTTTACGACGACGAAGTGGCACGTGGCTTTCTGCACTCGCACTCGTACACTGGCAATCCGCTGGCCTGCCGCGCGGCACTGGCTACGCTGGAATTGTTCGAACAGTCCGACGTGTTGGCGGACAATGCTGCCCTGGCGCGGACGCTGGATCAGGCCTTTGCTCCGTTGACGCAACACCCTTCGGTTCGACATGCGCGCCGACGGGGCATGATCTGGGCCTGGGAAATAGACGAAAGCTTTGAAGGCGCAACCCCCAGGCCGGGGTTCGCCAGCCGTTACGCCCAGCACGCGATGGCGCAAGGCGTGGTCTTGCGCCCGATCGGCAACACGCTTTATGCAATGCCGCCCTACGCCCTTGATGCGGACACGGCTGCCCATTTGGCGCAAGGCGCACTGGCCGCGCTACGGGCCACGCTGGACGTTAAGGACGAAACCCATGACTAATGCCCAATCCGAAAAACTGTCAATTTTTGTCACTGGCACCGACACTGGTGTGGGAAAAACGCTGGTCAGCACCGCCCTGCTTCATGCCCTGGCCCAACACCATGGCCGCGTGGTTGGCATGAAGCCCGTGGCTGCTGGCACGGAACTGATCGATGGTGTTCACGCCAATGAAGACGTGATCGCCCTGCGCGCAGCCGCCACATGCAGCGTGCCGCCCGAACTCGACAACCCGGTGCTGCTGCCCGACCCGGTGTCGCCGCACATCGCCGCCGCGCGCGCCGGAGTGCGGATTGATATTGCCCATTTGGTCGCCTGCCAGCGCGCACTGACTGAGTTGGCCGACGCAGTGGTGGTGGAAGGCGCAGGCGGCTTTCTCGTTCCCCTCTCGGACACTGAGACCGGCGCCGACCTTGCACAAGCCTTGGGCCTGCCCGTGCTGCTGGTGGTGGGCTTGCGGCTTGGCTGCCTGAACCATGCCCTGCTGACCACCGAAGCCATTCGCGCACGTGGACTCACGCTGGCCGGATGGGTTGCCAACCATGTAGATGCCAACATGTTGGCGCAAGAAAACAACATTGCTTTTTTGCAGCAAAAGCTTCAAGTACCGCTGGTAGCAACGATCCCGTTTCAGTGCTCGCCCAATCCGCGAACACTGAGCTTCAACCTTCCACAGGCATGGCAATGACAAATTCATGGCTGGACGAATTCCCGGCGCGTATTGAAGAACTGGACCAGGCCCACCTGCGCCGCCGCCGTGCCGTGGTCGCTCCCGACGGCGGCGCGCGCCTGCGGGTCGACGGGCGCAGCATGCTGGCCTTTTGCAGCAATGATTACCTGGGACTGTCGCAACACCCAGAGATGGTGCAGGCGGCCTGCGATGGCGCCCAGACCTTTGGCGTCGGTTCTGGCGGCTCGCCGCTGGTGAGCGGCCATAGTGCCGCCAACGAGGCACTGGAGCATGAGCTTGCCGCGTTTGTGGGTCTGCCGCGTGCGCTGTATTTTTATGCGGGCTTTTCCACCAATGTCGGCATCATCCCGGCGCTGGTGGGAGCCGGTGACGCGATCTTCTCAGACGCGTTGAATCATGCCTGCCTGATCGATGGCGCCCGGCTTTCTCGCGCTCAGATTCATCGCTACGCACATATCGACCTCGACTCCCTGGACCACGAACTAAAGCACAGCAGTGCCCGCCGCAAACTGGTCATCAGCGATGCCGTCTTCAGCATGGATGGCACCTGCGCCGACATCCCTGCCCTCTTGGCGCTGTGCGAACGGCATGACGCACTGCTGCTGTTGGACGACGCGCACGGCTTTGGCGTTAGGGGCCCGCAAGGCCGCGGTAGCCTGGCCGACGCCGGGCTGTACGACGATCAGGGCACGCGGCGAGTGCTCTACATGGCTACATTGGGCAAAGCTGCCGGTGTGGCCGGTGCCTTTGTGGCCGGCGACGCAGCACTAGTGGAATGGCTGCTGCAAAAAACCCGCAGCTATACGTTTGCCACCGCAGCGCCCGCCTTGCTGGCAAGCGCACTAAGTATCAGTTTGCGCGTGATCGCAAAAGAAGACTGGCGGCGCAGCCACCTGAACCTGTTAATTGCACGCCTGCGCAGCGGCTTGGCCGCCGGCCTGCAGGGTAGCGACTGGCAGCTGACAGAATCGCACACGGCCATCCAACCCTTGCTGATTGGTGCTAACGACAAGGCACTTGCCGTCATGCAAGCTCTGCGCGAGCAAGGCATCTGGGTGCCTGCAATTCGCCCGCCTACGGTGCAGGAGGGCACTGCCCGCCTGCGCATCGCGTTGTCAGCCGCCCACGGCGAGGCCGATGTTGATCTGTTGATTGAAACCTTGATCACTCTGTCCAGATCCTTGCGCTAAACCCTCACGGCGAACGGCGTCGCGCTAGGTCAAATCATGACGCAATCGCGGAATCGGAAAGCATCGTATCGGCAATATCCAGCATCGCTCGCAGTCGATCCATATGTCGCAGGTCGTGATGGTAGCCCACCCATATATCCCTGGTTGGAGGCTCATCTGCTGTTTCGACACGCTGCAATCCAGATATGGCATCGCCAAGCGGTCTTGGCAGCACTGCAACGCCCATACCGCGCAGGCACATCTGCGCCTGAACCGCTCGGCTCGTACTTGTGAAAACACGCCGTGAACGAGGAAACCTATCGAGCAGCCAGACGACATCAGGAAAGTGGGACTGTGCCGTATTCATGAGAACAAGTCCCACAGAGCCCGGATCGTCCTGCATTGCACGTGCGGTTTCGGCCGAACCATAAAGACTATATGACATCGTCATCAGCCGGCGTTGAACAATGTCCGGCTCGGTGAAGGGAACAATACGAAAGGCCACGTCGGCATCACGCCGCGACAGGTTGAGCAATCGATAGCTCGCGATCACCTCTGGCACAACGGCCGGATGGCGGTTCGTCAATTCAGCCAGGACCGGAGCCAAAACATAGCCGGCAAACCACTCTGCTGCAGATATCCGCAGGATACCTTCGAGCCGCTCGTGATTGCCCGCCAGACGCCTTTCCATTGCCAACGCGGAGTTTTCCATGGACTCCGCCAGCGCGAGTACGGTGTCTCCGGCGTCCGTGAGCACCAGTCGATTTCCAGTCCTGCGAAAGAGCGGCTGCTCTGCCTCGTCTTCCAGTGCCTTTATCCGGCGCCCGATCGTTGGATGACTCACGCCCAAGCTTCGGGCCGCCTCGCCAAAGGATCCGCAGCGGACGACTGCCAAATAGATTCGGACGTCGCTCCATTCCATGCGATAGACCTATACGTTCAAAAGTGTACGAGAAATATACAAGAATGATAGTTCACAAACAATTTTGTTGATATCACCATAGAGCCCTAGCTGAGCTGGCCTATCCCGGGTCAGCGTTATCCGGAATCCAAGGTCATGAGCAAACTCAAAGACAAGGTCGCCATCGTAACGGGTGCCTCCAAAGGCATCGGAGCGGGCATTGCCCGCCGACTTGCCGCCGATGGGGCGACAGTCATCGTCAATTACGTCTCCAGCAAAGACGACGCAGACAAGGTGGTCGCCGACATCGAGGCGGCTGGGGGAAAAGCCCTCGCGGTAGGCGCAGACGTGACCAACAAGACGGAGGTCGAATGGCTGATCAGAGCCGCCATCGACAGCTTCGGCCGATTGGATATTTTGGTGAACAACTCTGGGATCTACCAGTTCGCCAAGATCGAAGACACCACTGAAGAACTCTACCGCAAGCAATTCGACCTTAACGTTCTTGGTCCTTTGCTGGTTACCGCCGCCGCCACACCACACATGCGCAAGGGCGCGAGCATCATCAACATCAGCTCGTTCGTCACGCGTGTCCTTCCGGTAGAAAGTGCCATCTACACGGGCTCGAAAGGAGCGATTGACGCTATCACCGGCGTGCTGTCGCGCGAACTCGGCCCCAAAGGCATCCGTGTCAACGCCGTAAACCCAGGCCTCATCGAAACCGACGGCACCCACACGGCTGGCGTCATTGGTTCAGATTTCCAGACCTGGAACGAGAGCCAGACGCCGCTGGGCCGTATCGGTCAAGTGCAGGATATTGCGCCGATCGTTTCGTATCTCGCCTCCGACGATGCGGGTTGGGTGACGGGTGAGCGCATCCTGGGTTCGGGTGGCATGCGCTGACACAACAGCGCGATCTAGCGTTGGAACGGATTATTGCGCGTACCGATGCGCAGGATTAAACGAAAGGAAAAAGCATGAAAAAGACATGGTTGATTACCGGTTGCTCGAGTGGCTTCGGGCTGCGTTTGGCCCAGGAGGCCGCAGCCCGCGGAGACGAGGTGGTGGCAACGGCCCGCAACGCGGATGCCCTAAAGGGTCTGGCGCAGCGTTACCCGAATACGGTGCGTGTTGCTGCTCTGGACGTGACCAGGCCAGAGACAATACAGGCTGCCATAGCGATGACTGAGGAAACCTTCGGCAGACTGAACGTACTGATCAACAATGCCGGACACGGGTTCATGGGCGCGATTGAGGAGGCGACGTCAGACGAATATCGCTCCCTATTCGACGTCAATGTTTTTGGTCTGATTGAGATGACGCGCGCGGCGTTGCCGCTAATGCGGCGCACTCAAAGAGGCCGGATCGTGAACCTCTCCTCTGGAGCCGGCATCATCGGCAGGGGTGGGCACGGATATTACAACGCGACCAAATTTGCGGTGGAAGGCCTGTCGGAGGCGCTTGCGCAAGAGGTAGCGCCGATGGATATTCGGGTGTTAATCGTCGAGCCGGGACCGTTTCGCACCGAGTTCCTGGGGCGCTCTATCGCGGTCGCCAAGCAGAAAATTGAGGCCTACGCGGCAACCGCAGGCGCTGCCCGTACCTATCGCGAGAGCAACGACGGACGCCAGCTGGGAGACCCGAGCAAAGCTGTAGCGGTGATGATTCGGGCCATCGATGCCGATGATCCGCCATTGCACTTGCCGATCGGCCCACGCGCCCACTCGCTTGCCGAACTCAAGCTGGAAACGTTCCGTCAAGATATTGATGCGTGGCGCGACGTATCCATCGCCACGGATTTCGATTGACGACAACGGCTGGATGCCATGGCAAGCGTCGCCGCCTAGACACGGGACGACTTTGACATGAATGTTGAAAAATCGTCCCGCGAAGTCAACCCTCATTGGCGTGGCCGTCTATGCGTATTGGGAGCAATCCTCACGGAGGGGCGTAGGCGGAGATACGAAAGATCCAGCGTATTCGCGACACACGCCCCGGGTGCCGCAATCAAAAGCACCTGCTCTGCGATCGGCTCGAAGTCAGCCCGGAAGTGGCAGGTGCTCTTCAGGACAATCAATCTCTGATTCTCGAGATCCACTCCCAGATGGTGGAATGGCGCGGGATCAAAGGCCTGCATCCGCTTTGACGTCACGACGATCTGGACGCCCTCGATACGCAGCAAGGCCATGGGGCCCAGATCTGTCTCGTTGCCGCCATTAATTTTACCGGTAGCCACAAACCGACCGTCGCCGATCTGCTCGACCAAACATTCTGCTGTCAGCGGCGTTACGCCTGCCGGCCCATGTCTACCGCCGATGGAGAGTGTCAAGCGTCGGCCCTTGCCGACCTCGCAGGCTTGGGCAGCAGTATGAGGATCATGAATCAAGCCGACGACCGCATCCTGCGCACCTGCCTCGATCAGCGCCTTAAGCAGATCTGTGGTGTCACCGGTACCGCCGCCGCCAGGGTTGTCCTGGATATCGGCCACCACGACAGGCTTCTGGGCATGGCGGGCAATTCGCAAAGCTTCGTGGACACCTGATGGAACGTCCCAGACCCGCTCGGCAAAGTCGGGCTCCCGGCTTTCGATCGCCTCCAGAAGGCTGGCCGTGACCTGCTCCGCCTCAGCTTGCGTCGTGGCATAGGCCACGACGCAAGGTCCGCACCAAAAAACGTCCGCCTGGGGAAACCCGGCTAGATATGACAGAGAAACGACTCCACCGTCATCGCATCTCGAATGTGCCACGATCGAACGCGTCGGCTCAAGCAGGGTGCATTGGCTCTCCAGCGGGATAAGGAAGCTCGCATGTCGCAGCGAGCGCCCCTGGGGCCGCCCTTCGCGCACCAACCTCTCCAGCACGGCGGCCGCTCGCCGCCCGGTATCAACGCGGTCTACGTGTGGATAAGTCCTGAAGGCAACGATTCCGTCGGCCAGCTCAACCATTTGCGGTGTGACGTTGGCGTGGTAATCCAGACTGATCACGATCGGTACGGATTCGCCAACACACGCCCGTACACGCCGCAGAAGTTCTCCTTCTCCATCCTCGAGACTGGCCGTCACCATCGCACCGTGCAAGTCCAGGTAGACAGCGTCCACTGGCGCTGCCTCCGAAAGTCGTCCCACGAGTTCGGCGCAGATACGTTCGAATGCATCGTCCGTCACCAGGCCACCGGCCCCGCCACTGGACCAGACCAGAGGCACCAGATCGACATCCGCGCCGATCGTGTCCAGGAAGCCGGACATCGCAAAGCTGGTGCCCGCTAGCCGGTCCAGGATGGCGGGCCCCCGGGTGAGCGCCGGCCGGTCCCGCTCATCCAAGAAATAACGGTAGTCGGCCCGGTGCTTGACACTGAACGTGTTTGTCTCGTATTGGAATCCGCCCAGCGCGATTCTGTGGATAGTCATCAGAGCCCTCCAATCACTTCGATGATGTCACCCCACCGCTTGCGTTCACTTTGAAGAAATTCCGTGAACTCCGCAGTACCCTTGGGTGCCGATGACACGCCCAGAGACTCCAACTGTTTGACAATGCTTGGTGCACGTGCAGCCACCAACGCCGCCTTTTCCAGACGTGACAACGCATCGCTGGGAGTGCCACTGGGCACGAAAAGCCCATTCCAGGTCGGAAAGCCAAACCCCTTGAAACCAAGCTCGGCCACTGTCGGGACGTCGGGCATGATGCCGATGCGCTGATCGCCGAGGGCTGCCAGCGTCCGCAGGCGGCCTTCGGCGACAAAGGACTTGACCAAGCCAGCGCTCATGGGCGCGATGTCGACTCTGCCTTCTTGCAGATCGATAACACCTTGGCTTTCGCCCTTGTATGGTACGTGGAGCATCTGCACGCCTGCGAGCTTGCAGAGATACTCCATGATGAGATGCAGGGACCCCAAGTGCCCCGTCGAGGCGAACGTCAGCGCATTGCCGGACAAAGATGCCGCTTGCAGAACGTCGTCCAAGGTCTTGAATTTGCTGCTTGCGGCAACCACCAACACAAAATCAACGGCACATAGACTCGCCACGGGCTGTAGATCTTTCTCGGCATCGTAGGCCAGTCCAGTCTGCGTCAGGGGAAGCACGACATTGGTTGCCAGGCCACCGAACAAGGCGCTGTGTCCGTCGGGTCGTGCTCTGGCGACCGATGACGCCCCAATCGCCCCAGATGCACCGGGGCGGTTCTCGATGATGACAGAACCGAATCCCTCTGGCACCCCCTGGGCCAACAGCCGTGCCGCAGCATCGGTGGTGCCGCCGGCAGCAAAGGGCACGACCCAGTGCGTTGGGCTGGCAGCGGCGGCGATGCGTACCTGTGGCGCCAGTAGCGCGGCGGCGAATGCAGTGAGTATGTGGCGACGAGACGGCATAGCGAGATCTTGTTCGGGATAGATGTCGCCAGTGTGCGCTTTACGGTGTGCGACAGGAAGGGCATAATCGATCACACGGTGTTGCAGTATGGGCAACACGCTTCGATTGCCATAATGAAAAACTCCCAGATCAATGAAGCCCGTGTTGCATATTTCGCAGCTGTAATGGACGCTGGCAGCATCAGGGGAGGCGCCGACCGATTGGGACTGGAAGCATCCGTGCTGAGCCGACAGATCCAGACCCTAGAGCGTGAACTGGGCGTGCAACTCTTCCTGCGCAGTGCCCGTGGCGTGACGCCAACGGATGCCGCGGCGGTGCTGCTGTCCTATGCGAGAACAGCGCAATCGAATGCCAACCTGCTCAAGGCGCAACTGGAAGAACTCACCAGCGCCAAACGAGGATTGATTCGTCTGGCAGTCGCCGAAGGCTTCATTGAACCCTTGGTCGAATATGTCTTGCGCGACTTCAACCAAGCGCACGAAAAAGTCGAAGTGACTTTGACCCTGGTGAGTTCAGTGGAAGCGGTACGCATGGTCGCTGAAGACACCGCCGACATAGGGCTGGCAATCAATCCGCCGCCAGCGGAACAGGTGCTCGTGCGCAATCGACGTGCACGGCCCACAAGACTGGTTGTCTGGCCCGAGCACAGGCTCGCATCGTGTAAGACCGCAGTGCCATTGAATGAACTCCTGCATGAACCCCTCGCGCTGATGTCGCCAGGATATGGGCTGCGACAGATGGCGCAACTCGCGGGCTATGTAGAAAGGGCATCGCTTCGGCCCAAATATATGACGAGTTCGGTGGCAGCGCTCAAACTCCTCGTACGCAATCAACTGGCGGTCACGTTTATGTCCGATGCCGCAGTGGAGAGCGATGTCCGACGGGGCGAACTGAAAACAGTTCCCCTGGAGAATGCCGTATTCAATGCAACCGAGGTGCAGTTGATCGTCAAATCTGGCAAGACGCTTTCAAGCGCATCTCAAACGCTGATGGCGTACATCGATCAACATATCTTCTAACGTGCGGCTCTTGATTCCCATGGCCCGCAAATTGACGGGTGACTACGCAGCAGTCGGAATCACGGCCAACTGCGTCGCGCGAGGTCAAATCATGACGCAATCGCGGATGCCGTCTTCAACAACTGGGGCACTAGGTCGCTGATCACACGCTTGCGCGGGTAATCGCTAAGCGCCGTGGCCAGGCTAATGGCGGCGATGGGTCGCTGCGCGTCATCGTGCAGCAGCACCGCGGCGCCAATTTGATTCAAGTGCACCTGCTCTTCGGCAATCGAATACCCCAGGCTGCGCGCCTGGCCGATCTGCGCCACCAGTTCATCGATGTCCAGTGTGGTCTTGTTCGTCATTGCACGCGGGGGAATCCGGCGCAGGATATCGCGCACGCCGTCGTCATCGAACTGCGTCAGCAGCATGCGGCCCGAACTGTTGGCCCACGCGGGCATACGCCGCCCCGGCAACATTTCGGATAGCGTGTTCTGCCGGCTGGGCAGACGCAACACGTACAACATTTCCTGGCCGGCCAACACGCTCAGGTTCACCGCCAGCCCGCAGCGATCGCGCAACGCCACCAGATGTGGCGTGGCTGCCGAAATCAATACGTCGGACCGCAGATACGAATAGCCCAATTCCAGGACCTTGTGCGCTAGGCGATAACGACGCGACCCGCTTTCTTGCGACAGATACCCCAGTTGCTCCCACGTATGTACAAAGCGTTGCGCGGCGCTTTTCCCCAAGCCCGTCAGTTGCCCCAGCTCGGTCACGCCCAGCGCGTCCCGTCTGCCCGCAAAGGCCTCCAGCACGCGCACGCTGCGCGCCACGGCGGCTACAAACAGCGGATCGTTGTGATTCAGGTCCGGATCGACGGCGGTGGAATTCTTGCCAACGCTGTTGGATACAGGCTTGGACGGCGTCATGACGGCAACCTCCGGTTCTTGGTGGATATCCCGATTGTTCGGCCCTGTTTTCGAACTTATAGTATCTTATATTCAATACATTGTATTGACATACGATACAAAAGACAGAGCGTCGTGACTTCAGATACCGGTTTATGTGACCTTAGCGCCACCGACATGCGTGCCCTGATCCAGGCCCGCGACATCAGCGCCGTCGAATTGGCTAGCGCGCACCTGGATCGCATCCGGGCCTGCAATCCGCAGATCAACGCTATCGTCACCCTCGACGCGGAACGCGCGCTTATCGCCGCGGCGCGTGCCGACCAACACCAGGCCAGCGGTGCCGCAATAGGCTTGCTGCATGGCCTGCCTATTGTGCATAAGGACTGCTTCTACACAGCGGGCATGCGCACGACCCAGGGATCGCCGTTATTCCGCGACCATGTCCCCGACTTCGACAGTCTGATCGTGCAGCGCGAACGCGCTGCCGGCGCGATTACGCTGGGCAAAAGCAACGTGCCGGAATTCTGCGCGGGATCGCACACGTTCAATACCGTGTTTGGCGCCACGCGCAATCCGTACGCACCCACGCGGTCGGCCGGTGGAAGCAGCGGTGGCTCAGCGGCAGCGCTGGCCGCGCGCATGACGCCGTTGGCCGACGGCAGCGACATGGGCGGCTCGTTGCGCAATCCCGCCGCGTTCTGCAACGTCGTAGGACTGCGACCCTCGATAGGCCGGATCCCTCACTGGCCGCAAGCGAATCCATTCAATACCTTGACCGCGATCGGCCCCATGGCGCGCACGGTCGGCGACGTGGCGTTGTTGCTGGCGGCCATTGCCGGGACCGACGCACGGGATCCCTACTCGCTGACCGACGATCCGCGGCGCTACGCCGCCCCACTACGCCGCGATTTTCGGGGCACGCGCATCGCCTATTGCGCGGACTGGGGCGGATTGCCCGTCGACGACGACATCCGCGGCGCCACTGACAACACGTTGCCGGTGTTTCGCGAATTGGGGCTGGATGTCGTGCACCGCAGCCCGGATTTCACGGGCGCCGATCAGGCGTTCCAGACACTGCGTGGCCTGGCATTCGTGATGTCCTATGAACAGACCGTCACGGACCACGGCACGCAGGTCAAAGACGCTGTCCATTGGAACGTGGCCATGGGCTTGGCGCAAACCGCTGCCGATATCGCCGCTGCTGAACGCGTCCGCGCGACCCTGCACGCACACCTGCGGGACTTCATGCGCGACCACGAATTCCTGGTCGGACCGGTTACGCAGGTTTCGCCCTTTCCAATCGAGCAGGAATACCCACCCACGGTTGCGGGCGTGTCGATGGATAACTACATCGACTGGATGCGGTCTTGTTATTACCTGACGCTGACCGGCCATCCCTGCATTTCAGTGCCCTGCGGCTTTACGCCGGCAGGACTGCCGGTAGGTATCCAAATCGTGGGGCGTTACCGCGACGAATTGGGGCTGCTGCAACTGGCCCACGCGTTTGAACAAGCAACCGGAGTTTGGCGCCAACTGCCCGATATGCAGGGCATGGCGAATTTATCTTTTCGCTAAAATCCATCAAGGGGAATTGCGTATGTTGAAGATCGTTGCGGGTGCCATTCTGGCTAGCGCCCTGGCCACGGCATTGCCTGTCGCCCACGCCAATGACTATCCGTCCCGGCCCATCACACTGGTAGCGCCTTTCCCACCTGGAGGCTCGACGGACGTGATCGCACGGCTGTTTGCCAACAAACTATCTGCCCGGCTGAACCAGAATGTCGTCGTCGAAAACAAACCCGGCGCCAACGGCGGCATCGGCGCCGCGGCCGTGGCGCGGGCCAAGCCGGACGGCTATACCCTGCTGATCATGGGTGCTTCGTCATTCACGATCAATCCCTTGCTGTACAAAAACTTGGCCTACGATCCGCAAAGCAGCTACGACTATCTGGGCATCGCAGGCGGCACTCAACTTGTCGTATTGACGAACCAAGAGACGGGCTTGACCAGCATCAAGGACATGGTGTCGCGGTCGGCCACATCGCCGCTTAGCTATGGATCGTTCGGCACGGGATCGCTGCCGCAAATCGCGGGCGAATATCTGGCGCAGCAAACGGGCGCCAAACTGCTGCATGTGCCCTACCGCGGCAGCTCGCCCGCCATGGCGGACCTGATCGGCAATCAGATTCCGCTGTCCATCGATACGATGGTCGCCAGCCTGCCCCAAATACGCGGCGGCAAGGTCAAGCCGCTGGCGGTTTCCAGTGCGCAGCGATCTGCATTCCTGCCCGATGTTCCGACGATGCAAGAAAGCGGTGTGCCGGACTACGACTTTCAGACCTGGTTCGGCTTGGTCAGTCCCAAGGGAACGCCGCAACCGGTAATCGATCAACTAAGCGCCCAGATCCGCGACATGATGGCGGATAAAGATATGCAGAAATCTCTGCAGGACCTGGGCTTCGACGCGCGCTTCGCCGATCCGCAGGGCTTTCGCAAACAGGTCGCTGACGAACTGGCGCGCAACGCCCAGGTTATCAAGTCGGCGAACATCAGCACCGAGTAGCGGTAGAGCCAACGACATGTATACGCCTTCCGCTTACGCGCACACCGATCTAGCCGCACTGCACGATGGCATCGAAGCCTGGAGTTTTGCGACCCTGGTCTCGGTCGGCCCGGAAGGGCCGACGGCAACCCACCTGCCTTTTTTATTGGACAGGTCGGTTCGCCAGCCTGAGGTCGACAACGAACTGCCGGCCCAGGGCCTGCTTACCACTCATATGGCGCGTGCCAATCCGCAGTGGCGCACCTTGTTGTCCGGTAAACCTTGCCTGGTCATTTTCCAGGGGCCGCACGCGTTCATTTCACCCAGTTGGTACAAAAACCAGCAAACGTTCCCGACCTGGAACTACACCGCGATTCATGTGCAGGGTACCCCCACGGTGATCGACGACCCGTCCCGCATTCGCAATGTGCTGGATAGAACCGTGGCGCGGTACGACACGCCATTACAAGGAAGCTGGCGTTTCCCGGACATGCCCCAGGCGCTGACGCAGTCACGATTAAGCGCCATCGTCGCCATCGACATTCCGATTGCTCGCATCGAAGGAAAGTTGAAACTAAACCAGGACAAATCGGTGGACGACCGGCGAGGCGTAGTGCGGGCATTGCTGGCATCGGGGGATCCACAGAGTGTGGCGGTGGCCCGGATGATCTTGCAGCAGCCGGATATGAAAGCATTCTCAGTACAAGGTTGACGTTGTTATAGGTATTTATCTGAGTACTCTCGACGTCAAATTCAAACTAAAAACCCAACCAACCTGGTCGACCGTGCGTCAGAAGACCTACTTCAAAAGGCCTTCCAGCGCACGGAGATGACACTCACCCGACATATTCTGACCTGCCTCGATACACCGAAGTATTCCCGCTACTTCCGCATGCATGGGCGTAGCCACACCGACATCGGTGCCCTTTGCTGCGACGAAACCGTTCATGAATTCGACTTCCGTCTGCTTACCCTTCTTCAGGTCCTGCAACGTTCCTGAAATAGCGTCTTCCGTCACGGTCTCGAACTGAGTCCGCATGACCGTGGTCACCTCCTCCAGGGCTGCGGGGTCGCAGGCGTTTGCCTGCAGCCACACATCGGGCGCCAGGCCAAAAACATCTTCGGTTGCATATCCCAGCGCGGCGCCGACTTCGATGGCTTCAGCCGCCAGGCGAAGCATGATGCGACAGCACGCGGGATCGCCGAAGACTTGCTTGAGACCCAGTCCGCACACTGCGCTGAAGCCCGAAGTCATGGTGTTGGCCACAAGCTTGGACCAGCGCAGTCCCCACAAATTGTCGGTGGCTTTGGTGGTGTCGACCTGGGACAACATGTCGGCCAGCATCGCGACGCGATCAGAGAGAGGCTGTTGCGCTTCGCCAATGTAGAACACGCAAGCTCCGTTCTTCACGGGCTTTTTACTGCGACGTATACGGCCCGGGCCTTCCAGGGCGACATACACCCCGCTGCCGATACAGCCCAGAGTGCGGTCCCAGCCGACGCGCGAGGCAACGATGCTTTCGACGAGGCTGTTCTGCAAGGTGACGACACAGCCTGATGGTTTCAGATAAGGCAGAACGATGCTGGCCGCCCAGTCGGTGTCGTAGAGCTTTACGCAGATGAAGACGATATCCAGCGCGCATGCGTCCAGGGATGACACGTCATCCACGTGCAGGGTGCGTACCGGAATGGACTGTTCATTGTCTGGCTCGGCGATGACCAGCCC
Source organism: Bordetella tumulicola (assembly GCF_054779135.1). Lineage (NCBI taxonomy): Bacteria > Pseudomonadati > Pseudomonadota > Betaproteobacteria > Burkholderiales > Alcaligenaceae > Bordetella > Bordetella tumulicola. The sequence continues at coordinate 822,485 of NZ_BAAGYU010000010.1, read as the reverse complement.
GTCGCGCCGAATCGCGTCGACATGATCGCGCCAGGCGTCGATCAGGGTAACGTCGTAGCCAGCAGCGGCGAGCCGGCCGCCGACGAAGCCGCCGACCGCACCCGCACCGATCACGGCGATTCGGCCGGTGAACTTATTGGGGCTCAATGCCTGCTGCCTCGGTGATCTTCTTGAACTTCGCAACCTCGTCCTTGATAAAGACAGCGAACTCTGCAGGTGTGTTGGAGCTGGCTTCCACACCCATGTTGATGAACTGTTCCTTGATGTGCGGTTGAGCGGCAGCTTTTTCGACGGACTGGGCGAGCTCTTCGACGATGGCCGGCGGTGTGCCGGCCGGTGCCAACAGGCCCCACCAGGTCGAGACGTTATAGTCAGGCACGCCCGCTTCCTGGAGGGTCGGGACATCGGGCAAGGCCGCGCTACGGGTGTCGCCTGCGACGGCCAAGGCGCGGAGCTTGCCGGCACGAATGTGCGGAACGGTGGGGCCCATCGATCCGAAGATCATATCAACGTGACCTGCCAGGACATTGGTGTTGGCGTCTGCGTCACCCCGGAAAGGAACGTGATGCAGCTTGGTGCCAGTGCGCTCCTGGAACAATACGCCGGCCAGGTGCGGCGGCGCGCCGGTACCGGAAGAGGCGAAGGTCATGGCTTCGGGACTGGACTTCGCCAGGTCGATAAGCTCTTTGACTGAAGAGGCCTTGATCTCGGGGTTGACCACCAACACATAAGAGCCGATTGCCGCAACGCTGATCGGCGCGAAGTCGGTCACGATGTCGTAGGGCAAGGATTTGCGTACGCTGGGCGCGAGGGTGTGCGCGCCTGCGGCCATGAACAAAGTGTAGCCGTCGGCCGCAGCCCGCGCTGCCGATGCCGCGCCGATGGTGCCAGCCGCGCCAGACACGTTCTCCACGACCACTTGCTGTCCCAGGTCTTTAGACATTTCCTGACCGATTGCACGTGCAACCAGGTCGTTGGCGCCGCCCGCCGGGTAGCCTACGATGATTTTAATGGGTTTACTGGGGTAGTTGTCGGCACTCACTGCCATGCTCGACGCCAACATTCCGGAGATGCCTATGCAGGCACCCAGTACCAGTTTTAGGGTTTTCATACCGACTTCCTTTTATGACGGTTTGAATGCTTTGACGCTTACGGCTGATCGGCCTTCAGCTGCCAAGCCAGCCCTGCTTGAACGTATTCCGGAGTATCTGGTATCGGGTCCATCGCGGCCAGCATAAGCGCAAACCCCACGTAGTAGGCAGCGGTAAACGATGCGTCGGTGATCTGGCGCGGCGACATGAATTCCTTGAGCTCTGTAAAGGTGGCGTCGCTGACCGACGCGGGCGTGGAAAATTCGAGGGCGTATTGCGTCAGCGCCGCGTCGACGCCGGTAAAGGTCGTCGGAACTTCGCCGCGACGCATCGCGTCGACTTCATCCTGGCTGATGCCCGCCTGCAGAGCCAACGGCACGTGATGCATCATGGCGTATTCGTAGCCACGTCCTGTAATCACGATTACTATTTCGCGCTCACGCGCCGTTAGTGTCGAGTGGTAGCGCGCATAGTCGCCAACAGCGGCAAAGCGCTTCAGCGCTTCGGGGGCATGGCCCATGGACCGCAAGGCGTTCGAAGCCTTGCCACGACTCTTTTCCACGTCGGCCAAGGCATCGGCGAACTCCAAATCCTTGCTTTCATCCAGAAGTGGTAAGCGTGACATTCATTTCTCCAAATGTTATCGGTGGGGGTTTTCGCCCTTACGAGGCATAGAGCTCGCCCCGGATCAAGATTGTGGCCGCACAGACTTCAGCGCGCGGGACAAGGGTGCTCAGTTCGCAATATTCTTTACGCGTATGCACGTTGCCGCCCACGGGCCCCGTTGCACACAGCGTGGGCGCGCCTGCGGCGGCGGTTAAGCCGCTGTCTGCCGAGCCCCCGGTGGACTCGCCCTTGACCGACATCCCCAACTTCTGAGCGGCACGGGCATAGTCGTCCAGCAACAGGCGACTTTCGTCGGTCTGAAACAAGGGCAAGAAGCGGCCTTCGTGCGTAATGCGGCCGCACGTGCAGACGGGCGAGGCCTCTTCAATGATGGAGGCAATCTGCTTTTGCAGGGCGTCTTCGTCCGTGCCTTTCGGGTAACGGACGTCGAGTCGGCCCTTGGCAAAGGGCGCCACGGTGTTGACCGACACACCGCCTTCGACGGTGCCGACATTGGTCGTGACGCCGGTGTTCCGGTCCGTCAGCGCGTGCAGCGCAATAACCTTCCGGGCTAAGGCTTCGATGGCGCTCGCGCCTTTTTCATGCGCCACGCCGGCATGGGCGGCGATGCCTTCTACCTCGAAGTCGACGAACATTGCGCCCTTGCGCTCGACAACTACATTGCCCGTGGGCCGACCTGGCTCCGCGTTTAGAACAGTGCCGGCGCCACGCGCCATCTCTATCGTCAGGTTACGTGAGGACGGCGATGCAATTTCTTCGTCGCCTGTAAAAAAAACACGAATGGGCGCGATATTGCCCCCGCATTCATGAAAGGCTCGTGCCACGAAGGCATTCATGACCAAGCCGGCTTTCATGTCAGCAACGCCCGGACCATAGGCAACGCCATCTTCGACGCGGTAGGGCCAGTTTGCTAGCGTGCCTCGGGGGAAAACGGTGTCCATATGGCCAAGCAACAGTACATGCCGCGTATCGACACCACCGCTGCCAGCGATATCAGCCCGTAGGCAGTTGCCGTGAGCCTCCTGTTGGTAAACCATCGTCTCGATTTCTGCCTTGTGGAAAAACGCACGAAACAGCTCGCAGACTTGGTCGACTCCTGGCTTGTAGTAACTGCCGCTCTCGGTATTCACCACGCGCTCGAGGAACTCGAACATTTCCTGTTCGTGTGACCGGAGCCAGACCGCCACCTTCTCATATCCTGCAATTTGCTTCATGCGTCGGGCCTCCGTCATACATCACTACCACTAATGACTCATTATCATCATAAACAATAGTTTTTTGCAATGAAAATTGCAAAATTCTGCTGCAATCGAGCACTTGGCGTAGAATCGTCACGCCGCCTACGCCACTGCTCACACTACTCTCTAGACTTCAAGGCAAAGCTCTTCATGAAGCTGTTCGACCGGATCGCAAACTATCCCCGCAAGCTGACCAAGCACGAAACCAAGCTTGCCGACTATATTTTGTCCGGCTACCCGCAACACCTGCTGGAATCAGCTACCGCTATTGCCAACAAGGTAGATGTCAGCGCATCGACTGTCGTACGATTCTTTGCAAAGCTGGACTATGCGTCGCTGGGGGAAGTCCAGGACGAAGCTCGCCTGGATCTAGCCTCGAAGCTGACTTCGCCATCACAACGAGCGAAACAGGCTTCTAAGAGCAAACACTCGCTTACCGACGTGCTCGAGCGCACTCTGGAAATGGACCGGGAAAATCTTGGTGCCACACTGGAAGCGATAGACCAATGCGCCTTCGACGCTTTGATCGACATCCTCACGCGCCCTGAAACTCGACGTATCTACCTGGTTGCAGCAAAGAACAGTTCGGCGGTAGCACATTACTTGTACACGCACCTGAACATGTGCCTGCCGAACGTACATGCCCTGCCTACCGGCACGGCCTTGGCCGATCAGCTGCTGTGGACGAGCCCCGAAGACGTGTTGCTTGCCATCACCATCCGACGCTATTCGAGCGCAGTTGTGCAGACCGCACAGCATTTTCGGAAGAAAAAATCGTCAATCGTCTGCATTACCGACAGCCCCCTGGCACCGGTTGCCAACTTGTCCGACCACAGGCTGCTGATTCATACCTCCAGCACCTCGCCGTTTGACTCCTACACCGCGGCCTTCAGCTTGTGCAACGCTATCGTGGCGGCCGTCGCGCTAAAGCGCCAAAAGGAAGTCAAACAAAGTCTGAAGCATGGCGACGAACTATGGGAAGAGTTTGGCGTGTTTACAACGTCGCATTCGTAGCTGCTGCGTCTTTCCGAAGCAGGCGTCGCGAGATCTTGCCGGAAGCGGTCTTGGGTAGCTCCGATAGAAACTCGATTTGACGGGGATACTTGTAGGGAGCGATTACGTCTTTCACATGGCGTTGAATCGCCGCGACCAGTTGCTCCGACAGCTGGGTATCTTGCTGCAAGACAATATAGTCCTCCATAACTTCACCCCTCAGCTCGTCCTGCGCCCGCACCATCACTGAAACCGGGATCGTGAAGTTCGCAGGCATTTCGGGCGATTTTCACAAGCTCCCCTTCCTGCTATGGCTATTGTATGAAACTCTGCCTGCCCTTTAATGCAATGTTCATTGCATTAAATGAATCACAGTGGGCTTTTCGTTGCAATAAATGACAGGCCGTGGTTTGATATTGGTGTTTGGATACGCGCACGTATCTCTGTAAGTTTTACGATCCAGGAGAAACAATGAAACTCGGCGTCAAACTTTTAAGCTCCATCGTCGCCCTATCAGCCGCACTGATAACGAGTACGAGCGCCGCCCAAACCTGGCCCGAACGCCCCGTTCGCATCATCGTCCCGTTCGCCCCTGGCGGTGGCACCGACATTTTCACGCGCCTCATGGCACCACGGCTTTCCGAAGTGCTGGGCCAGCAAATCATTGTGGACAACAAACCAGGCGGCTCCAGCATCATCGGAACGCAGCAAGTGGCTCAGGCAACCCCTGACGGTTACACCCTGCTTATCGTGGACTCCACGTTCATGATCAACCCCAGCCTGCGCGACAACCTGCCCTACGATTCGGTCAAGGACTTCACACCTGTCGTACACCTCGCTTCGGGCCCCGTCATTCTGGTCACCAACCCGAAACTCCCGGCGCAGTCGCTCAAGGAACTCATCACGCTGGCCAAAAAGGATCCCGGACAACTGTTCTACGGTTCGGGCGGCAACGGCGCCTCCACCCATTTGGCGGGTGAACTCTTCAACATGGTTGCAGGCGTAGATATCGAACACGCCCCCTTCAAGGGCACGGGCGAGGCCCTTACCGCTGTCATGTCGGGCCAGGTCCCGCTTACTTTCACCGGTATCAGTTCAGCGCGCGGCCCCGTCGAGGACAACCGTCTGCGGGCCATTGCGGTTACCGGCGACAAACGCAGCGAAGCCATGCCCAACGTACCGACGTTTGACGAAGCTGGCCTTGCCAACGTAAACGCCAGCACCCAATGGGGCGTCTACGGCCCGAAGAACCTACCGACTGACGTCGTCGAAAAGCTCAACCACGCCTTCAATGAAGCGCTGAAGGACCCGACCGTCAAGGAGCGCGTCCTGGGCCTGGGATACGTGTTGCAGGGTGGAACAGCAAACGAGTTTCAGGCGCTCACAGCGTCCGAGCTCGACAAATGGAACAAGCTCATCACAGCCGCAAAGATCACGATCAACTAATTCATAGGGGCAGGTTCAACATGCATTCCACCTTCACTTCGGACGACGGCTTGGAAATCGCCTACCACATCGACAATTTCACGCCACCTTGGACCAAACCTGAAACGGTATTGTTGCTGCATCCGGCGATGGGCAACTCCACGCGCTGGTTCAGCTGGATGCCGACCCTGTTGCAGAAGTACCGCGTAATCCGAATGGATCTACGCGGACACGGCGACTCCGCTATTCCCGCCGAATCCGATCCGTTCTCACTGGATTTACTGGTGTCGGACGCGGCCCAACTGATTAATTTGGCGGGTGAGGGCAGTGTACATGTGGTGGGCAACTCGGCAGGGGGTTACGTGGCTCAGCAATTGGCCATACAGCATCCTGACAAGGTGAAGACGCTGGCCAGCTATGCGGCAACGCCGGGCCTGAAGAACAGTCACGCGCCCACCTGGATCCCGAAGATCAAGGAAATTGGACTCAAGCCCTTCCTGGCGCAGACGATCCACGAACGTTTCGACAAGACCGCAGATCCGGAACTGGTGGAATGGTTCATCGATCAAACCGGTTCCAACGATCCCACTTTTATTGCGCGCTTTGTATTACATATGTGCACGCATGACTTCATGGAAGAGCTGACAAAAATCCAATGCCCCACCCTGATCGTTGCGGCGGGCAAGGAGTCCATTGGACACGCCAACGCCTACGTGGAAATGCAGGCGCGCATTCCGAATTCGCAGTTGGTCTACATCGACACTGCCGCACACAATATTTGCGACGGCTATCCGAGAGAATGCTCGCAGTATTTAATGGAATTCCTGGCATCCCAGCCAGGCACCCGAGCTTGATAAAGGGACGCCCATGAGTCAACACTACGCATGCATCAGTTTCGACTTCGACGCCATGTCGGGGCTCGTGGCACGCGGCCTCACCACACCCACACCCGTGTCGCGCGGCGAATTCGGCGCCATTGCCATCCCGCGCATTCTCGACCTTCTGAAGCGCTACGAGATTACGGCGTCCTTCTTCATACCGGGTGTAGTCATTGGCACCTACCCCAAGGAATGCGAACTGATTCTTGCCGCCGGCCACGAGATCGGTCACCACGGCTGGACCCATGTGCCGCCCGCGAATCTCACGCCGCAAGAGGAAGAGGACGGCCTGGTCCGTGGCATGGAAACGATACGCAAGCTTACGGGCAATGTGCCACGCGGCTATCGCTCACCATCGTGGGATCTCAGCAATTCGACGGTCGAGCTTCTGCTGCGCCACGGCTTTCTGTATGAAAGCAGCATGATGGGCAACGATCATGAACCCTACCGCGTGCGCCAAGGCGACGTGGTCTTGGTCGACGAGCCCATGCAGTTCGGCAAGACCACGTCCCTCATTGAGCTGCCCATCAGTTGGACGCTCGATGACTTTCCGCACTTTGAATATTTACGTGTGGGGCAGTCGCTGGCGCCCGGCCTGCAAAATGCCACCGGCGTTCTGGAAAATTGGGTGAATGACTTCGAATACATGAGCCAAACCTGCGACTGGGGCATTCTGACCTACACCTGCCACCCGTATGTAATTGGCCGTGGCCATCGCATGATCATGCTGGAAAAGCTGTTTGAGGCCTTGCAGGAAAAGGACGCAAAATTCATCACGCTGGAACAGGGCGCCCGCCTGTACGACCAACGCAGCCCTTTCAACGCCTAGGATACTCAGCCTTGTCATCCACCCAATCACACCCCGCTCAGACCGGCCGGCTTGCCGGCAAAGTGGCCCTGATCATCGGTGCGGGAACGGGCATTGGCGAGGCCGCCGCAAGAATCTTTGCGCGCGAAGGCGCCCATGTGGCGCTTGCCGACATCCAGTTTGATGCCGTCCAATCCGTGGCGGCCTCCGTATGCCCTGATGGCACCAAGGCCAAGGCCTTTGCCGTCGACGTCACCAATGACGACAGCGTGCGGCAACTAGCCGACGACGTCATGTCCATTTTCGGTGGACTGCATTGCCTGTTCAATACGGCAGGCGGCTCGTTGCCGCAGGATTCGCTGGTTACCGACGTGCCGCTGGAGGTCTGGGACAAGACCATGAACCTGGACCTACGCGGGACGCTGCTGGGCTGCCGGTACGCCATCCCGAAGATCATTGCCTCGGGTGGCGGCAGCGTCGTCAACATGTCGTCCGGTGCGGCGCTTCGCGGCTCGGGCAAGGCACACGTATATGCCGCCGCCAAAGGAGCCATTGTGACGATCACGCGCAATCTTGCGGGTGCTTATGCCCAGCAAGGCGTGCGCGCCAACGCCATTTGTTGCGGTCGGATCAACACGCAACGTATTCGCGATACTTATGGTATTCCCGGTCAACCGGGAAAAAGCGAAGACGCCATGAAAGTCGACGAAACCATCAAGACCTACCCGTACTGGTTCGGCGAGCCGGAAGACGTGGCAAACATTGCTTTGTTCTTGGCGTCCGACGAATCGCGCATGATCACCGGGGTCTCCGTCCCCGCTGACGGCGGACGCTCTGCTTACTGAAGCGGCGCCTCGGTCATGAGTATTTCGCCCCTCAATGCACGGCGCCAGGACATACGCGACCGTTTCAAACGTTACTTCACCGTGTTGTATACGCCTTTTCTTACGAACGGCGAGATCGACGAAGAAGGCTTGCGGCATAACGTTGAAACGACCATCGCGCTACCCGGCGTTGGCGGGCTATCTGTGCACTCCATTCATCAGGAGTTCTGGACGCTGACGCAAACAGAGCGCTATCAAGTCACTGAAATCGTGCTGGACACCGTGGCGGGGCGCGTGCCTACGATCGTGGGCGTGTCGGACACCACCGTGCAGAACGTGGTGGATCAGGCCCGGCACGCAGGCGAATGCGGCGCCGACGCTGTCATGATATGGCCGCCCTACTACGGCCCCAAAACGGCGGACGGCATACAGAAGTTCTACGAGACTGTTGCCGCACGCATAGATTGCGGCTTCTTCGTGTACAGCACCACCCTGACGGAACTCGGCTTTTACCTGACGCCTTCGATGGTCAAGACGCTGCTGCCCATCGACAATCTGGTCGGTGTGCAAAACTCCACCATGGACTTCTCGGCCTACGCCGCCGTGATGGAAGCGGTTGGTGGCTCGATTTCAGTGGCCACATCGCTCGAAGAATATTTCCTACTCGGAAAGATGGTCTACCCCGACATCGCGCCCGACTTCATGATGGGTTCCTCGCGCCCGCTGCTGGTGCAAAATGCCGAACACCCGCGCTGCGGGCGCTTTATTGACCATGCCTTGGCAGGCGATATGCAGCAAGCGTCCGCCCAACTGCGGGAAATCGTTTCCATTGCACAAAAGCTGCAAAGTCGATACTTCGCCAAGGGCTTTCATCACCTGGCGCTATCTAAGGTGCTTAGCGCGCATTTGGGCCTGAAGGGCGGTGACCTACGCCCGCCTGGCGGTGCGCTCGACCCCGACGAACTGCGCGAATGCCACGAGATCATGCGTCAGGCCAAGCTTATTGCGTAACCTGCTTTGGATGGCAGGCCATACGCTTCGCTCTCGACCTGTGCAAACACGAAGCCAGTACGTTCGCCATCCATCGGTTAGTCGGGGCCCGATATACGAGGACCCTTGCTACGGCGCAGACAACCCCAGCGTCCACGCTCTTATACGTTCGCCCGCATCGCCTCGACATCCGCACACTCCTCCGCTGCCAACACTCGTAGGGTTTGCGCGAACCTGTCCACCAACCGATTTTCTCTGCGCCCCGTCGGAAACAGCATCGAACACCGGTAGGGAATCTGCGGTTCGAACGGCCGGAACACAATGTCGGCATCGCGATAGTCCCGCATGATGATCGGATTCACGATGCTGATGCCCATGCCTAGCGACACTAACGAACAAATCACCGAGCTATACGGGCTTTCCAGTGTAATCTTTCGCGTCACGCCCGCGACTTCAAACACCCGATCTATGGAATGCCGCAGTCCGTCGTGCATGGCCAGCGCAATAAACGCCTCGCCTTCCAGGTCAGTAGGCACGATTCGCGATTTGCTGGCCAATCGATGGTCCTTTGGCAACAGGCACACACCGCCGACTTCGTACAACATATCCGGATCCACCGCATACGCCTGGGCAGACAGCTGCGAGACCACGCCGATATCGCAAAACTGTTGGTCTACCCATTGGGTTACCACCATGGAATGCCCCGTGTGGATCGAGATATTGACCGACGGATGATCCGCCACGAATCGTTTGATCGCACGCGGAATCAGTCCCAATGCCAGCGTTGGCACCGCTGCGATGCGCAGCGAGCCCGAACCAAATAACCGCACGCGCTTGGCGGCTTCGTCCAGACGTTCCAAGCCCACATAACTGCGTTGCACTTCATTAAAGAACAGCCGCCCTTCTTCCGTTGGTGTTAGTTTGCCTGGCGACCGGTGGAACAGGTTCAACCCTGTCGCCTTTTCTAGTTGCCCGATGGAACGGCTTACGTTGGGCTGCGAGGTATGCAGAACGCCCGCCGCGGCCGTCGTAGACCCTGTCAACATCACGGCCCGAAATGCTTCGATCTGAGATAAATTCACGGTTAGTTCCCCCGGCCGCAAGCACCTTACGCCCTGCCTACAGCCATATCGCACAACAGCGAAAGAGGAACATTCTATCCAGCAAATCCGCGAAAACGGGTCAAACCGCCGCTGTCACGATAATCTCGACCAAGACCTCGGGTGACGCCAGTTCGCACTGACAGGTCGCGCGGGTAGGCGCGGAATCCGGGACTGTCCATCCATCCCAGACCTCGTTCATGCCTGCAAAGTCGTTTTTGATGTCCTTGATCCAGATCTGCGCAGTTAGCAAACGGCTTTTATCCGTACCTGCGTCGGCGAGGAATTTTTCGATTTTGGCCAAGGTCTGGCGCGTCTGTCCCTGGATGTCTTGGCTGCGGTCGTCAGCGGTCTGGCCGCCCACGAACACCATTCCGTTGTACACAACAGCCCTGCTGCGGCGCGGATCGGTGGCAATACGTTGTATGTCGCTCATTTCACTCTCCTGGTTAAAGCATTACTGGGCCAATTCGCCCAAGGTGATAGGTTTGATAGGTGGCCGAATTCGGTAGTAACCAATGTCCTGGGGATCTACTTTTCGGGCATCTGCAATCAGTTCGGTGACGGTCAGGCCGCACAATCGCCCCTGGCACGGGCCCATGCCACAACGCCCGAATGCCTTGGTCTGGTTCGGCCCGTGACAACCTAGCTCGACGTAATGGCGAATCTGCCCGGCAGTCACTTCCTCGCAACGGCACACAATCACGTCGTCTGCAGGCATGCGGTGAATGTCCAAAGGGCGATACAGCACATCCAGGAACGAGCGGATGGCGGTGAATTGTGTCAGCGCGTCACGTATGGGCAATGCCAGAGACTCTCGCAGCGACTCGGATAGACGATTCGCACGCAGGGCAACGTCCAAAGCCACCAACCTGCCCTGCTCAGCTGATGCCTTGGCGCCAACGATGCCCGCACTGTCGCCCGCGATGTAGCAGTTAGCACAGTCGGTCTTGCCCCATTCGTCCACGACGGGGGTCCAGCACAGCTGCTGTGAATCCCAACGATGGGCCAGCCGCATTGACAAGGACAATTGCGTATTGGGTACCACACCTTGGTGCAGCAATATCAGCGGAGATTCCACGCGTTGTGGTTGTCCGCCAATCTGGAACGTCAAGCCCTGGGCCCGCACATCACCCAACACACCCAGATGCGTCGCTCCCCGATAGACGGCCACCCCATGGCGTCGTATCGACCGTAACAACCCCAATCCTCTCTTCAGGTCGCGCCAACCTTTCAACGCCCCGTCCCAGTGTTTCAACGCTTCGCGATAGGCTTTCAACGGCGTGGTATCCACGATCGCCTTTATTGGTGCACCCGCCCGCAAGTATTGCCAGGCCAACAAATACAGCAGCGGTCCACAACCCGCCAGCACCGCAGGTTGGTCGGGCAGCGCGCCCGCGCTTTTCAGCAGGATCTGCGCGGCGCCCGCTGTCATCACCCCAGGCAGTGTCCATCCCGGGACTGGGAAGGGGCGTTCCATCGCGCCGCTGGCCAGTAGGATGTTGATGCCCTTCACCGTCGCGCTACGGCCGTCGGCCAGGTAGTGGACCGAACCGTCGCGCTCAACGCTCCACACCGCTGCCCCACGTAGGTGCTCCGCACCGCTGGCACCGAACGCACGTGTCAGGTTCTTTCCATAGCCATAATCATTGCCCAACAAATCGACTCGATCCGCCGGCGCGCTGTCGACCGCACGGTAGATCTGCCCGCCGGCGGCTGGCTGTTCGTCCAACAACATCACAGACAAGCCATAACGCCGCGCCTCGCAGGCCGCGGCCATGCCCGCAGGACCCGCCCCAATAATCACCAGGTCCACTTTCTGATCACTCATGGCCGCCCCTTTTTCACATCAAGCTGGGACACAGTCCCGAGTCCAACTACTTCCATTGAATTCCACACGGCCATATCCGCATCAGACGCGCCAGACTGCGTGCGTATCACCATCCCTTCGCGGACGCGAGTCATGCAGCTTTGTCGACTGGGAATTCCATCGATTTCGACCAAGCAATCAAAGCAAACGCCCATCATGCAATAGGGAGCCCGAGGCTTAGCGCCCACAGGTGTGGTCCGGAACGTTCGCACACCGTCAAGCAGCAAGGCCGCTGCCACGCTAATCTCTGCAGGCACTTTGCAGCGATTTCCGTCGAATTCAATAGTGACCGTCGCCTGGGACGCCCCAGATCGGAATAGCGTGTCAGTGGGCATGAGAAAAACTCCGTGTAGTGTCCAGAAACCGCTCGCCCTTAAAGGCATCGAGGCCTTGTGGCGCCTGTGCCAGGCCCGCCATCCAGGGACCCACCTCGAAAGCGTGCGTCGCGGCTAGCGACACCCCGCTATGGCTGGTCGCTACGAACGACCCTGGGTATGCGGACGATTCCTGATAAATAGGTAGGCCGTCGGGCGTCATAACACGCAGGGCTCCCCATGCCCGGACCAAGCGCGCGCGCGACAGCGCAGGAAAGGTTTCCACGCCACGCTTGGCGATCCATTCAATGGCAGATGCGGTGGTCCCATCGTCCAGGCCCACGTCTTCCACCGAATATCCCAGTTGCACCGTACCTTCGTTGGTCTGACGCGCCTTGTTTGTGGGATAAGGCAAAAAGGGCTTCAGACGCTCGGTAATCAATACTTGCCCACGATTGGGTAAGACAGGCGCGTGCAGCCCGATTTGCTTGGCCAATTCAAAATTTCCCAAGCCCGCTGCCAATGCCAACCGCCCTGCCCGCCAGCGGCCACCCTGCTTAGCGATCGCCTCGAATCCATACGGACCGGCTTTGATCGTGACCACATCGACACCCGACACCACCTGCGCACCACATCGCAGCAACCCGGCATGCAATGCATGCATCAGCATCAGCGGATTGGCGTGGCCGTCTAGCTTGCAATAGCTGCCACCCGCAACCTTCGGCCCTATGCCTGGCAGCCGCTGTTTCAACGCCGAATGATCCAACATCTCGAACGGGATGCCGCCCACCGTGCGGTCTATGCGCTCCAGTAATGCCTGACGCTCTTGTATCTCTTGTTCGGAGAACCCTATCCAGAATCCGCCAGGCTGTTGCAGCGCGGTGTCCACACCCGTCGATTCCAAAAGTTCCTCGGCGAGTTTCGGCCACAATTTTGCTGCGTCCCGGCTCCACTGCGCATAGCGTGGCAGCTTGTCGCCTTTGCTTTGGACCCAGACCAAACCAAAGTTTCCGCGGGATGCCCGATGCGCCACATCGCCTTGATCCAACAACACGACCTGCACGCCGCGTCTTGCTGCGCCGTAGGCAATTGATGCCCCGACCAATCCTCCACCAACCACCATAAACTGACCATCTTGCATGACTACTCCTCACCCAATTCGGACCACGAGTCTCGTTCGGGCACGAACGAACCCTGCGTCAGACGGGAGTCCGACGAAATCGGTAAAACGAAAAAAGATGAAAACGGGCTGCTAGCTCTTGCCGATCAGCACCTTATCCAGACCCACGATTCTGTCCAGCAGCACCATCAGCAGCAGCGTGCCAACGATCAACACGGTGGACGTCGACGCGATCAGCGGGTCGGTCATTTGAGAAATTCTGTTGTACATCGCCACAGGCAGCGTCGTCGTGCCCGGTGTTGCCACAAAAATGGTCATAGTGACCTCATCGAAACTTTGGATGAACGCCAACAGCCACCCTCCCGCCACGCCAGGCATGATCAACGGCAGCAGTACACGACGCACTGTCGTCAACCGCGCCGCGCCCAGCGACCGAGCCGCCAGCTCAGCTTCACGATCCAGTCCCACCAATGCAGCCAGCGTCAACCGCAGCGAATACGGTAGAACCACCACCGTATGCGTCAGCATCAGGGCCGTGAACGAGCCGCTGACTCCCGTTACCGAGAAAAACCGTAAAAACGCCACGCCCAGCACAATGTGCGGAATCATCAACGGTGACATCAGCAGCGCCATCAGGGCATCGCGCCCCATAAACCGGTACCGGGCAATCGCCACCGCGCAAGGTAGGGCCAGCGCTGCCGCAAGCGTTGCCGCGCCCAGTGCCAACCATAATGACAGCCAGAACGCACTGATAATGTCGGGCGCATCCCAGATCGCCACGAACCATTTAAACGACGCGCCGCTGAACGGCATCGCAAAATAGTCCTTGTCCGTGAAAGACACCAGGGCCACGACGACCAACGGAGCCAGGATGAAAGAAACCAGCAGCGTGTGGAATGTCAACGCCACCCAGCCATTCTTTACATTCGCGTCTTTCATGAGAATACCTGCTTGAATCGGCGCTCAACCAACCGGTTGCACCCCAGAATGATCACGATGTTCGCGACCAACAACAGCACTGCGATGGACGCCCCCAACGGCCAGTTCAACGAATTCAAAAATTCGTCGTACGTGACAGTCGCCACCACCTTCACACGTCGCCCGCCAATAATCGAAGGCGTCGCGAATGCAGAAGCCGCCAAGGCAAACACGATAATGCTGCCCGACAGCACACCAGGCAGCAGTTGCGGAAAGACCACCCGCAGAAACGACGTCCAGCGGCTAGCCCCCAATGATCTGCCCGCATGTTCGACCTGCGGATCCAGCTTTTGCAACGCGCTCCAGACCGCAATCACCATGAACGGCAGGAACACATGCGTCATGGCAATCACCACTCCCAAGGTCGAGAACAAGAACCGGATGGGCTCGTCAACGATTCCCAGCGCCTGCAGTACGGTATTGACCGGCCCGGAGTTGCCCAACAGGATCGACCAACCCAGCGACCGCACCACCACCGAAATCAGCAGTGGCCCCAAAATCACGATCAGGAACATCCCACGCCAGGGCGCGCGCATCCGGGCGAGAATCAGCGTCTCGGGCACGCCCAACAGCACGCACAACACCGTCACCCCTAACGCCAGACCACCTGTACGCAGAAATATCTCGTGGTAATAACCATCGCTAAAGATCTCCAGATAATTGGCCCAGGTGTAGGTCGTCTGAATTCCGCGCATGCCATCGAATGCATTGAAGGACAACACCCCTGTCAGTCCCAAAGGCACCACCAGCACCGCGACGAACAACAGCAACGAAGGCAAAAACAACGGCCACGGCGCCATCACGCCAGGCAAGCGGTTCTCAGGCATGCGTCACCTCGTCGCTGATCGCATGCAGATCCTCGTCCACCCAATCCAGACCCACCTGCTCGCCCTCGTTAGCCAAGGGCACGCGCACATTGGGAATGGTCAAATGCAGCAGGCCCAGTACCGTCTGAATCTCGTACAGCCAATAGCTACCCAGAAACAGGCGTGTCACCACCTGGCCATTCAGCTTTCCGCCACCAGACGCCACCAACTGCAAGCGCTCGGGCCGCAACGAAACCTTGATTTCACCTTGCACCAAACGACCCTGATGCAGGGCGCGGCATCGGAAAGTGCCTTTTTCCAGCCTCACAAAATCTCCGTCGTGCCCCGCCGCCTGACCAGAAAAAATATTGTTCTGCCCAAGGAAACTGGACGCAAAACCCGACGCGGGCCTGTCATACACCTCGAAAGGCGTGCCCAGCTGCGCGATTCGACCGTTGCTCATAACCGCAATACGATCACTCATCGTCATGGCCTCGACCTGATCGTGCGTCACCAGAATGGTGGTAATGCCCAAGCGCTTTTGCAGTGACCGCAATTCCACGTGCATCTCGCCTCGCAGCTTTGCGTCCAGATTGGACATGGGTTCATCCAGCAACAACACCTGCGGCCGAATAGCCAATGCACGAGCAATCGCCACCCGCTGACGCTGTCCACCGGACAGCTCCTTGGGATAACGCGCGCCTAGTCCATGCAAGCGCACCATCTCCAATGCCTCGGCAATGCGAGTCTTGGCCTGGGGCTTAGCCATCTTGCGCATCTCTAGTCCGAAGCCCACGTTTTCCTCGACAGTCATGTGAGGAAACAGCGCGTACCCCTGAAACACCAAACCCATGTCACGTTTTTCGGGCAGCAACTGCGTGATGTCCACGCCATTCAGATGAACCCGTCCCTCGGTTGGCGCCACGAACCCCGCAACCATCTGCAACGTCGTAGTCTTGCCACAGCCCGATGGCCCCAGTAGCGAAATGAACTCGCCCTGCTGCACATCCAGGCTTAACGACTTAACAACCTGCAGATCGGTGCCATAGACTTTGGACAGCCCCTGCAAAGAAAGAAAGCTCATAATCTAGCCCTAGTCCGTCAGTTAACAGCGACGCGATTAGCGCTCGATCGTGCGATTCCAGCGATTGGTCCACTCGGATCTATTTTGATTGATCACATCCCACTCCATGGGTACCAGCTTCGCCACCTGATCCTTGCCATACGGAACGTTCTGGGCAACCTCACCTTCCAGCTTCGTCTTGCTGTTCGTCGGTCCCCAGCCTTCTATAGCCAGCCATTTCTGTACCTGAGGCGACACTAGGAACTGAATGAACGCCTGCGACTCCTTGGGCGCGCTATTCTGCACCACCGGACACGCCGCCGTCACCAACGCGGCCGCGCCTTCTTCGGGATACACGAACTCAATCGGGAAGCCCGTTTTCTTTAACGCGTATGCACGGCCACTGCCCCAGACTGCCACGTCCACATCCCGGTTCTGGAACATCTCAGCCAGCTTGGCAGGTGACGACGACCAACTAAGCACGTTCGGCTCCAATTTGTCGGCAATCGCCTTGAAACCAGGTTCGATGTTGTTCTCGTCGCCGCCATTGATATGCGCGAACATCACCAGCGTATGGACACCGTAGGTGCCCGATAATGATGATGTTGTGAAGCGATCCATGAATTTTGGATCTGTCAGGTCATTCCAGGATTTGGGCGGCTGCCAGCCCTTTTTCTGAAACGTGTCCTTGTTGTAGGCTATGCCCGTCGCCACGAATCCAACGCCTACCGCATTGCCGCCGAACTTTGCCGCGTCGTACAAATCGCCATATACCGAGGCGTCTTCCAGTTTTTCGCAGTATCCGTACTGGATAGCTTGGTACATAGGACCATCGTCGACGATCACCACGTTCATCTCTTGCTTGCCGCGCTGTGCCTGCAACTTGGCGACCAGCGCGCTGGAAATACCAGGAACGTAGGTGATTTTGACCTTGTGCCCCGACTCGAACGCAGGAATGATTTTTTCCTGGAACATCTTTTGCGTGCTGCCGCCAGGCCCGCCAACGTAGAGATTAGTTTGTGCCGAGGTGGCCCCGCCGCAAGAAAGGAAAGCGACCAGACACGCTGCAGTGATAGGTTTCATGACTTTTCCCCGCTACGAAAGTTTTGTATTCGAGTCGAATAACCAACGCGTTACCGTAGCTATGTAACGTGTGAGAACTTTATCGATAGGGGTACAAGACGGTCAAATCAATATAAGGGCGTGGCGGATGCAGAATTGATATACGCGGGTTTACCCGGCAAGGATAGTTGGTTTCCCAACGCAAGTGCGCGCGGGCTAGCGTTTCGAAAACTATTTCCCGTTAATGACGTAGAGCCATAAGTACAAATCAACGACTGCCTGCAGCGTGACTCCAACAAACACGCTGGGCAATCTCGGCCACCATCATCCCGACACGGCCAACTGAGTCCACGTGATAGGACGCGACGTATTCATACGCTGGTAGCGAGGGAGCTCCTCGAATGATTTGGAGCGACTCCGCGTCGCGCGAAACGTTCACGCATGCTTCGCTGATGACACCTATACCCATACTGGCTTTAACAACGCCCAGCAGCGCTTCGGTTGAATTGGTGCAACTCAGTCGAACTGGCCATAGGCCATTATTGCGAAACAACTCTTCTAGCGAGCCGTAGGTAGCAGAATCCCTGGCATAAGTCATGATGCGATGCTGGGCTATGTCCGCCAACGCCATCGCTTCAGGAAAGTGAAGCGCTCGGCTGGCCACCCATTGTGTTTCGTAGCGTGCAAGCGGCAGATTGCGAACCCCCGCACTCAGGGTATTGCCCATGATGAGGGCCAGATCCAACTTTCCTCGTTCCAGCAAGCTTCGTAAACGTGGTGACGTGTCGACCATCAGCTCGGCCGTTAAATGAGGAAGATCACGTTCCATCTCTTTGAATAGGTCGACAATCCACGCATTAACGATCGTGCTGGTCGTGCCAATACGCACTCTCTGCAATTTTTTCTGCTCGCCCGAAGCCAATACTTTCAGTTCTGAGGAGGTATCGAGCAGATGTTCGGCAAGCTGCAATAGCTGCATGCCTTTAGGCGTCAGCTGCACATCGCCGCCACTGCGATCAATCAGTTCTACCCCAAGCTCCCGCTCCAGTGACGCAAGACGCATTGAAATTGCCGGTTGAGTGATATGTAGTCGATTGGCAGCCACTCGGAAATTTCGCAGTGTTGCGATCGACACGAAAGCCTCAACTTGTCGTAACTCCATGCCCCTTCCTCTCATCAGCGAAATTTATCGGAGTTTCCCATAAAAATGAATTGGACGAATGACCTCTCAAAAAATAAAGTCGATATGCAGGGAGTCCACTTACGAAGTGGATCAGGATTTTGCTGAGGAATCGTTTGCATGGAGAAAATTGTTGTGAGCAATAACGCCGAACCGCTTTCGCATGGCCGCACTCTGGCGGAGGCCCGGCTAGACTCAGCGCCTTCCGATTTAATGGTGAAGCTTTTTGAGCTGCCGCATTTGGAACGAGAACTGCTGCAGTTTCATGAATATCTTCAGGTCGACATCGCACACACAATCATGCTGGCCGAACAAAACATTCTTGAGCCAGAGCAAGCCCGGTTGATCTTGAGCACGCTGCAGGAAATCGCCGCAATGGGGCCCAAGCAGTTTCCGGTTGACCCGCGGCAAGGAAGCTTCTTACTCCAAGTAGAGAGCTATCTGTTCCATCAAATTGGAGAATCCGTTGGGGGGCGAATGCACACGGGCCGCAGCCGCCTGGATCAAGGCCCGACGGTCCGCCGACTCTACAAAAGACGTCTTTTGCTGGACGTGTTTGACCAGATCATAAGGCTTCAGGAAGTCATTCTTCGCCTTGCATCCAAACACGCCGACACGCTAATGCCGGGATATACATGCATGCAGCATGCTCATCCAACAACCTTCGGGCATTACCTGTTGTCCTTCAGCACAAAGATCTCGGACGATTTTGATCGGTTGCGCTGCGCATTTAGCCGACTCAATTTGAATCCTTTGGGGGCCGCCGGTCTGGCTGGAACAGCCTGGCCGATAAACCGGACGCGAACCACTGAGCTGCTGGCCTTCGACGGGATCGTCGTGAATTCGAAACTCGCACGGGAAGCCTATTACGCAGCCGAAGTGGCAGCGGCACTTTCTTTTGTCATGTCGACGTTAAATGACCTGGCAACGGATCTTCACCTTTGGTCGAGTCATGAGTTTTCTTTTGTGGAAACCGCTGATCAGTTTTGCGGCACGAGCTCCATCTTTCCGCAAAAAAAGAATCCGGCGGGATTGGAAGTGGTGAAGTTCGCTGCAGGCGCAGCCACGACCTGGTTGACAAATGCGTTGGCAACGTTCCGTGCCGAAGGTACCGGAGACGTTGTGATGCGGGAATTGCCTTTGCTTGATAATGCCTTTGCGGAAACGAATAGAAGCCTCCGACTCATGGCCGCCATGGTCGAAAGCCTGGCTGTGCACAAAAAGAATATGGCTCGCGCGGCAGACGCACATTGGTCCACTGCCACAAACTTGGCTGATCAGATCGTCAGGGGCGGCTCGCTGTCATTTCGAGAAGCTCACAGTCTTGTCGCTCGTCTGGTGCGCTTGTGCGTGGATAAAGAGGTTTCCGTCCGAGACGTTACCAGTGAGTTATTAAGCGATGCAGCGCGGATGCTTGGCATTCCTGGTCCTGGCTTATCGACAGAGGTTATTCGTAACAGCTTAGATGCCCGTGCTTTCGTCAACTCACGAACGTCTTTGGGGGGAACGGCCGCTGCCGAAATAGATTCACTCATCGAAACGGCCCGAACCGTGATAGGCGAACAGTATGAATGGCTTGCAGCGCGCCATAAGCAAGTCGAGACAGCCGCAGCATCGCGAAAAAATGCAGTCGCACGCTGGCTAGGCTAGATGCAAAAAGGGCGACTACTGATCGTTGGCAACTTGGAAATAATTGTTCGCTCATAGCTTGTTTATGAGCTATTCGCACCATGCATTCGCATGGCTAAAAAAATGCTGTCTGTTGTATGACAGCAGTGAATCGTTATATAGGCAAAACGGAGTGATTTGATGCTTAAGACAATCGCAACTATCTTCGCGTTGGCGCTTTCGTTCAACGCAAGTGCCCAAGACTATCCAAACAAACCGATCACATTAGTCGTCCCGTTCGCACCCGGAGGCACTGTGGATCTGATGGGTCGAATCATCGCAGAGCGATTGTCAGCCCACCTCGGCCAGCCTGTCATTGTGAACAACCGTGCGGGTGCAGGGGGCATCATTGGCACCGGTTACGTTGCAAAGGCCCCGGCTGATGGATATACCCTTTTAGTAGGGACCCAAGGGCAAGTATTGCAGCCATTACTCTACAAAAACCTGGATTTCGACAGCAATAAGGATTTTTTAACTGTAGCCACCTTTGCCTCCGTGCCTAACGTGTTGGCCGTATCCCTGAATACTCCTGCTAATACCATGAGTGAGTTTGTCGAGCATGCGAAATCCAATCCTGGCTCGATCAACATGGGCTCAGCCGGGGTAGGCTCAATCAATCACCTCGTTGGGGAGGTCTTTCAAGATCGCGCCAAGGTGAAATTGACGCATATCCCTTATAAAGGCGCCGCACCCGCGACGGCTGATCTGCTATCTGGTGAAGTCAACGCCTTATTTGTGAATCTGCCAAATGTAATGTCCTATGTATCGGCAGGCAAGATACGCTTGCTTGGCGTCGCATCAGAACAGCGAGCACCCTCCATCCCGGATGTTCCGACTTTCGCCGAAGGCGGAGTGAAGAACGCTGTTCTTGATTCATGGTACGGCGTCATGGTGTCGGCCAAGACCCCTGAACCGGTGGTAAAAAAGATTCAAGATGCCGTATTGGCCATGACACAAGAGCCGGATTTCACCGCAAAACTTGTCGAGCAGGGCGCTAGTCCTTTTGCAAATGATACCGCTGCTTCGGCCAAAATAATGGAAGATGAGCTGAAACTCTGGGCTCCCATCGTAAAGAAGCTGAATATTCAAATGGACTAGCTGTGAGCCGCTAGCGTGTCTGCAGCCCTTCCCGTCGAAGGACGGGTGGGCGCGCTACTGGCAATTTTTTTCCCATTGCCGGGCTTATTTTTTCCAATTTCCGCTTCCCTGCTCGACGTCTCCAATCTGTAAGCTATTGATCAGCCCTTCCAAGGCAAGAGAGGGGTGGCCGCGCCACACGAGATGAGTCCGATTGACGGAGAATCGCTTTGGCAACTTATGCTGACGCACCTGTTCTGTCGCTTGCAGGGCTACCAGTACGGACTTAGGCACAACCGCAAAGCCGGTCCCCGCAGCCACACAGGCAATCATGCCTTGATATGACCCGAATTCGAGAACACGCTCAGGCATCACGTTGTCATCGCCCAGCCAGTCTTCGAGCCTCTTTCGGTAGGAGCAGCCATGGGCAAAGGAAATCATCGTACTTCGCCCCAAATCGCTGGCTGTGGGAACATTTCGGGTCTGCTTAGACGTAATCAGAACCAACTCTTCGCGAAAGACAACCATCGACTCAAGCTCCGATGCGGTGAACGGCTCGGACACGAAAGCGGCTTCGATCTCGAAACTCATGACGCGATTGACAAGAGTGCCCGTAGTGCCGGTAATGAGCTCCACGACCACCCCAGGGTTCTCGATGTGGTAGCGGGAAAGAATAGGGGCTAGGCGACTGCCTGCCGTGCTCTCCAGAGAACCGAGGCGAAACACTCCTTGAGGTTTTCCTGTGCGCAGTTCATTGACTGCTTCGTCCGCCAGTCTGAGCAGCCGCACCGAATAGCCCAGAAGGGTCTGGCCTTCAGCCGAAAGGCTCAGCGTACGCCCTTGTCGGCGGAACAAACGTACGCCTAAGTATTCCTCCAGCGTCCGAATACGGGTCGTCACATTTGAGGGCACACGGTGCAGCTTCTCTGCTGCCCGAATCACGCCCCCTTCTTCCACGACTGTTCGGAAGATGGCCAAGGATTCCAAATCAATTGTTCTCATATAGAGAATGGTAATCCAAATTTATTCATTATTCATAAAGCCGCAAATAGACTTTAATCAGTCCATGTTGACTTCAATCCTTTCTCTCCGTGCTGAATCAGGTCGAGCCGCCGTGATGGTCTGTGTGGCAGCCATGATCTGCCTGGCGGTTGCCATGGGCGTAGGTCGTTTTGCCTTCACCCCACTTTTTCCCTTGATGGTCCGAGACGGCCTACTTAATAGTGAAGCTGGTGCGCTGCTCGCGGCCAGCAATTACCTCGGATACCTCGTGGGGGCTTTACTGGCCGCGCGAATCAAGGTGAAGCCCGCGACGATTCTTGCCATAGGATTGGTCAGCACCGTGGCGGTCACTGCGGCCGTGGGTTGGACCTCATCCGTTGCTTTTTGGGCGATCCTTCGGTTTATGGCAGGAGTGATGAGCGCCTGGACTTTGGTTGCCACAAGCGCATGGGGCTTGGGGTGGCTTGCCTTTTATGGGCGTCCTAATCTGGCTGGGGTCATTTTCGCGGGTGTCGGACTCGGCATTGCGGCAGCAGGCATGTTTTGTCTTATCGTCGCCGGGCCCGAAGTGTCATCGTTGAAGATGTGGGTCGAATTGGCGTTCCTCGCGGCAATAGCCGCGCTCATTCCATTAGCAGTAAGTTGGCAGTTGCCGGTGCCGACCCCGGTTCTCGACACACAGGCCTCAGCGCAGCAAAGACCCTCGCGCGATGCGGCTTCCAACACCGGCGGCCTGATTGCTTGCTATACCCTGTTCGGATTCGGCTACATCCTGCCGGCGACCTATCTGCCCGAGTTGGCCCGGCAACTGATTGATGACCCCCAAGTATTCGGTTGGGCTTGGCCTTTATTCGGGATCGCTGCGGCAGCGTCCACGGTGGTAGTAGCCTGGGGGTTGAAAAAAGCGAATCGGCTGAGCGTATGGATGGCTTCTCACATCTTTATGGCGATTGGCGTGGTGCTGCCCGGTATTTGGGCTTCGCTTGTCAGTGTGGTGATCGCAGCCTTGTTGGTGGGCGGCACTTTCATGGTGGTCACGATGCTTGGCATGCAAGAAGCCCGGGCCCGCGCTCACGGCAATGCCACGGTGATCTTGGGACGTATGACGGCGGGGTTCGCGTTTGGACAATTGATGGGTCCTGTTGCATCCGCTGCCATTGGCCATTTCACCGCCGATTACTCCACGGCGTTGAACGCTGCCTTGGCGCTGTCGGCGGCCGGCTTGCTGTTAAGCGCTTTATACCTGTGGCGAGAGGTACATCGCCACAATCTTCACTAAGAAGCAATGCAGCAGTAAGCCCCCCTCAAAGCCGACTTGCAATCGACCTCAGTATGCACAGCGAGCGATTGCACAGGTCTCTCGTAGCCCAGCCGCGCTACCCCCGCATATTTTTTTGAACGAACAAAAAGTTTTTTCTCTTACTCTGGGCGAGAGTTTGCGAACATGCATCGGTCATTTCGATGCCATAAAAACCCATAAGGAGACAACCATGTTCTGTAAACGCTCTGCCCCCAAGCGCCTGCACGCGATGGTTGCGGCCATCATGGCGGCCACAACATTTGTGATTCCTTTCAGCGCACAGGCACAGTCTGCGGATGGCTATCCCGAGAAACCGATCCGCTTGATCATCCCCTATCCGCCCGGAGGCGCGACCGATGTCATCGGGCGTATCGTGGGCCAGCACCTGAGCGAGAAAATCGGTGGCCAAGTCGTGATCGAGAACCGAGGCGGTGCCGGTGGCAATATCGGCGCAGCAGAGGTCGCCCGGGCCGAACCGGACGGTTACACGTTGCTGATGGGGGCCTTGACGTCGCATTCCGTCATGGCAACCCTGGAAAAAGACACCATCCAGTACGATCTGCGCAAAGACCTGACTCCCGTCGGGATTGTAGGTTTTGTACCGCTGGTCGCCGTGGTCAACCCCAAGCTGCCGATTCATTCACTGACCGAGTTGGTCGACTACGCCAAAAAGAATCCTGGCAAGCTCAATTTCGCCTCATCGGGCGCCGGCGCCCCCCAACGTATGGCCATGGAGCTTTTCAAGCAGATTGCGGGTGTAGATATCACGCACGTTGCCTATCGTGGCAGCGGCCCAGCCATGACCGATCTCGTGGGTGGCCAGGTGGAAACCATGACGGAAACCGTGCCCGCCGCGATTTCGTTCATCAAGTCCAAACAACTGCGTCCCCTTGCCGTGCTGACACCCGAGCGCATCTCGATATTGCCGGATATCCCCACGGCGGAAGAACAGGGGTTCAGCGGCTTTAACGTCAGTTCGCTTTTCGGAGTGATGGCTCCCGCGGGTACGCCGGCGCCTATCGTCGAGAAGCTCAACAAGGCGTTGACGACGGCTCTGGCCACGGACAAAGCCAAGGAACAATTGTTGGCACAAGGCGTTTTTGCCGATCCGCTTGATATCGATGCGTCGAAAAAACGGTTAAATGCCGAAATAGACCAGTGGGCCAAAGTCATTCACGACGGCGGAATTACCGTTAATTAACCAGAAGCGACTGAAGCAAGATGAGCAAAAAAAGCAGCGAATCCTCTCAGGATGAAGCCCGAGGCCTGCGCAAGGGCCTCACCAGCTACGGCGATAATGGGTTCTCGTTATTCCTGAGAAAGGCCTTTATCAAGGGCGCCGGTTATACAGACGGCGCGCTCGATCGCCCTGTGATCGGTATTGCCAACACGGGCAGCGCCTACAACCCCTGTCATGGCAATGCGCCGCAGCTCATCGAGGCCCTCAAGCGCGGCATCATGCTGGCGGGTGGGCTCCCGATGGATTTCCCGACGATCTCCATCCACGAGAGCTTTTCCTACCCGACCAGTATGTATCTGCGTAACCTCATGTCCATGGATACCGAGGAACTGATACGCGCGCAGCCGATGGATGCGGTGGTGCTTATCGGCGGATGCGACAAGACCGTGCCGGCTCAACTCATGGGAGCCGCTTCAGCCGATATTCCGACCATTCAACTGGTTACGGGATCAATGCTTACCGGTTCACATCGCTCCGAGCGGGTAGGCGCGTGTACCGACTGCCGCAGGTATTGGGGTAAGTACCGGGCCACCGAGATCGACGATCAGGAAATTTCCGACGTCAACAACCAGCTTGTGGCCAGCGTGGGAACCTGTTCGGTCATGGGAACGGCCAGCACCATGGCCTGTATTGCCGAAGCGCTGGGCATGACGGTGCCCGGTTGCGCGACGCCTCCGGCGGTGACGGCGGACCGGATGCGGATTGCGGAACTGACCGGCACGCAGGCCGTCGAGCTTGCCAAGCAACGGCTGAACATTTCAAAGATCCTGACGGCGGACGCATTCGAAAATGCCATGCGTGTGTTGCTGGCCATCGGCGGCTCGACCAACGGCATCATCCACCTGACGGCCATCGCCGGCCGGCTTGGCCTGGATCTCGATTTAAAGACGCTGGACCGCATGGGGCGTGACACGCCGGTGCTGGTGGACCTCAAACCGTCCGGCCAGCATTACATGGAAGACTTCCATAAAGCGGGGGGCATGGCCACGTTGCTGCGTGAACTCAAGCCGTTGCTCAAACTCGACGCGTTGACCGTAACCGGACGCACGCTTGGCGAGGAAATCGAACGCGCGGGGCCTGGATTCTCGCAAAGCGTGGTCAAGACGGTGCAGAATCCCATTTACCCGCAGGGAGGCATTGCCGTTCTGTCGGGCAACCTGGCACCGGAAGGCGCGATCATCAAGCAATCGTCGGCCGACGCCACGCTCATGGAGCATGAGGGGCGTGCCGTCGTATTTGAAAATGCCGAGGATCTCGCCGACCGGATCGACTCCCCTGAGCTGGACGTCACTGCCGAAGATATTCTTGTTCTGAAAAATATTGGCCCGAAGGGGGCACCTGGTATGCCGGAAGCGGGATATATCCCCATTCCGAAGAAACTTGCCTCGCAGGGCGTCAAGGACATTATCCGTATCTCGGACGGTCGCATGAGCGGCACGGCTTTCGGCACCATCGTTCTGCATGTCACACCCGAGGCGGCGATCGGGGGAACGCTTGCCTACGTCCGCAATGGCGACCGCATTCGCCTGAGCGTGAGCAACCGAGAGATTGCTTTACTGGTGTCTGACGAGGAACTCGATCGCCGTCGGCTCGAACAGCCGGTGACACCGCCCACTGCTGCTCGTGGTTACAAGAAACTCTTCCTTGACACCGTGACTCAGGCGGATAAAGGGGTGGATTTCGATTTTCTGCGCGGTGTACCGGATCAATCGAAATGAGGCGCGAACACCCGAACATGGTGGTGCGTGGCCGAGAGGACAGAATGAGGGGCTGTATGTAGTGCGTATGCCGTTTAGCGCACCTGCACTACGATAAAGAGGAGACATCAGCATGACTAACTTTAACGATAGGCGAGCGTGCTTGAAGACATTGAGTGCGTTGACAGTAGTTGCCGCGGGTGGTCTCGGTGCTAGCGGCTGCGCTCAGTCCAGCTTTAGGCGTACGACGCTGGCCGATCCGGTGAAATGGTCGACGGGTCTAGAGTTGCCAAAAACTCAAGTCCCTCCAAAGGCGACCGATTGCCATCATCACATTTATGATTCGCGTTATCCCTTCGCGCCTGAGGCGACGCTACGGCCCGGCGAGGCCACGGTAGCCGACTATCGTGCGCTGCAAAAACGCATTGGAACGAGCCGGAACGTGATCGTGCAGCCGTCCTCCTACGGGGTGGACAACCGCCTGCTGGTAGAGGCACTTGGGCAATTTGATGGTCAGGCGCGAGGTGTTGCCGTCGTAAATACCAAGGTCACAGACATCATGTTGCAGGAATTGCATCAAGCGGGCGTACGAGGTATTCGATTTAACCTGTCGCCTCCAGGCACGACGACGCTGGATATGGTCAAGCCACTGGCGGCGCGTGTGGCTAAACTGGGATGGCACGTGCAGATCAATGCCCCGGCCAACTATCTCCTGGAAAACCGTGCGACGTGGAGCGATTTGCCCTGTCCCGTCGTGTTCGATCATTTGGCCCATATCCCCAAACCCGATCCGTTGCAGAGCCCTGTTTTTGCTATGGTTCGCGAATTGCTGCAACAGGGGCGTGCCTATGTGAAGCTGTCGGGTTTTTACTTTGATTCTCAGGTAGGGGCGCCGTCATATTCGGATAACGTTCTGGTGGCGCGTACGTACGCACGCGAGGCTCCTGATCGTGTCGTTTGGGGTAGCGACTGGCCTCATCCTACCGAGCAACCCAACAACATTCCGAACGACGCGACGTTGCTGGATTTGTTTGCACAAGCCGTGCCAAATGAGGCCGCGCGCAACCATATTTTGGTCGACAACCCGGCTGTGCTCTATCAGTTTAATTGAGTGGCAGGGGGTAAAACACCTCAGGATAGGCCGATGTGCCTTGTGGCGCGTCGGCCAGTTGATCTGAAAATCAGCGGCAACGGTCCTTAATTTTGCACGCTAAAAATCGCCTTGGCATCTTCCAAAATCGACGCTGCCGTCTTGGCATGGTGGCCTTGTATGTTCCAGATTAAGCCGTTTCTGCGTACGGGGGCTCGTTCTGGCAAGGGGACGCGGGTGACATCCAGCGATTTCCACATCGACGACCAATCGGGGATCAGGGATACACCGAGCCCCTCGTGGACGAGCGAGACAATGGCCAGCAAGCCATCAATCTCCAGGCGCTGCTTTACCTGAATATGATGATCGCGCAGATAGCGGTCGGCTAGCTGGCCACCGTAGATGTTTCGGTCGTACCGGACAAACGGCTGTGTGGATAGCAGTTCATGGGCATCGCAACCCGCAAGATGCGTTGGCGCCACGACGACCAAGGGCTCTTCCATGAATGGCCGCCAGACACAGTTCTTGGGGATGGCGAATTGTGGCTCCACGACGATGGCGGCGTCGAGTTCACCATTAGTTACTTTGCTGCAGAGATTGACGGATCCACCTGGCGTCACAAATACGGACGCGTCGGGGTGTCGTTGATACAGGCGTTTGAGGATCGGGGGCAGTACGTTGGTCAGCGCGGAGACAAAGCAGCCAAGACGCAGTTCACCAGGCTGGTCGCCATCGACCGCAATCGCACGCAGATCGCGAATATTCCGGATAACGGCCTTGGAGCCTTCGAGAATCCGCATGCCACTGTCCGTCGGCTTGACGGAATGTCCGGAACGCTGCACCAGCTTTACGCCCAAATCCCCTTCCAGCGCCTTGATGCGCGCAGCGATGGCGGCTGGCGTCAGATCTAGCTTTCGTGCTGCTTCGGCGAATGAGCCCGCTTCGACGACAGCGACGAAACTTTGTATGTACTTTATGTCCATGATGCTAGGCCCGATCGTACTGAAAACAAAAAAAATTATGTGTGAAATATGACATGAGCGGCTTCGGGCTCTGCGGCAACTGTTTCATACTTATGGTCCTGACCAGCACTATGCTACAACGCTCCTGCTTTGATCCATGACAACCCACTCGTTTTCTGGAACAGCCCAACCTAGGGAAAACCACGACTTCACCAGCCGCGAGCTTCCACCGTTACTAAAGATTGGTGTATTTCCGCCATTAGTAGACAAGCAGATCCGGTCGATATTTACGCTGCTCGATGAGCAGGAACTCGATCAAAATCCGTCACAAGCAACAAAGATCGGCGGCATCATCACCCGCTCGAACTATCGGATTTCCACCGAGCTGATCGACCGTTTGCCAAATTTGCGCATCATCACGACCAACGGCGTTGGCTACGACGGTATTCCCGTCGACTACGCCAGGCAGAAAAATATCGTTGTCACCAATACGCCCGATGTCTTGAACAAAGCGGTGGCTGAACTGGCGATAGGCCTATTGCTTGCCCTGCTGCGTCGTATCCCGGTCGCCGACCAGTTTGTGCGTACCGGCGCCTGGGCGCAGTCACCATTCCCGCTGGGAACCAACTTGGCGGGCAAGAAAATAGGAATCGTCGGGCTGGGACGTATCGGCAAAGAAATCGTTCAGCGGTTGGTGCCTTTCGATGTAGACGTGAGCTATTACGGACGGCGCAGCCAGGACGTGCCATGGACGCATTTTGATTCGTTGGTGGCCATGG
This sequence comes from Bordetella tumulicola, assembly GCF_054779135.1. Taxonomy (NCBI): domain Bacteria; kingdom Pseudomonadati; phylum Pseudomonadota; class Betaproteobacteria; order Burkholderiales; family Alcaligenaceae; genus Bordetella; species Bordetella tumulicola. The sequence continues at coordinate 793,303 of NZ_BAAGYU010000010.1, read as the reverse complement.
CGACTCACGTTGACGTGATGACTCTGTCGTGCCCGGGCGGTAAAGCGACGCATCATCTCGTTGACGCTGCCATACTAAAAGCCCTGGGCGCCAGTGGAGTCATCGTCAATATCGCGCGTGGCACAGTGATCAGTGAGACGGATCTATGCCAGGCATTGGAAGCAGGCACCATCCAGGGAGCCGCGCTCGACGTGTTCGAGTCGGAACCTCTGGACGATAGCCCATTGCGGCGTTTCTCAAATGTGATTTTGTCGCCGCATATCGGCAGTGCAACCGTCGAAACACGACGCCAGATGGCGGAGCTGGCGATACAGAACCTGGTTTCTTTTTTTCAGACAGGCAAAGCGATCACGCCGGTCGTGGCATAACACGAACGGCCACCGCGCCGCACCATTCGAACGAGCGACGACGGCAACTTGGCGATAGCGACTGCGGGCAATAGATTAAGAAAGCCGTTTCTGCAATTGCACTGCCCCTTAAAATTGAATACCTGTTCCAACCGTTGGGGTGCAGTTCACCAATGCAGCGCGGTTTTTTGTTTTGTGCACATTAACGCATCGACGATGATGGATTGCACTATCCATTCGTGCCCCTCTACGAACACTAATCCCTGGAAAATGGCTTGCCGTTAAAGTCGACGGTAACCAGATTCCCGTCCAACTCTCCCATCCCTGGAGAGTTGGACGGCATACCAGGCGCCGCAACACCTCTGACAGACGAATCTGCCAAGAGCTTACGCACCGCATTCGCAGGTACATGACCCTCGATAACCTGCCCGGTGCCCTCCACAACACCCGTATGGCACGAACCGAGCGCCACCGGCACGCCAAGCTTCTGCTTGATCGTGGCCATTTCGGCCGTCTTGATCGCCTTTACTTCAAAACCGGCGTCACGCATATGTTCGACCCAACCAGAACAGCAGCCACAATTGGGGTCCTGGTAGGCGGTGATGGCGTGGTCCTCTGCGTGCGCAAAGAACGATACGGCTGTCAGGGCAACAACGGTGAACCAGCGTTTCATGAACAAAGCTCCATAATTGAATGAGGTGACGACGCGTCAACAAGTGTAGCCAGGCAATGCCCTAGCTTCGCGGGTTAGGTGCTGATTTCCCGCGCGACCACTCCAGATGGTCGCGGGCCGACGATTTCGCTACGCCCCGCACAATTGAAGCAAACGCCGCTACGGCCGGCGCGCGTGGCTGGCCGTCCACCCAGATCAGGCCGGGCATGCGCGTCATCGTGGGCGCTTCCAGGGGGATTGCGTACAAGCCGTCGCGACCGCGCCAGGCGCTGCGCGAGACAATGGCTGCGAGCGCCGTCTGCTCGACCAGCGCGAGGATCGCGGCAAGCGACACCATCTCGATCACCACGAACGGCTGTGCTCCCACTGCCGTGAAAGCCTCGTCGATCTGCTGGCGCGTGGTGAACTTGCGCGGCGGCAGGACCAGCTCGCGCCGATGTAGTTCGGCCATGCGCACGCGCCGGCGACGCGCAAAAGCGTGCCGCTCGCCCACGACCAATATCATTTCCTCGGTATACAGCGGCTCGAACACAATGCCTTCCAGCACCAGCGGCCGATAAGCCAGGACAAGATCGAGCCGCTGCGCCCGCAGGCCCGAAATCAATTCATCACCAGTCTCTTCTTCTACCAGGATGTGTACCGAAGGGTGATCCTCCGTGAACTGCGCAATGCAGCGCGGCACGACTTCCATATTCAGCGTGGGTGTCGTGCCGATCCTCAATTCACCCGACAGGTCTTTATTGAGGGTATTCATCAACGCGATGCCATTGTCGATCTCGGCCAGTGCATTGATTGCCTTGGTCAAGAACAGTTCGCCGGCAGCGGTGATGGTGACTCGCCGGTCGGATCGGTCGAACAGGCGTTGGCCCAATTCGTCTTCGAGCTGGCTGATCTGATGCGAAAGCGTCGACTGGGTCACGTGTACCTGAGCGGCTGCCTGCGTGAAATTCAGGCGTTCGGCCAAGGCTAGGAAATACCGCAAATGTCTCAATTCCATGCCGTGAGCGTCCCGCTATCGATGAGGTCGATAGAGCCGAACGAAATTCGTCATTTGCCGCCCCAGGGGCCGCTCCCTATCATGGTTCATCATAAAAATTTCGCAGAAAAAAGGACAGAGACATGCAAGCGTTACTGGGCCGCGCCGCAGCGCTGGGACTGAGCCTGGGACTACTGGCCGCAGGGCCCGCCCAGGGCACCGGATACCCTGATCGTGCCGTGACCATTGTGGTGCCGGCCGCGCCCGGAGGCGGCGGCGATTTCACCGCCCGGTTGCTGGCCGACGGCCTGACCGCAGCGCTTAGCCAGAGCGTCATTGTGGAAAACCGGGCCGGCGCCAGCGGCAACATCGCCGCTCAATATGTAGCACGAAGCCAACCGGACGGCTACACCTTGTTATTGGCGTATTCCGGGACTCACGTCGTCAACCCGGTTCTGTTTGACAAGCTGCAGTGGGATCCCATCAAGAGTTTCGCGCCGGTCGCGCTGACCATCACCGCTCCGCAAGTCATCGTGGTCAACAACGACCTGCCCGTCACAACCCTGAAAGCGCTGGTCGACTACGCCAGACAACACCCCGGGGAAATCAACTACGCATCGTCGGGGGTCGGCACGATGCAGCACATTGGCGCCGAGCTATTGGGGCTGCGCACTGGCACGCAGATGACCCACGTCCCGTACAAGGGCGCGGGTGCGGCGATGACGGATTTGCTGTCGGGCCAGATCGGCCTGTTGGTCACCACGCCGCCGGCCGTGGTCGGGTACCTGCGCTCAGGCTCGCTGCGAGCGCTCGCGATCGCCAGCAAGCGGCGTCATCCGATGCTGCCCGACGTGCCCACGACGGCGGAAGCCGGCGTCCCTGATGTCGAACTTGACGCCTGGTTTGCACTTTATGCCCCGATCGGCACGCCGCAAGCGGCGATCGATCGCTTGGCGGCGGCTGTCAAGACGGTCGTAGAAAGCGACAACTTCAAGCAGCGCGCAGAGCAGGCGGGAACCTATGCGACTTTCATGGGACCGGACGAACTCGGCGACTTTACCCGCTCGGAACTGAAATACTGGTCGGATGCCATCGGGCAGACCGGAATCAAGGTGGAGTAAGCCATGCCTTTTCACCATACCGCCGGCATTCGGCTCTTTTACCGCCTGGACGGCCATCCCGACCGCCCTCTGCTGGTATTGGGCAATTCGCTCGGCACTGATGTGTTCATGTGGGAACCCCAGATGGAGGCGCTCACGGCCCATTATCGGGTGCTGCGCATCGATACCCGGGGGCACGGCGCCAGCGACGTCAAGCAAGGCGACGCCCGTATCGAAGACTTGGCGCGCGACATACTGGACGTGGTCGATGCCCTGCAAGCCAGTCAGTTCGCATTCTGCGGACTGTCGCTAGGAGCCATGGTTGGGCAATGGCTAGGTATCCACGAACCCGCGCACCTCAGCAAACTCGTGCTGTCGAACGCATCGGCGCATCTTCCCCCGCGCGAATCCTGGTCGGACCGCATCACCCTGGTCCGGCGCGAAGGCATGGCCAACCTGACGGATGCCGTGATGGCGCGGTTCTTTTCACAAGACTACCGCGACAGAGACGAGCCGTTCTTTCACTCGATGCGCACCAGCTTTGCCTCGATGCAGGCCGAAGGCTATGCCGCCTGTTGCGCCGCTGTGCGTGATGCCGATTTCCGTGCACACCTGCCGCACATCGCCGTGCCCACGCTGGTGATTGCCGGGGCGCTGGATACAGCCACCCCTGCCGACGCTCACGGGCAGCCGCTGCGCGAGGGCATCCCCGATGCCCGGTGGGCGCTGCTGCAGGCGGGGCATATTGCCAATGTCGAACAGCCGGAAGCTTTCAACCGTGCTGTTCTGGATTTTCTGCGCGGCTGATGAAGCCGTTGCATCCCTTCCCTTTTTCACCAACGAACCTGACCTGGAGATTCCACATGGCAGACCAGCTTTATGAAGACGGCATGAAAATCCGCCGCAAGATATTGGGTGACGCTCACGTCGATCGTGCTAACGCGCGCATCACCAACGTAAGCCGTGAATTCCAGGACTTTATCACCCGCTATGGCTGGGGTGAAATCTGGACACGGCCGGGTTTCGATCACCGCACCCGCCGCATCCTGGTTTTGGGCACCATGATGGGATTGGGTCGATGGGAAGAATTTCGTATGCACCTGCGCGCCGCTTTGCAGGGAGGGATGTCGCTGGCCGACATCAAGGAAATATTCCTTCAACAAGCCATCTACTGCGGCCTGCCGATCACCAACACGGCCTTCCACCATCTTGAGGAAATCATGACGGAACTCCAGGCCGAAGGAGTCTCGATCCAGGGTCAGGAGGACTAGAGCAGGACAAGACGTCGCGTCATCAAGGCGGTACCGCGTGCTGTCCAGCGACGACGATAGGGCTTTCCCCCTTGTGCTGGCGGCACAAACCCATAACGACAGCAAGTGCCCAAGTGCACCTGCACAAGGAGGAGACAAGCCATGTACATCAGATCACTCATTGGACTGACGCTGGCCTGCGCACTGGCCGCTACGCCGGCGGCGCAGGCCCAGGACGCCCCCATCCATATCATTGTCCCCTTGGCTGGCGGCGGCGGCACGGATGTGCTGGCCCGCGTCATCGCCGCAAAAATGCGCGACAGCCTGGGCCAGAATGTGATCGTGGAAAATCGCGCAGGCGCGGCGGGCAACATCGGGGCCGACGCTGTATACCGGGCGGCGCCCGACGGACACACCCTGCTGTTCACCCAGCCGGGTCCCCTGGTCGTGAACCAGTGGCTCTATGCCAAGTTGGGTTTCAAGCCCGAGCGCTTCGAGCCGATCGCCATGGCCTCGTCGCAAGACATCATGCTGGCGATCGGACCACAGGTCCCGGCCAAGACGCTGCCCGAACTGATTGCCTACGCAAAAGCCAACCCCGGCAAACTCAACTACGGTTCCAGCGGCGTGGGCAGCGCGCCGCATCTGGCCGCCGAGCTGTTCCAGTCCATGGCCGGTATAAAAATGGAGCACGTTCCCTACAAGGGCAGTTCGGAATCGATGAATGCCACGCTGGGCGGCCAGGTGGATCTGACGTTCTTCGCCTTCAGTTCGGCCTTGCCTCATGCGCGTGCCGGAAAGCTGCGTGCGTTGGCGGTAGGCGGTGCCAAGCGCAACCCGCAGCTGCCAGAGGTGCCCGCCATCGCCGAAGTGCTGCCTGGCTACAATGCAGCGTCATGGACGGGTTTGGTGGCCCCGCCCGGAACGCCTGAATCAGTGACCAAGCGGTTGGCACAAGCGATGCAGCATGCGCTGAAAGAGCCCTATGTGCAGCGTCGCTTGATCGATGCGGGCGATGAACCGGTATTCATGACGCGCGATGAAATGGACGACTACCTGGCGCAAGAGCGCAAACGCTGGCACAAAGTGATCCAGGCGGTCGGCATCAAGGCGGAATAGCGCCTATCTGCCGCCCGTCTTGATCCATCATATTGAAGGACTGGAGACATGCCGTCTTTGATCGAAGACGTGGCCCGCCATGTGGCAGGCATACGCTATGCTGAGATGCCCACCGAAGACGTCGCGAGCATCCGCCGCCTTGTGCTAGATACCCTGGGCTGCGCCGTCGGCGCGGCACATTGCGGGCCTGCACGTGAACTATCGGGGTGGCTGCGGCAGCCGGCCGGACCGCAAGACATGGCCACGCTGATCGGCGACGGCCGTGTCTGCAGCCTCGACAGCGCGATCTTGTTCAATGGTGCCCTGGTCCGATATCTTGATTTCATGGATGTGTACTGGTCTCGGGACATCTGCCACCCAAGCGAGAACATTCCCGTAGCCCTAGCCGCCGCCGAGGCCGCGCATTGCGACGGCCGCCAACTGATAGAAGCGATCGCCGCTGCCTACGAGGTGCAGATACGGCTGGCCAACGCGTTTTCGCTGCAGGACATGCACATGCACCACGTCAGCGCGGCGGGATTTGTCGCGCCCCTGGTGCTGGGCAAACTCTGGAAATTGCCGGTCGAGCAGTTGGCGCATGCCTGTGCGCTGGGTGGCTTCCGTCACCTGACATTGGCCGCGCTGGTCGAAGGCCAGCTGAGCATGGCTAAGGCAGTGGGTTATGCATTGCCCGCCTCGGAATGCGTACTGACGACCCGGCTGGCCGCACAGGGTTTTACAGGGCCGCTCGAGGCCCTGGAAGGTTTGTGGCGCAGCGGCCGCGCGCAACACGCACCCAGTTTGCGCGACGCGCTCGACTTATCTGCGGGCACAGCCCAGGCAAGCAAGGTAAGTCTGAAGCAGTTTCCCGTGCAATTCGGGCTGCAGGCTCCCATTGAAGCCGTACTGAAATTGCGCCACGAGCTAGGCGATGCCGCGAAGGAAATAACCGCGTTGCAGGTCGACGTGCCCGAGAAGATCTGCCGCAGCACGGCGGACCCTGCGAAGTTCAGGCCCGAAAACCGGGAAACAGCCGATCACAGCCTGCCCTGCTGCGTGGCGATGGCCTGGCTCGATTCACGCCTGGATGCCCATCAGTTCGAAACAGGCCGTTGGCGCGACCCCGACGTGCTCGATCTGATGCAGCAGGTGCGCGTTGCGCCTGCCCCTGACCTGGAAGAACGCTGGCCGCAGGGCCGCCCAGCCCGCGTCACCTTGCACTTGCGCAATGGCTCGGTCCATACGCATACGGCGCTGGTCGGCATTCCGTTGGGCGATGCCCGCCGGCCCATGAGCGATGCCGATGTCGAGCGTAAATTCCTGGCCCTGGCCGAGCCGATATTGGGTCCGACACGCGCCGACCAGGTGATAAAGATGGTGGCCGCTCTGGATGAGTTGCCCGATGTCGGTGCGCTGTGTCGGATATTGGCGCCACCCGGCATGGACCGCTGATCGGCCTTGCGGACAGGCCGGTGCCCAACGACGCACCGGGCCCATCGTCTCAGGGATTGGGGCTGGCCTGGCGCTGCAAGACCGTGGTGTAGCTGAATCGGTCTGCAGGCTGCACGCTGATCGCCACCTCGAACAAGGCCCCGGACTGGTCGTAGTATTCGCGCACGAACTCCAGGGCATGGGCTCCGGTCTGGGCACCGAGCTTGTCGGCCAGCTCTGCCGGCACGCCGACCGCCCGTACCGTCTGCCGGACCTCCTTGACCACGGTGCCCGTCGTCTCGCAGATCAGATCACATATCAGGCTCTGGCTGCGGCGCAACAGGTTCCGGATACGGGCACCGTCGGCGGCCCGGACATACACATGCGACCAGGCCAGCGGATAGGCCGGCGCAACGGGACTCATGCGCGACGTCTGGATTTCGGTCCAGCGGGTGCCGGGCGGACATCCCAGGCGGGCACTCATGTCCAGGTCGATGACCAGATTGCGCACGCTGTGGATCACGCGCTGCGCGTCGGCGCCGTACTGCACCAGCTCTTCGAGCGTGGAAATGGTGGGGCCGTACTCGGGGCTACGTGGCACGGCGGCCTCGACGCGGGTGCCGGCTCGCTTGCGGCGTGAAATCAGGCCCAGCGTCTGTATCTGGTCGAGCGCCGCACGCACCGTACCCCGGCTGACACCGTACTTTTCGGCGAGCTCAAGCTCGCCGGGCAGACTGGTGCCGACGGGGTAGACTCCAGACGAAATGTCATTGAGCAACAGTTTCGTCAACGCAACGTAGCGCGGTTCCATCGGGCCATCCTTCTCGGACCAGTTCATTGGCAAGCCGCGATTTTATCGTCATACCGTGGGCAAGCCAAAGCTGCGCATGCGGTCGACCATCTGCGGAGCCGCACCCAAGTAGTTGGCAGGATCGCATAGGCGGTCGATAGCGGCACGATCGAGATGCTCTGTGATGCGCGGCTCGCGAGCCAGCACGTCGGCCAGGGGTCGCCGTTCGGCCATGGCCAAACGGCAGGCATCGTAGACCACGTCGTGGGAAACCTGGCGTCCCAGGTGCGGCGCCAGGCCCATCATCACCGCCTCGGACACAATCAGGCCGCCAGTCAGATCCAGATTGCTGCGCATACGCTGCGTGTCGACCTCCAGGCCGCCAAGCATGAATTTCGCCTGGCGCAGCGCACCCGCGGTCAGCACGAATGATTCGGGGATCGCCGACCACTCGATATGCCAGGGGCCGGTTGCACGCTCGAAATCCTGCACCATGGCGTCCAGCGCCAGGCCGGCGTGCTGTCGCACGGTCTTCGAAGCACTGAGCATGAGCTCGCAGGAAATGGGATTGCGCTTTTGCGGCATGGTGCTGGATGCGCCGCGGCTCTTGACGAAAGGCTCAAAGGCCTCGGCGATCTCGTTGGTCATCATCAGCATGATGTCCAGCGCGATCTTGCCCAGCGCGCCGGTGACCAGGCCCAGGAACTGCACGGTCTCGACCAGGCCGTCGCGCGCGACGTGCCAGGTGACGGGCGATGAGTGCAAGCCCAGATCGCGCATCAGTGCCTCGTGCACCGCAAGACCCTGATCGCCAAGCGAAGCCAGCGTGCCGGCCGCGCCGCCAAACTGGCCAATCAGCGCGCGCGGGCGCAACTGGGTCAGCCGCTCGCGATGGCGGCGCACCATCAGCAACCACACCGCAACCTTGTACCCGAAGGTGACGGGCAACGCGTGCTGCAAATGGGTGCGGCCGGCCATCGGCGTGTCGCGATAGCGCAGTGCCAGCGCATCGAGAATGTCATCCAGCTCGGCCAGGTCGGCCTCGACCAGAGCCAGCGCATCGCGCACCTGCAACACCGTTGCGGTGTCCATGATGTCTTGCGTGGTGGCTCCCCAGTGCAGATATTCGCCTTCGGGCCCACACATCCGCGCGAGCTGACGCACCAGCGGCAGGATGGGATAACCCACGATCTCGGTCTCGGCCTTGAGTACGTCCAGGTCCAGGCGTGCAGCGTCGGCGCGAGCGGCGATGGCGTCTGCCGCAGACTGCGGAATGATGCCAAGGCCGCCCTGCACGCGCGCCAACGCCACCTCGGTCTCGACATAGCGGCGCAAGGTGGCCGCGTCGTCGAACACGGCGCGCATGGCGGCAGTGCCGAACATGTCTTTGAAAATGGAGGATTCAATCACAGAAATAGGCATGGTATGCGTGCGGTCCAGATGCGGAAAAAGGCCGGCGCTGTCCCGCGGACTGCGCCGGCTCGAGGGTTACTGAAGCTTGATGCCGGCGTCCGTGATGACTTTGGCCCAGAACGTCGTTTGCTGCTTGATGTAGTCCATGAAACCCGAGGGTGTGGACGCCGTAGGGATATAGCCGAGATCCTCCACGGTCTTGACGAACTTGGGATCCGCCAGCGACTCGGATACGGCCTTGTTCAGCACGGCGATGATGTCGTCGGGCGTACCGGCCGGAGCCAGCAGGCCATACCAGCCCTGTACCTCGTAGCCGTCCAGGCCGGCTTCTTGCACGGTGGGCGTATCGGGCGTCAGCGCCAAGCGCTGCGGGCTGGTGACGGCCACCAGGTGCAACCTGCCCGCCTTTGCCAAGTGCAGCGAATCCGGGCCGGCAAACACCGCATCGACCTCGCCGCCCATTGCCGCCGTTACCGAGGGGCCGCCCCCCTTGTACGGCACGTGCAACAACTTCACGCCGGCCGTCGTGGCGAACAGCTCGGTCGCCAGATGACTGGTATTGCCATTGCCCGCCGAGGCCACCGATAGACTTCCCGGGTGCTCTTTGGCATATTGGATGAATTCGAGCACGGTCTTGGGCGCGAACTTGGGATTGGTGTAAAGCGCCAGCGGCAGCTTGGCCACCATCGATATGGGGGTGAAGTCCTTCACCGAGTCGTATGGCAGGTTGGCGTACAGGCTCGGGTTGATCGCGTGGGCGGCCAGCACCATCACCATGGTGTAGCCATCGGGCTTGGCGCGCGCCACGTACTGCGTGGCAATGGCTCCACCGGCTCCTGGTTTGTACGACACCACCACCGGTACGCCCAGCCGCTCCTGCATGACGGCAGCCAGCGGCCGAGCCACGGCGTCGGCGGTACCGCCGGGCGGATACGGAATGATCATCTCCACGGCGTGCTCGGGAAATGCCGCGGCGCAGGACGCTGCGGAAAATGCCAGCGCGACGGCGCCGAGCAGGTACTTGAATGGCTGCTTCATGGTTGTTGTCTCCCTTGTGCGAGGTTTTTTTCAAATAAAGAACAGTTGATCGGAAAAACTCAGCGGCGCGTCGGTGGCGGCCCGTAGCATTTCGCGCGTCAGGCCCTCGGCCATAGCTCGCACCACGAAACCCCGTTCATGATCGACGTCGATAACGGCCATGTCTGTGTAGACCACGTCGACCGAGCCCTTTCCTGTCAGGGGGAACGTGCAGGCACGCAGCAACTTGGGCCGGCCGTCGCGGGTGGTGTGCTCCATCACGACGATGACCTTGCGCGCGCCGGCCACCAAATCCATGGCACCGCCGATGCCAGGCACGGCCTCGGTATCATCGGTAGCCCAACTGGCGATGTCACCTTCGCACGACACCTGGAATGCGCCGAGGATGGTGGCATCCAAGTGGCCGCCGCGCATCATGGCAAACGACAAGGACTGATCGCTGATCGAAGCGCCCGGAATCAATTGCAGGCGCCCCTTACTGGCGTTGATGAGATCCTCGTCGCCCGCGTCGCCTGGCGTGACATCCTCAATACCCAAGATGCCGTTCTCGCTATGCAGGATGATCTCTTTGGCGGGATCGAGATACTTGGCCACCAGCGTGGGCATGCCCAATCCGATGTTCACGTAGCTGCCCGCAGCGATGTCCGCGGCCACCAGTTGCGCGACACGGTCGCGGCTCAGTTTCTTTGTGTTGTTCATAGTCCGCTGTCCTTGCGCACGACTCGGCCGACGAAAATGCCGGGAGTCACGATGGTATCGGGGGCAATGAGGCCCAGGGGCAGGATGTCGTCGACCTGGACTATCGCGGTGGTCGCCGCCATGCACATCACCGGCCCGAAACCGCGCCCGGCCAGGCGATAGGTAAGGTTCCCCCAACGGTCGGCGTGATAGGCCTTGACGAGCGCAAAGTCCGCACGCAGCGGCTCTTCCTGTACATAGCCCTTGCCTTGGTAGATGCACTGCGGCTTGCCCTCGGCGATGGGCGTGCCATAGCCGGTGGGGGTGTAGAACGGCCCAAGCCCGGCGCCGCCGGCACGCATGCGCTCGAGCAGCGTGCCCTGAGGCACCAGTTCCAGTTCGATTTTTTTCTGCCGGTACAGTGCCGTGAACACGTCGGCGCCCGACGATTTCGGATAAGTGCAGATCATTTTGCGCACGCGTCCCGCGGCCAGCAAGGCGGCCAGGCCGGTCGTGCCGGTGCCCGCGTTATTGCTGATCACGGTCAGGTCGGTGGCGCCGTGCTCGATCAATGCGTGCAGCAACTCGCGCGGCAGACCCGAATCGCCGAAGCCCGTTACCATCACCGAAGCGCCATCGCCGATGCCTGATACGGCATCGAGCAGGGAAGGAGAAATCTTGTTGATCATGTCTATCGTTTACCTATGATGAGCCGCGGATGAGTTTTCATAACGTCGCCGCACTACCCAGGATGGCCGTGGACTGGCTGGACAGCGTGGCGCCATTGCCGTGCACCAGGGCCACGTCGACCGATTGCTGGCGCTCGCCGGCTTCGCCGCGCAGTTGGCGCACAGCCTCGATCACCAGGAATACCCCATACATGCCCGGATGGCCGAACGACAATCCGCCCCCATTGGTGTTGACCGGCAGCGTGCCGCCGGGCGCAATCGCGCCACCGCTGACAAAGCGGCCGCCCTCGCCCTTGGGGCAAAACCCAAGGTCCTCCAGGAACAGGATGGTGTTGATCGTGAAGGCGTCGTATAGGCAAAGCAGATTCACGTCCTGCGGCGACAAGCCCGCCATGCGCAGTGCACGCGGCCCCGACTCGGTGGCCGCGGTGACGGTGAGATCTTCCATGCTGGAGATCTGCCGATGCCAGACTGCGGTCGCATTGCCCAGCACATAGGCGGGCGGATGCGGCAGATCCCGGGCGCGATCGCTACGGACCAGCACAAAGGCGCCCGCGCCGTCGGTAAGCAGGCAACAATCGCGCACGGTCAGGGGATCACATACCATGCGCGCATCCAGCACGTCCTGGATGGACAAGGGATCGCGTGAGTACGCTTCGGGATTGAGCCGAGCCCATGCACGCGCCGCCACCGCCACCTCGGCCAGTTGCTCGCGCGTGGTGCCGTACTGCGCCATATGGCGTCCGGCCGCCAGCGCATACGCGCTGATCGGCTGCAGCGGCTCATAGGGCGTCTCGTAAGGCTGCGGATCCAATACCTGGCGCATTTTCCCTACCTCCGCACGATTGACTGCACCGGTGCGCTGAGTGCTGCCATAGCAGACCAATACGGCGTTGCACTCGCCCGCCATCAACGCCTGGACAGCAGGCAGAAGATGGGCCACGAAGCTCGAGCCGCCCAGCATGGTGCTGTCGATGAAGCTGGGCCTGATGCCCAGGTATTCGGCCACAGGCATGGCCCACATCGTCGCCGACGCGCTGCACGTGCACAGTCCGTCTATGTCGGACATGCGCAAACCGGCATCGGCCACGGCACGCGCCGCGGCCTGGGCCAAGATCTCCATTTCCGTATAGCCGTGCGCCGAGCCCAGTCCGGCCTGGCCGACACCGACTACGGCGGCGGCGCCGCGCAATGCGTTCCCGCTCATTGGGCGCCCTCCAGCAACTCGAACACCACCAGACTCTGTTCGCCCGCGCGACGCACTTCCCCGTGCACGCGGTGGCCTATGCGAGGCACGGCCGGATCGACGCCTTCGATCCGGCTCATCATGCGTACGCCCTCGTCCAGATCGACCAGGCAAAGATTAAGGTCCCCGCCGGCCTGCGCCGGGCGACGCATCACCGTCGTGGCATAGATCGTGCCCAGACCGCACGGCGCGACCCATTCGAACTCTTGTCCGGCGCAGGTCGGGCAAGCGATGCGCGGATAAAACACGGCCTGGCCGCAGCCGCAGCAGCGCGGAATACGCCACTGGCCTTCCTGCAAATAGCGGAAGTACGTCTGTTGCGGGCCGATCGGGCCCGGCTCCCCGGCGGTGCCGGCCATTTTTGCTTGCACTGACATAGGCGTTGTCTCGCGAATAGATTTCAGATGGGATCCCAGCTCACCACGTCGGGCGAGCGCTCCAGGGCATGAAAGCTGGCCTGCAAGGCCGGCATGGCCACCTGGGCAATGCTGCATGGCGTCCAGCCATCACTCATGTGCACCGAGCGCACCGGACGAGGCTGGCTGAACAGGAATATCTCGTTGGCGCGCACACCGAAGATCTGGCCCGTGACTGCGGCAGCCGCATCGCTGGCCAGGTACACGGCCATGGGTGCAATCTTGCCGGCGTCCAGCTTCTTCAGCTTCTCGATACGCGCCTCGGCCTCGGGCGTATCGCCCGGAATAGAGTCGGTCATGCGGCTCCAAGCAAACGGAGCAATGCAGTTCGAGCGCACGTTGTACTTCTGCATGTCCAGCGCGATGGACTTCGAGAGCGCCACGATGCCAAGCTTGGCCGCCGAATAGTTCGCCTGGCCAAAGTTACCGACCAGGCCCGACGTGGACGTCATGTGCACGTAGGCACCACCGTTTTGACGCCGAAAATGTGGTGCTGCCGCGCGACTGACGAAAAATGTGCCGTTCAGGTGCACGTCGATCACCGAGCGCCATTCTTCCTCAACCATGTTGTGAAAGTAACGGTCACGCAGATTGCCGGCGTTGTTGATGACCGCATCGATGCGGCCATAATGATCGAGCGCGCAGGCCACGATGCGTTGGGCGCTGCTCCAGTCCGACACGCTGTCGGCGCATGCCACCGCCGTACCGCCCGCCGCACGCAACTCGGCCGCCAGGCTTTGCGCGACGCCGCTGTCGCCGCCTTGTCCCGACAACGAAACCCCCACATCGTTGACCACGATGCGGGCACCGGCACGGGCCAATGCTTGCGCAATGCCCCGGCCGATGCCGCCGGCCGCTCCGGTAAGAACCACTACTTTGTCTTCCATGCCACCTATCCGATAGAAAGGCCAAGAACGATCCACCTCTATGCGGATGCCCCTGTTCCCATGTCCAATGCATTCATTTTATTTGTATGGACCTAATAATAAGTATGAACATATTATTTTGTCAATTCAAATGCTGTGGCGGATATGAGCGCAGCGCATGCGGGCCAAGGGAGTCCAGGCATGGCCGATGCCGGGGCGCACGGCCGACCGGCATGTCCCCAAAAAAGTTTTCCTTGTCGTCATACAATCATATCGATATCATCTGAGCTTGCAGAGGCGGCAGCACCCTGCCCGAGCAGGCAGCCGCGCTCCAGGTAAAGGCAATCGGAAAACAAGGAATGCAGCGTTACGCCGCCAAGAGATCAGGTACTGCCGCGCTGGATGACGTCGAAGCCCAGGTCAACTGCGCGCGATCCGGCGTACCTATCCATGCTGCGAGCGATGATTGCCTCGGCGCTGCGCACGCCGATCTCGTAGCGCGGAAAACGCACCGTCGTCAGTGGAGGAATCGTATGCTGCATCAGGTCGTTGTCATCGGAAGCTGCCACCGCGATGCGATCAGGCACAGCCAGGCCGCGGCGCTGGCATTCGAAGACCGCACCCGCGGCAAGCACGTCGCCAGCGAAGAACACAGCGTCCACGGATGGATCCGTATCGACGATTTGTCCCAGGGCCTGCGCGCCGCTTTTCAGGCCAGGCTCGACCTCGAGGATGAGCGACGGCGCCACCGACAAGCCCAGTTTGCGCAAGCGCGTGATGAAGCCCCGCCGCCTTTCACGCAGCCGGTCGTTATTGCGCACCGGCAGGCTGGCAAAACCCATGTTGCGATAACCCCGCCCGGCCAGATGTCCGGCCATCGCGGCGCCCGCTGCATAGTTGGAATAACTGACCGCGATGTCGATGGGGTTGGACACCAGGTTGCCGGTCTCGACGCACGTGATGGAATGGTTGTTCTTCAAGATCTGCACGGCACGGGGGGTGTGCCGCGTATTGTGCAAGATGAGGCCGCAGACGCGCTGCGCCACGTAGGCGGCGATCAGTTTTTCTTCTTGCTCGAGCGAATAGCCGCAATCGGAAATCATCAACTGGAAATCGTGACGTCCGAGCACGTCGGAGATCCCCTGGATCATCTCGGCATACAAGGCGTTGCGCAGGCTGGGAACAATCAGCGCAACCAGCGTGGTGCGGTTCGAGGACAAACTGCCCGCCACCCGGTTGGGCACATATCCACTTTGCTCGATGGCGAGGCGGACCCGCTCTTGTGTTTCGGGCGACACCATGCCGGGAGCGCGCATCGCCCGAGACACCGTCATTGGCGACACGCCCGCGAGACGCGCCACGTCTTTCATCGACACATCCGGATTGATTGCTTTCCTGCCCACTTCGTATCCCAGTGCGAATTGCGCGGCGAAAGGCCCAGCCGCCGATTCTACGACAAACTACGACACTTCCCGCCGCCGCGTCCGACTTGCAGCCCGATTTTTCCGCGCGAAATGATATCGATACCATTCGCGCTCGCCCTTTATCCACATAGGAGAATGCATTGAACCGTTCCGCCAGATTCCGCGCCCTGCTAAAGAAGCCGCCCTTTGTCTGCATGGGCGCACATGACGCCGTCACGGCCATGCTTGCCGAACAGGCGGGCGCACCGGCCATTTATATCAGCGGATTTGCCGCCTCGGCCATCCTGGCCGGCCAGC
Organism: Bordetella tumulicola; assembly: GCF_054779135.1. NCBI lineage: Bacteria > Pseudomonadati > Pseudomonadota > Betaproteobacteria > Burkholderiales > Alcaligenaceae > Bordetella > Bordetella tumulicola. The sequence continues at coordinate 777,571 of NZ_BAAGYU010000010.1, read as the reverse complement.
CCGACGTGGGCGTGCTGACACAGACCGAGATGTTCGAGCACATCCGACGCATCTGCCGCGTAACCACGGTGCCCGTATTCGCCGACGCCGATACCGGCTACGGCGGCCTGCTGGACGTGCAACGCACGATCCGGCTGTGGGAAGAAGCCGGCGCTTCGGTGCTGCACCTGGAAGATCAGGCCGTGCCCAAGAAATGCGGCCACTTCGCCGGCAAACAACTGGTATCCAAGGAAGAAATGCAGCAGAAACTGCGCGCCATGCTGGATGCGCGCACCGATCCGGATTTCTTCGTGGTGGCCCGCACCGATGCCATTGCCGTGACCGGATTGGCCGACGCGCTGGACCGCCTGGAAGCCTATGCCGCCGCTGGCGCCGACGGGTTGTACGCCGATGCGCCGGAAAGCGTCGACCAGATGCACGAGATCGTGCGCCGCCTCAAACCGTTGGGCAAGCCGATTCTCTTCAACATGGCCCGTTCGGGCAAGAGCCCCTACCTGTCGCTTGCGCAAGTCCACGACATCGGCTTTGACTACGCGCTTTGCCCCATCGAGCCGATGTTTGCCATGCACAAGGCAGTAAAGGAAATGATGGAGACGTTCATGCGCGAAGGCTGCGCAACCAATGCCGTCGCCGACCGCTTGACGAGCTTCGACGATTTCAACAGTTTCGTCGGGCTGGACCGGGCCATCGCCCGCGAATCGAAGTACGCAGCAAAGTAAGCAGCACTTTCTTCCAACCGCAGTACCACACGCGGCGCGCGACCCGGCGAACATCGATACGCCGGTGCAGCGCGCCCATCAGGAGACAAAATCATGAAACAGTGGTTGCCCATTGCAATTCTCGCCCCTGCCCTAGCGCTGGGTCCCGTCGTCGCCTATGCGCAGGACAGCGATTTCCCCAACAGGCCCGTGACCCTGATCGTGCCCTATTCCCCCGGCGGCGGCAGCGACAACATCGCCCGCGCCACGGCGCAGTTCCTATCGAACCACTGGAAACAATCCGTGGTCGTGGAAAACAAGCCCGGCGCCGACGGGCTAATCGCCACGCGCATGGTCATGCGGGAAAAACCCGATGGCTATACGCTGCTGATATCGATCCCGGCGATCGCAGCGTTGAAGTACATCAACAAAGAACTAAAAGACGATCCACTGGTCAAGCTGCGCCCGGTCAGCATGCTGGCAACCGGCCCCACCGGCATCGTGGCCAAGGGCGACACCGACATCAAGACCATCACGGACCTGAAGAAAACATGCAGCCAACCGAACGCCCAATGCAGCTGGGCCAGCGGCGAACCCTTCACGTTGCTGGCGGGCTCGGGGCTGGTGGATAAGATGGGGCTCAATGGCAAGATGACCAACATCCGCTACGCCGGCACGTCAGCGGCCATCAATGACATCATCGGCGGGCGCGTCACCATGGTGGTGACGGGCACCTCTTCGGTATTGCCTCACCACAAGGCCGGCACCATGAAGATCCTGGCGGTCAGCAGCGCCCAGCGCCTGCCGCAAATTCCCGATGTGCCTACCTACGCCGAAGAAGGATTGGGCGACGTCGAATTCACCAACAACTGGTATGGGATCTTCGCACCCGCCGACACGCCCGATGCGGTGGTCAAGCGCATTGCCGATGCGATGAAACTTGCGGCCCAGGATCCTGGCGTACTGAAGGTGCTGCAGCCGCTGTTGATCACGCCCGTGGGCAATACCCCAGAAGAGTTCACCAGCATCGTGGCGCGGGACCAAAAGACCGTGGACAAGTTGTCGGATAGATTGCAGGCCCAGTAGCGTCGGAAACCGGCAGGTGGTCCGCCCTACCCCAGCCGCAGGCCCGTGGCCTTGATGATCTTGCCCCACTTGTCCATCTCGGCCTGGATAAACAGGCCGAAGGCCTGCGGCATGCAGGCTGCCACTGCGCTTCTGCGGCAGCCTGCATGACCTGAGCGATCGCCACCTCGATTAAATGTGAACAAGTATATTAATCAGTCTTTCAAATGGATCGCGGACGTAAAAACGCCTAACTCCCCAGGGCTCGCTTGCCGGCCCGTACTCGATCGAAAAGCCGGCATCCTTCATCTGTTGGTATGCCCCGTCAAGATCATCCACCTCGATTGACAAGTCCGGCACTGGCGTACCAGAGCCTCCTTCGGAGGCAAAACTGATTTGAACCGTCATCTGGCTTTGTGACCCGTAGGTCCGAATCCATCCGTGGTCCATCAATAAGTCCATGCCAAGGATGTCTTGGTAAAAAACCCGGGCGCGCTCCGGGTCTTTCGTAGCGAAGTTGGCGACTACACGCTTAACCTTCATTCGTTTACCTCATCCGTGATCTAAGCCATTTCTAGTGCGGCATCGTCCGTGATGTCAAGGTATCGCACGGCGCTAGGTAAGTGTGGTGGGCGATATGGCCTATGTGTTCTCGGTGAGCGCTTATCGATGATATTCAAGGTCCTGTATCATTTTCGACGCTCGCAGCGTTCTCTTCCCTTGTCAGTGAGCACCGCGATTTCCACACCAATTTTCTCTGGGTCGCTCGTTACCCCCTGTCGCACCGACATGATCAATCCCAGTCGTCGTAACACGCCAAATACGACTGGATTTTTGTGCCACGGAATTTGCCGCAACCGTACTTGCTCCAACACGGCAAGCACTTGACTCTCCGTCAAGTCCATTCTCTCCTCCATTCATTCCTTTCATCGCCCTCGCCCGGGATACATCAACCAAGAATACGCCTTTAACGAGACACATCGCGGTGTTTAGCGTGATGTATCAATCACGCGTTCCGCAGTAAGGTTACCAGTAACGTCGCATTCGACTGCGCATGGACGGCATGCTGCTTTCCGGCTGGTAGGGCGATCAACTGACCCGTCGTAATTTCACATGTTCGCGACGGCAGTACCACCCTAACCTTCCCGGTTAGGCATTGAATCGTTATTTCGCCTGCGACATGGTGTTCGGGCAGTTGCTCCCCGGCCCCAAGCACCAGTTGCATGACTTGCAAATGATTTGTCTTGAGCAGACTGCGACTGAACGTCCCACATTGATCTTCATCTGTGGCGTAAAGATCGATCACATCGAGCAATTGTGCATGTTTCAGAGCCACGACACTTCTCCGTTTAGATAAAGGATCACACGGTGATGCTTGCAAAATTCCTGCACAAGTATAAGATGTATTATAAATACACCTTATATTATCGGAGCAATTCTTGCGCTCGCCTAACTTATGCACCGAGCAGGAAATCACGGACCTGGTGCACAATTTTTATACCACCGTCCGCCGGGACGCTATGCTGGGCCCGATCTTCAATGCCCACGTTCAGGACTGGGACCATCATCTTGCCAAGCTCGTGGATTTTTGGTCCTCGATCCTGCGCGGCACGCAACGCTTCAAGGGTACTCCTATGCCCAAGCACGTGGCGCTGCCCAATTTGAATGCCGAGTTGTTCAAACGATGGCTAACTCTGTTTTGCGAAGCAACGGCGGCGCAGCCCAACGAGGCGATGGGACAGACAGCCTACGAAATGGCGCAGCGCATCGCTCAAAGCCTGTGGTACGGATACCAGCTTAGCCGCTGCCCTGCCGTGCCCCCTAGGGAACTGGGCCATGGCTGAAATGCTGCAAGTCTCTGAACCAGTGCGGCCCCGGCAGCCACCCCAATGGCGGGCCTTCCTTGAACTTGGTTTTCGACCTTTGTATCTGGCCGGCTGCTTTTGGGCCGCCTTCTCGGTCGCCCTGTGGGTCTACGCCCCCAACATGCTGACGGGAATCATGCCCGGCGTGCTTTGGCACGCGCACGAAATGCTCTGGGCGTTCATTGCCACTATCGCCGTGGGTTTTTTGCTGACCGCTGCCGCCACCTGGACCGGCATCAATCCACTTAGCGGACCGCTCCTTGGTGCGCTTGGCAGTCTATGGATAGTGGCGCGCGTCGGCTATCTGCTACCTGGCATGCCAGCATTCACGATCGCAGCCTGCAGTGAGCTAGCGCTCTTCGTCTGGGCGGCGGCAGCGTTGGGCAACGCGATCTACCGCACGCGCAGCCGCCGCAACTACGGCGTGCCACTGCTCGTGCTGGCGCTTGGCGTGACCGACGCACTCTATCTCTTCGCGCTGCTGGACGGCGATTACCTACTGCTGCTACAGCGCTTTAACACAGGGCTACTCTGCATGGCGGTGATTGCATTGCTGGTCGCCCGGCGCGTCATTCCGTTTTTCGCCATGCGCGCGATTCCGGGTCTGACCATTCCCATGCATACGCGCAGCGGCCAATGGCAGATTGGCGCGGGTGTCATCGCTGTCATTTGCAGCCTGCTGCAGTTTCACGTCGCATTAGCCATTGCGCTGGCCGTGGCCGGAGTGCTCGCCCTGGTGCAGGTGCGGGCCTGGAAGCCCTGGGCAGTACGGCGCGCGCCGCTGCTTTGGATTTTGTACACGGGCTACGGCGCGCTTGGCGCGGGATTACTGGTGGCGGCGGCACGGTCCGCAGACTGGGTCGGGCATGAGGCCTGGCCGGCGCACGTCATCGGCGTCGCGGGGTTTTCGGTCCTCATCATCGGCATGGTGACGCGCACCGCACTTGGCCACCTGGAGCGCCCCCTGCAGACCGACAACGCGATGGTAGCCAGTTATGCGCTGGTGATTGCGGCGGCCGCCCTGCGTCTGATCGCGCTTCTGCCGACGGCACTCTCGCTTGCCGCACTGCACGCCGCGGCCACAGCGTGGATATTGGCTTTTGTTCTCTGTCTTTGGCGCTTCTTTCCGATGATGATCCGACCACGCGCCGATAAATCGCCCACATCCCCGATTTCCTCTATATTGCGTTGAGGGCGGACTACGCATGCGCTTGACCACCATGAAAGTCCCCTATTGAGTCAGCCATCTGAAACGACGAACGTGCGATGCACATGAACCTGCGCCAACTCGAAGTATTCCGAGCCATCATGATCAGTGGGTCGGTCAGTGGCGCGGCGCAATTACTGCATGTCTCGCAACCCGCAGTCAGTCGCCTGATTGCATATACCGAGCAGAGACTCGAATTGGTGCTCTTCGAACGCATCAAGGGCAGGCTGTACGCCACCAAAGAAGCGCGACAGCTCTTTGGCGAATCCGAGAGTATTTATCAAAATCTGCAGCGATTCAACGAGCTGGCACATGGTCTGTCGCGCCAGGCTGGTGGTGCGCTGCGAATCGTCTGCAGCCCCAGTCTGGCCCACGGCCTGCTGCCGCTCGCCATCGCGGCTTTCGCTCGCGTCTACCCCGACGTCCGTATTACGTTGGCCGGCCTGCAGCTCAGCGATCTCGTCGACCGGGTAACCACTCAGCGTGCCGATCTGGCCGTTGCCATGGTGCCCTTGCAGCACCCGCACCTTCAGGTGCACAACGTCTTTCGCAACCGGGTGGTGGCAGTATTGCCGCCCGGGCATCGGCTATTGCGCAAGGCGCGCATTGCGGTGAGCGACCTACGTGGCGAGCGCCTCATCGGCTATCACCCGGATACGCCGCTTCAGCAAGCGATTCAGCAGATGTTCGACGCCAAAAAAATCCTACCCACGCGGGTGGCCGAAGTCGAGCAGATTCATGTGGCATGCGCCATGGTGCAGTTGGGCGTTGGCATTGCGCTGATCGATGAGCTTGCCGTACTCAACGGTGCGTGGTCGACCCTCGAAATTCGCCCCATCGTCGCGCCCATCGATCTGCAAGTTCGCTTGGGATACCTACGTTCCGAACCCCTCTCGGGCCTGGCGCAGACATTTGGCGGCATGTTGGAAAACCTGGAACACCCGGCGCTACATCGCGTCGTCGCACGGCCTGCAGGAAAACCCTAAGCAGCCCGCAGATAACGGCACAGCGCGGCACATAACGCCGTGTTATAGCATTTTGACATTTAGTAATACGACACGCGCGGCCACGCTTTCTAAGATCAGTTTCAGGGGAAGTCGGCACATGCATCCCACGATGGATCGGCCCGACTCATAAAACTGTTTGTTCGGCCGGGAAAATTAGCCATGAAATGCGCTGCCTTGCTTCGCCGTGTAATTGCCGTTCTCGCTGTCTGCTCAGTCGCCTTACCTGGGGGCGTCAGTGCCCAAGCAACCTTCCCTGATAAACCCGTACGGGTCATCGTCCCCTATCCGGCAGGCGCGTCGCTCGACGCGGTGATTCGGCCCATTGCCGATGCCTATATGAAAATGACCGGCCAGCCCATGATCATCGAAAACGTCGGCGGTGCGGGTGGCCAGATCGGGGTTTCGCAAATCCTGCAAGCCAAGCCCGACGGATACACCGTAATCATGGCCACCAACGCCCAGGTGTCGATCGCGCCCTTTGTCTACACCAATCTGCGCTACGACCCCGTGCAGGATCTCGTCCCGATCGTCCATTTGATCGACAGCACGGCGGTGTTATACGCCAGCGCCAAGTCGCCATACAAAACCTTTGCCGACGTGCTGGCCGATCCCCAGGCCAAGGCCGGCACGGTCACCTTTGCCTCTGCGGGCAAAGGGACGGTCACGCACCTGGCGCTTGAATTGCTCAGCCGCGAGTCCAAGATCAAGTTCAACCATATCCCCTACCGCGGCGCCGCACCAGCGTTGCAAGACTTGGCAGGCGGTCAGGTGTCGTTGCTGTTTACGTTCGTGGGTTCGGCTCAATCGTTGACGGCTTCAGGCATGGTGCAGCCACTGGCGGTGGCATCCAAGCGGCGGCTACCGGGCTTGCCCAACGTCCCCACATTTGCCGAGCTCGGGTATCCGGCCATGCAGGCATTTACCTGGATGGGTCTGATGGCCCCAAAAGGCACGCCCGAATCTTCGGTGCTGGCTTTCAACAAGCAGATCCAGGACATCCTCGCGCAACCCGAGATCAAGGCCCGCATGGACGCCTTGAGCACCGAAATCCGCGGCGGCGCTCCTACCGCGTTCAAGGCCATGATCGCGGCCGACACCGAGCGGTGGAAAAAACTGTCGACCACCGTCAATATCATCGCCGACTGATCGCCGTCCTTCACCGATCGTCTCACGCACTAGGGAAATCAGCATGAAACAAGTCATGGGTGTCGCGCCGTCAGGCTCGATGGGTAGCGGCTACAACATTGCGTCCTTTAAACGGGCCATGTCACTGTCGCCAGACTTCATCGGCCAGGATGCAGGCTCAACAGACATGGGGCCGTACTACTACGGCGCTGACAAGCCATTCCTACCCGAGTCGGCTTATCGCCGAGATCTAGAAATCATGTTGAGCGCGGCGCGCAGCGCCCGGATCCCACTTTTGATCGGTTCAGCCACCACCAATGGCTCGCGCCAGACGCTGGATCAGATGATCCGCCTGGTGCACGAAACGGCACAATCACAGAAACAATCCTTCAAACTTGCTGTGATCAATGCCGAGATCGATAAGTCATACCTAAAGACGAAGATCGCGCAAAATGGACCTCTCGAAAGCATTGGGCCGGAGGCGGTCTTGACGGCTGACACGGTCGATGCGGCCGGCCCCGTCGTGGCGCAAATGGGCATGGAGCCATTCATGGCCGCCCTGGACGCAGGTGCCGACGTCATCATCGCCGGCCGGGCCTGCGATGACGCGGTCTTTGCCGCCATGCCCGTCTTGCGCGGCTTTGACCGCGGCTTGTCGCTGCATTGCGGCAAGATTCTCGAGTGCGCGGGCTTGTCGGCCATTCCCTACGACCTCGGCGAGCCCATGGTTGGCCGAGTGCGCAAAGACCATTTCGAAGTCGAACCCGGCAATGCCGACTATCGATGCACTACGGTTTCGGTGGCCAGCCATTCACTTTACGAACGTTCGGATCCGTTCCTGCAGGCAGGTCCGGGCGGCATCAACAACCTCACCGGCGCGCAGTTCGAACAGATCGACCCACGCACCGTGCGCGTGACCGGCAGCACCTTCGTTGCCGACGATCAGTACCGAGTCAAACTCGAAGGCGCCGAGCATGTCGGTTACCGCAGCATTGTCATCGTCGGCATTCGCGATTCGGTCATGATCGAACAATTGGATTACGTTATCGAACACGTGCGTGAACGTGCCGAAGAGCGCTTCGGCATCAGCCGCGACGGCATTCATTTGATGTTTCGTGCCTATGGTCGCGATGGCGTGATGGGCGCCATGGAACCTGATCGCCACATCGTTCCCAAAGAAATCGGTCTGGTGATCGAAGCTGTGGCTGCCACCCAAGACCTGGCTACGGCCATTGTGATGTTCTCGCGTGGTGTGATGCAACATGCCGATTACCCCGGCATTCTGACGACAGCCGGCAATATGGCTTACCCCTTCTCGCCGTTCGGCATTCCCGTGGGCCCGGCATACCGATTTTCGGTCTACCACCTGATGCCCGTGGCCACGCCCCTCGAGTGCTTCCCGATTCACTACGAAGCCGTCAAGTACTAGGCACGTCATGCCAAACAAGCAACCGTTTTGTCTTCAACACCCGAGATCACTATGTCCACCACAGCCCGTCCGCTGACCGACTACGCGAAAGTCATTCGCAGTAAAAACTCAGGCCCGTTCGAAGTGACCTTCGATGTGATGTTCGATGACCGAGTACCCTACGAGATCGTCAAGAACAGCGGCGCCATTACGTTTGACACGATTGCCGCGGCCTTTGGGATTCCGCGCGAGCAGGTACTGGTGTGCACCCCGTTCGATGCCGGGATGGCGATCAAGATCACCATCCGTCGCAGCGTCAGTTCGGGCGATCTGGACGACCGCGATGTGTACGGTTGCCAGCAGCACGTACCGCTCACACGCATTGCGGTGCAAATGTAAGGGCATTGAGGGCGCGTTCGTCACCACTCGAACTGACAAGCCCTCGCGGGCCTTGCGCCCTACATCGATTACGGTCCACGCTATGCCACCGCGCCACGCCGCGAACCCTTCGCGCCCGGCGCGGCGTGCTTGAGCCATCTTCCGAATGCGAGAACCGCATCCAGTTTCGGCGAAGTTCTGGGGCAAAGCAACGCGTACGCTCGCCGAGCGGGCACCAGTTCGCCCGCGATGATGCATAGATTGCCTTTGCGCACCTCTTCCTGCACCAAGGCAATCGGGGCGAGCGCGACGCCCAGCGAGTCCATGGCCGCCACCAGCGCGAAATAGAGTTGGTCAAAGACCTTGGCCGCGGCGTCCGGTGCGCGCCGGATACCGTTACCGCGCATCCATTCCGACCAAGCGTTGTTCTCGGAACGGGACACGAGCAGCGTGGCTCGCACCAGATCTTGAGGCGAAAATACTTCATTGTTGCGCTGGTATTGGGGGCTACATACGGGTACGGAGCCGCCGTCCAGGAAGCGCTCGGCGCGCAGGCCGCGTGGCGTGGCATCGATACGCCGGATGGCCGCGTCGTAGCCACCTTGCTCGAAATCGACCGGCTCTATCGACGTCGACAACTCGATCTGGAAGCCGGGCTGGGTATTGTCGAGTTCGCTCAAACGCGGCATCAACCACCACATCGCCAGCGACGGTGGGACCGATACGCGCAGTGTCGATCCGGACTCGTTGAGTTGATGCAACGCGTCGCTCGCGTCGAGCAAGTTGTCGAATGCGCGCTCCACTGCGTGGGCCAGTTTGATACCTTCTTGCGTCAGCGTCAACGCTCTCGAGCCGCGTATAAAAAGCGCTATCCGAAAATGGCTTTCGAGCGTGGCAACCTGCCGGCTGACAGCGCCGTGTGTGACATGCAACTCGTCGGCCGCCTTGGTGAAGCTTCGATGCCTGGCAGCTGCATCGAACGCCTTCAGGGCATTTAGGGGAGGAAGTTGTCTCATCGCTCTCTCGCGCCGCAGCGGTCTCTGGACCTGTGAGTTTTTCTCACATTGTAGGTGAAAAAGTCGATTGTTTCCGATTCGTGTCATCACCCACAATGGCTATACGAAAACACCAATAATCCACGGAGAGACAAACAATGCGAGAGACCTGTAGAAAAGGCGTCCCATGGCGCCGCGCCATGCTGAGCATGGCAGTCACGTTGTTCGCCGCTACAGCATGGTCTGCCCAACCCATCCAGATCGAAGGTCCTTTGAGAATCGTGTTGCCATTCGGCCCTGGCAGTGGCACGGACATCTATGCACGGCTGGTGGCAGAAAAGCTGGGGCCCGCGCTGGGCACAACCGTCATCGTGGAGAACAAGCCGGGCGCCAACGGCATCATCTCTGCCGAGTCGGTGGCCCGTGCCACCCCTGACGGCAATACGTTGCTGTTCACAACGAACACGACGCATGCCGCCAACCCCAATATGTTCAAGCGGTTGTCATACGATCCGGTCAAAGACTTCGCGCCCATCAGTAAGCTCGGCAATCTGACCTTCCTGCTGGTCGTCGCTGCCGACTCACCCTACCAACGCCTGGGCGACCTGATTGCCGCCGCCCACGCGAAGCCAGAACGGGTGTCGTTCGGCGCATCAAACAGCTTCGGCACCGTATCGGGATACAAGCTCGGCAAAATCACCGACTCGCAGTTCTTGTATATCCCCTATAAGAGTTCGCCACAGATCATCACCGACCTGCTGGGCGGCCAAGTGCAATTCGCCTTTGTCGACGTCGCGGCTGCCACTCCCATGCTCAAGTCCGGCCGGATGCGTGCACTCGCCGTGCTGGCCGACCAGCGCTTTCCCACGCTACCTTCAGTGCCCACGATGAAGGATCTCGGTTACCCGCAATTTGATGTGGTGGCCTGGTTCGGCATGTTCGCGCCGGCCGGTACCCCCGGCCCGGTCGTGGACGCGCTCAACAACAAACTGGTTGCCGTACTGCAGGATCCTGCCCTACGACAACGCGGCGCCGAGTTGGGTATCGAGATCTTCGGCAGCTCTCCACAAGAGCTCGCCGATTATGTAGCGTCGCAGATTGATTTGTGGAAAGCCCTGACCGCAGATGCAGGATTGACGAAGCAATGAACTCCCTCAAAGCTCATCGCGTGGCGCTGATAACCGGCGCTTCACGAGGAATAGGCGCAGCAACGGCGGTGGCGCTGGCCCGGCAAGGCTTCCAGATGGTATTGGGCATGCGCGATACACGCCATGCCCTCGAGGTCTTGGGGCAGATCGAAGCAGTCGGCGTTGCAGCTTGGGCGGTGGAAATGGATGTGAGCAACTCAGACTCGGTGCAGGCTGCAGTCGACTTCTGTCTGAAACAAGCCGGGCAGCTGGATGCACTCGTTAACAATGCCGGCCGCATCGATCCCATCTCCCTACTTGCCGATACTGACGTGCAAGCATGGGTGGAAAGCCACAACGTCAACCTGGGCGGCCCTTATCGGGCCATACGATACGCGCTTCCCGCGTTGCTTCGCAGTCCAGCCCCTACCATAGTGAATCTGTCTTCAGGCGCCGCGCATGCCACGCGCGAGGGATGGTCGGCCTACTGCAGCGCCAAGGCAGGCCTGGCTATGTTGACCCGCTGCGTGGCACACGAGTATCCCCAGGTCGCCTGTTATGGCTTCCAGCCCGGATTCGTCGACACTGCCATGCAGGCGAGCATTCGCGCATCGGGCATCAACGACATCAGCCGCCTGGCACGCAGTGCGCTGGCGCCGGCGGAACACCCCGCCGCCTGCATCGCCTGGCTTTGCGCCACCCGGCCGAGCGACATAGCGGGACGCGAGCTGTCGATCAACGACACGGCGCTGCAGGCCTCCATGAAGGGATCAGCGAAATGAGGACGGCGGGAAAGACCATCATCACTTGTGCCGTGACAAGCGCTATCCATACGCCGAGCATGTCGCATTACTCAATGAAGTGCGGCAGATGCTGGCGCCAAAAGACCGCGATGCGGTCTCCTTCTGAGAAAAGAGCCTACAAATGAACCTATTCAAGGAAAAACTGCTGCGCAGACAGCCACAGTTCGGGCTATTCGCCATGTCGTTAACGGCACAGACAGCGGACGCCCTAGTGCCCAGCGGTTTCGATTTTCTGATGTTCGATGCCGAACACACACCGACGGCGCTGCCCATTCTTTATTCGCAAGTGCTGGCGCTCGCCTCGTCTCGCACTGCATGCCTGGTGCGCATGCCCGGACCGGACCCGGTGGCGTTCAAGCCGGTGCTGGACATGGGGATAGCCACCGTCATGGTACCGAACATACGTAATGCCAAAGAAGCAGCCCAGGCGGTGCGCGCCGTGCAGTATCCGCCTCGCGGCATCCGTGGAGTGGGCGGCAGTGTGCGCGCTACGCGCTACGGCCGCGATGCCGACTACTACGCGCAAAGCGCCGAACAGATCTGTCTGCTGCTGCAGATAGAAAGCGCGGAGGGTCTGTCCAACATCGAGGCGATCGCCGCCGTCGAAGGCGTCGACGGCTTGTTCATCGGGCCGGTCGATCTTGCCACTGACCTCGGGCATCTAGCCCAGGCGACTCATCCCGCCGTCATACAGGCGTGCCTGGATGGCGTGCGACGCATCCGGGCAACCGGCAAGGCGGCCGGCATCCTGGCGGGCGAATCCCAGGCGCAGGCGTATCTGGACGCCGGCGCCACCATGGTGTGCCTTGGTTCGGATTTGGGACTTCTCACCAAGGCGGCCGACGCTCTTGCCGCGCACTGGATTCAAAGTAACGCATCGGAGGAAGCATGCTAAGCAGAGCGGACAACGAGATATTGACCCGCACCGGTCCGGATACGCTCATGGGAAAGCTGTTCCGCAGCTATTGGCTGCCGGTTGCCCTGGCAGAAGAGGTAGCATCCCCCGACAGCCCGCCGGTGCGCATCAAAGTACTGAGCGAAGAACTACTCGTGTTCCGGGACAGTGAGGGCAAGGTCGGTGTCATCGAGCCCCGGTGTCCGCACCGTGGGGCGAACCTCTTCTTCGGCCGTAACGAAGAAGGCGGCATACGATGTGCGTTCCATGGTTGGAAGTTCAGCGTCATGGGCGAGTGCCTGGACATGCCTACCCTGGAGCCTGCGTCAGTGCCCAGAATGTGCGAGAAAGCGCGCATCAAGGCCTACCCCGCCCAGGAATGGGGCGGCTATATCTGGGCGTACATGGGCGGCGAGGACTTCCCTCCTCCCCTGCCGCACATGGAGTTTGCCCTGGTACCCGCCAGCCACCGGCACGTTTCCAAGAAGTTCCAGGAATGCAACTGGGCTCAAGCGGCGGAAGGCGGGGTGGATACGGCGCATTTCTCGTTCCTGCATCAACCGCTCGCCGAGTCCGACGACCAGTTGGCAGAGCGGGCTGCGCGCGCCACGCGCGGGTACTCCACACAGACCATGGGTCCGGACCATGTTCAATGGATGCGCGACGACGCGCGGCCCCGTTATGAAGTCAGGAAACACGCCAGTGGGCTTGTACTGGGTGCCTCGCGCAGGGCATCGGCCGGGCACGCATACTGGCGCATTGCACAGTATCTGATGCCGTCGCACGGTTACACGCCCAGTGCCACGCCGGGGCAGACATATCATGGCCAAACGTGGATACCCATCGACGATGAATCATGTTGGGTCTATGTGTATTCGTGGAATCCGTTACGACCGCTGACCGACGAGGAAATCGAGGGCTACCGCAGCGGCGGAGCCGTCTACCCTGCCATGGACGATCAATGGATGCCTTTGCGCAACAGATCCAACGACTATCTGATAGACCGGAGAATACAGAAATTGGAAAATTTCACCGGCATCGTCGGAGTATCGGAACAGGATGCCGCGATCCAGGACAGCCAGGGTCGCATTGCGGACCGGACACGGGAACTGCTCGGCCCCACCGATATTGGCGTGGTGCAGTTCCGCCGGCTAATGCTGGCGGCGGCCAAAGGCGTGGCGGCAGGCACGCCCCCTCCCGGCGTGGAGTCCGCCGACAGCTACCGGGTCCGGGCCGGTGGCATCGTGGCCGACGCATCGCTCGGCTTCGACGATGTCATGCGCGAGCGTTTCGGGCACGCTCTTGGCGAGTTTTGAAGGGTGGATTCGGCAATGGCGAGCTTCCTGCCGATGCGCATCGGCGAAATCCAGCGTATCGCCGATACCGTGGTCACGATTACGCTGGAAGGCGTCCAGGGCAGCCCGCTGCCCTCTTACGAACCGGGCGCGCACGTAGACATTCGGTTGCCTAACGGTCTGCTACGCAGCTATTCGCTAACCGCACCCTACGACCGCACACGCCCCTACACGATCGCGGTGCATCGTGGCCGGGCCAGTGGAGGAGGATCGTCGTACATTCACGAGCACCTGAGCCCGGGGGATGAGGTCGAGGTATCGGTGCCACGCAACCTGTTTCCCCTTTTGCCGGGCATGCACACCAGTGTGCTGATTGCTGGTGGCATAGGAGTCACTCCACTGTACTGTATGGCGCAACACCTCACCGCCCAGAGGCGGCCATGGCGTCTGGCTTATGCCGCCCGCAGCCGCGGCGCCGCTGCCTTCGCCGATGCATTGCAGACGCTGGCAAGCCAGGCGTCTGCGGGGCTCACCCTGCATTTCGATGATGAGGCGGCGGGCCATGTATTGAATATAGAGAACTTGATAAAAGAGGCGCCCGCCGATGCGCATTTCTATTGCTGCGGTCCGGGCCCCATGTTGGACGGGTATCACGCGGCATGCTCCGCCCTGGAGCGTGAACGGGTTCACTGCGAACGCTTTGGGGGTCAAGCCATCCAGGCTGCCAGTGGTAGCTTCGAGATCGAACTCACCCGCTCCAGCAGGACACTGCACGTCGGGCCGGACCAAACGATACTCGACGCGTTGCTGGATGCCGGCATCGACGTCGAGTATTCGTGCATGCAGGGTATTTGCGGAAGCTGCGTGACCCCTGTCCTGGACGGCGAGCCCGACCATCGAGATGCTTTTCTCAGCTTGGACGAGCAGGCGGCAGGTGATCGAATCATGATCTGCTGTTCGCGCTCCCGCAGTGCAAAACTGGTTCTCGATCGCTAACCAGTATCCCGTTCTGTCCACCTGAGATCAGGCATTCCGTACCAAACGAAACGTCGAGGATTGGTCGCGGCCGACCAACGTGTAAGCCGATCGCGACCTACCGGCTGCGCGCTGAAAAACGCGCAGCGCTTCGAGCTGTGTTCATCGCAGCCCCGCAAAGAACGCCTCAGCGTTTTCTTGCAGACCTTCGATGTAATAGCCGCCTTCCTGCACCACCAACACCGGCACACCAAAACCAGCCACCGCACGGCCGATGCGCTCGAAGCCAGCGCTGCTGACCGCGACCTTGGCCTGCGGGTCGCGTTCGAAGATGTCAAAGCCCAGCGCCAGCACCAACACATCGGGCTGGAACACCTGGATGGCCTCCACGGCAATGGCGAGCTTGTCGAAGAACACCGCTTCGGTCGATCCATGCGGCATGGGTAGATTCAGGTTGTAGCCAAAGCCCTCCCCGGCGCCTTTTTCGTTGTCGTAGCCGGCCACCACTGGGTAGAAATTTTCGGGGTCACCGTGGATCGACACGTAATAGACGTCGTCGCGTTGGTAGAAGATCTCCTGGATACCCTGCCCATGATGCATGTCGGTATCCAACACGACCACGCGGCCGTACTTGCCGCGCAGGCGCTGCGCGGCGATGGCGCTGTTGTTCAGATAGCAGAAGCCGCCCGCCGCATCGCGGCGAGCGTGGTGGCCGGGCGGGCGGCACAGCGCGTAGGCGTGACGATCGCCTGCCAGCAGGGCATCGGCACCGGCCACGGCCGACTGTGCTGACCAATAGGCCGAATGCCAGGTGGACGGCCCCACCGGACAGCTACCATCGGCCAAGTAGCGCGCTGCCTTGGCCAGCACGCCGCGCAGGGCATTGGGTTCGCGCACAAACACGTTGGACACGACTTCGTCGCCCCAGTCTTCGGGCAGTTGCTTCCATTCTTGATGGGCGGTCTTCAGAAACTGCAGGTAGTCGAGCGCATGCACGGCGGTCAGCGGCGCCATGCCCGCATCGGACGGCTGTCGCACGTCGAACCCCATGTGCTTGACCGCGCTGACCAATGCACTGGCACGGTCTGGCACTTCTTGCGGGGTGCGCATTTTGCCGCGCGAGAAATAGGTTTGCGGATGATGCAGGGCCTGGTCGGGATGGTAGTAGGCTTTCATGGCGGTCCGTGGGTTGGCGGGTTTACCGGGCGGTGCCCGGCGCGACAAGGGTGTAGGGCATTGTGGACCAGAATCGACGTGGGCCAAAGTACCAATTCCGCATTCGCGACACGTACCGCTTGGCCGGCAGGGCCGGCCGTATGGGTGTTCAGCCTATGCCCAGGTGCCGCGCGAACGTGGCCGGGTCGGTGTTGGTGCCGCACAGCAGCACACCGACGCGCTTGCCGGCCAGGTCGGTTTTCAGTGGGCCCACCAGCGCGGCAGTGGCGGTGGCGCAGGCCGGCTCGGTGGCCAACTTGAGCTGGTCGAACAGCAGGCGCATGGCACTGCGCAGTTCGTCGTCGGACACCTTGACCAGCCGGTCGACGTTGCGGCGGCACAGGTCGTAGCTGTACTGCTCGGTGTGTGGCGCCATCAGGCTGTCAGCAATGCTTTGCATGGGACCCATCTTGATGGGGCCGCCGGTCTCGAAGCTGCGGTGCATGGCGTCGGCGCCCTCGGGTTCCACGCCGATGACCTGGCATTGCGGGGCGGCCAGCTTCACGGCGGTGCTGATACCGGCCATCAGGCCGCCGCCGCCGATGGGCACGATCACAGCATCAAGATCGCCCGCCTGTTCCAGCCATTCGTAGCCCAACGTGGCGGTGCCCAGCACCGTACGGTAACCGTTGAAAGGGTGTACGAAAAAGCGCCCTTCCTCGCTTTCGATGCGATGCACGGTATCGAAGGCAGTCTGACCGTTCTCCGCCAGCACCACTTCCGCGCCGTACTGGCGGCACAGCGCCACGCGCGCGGGGCTGGCGGTCTTGATCATGACCACCTTGGCCGGAATGCCCAGGCGCATAGCGGCGTAAGCCACCGCCACAGCGTGGTTGCCCGCCGACACGCAGGTGACTCCGGCCGCACGTTGCGCGTCATCCAGCGCCAACAGGTTCGAGAATGCACCGCGTGCCTTGAACGTGCCGCTGGCCTGCAACAGCTCGAACTTGAAGTTCACTGCCGTACCCGCCACGGGTTCGAAGTCGGCCTTTTCCATGATGGGCGTGGTGCGCACCCAGCGCTGCAACTGGGCGTGCAGATCGGCGATGGCGGATAGATCGGGAAGAGTGGTGGTGTCGAGTTGCTGTGTCATGAGGGTTCCTGCTTGATACGAAACGGTGGCAGGCGCCTGCCACGGGCGGGCGGCCTGCCTTTAGCGTAGTCCCAGCCGTTTGCGTACGGCAAACAGCGAGGCGAGGCTGATCAGGGCAGCGAAAATCAGGTAGAAGCTGGGCGCCAGTTTGTTGCCGCTGACGGCGATCAGCCACACGATGATGAAAGGCGCAAAGCCGCCGAAGATGGTTACTGCAATGTTATAGGACAACGACATCCCGGTCGTGCGCGACTGGGTGGGGAACAGGTCAGTCAAGAGAGCAGGCAGCGCACCGAAGTAGCCCGACAACAGGATGCCGATGATGATCTGCACCACGATCATGGTACCGAAGGTCGGCGAAGCCGCCAACAGTGCGAAGAGCGGGTAGATCAGCACCAGGAACAGCACGGCCGCCGTGACCATGACGCCGGTGCGGCCATGACGGTCGGACCAGTGACCCACCATGGGCGCGCAGATGAACTGCACCACACCGGTGACCAACGTGGCCGCAAAAGCCGCCGCGGGCGGGATGCCCAGTTGCTTGACCGCGAAGGTGGGCATGTACAGCACCAGATACGTGGACACGGTGCCCAGCACCACGGTGCCGATGGCCAACACCAGGCGCAGACGATGGGTGGTGAACGTGTCGGCCAGCGGCGTTTCAGTGCGCTCGGATGCCAGGAACTCGGGCGTTTCGTTGATGCGGGTACGGATGTAGTAGGCCACCGGGCCGATCAGCAGTCCGAATAAAAACGGAATGCGCCAGCCCCACGATTCCATTTGGTCGGGCGTCAGCCATTCATTCAGGCCCGCGCCGAAGCCGGCGGCCAGCAGTGTCGTCAGGCCCTGGCTGGCCACTTGCCAACTGGCGAAGAAGCCGCGCCGGTTCGGCGTGTGCTCGGCCAGAAAAGCCGTGGCGCTGCCGAATTCGCCGCCGGCCGAGAAACCCTGGATCATGCGCGCGGCCACGATGCCGATGGGTGCCCAGATGCCGATAGTGGCGTAGGTGGGCATGATGGCGATCAGCAGTGTGCCCAGCATCATCAGCATGATGGACAACGTCAGCGTGGCGCGTCGGCCGACGCGATCGGCGTAGACGCCCAGTACTACCGCACCCAGCGGACGCATAAAGAACGACACGCCGAAGGTGCCCAGTGTCAGCAGCAGCGACATGCTTTCGTTATCACTGGGGAAGAACAGTCGCGCGATGGTGACGGCGAAGAAACCATAGACCACCAGGTCGAACCATTCCAACGCATTACCGATCGAGGCGGCGGCGATGATGCGCCACGCGGGGGGTGACGTCCTGCCGGCAACCGGTTGGAACGTCGTTGCGGTATTCATGAATGGCTCTCCCTGGGACTTGTGATTATGGTTGTGCAAGACTGTCGATGACGTTGGACAGGAACGTATGGCATTGCGCGACCTGTTCCAGTGCGACGAATTCGTTAGCCCGGTGGGCCTGCTGGATATCGCCCGGCCCGCAGATCACGGCAGGGATACCGGCCTGCTGGAACTGGCCGGCCTCGGTACCGTAGGCGACCTTGCGGTGGGCGGTATCGGCGGTCAGGGCGCGCACCAGTTGCGTGATGGCGGCCTGTTCGGATGCGTCCAGCGACGGCGCGCTGGCCAACGAGGTCAGCTCGATAGCGGCATCCGGATGCTCGCGTCGCATGCGCGGCAGCAACGTGTCCTGTGCATAAGACTGGATGCGCGCGTAGAACTGTTCGGGATCGGCCCCAGGCAAGTTGCGGTGTTCGAACTCGAACTGGCATTGGCCGGGAATGGTGTTGACGGCGATGCCGCCCTGGATGGTGCCGACCTGGGCCGTGCTGAAGGGCACATCGAAGGCCTCATCGAACGGTCCGGCGGCGCGCATGCGGTCGGCCTGCTCGCGAATGAAGCAAATCAGTTGCGCGGCGTACTCGATGGCGTTCAGACCCTTGGGGGTCAATGACGAATGGGCGGCATGCCCGCGTACGCAGCAGCGCCAGACATTGATGCCCTTGTGAGCCACGATCACCCGCATCGAGGTCGGTTCGCCGACGATGCAGCCGTCGGGCCGCACACCACGCGCCTTCAGCTGAGCCAACATCAGTGGCGCGCCCACGCAGCCCACTTCTTCGTCATACGACAGGGCGAAGTGAATAGGTTTTTTCAAGGCAATGCCGGTCATGCGCGGCAACAGCGACAGCGCGGTACCGATATAGCCTTTCATGTCGCAGGTGCCGCGGCCGTACAGCCTGCCGTCGCGCACTTCGGGTCGGAACGGGTCGCTGTCCCAGTCCCGGCCATCTACCGGCACGACGTCAGTGTGGCCCGACAGCACAATGCCGCCCTGCGTGCTGCCGTCGGCGGCCGGCACGGTGGCATACAGGTTGGCCTTGGCACCGCTGGCATCGTGGCTCAGGTGCGATTCGATGCCGGCCTGACGCAGCGTGTCGCGCACCATCTCGATCAGGCCCAAATTAGAATGCCGGCTGGTGGTGTCAATGCCGACCAGACGCTGGATCCAATCAACTGCCGCCTGGGGCGCGACGCGATCGGTGCTCATGTGCGCACCCCGGCATGGCACGCCGTGGCTTCGATCTCGACCAGCGCGCCCGGCACCATCAGGTCGGCGCGCACGGTCGAGCGGGCAGGCAGCACGACGTTGCCAAAGAACGTGCCATAGGCCGCGTCGAATGCGGCAAAGTCTTCGACGCGGGTCAGCCAGACGGTGGTCTTGACGATGTCGCTCGCGCCCAGGCTGGCGGCCGAGAGCTGGCGCACGATGTTTTCCAGGCAAGTACGGGTTTGCGCGGTCACGTCGTCGCCTACGATGCGGAATCCTTCGTCAAAGGCCATCTGGCCCGACACGAAGACCAGTTCGCCAGCGCGCCGGGTCATGGAAAAGTTCGGTTGGCGGCGGGGCGCGGAAGTGGCCGTGACATCGTGCTGCATCAGAAAACTCCAGACGGATCGGTGGGGGCAGCTTAGCCCTCTACGCATAGGTACGCTTATGCGCACGTGCATGCTTTGTTTGCTGAATGGTAGAAATCGCCACAATCGCGCTTCTTATTCGGGTTTTCCCGCGGTTTTCGGCATGAATCACACCTTGGCTTGACGATGCGTAAAGCCCCCCGGTAACGTTACTGCCGCCCCCTCTGGCTCCGCCTGGACTGCTTCGCCGTGAATAACCTAGTCGTCAATCGCTTGCATGCCTATGTGCCGCACACCTACGAGGTGGTCGGCCTGGAACCCGTCGGCTCGGCTTGCTTCATCAAGACACGGCCGGTGGGTGCCGGTATGTCGGGCTACCGCGATACGCTAGTGCTGGGCGCCGGCCTGTCGGCCAGCTGGGCCGACGTTACCCGGCCACGCGCCATGGAAGAACACTATGACTGCAGCGGTGCGCTGAAGATTCACCTGCGCATGGCCGGTTATTCGTCGGTGACCGACGGCGGCGAAGTGCCGCATGGCGTAGAGGCGTTGTCATGCAGTGCCTTGCTGCAGCCGCGCGGCGCCCGCAAGATCGAAATTTTCGGCACCGGCGACCGCGAACGGTCGGTCACCATTTCGTGCACGCGTGCTTACCTGGTAGACGAACTGGGGCTGGATGCCGGCCGCTATGGCGGTGCGCTGGGTCGCTACCTGGACGACGATCCGGTCGCGTTCGCGCTGTTCCGGGCCGGCATGACGGCCGCCATGCAGCAAGCCGCGCAATGTTTTTTCGAACCGACAGATGACCGCCACATGCGCCGCCTGCTGTTGCAGGCACGCGCCGAAGACATCGTGCGGCATTTCTTTGCCTGCATGCCCACAGGCGACACAGCAGGCGAGGTGCGGCCGCGCGATCGGGCGATGGCCGACCGGGTGGCCGCACACCTGGACGATGCGTTCCGTGATCCGCCCAGCGTACGGGAACTGGCCGACCAGGCCGGCGTCAGCGTCTCGAAGCTGTCGCGCACGTTCAAGGCCGTACATGGCGCCACGCTATCGGAATACTTGCTGTCGGTCAGAATGCGGCATGCCATGGCGCTGATACGCGCCGCGCGACTACCGGTGACGCAGGTGGCTTTTGAAGTCGGCTATGAGCATGCCGGCAATTTCTCCACCGCGTTTCGCAGGCATTACGGTGTATCGCCGCGGGCCGTCGGTGTTACGCATCGTGGAAGGTCGTGAGCGTAATGTCCGAAACTCTGGCGCACCGTCAGACCATACAAGCAGCGGGCAATATGTCGATTCGGCCACAGAAGACCACGCAGCAGGACGCCTACTACAATGTCGCCTGTTTCCCATCTGAGGCGGGCAAGACTATCTTTTTATGAATAAGGCGAGCGAACAAGCAGTCAATATCGTGGCCGGACTTGGCGAGGCGAAACTCTCCAAGGGACAGGAGACATTCAATGCCCTGACCGGACAGATCGAAGAGCGGCGGGCCCGTCTGCTCATCTGGGAAGAAATGCGGCCGACGTTTCAGAAAAAATATGTTGATGTCCTGTTGCCCTTGCAGCGCGAGTCGACAGATCTGCAAGTCAAGATGGTCCATCTCCTCAATGACGCGTTCGATAACAAAAGCCTGACGAAAGGCGAGCGGCGTGCGCTGTCGGATCTGATTGCAGAGATGGCAGGCCGCTTGGTCGACGCCTGCGATGACGTGGCGGTGAAGGCAATCTACAACATGCATAGCCGGTCCGACTACGACAGTGAAACGGTGGTCGAGCTGGACGTTGAAAGCCCCACCCCAGACGCGGTCCTCGGCATTGAGGCGGGTGACGATGGCGATTTCGATTCACCTGATGAACTGCTACGGCGATTGGACGCCGAGATTCAAGCGCGAGACGACGCCAGAGAGCGAGCCAAGGAAGCGCGGCGAGCCGCTCGAAAGCAATCGTCACCCAAAAAACGTGCCGCCCAGACGTTGCAGGATTCCGCGCAGGCGGAGTTGAGCAAATCCATCCGGCAGGTCTACCGTAAGCTCGCCAGCGCCTTGCATCCCGATCGCGAACTAGATACACAAGAGCGGCTGCGCAAGACAGCCCTGATGCAGCGAGCCAATCTTGCCTATAAGAAGAAAGACCTGCTGACGCTACTGGCGTTGCAGTTGGAGCTCGAGCACATCACCCAACAGGCGCTGAGCGGTATCAGCGAAGATCGATTGCAGCATTACAACAAGATTCTCCAAGAGCAGATCGGCGAACTGGATGAGGAAATCCAGCACGTCGAACGCGGTTTTCGGCAGGCGTATGGAATTCCCCCCTCCACCGACGTTTCCCCCGACACAGTTCTACGCAGCCTGCAGAAAGAGGTCGTTATGCTGCAGAGATACATAAGCGATCTGGCAGGGAGTCTGCGTTTGTTCGAAGATATCGAACGGTTGAAGGATAGCCTAGGACAAATGAAGCGTATGGGACGCTAGCAACACCTCGAACTCGCCATAGCCCACTCGCACGGTAATTGGGTGTCTTTTGAGTTTGTCTGAAGCTTGGGTGGATGGATAGCGATGCGAGTTAGCGGGGCTTTTCCTTGGTCAAAAACCCGTCAACACCACTTTCCCTTGTGCCTTGCCGCTCTCGATGAGGGCGTGGGCGCGGCGCAGATTCTCGGCGTTGATAGCGCCAAGGTGATTATTCGCGGTGCTACGGATACGACCGGCGTCCACCAACTCAGCCACTTCGCCTAGCAGCCGGCCTTGCTCGCCCATGTCGGGCGTCTCGTACATCGATCGAGTAAACATCAACTCCCAATGCAGCGAGATGGACTTGCTCTTGAGCTTCATGGCGTCGAGGCTGTCCATATCGTCGATCACCGCCAGTGCACCTTGGGGCTTAAGACTTTCAATGATCTGTTCGTAGTGCTGCGCGGTCTGAGTAAGCGCCGCCACGAAGTCGACTTGTTCGACACCTGCGGCCTTCAATCCGGAGAACAACGGTTGACGATGGTCGATCACAGCATGAGCGCCCAAATCCAGGCACCACTGGCGCGTCTCAGGCCGCGAGGCGGTTGCAATGATTCTGAGCTGCGTGAGCTGGCGAGCAAGTTGAATCAGGATCGAACCCACGCCGCCTGCACCGCCCACGACCAGCAGCGCTTGCCCGGCCCCCCCACCCTTGGCGATGCGCAAACGGTCAAACAGCAGTTCATAGGCGGTGATGGCGGTCAGTGGCAACGCGACGGCCGCGGCATCGTCCAGCGATTGAGGCGCACGCGCGGCGATGCGTTCGTCCACCACATGCAGTTCGCTGTTCGCACCTGGACGGTTGATGGCACCGGCGTAGTAGACGCGGTCACCGACGTTGAACTGTGACACCTTGTCGCCCACGGCTTCAACAATACCGACAGCGTCCCACCCCAATACCTCAACCTCGCCTTCGGCCGGTTTGCGGGCCCGGCGGATTTTGGTATCGACCGGGTTGACAGAAACAGCGCCAACTCGCACCAGTAAGTCGCGCGGTTTGGGCGTGGGGATAGGCAATTCAACGTCTTCGAGCGCGTCAGCATGGGTGATAGGCAGATTACGGCGGTATCCGATGGCTTTCATGGCAGGTCCGTTATGAAGAGAGTCAATAGGCAGCACTGTACAAATTCAATTTAAAATTGAGAAGATCAAATAAATTGAATGATTTTCAAATGATTATTGAAAATATTGGCGACTTACGCGTCTTGGTACAAACCGCGCGTACCGGTAGCCTCACTGGCGCAGCCGGCGTGCTGGGGATCACGCCGGCGGCAGCCAGCGCTACGCTGAAGCGACTGGAAACCCAACTCGGGGTGCGGCTCTTTGAGCGATCCACACGGGCAATGCGGCTGACGGCCCCTGGCCAGACACTGCTGGACTATGCTCGCCGAGCGCTCGATCTTGTGGCAGAGGGCGAGGCGCAAGCGACGGCAGACCGTGCTGGCTTGGTTGGCCTGATTCGCGTAGCGGCACCCTCTGATCTAGCGCGCTCCACCATGTTGCCCTGGTTCGACGAGTTCATGGAAGCGCACCCGGGGGTGCAACTCGCACTGTCGGTCGGTGACCGTACGCTGGACGTGGTGCGCGATGAGGTGGATCTAGCGATCCGCTATGGCAATCTCGTTGATTCCCGGCTAGTGGCACGCCGCCTGGTGCTCGCCGTGCCAGTGGTTGTAGCGGCGCCCAGCTACTTGGCGCGGCATCCTATTCCACGAACTCCGATGGAACTCACCCAGCACAACTGTCTGGCATACGACCGCGCCGGTAAGCCGCACCGCACGTGGCGTTTTGCGCGCGACGGCCAATGGACGGAGGTGCGCGTGAACGGCGACCGCAGTGTGGACGACGCATCGCTCGCTCGGCAATGGGCCATTGCGGGTGCCGGCATTCTGCTCAAATCGCCTATCGAGCAGCGGCAGGAAATGGCGGACGGCCGACTGGTGCGTTTGCTGACTGAGTGGCAAATCGACAGCTACCCGCTTCACGCACTACTACCCAGCGGACGCTTCGTGCCCGTCCGCGTGCGTGCGCTGGTGAACTTTCTGGCGTCCAAGTTCGAGGGCGTTTCTGACGAATTATCGCGAACGATGAGCCGATAGATAGTGCCGACAGATCCAAGCACCAGGAATGTACGGGAAGACAATTTAACCCCGTCCGGCCGCTATCAGCGACTCGTACCGGAACGCAGCGTCAGCACCAACACGCCGGCGCCGATCAGCGTCAGCCCAGCGCCGGCATTGAGCCTGGCGGCGACGGCGGGACGGGACACCAGCCAGCCCGAGAGCTTGGCCGCGAATGTCCCGACCAACGAGAACACGACGAAGGTCAAGGCGGCGAAGATACCGCCATAGACCAGCATCTGAATCTGGACTGACCCGCGGGCGCTGTCAGCGAACTGCGGCAGAAAGGCCAGAACGAACAGTCCGGGCTTCGGGTTGAGAACGTTGGAGAAGAATCCGACCGCCAGGACCTTACGCAAAGGCAGGTGATCGGCCTTGCGGATCGTGATGAGATTTTTGGCGCGCAATGCCTTCACGCCTAGATAGATCAGATAGGCGCCGCCGGCAAGCTTGATCGTCCAGAACAACATTTCCGAGGTCTGCATCAGCAGCGACAGACCGAAGGTGGCTGCCAGCGTGTGCACCATGATGCCCCCGGCCGCACCGAAAGACGAGACGGCGGCGGCCGCACTGCCCTGACTCAGGCCGCGGCTCAACGCCAAGATGTTGTCCGGACCGGGCGAGACCACGATGATTCCACAGGCAAACAGGTAAGTAATGAGAACTTCCATCGGGAACATCGCAATCTCCTGGTATTGAGTCGCGGGGCCGGTGTCCGGCTCGCGGCCTTGCCCGCGCCGCCAATGATACCCGAGCCATGGCCACCGACCAGGCGATGACCCAACGTCGTAACGCCTCCCGGACTGCAGCCGACTGCTCTGGCACAAGGGCGTGCCCTGCGCACTCGATCACGTCTACCCGGACTCTTTCGCCTAAAGTATCGCGCAATAGTGGCCCGATACGAATCAAGGCAAATTGAAAAGCAAAAAACGGATTTCTCGAAAGGCGCGGGACGCCTCATCGTCGAGGTGTTCCTAACGATCCGGAGAAACATCAATGGCAAAGGCTTACTACAGTACCGTACTCGATCACTCTGCCGACGAAGTCTGGTCTGTCATTCGACCGTTCGACCATTACGGCTGGGCCGGCGTACCAAGCGAGACGACCATCGAAGACGGAAGGAAAGGCGATCAAGTAGGCAGCATTCGACGTGTCGTCACCCACGACAGCACCATCCGACAAATCTTGCTCGCCCATTCCGATACGGAGCGCTCCTACAGTTATGCCTTCTGCAGCCAGCCACCGATGCCTGCCCGCAATTATTCGGCGACGATCCGGGTAACTCCTGTCACCGATAGTCAAAAGGCATTCGTTGAATGGTGGGCGACATTCGACTGCGCAACCGAGGATTACGACAAGCTCATCAACCATTTCGAAAACAAAGGCTTCGCAATCTGGCTCGGCGCGCTTCGCCAGTTTATGAAAAAGGCGGGATAGTGGAGCTGCGCGGTGATCCAACCAACCTCGCCTAGCCAGTCGTGCAACAATTGCCTCACGTCCCCTTTCTACCGTGAGGCCCCGCATGCCCCTGAGTGCCGAAGAGCTGAACCGAATCTCACAACAGACACTGCGCCATTACGAAGATCGCGCCGAGGAATTCCGCGCCGGCACGCTCGATCATGACGTCAGCCAGAACATCGCTGCACTGCTGGACAATATCCAGGGCCCGCCACCGTATCGCATCCTGGATTTCGGCTGTGGCCCGGGACGGGACCTGCGCGCCTTCGCGGCGCGCGGCCATCATGCCATCGGACTGGAGGGCGCAAGCCGGTTCGCAGAGATGGCGAGAGAGGCTTCAGGCTGCGAGGTATGGCATCAGGACTTTCTGGCGCTGAATCTACCGACCGCCACCTTCGACGGCATCTACGCCAACGCATCGCTGTTTCATGTGCCTAGCCAGGAGCTGCCGCGCGTGCTCGCCGATCTGCGTGCCGCTCTGAGAACGGGCGGCGTCCTGTTCACTTCCAACCCTCGCGGCGCCAACGAGGAAGGCTGGAATCGCGGCCGCTACGGTGCATATCACGACATCGACATGTGGCGCCGCTATGTGGAACACGCCGGCTTCACTGAAATCACGCACTACTACCGCCCCGCCGGTTTGCCCAGGGACCAACAACCATGGCTGGCAAGCGTGTGGCGCGCCGCGCCTTCGACCGGGACCGCGCCGTAAATTTCTGCTGCCTGCGTAACCTGCTCGAATGCCTGAAAAGCCCCCTCACACACCAACTCAGGTTGGAGCTGGCGCGGCGTCGATTTTCACGCGCAGCAGGCTGTAGGGTTTGTCGCGCAGATCCTTGCCATCATGGAATCCTGCCTGACGTTGGAGTTGGTTGGCGATGAAGTACAGGTAACCGTCAGGCCCGATCGACAGTGTGTCTGGCCACAAAATCCGGGGATCGTGGACGATGGTCTGCCAGCTGCCATCAGCCAATCGCTTGCGGATGCTGTTATGTTCGTAATCACCAGCGTATACGGCACCGTTGGCGTCAGCTTCAAGGCCATCGGAGGCACCTTTTTCACCCAGATCTTTCACCGCGGCCGCCAGTTGGGCCTCGCTGACGTTCGGATCCCGCAGCAGCGCGGTAGGCACGGCGTACAGATGGCGGCTGGACAAAGGGCAGAAATACAATGTCTTACCATCGGCAGACAGCGCAATGCCATCGGATGCCACGGTCAGTGTCTTCGGTTTGCCGTCCGGGCCCTTGGTGATGAGTGCCTGCTGCCCCTCCACCACAGGGATGAAATTCGGATCCGGAGAGGTCGATTTGTCACCATTCAGGCGCCGTACGGCTTTGCCGCTGGCGATGTCCATCACGATGATGGCGCCAGGGCCGGAGATGGATGAGTCAGTGACATATACCACGCCTTCCTTGCCGATGCGGAAATCAAAGCGCATGTCATTCACATAGGTGCTAGCCAGCATTATGCTAGCCGGGAATACTAGGGTTTTGACGACCTTATTGCTGGCCAGATCCACCGCCACCAGTTTCGCGCCGCCTGCCTTCGGGGCCGCAAAACCGGGGGCTGCGGTATCTAGCAGCCAGACGCGGCCCTTGCCATCGGCAACCACGCTCTGCACGCTGATCAGGCCTTTGGCGGGATCTTTGGTATCTTCGCGGTTGAACGCGGCATCGGGGTAAGGAAAGACCTGACCCTCACGGATTTCGCCGACGGTGAACGCCACATCGTCTCCCCATTTCGGGTAGTTGACAAAGATGCGTCCGTTATCGGTAACGGTGACACCGGTGGGCATCGCGTCATGGAAGGCGAACACTTGGTCGAGCTGCCCAATGGTTTTATCTGCCGGAGCATTTGCAGGCAATGATGTGAATTCGGTGGCGAAGCTGGCCTGGCTTGCTGCTGCAACCGAAATGACGAGTGTAGATGCGAAAAAACGAGACGACTTCATGGACATGAGTGGGCTCCTGACAGAAAACCGGCGTTACGCAAAGCCTCCTCGGCAGCCTCGTGGTCCTGGACAGAGGTTCCGCCAGAGATACCGATGCCACCCACGAGGCGCCCTTCATGAATGATGGGCACGCCACCGCCCACCGGTGTCATGCGCGGATGATGGGCCAGCCCCGCCACGGTGGGGTCCGCCATGTACTGGTTCCATTGATGCGTAGTCATGCCAAACGAGGCAGCCGTCCAGGCCTTGTCAGTGGCAACACCGACGGTGAGAAAAGGCGCCGTATCTGCGCGCTCAAAAGCACGCAGGTGACCCCCTGCATCGGTGATGGCGATGGTCGCAGCGAATCCCCGTGCGGCACAGGCGCGGCGCGCTTCTGCCAGCAATGCTTGTGCGGCATCCAGGCGGATCGTTGCCGTATCGATAATTTTCTGAGTCATATGCGTGCTTCTTTTCCAGTCAGTTTCAGGAGTTGGCAATCACGACTTTGCCGATCATGTTTCCGGCCTCGACCAGGGCATGCGCTTGTATCAGGCTCGCCGCGTTGATACCGTCGATACGCTGAGTCAGGGTGTGCTTGATGTCTCCCCGATCAACCAATTCGGCCACGCGGCGCAACAAGGCATGTTGGCGACTGATGGTGGCGGTGGTGAACATGGCTCGGGTGAACATCAGCTCCCAGTGGATTGAAATAGACTTGCCTTTGAATGGTCCGATATCCAGATCCACCGGGTCGTCGATGAGCGCGAACTGGCCCTCGGGACGCAGCACGGCTGCGATCTGCGGAACATAGGCGGCGCTTTGATTGAGACCGACGACATGAGTGACGTGCTGGATGCCGAGCTCGGCCAATTGCGGCGCCCAGGGCTGGCGGTGATCAATCACGTGATGCGCGCCATGCTCTACAACCCACTGACGCGTCTCTGCTCGCGAAGCGGTGCCGATAACGGTCATGCCCGTCAGCGTGCGCGCCAATTGGGTCAGGATGGAGCCGACGCCGCCTGCCGCGCCGATGATCAGCAGTACATTGTTGTCGGTCGGGTCGGCCGCCTGGACACGCAGACGGTCGAACAACAACTCCCAGGCGGTGATGGCCGTCAGCGGCAGCGATGCAGCTTCGGCGAAATCTAGCGAGGTTGGCATTGGTCCGACGATGCGCTCGTCCACGGCCTGTAGTTCGCTATTGCTGCCCGGCCGCGTGATGTCACCGGCGTACCACACGCGATCACCTTGCTTGAAGCGCGTCGTCCGCGCTCCTGTGGCACGAACGATGCCTGCGGCGTCCCAGCCGAGGATGCGAGATCCACTCGCAGGAATGTCGCCACCGAGTCGGACCTTGGTATCAACCGGGTTGACCGATACCGCTTTGACTTCGATCAGCAGGTCGTAGTCACGCAGTTCGGGGGTGGGCACCTCGATGTCTTGCAGGGCCTGCGGGTTGCTGATGGGGTGGTTTTGAGAAAAGCCGATGGCCTTCATGAGAAAACTCCTTTGAAAATGGACGATGACCAGATCCCGGAAGGCCATTGGCTGTTGGGGATGAAAGAGCCTCATGCTAACTTTCTTCAATTTGCGGATAAACTGGATGAAAACCAAAACACTTTCTTTGATTCGATGAAAATCATTCGACTTGATGACGTTCAGATCTTTGTGAGCACGGCAGACGCCGGCAGTTTCTCGGAAGCAGCACGTCAGCTGAACATCGCGCCAGGGCTGGCGAGCGCTTCTGTGCAACGGCTCGAGAAGGCCCTGGATACCCGTTTGTTCACGCGCTCGACCCGCAGCATGCAACTGTCAGAGGCCGGCGAGCGCTACCTGCCGCACGCGCGGATCATGTTGGGCGCGCGCGAGCAAGGCGAACAGGCCTTGGCTGACGGCCGATCGGCATTGACCGGCCCGCTGAGGCTATCGATGCCCTCCGACTTTGGACGCAACGTACTGCTGCCGTGGTTGGACGACTTCCAACGCCAGCACCCAGGTCTGTCGCTACACCTGAAAATAAGCGACCGCGCCGCCGACCTTATCCGCCAGCCGCTGGATGCCGTCGTACGCTACGGCACGTTGCCCGATTCATCGCTTCTGGCCCTGGCTCTGGCCGGCGACAACCGGCGTGCGTTGTGCGCCTCACCGGCCTACATCGAGCGACACGGCGCACCGGCCAAGCCCGACGACCTGCGGCGGCACAACTGCCTTCGGTACGTATGGAGCGAACAGGTCCACGAGCGCTGGCGCTTCACCTTGCCCGGCGGCGAGCGCACCGTGGCGGTCACGGGCAACCGCATCAGCGACGATGCCGATGCGGTGCGCCGCTGGGCCATTGCCGGGGAAGGCCTGGTCTACAAATCGCGACTGGACCTCATCGACGATCTGAAGGCGGGGCGGCTGGTGGAGTTGTTCCCCCCAGCGCATTGCGAGCCCGCGCCGTTGCACCTGATCTGCGCCCACCGTTCACAGCTGACGACCGCAATCAACCAATTGCATAGTTTCGTGCGAGAACGTTGCGCCGCCTTGCTGGCCAGCCATCCGCCACGAGACGACATTGGATGAATTAACCAAGCCGCACGGTGTGTACCCGAAGCAGATCACCGATTGGAAGCCTATTGCCAGAGCGAGTGACGGGTATGTTCAACGCAGACACAACCTACCGAAGGTTCACAACCAGTGCAACATCATTCTGGCGCTTCGGCCAATAGCAATGCCGCCAAATCTGCCGGCCGATCCAGCATGATGGAGTGCCCACATGGGATCTCATGGACGATCCACCGGGGATCGGATTTCAAGCGGGCATGTGTTTGCACAAACCAATCCCCACCGTTCTTTGTTGCGAACACGTAAGTCCGATTGGCAACCGGCGCTGAATCCACCCCTGCTTTCACCCCTTGCACGAAGGTAGCCAGCGGCTGCGACACCGACATTGAGTCGACCCTGACCGCGTCTGCTTCATTCACGTTAAATACCGCAGCGGGAATCGGGGGGATCATTCCGCCATTCCGATTTGCCTGCGCGAAGAAAGCCAGCGCTGTTTGGTCACCTGTGATATCGACGAGGGACTGTCCATCTGCTGGCGCATAGGCATCTAGATAGAAGAGCGTGCGGATGCGCTCTCCAATCTCATGCGCCACGCCAGTGATAACCAGTCCACCGTACGAATGACCACATAATATGGCGTCGGAAAGATCCTCGTATTTGAATACGTTCACAATGTCCTGAATATGCGTGTCCAGATTGATCGCCCGATCGGCTAAGTGAGCCCGCTCTCCCAGACCCGTCAGCGTAGGCGTGTAGACATCGTGTCCCGCTTCGCGAAGCTTTCGGGCGACCCTTGCGTAAACCCACCCGCCTTGAAAGGCGCCGTGAACTAGAACGAATTTCGCCATCATTGATTCCTTTGATTGGCATTAAACATGCGGTGGTGGCATCTAGCCTTGTTCACCGCGCCTTATCCCATAGCTCGTATGTGCTTTCGAAGGGATATTGGCCACTGACTGAGTGCGACACCCGAAACACAAATAACTGCGCCCAAGATCAGCATCGGGGTGATTGGCTCATGCCTGAAAGCAACACCAGCGCCAATGGCGAAGAAAGATTGAAGTAAGGCATAGGGCGCGACTTGAGCCATTGAGAACCGAGCAATCAACCAAAACCATGTGATGAATGCCACGATGCCGCCGAGCATGACGGTGAAGGCAAAAGCCAGCCACTCTGAGCTAGATGCGCTTTGCAAAGCTTGCATCTGACCGCTCTCCACGATCAGCGACAGTCCCAGAAGCTGGAACGCTGTGAAAAATGACATCCAGGCAAAAAGCCTCACTGGATCGAACGGGCCGAATTTCTTAGCAAGCACATTTCCAATCGCCAATCCAATCGCGGAGACAACGATAAAGAACATCGGAATAGCCGGAACGTTCAAGCCGGGATCGACAACGGCAAATGCGACACCACACAGTGCAATACCGACGCCGAGCATCACGCGAGCAGAAGGTCTCTCGCCCAGCATGGGCCAAGCAAGCATCAGTGTGAAAGGGGTCCAAAGCTGATTGGCAATTCCGGCGATGCCCGCCGGTGCTTGGGTCAACCCGATGAAGGCACCAGCGAAGTTCACGCCTCCCATGAAAAGAGAGATCAAGAAGACGACCCCAATATCCTGCCTTCGAATACGCCCAATAAAAGGGATGAGAATCGCCGCGATTACAGCGAATCGCAGGCCAGCGAAAAGCAGCGGTGGCAGCACCGTGAGCCCGGCTTTGATGACCACATATTGGAGGCCCCACAGCAGCGGTACAAGCAAAGCTGCCGCGATATGAATAGCATTCATTTATAAACCATTCGGTCTAAAATTAATCAAAAATAAACGCCTCGCGCCTTAATCTTCGGTGATCAGGCTACGAGGCTGCTAATAAGCATTTGTACGGCCGCCCTGGCTCTTTGCGGCTCGGCCTTGATCTTGCGAACAACACGTAAGCCCTCGAGGAAGCAAACCAGCATGTGAGCTGTCGCGGTCGGGTCGACATTCTTGGCCAAACTGCCCTCTTCTTTCGCACGCGCCAAGGCCTTGATCAAACGCGCCTCCATCGCTTTAAAAAAATGGGCAATCCGCTGCGAAATTTCCTGATCCCAAGCCGCGAGCTCCATAGCAGTAGCCACCACTAAGCAGCCGCGCTGTCCAGCAGCGCCGTCGGTACGCGCGACATAGCCGTCCATGCATTCCTTGAGTCCCTCGAGGGCATTGCGGCCAGAAGCAAGCTCTTCGTCCAGTCGCTCGAGCGCTTGACTGATGTAGCGATCGAGGGCCAGAAGGAAGAGCCCGTGCTTGTCACCAAAGGCTGCGTACAGGCTACCTCGGGAAAGCTTCGTCGCCCCCATGAGATCCGGCAGAGATGTGCCTTGATAGCCCTTCGTCCAGAAGATCTGCATTGCTCGTTCGATCGCCTGGTCAGGGTTAAATTCGCGGGGGCGCCCTCTCTGTCGGTCAGATAAATTGTTTGTGCTGAGCATTGGCAAATTATAGATCGTTTAGTCCAGAAATGTAAAACAAAAGATATGACGAAAAATATGAACCACATTCAGGACAGACCCTTATGTCAACTCGGCTTGCGATCCCTAATGAGTCACTGCGTCTAGAAGCGCCGCTCGCGTTAGGTACTATCGTCCCAATACTCGGTGCCTTCTACTTCGGCTCAGTTTGGCTTAAGCGAAAGGCGAATCCTAAGGGCTATCCCCTCCGTGAAGACTTCCAGCCGTCTCAATTGCAATCACTCAAGGCATTTCTGAAAACAGCCATTACCGGAACGAGGTATGAGGTTTCTAACTCTCGCTATGACTACGGAAGAATCAGACCAAGATCTAGTGGACGGATCGACGAGGCCGATAATGTGGAATTGCCATAGGCCCACAAAGATTTCCAAACACTGACCGCATGACAGGTATTCCACTCATCATCCTCGGGTTCTTGCTGGCGGGAAGTCCAGATTTCCTCCAAAAGCTAGACCGATCCTCGAGGACCATACCACTATATCTGCGGCGCCCTACGTGTAGGGAACGCCTCGGTGTCAGTGCGAGCTTCCCTCCATGCATCAGCCAGATCCGCAGCACGATAAAACTCAACATCAGGACGACTTGCCATTGTCCGGATGAAATCGCCCACTATCTGCACGCGCGGTAACCGGGATGAGCCGACATCACCGCGAGTGTGCAAGGTAAGGTTGATATATCCGCCCGCGTTGTATTGGGCATCGGCCTCCTCTACCCAGGCTTTACGGACTCGAGCATCGGTGTGGCGGTGCGTATAGAAAGTGGCATCGGTCAAATAATCGAACACCGGCAATTCAACCAATGTTGACCCCGAAAGCCCACGCATGACATAAGGCACGTCGTCGTCTTGGGCACTGCTGTCGTACAGATAGCCCAAATCCGCCAATGCGGGAAGCGTTTTCTCAGTCACCAAACCATTAGCCGCGCGCCACCCCACGGGCCGGTGGCCCGTTATCTGCTGCAGCATGTCCCGGTCTTGCTCCAGTGACTCGAGGAACGACGCTCCCCCCACTTCCGCCTGTACTTTGCCGCGTACCGCAATTTCGTGACCCTGCTTGAGGACTGCATCAACGATGTGCAAGTGCCGCTGTGCGTCTTCGGGGACCATGAAAAAGGTGACGTGAACTCCCGCATGCGAAAACTCATCGAGCATGCGCCAGACTCCTTCTCGAGCACCGTAGCGTCCATAAGAATGACGTCCGAAAAGCCCACCTTTCCCTGCATTCGCCGCATCCAGGGATTCCGTATCCACGTTGACGCCGATCACTACGGGGCAACGCGCCAATTTAGCTTGCAAACTCATATCCGAACCTCGTCAAAACAATGGGGCGTCTGGTTGATATGCTCATACAGGTCAATCAACCGGGTGAAGTGGACGTCGCGATGTCGCTGAATATGGCGCAAGGTTTCCTCAATGGCGTTCGTACGGCTCGGCGTGCCCGAGCCCCAACCCGATCGAGGATGTACCGTCAACATAAAGAACCCGCCTTCCGAATAGCGCAAGTCGAACTCACGCTTCCATTGATCAATGACCTCGGAGACAGGCGTCATCGAAAAATTGAAGAAAGGAAAGTCATCAAGGCTATAGGTGTTGTTAGGAATCTCGACCATGGATTGTTCGCCACCGATATCGAGCATATAGGGCGAATCGGCATCCTTGTCACTGCTGTCGTAGCAATAGCCCAGGCTTTTCAGCGTAGGAAGCGTGACGCCGGTTTTCTGTCCCGACGGTGAACGCCAACCGCGCGGTGATACGCCAAGCAGGTCGCTCAGGATCGTGTGCGTAAGTGTCAGACGACGAACTTCTTCCTCGGGCTCGAGCAACATCCCTTCGTGCACATAGCCATGCGCACCGATTTCATGACCCGCCTGTGCGATGCTTCGAACGGCTTCCGGAGAGCATTCTGCATCGTAGCCTGGCACGAAAAACGTCGCGGGTATGGCGAGCCGTTCGAGCATATCAAGATGGCGCGCAATACCGCGCCGAGCAGAGTAGCGTCCAGCGGAGTGGGCGCCAAAAGGCTCCAGCCCCTTGCCTACCTCATTACCGGTTCCATCGAAATCCACGGTGAACGCCACCACGCACCGCGCATTTTCTGGCCAGGCGGACGCTTGCAGACTGTCCGAACCCACATGGGGACTACGGGTTACCTTGGGATAAGCTAAAGGCATGATGCTCCTCGTGATCAGGTTAATCGCTGAAACCATACGACGTGAACGTGGGATCCAGGGCGGGAAGCGCGGCAATCTCCATCGCCCGGTCAACCGGTCGCATCACCACCGTTGCCACAGTAGCGCTCAGATTGCTGGCAAGATTCAGGCGCGGAGGCCGGCAAACCGCCCACGGCGTCGCGAAATCGTCGAGCAAGGCTGCCTTCACCCTCGCCACGTCGATCTGGCCCAGATGCGGCTCCAGAAGTGAACGCACCCGCAGGTCGCGATATAAGGAGTCTGGTGTCGTGGCAATGCCAACATCCTTGAACTTGCCCAAGGCAACCTGGCTCTGCCAGTGATTTGCATGCACGATCAGACCGCGCTGCGCATACGTCACGAATGTCTCGTCAGGCGCACACTCGAAATTGATGGCAATCCCCCCTTCGTGACCCAATATTATGTTGTTCGATCCTGATTTCGGCGTTAGATAGGTGGCATGGATAGCGAGTGCGTAATGCTCATTCTCCAGAATTCTGCGACGAATCAGAGGTAGCGGCACACCCACCTTCTGGTAGTCGATGCTTGACTCCAAATAATTGGCCGTCAGCGATATTCCTGCACTGTTGAGGCCCGAGCGCGCCAGCGCCCCAGCTTCGGTGAATGTCAGGATGTCGGGCCCGTCGTCCCTGCGTATGCGCAAGACGACGGCCGTCTCGGCACACTCCATTTTCCAGTCCCAATTCTGGGCATGAATAATCTGCCCGTCGGCCGACGCTTCGGGCAGTACAACCAGACCTGTGCAACCATCCAGGTCGCCTGCGCCGATCAGAGATTCGCGCAGGGCCGGATAGGTCGCAAGTTTCAGGATTTCCGTTCTGGCGTTAAGCAGCACCACGTCTTCGAACGAAATGTCGGCACCTGTTGCGATGCCTCTAAGTTCAATGACATGGTTGGCATCGAACTTTTCCATGACGGGCAAGTAATCACGAACAATGGACTCAAGGACAGCGCGTGTCAGGCAGAGGCGTTCGAGCTGGCCCGTGTAGTGTTCTATACCTTTATAGATGCGGTCGGCGGCTTGCTTGCCATATTGCTTGCCGCGTTGTTCGGGTGAGCCTGAAATTTCAATGAGGGGGAAGGGAGTCGTCATTCTTTCGTCTGTCTATGTCGTATTCGGTTTGGTTAAATCAGTCCTGCATTCTTGAGCAGATCGCCAGATTCTTTATAAGCGGCATGCGCATAGGCCTCGAATGCCGCAGGATTTCGATACCATTCCGGCTGATTCAGAGTATTGAGTACGGCGATGATTTCCGGCTCCTGCATCGCCCGGTGAAAACCCTCGTGCAAGCGTTGCACGATATCGGTGGGCAATCCGACTGGACCTGCAAGACCCAATGGGGAACTGAGAACCACGTCGTATCCCTGCTCCCGCGCAGTGGGCACGTCAGGCCATGCCTTGAATCGCGTCTCCCCCAATGCGCTCAGCAGACGTAGCTGGCCACTCCTGATGTAGGGGACGTATGTCCCAACAGAATCGATGACCGCGTCGACATGTCCGCCAATCAACGCCACTGCCATGTCGGCGCCGCTCTTGTATGGGATATGCTGAAACGCAACGCCGTACTTCTTCTGGATCGACACCATGGTAATGGGCACAGACGTTGTGGGGTCGCCCGCCGCATACTGGATGGAGCCAGGTTTTTCCTTGCCGATTGCCATGAACTGCGCAAAAGACTTGATTGGCGAGTCCGCACGCACAACAGCGCAGAACTCAAGGCTCGTCATGCCGATGATGTACGAAAAGTCAGTCAATGGCGAAAAGGCCATTTTCGGTTCGAGCCACGGCGCACGAAACGCCGAGCTCGAGAGCATACCCAGGGTATAACCGTCGGGGCGCACCTTGGATAGTATGGCGGCAGACAAGGCCCCGCCCGCGCCGGGCTTGTTGTCGATGACGATGCTCTGGCCAAAATGCCGGGATGCTGTTTGGGACAGTACGCGCATGTACTGATCAACAGATCCGCCGGCACCAAAGGGACAGATCAAGGTGATGGGTTGCGAGGGAAAGCTTTGTGCGCGCACATTTAGCGGGCAGAGGCCCAACAGCGCAGGTACCCCAAGTGCCTTGATCAGGCTGCGACGAGATCGCGAGTGTTCCATTGTCATGAGGCGCTATCCTCAGCTTGCCGGCTTGATATTGCCGGCTTTTACAATGCGAGCGGACTGGGCCGCTGTGTCTGCGATGAACTTGGCCATCTGCGCCGGCGTTGTGTATTCCGTTTCCAACCCCGCCGCCTTCAGATTGTCGAATATCGGCGAGGCCAAGACGGACTTGAGTGCTTGGCTTATCTCGTCAATGGCCATTGGTGGCGTACCCGCCGGTGCCATGATCCCGCCCCAGCCGATGGATACCACCTGCGGATAGCCACTTTCTGAAATGGTGGGCGTGTCGGGTAATACATGTGAGCGCACGCTACCAGTGGTCGCCAGCGGAATCACTCGCCCCGCCTTGATGTGAGGCAATTGGTTAATGACCGTATCCATCAGGATAGGATATTGCCCACCCAGAAAGTCGGTGACTGCGGCAGCGCCGCTGCCGTAGGGAACGCCTGGCAAGTCCAGATCCGCCTCGCTCTTGAGAAACTCCATGGCCAAGTTACTGGAGCTGCCCGTCAGCGTGATGCCATAAAAATACTTACCCGGATTGGCACGAACAAGGGCGATAAAGTCCTTGAAATTTTGAGCCTCGAAATCGGGGCGCACAACCAGGACATTGTTGTACTTACAGACCAGCGATATCGGCTCAAAATCTTTCTGCGGGTCGTAGGGCAAATCGTCATACAGGAATTGATTCACAGTATGGGTGCCGGTGATCCCAAAGAATAGGTTGTAGCCATTAGGCTTGGCACGGGCGGCCGCCTGGGCGGCAATGATCCCTGCGGCGCCGGGCAAATTCTTGACTACCACTCGGTTCTTCAGTTGCTGCGCGATGCCGGTTGCAGCGAGTCGCGCGACGACATCGGTGCCTGCCCCGGGGCCACCGGGCACGATTAATTCGATGGGCGTGTTATCACGATAAAAGGGCTGACTCTGCGCCCTCAGCGGGCTCATGACGCCAAGACTACCCAACGCGGTAGCACCTAAGCCGGTCAGAATCATTCGCCGCCGACGCAAAATAGGCTCGCCTGTTTCGTCTCGGTGAACCAACCGAGTCTTGCTTGAAGAAGTATCAGTAGGCTTTTTCAAATCGCTCTCCCCTCGTTACGCACCCAAACTGGGATGTCTCGTGTTGTTGACCATTCTGTGACAACTTAATAAAACAGTAAACCTAGAATAAATTTCAATACAATCAAGAAAAACTTTATTGATAAGTCGGCATGGAGGCATGTGTTGAGCAATATTCGCTTTTTCCGTACATTCGTTGAAGTGGCCCGGCACGGCTCTTTCGTCGCCGCCTCCGAGCAGGTTTCCCTGACGCCCACCGCCGTTGGCCTGCAAATCCAGGCACTGGAGGCTTATCTCGGATACTCCGTGGTGGATAGGATAGGAAAAGGCATTTCCTTGAACCAACGTGGGCACCGTTTGCTGCCCTTGGCTGTTCAGATGCTGAAACTGTGCGATCAAATGCAGCTTGCGGATCCGGATCAAAGCAATTTATCCGGGTCACTCAAAGTTGCCTCGATCGCCACGTCCATGGGATTGGTAGTGCGATCAGTGCTTAAGATGCGCGCGCGCCATCCAAACGTGCTCGTGCAACCCGGCGTGAGCTATTCAGGTGACTTGCCCACGCGCGTGAAAGAGGGCGAATTGGACGCCGCCCTGTCAGTCAAGAGTGCCCATAAAACACCGGCCGGAGTGCTCTGGACTCACTTATACCGTGAACCCCTGGTCTTTATTGTCAGCGCGCGTGCGGACAAGGCGCTGGATGTCCGTGCACTCCTGGCCGAAAAATTATTCTTGCGCGTGTCGCTGGCGTCCACCACGGGAGTACTCATCGATCGATTCATGAGGCGACAACACCTGAAGATGAACAATTTCCTGGAAATGAACGCAATGCGAACCATCGTCGATCTCGTGCGCGACGACTTAGGCGTAACGATACTTCCCTTATTTCCAGGCTCGGACTGGGAAAAAGACAAAGGGCTGCGGATCATTCCTTTTGACGATGAACTCGCTTGCCGCAATATCGGTCTATTTGAAAACGAAAGCCGAAGCTTTCTGACAAGCGTGCTGCGCCACCATTTGACCGAAGAACTGAAGGAAGCACCGGGTATTGTGGGTCGATGAAATGTAGAAAGAACTCTTGGCCGATCAAGATCAAACCGGCCGCCGCAAGACCTCGTAGAGCGAAAAGCATCACTAACCTTACGGCGATATTATTTAAATAATCGAATGTTATAGAGCACCCTTGACTGTGTGGACATGCCAGACGGGGGGCTGTCCTACTCTGCGACAGTGATCCGAGATTCAATCCGGCGAACACTGCGCGCAAGTGCCACGCATTTCAATCGTTGCAGACCTCAACTTGAATGCGTGGTCTTTTGACCAAGATTGCAGCCGCTTCTCTATCGCTAGATCGGTCATCTCTTCTGCTTGTCCGCAATGGGTACAGATGGCAAAGGCCGCCAAACCATGAGCGTGGGGATGAGGATGCGAGCAGGCGACGAAAGCATTCAGGCTATCCAGCTTATGGACGAGACCCAATTCCATCAATTTGTCGAGTGCCCGATACACCTGTTGGGGGGCCCGCAGACCTTGCTCGCGCAATTGGTCCAATAGGCCATAGGCGCTCGTTGGCACTTTGACGCGCAATAGCGTTTTTAGTACGAGCGTTTGATGATTGGTCAGCTGAGGTGGCGATGTCATAGACGCACTCTAGCGCAGCCAAATGATCAAATCCAGTACGTTATGTTATAACATAACGTACCATACCATGGCGATAGCGGCTGCGCTCAGAGCTCCGACTACCGCGATCATGTGCGCGCTGCGGTCTATTGCGCACATCCCGTATCTCTTAACCTATTGAGGCCCGACCATGGCGAAAATTCCAGTCACCATCCTTACCGGCTTTCTCGGCAGCGGCAAAACCACCTTGCTCAACCGTATTCTGCAGGAGAACCACGGCCACCGAATCGCCGTCATCGAGAATGAATTTGGCGAGACAGGAATCGACAATGATCTGCTCGTCCAGGAAGCGGACGAGCAGATCATCGAGATGAATAATGGCTGCATTTGTTGCACTGTGCGCGGCGACCTGATTCGTATCCTGGGGGACTTGGCTAGACGCCAGGCGGCGGGCGAGGCAAGGTTCGAACGCGTCATCATCGAAACGACGGGTTTGGCCGACCCCGCGCCGGTCGCGCAGACATTCTTCGTGGACGATGAGATCGCCGATGCGTATTTGCTCGACGCTATTGTTACGGTCGTCGACGCCAAGCACGCTCCCCAGCAACTTGACGAGCACCACGAAGCGCAGGAACAGGTCGGCTTTGCTGACCGAATCCTGTTGTCCAAGACTGACCTCGTTCAACCCAACGAAGCGCAAGAGCTAGAGCAGCGGCTGCGGCGCATGAACCCACGGGCACCGATCTCGCGTGTCAACTTCGGCGAGACCGCGATTGCCGAAATCCTGGACATCCGGGGCTTCAATCTGAATGCCATCCTGGAAATCGAGCCGACCTTTCTGACCGATACAGACCATGAACACGATGACGATGTCGGCAGCTTCGTCTTCCATTCCAAGACGCCCTTCGATCCGGTATTGCTGGAAGATTTCTTCGGTGGCCTCGTTCAGGTCTACGGAAATGATCTGCTGCGCTACAAGGGCGTGCTATCGGTAAAGGGCGCGAACCGGCGCATGGTGCTGCAGGGCGTGCACATGATGGTGGGCTCGGAGCCCGGGACCCCGTGGAAGGCGGACGAGCCGCGCGAAAGCCGAATCGTTTTCATCGGCCGCCGACTACCCCGTGACGTATTCGAACATGGCCTGACGCAGGCCCTGGCGTCCTCTCACTAAAGTCGGACACGGCCCCTTCCATAGCCGTGACAAACAACAAGACATCGTTATGCGAATTATCGGTATCGCTGCGTTGCTCGGCGGCAGTGCAGCTCTGGCTCAGGAAGTCACAGCGCCGGCAGCAACGCTGGCACCGGTCGAAGTCCACGGCGTCTACACCACGCCGGGCAGTTCACTAGGATTGGATATCCCGCAGCAGGTAGGATCCAGGTTGGGCCTATCGCCGATGGAAACACCCGCCAGCATCAGTGTCATGAACAGCGAAGAAATGGCCGATCGCGGCCTCACCCGCGCACAGGATGCCGCAATCCGCATGCCAGGCATCACGGAAGCCCCCTCCCCAGGCAATGGGGGAACATCTTTGGTGGCCCGAGGCTTTGTTGGGCATAGCTCGGTCGCACAGCTCGTTGACGGGACGCGCCAGGTAGTCGCCGCTGGAACGGTCACCTACCCCTTTTCCACTTGGCCCCTTGAATCCGTGGAAGTCCTGCGGGGCCCGGCGTCGGTACTGTACGGAGACGGGGCGATCGGCGCGGCCGTGAACTACGTCACCAAAAAGCCGATCTGGGATGAAACGCAACGCGAGGCATTCTTGGGCGTGGGCTCGTATGGCGTGGTGCAAGGTGGCGTCGGTCTGCGCGGGCCTGTCAATGATGTCGTCGCGTATTCCATTTATGTCGATGGGGAGCGCAGCGACGGCTACCGCGCGCTAGAGGACGTCCAGCGACGCAACTATGCATTGGCGCTTTCAGTCAAGCCGACGTCACGATTGACAGCGACCTTCTCGTTGGATGGCGGCGTCAACGACGATGCGCGCTACTTCGGCACACCCCTGCGCGATGGCAAGCTCGATGACAGCCTCAAACGCATCAATTACAACGTCTCCGATGCCGCGGTGCGTTACGACGACCGCCTTTGGCGTGCCAAGGTGGAGTATGAGATCAGCCCCGATGTGCAGTTGCGCAATGAGACCTACTATCTGACGTCCAAACGCCACTGGCGCAATGCAGAGTCCTATGGCTTCGATACCACTGGCAATTCGATCATTCGCGAGGACTATCTGGAGATCCGTCACGACCAGGAACAGACGGGTAATCGGTTCGATATGACGCTCGATGGCCAGATCGGCGGGATGCGCAATCGGCTGGTCGCCGGCGTCGACTGGTATCGCACCACCTTGCTGCATTCGAACAATTCTCCGTATGGAGGCAGCAGCACCGTCGACCCCTATGACTTCGACCGCGGAGAGTTCGACAGCCCAGATCCGACCACACGCGGGCGCCGCGCCAAACTGCAGACGACTGCGCTTTTCATCGAAAACGCGCTCGATGTAACGCCAGAATGGAAGCTGGTCGGCGGCCTGCGCCACGAGCACATGCGGCTCGACGACAACAATCTGCGTACGGGTGTGCGGCAAAGCAAATCCTATGATCCCACTACGGGCCGGATCGGCGTAGTGTGGGCGCCAAAAGAGACACTGTCCTTCTACGGACAGTATTCCACGGGCACTGATCCGTTGAGCGGCGCGCTCTCCTTGCCTGGTGGCGGAACAGATCTCGATCTTACCCGCGGCCATCAGGTCGAAGCGGGTGTCAAAGGCCTCGTGCCGTCGATTCGCGGCGAATGGACCGCGTCGGTCTACCGCATCGAAAAGCGCAACCTGCTCTCTCGCGATCCGGATGATCCCACGATCACGCAACAGGTGGGCCGCCAGTCCTCCACGGGTATCGAACTGGCGTTCGCGGCAGAACCAATCTCAGGTTGGACCATCGACGCCAACATCGCGCTGCTGCGCGCCCGCTACGACGACTTCAGCGAAGTGGATTCGGGAGCATCGATATCGCGCAGCGGCAACGTGCCCACGGGCGTACCCGAACGCATGGCCAATCTTTGGACGACATGGAGATTTGCGCCACAGTGGAAGATCGGCACGGGCGTGCGCTACGTCGGCGAGCGGCCGACCAATGCGGCCAATTCGCGATGGCTGCCGAGCTATACCGTCGTGGATGCGGCGCTGACCTACGAACACTCGCCCAAGCTGAGCTTCATGCTGGCGATCAAAAACCTGACCGATCGCGACTACGCCGTGTCGGGCTCCGACTCCACCTGGCTGCTCGGCGCGCCACGGACTGTCTTGCTGACTACACGCGCTACATTCTAGGCAGTCATGGCTCAATCCAGGTTCAAGGCTACGCTCATTTGGCTGCACAAATGGATAGGG
Source organism: Bordetella tumulicola (assembly GCF_054779135.1). NCBI lineage: Bacteria > Pseudomonadati > Pseudomonadota > Betaproteobacteria > Burkholderiales > Alcaligenaceae > Bordetella > Bordetella tumulicola. The sequence continues at coordinate 734,029 of NZ_BAAGYU010000010.1, read as the reverse complement.
GTCGTTCTGGTCCTGTTCTTTACGATGTGGTTTGCCAGCGGCATCGTGCTCTATTTCGTGCCCTTTCCCGCACTGACCGAGACAGAGCGGCTCGCCGAACTCCCCGTGATCGAAGCCGGCAGCGATTGCTGCCTGAACGCGGAGGAGGCGGCGCGCCTAGCGGGTCTGCAGATAGGCGCAGCCAGGCTGGGCATGCATGCCGACAGTCCCGTCTGGCGGGTGCTCACCACATCACGTGACACATCCTCCAGGCAATCAGATCATTGGCAAATGCTGGATGCCCGCACGGGTGCATTGCTACCCGCCATGGATGCTGCCCAAGCTGCGGCAGTTGCAGAAGCGTTCAGCGAACGACACGCATATGCTGTTGAACCCGTGGAGCGCGATCAATGGACGGTCCCGCAGGGTCTCGACCCATATCGGCCGCTATACAAAGTGAGCATGGGCGCCGGCGCGCAAGGTGATGATGGCTTGGAACTTTACGTTTCAGCCCAGGCTGCAGAAGTCGTGCGCGACACCCGGCGCGCCGAACGCTTCTGGAACTGGCTCGGCGCCGTCCCGCATTGGATCTATCCCACGGTACTGCGGCAATTTCCGCGTGCCTGGCACCATGTGGTGGTATGGCTTTCCGTTCCCGGCGTAGTGCTCGCGGTCAGCGGCCTGGCACTTGGCGCGTGGCAGTTATTTCTGAATCGGTCGCGCTGGATTCCCTACCGAAAGTTCTGGATGCGTTGGCATCATATCCTGGGACTGGCAGCGGCCGTTTTCACATTGACGTGGATTTTTTCCGGCTTGCTGTCCATGAACCCGTTCGGCGTATTCAGTCCAGGCAGGCCCAATAATGCCGAGCTGCAGAACTGGCATGGAACCATCAAGGGGCCGACGCTACCGGTGCGTGATGCACTACAGTTGACCAAACGGGACGGCGACAACGTCCGTGAAGTACGCCTGATCAGCGTCGATGGCGAGTCCTGGTACTTGATGCGCAGTGCTAATCATCAGCGACTGGTGCACGCCGATCGAAGGTTATTACCGGTCTCATTCGAACGCCTGCCCGACGAGTTGATAATCGGTGCTCTGGTCCGATTGCGAGATTCAGAGCCTACGCAATTGGACTATCTGCAGGCCTATGATTCGCAGTATTACTCCCGCTACCCGCTTTCCCCAGATAACCGCTGGCAGCGGCCGTTGCCGGTATGGCGCGCGGCGTGGGAGGACGGAACAACGATCTATGCGGATCCTGGCAGCGGCCGGCTTCTGTTGCGGGTAGACGACTCCGGTCGATGGCAGCGCATCCTCTACCATGGATTACATAGTCTGGATTTCTCCATACTGATGCAGCGGCCGCGATTACGGGATGCACTCGTCATCGGCTTATCCCTACTCGGGCTCGTCATGTGCGTCACCGCTTGTGTGCTGGCATGGCGATCGGTGTTCCCGAACAAGCGCAGGCGCACGCCTGCGCGTGACGATGACTAAGTTTCTTCACCCCGTCAAGTCAGCGCGATGCCTCCGTCGACACGCAGGACGACACCTGTAATGAACTGACTTTCATCTGACGCCAGGAACAGCGCAGCACTGGCCAGCTCGTCCGATTTCGCCAGCCGACCAAGCGGAATTGCCGACGCCATGCCCTGCTCGAACGCCGCTCGGTCTGATTTAGCGACGCCCAATTTTTCGAGAATGGGCGTGTCGGTGGGTCCGGGGCTCAGTACATTGACGCGGATCTTGCTGGCTTTGAACTCCAACGCCCAGGCGCGTGCAAAGGCCTCGATGGCGGCTTTAGAGCCGGCATAGACCGCATGATTTTCCAGCACTTTCGCACTCGCAATGGAACTCGTCAGGATAATCGAGCCACCTGCGCGCATCAACGGCAACGCCTTGGTGACGCCGAAGAACACCGCGCGCGTGTTGATGTCAAACTGGCTGTCGTAGCTGTCGACGGTCACCGCCGACGAAGGCTCGATGTTGTTCATGCCAGCATTGGCCATGTAGATATCGATGGCGCCAAACCGTTCGCCGACCTCGGCCATCATGCGATCGTGCGTCGACAGGTCGGCGACGTCGCCGACCACACCGAACGCGGTGGGTCCCAGTTGTGCCACCGCATCGTCGACGGCCTGTTGTCGCCGTCCAAGGATCGCGACACGCGCGCCTTCGGCAACAAAGGCCTGGGCAGAGGCCAGGCCAATGCCACTATTACCGCCGGTGATCACTGCGGTTTTTCCCGAGAGTTTTTTCATGGTTATTCCTTGATTGACATGGACGATGGACACGGCACCCTGCGAATGTGCGTCCCAGGATGCCGCGTGGCCATCACAATGAAGTCGTATGGAAGGCGGCGGAATCAGTAATCCCAGATGATGGGAACCCAACGAAAGGCTTTTCCATCGACCGCTACCCGACCAAGAGACGGAAACGGCAAATGCGCGGCCACCAACAGCCCACCGTTCTGAGCCAATTCTTGGAAAAGGCCGATACGAACGCGTGCCGACTCTTCGGGATCATGCTCGAAGCCGTTGTGCCAATCCGGGTGATCGAACCCGACCGGAAACATCGCGTCGCCCGCAAAGGTCAACCGTTCGCCGCCAGACACCAAGTCGACAATGCTGTGCCCTGGTGTATGGCCGCCGGTGACACGGACGAACACGCCCGGCGCGACTTCATGCTTGTCTTGAAAAATGTGCAGCCGGTCGCGGTATTCGTTGTAGAAACTCGTGGCAGTTGTCCTGAGCACGGCCGGCACGGGCTTGGGCATGACGGTGTGAGAGAAATCGGGCGACGTCCAGAACTCGACTTCGGCCGCCGACACATGGATGCGCACATCTGGGCGCAAGCGCTTCTTGACGTCGTCAACGAGTAGCCCGCCCACGTGGTCCATGTGCATATGGGTGATGATCACATCGGTCACGGATTCCAGAGCGATGCCCGCGGATTCCAATCGCTGAGGAAATTGTCCAGCACGCGGGAAACCCGGAAATTGCCCGCCCAGTCCGGCATCGATGAGAATGGTCTGGTCTGCGCTACGGGCCACCATCACATTCAACGGCCAGTCGAACGCGTCTGGCGGCATGAACATGTGATCTAGCCAATTCGCCAGGTCGACCGGATCCACATTGGTGGCCATCGTCGCCGTTGGCAGCGGCAAGACGCCATCGCTGACGACCATCGCGTCAATGTCACCAATCCTCAATGCATAACGGGAGGGAACCAGATCGACGGGTGTGACGCTAGTGGATTGCAAGGTGTTGTCTACGGAAAGCATGATGAAATCTCCTAAAGGACACTGGACCGCCGGCCACGATGTGCCGGCGGTGACGGCAAACGTTCGTTCGAGCGCTGGACCTGGCGTTATCAGTTGCGCAGGAAAGCCAACAAATCGGCGTTAATGCGGTCCTGCAGGGTCGAGGTGAGACCATGCGGTGCGCCGGGGTAATAGATCGCCTGGGCGTTCTTCACCAGTCGCACGGCCTTTTTCGCTGAATCGTGAATAGGCACGATCTGATCGTCCTCGCCGTGCATGAACAGTGTCGGCACGTCGATCCTCTTCAGGTCTTCGGTGAAATCGGTCTCGGAAAAAGCCTTGACGCATTCATAGGCGTTCTTCTGGCCGCTTTGCATACTCCACAGCCAGAACTGATCCAACAGTCCTTGCGAGACCTTGGCGCCATCGCGATTGGCGCCATAGAACGGAATGGCCAGCTCTTTGTAGAACTGCGAGCGATCGCCGGCCACGCCCTTGCGGATGCCGTCGAAAACCTCTATCGGCAGGCCTTCGGGATTGCTAGCCGACTTGAGCATCACCGGCGGCACTGCGCCGATCAGCACCGCTTTAGCCACGCGCTTGGTACCGTGGCGGCCAATGTAGCGCGCGACTTCGCCGCCACCGGTCGAGTGTCCAACCATCGTGATGTCCTTCAAGTCGAGCGACTCGATCAACTGCGCCAAGTCGTCGGCGTAGCCGTTCATGTCATTGCCAGACGAGGGCTGACTCGAGCGGCCATGTCCGCGTCGGTCATGCGCAATAACGCGAAAGCCGTTCTGCGCGAGGAAGTGCATTTGTCCGTCCCAGGCATCGGCGTTCAGCGGCCAGCCGTGCGAAAAGGTGACGACAGGGCCCTTGCCCCAGTCCTTGTAGTAGATCTGCGTACCGTCCTGCATGGTGATCGTATTGCTGGTCATGGTCGAACTCCCGTTAGGTTCAGGTTGGCGTTGCGAGGCTGCTTCGACGCGGCCGGCGAAGACACCGGCCGCGAGTACTGCACTACTGGCGATAAGACTGCGACGAACTGGGTTGTGCGAGTTGTCCATAAAGTTCTCGTGTCAGGGGGGAAAGGGTGAGGGCATCGTAGGTCGCAGCTCCGAGACGCGGTAGGCATACCGCAGGAAGCACGCTGTTGCATTGCGCGCACCAATACCGTCGATACACGAGGTGTTCGTTAACGTACGTTGAGAGAAGACAGCGATTGATCCAGCCCTTGCTACGGCGACACCAAACAAACGCCCGTCCCCTCGCACAGGCTCATTCTTTGATTGTTGTCATTCGTGCAACACCATGCGTCCTTTCCGAGTCCTACCCTCGTTCAAGCTGGGCCTCTAGCATCAATGCCGATGGTGCAAGACAGGACGCGCCGACCAAGACCAGTGGTCTCAGTCTCGTTGCATCAAACCGAGATCGCGACACACACTGCGTCGCGGCGTGTGTCGATTTACTCCTCACCTGATAGGCGAAGCATTGTGAAAAAAGAAATTTTCAGCACATCGACAGGAGCTCGCCATGCCGCCGCATGAATGGATCGCGCAGTACGGTGCGCTGCTGGTGTTCCTTAATGTCCTGGGCGCGTCCCTGGGCCTGCCTCTGCCCGTCATGCCGACGCTGATCGCGGTCGGGGCCAGTTATGTTCCAGGCGCGACAGGTTCATGGACGATTGCCTTGCCGCTTGTTCTCATGCTCGGCTTGGCCGTCCTGGCAGGTGTACTGGCAGATCTGATTTGGTATCGCGGCGGCATGCGCTACGGCACTCGCACACTGAACACGGTGTGCAGCCTAACGCTCTCGCGCGATGCGTGCGTTAGCAAGACCGAGAGAGTCTTCGGGCAATGGGGGGTGCGCCTGCTGATCGTGGCGCGGTTCGTTCCCGGCCTGTCGCTCGTCGCCGTGCCGCTGTGCGGCGCGATGGGGGTTCGCTTGCGTTCCTTTATCTGGCACGACTGCGCCGGACTAGCCCTATGGGCTGCGACAGGGCTAATCCTGGGCATCGCGTTCGCGGCCCAGATCCAAGACCTGCTGGCGGTACTGTCCGCCATGGGCGAGCAGACGCTGATCGTAATCGGCGCTGCCGTCGCCCTCTACCTGGTGTACCGCTACGCGCGGCGCGTACGAACGACCAACGCGCCCTAGTTTTACCTGGCTATTGCTCGGATTCGCGTTGGGCGAAATGCTCGCGCGTCAGCTTGACAACCACCGGCGACAGCATCACCAGGGCAATCAGGTTGGGAATGGCCATCAGGCCGTTCAAGGTGTCGGCCAACAGCCAGGCGAAATCTAGTTGCGCTATGGCGCCGAACGGCACGGCCAGCACCCAGATAATGCGGAACGGGAAAATAACGCGCACCCCCACCAGGAATTCCCAGCACCGCTCGCTCAGGTAGCTCCAGCCCAGGATGGTGGTAAAGGCAAAAATCGCCAGCGCCACCGCGATGATGTATTGACCGACACCAGGCAGGGCGGCCTCGAATGCCGCCGACGACAGCACCGCGCCGCTGTCGCCGCTGGTCCACAAGCCCGAGCACACAATGACCATGCCGGTCATGGTGCAGATGACAATGGTGTCGATGAAGGTGCCAATCATGCCGATCATGCCGGAACGCACCGGGCTGCTGCTGGCGCCCGCGGCCTGCACGATACCGGCCGTGCCCAGCCCTGCTTCGTTCGAGAAAATGCCGCGCGCCACGCCATAGCGCATGGCGGCCATGACAGCCGCGCCGGCAAACCCGCCCGTGGCCGCCACCGGCGAGAAAGCATGCGTAAAGACCAACTGAAACGCTGCCGGAATGGCATCGGCCATCACTACCAGCGCAGCCACCGAGGCGACGATATAGGCAACGCACATGAACGGCACCAATGCCTCGGCCACCGCACCGATGCGCCGGATACCGCCCAGCACCACCATGCCGATCAATACCATCGTGACCACACCAGTGACCCAATCGGGTACGCCGAAAGATGCGTGCAGGGCGTCGGACATACTGTTGACCTGCACCATGTTGCCAATGCCAAAGCCCGCCAGGCCGCCGAACAAGGCGAACAGCATACCCAGCCACGCCCACTTGGGGCCCAGGCCATTGCGAATAGCGTACATGGGTCCACCGGTGAATTCGCCGCGCGGATCTTTTTCCCGGTAATGCACGGCCAGCAGGACTTCGCTGTATTTGGTGGCCATGCCCACTAGCGCGGTCACCCACATCCAGAATAGCGCGCCGGGGCCACCCAGGAAGATAGCGGTAGCCACACCCGCAATGTTGCCGGTGCCCACCGTGGCGGCCAGGCTGGTCATCAGCGCCTGAAAGGGACTGATTTCGCCGGTATCGTCGCCCCGCTTGGTACGGCTGCGCCAGGCCAGCCGGAAGCCGGCCGCGATCTTGGTCAGAGGCATGAAGCCCAGGCGCAGCATCAGGTATAGCCCTGTGCCCAGGATAAGCACCAGCATCGGCGGCCCCCATACCAGGCCGTTGACGCTGTTCACAACAGAATCCAGGAATTGCATGGGTGCGCTCCTATTGGATGGATTGGTTTTCGGGCGATCTCACCAGCCGCGCGCGGCGCGATCGTGACATCGTACAGGACAGAATCGCCGGCGAACAGATGTCCTGATACCGGTCTGAGGGCAGCTGGGTACGGTCATCATGCGACCGCGACAGACGGGCCAGGATTCATCTTGGGTGGATTCCAGCCCATCATATTGTAGAGATAGTATCGAGCGATTCCGATATATTCGTGTATAGCGAAATCCGTTATGGCGAAGTTATACGCCAGGGGAAATACCGACGAAACTGGACTTAAATAGTCGGCACGTACAGGTATCGCAGACACACCAAAATGTTCAAAGTAGAGCAGACTACGTCGCATATGAATTCCTGATGTCACCAGGACGATGCGGTTAGCGTCATACTGCTTAAGCATTTGGCTCGCGAACTGGGCGTTTTGCCATGTGTTCAGGCTTGCCAACTCGAGCATGACGTCGGATGCATCGACACCCAGGCCAAGCACTACGCGTTTATAGATTTCCGCCTCTGGTAGGCCTACCTTTGAGGCATCACCACCGCTTAAAAGCAGTTTGCATTCTTCACTGGTCTTTCGGCAATTTGAGTAAAGCCGGGCCGCCTCCACCACTCTGGCATATGAAAACATAGCAGGCTCAACGCTATGTGTGATTTTTTCCGCGCCCGCGCCAAGCACCACAATCACATTGCGGTTACCCCAGGCGACACTCTGCTTGCGCGCGAAGCCGGATTGCAGACTCTCTGTGAACCAACCCGCAAGTGGACCACACCCTACCGACAACACATATATGGCCAATGCTGCGCAAACAACTATCCCTGTACGCCACCATTTTAGTGCTGCGCAACTCACAGCAATGACGACAAGCAATATCAATACGAAAAATGTCACGCAAAGTTCCTCTGCTGGCAGCACCTTGCTACAAAACGAATTCTAGCGAATACAACACCAGAGAAAAGACTCTTGTGTGTCGCACTGTATCTGCCCTTACCGAAGATACGTTGCACGCTTAAAACCTCACTTACGCGACATATCGGAGATACGCCAGACCCTTGTAATGGCACCCATCGACACACGCATGACACACCATTCCTACAGGGACAACCCCATGAATAAAGAGACTGCCTTTCGCTACCTGCACGGCTGGAAACTGTTCGGCTTGATCGCGCTGACCGTGGTAGCGTTCACGATAGGCACCATGCAGCTGTATCCCGACTGGGTCGACAGCGTCAGAAGCGCCATACGTGTCACCGCGCGGACCTCATTCATCCTGTTCCTGACGGCATTCGTGGCGTCAGCGCTGGCTGTACTGATTCCATCAGGCTTCACGCGCGGCCTGGTACGCGAGCGCCGCTATATCGGACTGGGTTTTGCGCTCTCGCATCTGGTGCATGCCATCGCCATCTACACTTATGGACAATTGAACGTTGAATTCTGGCCTGCCCGCAATTGGATCGCCAACGCGCCCGGATCGACAGGCTACCTATTCATCATCCTGATGGCGCTGACCTCGTTCCAAGGGCCCGCCAGCCTGATCGGTCCCGTGGCCTGGAAGCGCCTGCACGCCACTGGCATGTGGGTCATTGTCGCGGTGTTCTGCTATTCGTACTTCATGCGCATCCCCATGGACTCCGTCTATGCAATCCCCTATAGCATTCTGGCCGCCGCGGTCGTGGTACGTCTGTTGGGTAAACAAGCACAGGCCGTAAGGCGGCGCCAGTCTGCGCTAGCTGCGAGCCAGGCCTAACAATTGTGGGGCGGGATAGCGGCTGACATGACAACGGCCATCGAACAGCCAATAGACCTAGGCGGCCGACTGCATTCGGGTCTTGGCTGTCTTGATGTCCCGAGCCGGGGGCTGTCCGAACATACGGCCATACTCGCGTGTGAATTGCTGCACGCTCTCGTATCCCACTGCGTGGGCGGCGTTACTGATCACAACCCCATCGGCGAGCATGATGCGGCGCGCTTCGATCAGTCTAAGTTGCTTCTGAAACTGCAGCGGCGTCAGAGAGGTGATCGACCTGAAATGCTCGTGAAACGAGGACAGGCTCATCCCTGCGACCTCGGCCAAACGCTCTACCCGGAGTTGCTGGGCGAAGTTGCTCCGAATGAGTGCCACGGCGCGGCCCACACGTTGCGCATAACTATCAGCGACCCCCAGGCTACGAATTGCGCCGCCATGGCGGCCCGACAATAACCAAAAATGCAGCTCTCTCATGGACTGAGCCAGAAGAACGGGCATTGAAGCCGGTCGATCAAGCAGACGCAGCAAGCGCAACACGGTGTCCGCCACCTCGGCCTCGGTGGCGTCGACCCGCACGGGTTCGCCTGCTGCAAACGGCACGGCGCCGATCTCGACGACCAGGTTCTCGATCAGTGCCAGATCGAGCTCAATAACGAGCGAGATGTAGGGTTTACTCATATTGGCGCGGGTGATCTGGCTCACGGTAGGCACGTCCGCCGTGATCAATAGCGACTGCCCAGCGCCAAACTCAAAAGTCTCGCGTCCCATGGTGACCCGCTTGCTGCCTTGCAGCACTAGCGCAACCAGGGGCCTGTTGATGGCATAGAGCAACGCGCTTGGGCATGTCGCGCATATCAATGTGAGGCCCGGGACGGGCGTTTGGGCAACGCCGTTTTCGTCTGCGTGCGCCTGTACATAGCGATTGGCCGTTTCGAGCAAGAGGGTGTCCATGGAAGGATGCTAAATCACCTGGAAATCGAGAGCAATGATGCGCGGAGAAATAGGCAAAAACGACCGAGAATCCGGCAACACCGCTGACAACCGGTCAAGCATAGTTAAGTCCATGCCGTACCCCATTTTCTAAGGAGTTATTAATGACCACGATCTCAATCGTTACCGGCGGCAGCCGAGGCCTGGGCCGCAACACCGCTGTCAGCATCGCACGTCGCGGCGGTGACGTTATTCTCACCTATCTCAACGGTGCCGAGGACGCCAAAGCTGTCGTAGCCGAAATCGAAGCGCTGGGCCGTAAAGCTGTCGCATTGCAGCTTGACGTCGGTAACGCCAGCACTTTTCCCGCCTTCGTCGAGCAGGTCAGCGCCGCGCTCAAGACCACTTGGGGAGTGAATACGTTTAACCATCTCGTCAATAATGCCGGACACGGTGCGATGGCCAGCATCGCCGAGACGACAGAGGCCCAGTTCGACTCACTGTTCAATGTTCATGTCAAAGGCGTGTTCTTCCTGACGCAGAAGCTGCTGCCGCTACTGGCAGACGGTGGACGCATCGTTAACTTTTCATCGGGCTTGACCCGCATTGCAGCGCCCGGCTTCTCGGCCTACTCGGCGGCCAAGGGGGCCATTGAAACGCTGACGGTCTATCAGGCCAAGGAGTTTGCCAGTCGCGGCATCACAGCCAACACCATCGCCCCAGGCGCAATCGAAACCGATTTCCTGGGCGGTACCGTGCGTGATACGCCTGCCTACAATGATGCCTTTGCAAGCATGACCGCTCTTGGCCGCGTCGGCGTGCCGGATGACATTGGCCCCGCGGTGGCTAGCCTGCTCCACGCTGACAATCGCTGGGTGACCGCCCAGCGTATTGAAGTGTCGGGCGGCCAGAGCATTTAACGCGATGCCCTATGCCTCAGTCCTGTTGCGATAAGCGCCGTTAAGTCGTAGCCTCTTTCGAATACCAGCTCTGCGGCATCTCGAAAAGACCATCATCTCGTCGTGCACGCAGGTACTGAAGTTCCTCTGGCGGTATCACCATCTGCAACCATTGGCCGTCACCCGCCGGATCCAGCCCTGGACCGCCGTTGTTGTACAGCGCAGCCTTCAAAAATCCCAAATCACCGGGGTTCATGATGTTCCACCTGCAGTGCAGCAACGGGCGCGTGGCATAGATCTTCAGAATCGCCCGCTTGGCGCTGCTATCGAGCCATGGATTCTTCGCCTCGCCGGTAAGCAGGCTGATCATCTGAACAAAACGTGACTGGTGCGTACGGGCCGGTGCCGTCGCCTGTTCGGCGCCCCAGTGCGGCAGCTTGCCATTCATTTTTGCGACATAGAATCCTCGACCGATCTGCCCCGTTGGCGGCAAGAACCGCTCCTGGACCCCTACAGTGAGAATGTTCACGGCCGACGTCTCGCTCGTGCCGTGATAGCCAATAAAGTACATGCAGATCCTCCACGTTGCGTTAGGTTGAGGTTTAGACGCCCATCAGGACATGGCGTCCAGTGCCTGCTTCAGACTACCCACTGTACGATCCAGATTGTGCAGCTTGTCCAACCCGAACAACCCCAGCCGGAAGGTCTTGAAGTCGCTGGGCTCGTCGCACTGCAATGGCACACCCGCGGCGGCCTGGATACCTACCTCGGCGAATTTGCGAGTCGAATGTATGCCGTCATCATCGGTGTAGCTGACCACAACGCCAGGCGCGGTAAATCCGTCAGCCGCAACACTCTTGAAGCCCTTGTCCCGCAGCAAGGCACGCACCGCATCGCCTAGCGCCTGTTGTTCGGCGCGCACTTTGTCCAGACCATAAGCCTCGATTTCTAACATGACATCGCGCAGAACACTCAATGAGTCGGTGGGCAAGGTGGCATGGTAGGCATGGCCGCCCCCTTCATAGGCCTCCATGATTTGCAGCCATTTGCGCAAGTCGGCCGCAAAGCTGGTGCTGACCGTGTCGCCGATACGTTGACGCGCAGCATCACCCAACATGACCAGACCGCAGCATGCCGATGCCGTCCAGCCCTTCTGGGGAGCGCTGATCAAGATATCAACGCCGACCGCCTTCATGTCGACCCATATCGTGCCCGACGCAATGCAGTCCAGAACGAAGAGCCCACCCTCAGCGTGCACCGCATCGGCGACTTTGCGCAGGTAATCGTCGGGCAGAATGATGCCCGATGCGGTTTCGACGTGCGGTGCGAACACCAGATCGGGTTTGTGCTGCTTGATGGCCGCTACGACTTCATCGACCGGCGGCGGCATGAAAGCCGCCTGCCTGTCGGAGTTTTGGGGACGCGCCTTGAGCACGACCGTTTCCGAGGGAATGCTGCCCATGTCAAAAATTTGCGTCCAGCGATAACTGAACCAGCCATTGCGGATGACCAGACAACGCTTGTTCGTGGCAAATTGACGCGCGACAGCTTCCATGCCAAAAGTGCCGCTGCCCGGCACAACGATGGCGCACGAGGCGTTATAGGTTTGCTTCAGCACCCTGGAAATGTCTTTCATCACGCCCTGGAAAGCGTTCGACATATGGTTGACGGCACGATCGGTGTACACCACCGAGTATTCCAGCAAACCGTCCGGATCTACGTCAGGCAACAGACTGGGCATGTTTTGTCTCCTAAGTGTTGGACTCGCATCGCCCCGAACAGCACTCAGGACGTCTGGCGTTCGATCCAGTTTATACCGACCTCGCCATGCTCGCGCAGCCGGTCAGTCGAATCGACGAACGCCTACCGCATAGTTGGCGACCGCAAACGCTATAAAGATGAGCCCACTGAGGTGCCGTTGCACCGCGTTCACAGCACAAAAAAAACCCGGCAACCGCCGGGCGTGTAGGGCGCTACTTCGCGTCTTTGTAGCGGTTGCGCAGGTCACGGATTTGGTCATGGTTGCGCAGCACACCCTGATACTGACGCTCGACGATTGCGCGAATGTTCTCCGGCAGTTCCTCTTTCAACGCGTCGCTGTACTGGGTCTTAGCGACGTCTTCGCCGCGTTCGCACTCTTCCAGGATGGAGAGGTCGCTGCGGCCGGTGACGGCGGCCTTCACGTTCGTCCAGCCGCGATGCACAGCGCCGGCAACCGTGCCGCTGTCTTCGGGCTTGCCGCCCAATTGGTCCACCACGGCTTGCAGTTCGGCAGCCCCGGATGCGCAGTCGCGCGCGCGGTTCTTGAACAGCAGTTGCAGTTCAGAGTTCTTAGTGTCCTCGGCGGCGGCGTCAAAACCTTTTTCGCCGTTTTTGGAAGTTTCAATAAGATTATTCAATACCTTCACAACATGGTCGGCCATAGCATTCTCCATAACGGTTAACGGTTGTAGGGGTGAAACTCCCCTCTAGCCGCCATGGCTCCGCAAGTACTGTGCCCGATAACCAAGTCCCAGGGGACGCGCTCGACGTCCAAAGAACGGGCCCGCGCCCACGCAGTGGGTACTCTCTGCGTTAAAGCGGTGAGATCAGAAGTAGAATTTTCTCATTGGGGACTACCCTGACGGACAGGAAAACGAAGGCGATTATCCCGTACCGAACCATTCGCTGCTGCTTTCACGCTATCGCAAGTTTGTTGCAACGCCGCACATATATGGCGCGCTTGGCTTGCTCTTGGATCCCAGATCAAGAACCCGCTGACGGTCCTTCTTCCATGGCATCCGCAAATTTTCGCATCAGTCTTACGAAGACATCGAGTTCGTCTGCGCTCCAGTCCTTGAAGATCACTTGGCCCATTCGCGCGCGCGCAGCGTCGATGCGGTCTGTCATCGCCTTTCCCTTCGCGGAAATGACCGCCTCGCGCACACGACGATCAAGAGGACTTTCTCGGCGCTTCACAAGACCCAGACTGTCGAGCTTGGCGACCTGCCTGCTGATAGTGGTGTAGTCGCGTCCTGAGCGCTCAGCCAGTTCCACCACACCGATCGGCCCCAGTCGCTCGATACCCACGAGTACGGAAAACAGTGCGCGATCGAGTCGGATGCCGGCTTCTTCGATCATCTTCTCGTCGTTCTGTGGCCGGTTCAGCGCACTGACGATGCTGATCAGCGCGCCGTGCAGCACCTTCACCTGTTCAGAAATATGTGTATCTTGCACTTTTTTATTGGACGACATAATATAGCTCCTATTAAGTGCATATTACACATATTGAGACTAACATGACAAGTCAATCCATGACCGACGTACTCATTTGCGGCGCAGGCGCGGCCGGCCTCACTCTTGCCATTGAGCTCGCGCGACGTGGCGTCTCGTTTCGGCTGATCGATAAGATGGCCATGCCGTTCGCTGGCTCACGTGGCAAGGGCATCCAGCCGAGGACACAAGAAATCTTCGAAGACCTGGATATTCTCGACAAGGTGGTGGCAGCGGGGGGGCTCTACCCGCGGCAGCGCATTTACCAAGACAACGGTAGTCACCTGGATTCAGACATCGTCGGGCAGGTCGATCCGACGCCGGCCGAGCCTTATCAACTGCCATTGATGATTCCGCAATTTCTGACGGAACACATCATGCGTGGGCGGCTGAACGAACTGGGCCATCGGGTGGAGTTCGGCTGCGAATTGCTCAGCTTCGAGCAGGGTGGCGGCGGCGTCACCGCGCAGGTTGCGGGCCTCACAGGTGAGGAGATCCTCCACGCTCGCTATCTCGTCGGCGCGGATGGCGGGCGCAGCTTCGTCAGGAAAACGCTCAACGTGGGCTTCCCTGGCAAGACGCTAGGCGTGCACGCTCTCGTGGCGGATGTCGTACTGACCGGGCTCGAGCGCAGTGCATGGCACCAATTCAACAACGGCGACATGGAGCGGATGATGGCGATCTGCCCCCTCGCCGGAACCGATCTCTTTCAGATCCAGGCGCCGATTCCACCGAATGCGCAGACGGACTTGTCGGCCGCAGGGCTGACCGCCTTCATCGCCGAGCGTACAGGACGCGCGGACATCATAGTACGCATGGTGTCCTGGACCTCGGATTACCAGATGAACGCCCGCTTGGCCGACCGCTACCGTGTGGGCCAGGTGCTTTTGGTGGGCGATGCCGCCCATGTGCAGCCGCCCACTGGAGGACAAGGTCTAAACACTGGTGTGCAGGATGCCTACAACCTGGGCTGGAAGCTCGCGGCCGCACTAAGGGGTGCGAGGGAAGACCTTCTCGACAGCTACGAGGCCGAGCGCCGTCCGGTGGCCGAGGCCATGCTTGGTCTTTCGACCCGATTGCTCGATGCGCAGAAACAGGGCCGGATTCACCGCGGACGCGAGGTTCACCAGCTCGATATCGGCTACCGGGACTCGCCGCTCGCAAAGGGACTTCCCGAGCGCAACGCTGGCATTCGGGCCGGGGATCGCGCGCCGGATGCGCCGATACGGGGTGCGGCGGGCCAGCCATCGAGACTGTTCCAACTGTTCCAAGGGCCGCACTGGACGCTGCTTGTCCATGAGGCCAGACTTGAGACGATGAAGCCACGACCGGGGCTGCATGTCCGACATATCGGCCCAAGCGGCGATGTCATCGACACCTGGGGTCACATCCGCGATGCCTATGGGTTGGCGCCGGGCGAGTGCGTGCTGATCCGCCCGGACGGATATGTCGGCGCGACCTTTGACGCAAACCAGACCGCGAAGCTTGGCATCTACTTGGCCCGCATGGGGGTGGTTTCTCTCGGAGCAGAGTCGAATTGAGAGCCACGAACGTTGCCGCAGCAGGGCTTGACTGGCGCTTGATCCTGCCGGTCTTCGTGATCGTCAGTATGTATGCCGCCAGTATGGCCGCTGTCATACCCGTGCTGCCCTTCTACGTCCGGGAGATGGGGGGCTCTCCACTGATCCTTGGCATCGTGATCGCGACAGAGGCCTTTAGCCAGTGTTGCTCGGCCCCCGTCCTCGGCCAGCTTTCCGACCGCTTCGGCCGCAAACGAATTCTTCTTGCGAGCCAGATCGTCGCGGCAGCGAGCCTCTTGTTGCTTGCATGCGCACCGAGCATTTTTTTCATTCTGCTTGCCCGTGCCCTGTTCGGGATGACCGCTGGGAATCTATCGGCCGCCGTAGCCTACGTCGCCGATTACTCTGACACAAAGCATCGACGGCAAGCGATCGGCATGCTGACAGGCGGAATCGGTTTAGGAGGAATCATCGGCGCAGGCCTTTCGGGCCTTTTATCCGACACATCATTGACCCCACCGATCTATGCCGCCCTCGGCTTGATGATTTTTTCCGTCGTTGTGACCTTCTTCCGACTGCAAGGCGGGCAAGCAGGGCCCCGCCATCAGGGTCAAACCAACAGAGAGAGACTCTCGTTCCGTGCCATCCTGGGATCACCCGCGATCCGAATACTGATCATCGTGATGTTGTGCCATTTTTTCGCTTTCGGCATGTACACCTCGCAGATGCCCGTCTTTCTTGCGGATACCTTCGTCTGGAATGGCCATGCCTTCGGACCGAGGGAACTGAGCTACATCATGATGGCCGATGGCGTGATCAATGTCCTTGTCCAACTGTTCCTGTTGGGTTGGCTGGGCACATACTTCACCGAGCGAAACTTGATCATTTTGATCTTCGGTCTGTTGGGCCTCGGATTCCTGACGACAGGCCTGGCCACCACTATCCCC
Organism: Bordetella tumulicola; assembly: GCF_054779135.1. Taxonomy (NCBI): domain Bacteria; kingdom Pseudomonadati; phylum Pseudomonadota; class Betaproteobacteria; order Burkholderiales; family Alcaligenaceae; genus Bordetella; species Bordetella tumulicola. Next base: position 717,953 of record NZ_BAAGYU010000010.1, on the reverse strand, counting down.
GTTCTCGCCTTTGCAGTGCTTTGCGTCAGCACAGGCGACGCCCTTGCCAAGCCTACCTACCTTGCTGCGCTGTCCGTCCACGTTCCACCCGAACGGCAAGGAGTCGTTATAGGAGCGGCACAAGCACTAATCGGGGTGACAGATATCGTATCGCCAGTGCTGGGAGGCTTTATTTTGGGACATGCGCTTTACGGGGTCTGGATCGGCGTCGCTGTGGCTGCCACCCTTGTTGGAGCCACCGTGATGATTGCTCAGCTCCCGAAGCGGGATCACGAATCAATAGCCAAGGCCGATGTGACGTAGGAATGGCTGCGACATAGTGGCTAGCAGGACCTTGCTACGGAATGAATTCTGATCTAGCACCCGTTGTTCAGCGTGCACATTTATGAAAATGGTTATTATTAGCATTTTCATCCACCCCTTTCTCTGCCATGTCCGCAGACCCTCCGCCCAATAACCATGCTATCGAGGATTTGTACGTCGAGAATCACCTCTGGCTGCAAAAGTGGCTACGCAGCAAACTGGGGTGCGTACACCACGCGGCCGATCTGGCCCAAGACACGTTTGTCCGAGTACTCGGTAAAAGCGAAGCCATCCACATCCGGGAGCCGCGTTCTTATCTCGTGACCATCGCCAATGGATTGGTATACGACTTTCGCAGGCGCCAGCGGTTGGAAGAGCGCTATCTGGAGGCATTGTTGCAATTGCCAGAACCGTTACAACCGTCACCGGAGACGCGGGCGCTTCAATTAGAGGCTCTGAGCGCCCTTGACGCACTGCTTGACCAACTACCGGCAGCGGTGCGGCGGGCTTTTCTGCTGTCGCAGCTCAGCGGATGGACACACCAGCGCATTGCCGCCGAACTACGACTCTCTGTCGCGACGGTAAAACGCCATATCGTACGTGGGCTCGCGCAATGCTGCCTGCTTCCTTGATCCCGCCCCCCCACCCTGCTCTGGACCCGCGTCTCGTGCGCAGGGCGTCGCAATGGTGGGTCGATTTGCAGTCTGAGGATGCGACGACCTCGCTGCGTCAAGCATGTCTCGACTGGCGAGAGGCGAGTCCGGAACATGAGCGCGCGTGGCAACGCGTGCTGGCGGTGACGGGGCAACTGCGTAGTGTCCCCGAGCCGTTAGTTCAGGCAACACTGTTAACACCCCGGCAGGCGAACCGACGCCAAGCAATCAAAACGCTATTGTTGCTGGTAGGCGTAACCGGAGCAGGGGTAGCCACGATTCGTGTAGCCCCTTGGGTAGACTGGCGTGCCGACGAATCCACGCGAATCGGAGAATCTCGTCACGTAACGTTGCCCGACGGGTCTCAGGTCGTGCTGAACACAGACACGGCCATCGATGTGCGCTATGACACGGCTGAACGCCGGCTAGCGCTGTTGCGCGGAGAAATTCTAGTCACGACTGCGGCGGATGTCGCGTCTGATGCCCGTGCCTTTTTGGTGGACACGGCCCATGGGTCATTACGTGCCCTGGGGACACGCTTTCTGGTGCGGCAAGATCACGGCGATAGTGAGCTGCAGGTCTATGAGGGTGCGGTGGAAATCCGCGCCACGCGCAGCGATTCCGCAGCCGAAGTTGTGCACGCAGGTTCCCGCGTGCGTTTCGACGATATGCACGTTACGCGCTTCGGTCCCGCCAATCAAACAAGCGCCAGTTGGACCCGTGGCATGCTGGTGGTTACGGAGATGCCTCTGCGCCAATTCTTGCGGGAACTGTCCCGATATCGACGTGGCCATTTGGGCTGTGAAGACCAGATCGCGTCGCTGCGGGTCTCTGGAACATTTCCGCTCGCGGATACGGATCGAGTGCTGCGCGCGCTTGAATATGAGCTACCGGTCGATGTGCACCGCTACACGAATTATTGGCTCACGCTGCGTGCGCGCTCTTCGTGATTCCACTTTTTTTTCAATAACGTGAGCTGTTTGCGTTTTTCGTTCGGCTTTACAGATAGAAGCCTCAATTTCTACCTGACCCAAGGACGTCGCTATGACCCTAGGCAAGCTGAACAGATCACTATTCTCAACAACCCGCACCCTTGTCGGGTGGCACCTCGTCCGTCACTCGTACCGAAAAATGCTCACGAGAGTCGTGCCGGGGCTCGCGGCAATGTCTCTGGTCACCCCGGTGTACGCTCAAATCACCGAGGCCATCTACGATCTGCCACCGGGCGAGCTGGGACAAACACTCACGCGCTTCGGTAACGAGGCGGGAATTCTGCTGACGTTCGATAACGCGCTGGTAGTGGGTAAACAGACAGCAGGTCTACATGGTCGCTACAGCGTGCCGCAGGCGTTGTCGGCGTTGCTAGCCGGCACTCAATTGGAATCGGTTTCGCGTCCAGATGGCAGTTACTCATTGCGTCAACGCCCCGCGACCGGTGCGGCGGCGGAGCTACCGGCCGTCACCGTAATAGGCGCAAGCACTGACCGCCCAGATCTGCCCGCGCCCTATGCGGGAGGGCAGATCGCACGCGGCGCCGGGATGGGCGTATTGGGTGATCGGGACATCATGGATATACCGTTTTCGGTGAACAGCTATACCGTGCAAACGATCGAGAACCAACAGGCGCAGAGTGTGGCCGACATCGCCGCCAACGACCCAGCAGTTCTCAATGTCGATCCAACGAATGCCAGTTACGCCAACACATTCACCGTACGGGGCCTACTACTGGGTAACGGATCGATCGGCTTTAACGGCCTGTTCGGTCTGGCACCAAATAATCAAACCACATTGACCGGTATCGAACGCGTAGAAATCATCAAGGGGCCCACCGCATTTCTAAACGGCATGTCGCCTAGCGGTACCGGCGGAGCGATTAATTTGGTTCCCAAGCGCGCGGGGGATACCCCACTGACATCGTTCACGGCCAGCTATTTGTCCGATTCGCAGTTCGGCGGCCATCTGGATTTCGGCCGCCGTTTCGGGCCGGACAATCGTGTCGGTATTCGCCTGAATGCGATGTATCGGGACGGCGACACATCGGTCGACCAGCAATCACAACGGCTTGGCACCTTTACGCTGGGTGTGGACTATCGTGGTGAACGGTTTCGCTTGTCGGCGGATCTAGGCTATCAAAATATGCGCACTGACCGGGCGAACAGCACCATCGCCCCGGCCGTCGGACAGCCCATCCCAGATCCGCCGTCCGCGCGCAAGAGCTTTATGTCACCCTGGAATTTTGTCGACACCGAGGACACGTACGGCATGCTACGCGGTGAGTTCGACATTAATACGCGGTTGACCGCGTATGCCAGCCTCGGTCGCAGTAACACCGATTGGAAGCAGGCCCTTGATTTCGGAACTCAGTTGCAGGAAAACGGAGATTTCCTCAGCACCAGCCGCATGAATTTTACCGGTATCGAACGCACCGTCGGCGAAGCCGGCCTGCGAGCACGGCTGGATACGGGGCCCGTGCGACACGACGTCAGCGTCAGCGTGAACGGCTACAAGGCGGATCGCACAAGTGCGGGCACGATAACGCTCGGCTCGATCGAGTCCAATATCTATGATCCGGTTTTTCTAGAAAAACCCGACCTGACTACCCCCTCGCGTAACCGCATCAGCAAGACAGTGCTATCAGGTTACGCGCTGTCCGACACGCTATCCATCCTGGACGAGCGCGCCCAATTGATGCTGGGTCTGCGCAAGCAAAGAATCACCGCAGACAACTACAACATCGCGACCAACGAGCGCACGTCACGCTACGATAAAACAGCGTACACACCGACTGTTGGCGTGTTGTTCAAACCGACGGAAACCATTTCGTTATACGGAAGCTATATCGAAGGTCTGCAACAGGGCGCCGTCGTCGGCGCGAGTTACGCAAACGCCAACGACGTCCTTGAACCGTATCTCTCGAAACAATACGAAGCCGGCGTCAAGGTCGACTGGGGGCAGCTCAGCACAACACTGGCTGCATTCCAGATCAAGCAAGCATCCGCCATTGTCAACCCGATCTCCAATACATTGACTGGCGATGGAGAACAACGTAGTCGCGGAATAGAACTCAACGTGGCAGGCGAGCCGGTGCGTGGCGTGCGCGTGATGGGGGGTTACATGCTGCTCGATGCGAAACTCACCGAAACGACACAAGGCATCAATGATGGCAAGACAGCGCCAGGCACGTCGCGTCACCACTTCACGTTAGGCGTGGAATGGGATACGCCTTTTGTCACCGGACTGACACTGACCTCTCGTGTGATGCATGCCAGCCGGCAATATGTTGACGCCGCCAATACACAGTCCATCAAGCCATGGACCACTATGGATCTCGGGGCGCGCTACATTGTAGAGCGTTCAGGAGGGCATCCGATTACCCTGAGAGCAAACCTGCGTAACGTGTTCAACAAGAGTTTCTGGACCACATACCCTGGAGCTGGCACATTGAATATGAGCGAGGGACGCACACTGATGCTCTCGGCAACGATGAATTTCTGAACCTATCTGGGGCGTGCCCAGCACGCGCGCTATAGCGATGTCGTCAACACCGGCCGGCGTCGATCAATGCGGGTAACTCGTCCAGGCCCGCAACCACGACGTGAGGCGTGGCGCCCAGTTCGTCGAATGTATTGTCATGACGGTTTATCCAGCAGACGTTGAATCCGAAGTGACGCGCACCCGACGCATCCCATGCATTTGAAGACACAAAGAGAATTTCGTCCGCCGTTAATTCCAACGCTTGGCACGCGAGCGTGTAGACCCGTGGGTCGGGCTTGAATACACCGACACGCTCGACACTGAGCAAATGCGAGAAATTATCTTGCAGGCCCGAACTCGTGACGACGCTCTGAATCGAGAAATCCGATCCGTTCGACAAGATGGCCAGCGGCAGTCCCATGTCGTTCAGCCGCTGCAATGCATCGGGGACTTCGGGATAAGCCGACAGGTTCAAATAAGCCTTGCACAGCGTGTCGCAAGTCGCCGTGTCCAGATCGAGTTTCAGGTGCCGGCAACTGTAGACAAGCGCGTCATGCGTCGCTTGCTCAAATGAAATGTACTGCCCCATCAGGCTGCGCAGCCACGTGTATTCGAGCTGCTTTTGCCGCCACATGACACTGAGCTGCATGCCTCGTCCGGGATAGAAGGCCTCGCATTGCTGCACGACCGAATGGACATCGTATAGCGTTCCGTAAAGATCAAAGACGATAGCCTTCGTACGCGTCATGGTGAACTCCTTCGTAGGATTTCAGAGAGCGGAATGGTCCTTGACCGCCTCGGCAAGTTTGGGCTTTAACGCCAGGAACCGCTCATCCACTGAGGCCGGGTCAGATCGGTTCTGAGCAATCATGGCGGTGCGAATCTCGCCGCCCCGGATCACCTGCAACGCTTCGGTCTCGATACCCTCGACGATCGCCTGGGCGACCGCGGAAGCCGGTTCGCGGACAAAGCCCATATCCGGACCTGCCCGCGAAGTCGTCATCATCGGCGTATCTGTCGCGCCGGGATATATCGTCAGGACGTGAACGCCCTCACCCTTCAACTCCCGGCGCAGCGCCTCGCCAAAGTGCGAGATCCCGGCCTTGACGGCCGCATAGCTCGCGTAGAACGGCACCCCCACCAAGGCGATGCCGGATGAGACGTTCACAATCATGCCCTCGCCCGAGGCGCGTAGATGCGGAACCGCCGCACGCGCCAGTAACATGGGGGCCAGCAGATTGACCTCTATCATCTTGGCAATGTCGCTTTCGGCCGTGTCTTCGATTCGTCCCGCACGCACGCCACCCGCATTGTTGATCAGGATGTCCAAGCCGCCCATGGACGAGAGCGCACCCTGCAATGCCCGATCCCGGCCTTCCGCGGTTCCCACGTCGGCGTCCGTTCCATCCATCCGCCCCCCTTCAGCGCGCAGCAGCTTGACCGCCTCTTGCACGACATTCCCGCGGCGCCCCACGATAAAGACCGTGGCTCCCTTGCTGACGAGCTCCGCGGCGGTGGCCAGGCCGATACCGCTAGATCCGCCGGTAATCAGGATTCTCTTTCCCTGTACGTTCATTCATTTCTCCAAACCTGGCGTTTTAGATCAATTGATCCAAAATAATCCAATCAATCAAAATTTACAAGCCTGTCGCCGTTCAGGAATCATCGGGAATGGGTTGATCAACCATGTTTGGCTGGAAGATGGAGGCGGGTAATTCGCCTCGGCCGACGCCAGCGCACGGCTATTCGAGAATCAAGTTGGCCCTACACTACCCACATACTGACTGCCTTGCTAGAACTCATGCCCCCTCTTGCAGACCATAGCGCCCAGCGGCTTGTCTCGTCTTTTGCACCGACCGATTTCGATCAATTGCAGGATCCCGTTCTGCTGCGTCGACTGCTACGTGCCAAGGACTGCATGGATGCCACTGCACACGAGGCTTGGCCGGTAAAACGCCTGGCCGCAGTCAGCGGCGTTTCTGAAGCCCATTTTTCCCGTTCCTTCAGGCGGGCCTTTGGTATACCGCCGCATCGCTACCTGTTGACAAGGCGTATTGAGCAGGCGAATACCCTACTGCGCGACACGGAACTCAGCATCACCGAAATAGTCTTCGCCACTGGCTGGAATAGCTTGGGCACCTTCGGGCGTGTCTTTCAGGACATCACCGGCCGGAGCCCCAGTGCTATGCGCCGGGAAATGCGAGCCTGCGTGCAGCAAATCGACCGCGTACCCGGCTGCGTCCTGAAGGCCGCACAGCGCCCGGATCTTACAATCGCAGTTTTGGAGAAGCGTCGTCGCGTGGCCAAGGGTAAATTTGCGCCATCAACCAAGGAGAACGCGTCATGAACCAAGGTGTTAGCGTAATGGGTTTGTATGTCAACGACCAGGAAGAAGCGCTCGAATTCTACGTCGGCAAACTCGGATTCCATGTCCATACGGACGTACGTAACGGTTCCTACCGGTGGCTTACCGTCCAGCATCCAGATCAGCCCTCGTTCCAGCTCGGCCTGTTTACGCCCGGCCCACCCATTCACGACGATGCGACCGCGCAAACCCTGCGCGCGATGGTCGCCAAGGGGGCCATGCCGCCCGCCGTTCTCGCTGTGTCCGACTGCCGCGCCAGCTATACCCGGCTAAAAGCTAACGGTGTGGAATTCACTCAGGAGCCGGTAGAGCGTTACGGTAGCATCGACGCTGGTTTCCGAGATCCCTCGGGCAATGGCTGGAAGATGATCCAGGCTGCGTCAAACGACGGTACTGCCTAGCTCTTATCGACCATCGCCTTTAATACCTGCCCAAGCTCAGTCAGGAAGGGAAAGACGATGGTCCAGTTATTCTGCGCACCGATCGTGGCCAGTGTGCTCAGGTAGAGCAACTTCATCGCCTCCGGTTGCTGGGCCAGGATGAGCGCGGCATCCAGCAGTTTTTGCGCGGCTTGTTCTTCGCCTTCCGCATGAATGATGTTGGCACGTCACCACGTCATTGATCGCCTTGGGCGCGGCGCGCGTGGCTGTCGGCTCGCTCTCCCGATTGTTTCTCATTGGTTTTTTCAGCGGAGTCGGCCGGCTTGGAAAAACCGCCGCCGAGCAATGTCGGCGTAGCGGCCCCCAGATTCGTCGCGGGCGCCATGGTCGGATCGGTACGAAATGAATACCGCTAGCGGCACATCAATTGTGCACCAATTGGTCATAACTGCTGAAATGTCGACTCGGCGACTTTTACCGAAAAATATAGAGATTGCGCGGCCAACTGCACGACCATATACTCGATTGCAATACCAATGTATCAATATTGGTACAAAAATGGTACACAACATCGGCAAGCTCACCGGCGTCGGAATGGAGTTCATCCGCTCCGTTATTTGAAATCCGGTGATCGCGTTCGCATCCAGATCGATGGCATCAGCACACAAGAGAACACCTTTAGATAGGCCGTGCCAACGACCAAGAGAAAAAAGCCGACCATTAGGCTAATCACTCGGTGAAGGAGACACAATGCAAATAACACTATTAAAAATGCTCGCCGCAGGCGCGACGCTGCTGGCCTCGAGCATGGCTTGGGCCCAGTATCCGACGCGCCCTATCACAATGATCGTGCCCTTCCCGCCTGGTGGCGTGACCGATACGGTCGCACGGCCCATCGCTGACGCGCTTGGCAAAGCGCTGGGCCAACAGGTCGTCGTCGAGAACAAGGCGGGCGCCGGTGGCGCCATTGGTACCGGCGAAGCAGCACACGCCAAGCCGGATGGTTACACGATTTTGTTGATGCTGTCGTCTATCTCGATTTTGCCCGAGGCGGACAAGATACTGGGACGCAAAGCCGCATACAACACAACGGATTTCAAACCGATCGCACGTATCACCGCAGATCCCACCGTCCTGGTGGTCTCGGCCAAATCCCAATGGCAAACGGTCGATCAGTTTGTCGAGGCCGCCCGCAAAGCGCCGGGTAAAGTGGACTATGGCAGTTCGGGCATCTATGGCTCTATGCATGTACCGATGGCCATGCTGGAAAAGAATGCGAATATCAAGATGACGCATGTCCCGTACACAGGGGCCGGACCCGCGGTCGCGGCCTTGCTGGGCGGCCAGGTCGATGCGATATCAACGGGCCCGTCCAGTATTTTGCAGCATATCAAGGCGGGCACGGTACGCCCCTTGGCGCATTGGGGCGACAAGCCGCTGAAGGCATTGCCCGATACACCCAGTTTGGCCGACGAAGGCTATGACGTAAAGTTTGTCCAATGGTCAGGCATTTTTGTGCCTAAGGATGTACCTGCCGACGTGATCGAACGTCTGCGCGCCGCGGCCAAGACCGTGGCGAATGATCCAGCCGTGCAGGCAAAAATCCTGGCTGCGGGCAGCCCCATCGACTATCTGGATGCCGAGGAATTCCAAGCGTATTGGGATATCGACGATGCGCTATTAAGAAAAGCGGTGCAGGATATCGGGAAAGTAGAGTAACGCTCAAATCCCGTTTCGCGTCTAATCGCTAAGCGCGGAATTTTTGTCCGATATGCCGTCGCACGACGGCATATTGCGAAAAACGCGCTAATCAAGCGCGGTGTGCACCGATATATGTTGCCGGGGCAACGCTTTGGCGGACGCATTCAGCACCTGAGCCATGATCTCGTTCTGCCAATCGAAATAGGGATTAAAGGTAAGCCGTGCATGGATCTTTCCCGGTTCACGATAGCCCCAGTCCGAGAGCCAAACGGGTGCCCCCTGCTCGCATTCGACTCGCGCCGGTTCTGTCTGCCCATTCCAACAAATACGCAGGCTTGCGTCAGTCCCATACAAATCATTGTCTGGGGAAAACAATACGCCCATATGCGAAAACTGGCTGATCTGCAATTCCGGCAGATAATCTGATCGGACCAAGACACGTTGATCTTGCGTGAATTGATCGTGGTCGTTTCCGTACCAGATCAGTCGGCTCGCCGGATGGGTGAAATGCGTGCTGAATGAGTTCGACAAATAATCGCTATCGAGCACCGAGTCGTTCTCGGCCACGACCATGAGGACTGGTTTGCCATAAGGCGCGCCGCGCAGTGCCTGACGTGCCAGACGGCTGCTGCGGTAGAACTGGGCAAAGCCATTCGTTGGAACGGTCATGTACCGTACGGCATTCTGCATCGGTCGGATGTTGTCCGGTGCCAGCAGCCAGGGGCGGGCCCAACTGACCAGAGGGGCCAACCAGTCAAAGGAACTGCTCGACATAAAGGCGGGCGAAAAAAGAAGCAGCCCATCGACCTCGGGATGAACATAGGCGTAATCGAGGACCAGATTGGCGCCTGTCGAAAATCCCCCTAAATAAATCTGCTCGACCTCGTCGCTTAACGTCAGCGCTTGCTCTTCGAGCACTCGACGCCAATCCTCGAGCGTCACATCCAACATGTCCTGCGGGCGCGTTCCATGACCGGGCAGCAATACCGTACGAACCAGGAACCCCTGATCGGCCAGTTGCTGGCCAATATCGTGAAAGGACCAAGGAGAGTCGCCCAATCCGTGAACCAGCAATACGCCTTTATGGGGTTGGCCGTTGGGCCGCCATTCGTGAGGTGCGTTCCATGCGATTTCGGCAGCTTGGTCGGGCCCTTGAAAGAGGCGCCGCTGTTGCAGGTGTTGGACGGTGTCCTGCCGATAGGTATCGAACGAGATCTGTCGGAGCGGGGTATCTTGAGGAGCGGTCACGGCACACGCCGCCGTGATCAGCGATGCGGCAATACTGAGCGCTCCACGGACTAGCCTATATACCGAACGACTGACTGTTTTCACGATGACATCCCCAACGTTTGATGATCTCCTTGAGCAGGATAAGCACCCGCGAGCTTTAGGTGTGATCGACACGTGATCATGGCACTTGATTCTCAATTAGTAAATAAGTGCAGATTGACCTGTGAATTCAAAAATTATCAACAATGGGCCGTGACGGAATATCGAAGGATCCTCTTGATTGGAAGCTGCATCAAGAGACTGCTTTTTCGTAGCGCACAATAGAAGAAATGTAGAACGATGCAAGCACTGCTATGTACTAGCCAAGCGGCAGCTCACGTCATCAAACTATCACACAATCTTTATAAGCTGCGTACGCGTCAGCCAGACTCACTTGCTCTCCATCTTGCCGCATGTGTCTTGACGCAGTGGCTCCCTCCCCCCCGCTGTGCTCCAAATTTTGAGAAGGATTGGTGTGCGTCTGTTCAGACTTCATGGCAGTGTCAGTTTCTCGTTTGGAAGTGTTCTCTTATTTTGGATAGCCACCGCTTGCGCAGCCCCTCGACTGGCCGAACCCATCAGCCCCATCGTTGCACAACCTGTTGCGCCCGCCGATATACCCATCGTCGACTTGGGCGAAAAACTGTTCCATAGCCGCCTGCTGTCCGGCGATATGAGTCAATCCTGTGCCAGCTGCCACGACCTGAAACATCTGGGCGGCTCGGACGGCCGGCCCAAATCGATCGGCACGCCGGGGCATCCTGGAAAACGCCGTACGCCATCCATCTTCAATGTCTCGAACAACTTTGTTCAACTCTGGGATGGCCGCGCGGCCACATTGGAAGACCAGATTCAACTGGTTATTCACGACAAAAGCGTGATGAATTCGGACTGGAAGACCGTCTTGGCACGCCTGAATACAGATCCCACGCTACGTCCCCTCTTCGAATCGGCCTATGGAACTGAGGCCAATGCGGAAAACGTCAAAGACAGCATCGCTGCCTACGAGCGCACGCTGACTACACCTGACTCGCGTTTCGACCGTTACCTGCAAGGCGACGATACTGCCATCACGCTCGATGAACTGCGCGGCTACACACTTTTCAAGCAGTACGGTTGCGCCTCTTGCCATCAGGGCGTGAATGTCGGCGGCAATATGTTCCAGCCACTGGGCGTCATCGGAGAGCCTGGGGCGTACTTCCGAGAAATCGCCGGTACGTCGGCGCCCGATCAGGGGCGTTTCGCGATCACTGGCGACATTGCCGACAAATTCGTCTTCAGGGTTCCCAGTTTGCGTAACGTTGCATTGCGGCCACCCTACTTCAACGATGGATCAGTTCCCACGCTGGATCTGGCAGTGCAGCTAATGGGGCGTTACCAGTTGGGAAGATCCCTCGACGACAACGACGTAAAGCTCATCGTGAAATTCCTCGGTACCTTGACTGGATCATACCGGGGAGAGCCTCTGGATAAGGGTGGCCGACAACCATGAACACCCGTATAAGCAAAACCCTCGCGATTCCCTTCCGAGCCATCCCAACACTATATGTACAACTAGCGGTGGCAATTTTGATGCTGGTGGCCTGTGGCGTGTGCTACTGGAATGCCGTCTCACAGCAAAAAGATCCGGACGCACCGCTGCAAGCCATCCGTGACGTGCAGCAACTGGAAACCCAATGGAATGCCCAGGTCATGTTGGCGGCTTTTGGCTATAACCGCAATTACGACACAGTGAACGGCGCATACAAAGCATTGTCCCAAGCAGTACAGCATGCCGGTCTGCCGGAATCTGCGACGACGGGCGCTCAGACAAGTGCCGCAGCCGTCTATCTGGCCGACCTGGACGAAAAACGACAGCTCGCCGAGCGAATGAAGTCGGCGCGTGCCGTGCTGCAGAACTCAGCATCCTATCTACCCTGGGCTCGCAAACTACTGGAAGACAGTCTCTGGACGAACGATCCCGCCATGGCAGGCGAGACTGCGAATTTGGTCGCACGTGTCGGTAACGTCACCAGTGGCCTGATTGCCTATCAGGCACAACCGCTATCGAGCGCAGGCCAGGCGTTGCGACAGCAGGTTTCGGCGCTCGCGGCAACGAGTCACGCAGGCAATGCCGCCGAAGATCTGGCGCTTTTCGTTTCGCACGTTGATGTATTGATGCACAGCACGGATGTTCTAAGCGCCTCGGCGCGCTCCTTCAGCGATATTCCCTCTGGACCGGCACTACAACGCGTTCTGCACGAACGCGAGAAGCAACGCCAAGACGAGGCGGACCACCTGCAAGTGCTGCTGCTATGGTCCATCGCCCTTGGAGGACTTGGCCTCGCACTGCTTACCTATGTCATCGTGCAAGGCGTGTGCCGCTATCGTTCGCTCAGTCAGTCCAATGCCGAGCTCATGTTATCTAAGGCTGAAGTCGAAACCCAGCTTATCCAGGCAGCCAAGATGTCGGCGATCGGGCAAATGGTGGCTGGCATCGTGCACGAGATCAACACGCCGCTAGCCTATGTCAAGGCGACCTTCGAATTTCTAAGCGACCAGATCATTGATACTCCTGACATTCTCGGTGCTGCGGCCGACCGGCGTGCCAGCCTCTCCGACGACGACCGGCAAACGGCCCGGCGCGCTTATATCGATGATATCCAGACATTGCTCGCGGACGGTATTCATGGGATCGACCAGATATCCAAGCTGATCCTCTCGCTCAAGAATTTCAGTCGTCTTGATCACGGCAAACTTTCCGAATTTTCGGTGGAAGACGGCCTGACCAGCGCGCTTTACATTGCCCGGTATTCGCTCAAGAACGTGGCCGATGTACATACCGAATTCGGCAACGTACCTCGTATCACAGGCTCGCCTTCGCACATCAATCAGGTTTTCCTGAATATCATCATGAACGCCGGACAAGCCATGCAATCCATGGCCGGACGAGGCCGCCTCGAGATCACGACACGCATGGCAAGCGACGACTTGATAGCAATCGTGATTCGTGACAACGGCCCCGGCATTCCACCCGATGTCCTGCCTCGCATCTTCGACCTTTATTTCACGACCAAGCCCCAAGACGAAGGATCGGGGGTCGGACTGGCCATCTGCTATCGCATCATTAAGAACCACGACGGTCGAATCGAAGTCGCGTCCACTGTCGGTAGCGGTACGACATTCTCTATTTATCTTCCGGTGCGCACCCGCCGAGACGGGAGCACTTTCGATGCGGACACAGCGACATCGTCCTCATCGGACGCCAACGCCGCGAACCCATCCAATCACAATCCTTTCCCAGCCACCAACCCATCATGAACTCAGCCGCCACCGTCCTCTTCGTCGACGACGAGGAACGTATCGTCAAGCTACTCAAGCTTATGTTTCAGGACAAGTATCGTGTCCTGACAGCCACCAGCGGACAGCAGGCGCTGGAGATCATTGCATCGAATGGCCACGTCGTTGACGTGGTTGTCAGCGATCAACGCATGCCCCAGATGACGGGCATTGAACTGCTGGCGGAAGTTCGCAAGGCATCTCCCGACTCCATCCGGGTGCTGCTGACGGGCTACTCCGATCTCGTCTCGATCATCGGCGCGGTCAACGACGGCGAAGTCTATCGCTTTCTGAACAAACCCTGGCGCAAAGAAGACCTCACGAACACGCTGGCCGAGTGCGTGGAGTTGTCCAGGAAACGGCGCAGCCCTCCTCAGACAAGCGACTCCTCAGCGCCATCCCTTGCCCAACCTGAGGCCGTACCCGCCCGCGGCGCGTCGATCAGCGGCGCCGAGCCATTGGCCTCGGCAGCCAAGCTTCTTGCACTCGACAGCATGGCCACCGACCGTCACGACCTGATGGAGATGTTCACCGACGACTATGACGTGCTGGGCGCTTCGTCCATTACCGAAGCCTTGCAAATCGTCGAACATCACAACATCGGAGTCGTGGTCGCCAACACGTTCGTCAACGGCGAGCGCACTGCTGACTTGTTAACGGCCTTAAAGATGCACGCGCCGTCGATCGTCATCGTCGTGCTGACCGACGTGGCGGACTCCGATATGGTCATCAGCATGATCAACCATGCGCAAATCTACCGAATCGCCATCAAGCCTATTCAGCCCAATGTCTTCCGACTCGCGGTTTCCGCCGCCATGCGCGAGCATCATCGGCTGTGTGCCAGGCCGGTGGAGACTGACCAGCAGCCGGGTAGCGACGCCGGCTTGGGCGTGGATATGACTCAGCGCATCATCAAAAGTCTTGAGCGATTCACCGACGTCAGAGACCAGAAGCCGCTGTAAACCGCCGACCAGACCCTGCCTTCCAGGAAATAGAACATGTTTGCAAGAACGCAGGAACGCACCATGCGCATCGTGCGCGTGATTTTGCTATTGGGTTGGCTCGGGCTCGTGCTGTCTTTGTTCTGGGATCCTCTGACTCCGCAGTGGACCGATCCTGCCTCGCAAAGCGTCTTCGCCCCTAAAGGGGCGGGGCCAGACATTCAGGGGCAGGCGTCGATAGATAGCCAGGCCTATGCAATGGGGCCGCGGATCTGGTGGACGATCCTGGTACCGCTGATACCGCTGTTTCTAATGGTGTTCGGCCACGAAGCGTGGCGGCGCATTTGTCCGCTATCGTTGTTATCACAGATCCCGCGCTATCTCGGTCTGGTGCGCAAATCGGCATTCGTGCAACGCGCCTCGGGTCAAGTCGAGACACGGGTGGCGCGCATCAAGCCGGGGAGCTGGCTCGATCGCAACGCCTCGTATGTGCAAATCGGCCTGTTGGGTGCAGGTCTGGCGGCACGGCTGCTCTTTGCCAACGGAGACCGCGCTGGGTTGGCGGTTTTCCTCCTGTCCGTCATGGCAGCCGCGCTACTGGTCGGTACACTGTGGGGCGGCAAGACTTGGTGCAATTATTTTTGTCCGGTCAACGTGGTTCAAAAGATCTACACGGAGCCGCGCGGTCTGCTGGAGAGCACTCCCCATTTGCAGAGCGCGTCGCTGGGCCAGTCCAGCTGCCGCACGCCCGCCAAGGGCGGCGACAAACTAGCGTGCGTAGGGTGCACCACATCGTGCGGCGACATTGATCTGGAAGGCGCTTATTGGGAAACGCTGTTGCGCCCATCAAAGCGCAATGTCTATTACATCTTCTATGGCCTGATCTGGGCTTTCTACACGTACTACTATCTGTATTCGGGCTCTTGGGACTATTACTTTTCCGGCTACTGGACCCGAGAGACGGACCAGAGTTCTCATCTATTGGACCCGGGCTATTACATTGGCGGCTACGCCGTGCCGATACCCAAGCTGGTGGCTGCCCCCCTAACGCTCTTGCTCTTCGGCGCGTTGTCGCTTGGGCTCGGCAAAGCAATGGAGCAACTCTACCGGTGGGTCCGAAATCGAAAGCGCCGCGTCTCCGAGGTTGAAATTATCAACCACTGCCTGAGCTTTACGGCCTTTCTTTCAATCAACACGTTCTACCTGTTCGGCGGGCGTCCCAATCTGCTACTGCTGCCATCGGCTGCATTGCATTTCGTGGATCTGATGATCGTCGCGCTAAGCGCGCTGTGGCTCTTTACAGCCGTACACCGGACACCCTTCAAATACCGACGCGAGGGCCTGGCAGCCACGCTGCTCGGACAGCTCAAGAAGCTGAATGTGGACGTCTCGCGATATATGGAAGGACGCACCATCGACGATCTGCAGCCCGACGAGGTCTATGTTCTGTCCAAGGTTCTGCCAGCCTACACCCGCGAGCAAAAGGTTCAGGTCTACTCCAACATGGTCGACGAGATGATCGCGCAGCGTAAGACCAGATCTGCCGAAGGACTGAGCATACTGAAAGACCTGCGCGCAGAAATGGGCGTCACGAATGACGAGCATCAGCGCCTTGTCGACGCGCTTGGACACGATCACGTGATGGAGCTGGACCCCTCAGTCGTCAGCGCGCGCGAACGAGAGCAAAGCCTGGCCAACTATTCGGAACTGGTCGGGCGAGCATTGGGCAAGCGCCTGGAAGAAGGCAATTTGCTAGCCGCCGTGCTCACCAAGCCGGAAGTAGACTCCCTGGTATCAACACTGCGCGCCAGTTTTCAGATCGACGAGCGCGAGCATGAATCGGTGTTGGCCAGTCTCGCCGCCGCCGATGGCATGTGGGCAATGCGTATCGATGCGGTGCTCGATCAGATGCGTACGCTCACCGCGTTCAAGTTTGCCATGTTGCAGCACGCCGCCGCGGTCCAACCGTTGTCGGGGCCTTTGATGGCCTTGCTGCGCATCGTGATAAACGAGCGCATCCTGTCACTGTGCCGAGCCATGCTGGCCCTACTGAACGCGGTGGGTGCGAACCCGACCTCTTTACGTGCCGCCAGCGAGAGCGCTGGCCTGTGCGCCGATCGCCTCGTTGACGTCATGATGACGCCTGCCGGAACTCAGTCCGAATTGATCTGGAAGAACGTGCTGGATGCGTCTCTGGTCGAGGCCGTCGCTTCTGGCATGAGCCAGCGAATCGACGGGACGATGACCACCGAGACTGCGTGCGATGCCGAGCGCGCGCTAGTCATGCTCGCCTCAGACGGCGGTCCCTTGTCCTTTGCGATCGCCGCATTCGCGTTATCTCGTATAGAACTTCAAAGCGCCCGCGCACTATGCGATGACATTCTGGTCCGTCGCGTTGATCTGGCGCATCACTGGCTGGTCGCCGACGTTGCGAAAGACATCTCGGAAAATGAAATGACCAAGGCGGACCATGCGCCGGCCGTGGCGCACACACCCATCATGGTTACGCTACGCGCGCGCAATAGTGAACCGGACGCATCACGGGATACGTACGTTGAATGGACGCAGACGCGCCACACCTTCCATGAAACACTACTTCGCATCGGCTCGTCGCCGGAGTGCGACCTGCGTTTGGAAGACGACACCATCGAGCCTCTACATTTCCTCATCCGCATGCAAAATCGCCGCGTAGTAGGCGGACCGCTGGGTGTCAGCCGCGCCTGGATCAACGGTAGCGAAATTCAGACCGACACCATCATCCAGTCGGGCGATGTCCTGGTGCTAACAGCCGAATCTCCGGCACGCTACGAACTGGTTCTCACCGTACCAGACACCGACGCACCCTATGCCGAGCTGCCCATGTCGACGGTAGAAAAACTGGCGGCACTTAACGCTTGCCATTTAGCTACCTCAAACGACGCAAATGCTTTAGCCGGCATGTCCGAGCTCGCGCGTCAAGCCATGGTTCGGCGCTATGCGTGCGGTGCAGTTGTCACCAAGCGCAGCCTGCCGACTGGAGATGTCTGTGCGGCGCTCGCTGGAAGCCTGACTCCCTTGCACATGCCCGAGCATGTCGTCCACGACAAAGATTCCACTCCATCCCCCGTCGTGCCCAGCGAGAGCAACGAGGACAGACTAGAAGTCACTTGGCCTACACCGCTGGCCTTGGGAGAAGATCGCGCCTCTAGCGAAGCGATTTACGGATATCGCGTGAACTCGGCACATGTCGACGTGCTGGTATGGCCCAGAACGCTCGATTGAGAGACCTATGACTAGCCCCTCCCTTCCTCCTTTAGCGCGCCTTTTTTTCGCCACGTTCACTTTTCTGACGGATACGCGCAAGAACGTCACTCCCGCCGATATCGAACTGCTGCATGATTTGATGTCGGATACACGCTGGTGCGATAGCCACTACGCGATACAAAGTCTGGGCGCCCTGCGCCATAGCTACTCGACGTTGTGGGCAGAATACAGCAGCGGCAAGCTACAGATTGACGTCCAAGCCCTTGCCCGCCTGCTTGACGACGTACTGCGACACGTCGGACCGGAACGCGCGGCTGAAATCAAACAAGTCCTGTCGACCTTTGTCGATAAATTCGAGAACGTCAACACGCTGGCGCTGGGAAGGCTAGGATGGAACGGCTCGGACGCGGTCCGTGACCAAAATCGGCGTCAAATCGACGACTTGCTCCGGCATGGCAAGAGCACGTCCGCCAACGGCGACACGCCGGCCAACAGCGCGCCGGCTGCCGCATTACTTCCGACTCTTCTCCAGGCTACGCCTGCCCAGGACAACCTATCGCAGGTCGTTCAGGCACAACGGCCTAAGATAAGCAGCGTTGCGTCAGGAGCCCTTCTACCGTGGGACCAGCGCTCAGTGACCGCATACTGCCTCGCAGTGCACCAAGAGACGGCCGATACCAAGACCTACGTCTACGTCAGCGAAGACGTAGGGCTCTACAACTACCTTCCTGGGCAATTTGTGTCGATCGAGGTCGACGTGGGTGAACGCATATTACGACGCAGCTACACCATCTCTTCCTCTCCATCGCGCCCCAGAACACTAGCGATCACCGTCAAACGTGTGCCCAAGGGGTGGATGTCCAACTGGCTGTTCGATAACATGGTCCCAGGCACGGAAGTCAGGCTCAGCGGACCGCATGGCGAGTTCCACCTGGAACGCTCCGACAATTCCCATCTACTCCTGTTGGCAGCGGGCAGCGGCATCACCCCCATCATGTCCATGATGCGCTGGATGGCCGATACCGGAGACACACGCGACATCATCCTGATCAACCACGTACGCACCCCAGCCGATATCATCTTCGGTGCCGAGCTACGCTTACTGGCCACGCGACTTCCAAACTTGCGCATCACCATCGTGCCTGCCGCGGCGCAAGGTACAGACTGGATGGGACCCACAGGCAGACTGGGAGAAACGGCGTTACAAACGCTGGCTCCCGACCTGCTCGAACGGGACGTGTTCGTGTGCGGCCCCGACGGCTACATGAAAGAAGCCCAGCGAATCACCACCGACCTGGGCATGCCGGCTTCGCAATTTTTCCAGGAGAGCTTCGGCGGTGCACCGGTCAAACCCACCACGAAAAAAGCGCCCGCCATCGCTGCGCCACCCCAACGTCAACGCGAAGAGTCTCCTCGTACGCCAACCCCGCTGACGATGGCACAAACCATCACAGAGGGAGCATGCCGCTTGGTCTTCGAGCAAAGCGGCACGGAAGTGCTCTGCGACGATGGGGTCGTCGTGCTGGAAGCCGCGGAGCAAAACGGTATTTCCCTGACTAGCGGATGCCGCGCGGGTATTTGTGGCGCCTGCCGGATACGCAAGCTCGACGGCGACATCCGCATGCCCGAGGGCACCATGCTGACCAGCAGCCACGTTCAGGAAGGCTATATCCTGGCTTGCATGGGGCGCGCCTATGGTCGAGTCGTGCTGGACTGCTGAGCGAGCATCACTCCTCCTGTTTCGTAGAAATCATTCTCCCCGCCGCGGTGCGTGGCGCCGTGATGGCTTAAGTCCGATCTGCCTTGTAATCCGGGCTTTGCAGCTCGTGATAATGAAAAGCCACCCTGGCCTGGTCCATGCGCATGCCTTGTCGGATGGCTTCACGCAGTTGTTCTTCGTTGGTGGTGATTTCCTCAGCGGCGGCCAGAATGGCGTCTTCCTGTGCACGCGGCAGGACGACGACACCATCGGGATCGCCAACCACGATATCACCCGGATGAACGGTGACGTCGCCAATCACGACCGGCACTTGCAGCGCCTTGAGTTGAATGCGACCCTTGCCGGTGCGCATCCATGTATTGCGGCTGTAGATGGGATAACCCAACGAGCGGCAGAGCGCCACGTCGCGGTTGTTGCCGTCGATGACAGTGCCTGCCATGCCACGTCGGTGAGCGGCTTCAGTGAGAATGTTGCCCCACGTACCCACGTCGTCCTTGCCTTGATTGTCGATGACGATGACGCTACCCGCAGGAACGTCATCGATAAATTCGCCCACCGTGCCCGGCGTGCGTTGGATCGCCTCATACAACACGGTGAATGCGCGGCCCGCCATGCGAAAGCCAGGATCGCAGGGACGAATCTTGTAGCACTGTCCGGCAATCGACAGGCGGTCCAGCGCGTCGCTCAACGCCGCGCAGTCCAGTTTGGATGCACGCACAACATTTGCATCGGTAGAATCCAGAGTCATAGGTCGCTCGAGTAAAAGTAGAAGAAAGGCGTCAGTCGATGGAGATGCCGGCCTTGCGAATGACCGGCTGCCAGTAATCAATGTCCTTGCGCACTTGCTGATCCAGCTGTTCCGGCGTCATATAACGGACCTGAACACCGACTGTCAGTAGCGACTGCTGGACGCGCTCAGTGGCCAACGTCTTTTTAACGGCTTCGGTCAAGGTCGCGATCGCGCTGTCTGGCGTGTTCGCCGGCGCAAAGAGTGCGACCCAGGCGTCCAGTTCAAAGTCAGGAAAACCTGCCTCCGCCGTCGTTGGCACATCAGGCAACAGGGGGATGCGTGTTTTGCTTGCCACCGCCAGTGCACGCAGTTGACCCGTGGCAATGAATCCCCCCACCGAGGGCGGTGTCGCCACCGTCATCTGTACATTACCGGCAAGTACATCCTGAACCGCCGGGCCCGCGCCCTTATAGGGCACGTGAACCAGCTCGATTCCCGTGCGTTGTTTGAACAGCTCGACACCAATGTGCGGGACCGAGCCATTGCCCGAGGTCGCGTAATTCAGGACGTTCGGATTCTTCTTGGCAAAATCCACCAATTCCTGCAGGGACTTAAAGGGCTGCTTCGAATTGACGGCGATGATGTGGGGCGAGACGACGAGCATCGCGACCGGCTTGAAATCCTTGAGTGGGTCCCAATCGAGCTTGCGATACATCACCGGGTTGCCAACGTGAAACATCGAATAGCCGGCCAACAGGGTAT
Source organism: Bordetella tumulicola (assembly GCF_054779135.1). Classification (NCBI taxonomy): domain Bacteria; kingdom Pseudomonadati; phylum Pseudomonadota; class Betaproteobacteria; order Burkholderiales; family Alcaligenaceae; genus Bordetella; species Bordetella tumulicola. The sequence goes on along the minus strand of NZ_BAAGYU010000010.1, from coordinate 697,094 downwards.
AGCCGTCCGGTTTCGCTCGTGCCACGTAGGTCGCCGCGATGTTGCCACTGGCCCCAGGGCGATTTTCGACGATGACCGTCTGTCCCAGGTTGGTGCTCAATGTAGGCGCAATGATGCGCGATACCTGGTCCAGGATGCCGGCCGGCGGCACTGGGACGGTGATGGTGACCGCCCGATCAGGAAAATCAGCCGCAGAGGCAGTCGATATGGCGCACGCCAACAGGAGGCCAGTCAGGGGATATTTCATGTCTTCTCCGTTTTTATAGATGATCTTGTAATATCCTAGGCGGCTGCTGTAATTACACAAGCCTTTCAGATAATATTTATATGCCATCTGCCACCAGTACCCCCGAACGCATTCGCCTGGCTTTGCAAGCGGACATCGAACATGGTGCGCTTCGCGCTGGAGAATTGATCGACGAAAAAGGCTTGGCCGCCAAGTACGGCGTATCGCGCACGCCCATACGCGAAGCGCTACTGATGCTCACCGCGCAGAAACTGGTTGTCGCGATGCCGCGCGCGGGAAGCATGGTTCACAAGCCATCTGCCACCGAGCTCATCGCGTTATTGGAGTTTCTGGGAGAGCTGGAGGGAATTGCCGCACGATTGGCTGCACTGCGTATGACTGCGGAGCAGCGCAGCACATTGATCCAGATTCATGAGTCCTCCGAAACATTGGCGACCCTGGGCGAGCGCCATCGCTATGAAGCGGCAAACCGAGCGCTGCATGAGCACATCTACCACGGCTGCGGCAATAGTGTGATCAATGAAGAGATCACCGCCGCCCAGCGGCGCCTGTCGAACTTCCGTCGGCATGTATTCAATCAGCCCGGCAGATTGATGGCATCGTTCAATGAACACGTGCCACTGGTGCAAGCGATCGTCGCGGGCGACAGCGATCTGGCCGCCACCGCCATGCGCGATCACATTATCGGCAAAGGCAAAGCGTTCGCCGATCTGGTGTTGGTCAACGCGTGAGTGCGATTTTGGTCAAGACGGCTGGTCGGCAGCCAATCATGACCCGCGATGTAAATCTTTCCGCATTAATGCGTTTTGCAGTGTCACGCCCCGGCGGATAGGAAATCGTCGTTCCATCACTTGAAAACCATGGCGTAAAAAGAATGGCTCAGCGGTCTTGCTCACATCCGCCGTGAGTTCGCTGATCCCTAGTAGCTTGGCCTCATCATGGATGCGATCCATCAGCAGGGTACCGATGCCATGTCGTGGATAGGCCCCCGATACAAAGAAATGGTCAATGTATCCACTGGGCTGAATATCAGCGTATCCAGCAATTTCACCTTCGATTGCAACGATAAATGGTCGTAGTGCCCTCATGCGACTGGCCCATAATTCTGGGGCAGTATCTATCGGAGCCCAAGCCTCTATTTGTACAGCGGTGTAGTCACGTGACGCGATCTCGCGTACAGATGATAGAAAGACCTGAAATAAGGCGCCCTCATCTCCAATTTCGAACCGTCGAATTTCCATCGATCCCTCGTAAGGCAACCATTTCAAGTTGTAGTTTTAACATTTGAAGTGATTAAGAAATGTCTCCTTCTAGCCCGACACCGTCCTTCGATTTTTCAAAAAACGGACGCCGAAAGTGTCATTGCCGCAACCGTTTGACATCTCGTTGTCGCCAGCGTCGTACGCAACAGACGGCAGTCGCGATTCCTATCCCCCAGGTTGCACTTGTCAAGACAGCGGGAAGAGTGAACCCGCCGAGGCCGTCATAAGTCAAACTGCGTCCCGGCGTAGTTAGTATGTTTGCAAGTGGCATCGCCCAATTTGCAATGGCCGAGTCGAGCCATGTCCACGTAGACCGGTCCTTGAATCCAAGCCCCAGTGCGGCGTACATAACTGGCCCTATCCAGAAAAGGGCCGTAAATACGGCATGCGCCAGTGCCCCCATGAGCGCAATACTCCAAAATGAAGTTTGTTTCCGTGTCGTCATAGCAATGTAGGTCTTTGGTCGAGGCTATGTGAAAACGCGATGCGTCTGTGATTTACCTACGTCTCAAACCGATCGCGAGCAGACCGTCACGTCTACGCATGGCACAAAACACGCTCCTTTGACGCCCTGATCCCGCCAGCAACAATCCCTCGCCCTCCGCTGTAATTATGAATTATGCTAGCCAGTCCAACCGATTCTCACGACAGAGAAGTATATGCCCACAGCCGCACTCACTCGCCGCGTAATCCAACTGAACGCCTTCGGGGACACTGACGTTCTTCAACTCCAAGAAGAGCAAATCGCTCCACCCGCTCATGGAGAAGTGCAGCTGCGCCAAATCGCCATGGGTTTCAACTACATCGATATTTATCAACGTTCTGGCAAATATCCCCTTCCCTTGCCGACAGGCCTGGGGCACGAGGCAGCGGGCGTTGTGGAAAGCATTGGTCCCGGTGTTACGGACTTTAATGTGGGCGACCGTGTCATCTACATGAATGCCGGAATCGGCGCTTACACTGATCGTCGCAATGTTGACGCAACAAGGCTGGCACGCATTCCTGACGGGCTGGACGAACTAGCCGCGGTGGCTGTTTTCTTCAAAGCCATGACGGCCGAATACTTGCTGCGTAAGACATATCAGGTCAAGGCCGGCAATATCGTACTGGTCCACGCCGCAGCAGGCGGCGTCGGGCAAGTACTCAGCCGTTGGGCGAAAGCTCTGGGTGCTCACGTCATCGGCACGGCAGGCTCGGATGAAAAATGCAGGATTGCACGCGAAGCGGGCTGCGACCATGCCATTAACTACAGTCAAGAAGGCTGGGTAGAGCGCGTGATCGCGGCTAGCGGCGGCCGCAAAGCGCATGTTGTCTATGACTCAGTTGGGCGCCACACCTTCCTAGGGTCGTTGGATTGTGCGGCAAAATTCGCCACCGTCGTGGTGTTTGGCGCGGCGTCAGGCCCATCACCCGCCATCGACCCCGAATTGCTCAACAAAAAAGGATGCTTGTACCTCACACGCCCGTCCGTGTTCCCACACAATGCTGACGCGGTCACGTTTCGAGCAAATGCCGATGCCGTCTTTGAAGCACTGAGCAAGGGTTGGATCAAGCCCTCGGTATCAGCCCGCTTCACACTCGACACCGTCGCGGATGCGCACGCTATGGCGGAGAAGCGGGAGAACGCGGGGGCTATCGTCATCCTGCCGTAACGCGAGCGTTGCGCATAGTAATAATGAGCTGTCTTCTCCCGTGTCAGGCGACGCCTCTATATCACCAACCGGCGCGAGGAGGCCTGCGTTGGCACAGCGCGAAGACTGCATCGAGGCTACAGCATGATCGGCTGCAGCCGACACAATGGCGAAGTGATGAAGATTATCCGGCAATGCGTCAAGACCCCGGTCTCTACCGTTCTAGAACACCCTTATGATAAGTAATGGTGGAAGCGTCGCCGCTCATGAGAAGTTACTTACCCGATATCTTCACGGACACTTCTCATGCCAAGGATTCATCCGCTCATAGAAACTTGCGGCACGATAAATCGTGGCTTCATCGAAGTGATGGCCAACGATCTGCGCAGACAGAGGCATGCCGGTTTTCTTTGAGAACCCCGTGGGCAGGACCAACGCAGGATGCCCGGTCATGTTGAAGGGCATTCGGACCTGACGCTCGTAGGTCTTCAAAAACGATTCCACGTCATCCACTCTGGGGGTGGCGTCGTAGCCCGATGCCGTAATCAATAGGTCCACACCCGACAACAGTGCCGAAATCTCCGCGGCATAGTGTCTGCGCAGTGCTTGAGCGCGGGCGTGATCGGCGGCGGTCAGGAATGCGCCCTGCAGCAGGCGTTCGCGGCATCGCGTGCCGTAGTGCTCCGGATTCGACCGTAGCCAGGGTTCATGGATGGCATAGGCCTCTATGCTGAGCAAGAGGCGGGAAAGAAAGTTGTATTTTCTGAGTGCGGGGATGCGCACTTCCTGCACAGTGGCGCCCCCGTCTGCCAATACCCGTACCAGTTCTTCGATGCCTTCTACCTGCTCGGCATCTGCTGCCGGGTCTTCCATATAGACATTGCGTGCGACCGCGACGCGCAAGCCTTGCGGGCCAGACGCATAACGGGTGACGTCAACATCGGGACCGCGTGTGGTGATGGGGTCCGCAGGGTCGGTTCCCATGATGGCCTGCAAGGCCAATGCATTGTCGTCGACGGTTCGTGTCATTGGGCCGACATGGTCCATCGTCGGCGCCAATGGGATCACGCCGCTGCGGCTAACGCGTCCATAGGTGGGCTTGATGCCCACGATGCCGCATCGGGCGGCCGGATTGCGTATGGATCCATTGGTGTCGGTGCCCAGCGCCAAGGGAACCATGCGCGCGGCGACCGCGACTGCACTGCCGCTGGAAGACCCCGCCGTGATGTAGTCGGGATTCCATGGGTTTCGGGGCGCGGGCCAGGGGCAATCGATGGAGTGTCCGCCACAGGCGAACTCGTCGGTACCCAGCTTACCCAGGAGTACGGCCCCTTGATCCTTGAGTTTCTTGACGACGCCCGCATCGTGCTTGGCGATGTTGTGCGCCAATAAGCGGGATTGCGCCGTCGTCGGCACCCCTGCGTAATCGATGATGTCTTTCAACGCATACGGCATGCCATGCAGCGGTCCGCGCCACTTGCCTGCCTTGATCTCGTCTTCGGCAACCTGGGCCTCGCTCAATGCGATATCCGCGGTAACGCTGATGAAAGCGTGCAATTGCCCATCTTCCTGAGCAATCCGGTTCAGGAGCGTCTCGGTATATCGAACGGGCGAGAGGTCCAGGCTGCGAATGTATGCCGATACCTGGGACAGGCTGAGCAGGCAAAGATCGGCATCATTCACTTCGTGAGCTCCCAGGTGGGCCGGGAAAGCATCACGACGCCGGACATATCATCCTGCACGGCCATCAGGGTATTGCGGGCTGTGGCGGCGGCACGCACGACCTGTTCGGGATGCTGCTGCACGGCCTTGTCCAGCCCTGCGCAACGAGCCGCGAGCATCGCCCAGACGGGCAGATCCTCATCGGACAACGCTGATATCGGCCCAAGTGGCGTCGCCGGCACAATATTCGACATGAAAACTCCCGTGAGGATGATTGTATCTGTATCGATAGGAAAATCAGTTTGCGCTGGCGCCGGAAGCCTTGACCACCTTGCCCCACATATCCACTTCGGACTTGATGTAATCGCCAAACTGCTCAGGCGTGGTTGGCGCTGCGACGGCTCCCATGGTGTCAAAGCGCTCGCGCACGGCGGGCATGGCCAACACTTGGTTCACAGCGGTATTCAGCGTTGCGATGACATCGCTGGGGGTGCCCGCCGGCGCCACTAGGCCGAACCATGCGGAAACATCGAATTCTGGGAAACCCGATTCGGCCATGGTGGGCACGTTGGGCGCGCTACCCGACCGTTCTTTGGTCGTGACCGCAAGCGCACGCAGTTTACCGGACTGCACATGCTGCCAGGCGGATGGCATATTGTCGAAACTCAACTGGACTTGGCCGCCGATCAGATCGGCCATGGCAGGCGCGCTACCCCGGTAAGGGACATGCAGCATGTCGATGCCGGCCTGCAGTTTGAACAACTCGCCGGCCATGTGGGTCGAGCCCCCAGTTCCCGCGGACGCAAAGGCGAGCTTGCCGGGATTTTTCTTGGCGTAGTCCACCAGTTCCTGGACATTGTTGACGGGAAGAGACGGGTTGACCACCAGGAGATTGGGCGATTTGATGAGAAGCCCTACCGGCGCGAAGTCTTTGACAATATCGAAATTCAGGTTTTTGTACAGCGTCTGATTGATGGTCGACGTGACGGCAACCACGAACAGCGTGTAGCCGTCAGGTGTGGCTCGGGCAACCTGGTCGGCGGCCAGGTTGCTGCCGGCGCCGGGCTTGTTTTCCACGACGAACGGCTGCTTCAGGATATTGCTGAGTTCGGCTGCGACCACCCGCGCGGCGATATCAGTGGCCCCGCCCGGTGAAAATCCCACCACCAAGCGTACCGGCTTTTCCGGATACGCAGCCTGGGCCGGACCTACACATGCCCACGCCAGCATCCCCGCCAGCAAAGACTTCCAGAAAGGTGAAACGAGCCTTGAAATAATAGTCATGATGAATTTCCCCTGGTCTTGATAAGTACGTTTATTGCAGCGCGCAATGCGCGAGAACTTTTGTGGCGTCGATAAAGTCTTCGATACGCATGGCTTCATCGACGTTGTGACTGCCATGCTGGTTTCGCACCAGAACCATTCCGGTTGAAATGCCGAGCTGCGCAAACATGGCCGCGTCATGGCCAACGGTGGGCATGCGAAGCGATTTCATTCCCAAGCCGCTAGCCGCGGCCTCTGCGGTGGCGATGAGGCCAGCATCGAGATGAATCGCATCAGTGCCTACTGTGGCGCCAAAATCGAACCGCACCCGGAACTCGTCTTGTATGCGATCCGCCTCGGCGCGGATCTGACGGTATAGCTCGCGTGCGACCTCATTGTTGGTGCCGGCGATATTGAAGCTGAAGTCGACCTCGCCAGGCACCTTTGTCATGGCGTGGTGCGCTGGGTTCGTAGAGAAAATTCCGAAGTTGATGATGAGGTCGTCATTACCCCCCTCATCGAGGCATTTCTTCCACAGCCGATCAGCCGCACAGACAAGTTGCGATGTGGCGATTACCGCATCGTTGCGCAGGTGTCGGGGGCTGGTGGACGAATGGCCATAGACGCCGGTGCATCGAGAGAATGGATGGCGGATATTGCCCCGTATCGCGGTAGCGAGGCCAATCGGGATACCCAGGTCTTCAAGCACCGGCCCCTGTTCGATGTGCAGTTCCAAGTACGAATGAATGTCTTCATGGCGCAGCCGTTTTTCCCGGATGACGGCTTCGTCGGCCTGGACGCCTAGTGTTTTCAGATGGCTGGCAAGTGATTGCTTCGTGCGGATATGCGTCAGCTCGTCGAGCTCTTGTTGGGTGAGCTTGCCCAAGGCCAATTTGCTGCCCAGGTAGGCAGTTCCGAACCAGGGGCTTTCTTCACCGCGAAACCCGAGCGTTCTGAGGCGACGCGGGGGTACGATACCGGCGCGCCGGCAGGCCGCTTGCACCAGAGTGCCCGCCATCACACCCGCCAAGCCGTCGTAATTGCCACCCATGGGGACGGAGTCCAGATGGGATGCCATGACGGTCATGGACTGCATGTCTTTCCCGTCCAGGTCATATTGAAAATTGCCGCCGCCATCCACGCCGCATTGCAAGCCTTCGGATTCGGCAAATTTCCTGATCAGTTCACCGGCTTGCGTTTCTTCTTTGCAGAAGGCAGGGCGGCTGATGCCGGCGCCCTCGCGGGAAATCTCGGCAATCGCTTCGAACAAAGCATGCGCTGTCGCGGACAGTCCGTCTATTTCTTTAGTCAGGCGGTCATGCATGCGAGAGCTCCTGATTCTTGACGACCTGGATCGCGACGTCGATGGTGCCGTTGATCTGATGAATATCTTCCATCGTCATCGGTGTTGAGAGCGCCATCAATCCATAGCCCGAGGGCAGGATCCCATTGTTTATCAGCGTTTTATTGAACAGCCGCAGCTTCGAGGCCTCGATGGGATTGGGATAGACGGCGCGGTAATCTGTGGGTGTGCGGTCGGTGAAATGAATCTTGAGCAGCGAACCCATTCCCACCACGATTCCCGGTACACCATGGCGCGTCAACGACTCGTTGGCGGCCTTTCTGACTTGATCCCCAATCTGTCCGAGATGCGCAAAGGCTTTTTCGTCCAGGAGTTCAAGGGCGGCAAGCCCCGCCCGCATCGTGATGGGATTGGCAGAAAAAGTGCCGCCATGAGGCAAGGCGGGTTTGCCCGACGACGGGTCGAACACCGCCATGACATCGCGTCTGCCGCCCACCGCACCCACCGGAAAACCGCCACCGATGACTTTCCCAAGTGTGGTCAGATCGGGAGAAATGGAGAACAATGCCTGCGCGCCGCCGTGGCTAAGTCGAAAGGAAATCACTTCGTCGAATATGACGAGCGCGCCCACCGCGTCCGCGGCGGCGCGTATGGCTTGAAGAAAAGCCTGCGAGGCGGGAATCAGCCCTGCCCGATTCGGCAAGGGGTCGATCAAGATCGCGGCAAGGTCTTTGCCATGCTGCGTAATGATCGTTTTGGCTTTCTCGGGGTCATTGAACGGCAGCACGATGACGTCACCGACGACGCTTGCCGGCGTTCCTTTCGCATAGGGGACCGAGTTGGGGGTGTTTTCCCCCCACTGTTGCGGGCCGGGATCCAAGCTGATTTCCGCAGGATCGTAGCTGCCGTGATAGGCCCCTTCCACTTTTGCGATCTTGGGACGCCCTGTGTAGGCGCGGGCCGCCTTGATGGCCATCATCACCGCTTCGGTGCCCGAATTCGTAAAGCGCACGGTCTCTACCGAATCCACCCGCCGCACCAACTCTTTGGCCAGCAGGATTTCGGACTCGGTTGGCATGCCAAAGCAGGTGCCGCTTTCCATCTGGCGCAGCACCGCCTGGTGAATGCCGGGATGCGCGTGCCCGTGGATCATGGATGTGTAGTTATTGATGCAATCGATGCGCCTATTGCCGTCTACATCCCAGACATAGCATCCCTTGCCGTGTGAGGCGTACAAGGGAAAAGGCTTCTCGAATACCGTGGTGCGCGTATTGCCGCCGGGAAGATACTGTTTCGCGTCGGCGTATAACGCCTGCGATGCCGGATATTTTTTTGCGTCGTACATTTTCTACTCTATTGCGGATCAAGGATCTGGCCGATGTCAGCGCGACAAAAAGTGGCCGACCACATTGCCCAGCAGGGTTGAAATGGAGTTGTCGAAGTTGTTCCACGGCAAGCTGCCGCAGAACGTAATAGAGCCCACGGAGAACACCGCACCACCCTGGTCGTTCTCGAAATAGACGATTTCCGCGCGTACCAGCGATGCCGCCTTGTCGCCTTCTTTGTAGGCAGGCGGTGCGATCAATTCTTCCAGCGTGGCGCCAAAAGTGGATGAGTGCCCTTCAGAGCGGCAAAGAACCGTTGCCTGTGGCGGTGTGCCCAATAAAGGATCGGCACGGTCCAGCTCAAAGCCGGCCGCCCCGCCCCCTGAATAGCCAAAGTCACCCAGGGTCGCGTCGGGAATACCTTGGAACATCCAGGCAAACTGTGGCTCATAAGAGACGTCCAGTCGTTTGTAGTAGGAGCCCTCGAACTTGCCTTGAGCGCTGAAACCGATACCAACTAGTTGCTGTGGCGCCCGCCCGTTGTTGCGCCACAAACCGCCATAGCTGCCGTCGAATGCGTGGTAGTACTCGCCGGGCTGCGCGATCCACGAACGAACGCCGGTCTCCGCACGGCGCACCTCGAGCGTATCGGGCACGGTGTCGCTCACCGCCACGCGCCAATAGAATCCATTGCCGCCCAGATACGCCAAGCGGCCGCCGCCATTGATATAGTCGCGAAAGGCATCCAATGTGGCTTTGGATTGGTATTCGGGATGCGTGCCGGTCAACACCGCCTGGTACGGCTGCAGGGCACCCACACCTTCTTTCTCGAGTTCATGGTCCGTCAGGATGTCGAACTCAATTCCTTTCGCCTCCAGCCAGGCGACGATGTGCATATCGGCCGCAAAATGGCGCAGCCCCGACCCGCGCAGATCGGTATAGGCGATATAGGCCGGTCGCATGGTCAGGATCGGACGTCTTGCTGTAGAAAAGGTGACTCCACTGCCGTCGGCATGCAGGTTGTAGCAAGACAGGCCGAACTGTTTATTCTCCGCCGGATGATGCGGATAGGTTCCCCACTGCGCGATGCGGGCTTTTAGCGAGTCGTCGTGGTTCTTCCTGTCGTAGTTGGCGTAGATTTGGTAGGTGTACGTAGACATCACCAACGCCACCTTGGCACGGGGGCTCGCCGCCCCGGGAGAGATAAACACTGGAATGATGTCTTCTTCGCCAGAAGAATCGTTCAAGCGCTCTCTCAGGCGTATCCCGTATACGCCGCTACGAAGATCGTGAGGCACCGCGAACGCAAAATCCGTGGCCCAATCGCAATCATATAAATCATCTTCATGGAAATGGACCGCAGCGTATTCCCCCGGCGACTGCTTCCAGCTCATGCTTTGGCCGGTCCAGAACGGCCCTCGCACGGCTCGGGTGGGAAGATTGACCATCTTGCCATGGAACTTGAACGGCCCCTGATCGGATATGCGCAGTGACTCGATGTCCTGGCTAAAGTCCCACCACGCCAGCAGGGTGGGATACAAATAGGTATGCGGCATCAATGGCGCAGGCGAATCGTGCGCGCCCTCAAGCCAGAACGGATGCTCGACGCGGCCGTTGAAATGCTGATGAAACGCGCCTTCCTGGTTGCGCGGTGCAGCGGCGAATACCACCTGGGTGGCCGCCCCCAGCGGGCTCTGCAATTCGAGCGATGCGGTGCTGGACGGTTGGCCCAGCCCGGCGGCAGACAATGGTGTCTGCATCAGTTGGATGCGCCCCTGGTCGCCGATCAGGCGCAGCTCGTACCACTGCCTTTCATGCAAGGGCGCCGAAACCTCGCAACGCGCCTGGCCAATCTGTAGGCGCCCGCCCTCGCGGCGTATCACGACGGACAGCAACTCGCCTGCCTGGATGCTGAGTACCGTCTGGTCCCGGTCATTCAACAACCACGGCTGCACCCTGAGACAGACTGTCCATTGGCCATCCATATGCAGGCCTGTTGTTGCGACAACGCCATACGAGCCCGCATGGATCGGCTTCTTGACGGAGGCGTAGGTACCTGCAAATGCAGCGGGTACTGCTTCCACAATGACGCCCGGGCCATCGGGATTCGGATCGGCGCTTCGTATACGCACGAGGTCAGCGTGGTACGGCGACTGCAGGTCGCTCGATACCTTGACGCTGATCGTTTCTCCGGGACGCGCCGAGAATTTATCTGTGTATCCAACAAGTGAAATCATGCGGCTGCTTCCTCGCCTCTCGTTCGTCTGTGTTCTAAACAGCAACGATGGTAAATTGAATACTCCAAAATATGAATTTCTGGAGCAAACACTCCATTTCTAGATTTCGGTGCCGCATACCTGGCGGCATCGGCGTGAAAGTTGATGACAGTGGGACCTATGACAAAGCAGGCGATACCCGTCCAAGAGCAACTACGCGATCAGTACGAGAACCTGTCTCGTACCTTGCGGCGAACCGCCACTTGGGTTCTTGCGAATCCGGCAGAAGTCGCGACCCGTCCACTGAACGAGTTGTCTACGCTATCAGGGCATTCGAGCGCCTCATTCATTCGTTTGGCGCAAGAGCTGGGCTACGACGGGTGGAAAGGCCTGCGAGAAGGGTTTGCCCAGATGTTGCGCGACGGGCCCGCCGAGTCGATGTTCGCCGAACGACTGGTCACGTTCAACGCTTTGGCGCGGCCACAAACCATGCTGCGCACGGAACTTCAGAATGTCCAGTCCTGCTATACGGCGGACAATGCAGAGGTCATTCAGGAAACGGTCGAGCGCATGGCCAAGGCGCGCCGAATCGCGCTTATCGGCCGCAGGTCATGCACGCCGGTCATGACCTGGCTTCACTACCTGCTTAGAATCACTTGCCCGGGCGCGATCCTCGCGGATGATCGAGGTGGGGCTTTCGGTTTGGATTTGCTGGGCCTGGACCAACAGGACATGGTCATTTCCGCATCTTTCAGCCCATGCAGCCGGGAAACGGTGGGCGCGACCCGGCGGGCAGCAGCGGCCGGCGCCTGGACATTGGGAATCGTCGACGCGCCGCTCAACGCTTTGGCTCGCGTGACAGACAAACATTTATTAGTCGGCAAAGAATCGGACGCATTCTTCGATTCCATGGTGGGCGCCATGGCAATTGTGCAGTGGCTCGCCTCTGCATGGGCTTTGCGTCTAGGCACGGGCGCTGTGCGGCGAGCGAAGGAATATCAGAAACTGATGGTGGAAACCGGCGCTTTCGAGCCCGAAGAGTAACGGGTCGCCATATCCAATATGGCCCCAAACCCGGATGGGTCTATCCGCCACAACCTGACGGTGGTATGCTAGGAGAATTCCGTTTTTTTTGCGTATAAAGCAGAGCGTTGGGGTAAGCTGATCAAGAAACAAAATATCAATCCATAGATCATCTCGACTCAAGCGCCGACGATTATGCCGCCATCATCCCGTCAAGACGACATACACGACATTGAACAGAACCTATACCGCTACGCTCGCGGCGTAGACCGCAAGGACTGGCCGCAAGTCCGGGCGGCCTATCATGTGGATGCCTATGATAACCACGGCAGCTACAAAGGAGATGTCGACGGCTTCATTGCGTCGCTGGAAAAGCGTCATGCCACCATCGAGCGTTCTATCCACCTGATCAGTAATGTGACGGTGGAGTTCATTGACGATGACAGTGCGCTGGTAGAAAGCTACTTCACGGCGCATCAGCGCATTGCCGCCGGAGTGTCGGGCGACATGGCGGTGGATAATCAGTCCATTGGCCGCTACCTGGATCACGTGACGCGGCGTGATGGCCATTGGCGCATCCAGCGCCGCGATGTGGTGTTCGATTTTTATTTCACCCGGCCCGCTGAGGATTCGCCGCGGCTCACCGCAGATGTCAGCCGGTCGCGCCGCGACGCGGGCGACTTGCTATTCGCCCGGCGCGCCGAACTGGGCCTGAATTGAAGCACACCATGTCGACCTAGCGGAGCAGGATAGTATCTTGCGACGGCACACCGTCGCGAGTGGCCCCGCGTAGATACTGGTGGGGAACATCTACCTTCGCCCCCAGGGCTTCGGCGGCATGCCAGGCCCATCGCGGGTTATATAACATGCCCCGACCCAATGCCACTAGATCGGCCTCTCCGTTGGCAACGATAGCTTCAGCGTGGTCGAAATCGCGGATGAGGCCGACGCACATGGTCGGCACACCGGCTTCGCGCCTGACTTGAGCGGCGTACGGCACTTGATAGCCGGGACCCAATGGGATCTGCGCCCGCGCGCTGCCGCCAGATGATAAATCCATATAGTCGCAGCCACGCGCCTTGAGTTCGACGGCAAAGGCCACGGCATCGTCACCGGTCAAACCACCTTCCAGCCAATCGGTACCATTGAAACGCACGCCGACAGGTTTGTGCGCGGGCCAGATCTGGCGCACAGCGTCGAAGACTTCCAGTGGGAAGCGCATACGGTTCTCGCGGCTGCCGCCGTAGGCATCGGTGCGGGCGTTGCCCAGAGGCGAAAGGAACGAGCTCAACAGATACCCGTGTGCGGCATGGATTTCCAGTAGGTCCAGGCCCAGGCGGTCGGCGCGGCGCGTAGCCTCGGCAAAAGCGCGTATGACACGTTGCATGCCGTCACGGTCCAAGGCCTGCGGAGCTTCCCATTCAGGGCCGAACGGTATATCAGTGGGACCGCAGGTTTGCCAACCGCCTTCGCTGCGCGGCAGATTTCCGCGCCCCTGACCCGGACGGCGCACCGAGGCCTTGCGGCCAGCATGACCCAGTTGGATGCCGATCGGCATGGTGGCATAAGGCCGTACGCTGCATAGCACACGCGACAACGCGGCCTCGTTCTCATCGCTCCACAGGCCGAGGCAATCGGCGGTGATGCGACCGGCCGGCTCAACGCCGGTGGCTTCGATAATCAGCAGCCCGGCACCACTGACGGCGTACTGGCCCAGGTGGATGAGATGCCAGTCGCTGGCATTGCCATCGCGCGCACTGTACTGGCACATGGGCGAGACTACGACCCGGTTGGGCAGCGTCAGGCCGCGCAGCTTGAGCGGTGTGAACAAAGCGCTAGCGGGGGCGGAAACAGGTGTAGTCACTGGGCGGCGTTCCTTTCGCTTTGAAATCGCTGGACATGGCTGAAATAGGTTTCCATGGCGGCCAGCGCACCATCCTGATCACGTGCGCGCAGGCATTCCAGCATACGGCGCCGCAGCGGGGTCAGCTCGGGCTGGTGCATAGCCGGCCAGGTCATCTGGGCCGCTTGCGTATTGACGGCGTGATGCATCAAGGTGCGCAGCGACTGCGCCACGATGGACAGGACGTCATTATGCGCGGCCTGCGTGACCAGATTGAAAAAGTCCAGCGCGGCCCGCGCGCGGCTGGCCATGTCGCCCCGCTGCTTCAGGGCCTCCATGGTATCCAGATGGGCTTCGATTTCGTTGAAGTCTGCGGTGCTGCCTTTCAAGCAAGCCAGCTTCAACAAGATACTGTACACATTCATCCGCGCCTCGATCAGGGCCGACATCGACATGCGCTCATCGCTGGCCAGCTCGCGCAGCGATTGCGCCAAAATCATATAAGCCCCTTTATAGAACACCAGGGGATCATCTTCGCGATGATGCTCGAAGCGTTCGACGCGGCCCACGAAGATGTAATGGTCGCCAGCCTCATATTCGGCATAGGTACTGCAATGAAAGCGCGCCAGGCAGCCCTCGACCAACGGTACGCCGCCATGGCCAGTGCTGCATGGGGTGCCTTCGAACTTGTCCGGAATGCTGGAACTGGCGAAGCGTGCCGACAGTTCGCGCTGGTCTTCGGCCAATACGTTGATGGCGAAATGACTGGCCGCCCGAAAGGCAGGCAGGGACTTACTGGCACGACGCAAGCTCCACAGCACCAAGGGAGGGTCCAGCGACACCGAACTGAAGGAATTGCAAGTCAGGCCTACAGGCTGGCCATCGGACCCACAAGTGGTAATGATTGCGACGCCGGTGGGAAAGGTGCCCAAGGCCCGTCGGAACTCCATGGGGTCAAAAGCCGTGAGGGTATGAGTGTCAGCGGTCATTGCGCACTTGCCTTCAGGATGGTTGCGAATCGGCGGGTTTGCGCGTTGCGCGGCGGAACATCTGAAAGAGGTTGCCTTCCGGGTCGCGTAGCGACATCACCGCTCCATGGTCACCCATGTCGCGCACGCCCAGCACCTGTCCACCTGCGCAGGTAACTTGCGCTTCGATCCCCTCGAAATCGTCTACCTCGTAGATAGGAATCAAACCAGCCTGGGCCGGCTGCGCTTCTTCGCGACTGGAAAGCGCGAAGCGCGCGCCGCCGGCGTCATATTGCACCCAGCGTTGGCCGTCACGAAATTTCAGCGGCAGCCCTAACACGGCGTCGTAGAAGGCGGCCTGCGCATCGATGTCGTTGGCCACCAAGAAAATGCCTTGCAGGCGGCGAGGGGCAGTCATGAGGTGTCCTTACTTATTGGTCGGTTGAGGTGCGCAGCCGAGCGTGGCCTTGCGACAGCACTTCCTTGCCACGCTCTTTGCATAGGCCACGGAACCAGACGGTGTTGTCCGGACCGCGCCACATTTCCAGGCATAGGGTTTCACCGGGGAACATGGGGGCGGCAAAGCGCGCACGGATACTCGCCAGACTCAGCGGGGCATAGGCAACTTCCAGAATGCGCGCCGCTAGGCCGAATGACAGCAGGCCATGGGAAATCGGCCGTTCGAAGCCCGCGGCACGGGCGGAATCGGGATGCGAATGAATGGAGTTGTAGTCGCCGTTCAAGCGGTACAGCAGGGCCGAGTGGCTAAAAGTGGGTAGCTCGCCTTCGATATCGTGCGGTCGGTCGGGACGCGCGGGCGCATCCGGACGCACCACCTGCGACGCCCTATTGCGTGCGGGGCCGGCCGCCTCGAACCCCCCGTCGCCGCGGCAGAAGGTGGTGCCGCCAATAGTGGCCAGCAGCTCGCCAGTGGCGGCATCGTGCAATTCGCGTTCAGTCTGAATAGCGGCGCCTTTGCCGGCGCCCTTGTCCAGCACAGCAGTGACGCGGTTGCGCGAACGGACCGTGCCGTCCGGTGGCAACGGGCGGTGCAGGGTCAGGCATTGTTCGCCATGCACGACGCGAGTACGGTCCACGCCCGTGGCCGGATCAGCCGTCCACGGGCCGGGGTGCGCCAACACAAGCGCCTGCGTGGGAAAAACACGCAGGCGGTCTTCCAGCACATAATTCAGTTGCCACGGATCGACAGGATCGGCACCGAACCCCAGGCTTAGCGCGTACAGCATGGTGTCGCGCCGGGTGTAGCTTTGCGTCTTGGTTTCGAAAGGCCAGGCCAGCAAGGAATCGCCATTGATCACGGTTTTTTTCCGAGTCTGCTGCGTTACTGGGCTTGCCAGGGAAACACATCGCGGGTGCGTTCCAAAGGCGTGAACGAGCTCTTCCATCCTTCGCCGATGTGCTCACGCAACGTGTCCAGTGTCCAGCCGTCGCTGTTGTGCTGGACACGCACCGGACGCGGCTGGCTGTACAAGTACAGTTCATTGCCGCGTACGCCGATAATCTGCCCGCTGATATGGTGGGCGCCGTCGCTGAGCAGATAGGCCACCACAGGGGCGATCTGTTCTGGTCGTGTGCGGGCACGGCGCATTTCCAGATTCTGCGCTTTTTGCTCAGGCGTGGCGCCAGGCACCGATTCGATCATTCGGCTGAACGCGCTGGGGGCGATGCAGTTCGAGCGTACGTTGTAACGCGCCATATCCAGCGCCAGCGAACGCGACAAACCTACGATGCCCAGCTTGGCGGACGCATAATTGGCCTGCCCGATACTGCCGATCAGGCCCGAGGTCGAAGTCATGTGCACGAAGGCCCCGCTTTCCTGCTTGCGGAAATGTTCGGCAGCAGCCCGGCTGACGTAGAAACTGCCGAACAAGTGTACGCGCAGCACCGCTTCGTAATCGGCCGGATCCATTTGATGGAAAATCTTGTCGCGCAGGATACCCGCGTTGTTCACCACGTAATCGATGCGACCATAGGTCTCGATGGCCTGTTCCACCAAGCTGCGCGCTGATTCCCATTCGGACACGCTGGCGGTGTTAGCCACGGCCTTGCCGCCTTGTTTTTCGATCTCACGCACCAAGTCGACGGCAGGGCTGTTGTCGTTGCCTTGTCCATCCAGCGCGGCGCCAATATCGTTAACCACGACACTGACACCCTGGCTGGCCAATAGCAGGGCGACTTCGCGCCCGATACCGCGGCCCGCACCAGTAATAACAGCAACCTTGCCCTGCAGGCTGGATGCCGTGTCGCTTTGCGGTGTAGCTGACATATCAAAGTCTCCGTTGGGGTGTGATTCGCGCCGTCGCGGCATCACAGCCATGGTTGAAAAATCGGTCAATGCGCTCAGCAGTCCTGCCTGGGCGGCTGAGTCCAGGCGGGTGGACGTTTGCCAAGCACGGCCTGCATGCCCTCCAGCGCCTCGGCGCTACGCATGGATGCCACCGACAGCGCTGCCGCGCTCTCGATGGCGACGTCAAAGGGTTGGCCTCTGGCGCGCACCAGCAGGTCTTTACACTGGCGTAGCGCTTGCGGGCCGCATGCAATCAGGCATTGGCACAGCGTATCGAGATCGTCATCCAGCCCAGCGGCGGGGCAGACTTGCTGTACCAGACCGTATGTCTGCGCCAGCAGTGCGCCAAGGGAGCGACCGCCCAGGCACATGGCCAGCGCCTGACGTTGTCCAATGGCCTGGGCCAGCGATACTGCCGTATAGGTGGGCACGATGCCGGCGCGGGCCTCGGGAATCTGGAAGGTGGCATCATCGGCCGCCAGCACCAGGTCACACCAACTGGCCAGGGCCACACCCAGTCCGACAGCCTTGCCTTCGATGACCGCCACAGTGGGCACCGCGCACTGTCTGACCGCTTGCGCCAGCCGCGTGACGGGCGCAATACGCTCGGCAATACTGGCATCGCTGTCGTCCTGCCGGGATTCCAACTCGCGCAAGTCTCGGCCGGCGCAGAATGTTCCGTGAGCTCCGCGCAACACGATGGCTCGTATGCCGTCGCCCTGCCCGGCCGCTTCGTAGGTTTCGCACAGAGCCTGCAGCATGACGCCATTGAGCGCATTGCGCCGTTGCGGATTGTCCAGCAAACAGGTAACGATGCCCATCGGGCTGCGAGTGATCTGAATACTCATGTCACACCACGCCGCGCGCTCGCAACGCCTGAATGCGCTCCGCGCTCAGACCCGCGATGTCGCGCAATATCTCGTCCGCATGCTCGCCCAGTCTTGGGGGCCGGCGCGGTGAATGGTGCGGACCCGCACCCACCTTGAATCCAGTGCCCAGCAGTTTCAGCGGAGCGCCGTTGCCGCTGTCGACCTCCACCACCATGTCATTGGCCAGGCTTTGCGGATGAGTCAGTGCCTGGGCGATAGTGTGCAGCGGCGCAATCGGCACACCGCCGGCCTCCAGGCGCGCCATCCACTCGGCCACAGTACCGCTGGCAAAGATACGCTTGAATTCGTCGATGACCTCGTCGCGACGGGCCAGTCGGCCGGCATTCGTGGCCAGGTCGGGATCGTTTTCCAGATCGGGGCGGCCTACGCACCGGCACAGGCGCCGCCAGGTGCTGTCGTTCAAGGCGCCCGTCAACACTTCGCCATCCTGGCAGGCGAAGACCTGGTAAGGCACAAGGCTCCACAGGCCGGATCCTTCACGGCGCGGCAATGCACCGGTGGATAACCAGCCAACGCCGTGGTAGCCCAGCAGGAACACCGCGGTTTCCAACAGCGACGCATGGACCAGCGTGCCCTGTTGAGTCTGCTCCCGCCCCATCAACGCGGTGAGGACGCCAGAATAGGCCAAAATGCCGGTCGTCATATCAACGAACGATACGCCCGAGCGCACGGGGCCACCGTTGCGTTCACCCGTAAAGGACATGATGCCCGAGAATGCCTGGAATAGCGCGTCATAGCCGGGCCGGTCGGCCAGTTCCCCTTGGGCGCCGAAAGCCGAAATCCCGCAAATGACAAGCCGGGGAAAACGTTCGCGCAGCATCGCAGGATCGATGCCCAACGTGGCGGCCGTGCCGGGCAGAAAGCTGTACAGCAACACGTCCGCCTGCTCCAGCAATGCATACAACACCTGACGCCCCTCCGGGTCTTTCAGGTTCAATGTGATACCGCGCTTGCCGCGATTCACACTCATGAAATTACAGCTCTCGCCGTCGTCGGCGATGGGAGCCCACTGGCGGTTCTCATCGCCGGTGGGGGCCTCAACCTTGATGACATCGGCACCCATGTCGGCCAGCATCTGGCCGCACAGCGGGCCGGCCAGCACGCGACTGACGTCGATAACGCGTATGCCGGACAGCGAACGACCGGAATGAGGGGCAATCATGCTCACGATGCGGCCTCGACGGTAGTGGTTTTCGCGGCCGCCTTATCGCGCGCCAGCTCCTGCTGAATGGTCGGAATGATGACTTGGTTCCACAACTGCAGTTGCTTGAGCATCAGCCCGTGGTCGAAATCGCCGACCTGGGTCTGCAATGCCACATGCACCGGGCGAACCGCGCGGATGTCGCCCAGCAATCGCTCGATAACCGTGTCCACCGACCCCACCGGCAGATTCTTCAACAGTTTCTCGAAGGGCAGTTCTTCCTCGTACGGTTTCTCGGCGACCAGATAGTCGTCTTCCACCGATTCGCGGCGGGTCTTCAGACTGACGGCGATACGTTGTTGGTAGCGAGCGCAGTCTACATAGTGCTCAACCTCGGCCTTGTTGTCGCTGGCGTAGGCAAACCGCAGCATGGCGACCTTGGCCTGGGCCGGGTCCTTGCCCTCGGCCACGCACAGCTCGTCGATCACGCCGCGAAAGCCCCCCAGTCGCTTGGTGCCGCCCAGGCCGCCCGATATGAATACGTGATAATCCGAACGCAGCGCGCGACGCATGAGCAAGGGGTCGCCGCTGGCAATCCAGATGGGCGGCAACGGCTGCTGCGCCGCGCGTACGTTAATGGCAGTCATCGGTTGCTGGTAATGCGCGCCGTCATAGGAAAATTTCTTCTGCGTGAGCCCCAACTCGATCATGTCGAGCATTTCCAGGGTTTTCTCCTTGGCGTTTTCCAGCGAAATACCGAAGCGCTCGAACTCAAACTGCTGATAGCCGCCGCCAATGCCCACGTTCAGGCGCCCGCCAGACAACTGGTCAGCCAGGGCGATCTCGGCGATCAGCCGGGCGGGTGCATACAGCGGCGCCACGACCACGGCCGACCCGACACGGATCTGTTTGGTGACACCGGCGCAATGCGCGGCGACCATCAGGGGCGATGGGCACAGCCCATAGTTGGAAAAATGGTGTTCGGCGTACCAGGCAGCCGCGAAGCCGTTTCTGTCGGCCACTTGGGTCTGCTCGACCGCCTCTTGGATGATCTGCGCGGCCGACTTTTTCTGGTCGCGTTGCTGCATAAGAATGAAAATTCCGAAATCCAGGCCCATGCCTCTCTCCGTTAGTGTTCTGGGGTCCGCGGCGATCGCCATCGGCCGTGCAACCGGTTGAAGAGAATTCTAGGCAGGGATGTAGCGCAGAAGAACGACCAGACGCGTATAGCTTCTTTGCGAAAAATGAAATCAACGTATGATTCAAACACCCCACTGCCCTGGATCCAGACCCGCTCGGCCAGGTAATCCGGCCGACACACCTGGAACTGCCATGAAAGCCCTTGACCCTGTACGAATATTCGTTACCACGCTACAACAGGGCAGCCTGTCCGCAGCGGCACGCGCGCTCGGACTGTCGCCCGCCACGGTTTCCCGCCGCATTGCCGCGCTGGAAGAGGAACTGGGCGTGCGACTGCTGGACCGTAACAGTCGCCAACTGATGGCCACCGAGGCCGGCCAGATCTACCATCAGCGCATGGAACGCATCCTGGAGGATGTTGCGCAAACTGAAAACCTGGCGCGCCACATCAAGCAGGCCCCCGAAGGACAGTTGCGAGTGCATTCGCGCACGCTGCTGGGTATCCGCCTAATTGCCCCCTTGCTGCACCGGTTCTCGGCAAGCTATCCCGACCTGACCGTCGATCTGCACCTGTCCGAAGAGCCCGTTAACCTGATCGAACAGAACTTCGATGTGGATCTGCGCCTGGGCCCGCTAGAAGATTCGTCGTATGTGGCGCGCAAGCTGGCCATAGGCGAGCGCATTGTGGTGGCCAGCCCTTCGTACGTGCGCTCGCATGCGCCGGTGCACGTACCCGAGGACCTGGAAAAGGGCCACAACTGCCTCACCTATCGCAAGCACCGGGAGCCCACCTCGTGGCGCTATCTCAAAGATGAGCAACCTCGCACCCTCGCTGTACATGGCACGGTGTACGCCAATAATGGCGAGGTGCTGCGACGCGCGGCGATCAGCGGCCTGGGTATCGCCCTGCTGGCTGACTGGTCGGTGTCCGACGACGTCAAGGCAGGGCGCCTGGTGCATCTGCTGCCTGGCTACAAACTGACCAACACCACCTTCGACAACGGCGTATATGTGCTGTTTCGCGACACCCGCATGCTGCCCCTGAAAGTCCGCGTGTTCATCGACTTCTTGGCCAAGGCCTTTGCTGAACTGGATCTGGCAGACACGCCGGCCATCATGTCCGCCAAGACGGATACATAAACGCAGCTGTTCCTTTCTTTCATAACCAGCGGATACGCTCGTCTCTAGAATCTCATCATGCCCCTGCTACCGCAGGGTAAGCCTAATAGGCGCTCTCCAGCGCCATGCTTACAGGATGAGACTCATGCCCGCCCGCTCGACACCGCATGCGCGTGTTCCTACCTTTGATTCCCACAGCCTGGACGGCCGCGTCGCCGTGGTTACCGGCGCCGCCGGCGGCCTGGGCACAGCCATTGCACACCGCCTGACGGAAATGGGCGCGACGGTGGTGCTGGTGGACCTGCATGCGCCCAGCCAAGCCAAGTTGCCAGCGGCCGAGGCAATCGCCTGCGATATTGCCGATCCGGCGGCCATCACTGCCATGGCTGCGCGGGTTTGGCATCAGTTCGGACGATGCGATGTCCTGGTCAACAACGCCGGCGTCAAGACCGCGCCGGTGCCCTTGGAAAACCTGCCGCTGGAGGACTGGGACCGAATATTCAACGTCAACGTGCGCGGCGCCTTGCTGTGCACACAGGCCCTGGTGCCATATATGCTGGCACAGTCCAGTGGAAGTATCGTCAATATCGCGTCTATCGGCGCCCAATGGCCCACCCGGGTGGGGGCCTATGCGGCCAGCAAGGCGGCGCTATGCGGTTTAACGCGCCAAATGGCCAATGAATGGGGACCGAGCGGCGTACGCGCCAATTCCGTCAGTCCTGGCATGGTGCGTACGCCCATGTCGGACAACCACTACCGCGATACAGAACAGGTTGCAGCGCGCCTAGCCATGTTGCCATTGCGCAGGTTTGGCGAGCCTGGCGACATTGCCGACGTCGTGGCCTTTCTGGCCAGCGATGCCGCGCGTTTCGTGACCGGACAGGACCTGGTGGCCGATGGCGGGCTGCTGGTGGCGCCGCTGTTCAATATGCAAACACCCGCCCGGTAGTTGCCTCTGGAGCGTACAAATGTCTCAAAGCAGCTTTTCTATTATGGCAACGCTGCGAGGGCCACAGTTTCCTATCATTAGCTCCGAAGTGCCAACGCGTTGCATTGCCAAAATCCAATAATTAATCCGGAGACAAGATGAAATACCCCCGTCTGATATCAGCTTTGTTGGCTACGGCAATGACCGTACCCGTACTACAAGCCGTGGCTGCCGACGCCATGTTCACCAAACCCATCAGCCTGGTGATCCCTTTTTCACCGGGTGGGTCGACAGATCCGGTGGGGCGCATCATCGCGCCCCACCTGAGCAAGGAGCTGGGTCAGCCGGTGGTGGTCGAGAACAAGCCAGGCGCGGCTGGCGCCATCGGCGCGGCCTATGTGGCGCGAGCGGCGCCCGATGGCCATACCATTTTGCTTAATACGGGCGTGGTGGCGGTGCATCCGAACACGCTGAAGAACCCTGGCTATGACGTACGCACTGATCTGATTCCGGTCACCCAACTGGCGGCCGGCCCGTATACCTTGATCGTCAATCCGAAATTGCCGGTCAAGACTATCCAAGAGCTGGTCGCCTACGGCAAAGCCAACCCTGACAAGCTGTTCTACGGAACCTCGGGTACCGGCGGCTCACTGCACCTGTTGACCGAGTTCTTCAAGCACGAAACCGGCCTGAAGATGGTGCATGTCCCCTACAAGGGCAACGGTCCGGTCGTTGCGGCGCTCGTCGGAGGAGACATTCAATTGGCGTTCGACACGATTCCCGGCTCGAGAGCGCTGGCCAGTGACGGACGAGTACGCATCCTGGCAGTGACTTCGCTCAAGCGCAACTCGCTGCTTCCCGACGTGCCCACCATGGATGAAGCCGGATTTCCAGGTTTTGAAGCAGAAACCTGGACCGGCATTTTCCTGCCCAAAGGCACGGATCCGGCCATCGTCAAGCGCTACAACGAAGCACTCGTCAAGGTGTTGCAGATCAAGGAAGTGCAGGAGAGTCTGGCTCAGATCGGCTATGTGGTCGTAGGCAACTCGCCCGAGGCATTCAAAAAGCAGATCGACGATGAACTCGATCGCTGGGCCGAAACAGTCAAGCAAGCGAAACTGACAAAAGAGTAAAGCCGGATCAAGAGGATGACATGAGCATACAAAACAAGGCCTGCATCGTCGGGGCCTATGAACATCCCACGCGTTATGCGCCGGACAAGTCGGTTGCCCAGTTGCACGCCGAATGTGCAGCGGGCGCCTTGGCCGATGCCGGGTTGGACAAGGACGACATCGACGGCTATTTTTGCGCTGGCGATGCCCCGGGGCTGGGACCGTTGTCCATGGTCGACTACATGAACCTGCGTGTCAGGCATATAGATTCCACAGACATCGGCGGCAGTTCCTACCTGGCCCTGGTGGCGCACGCCGCCCAAGCCATTGCGACCGGCAAATGCAATGTGGCGCTGATAACCCTGGCGGGCAAACCGCGTAGCAGCGGCATGGCCACCGGTACCGCGCCCCGTCCCGGTAACCCGGATCAGCCCGATCTGGAATGGGAACTTCCCCATGCCCCGGCCACGGTCAATATGTATGCCATGGCCGCCATGAGGCACATGTACGAGTTCGGCACCACCAGCGAACAACTGGCCTGGATCAAGGTGGCGGCCTCGCACCATGCGCAGCACAATCCCCATGCCATGTTGCGCGATGTGGTTACCGTAGAGCAGGTGCTCGACTCACCCGTCGTAGCCGATCCTTTGCATCGACTGGACTGCTGCGTCATTTCTGACGGCGGAGGGGCATTGCTGGTGGCGCGCCCCGAGGTCGCCCAAAGCCTGAAACGGCCCGTCGTGCGCGTCCTGGGTGCGGGCGAAGCAGTGAAAGGCCAGCTCGGTGGCAAGGTAGATCTTACGTATTCCGGTGCCGCCTGGTCCGGCCCCCTCGCCTTTGACGAGGCGGGAGTCACCCCTGCGGCTATCCAGTACGCCTCGATCTACGACAGCTTCACCATTACGGTGCTGATGCAGTTGGAAGACCTGGGTTTCTGCAAAAAAGGCGAAGGCGGCCGTTACGTGATGGACGGAAACTTGATCTCGGGTGTAGGCAAACTGCCTTTCAACACAGATGGTGGAGGCTTATGCAACAACCATCCCGCCAATCGCGGTGGAATAACCAAAGTGATCGAAGCCGTACGCCAGCTACGAGGCGAAGCCCATCCGGCTGTGCAGGTGCCTGACTGCGCCTTGGCGCTGGCGCACGGAACAGGCGGATCGCTCGGCACTCGGCACGGTAGTGCCACGCTGATTCTGGAAAGGACTTGATAATGGCAGAAAACCCTCAGACGCCGCGCGCCATTGCCGCCACCGTGCGACAACCGGAGTCCGCAGCGTTCCAACAAGCCGCGGCACAAGGAGAATTCTCGATCCCGCGTTGCCAGCATTGCGGACAGACGCATTGGTATCCCCGAGCGCTGTGCCCGTTCTGCTTTTCGCCAGACATTCAGTGGGAGCCCGCCAGCGGGCGCGGCACGATCTACAGCTACACCGTGATGCGCCGAGCCAAGCCAGCCTACGCGGTGGCATATGTGCAGTTGGAAGAAGGCCCCACCATGATGACGAACCTGGTGGAATGCAATTTCGATGAACTGCGTATCGGGATGCCCGTGAAGGTCGGATTCGAGTTAGCGGCCAATGGTACGTGGGTGCCGGTATTCAGCCCAGCGCCCTGACGCTGGCCTCGCGCGCATGAGCAGGAGATCCGGCCACGTACTGAGGCAATAACGGTACCGTGTTCTGCATCCGATCCACCAGAAAATCCACGAACACGCGAACCTTCCTGGAAATATAGCGGGTCTGTGTAAACACGGCGTAGATACCGTTATTGAACGAATAGTTGGTAATGCGGTGGTCCGGCAGGACGTGCTGCAACCGACCTTCACGGACGTCGTCGCCGATGCCCCAATCGGTAAGCAGTGCGATGCCGAGGCCCGACAGCGCTGCTCGCCGCAAGGCTTCGGCATTGTTGCAGTGAAATGACCCGTTGATCTTCAGTTCGCATGATGGTTCACCGTGCCGCGCGGCACGCCACGATGTGGGCTCGGAATCCAGCCTATACGTCAAGCAATTGTGGTGCAGCAGATCCTGCGGCGTACGAATAGGGGGATGGCTGGCCAAGTACTCAGGACTGGCCACCATGATGCGTTCGCTGGGTGCCAACTTACGCACCAATAGCGAAGAGTCTTCCAGTTCACCCAAACGTATGTCTATGTCGAAGTGCTGTTCCATCAGATTGACCGACGACTCTGATAGCTGCAATTCGACCACGACCTTCGGGTACAACAGGCAGAACGCTTTGATGGCGGGGGCAATCAGCTGAATGCCGACCGAGGTGCGCGAGTGGACCCGAAGCAGGCCCTGCGCATCGTCCTGCAACTGGCGGGCCGACTCCTCGGCATGTTGCATGTCCTCGATCACAGCCTTGATGCGGCGGTGGTAGATCTCGCCGGCTTCGGTCAGCATCACCTTGCGGCTGGTACGCAACAGCAGTTGCATATCCAGTTCGGCCTCGAGCGCAGAAATCCGGCGCGACACCGAGGCGGGCGACAAGTTGAATTGCCGGGCCGCTGCAGACAGACTGCCGTCTTGTACAACGCGCAAGAACAAACGTATTGAAGTCAGCAATCGTACGCTCCCCACGGCTCGGAATGGCCGCGCGCCATGCAAATCCAATTATTCAGCGAGTGGCTGAACATGACCACCGCCACAACTGGAAAAGTTGCTTTGCGGATATCGCAAAGCCATGTAGACGTCATTCAGATTCCTCATAAAGCACCGTAGGCGTAGCCATTCGATCATTCCGTTTTTTGTAAGGCTAGTGTTCCGCGAAGTGCACTTCTCGCGCCAAAGACCCTTACCTAGAATGTGCCGATCGCGTGGTGGCGCAAGCCCCATGCTCGGGCTTCTTCACTGAGGAAACAATATGGACTTCGGCATCTTCAACCTGTTGCAGCAACGCGATACGAACAAGCCTTCCGACCAGATCGTATCGGAGACCGTGGCACTGACAAGACTGGCCGATGAACTCGGGTTTGCTGCGGCATGGTATGCCGAACATCATTTCTCGAACTACGGCCTGTGCCCCTCGCCCCTGGTGATGGTGGCGCACTGTGCCGCACTGACCAAGCGCATACGCCTGGGTCCCGGGGTGATCGTGGCGCCGCTATATACGCCCGCACGCCTGGTGGCCGAGATCGCGCTAGTGGATCAGTTGTCCGGCGGGCGCCTGAACATCGGCCTGGGCGGCGGATACCAGCAATACGAATTCGAACGGTTTGGCGTCATGATGGACAACACACGCGAGCGTTCGCTGGAAATGTTGGACATCATCGAGCAAGGCCTTACACAAAAAAAATTCAGCTATGACGGCGAATTCTACAAACAACTGACCTCGGCCATCAGCGTGCGGCCAACGCAGCAGCCCATGCCGCCGGTATGGCTTGCCAGTGGCGACCCGCTGCTGATGCGTCGTGCCATCCAGGACAACCACACCATTTTCGTGGGTGGCGGCCTGGGCAACTACAAGCGCATGGGTGGTCTGCGCGCGATCATCGACGACCTGTGCGAATCCGAAGGCAAGCATCCAGCCGATGCCAAAGTGGCGTTGCTGCGCTTCGCCTATGCCAGCGACGACGAAGCAGAGATCGACCATTTCGTCGACTGCGCCCGCTATCAGCAGCGCATTGCGGTTGCGCTGAAAACCCGTAAGGAATCCGTGGCGGACGACTACATGATCCAGGAGCAACCCTTCGACAAGGAACTGCCGATGGAAAAAATCAAGGCCAACCTGCCCGTGGGTAACGTAGAAACCGTCATCGAGCGCCTGGTGCGGGATATTCGCGTCGTGCGCCCGCACCATGTTGCGATTCACACGCAGATCGGCGACCTGGACCACGGCGCCATGTGCAGGCAGCTTGAACTGTGGGCCAGCACAATCATCCCCGCTGTCCAGAAAGAAGTAGCCAAATTCGACCCTTACGTGCGGGTCAGCGCCGTTGCCGGATAAGACTGTGTGCCCCCCCTTTCAAGGTAGTGCCATGCAAGCAAACACTGCACACAACGCCGATGACGCCCAGGATACACCGGCGTTAGAAGGCATCCGCGTCATCGACGTCAGCCGGGTGCTGGCGGCGCCCTTCTGCGGCCAGCTGCTGGCCGACATGGGCGCGGACGTCATCAAAGTGGAAGGCCCCAAGGGAGACGAAAATCGCGGCTGGCCGCCGTTCAACGAGTCCGGGCAAAGCTGCAACTTCATGAGCGTAAACCGCGGCAAGCGCGGCATCACGCTGAACCTGAAAACCGAGCGTGGCCGCGAGCTTCTATACCAGTTACTCGAAAAAGCCGACGTGCTCATCCACAATTATCTACCCGAGGTGGCAGCTCCGCTGGGCATAGATGAGGCACTGTTCCGGCAACGCTTTCCACATCTGATCGTATGCGGAATATCGGCATTCGGCGCACACGGGCCGATGCGAAACCGTCCCGGCTACGACTCGTTGCTGCAGGCATTCTCCGGCATCATGGGCTTTACTGGAGAACGCGGCGGAAAATCGGTGCGATCCGGCGTGTCGTTCGTGGATATGACGACGGGGGTCTTCGCCTACAGCGGCGTGCTGTCGGCGCTAATGCGACGCGTGCGCACCGGCAAGGGCTCCAACGTGCAGGTGTCGTTGTTGGAGACTGCCATCGCCCTACTCAGCTATCACGGCGTATCGTGGCTGGAAGCCGGCGTGCTGCCCGAGAAGGAAGGTTCCGGACTATGGAACCAAGTGCCCTACCAAGCCTTCCAGTGCCAAGATAAAGAACTGGCCACCGGCGCGCTCAACGACGCCACCTGGCGCCGCATGTGCGACGCCATTGGCCGTCCGGATCTGCGGGATGACCCCTCCCTGGCCACTAACGCGCAGCGACTGGAACGACGCGAGGAAGTCATCGGCATTTTCGCCGAAGCCTTCCGGCACGATACGGCAGCCGCCTGGACCGAGAGGCTGGGTGAGCGCGGCGTGCCGGTGGCCCCCATGCACACGGTCGCCGATGCCCTGACGCATGAACAATCGCTGGCCAACCAGATGGTCATGCAGATGACCGACCAGGACGGCCGCTCATTGCGCCTGCTGGGCATGCCCTTCAAGATCGGCCACCCGGCCAGCTTCGCCCGCCGCCCGCCGCCGCGCCTGGGCGAGCACACGGACGAAGTCCTACAAGAGCTGGCCTCACTATCGCCCCAGGACTTGGCCGCATTGCGCGCGCAGGAGGTCATCTGATGGCGAAGATCGAGGTCCAGGCTGGCGCGAACGGCGCGGTGACGTTCTGGCTAGACAACCCCGCCAAACATAACGCCTTGACTGAAAGCATGCTGGCCAACCTGGTCAGCGGCATCCAACACCAAGCCGCTCTTCCAGGAACACGCCTGATTGTTATACGCGGCCGGCAGGGAATCTTCTGCGCCGGCCGAGATGTCTCGGATCTGCAGACCCGCGCCCCCCAGGCTAAACACAGTGCCACGGAACAAGTACGTCCGGCCAAGCAACTCGCGGACACGCTGTTGAACTGCCCGGTGCCCACCGTGGCCGCAGTGTCCGGCCGCGCCATCGGATTGGGCCTGGGCATCGTTGTGTGGTGCGACTTGGCTATCGCGGACGAGAGCGCCAGTTTCAGCGTACCGGAAGCTCGCCTGGGTATTCCGCCCAGCATGACCGCCTGGTCGCTGGCCCGCGTGGTGGGCGTACGCAGCGCGGCCGACTGGGTCTTGCGCGGCCGCACCGTCAGGGCACAAGAGGCCTGGCATTGCGGCTTGGTCCCACGGCCTTGCCAGGATGAAGCCGACTTGTCGCGCGTGCTGGAAGTCATCGCTCAGGACGTGCGTCGCTGCGGCCCTGCGGCCCTGCGTGCCAGCAAGGCGTTGATGCGTGAACTGGACGGACAAGCTTTTATGCAAGGCCTCGAACACGCCACTCGAGTAGCGGCCGATTCGCTGGCCAGTGACGAAGCCGTGGAAGGCATGCGGGCCTTCCGCGAGAAGCGTCCGCCTATGTGGATGATCTGAGTCATTCAGCGCAGGGTCGTGCCACCGCCCCATCCTGAAGTCCTGCCGATCGATGCGCCGCAAAAGCCAGCTTGCATAGAACAACACCCTGCAGTCAAAAATGGAGACAACCATGTTGCTGAAGACGATGAGAGCATGCGCCGCCGCGGTAGTGGCAGGCCTGATAAGCCTGTCCCTGCCCGCCCAGGCCGACGACAAGTTTCCCTCGCAGCCCATCCGGCTGGTGCTGTCCTACCCGCCAGGCGGCGTGATGGACCCCGTGGCGCGCCTCCTGGCGCCGCATCTGGCCGACGAACTAGGCCAGCCCGTGGTAGTGGAGAACCGCCCAGGTGCGTCTGGCACCATCGGCGCCGCCTACGTATCGCGCGCTAAACCTGACGGCTACACCATCCTGTTCGCCCCCAATGGCGTATCGCTGCATCCTGTCACCATGAAGAAAATCGCCGGCTATGACGTACGCACTGACCTGCAGAGCGTCAGCCTCGTAGCCTCTGGGCCGTACCTGTTGGTGGTAAGCGCGAAATTTCCCGTCAACAGCGTGCCAGAACTGATCGATTACGTGAAGAAGAATCCAGGCAAAGTGTTCTATGGCACCGCGGGCACAGCATCGCCCTTGCACCTGCTGACGGAGCTTTTCGGCCACGCCGCCGGCATCAACATGACCCATGTGCCGTACCAGGGCAATGGCCCCGTGGTGAAAGCACTGCTCAGCAACGAAATCCAGGTCGGGTTCGACACCATCCCCGGCGCCAGGGCATTGGCCGAAGCCGGCCGCCTGAAGATCCTGGCCGTCACCACCACCAAGCGCAACGCATCTCTGCCCGACACGCCGACGCTGGAAGAATCAGGCGTGGACGTCGATGCATCGCTATGGCAGGCGTTCTTCCTGCCCAAGGGCACGCCGCGTCCCATTGTGGACCGGTGGAATGCTGCGATTCTGAAAGTGTTGCAGATCCCGGAAGTGCGTGAGCGGATGAATGGGTACGGCTTCGATCTGGAAGGCACGACACCCGAAGCGCTGGCGCGGCAGATCGAGCGGGAAGTCAAGCAATGGGAAGACGTCGTGAAACGCTCCGACATTGCGTTGAACTGACGAAGCGGCAGGCCGCGGACGCCACTGGCCTATGGCGTGCCGTGGTCCGCCAGCCGATCCCCGCCCTGCAGGTAGATGCCGGATAGCGCTCTGATGGCAGTCACCACTTTCTCTTTCTTCCGCTTCAAGCGGAACACCGGTCCCGCGACGGCAATGGCGCACTGAGACTGGCCGTAAACTAACGGAATCGGCATGCCAATGGCGCATATCCCTTCGGTCAGTCTGTCGGTATACGCGTAACCTTGCGCCTTGATCTCGTCGATCTCGGTGACGAGATGGTTGGCATTGATAAGATTTTTTTCGAGCACGCTTTCTTTATTCAACTGCCCGATCAGCTCGCGCAGTTCATCATGAGAATAGCGCGACAACAGCGCCCGCCCAATAGCGCTTTGGGTGATGGGGCGCAGCAGGCCGGGCTTCAGATAGAAGCGCAGCAGCTCTCTGGATTGCACGGTATGCAGATACTGGGCGTACAGTCCATTGCGGGCACCCAGTATCACCGTTTCACCCGTATCTCTCTGCAGTTGCTGCATCAGCGCAATGACCGCCCCGCCCCGAAACAATCCGCCCATCAGCCAGCCGCCCATCATGGCGACGCGCAAGGTAGGGATATACACCTTGTGCTCGCTATCGAAATGTACATACTGTTTGGCGCACAGGCTTTTCAGGATTGCCAGCACGCTAGACATGGGGTAGCTCAGTTCGCTGGCGATTTCCGTCAGGTTCAGGGGCCGTTGCCGCAAAGCAAACAGCTCTAGAATAGTGATCACCCGATCAGCGGACTTGACCGAGGTTGGCTTCGGGTTGCTCGACATGGGCATGGCACAGGCGGTGATGGGATGAGGCTACACGGATGATAAAGGACATCGGCCGTCTGCTGGTTTGCCTTAATGTACTGTCAGGTTCGCCTGTTGCGCGATGTCTTGCCACATCGCGATCTCCTGGCTGACCTGCGCCCGCGTATCCTGGGCCGTGCGCCAGCGTACGGTGTCGCCCAGATTATGCACCTGCCGCATGAAAGCCGCGTCGGCCACCACCTGCTTCAGCTCGGCTTCCAGTCGTTGTTGCACCGCTGCCGGCGTTTTAGCCGGCGCCACGATCGCGGTCCAGACCATTGCGTGTTCCGCGAAGTCGGCCAATGCCGGATCAATCTCGGAAACCAACGGCACAGCGGGATACTTGACCAGGCGCTGCGAGCCGGTGACCGCCAGCAATGACACTTTGCCGCTTTGCGCCAGTGGAATCGAGAACGACGGGGCAAAAGACCCCAGGTCCAACCGGCCCGCATACAGATCGCTGACCGTATCGGAGTTGCCCTTATAGCGCACCGGCAGCATCTGCACGCCCGCCGAGCGAGTGAACATTGCACCGGCCACCATCGATACATTGCCCACCACCGCGTACGAGACGCTTTCCGGTTTTGCCCTGCTGTCCTCGATGAACGACTGTAGGTTAGTGCGCGGATTGTTCACGCCAGTGACGAACACATAGGGATATGCGCTGATGCTGCCGATATATGCAAAATCGTCCAGCGTGTTGATCGCATATTTTTCGTGAATGGCCGGTGCGATTGTCAGCAAACCGTTGGTGATGAACAGCAGCGAGTAACCGTCCGGTTCACTGCTGAGCAATTCGCGCGCCGCGATGATATTGTCACCCCCCGGCTTGTTGATTACAGTAATGGTCTGATCCAGGCGCTTGCCCAAATGGTCTGCGACCAAGCGGGCCATGTTGTCGGTTGGGCCTCCGGCTGAGAACGGCACAATCAGCCGTATCGGTCGACTGGGATACTTATCCGCGGCCGCGACAGCACACGGCATGATCACCGAGACGGCGAGCAGCAAACGGGCAACAAGCGTATTCAATGTCTTATCTCCTGATTTTTTTGGTGTAGCGGGTCCGCCTCGGGACTTCATCGTCCCTTGAATTTCGGTTGTCTCTTTTCCTTGAATGCGTTGAGCGCTTCCTGGTGGTCTTCTGTTGAAAACAGCACTGCCATATGCGAGGACACCTGCTCCAGGTGTGTGCGCAGATCGATGGAGAGTCCCTGGTACGCGGCCTTCTTCATCATGCGCACGGCGAGCGGCGGACCGGCGGCAATGCGCTGGGCCATTTCATAAACAGTCGGCATTAGTTGCTCGTCCGGCACCACCTGGTTTACCAGACCGATACGTTCGGCCTCTTCCGCCTCGACAAAGCGCGCGGTCCACAAGAGCTCCAGTGCCCGCGGCATGCCGATCAGCCGTGGCAGGTACCAGGCGCCGCCATCACCTGCCATGATGCCGACTCGCACGTAAGTCTCGGCAAACCGGGCGCTGGCTGCGGCGATCCGGATGTCACCCATTAACGCCATGTCCATGCCTGCCCCCGTTGCCACACCATTGACCGCCACGATCACCGGCTTGTCCAGGGATTCCATGACCAGCGGAATGCGATGCACGCGATTGGCCAGCGACATCTTGCGCATATATGGGGTTTCTTGTTGCTTGCGTTCGTCCATGCCGTTGACGTCGCCACCGGAACAGAAGCCTCGCCCCTTGCCGGTCAACACGATGGCGCCGATGGTGTCGTCGTTTTGCGCATCCAGCAACGCCTCGACCCAGTCATGCAGCATCGCCGTCGTAAAAGCATTGAGTTTTTCGGGGCGGTTCAGCGTAATGGTCGCTACGCCGTCATGCTTGTCGTATAGCAGTTCATCAGTCATGAGTCACGCCTCCAGGTCAATGTCAGAAGGTGCAGTGATAAAAGCCCACAGTGCGCGCTCGTCAATCTGCTCCAGCCGTTCACCCGCCCACGCAGCCCAGTGCGTATCCGATCCGAATTCATCGCGCCATGACATCAACCGCCGGGTCGAGAGATGCAACGGATGCTCATGAGTAAAGCCCATCGCGCCATGGACTTGATGAGCGATGGCGCAAACTTGTGTCGCCGCCTCGCTGGCGCGAATCTTGGCGAAGGCTGCCACAATGGAAACACCGCTGGCCGCGTACAGATGGATCCCCGCATCGGCGGCGGCAGTGGCGCTGGCAACCTGAGCAGCCAGTTCCGCAATCTGGTGCTGAATGGCCTGGAATTTGGCGATGGGCCTGCCGAACTGCACGCGTTCGGTGGCGTACTGCACGGTCATCTCCAACACCTGCTGCGCCGCGCCGGTCATTTGCACGCTGCGCAGCAAAGCCCCTTCGATCGGCAAGGCCTGCACAATGCGTTCGACATCGTGTAGGGCAACGTGGGCGGCCGCCACCGGCGTGCGCTCATACCGCAAGGCGTCACGTGGCTCGCCCGCCAGATTAGTGCCCCACTCGGCTCGCTGGCCCGGTGGCAACAGCGCCAGGCCGGTTCGGCCGTCGCATTGCACCGGCGCCACCACGCCCGCCACGTGCCGCCCCCACGGCACGCGCCGTACCATGCCACTGACAACATAGCCGTCCGGTGTCGCCTGCGCCTGTAGCGGCACAGATTCGCTGTATGTGCTCAGGCTCAACGGCGAATCAGGATCGCATGGCACACCCGCCGCACTGAGTGCGCGCTGTGCAAGATAGGTTTCGACCAGAGGCAGAGGCACGTTAAAGCGCCCAGCCTGCCGCACCAGCAAGGCCAGTGAGGGCAAGGCCAGGCCAACCTGCCCCGGCTCGAATTCGGTGACCGCGGCTGACGTCAAGCCCATAGCCTGAAGATCGGCCCAGGCATCGGGCAGCCAGTCGCCGTGCTCGACACGTTCAAACACACTGCGCGTGCACAAGTCGGTAAAAAACCGCACCGCGCTATCGTTGAGGAGTTGATCTACGTCGTTCATCGTAACCCTAGGCGTTTAGCGATAATGCCGCGCAGAATTTCCTTGGTTCCGCCGCGGATCGAATAGGCCGGTGCATACAGCGTCGAGTACCTAAGCGAGGCGTTGAAAGCGTCGTTCTCGCCGAAGCCATCTCGCTGTTCATCTGAAAACAGCGTGCGTGCCACTTCGGGAATATCCTGCTCCAACCGCGTTCCCAGATCCTTTGCCAGCGCGGCCTCGGTGTTCGGCACGATGCCGCGCTCCAACATCCCGGCGATCGATGACGACATCTGGTGCATCGTCCATAGCCGTGTCACCAGGCGTGCGATGGAGGCCGAGCGGCTTTGACTAGGATGCTGGCGCGCTTTGGCAACCGTCGCTGTCAACAAGTGATAGGTGCTGAGCCAGCGGTCCGGACCGCTGCGTTCGTAAACCAGTTCGTTGGTGACCTGCGCCCAACCATTACCGATGGCACCCACCACGCAGGCGTCGGGGATAAATACGTCGTCGAACACCACCTCGTTGAAATCATGCTCGCCGGCCAGGTTGATGATCGGTCGCACGGTGATACCGGGCAGGCTCAAGTCCACGAGAAATTGGCTCACCCCCTCGCGCCGGGACTCGCCTCGCGGGCCAGTGCGCGCAAACAGGATCATCATGTGCACGCGATGGGCATTGCTCGTCCATATCTTGCTGCCTGTGATCCTCCATCCGCCTTCGACCTGCAACGCCTTGGTCCGGATCGACGCCAGATCCGAACCCGAATCGGCCTCACTCATGCCGATGCAGAAATAGCATTCACCCGCGGCGATACGCGGCAGGTATTCCTGACGTTGCGCCTCGGTGCCGAAACGCAGCAGCAATGGCCCGCTCTGCCGATCAGCAATCCAGTGCGCCCGCACCGGTGCCACGGCCGCCAACAGTTCTTCCGTGACAACAAAGCGTTCCATGGCACTGCGAGCATGGCCACCGTATTGCCTAGGCCAGGTCATGCCTATCCATCCTTGCCGCCCCAGCGCACGGCTAAATGACGGATCCGGCTCGGCCCAACCGCAGGGCACGTCCCGGATACGTCCGGCCTGGCGCTCGGCATCGACGAAGTCCCGTACTTCCTGGCGCAATTTTTTTAATTCATTAGGTTCTTCATATATGGAAAAACCGATCAGCGCATTCATATCCAATGACTCCTATGAATCAGGAGAAAATGGTAAGAGCATCTCGCGCATATAGTGAATCTTAAATTCACATATATGAATAAATAGTGTAGATAATTCGGTTGCGTGAATTTAGAACCTGAAAAATAATAGAGGCCTTGCCTCTCGGCCAGAGACATACGGAACTCAGGAGAACCCAGTCATGAACAAGGCGGCGCCCGCAACTGACACACAGCAAGTATCCAGCGGTCCGCTGGCCGGCATCAGAGTCGTGGATCTAACCTCGGTCGTACTGGGGCCCTTGGCGACGCAAATATTGGCCGACTACGGCGCGGACGTGATCAAAGTCGAAGGCCCCACTGGCGATATCATCCGCTCCAATGGCGTATCCACACACAAGGGCATGGGCTCGATCTATCTGGCGCTCAACCGTAACAAGCGATCGGTCGTGCTCGACCTGAAACAGGCAGACGGCCGCCAGGCCTTGCGCGAGCTGATATGCACGGCCGACGTTCTCGTGCACAACATGCGCGTCAAGGCCATCGAAAAACTGGGCTTCGGCTACGACGCCGTGCGCGAATTGAATCCCCGTATCGTCTATTGCGCGGCCACCGGATTTGGACAGGATGGTCCGCATCGCGACCGCCCGGCATTCGACGACATCATCCAGGCCTCGTCGGGCTTCGTCGGCGTGGGATCGCTGGGTAAAGATGTACCCGAATACTCGCCCAACCTGATCGCCGACAAGACCATTGGCCTCTTCACTGCCAACGCCGTCACCACTGCGCTGTTTCACCGCGAACGGACACAGCAGGGCCAGTATGTCGAGATCCCCATGCTGGAAACCATGGCATCCTTTGTACTGGCCGAGCACATGGCCGGGCTGACCTTTCCTGGCTCAAAAGAACCCGCCGGGTACAAGCGCATCGTTCGAGGCGGGCGCCGTCCGTACCCCACCAAGGATGGATGGATCGGCGTATTGCCTTACACCGAAAAGCACTGGATCGCGTTCTTCAACGCAGTAGGCAAGGCCGAGCTCATTGAAGAATTCGACATCGCGGACCGTCAGAAGCGCAACGCCCGTATCCAGGAAATCTATGCGGCCCTGGGCAGTATCACGCCACTGAAAACCACCGACGAGTGGCTTGATCTATGCAACACGCTCGACATACCGGCGACGCGCATCTACGAACTCGAAGACCTGCCTGAACATCCCCACTTGAAAGCCGTAGGTCTGTTCGAAGAGTCTTCTCACCCTGTTGTTGGCAACATTCGGCAAATCCGGCCAACGGTGCGATTCAGCGCGACACCGCTGACCATCTACCGGCACGCGCCCACGCTGGGAGAACATACCGACGAAATCCTGGCTGAGCTCAAGTCCGGCAAGCGCTAGTGCGCCGATGCT
Organism: Bordetella tumulicola; assembly: GCF_054779135.1. Lineage (NCBI taxonomy): Bacteria > Pseudomonadati > Pseudomonadota > Betaproteobacteria > Burkholderiales > Alcaligenaceae > Bordetella > Bordetella tumulicola. Next base: position 660,295 of record NZ_BAAGYU010000010.1, on the reverse strand, counting down.
TACGTCAATTTTTGACGATTCATCCGGCGATTACGGAAGCCTGGAGATAATAAACGCGACCTCGTACTGATGGCCCGGGTATTGGCTGTTCGCCCAGGATGCGAATTCTTGCTTGGTGACGCGATGGTGATAGGCATTGTGTAGCCACACCGTGAATTCTTCTTGCTGCGCCGTCGTATCCAATGGGATGCGTTTGTATTTCGGATCGGCTTTTATCTGACTGATGAGCGTGTCGGTCCAAGCATTGAATGGCTTGTCCATACCGGCAGCCACTACTCGCGGATCTTCCTGGCTGCCTGTTGCGCAGCCTTGGAGTAATGGCATCGCAAGCGCAAACGTGGTTACGACAGCAGCGCTAACGCGATTCAATCGGGTAATCATGCTGGGATCCTCAAGTTTCAACGATAGGGCTACCGGCGTAGCTCGAAAGTACAAACTATGCCGCAGCATACTTACATAGATACTACAGGATCATCTCCTGGCACAACTCCCGCGCCGCCGAGCCGGTTTCCACCCGCTTAGCTACATGGATGATGAACGGCCGAAATATAATTGGCCATGGACCCCACCACCCAATTCTGGCGCGACCCCGCCCTTCCCTATGCGGAAAGCCGTCGCGCCTGCCATAGCCGGGCCTGCTATAAGCCGCACAGCCATCCAACTTTTTCCATCGGCGCGGTCGATCAGGGCACAAGCCACTTTACCGGCGCAGGCAACAGCCCAGTCACCCTGCATGCCGGTATTGTCGTGTTCGTTCCCGCATCTCGTGCTCATGCCTGCAACCCCGCACCCGACACAGCATGGAGCTATCAGATGCTGCATCTGGACGCAGTTTGGCTCCATGCCGTCCGTCAAGAATATGCACGAGGGGACGCCAGCCGCTGGGACAAGGAGCCGATCCGAATCGTGGACGAACCCACGGTCTATGCGCGCTTCTGCCGTCTCAATGAACTACTGTTTTCTCAGGCGAGTCCATACAACAAAGAAGCTGCACTAATTGAGTTCATTGGGGAGTGCGATGAAACACAGGGGCTACGCATCGGCGCCCCCGACATCTCCTCGCACCTGAACGAACAGATCCGCCCTGTTCTGGATTTCTTGCAAGACGGCCCTGCCGCTGACACAGCGTTGAGCGATCTGGCGCAACTAGCCGGCATGAGCCGCTATCAGTTGATCCGTGCTTTCCGAGCCGCTACGGGTATGACACCCCATGCCTGGCAGTTAAACCAGCGCATCAACCTTGCGCGCGAGCGAATACGAGCGGGCGACGGCATCGCCGAAGTCGCCTATCGTCTGGACTTTGCGGATCAAGCGCATTTCCAGCGTGTTTTCAAGGCTCACACGGGGGTCACTCCGGGCTGCTTCCGGCTATAAATCCACTGCAATTTTCTTCAATACGGGCTCGCCAAAAATCGACACACTGCCAGCAATGACTCGAATGTGTGTGTTCAATGCAGCAGTTTCTGATAATCGCCGCAGCGCATTTTCTAGCGTTGCTATCGCCTGGCCCTGATTTTTTCCTGATTACCCGTACCTCGCTCTCCGCAGGTTGGCGGATCGCCGGCGGTGCCTGCTTAGGTATCGCCGTGGCCAATGGTGTTTTCATCGTTGCCGCATTCGCCGGCACATCCGCACTGCGACCAGATAGCGCGCTGTTCGTCGTCCTGCAAGTTGCGGGCTGTACCTATCTGCTCTATCTCGGCGTGCTGTTCATTCGCTTCGCGGGTGCCAATGCCTTGAATGGCGCGCCCTCACCTGCACTGCGCTCCGCCAAGCCGATGCCGCAGGCCATGATGTGGTGGCGCGCGGCCGGCATGGGCTTTCTGTCAGGCATTCTCAACCCCAAGAATGCCCTGTTCTACGCGAGCCTGGCTGCCATGCTGGCGGGCCCCCGTACCAGTGGGGGAGGGAAACTCTTCTATGGCGCGTGGATGTTCAGCATCGTGTTGCTATGGGACTTACTGGTCGCGGCCATGATCGGCAACCAAGCCGTCCGACGGCGCTTCGCACGCGCGTTGCCTTGGTTGGAGCGCGTCTCGGGTGTCATGTTGATTGTGCTTGCCTTGGGCGTCCTTGCCGCCCTTGTGATGCGTTGATGACACTATTCCCGACGTTGCCTGGACGTCGCTCTCGGGTAATCCCCTAATTACGAAGTCCCGAGCAAGCAGGATAATTTACCTATTAATTGAAATGACGTTTCATCTAGAGAAACGATCGATGACTTCGCTGTTCTTAACCGCCCACGATTCAGATGGCCGCCCCGATCTCTGCCGCCAGCTCTTTGATGCTATGTCCGTATTCACGTTCAAATGCCGCCAGTGGCATAGCCGACATATGCACTACTACATTGACGCTAGCAACAGGCCGTCCTTGATAGACGACTGCACACGCCACGGCCCGGCCATTAGTCAGCGGACTCTCGGTATCCGCCATGGCATAGCCATGCTTGCGGGTGCTGGCCAGTTGGCTCAACAAAGCTTTGGGCGCGCGCGCCGCGTCATAATCAGGGCCCGGCTTGCTCTCCAAGCTTGCAAGCACCATGCGCAACTCGGACTCGGGCAACGCTGCCAAATAGGCGCGCCCCAGTGCCGTACGCAACAACGGAACGCGCGACCCTGGTTTGGTATTCACCGAGAGGTAGCCCGGTGCCCGGCTAGTATCCAGAATCACCATAGCGTCGGCGTCGAAGATACCCAGCTCTATAGGCCAACCCGCCGCTTGGCGATGGCGCTCAAGAATAGGCCCCGCCACGGACAGCAGATGGGATTGGGCTTCGTAGCCATTCGACAGCCCAAGCACCTTTGCAGTGACGGCATAGCGACGTTCGCCGGGCTGCATCATGACATAGCCCGCATACGTCAGGGTCTCAAGGATCCGCACCACAGTGGGCTTGGCAATGCCGGTTTCATCGTGGATCTGACCGACGGCCATGGGTCCGCGTTCGTTCAGGCAGTGCAGCACGTCCAGGCCTCGCAACAGCGCCGCCACGGGTTCATAGGATCCCATCGATACACACTTCTTCAGGAGAAAACCACATGGTAACTCGACGTCAGGTCTTGTCCGTATTATCGGCCACCGCAGGCCTGGGCGCGTTAGGCGCCATGCATCGGACCAATGCGGCAACAACGGCTGCTGCGACATCCACCTATCCTGATCGCGCCGTGCGGTTGATCGTGCCCTATGCACCGGGCGGCGGCACTGACAGCATGGCACGCGTCCTGGCACGCAAACTCTCGGACATCTGGGGGCAAAAGGTCATCGTCGAAAACCGACCCGGCGCCAGCGAATCGATTGCCGCGTCGCACGTTGCACGGGCGCCGGCTGATGGCTACACCATACTGTTCGCTTCGGACTCGACATTTCAGTTAAATCCTCTGCTATACAACAACCTGTCCTATCGTCCGGACGAGGATTTGACACCAGTCACCCGATTTGCGTCGGCGCCATTCGGACTGTTCGTCAATGCAAAATCACCGGTAAATACCTTCGAGGAATTCCTGTCGTATGCCCGCGAAAATCGGGGCGAAGTGTTCTTTGGTTCTTACGGAATCTCGAATTCGACGCACTTGGGTCTGGCCTGGATATCCAAGAAATTCGACCTCGGCATGGAAGGAGTGCCTTTCGGTGGTCAAAACCCCGCAATGACGGCGCTGCTTAGTGGTGACTGCGACATCCTGTTCGCCAATATCATCCCGTCCAGCGTTGGGTTCATTGATAAGGGTGACCTGAAAGTGCTGGTGACATCGGGCGATGCGCGACTGCCCGCGGCACCCAACGTACCGACGTTTCGTGAGTTGGGCTATGACGATCTGGACACCAGCTACACCTTGGGGCTGGCGGTACCTGCCGGCACGCCTGCCGACATTCAGAACGAAATCGTACAGGCCTGCGCCGAAGCCGTGCGCGATCCCAAAGTCATTGCCTACGCCCGCGACACGCTTTCTATCAACCTGTTCTCCGAAACGCCTGCGCAATACCGCGCGTTCATCGAATCCAGCCGCGCCACATTACGACAACGCATCGCGGCAGCGGGCATTGGCAAGCTTGATTGATGACCGCCCTGCTTGAGTAAACCCTTTTTTGCACAGATCTAGACGAGTCTTCATGCCCACGTTACACCCCGCAGCACGCTTGAACCCTGAATCCGATACTGAACGCGTAGGTTGGCCCGCCCACGTGACGCAGGGATTGATCCTGGAGGCTCGGCCCGAACCCTTGCGATTCGACCCGGCCAGTTCCGCACTGATTGTCGTCGATATGCAGAATGCCTATGTATCTGCAGGTGGATACATGGATCGGGCGGGATTCGATATTTCTTGCGGCCAAACTGTATCTGAACAGACAACACGGGCATTGCAGTATGCACGGCTAGCTGGCATGCAAGTCGTGTTTCTGCAAAACGGATGGGATGCGCAATACGTTGAGGCCGGAGGGCCGGGATCACCGAACTGGCACAAATCCAACGCCCTGAAAACCATGCGCTGTACCGCTGCGATCGATGGCCAGTTGCTAAGCAAAGGAGGCTGGGACTACGCATTAATCGAGGCCATGCGGCCCCGTGACGGGGAAGTCGTTGTAGCCAAGACGCGTTACAGCGGCTTTTTCAACTCTACGTTGGACAGCACCCTACGCGCGCGCGGCATACGGACTTTGATATTCACCGGCGTGGCGACGAACGTCTGCGTGGAGTCGACGCTGCGCGATGCCTATCACCTGGAGTACTTCTGCGTCGTGCTCGAAGACGCCGTCACCCAGGCGGGACCCGAATTCGTTGCAAAAGCATCCCTGTACACGATCGAAACCTTTTTTGGCTGGATCAGCGACACCGGCCGACTCGCCAGCGCGTTGAATCAGGCATAAGCGCGACAGCTTGATCGGGCCCGCGTACTGCGCGTGTGGCCCGCGTTTCGTGCTTGGTGGGTGGCTCTCTGTCAATCGCCCACAGAAAGCCCTTTCACCCCTCGCTCTGGACCAAACGAGCAAAATCCCGCTCCCGGAACTGCTCGATAACATAATCCACAAACACCCTTGTCTTGGCCGGAAGCAATTTCTTCGCAGGATAGTACAAGGACACCGGGCCGACATCCGCTGACCATCCGGGCAGTACCCTTAGCAACGCCCCGGTTTGCAGCCAGGGCACGGCGAATGGCATCGGAAGCAACGCGACACCAAGTCCCATCAGAGCCGCCTGGCAAATGGCATCGGGATCATCGAAGATGATGCGAGGCTGCAAGTCTGCGATCGCCGTGTCGCCAGCCGCGTTGCGCAGCGAGTATTGGTTCAGGCGGCCAGTGTGGCTGGCGCGTCGCACGATGCCATCAAATGCGGCAAGGTCAGACGGGCTGCAGGGCTTCGGTTTGTCATCCATATAGGCGGCAGAAGCCACCGCCACGATATGAATGCGGCCGAGTTCGCGTGCAACTACGCCAGGCTTGAGATCCAGCCCTCCGCCGATACCCGCATCGAATCCCTCGCCGATCAGGTCGACCTGACGGTTCTCAAAACGCCAATCGGGCACGATAGCAGGATAGCGTCGCAGGAATGTATCCAGCAATGGCACCATATAAGCGCGCCCGAAAGCCTGTCCCATACTGACACGCAATGTGCCGGCCGGCTGTTTGTCTTGCTCAGAGACATCGTTCACCGCGTCTGAAAGCGTCGTCAGCGCGGCACTGATCTGTTGCAAAAAACGCTCACCGCCTTCGGTAAGCGTCAGTTTTCGGGTGCTGCGCTGGAACAGCCGCACCCCCAGCGAGGCTTCCAACCTTGCCACATTCTTGCTGACTGCCGCGGGCGTGAGTGCCAGCCGGCGCGCAGCCGCAGAGAAACTGCCGCTTTCGGCGGACTTGACGAAGCATTCGAGGTGGCCAAGTGGCTGCATGGCCATATTTTCAACCATTAGTTGAAAATAATCCATCCGCGCTATGGCTACCGGATGAGAGTGGAATTTTTGATACTAGCGCTACCGATACGGCAGTTGTTATTCCCAGATCTAATATCAAGGAGTTTTCACCATGATGATCAACACGAGCAACCCAACGTCCTCCCCGCTTTCCGAAAAAGTCGCCTTTGTCACCGGCGGGGCCCGAGGAATCGGGGCAGCCATTGTGCGACGCCTGGCCACCGATGGTGCGGCAGTCGTGTTCACCTATGCCTCCTCAAGCACAGAAGCCGAGGCGCTTGCAGCCGACATCAACGCTGCGGGCGGGCGAAGCCTGGCTATACGGGCAGACAGTAGCGATGCAGCGGCGCTGGTCGCCGCTATCGAGCAGGCAGTGACGGCTTATGGTCGTTTAGACGTGCTGGTGAACAACGCTGGCGTGGGGATATTTGGCGAGCTCGACACTTTTACGCTCGAAGATTTTGACCGTACATTGTCCGTAAACGTCCGCGCGGTATTCGTCGGTGTGCAAGCGGCGGCACGCCACATGGGCGAAGGCGGGCGTATTGTGACTATCGGCAGCACCAACTCGGAACGCATGCCATGGGCGGGGGGCGCGACCTACGCGATGAGCAAGGCCGCCATTGTGGGCCTGACGCGCGGCTTGGCCCGCGATCTGGGACCACGCGGCATTACCATCAACAATGTACAGCCCGGTCCCACCGCCACAGACATGAACCCCGTCGAAGGCCCGATGGCCGGCGACATGCACGATCTAATGGCGGTAAAGCGTCATGCACAGCCAGAGGAGATTGCGGCCATGGTGGCATATTTGGCAGGACCTGAAGCCGCCATGGTCACCGGTGCGAGCCTGCTGATTGATGGCGGATTTGCCGCGTGACGCAGTGACCTCGGACGTTGAGCAATCATCGAGCGCGACACGCCCATAATCATGGCACAAACGATCAACGCACTGACGGATTTGCGGGTGAGCCGGAGATTACTTGCCTGCGGAAGACGCCTATAGCAGCAACCCCGTCGTCAGCGCCTGAAACCCCTGTATGGCTTTTTCTGAAGCAGACTGAGGGTCGCTTGCGCTGGCGATCCATAACGAGACACCCAATAATGCCCCGCTGATCAAGCGCGCTGTCGCCAACGCATCGACCTGGCGTACAACGCCGTCTTCGATGAGCTTCTGAATGCTGCGCTGTGTACTCACGATGCACGAGTGCTGACTGGGCCATCGTGACGGATCGCCCAACACCGCGGGGCCGTCCAGAAGCACGATTCGCTGAACCTCGGGTTCAAGCGCCATCTTGATGTAGGCGATGCATTCGTCGATGAAGCCCTCCCATGGGGAGTCCGCCTGTTCTATGATCACCGAAAGTCGCTCCGTCATCTCTTCATCGATTTGAGCGATCACCGCTTCCAGCAGCCCTTTCTTGCCGCCAAAGTGATGATAGAGCGCGCCGCGCGTCAACCCGGCCTGAGCGGTCAGATCATCCATCGAACTTTCCGCGTACCCTTTCGTCGCGAACGCTTCCCTGGCCGCTTTGATGAGCTTGGCCCGGGTCTCCGAAATCATGTCCGCACGCTTTTGAGCCATCTGTTTTTCCAAAAAACTGATCCGAGACGTATGCCGCCCGACATACGGGATGAATGTTGGCAACCATATCCAACATACACCACGTATGTCAATGCACGGCAACGCACCCATGTAACCGTGCAACTCTCGCACGTCGTCAAGACAAGACAGGTCTGCGGGCCCCTTTCAGCTCATTTGGCTATAGCGAAATATTTGTCATCCGCAACGCTTCTTTCAACTGCTGCGCTTCTCGGTGCAGGATATCGACTACGCGTTGCAAATTGGCGCCCGACAAGCGTGACCTAATGGCAGCAACACTCAACGCGGCGCTGACCGCCCCTTGATCATCTAGCACCGGTACACCAACACCGACCATCTCGGGGATGATTCTTCCAGGATTCAATGCATAGCCATGCTGACGTGTCAGCGCAATATCCTCATGCAGAACGTCCAAAGAAGGGTAAGCGGGATGTTGTGCCGAATCGTAGCGGCTGAGGACGTCGTCCACATCTGCCTGGCTTTGAAATGACAACAGCGCAAGGCTTCCGGCGCCCAGGCCGAGGGGCCTGCGATGGCCAGGCTCCAACGTCAGAATCTTGATTGGGAAATCACCAGTTTTTCTATCCACGCAAACGGCATCATCTCCAGAGCGGATCGAGAGATAGGCCGTGTCCCCGGTCTCCAGCGCGATCCGCTGAAGACCGGCCTCGGCCATTTGCAAAATGCCGTGACGACGTGCCGCGGCCAATCCCAGGACGTATGCCTCGCGTCCTAGTGCGTAAGTCTTCAAGTTCGAATCTTGCAGTACGAATCCTTCATGCTGCAACGCGACCAGCATGCGATGAGCGGTTGGCTGTGTCAGACCGGTCGCAGTGGCCAGATCACTGAGCCCCGCACCACGAGGAGGCGCAGCGGCAATCTGCTTCAGCAGGCGCAACACGCGAGAAAGACTTTGAGCGCCCGCTGGCATTTTCGGGACGAGTTGATGATTAACCATAAGCTAAATTGATTCCATCACGTGGAAGTCCATATTGTAATAGCCATGCTTGATATCTAGAATAAATCAACAATAAAGCAATTTAAATCGCGATAGATCGTATCTATCAATATTCCACAATATGGAGTTGCATTTGACTGCCGTTGTTGTTCTGGACAGTGTGACGAAGCTTCAGGCTGATCATCGGTCAGCGGTGGTGATAGCCGCTTCACATGGAGGCGCCTACTCCGGCTATCTGGCCGCCTCTGCAGGTATCGCGGCGATTATTCTGAACAACGCGGGCATTGGTAAAGATGCTTCGGGCGTTGCTGCCTTGGGCTATCTCCAAGCCTATGGCGTTGCAGCCGCGGCGGTTGATCATTTCTCTGCGCGTATCGGGGACGGCGCGGACATGATGGACAACGGTTTGATCAGCCACGCCAATGCATGCGCTTTGCAACATGGCTGCGAACCAGGGATGCGGGTTTCTCAGGCTGCGCGTTTACTGGCCACACTGTCTCTTGCGCCAGCCCAACCGCCTACCGCAATCAATGAGTCCCGCCATGCACTGGAGGCCGGTGCCCCTGTTGCGATCATCGGTATCGATTCAGTGTCGTTACTTTCACCCGATGATAAAGGCGCGCTTGTCGTCACGGCCTCGCATGGGGGATTGTTGGCGTCGTCCGGATCGGACAGTGTTGACGTGCCCGTTCGAGTCATATCTTTCCATGATGCGGGGGGCGGGAAAGACGATGCCGGCTACGGGCGCTTGCCGTCGCTAGCACGTCGCGGTATTGCGGCAGTGACGGTTAGTGCCGATAGCGCACGCATCGGCGACGCCAGCTCGTGCTACCACGACGGGGTCATTTCTCGAGCCAATGAACCCGCGCAAAAGCTGGGGGTGAAACCTGGCCAAACACTGAAATCTTTTTACGCTGCGCTACGCGTAGATAGCTAACTCAAAAAGGAGTTAAGTCTCAATATGTCGGATAAGTTTGAAATCACGGGCGGTGAGGCAGTCGCACGTATGTATGCGGCCCATGGCGTTGGTCCAATGTTCGGCATGGGTGGCTTCCAGATGCTGCCGTTTTATGACGCGGTACGTCGTCTCGGGCTGACGCACTACCTCATTAATGACGAGCGCTGCGGGATTTTCGCCGCTGATGCATATGCCAAAATTACGGGCCGCCCCGGTGTGTGCGATGCCACCCTGGGACCCGGCGCAACCAACTTGGTCACCGGCCTGGCCGAGGCGTTAAACGCAGGATCTCCGCTCGTTGTCCAGGTTGGCGACTCACATCGCGATCACTCCTGGAAAAACATGACGCAAGAGACGCGACAAGTCGAGCTGTTGCGCCCTGTGTGCAAAGAGTTGATCCGCATAGAGCGCATCCAGCGTATTCCAGAATTGGTGCGCCGTGCGTTTGCAGTGGCAACCCACGGCCGGCCAGGCCCCGTTGTACTGGACATCCCTGAAGACATTGCACACGACACCTATACCTTTAATGCATCAGAATTCACCGCCAATGCCGCGAGAACACGCATTCCCGCGCTTCGTATTCGACCTGACACCGAGGCGCTGAAGCAGGCGGCATCTCTCTTGGCCCGCGCCAGTCGCCCCATCATGTTGTGCGGAGGTGGCGTCCATCTCAGCGATGCCGCGCAAACCTTGCAGGCTTTCGCTGAGCAGCTCGATATTCCTGTGGCGCACACGTTAAGTGGAAAAGGCGCCATCGCTTGCACGCATGACTTGAACGCCGGCCTTTTTGGACGCTATAGCCGCATCGCAAACGACCTGATTGCGAAAGCGGACTGCCTATTTGTTGTGGGCTGCAAATTGGGAGAGGTGGCGACGCGCCGTTTTGATCTGTTGCCCAGCGGGGTGCCACTGATTCACCTGGATATCCTGGCGGAAGAATTCGATCGAACCACGCCCGCCGACGTACGTCTGTGGGGCGATATCCAGGCTACGCTTCCGGAGCTTCAAGCCCAGATACTCTCTATGCAAAATACCGCGGCGCGCGGTGATATGGCGACGGAAACCCGCAAGCGCATGAACGAATGGCGTGCTTCGGTGGCAGATAAGCTGCGTTCAAGCGAGCGGCCAGTAGGCATGGCACGCTTGCTGCATGAAATTAACGATTGGCTTCCCGAAGATGGGCTTCTGATTGCAGATGGCGGCTTTGCGGCGCACTGGGGTGGGCTTCTGTTTGACACAAAGCGACCAGGCCGCTCCTTTGTACCAGATCGCGGCTTTGCCTCGATTGGCTACGGCATACCCGGAGCCATTGGCGCCACACTGGCAGCCCCCGGCCGACGGGTACTGAGCCTGACAGGTGATGGTGGTTGCAATATGTCCATTGGTGAATTGGAGACCGCGGTCAGACTGAAATTGCCATTCACACTGCTGGTCGTGAACAACGCTGCCTCCGGTTACGTGAAGGCACTACAACATTTGATGTACGGAGAAGGTGCGTACCAGTCTTCCGACTTGGTCGACACCAATTACGCCAACGTGGCACAAGCGTTGGGGTGCCAAGGTATTCGTGTCGAAGATCCCGCTGACATTCGCGCCGCGCTGGAGTCTGGTGCCGCCTGCACAGATCGCCCTACCGTCATAGACATTGTTGTCACTCGTGACCCATCAAAGATGCTGCCCGGTGTAGATAACCGCGCAGCAAAGATCAAGCCCGGCGATCGTATCGCCTAGGCTTCAACGCCGCCGACAAAGGTGTCGGCGGCACAAACTCTGCAGCAGGGAGACAAATGATGAAAACTATTAAATCAATAATGCTGGCAGCTTCTTCCGCCCTTGTTCTAAGCGCCCCCATGGCGCCCGCTTTCGCACAAACGGACTATCCCAACAAGCCCATCACCTTGGTCGTCCCGTTCCCGCCGGGCGGCACATCCGATGTCGTCGGCCGCATCATGGCGGATGCATTGTCCAAGGAATTGGGCCAGACCGTCATCGTAGACAACAGAGGGGGTGCCGGCGGCACCGTTGGCTCTCGAGTCGTCGCGAGCGCCAAGCCGGATGGCTATACGCTGTTGCTGGGCACCTCCAGCACCAACGGAACAAACTCGGCCGTGTACCGAAACCTGCCGTATGACGCCTATAGTGACTTCACGCCTGTCACTCAGATTATTCGGGTGCCGGGCGTTATTGCGGTGAACAAGATGTTCCCCGGAAAGGACTATGCATCCTTCGTGGAAATACTGAAAACTTCGCCAAAAAAGCATACCTACGCGTCTTCAGGCAATGGGGGCGCCACGCATATGGCCATGGAATACTACAAATCGATGACGGGCCTGAAGATCCTGCACGTGCCCTATCGAGGAACGGGACCGGCACTTAACGACGTTATCGGCGGTCAAGTCGATATGATCTGGGACACCGCGGCGTCATCCATGCCACACATGCTGGCGGGCAATCTGATACCCGTCATGATTGCAGGAAAATCACGCCTGAAGCAGTTGCCTGACGTGCCTACCGCGGCTGAAGTAGGACTACCCGAGTACGACGCTGAAATGTGGAACGGCCTTCTCGCACCGGCCAACTTACCAAAGGACGTGCTAGATAAATTGCACGCAGCGGCCGTTCGCGCACTAAAAAATCCAGAAACGCAAAAACGATATGAAGCCCTCGGCGCCTATGTCATTGCCGATACGCCTGACCAGTTCGGCGACATGATCAAGAATGATATTACCAAGTGGAAAAAGGTCGCTGAGTTTGCCAACATTGCGGTGGATTGACGGATGGGAAATCGCTTAACTTCCAAGGTCGCCATGGTGATGGGAGCCGGCTCTGGCGAAGCCGGCTGGAGCAACGGTAAAGCCGCCGCCACTTTATATTCACGCGAAGGGGCAGTCGTCTATGCCGTAGACATAAACCTGAACGCCGCGCAGGCCACGCGCGATCTCATTCTGAAAGAGGGCGGCACATGTGTCGCACTACAGGCCGATGTGACCTCATCCACAGACTTGAAGAAAGTCGTAGAGCAAATCACCCAAGATCATGGCAAGATTGATTTGCTGCACAACAACGTTGGCATCACCGAAATGGGCGATGTCGTCCAGGCCTCGGAGGAGAGCTGGCGGCGTGTCCTGGACACCAATCTGACAGGCGTATTCCTTACCTGCAAGCATGTCATTCCGGTGATGCTATCCCAAGGACGCGGCGCGATCGTAAACGTTTCTTCTTTAGCCTCGATCCAGGTCAACCGCTATCCCTACCCGTCCTATTCAGCGGCCAAGGCAGGACTGAATCAACTCACGCGCGCAATGGCTGTGCAATATGCCAAGGACGGTATTCGAGTCAACGCCGTCCTGCCGGGGGTGATGGACACGCCCTTGATATATCGACAGATATCCGGCCAATTCGAGGATATAGAGGAAATGCGCCGCCAGCGCCATGCCGCATCTCCAATGGGGAAGATGGGTGACGCCTGGGACGTCGCTCATGCGGCGTTATTCCTGGCGTCGGACGAGGCAAAATACATTACCGGTGTTTGCCTTCCGGTGGATGGAGGGAAAAGCTGCGCTGGGCGCTGAATCGCGACGCTTGACCAATGGCGCACCCAGTTCCAGTTTCTGGAAAAATCGCGAAAGAACGCCAGGAAAAACCCCAAAAGGTGGGATCGGTGCCTACCTTTTGGGGTTCAGAGGCGGTTCAGGATGTGAACTTGGTGTGACTATTGATCAAGTTCCGATAATCCGGAATATGGTTGGAGAACAACGTACCCAGGCCTTCGATGTCATTACGCCAGTCACGATGCAGTTCGCAAGCCAGGCCGAACCATGTCATCAATTGCGCGCCGGCCGACGACATACGATCCCATGCCGAATGGCGTGTGATCTCGTTAAAAGTACCCGAAGCATCAGTCACCACGAATACGTCGTACCCGGCCTCGATGGCTGCCAGCGCCGGGAACGCCACGCAAACTTCGGTCACGACGCCTGCGATGATCAACTGCTTTCTGCCGGTGGCTTTTACTGCTTTAACAAAATCCTCGTTATCCCAGGCATTGATCTGGCCGGGGCGGGCGATATAAGGCGCATCGGGAAACGCTTCTTTCAACTCTGGCACCAGCGGACCATTAGGACCATCCTCGAAGCTGGTGGTCAGTATGGTCGGCAACTCGAAATATTTCGCCAGATCAGCCATAGCCAGCACATTATTTTTAAACTTATCGGGATCGATATCGCGAACCAGGGAAAGCAAGCCCGTTTGGTGATCGACCAGCAACACAGCAGCTTGGGCTTTATCTAGACGTTTGTAAGGAGTGGTCATTTTGGTCTTCCTTAATGTGTCAGTGGACGAGTGCTGGATTCGCACTCATGCATGTTGCCCGCAAGCTCGTACTTAACGGGTTAAAGCAACTGCAGGCTCACTCATGCCGCCGTCATCTGTCCGAAGCGGCCGCTATTGAAGTCGGCTATCGCCTGGCTGATTTCGTCTTGGCTATTCATGACAAATGGGCCGTGGCCAACAATGGGTTCATCAATAGGCTCCCCACTTAAAAGCAACAAGACTGCATCGTTATTCGCTTCAATGGACAAATGACTACCGGCCTTATCCAGCACTACCATTTGTGCCTCACGAGCCACGGTGTCGCCATTGACCAGCACCGTTCCGTGCAACACAACCAGTGCCGTATTCCAACCATCAGGCACATCCAGCTCGCTGATACCTCCCTGATTCAGACGCATGTCCCAGACGTGCATGGGTGAGAAAGTTGTTGCGGGGCCTGCTGTACCAGCATATTGCCCGGCGATCACTCGAACCGTCCCGGCGGCATCTGGCAGAGGGATGGCAGGTATGTCACGATCAACAATTGCCTGGTAACTCGGTGCGGCCATCTTGTCCTTGGCTGGCAGGTTTACCCATAGTTGCACCATCTCAAGGGTGCCGCCATCGCGCATGAAGGCCTCAGAATGGAATTCTTCATGAAGAATTCCCGCACCGGCCGTCATCCATTGCACGTCGCCCGGACCAATCGTGCCGCCCTGATCCGTCGAGTCGCGGTGAGCGACCGCGCCCTTGTAAACAATAGTGACCGTTTCAAACCCGCGATGCGGATGCTGTCCGACACCGCGTTTCCGGGTGGTGGGCGTGAACTCAGCGGGCCCCGCGTAATCGAGCAACAAAAAAGGGCTGAGCTGCTTTGCGAGGGTTTGGTACGAAAAGAGACTGCGCACGGGGAAACCGTCCCCTACCCAATGAGGGCGGGGAGCGCTATAGACACCAAGAACTTTCTTCATTGCCATCTCCTTGTCTTTTGAATGCCGCCCGACCGCAGCCAGTGTTTGAGCGCTAACCCCAACAAAGCTACCTCTATATCTTATTCGGTCTCGACCTGGCATTGAAAGGAGAATGACTGTCAAATTCCTGAAACCGGAACGACATGTGAACGGAGCGGAACCGACAGACCCCACCCCTTGACCGAAACCCCACGGGGGCAGCGCCGATCGCTCCAATCAACTGATCAACGACCCGCTTTACGCGACCGGGCGACCCGTCCAGAAATCCACTTTGGGTGGGCTGCGGTCCAGTGTCTCCAGGACTTTCAGCACGATCGCCATGCCGGTGTTGCCGGCCGGCACGCCAGCATAGACGGCGGTCTGCAACAGCACTTCGCGGATCGTATCCAGATCGAGTGCCGCCGCGTCAGGAGAGTCAACCGGTGCCTGCAAACCAGTACGGATATGTAGTTCGAATTCTTCCCAGCGACCCATCGACGCGGTGATGGCCAGCACCATGATGCGGCGTGTACGGGGATCGAGCCCTGGCCGGCTCCAGATGCTGTCCCACGCATAGCATGTGATCATGCGCTGGAATTCCACGTTCAGAACGTTGGCGTTGCCGACCGAGCGGTCCACCCACGCATCGCCCAAAAGCTTGCGTCGGTTTGCCAGACCACGCTCTAGCGCGTCGGTGGGAAGGGAATCAGACATGGTGAGGCTCCAAATTGCAAGAAGAGGATACGGCGGCATCAAGCGTACGCAATAGTTCTCGGCAACACGCGGCCGAGGCGCGTACGGCGTGCTGTGGATCGGTGGCCGCTGCCAAGGCCTGTGCTGCAGCGCGTGCCTGTTCGGTCCCGTGAGTGATTTCGACCCATTGCTGTAATAGGGCCGACAGCGGCTGACGTTGCGCCAGGGCTTGCGGCGCCAGTTGTTCGATGGCTTGCTGCGCCGCTTCGCGACCCGCAATAGGGGTCAGCGCATCAGAGCAGGCTTCCGAGAAAATGACCTCGTACAGCGCGTCGATATGCGACTGCATGCGTGCAGCATCGACGTGCAGGCCTTCGGCGGCCCGACGCATCGCGGCGGCGGCACCATGCACGCGGCGCCATAGCGGCGCCCAGGACGACAGCTCGGCGTGCCATTCGCCCATGGCCCGTTCGTGCGCCTGCGTCATGGCGTCTAGCAGCGATGCCGCTAACCCGGGGACCGGCTGAGTCTGGGCGATGACCTGCATGCAATGCACGGAGTTGCGTTTATGAGGCATAGCGCTGGACGTCCTGCCGCGCGGTGTCTCAGCTAATTCGCCCACTTCGAACTGAGACATCAGCGACCAATCGCGCGCCAGTTTGGATAGACTGCCCGCGCACACGGAAGCTTCCAGCGCCAGCCTCGTCCAGGCATCGCGCTGCGTATGCCAGCTTTGTCCGCAGGACCACAGTCCCAACTCGGCGGCCAGGACAAGTTCCACTTGGACGGCGCGATGAGCCATCGCGGCGCGGTTGCCCACAGCGCCTCCCAATTGCACGCACAGAGCGTGTGGCGCCAACGTACGCAGTTGGTCAACACTGCGCTGCAAGGCGGCGGCGGACTGTGCGCATTTGAAACCGAAACTAGTGAGCTGAGCGGGCTGTAGCAAGCTGCGTGCCATCATTGGCGTGGCCGCATGGGTATGGGCGAGCGTGCGCAAAGCGGTGACCAGCCCCTGCAGTTCATCCAGAACGGCAAGCAGTGCGGTCTTGGTCAGCAAGGCATGAGCCGTGTCAACGGCATCCTGGGTGGTAGTGCCCCAATGCAAGTACGGCAACGCATCGGGATCGTGGCGGGCCAGCATGCCACGAATGGGGTCAACCAGCCCGATGCCAAATGCGCCCGTGCGGCGCGCCCGCTCGATGAAATCAGCGCTGTCCAACTCGAGGTTTGCGCATGCCCGGGCAATAGCCGCCGCCGCCGATGCAGGCACCAGGCCCGCGGCCGCCTGGGCACTGGCCAGCCCGACCTCAAAGCGCAGCAGTGCTTGCAGCCATTGCCGGTCCGAAAAAAGTTCGGTATCGCCGGCCGGATTGAGGCACTGTTCAATCAAGGAGACTGCCATCCCGGGCGTGCCCGCGCTCATACCGATGCGCCGGAAACGGTTATTACGTGACCCCACTTGCGGCTTTCTTCCTGGATCCGGCGGGCGTATTCGACGCTATTGCCCAGCATGGGCTCGGCCCCCTCCACCGCCAGCCTAGACTGAAATTCGGGGGTGGCGGCAACCTCGAGTATCTTTGCCTCAAGCTGCTGCACCACCTCTGCGGACGCGGCTTTGGGCGCCAGGATGCCGTAAGTCAGCGTGCTTTCGAAATCGGCCAGTGCCGTCACGCCTGATTCGATCATGGTGGGAACATCAGGCATCAGATTCGCCCGCTTGGCGCTGGTCACGGCCAGGGCACGCAGTTTGCCGGACTTAACCAGCGCCATGGCGGCGGGGATGACGCTGAAACTGAAATCGACCAGCCCGCCAGCGACGTCCGCCAGCGCGGGCGCGGTACCCTTGTAGGGCACGTGCACGGCCTGTGCACCCAGGGTCTGCAAGAACATCTCGCCAGTCAGGTGACCGCCGGTACCCGTACCGCTGGATGCGTAATCCATGTCTGAGCCCTTGGTACCCAAGGCATCGACCAACTGCGCAACATTTTTGATGGGCGATTCAGCCGGCACCACCAGCAGCAGGGCCGAGGACGCGAACATGGCGACCGGCCGCAAGTCAGTCGAAGCATTAAACTTCAAGTCCTTGTAAAGCACCGGGTTGATGGACACCGTACCGGTATGGCCCAACAAAAAGGTATTGCTTTGCGGTGAGGCCCGCACCACCTGCTCAGAGCCCAGGTTGCCACCGGCCCCGGGCTTGTTTTCTACGATCACGTCCAGCTTGAACATTTGGCTCAGACCGTGCGCCAACTGGCGGGCCAACACATCGTTACCCCCTCCCGGGGCGAATGGCACAATGATGCGGACAGCACTGGTGCGTTGTGCCCAGGCGGGCGCCATCGATATGGCGGTCAGCCCAAGTACAGCAGCCAGCGCATGGCGACGGGAAGGCGAACGCGGGGCGAAGCGACTCATTGGATTTCCTTGTTCTGCATACGGGGCCGGTCGGGCCCGAATAGAATATTGTCGTCCGACACTGCCGTGGCAATACAGTATGCGCCGCTATCATCAAATGAAAGAAAATACAGGCAATGGATATCCGCTACTTAAATCACTTTCTGAAAGTGGTCGCCACCGGCTCGATGTCGGAAGCCGCACGACAGCTGGGCCTCAGCCCTGCCGCCGTGGCCCAGCAGATGCGCGCGCTCGAGCGCGAACTGGATGTTTCCCTACTGGTGCGCCAGGGTCGTAGCGTCCAGCCTACTGCGGCCGGACAACGGCTAGTGGAACGAGGCCACACTCTCGTGCAAGACGCCGACGCGCTGCGCGACTGGGTTGTCACTGACGAAGACGAAGGTGAGTTACGACTGGGCACAGTCAACACGGCACTGCACGGTTTCCTGCCCGACGTCCTGCAAGCCTTCACCACCCTGCATCCTAGAGTGCGCATCGCCCTTCGTATCGGCATCACACCGACGCTGTACAGTGCTCTGGTGCAGTCGGAGCTCGATGCGGCTCTGTGCCTGAAGCTATCGTTCGACCTGCCCAAGACCGTAAGCTGGACACCGCTGCGCCAAGAGCCACTGGTGGTCCTGGCGCGAGCGTGCGATGCCCAGCGCGATCCTCTCGAACTGTTGCGCAACGAGCCCCTGGTGCGCTACGACAGGCAGTTGGCGGGCGGCAGCCTGGCGCAACATTACCTACAGGCCCAAGGCATACGGCCGCACGAGCGGATCGAGCTCAATTCCATCATGGCTATTGCCTTGCTGGTCGAACGGGGCCTGGGCGTCGGATTAGTGCCAGATATTGGCCAGGGGTTAGCTGGTGAACACCTGTGCAAGCTTGCGGTTCCGCCCGTGTCATGTCCAGACGGCGAATTGGCGCCGCCGCGCGAGCTGGGGCTGTTATGGCGCAATCAATCGCAACGAGGACGCTGGGTGAGCACGTTGCTGCGGTGTGCACAGGACGCGGCACTCACACAGCCATAGCGCCGACTGGTGACAGATTTCCACGTTGGTAGTCCTGAAAAAGACAGCTCGGTGCTGCCACCCAGGGAGTATGCTGTCGATACTGGTGTGTCCGGCGGGATTAGGCTTGGGCACGGTACGTGCGTCGTATTGGCAGTGCTATCCATCGCTGAAAGGACCGACGAATGAAAATCATCCTTTGGATCATCGCTATTATTTTCATTGTGGGCTTGCTGACCATCACTGGGGTGCTGAAGCTGATTTTCTAGAACCACGCACTTGTCGGCGGTTGCGTCGTGCCAGCTTGCGCGCGCGCGCAGTACAAGCGGCAGCCAGCGCCCTCAGTTTGTCTTCATCGAGGTCTTCAGCGTCCACGAATGCCTCGTCGGCGTCCTTCAGTGCAATAAGCAGTTCGTCCAGCTTCAGGTGTAGAGCACGGCCGTCCTTGTTCTGGCTTTGCTGGATCAAAAAAACCATCAGAAAGGTGATAATCGTCGTGCCAGTGTTGATGACGAGTTGCCAAGTCTCCGAATATCCAAAGGCCGGCCCAGCGGCGGCCCAGATCAGTACTGCCAGCAGCGCCGATCCGAATGCCACGGACGACCCGACCCATTTAGCGACATTCGCGGCAGAATGATCGAAAAAGCGCGACACCGCATTCGAGCGAGGGGCTGGTGGGGAAGCCGCTTCGGTCTTTGTTTTGAGTGTCCTGATTTTTCTGTTTGTCGGCATGGTTGCCCTTGGAATCGAGACGCAGACGATTTAGCAAGTCCTGTACCCGGTGAGGTGACGCGGTGCCACCAATACCGTAGTCGAAGGCGTCGTCAGACCTACGGGCCGTCCCTCAATCGGTATGCCTACAGGTCGGCGGGCGGAATGTAGCGTGCGCAGCGGCAGGTACGCCGCCTCGAACGGCCCGCTCTTGCAGATCTATCCTCTCCACAGAAGCGCAGGCGGACTGGCATGCTATTTGCTGCATCAGATGTGGCAACGCCTAAGGAGACGCCATGATTTCAGAACGATTTCGCCGATTGCGCCACATCGCAAAATTTGCCGCGGAACGCCCAGGAGACTACCTGGAACTGGTCAGCATCGAATTGTCGCTCTATCGGGCGGCTCTGCTTTCTACACTAATCAGCGGCGTCAGCGTAGTGTTTTGCGGACTGGGAACACTGAGCTTTGTATCGGTGGCCACGATCGTCAGTTTCTGGGATACCGACTCCCGCACGCTGGCCGCCTGGTTGGTGGCGGCTGCTTGGCTGGTGATCACGTTGATTTCGCTGGCCATCGCCAGTCGCAACGCGCCAAAAGATTCGCCTTTTTCCGAACTTAGCCGCCAGGTGCGGCTAGATATCGCCACTGCCCGGAGTCATTATGCCGATGACCACGCAAGCTGACCGACAGGCCCTCCTGGTAAAAATGGAGCATGATCGGCAGGAACTGGTCCGCTCTTTCATCCGCACCGCGCCCGGCGGCGGATCCAGCGCAGCGTGGGTCAAGACGACAGCGTTAGCAGCCGGCGCAGCGTTGGGATGGCCCCCCTTTCTGAAACAGCCTCTGCGGGCGATGACGGCCGTGGCATTGCGCGATCGCTTCGCTGACTTGCTGAGCCGCCGCCATACCCGAAGAGTCAGCGATGCTTCGCGCGACGCCGATATCGCGGAGCTGACCAAGTTGACATCGCACTTGCGCGCCTCGGCGGCGACTGCTGCCGATCCACAGCGAATCGAACAACTGCGCAGTCAGGTCGATGAACACGTACGCCGCCTACGCGCATCCCGCAACGACTCGCCCCCTGCAGAGTGAGGCGCACGAGGCTGAAGCAAAACGACAGGCAATGCCGGGCCGCGCTGTGCGCGGGACCACGGCTCTAGCACACAGACCGCCTGAATCACTCCACCTGCGCGCCCGAGGCCTTTACCGCATCCGCCCAACGCGCGAGCGCTCCGTCGACCTGCTTGCCAAACTCCTCGGGTGTCGTGATATAGGTGTCCGCACCCAGCGCCGCAAATTTCTTCTGAATCTCGGGCGTCTCCAGCAGTGCGCGAATATCGCGATTCATGAGCTGAATTTTGTCGGCGCTGACGCCAGACGCAACGAACAAACCGAACCAGGGATTCACGTCAAACGATGGATAGCCCTGCTCCGCAATGGTCGGAATGTCAGGGGCATTCGGTGATCGCTTTGCACTAGTCACGACCAGCGGCACCAGGGTGTTCGAATCGATATGACTCTTGACCGACGGCAGACTGGTAAAGACCACGTCTATCTCACCGCCCAGCAAATCCTTGATCGCGGGTGCCGCCCCTCGATACGGTACATGCACCATTTTGATATCGGCGGCGGAATTAAACATCTCGCCGAGCAAATGATTAACCGACCCATTACCCGCCGATCCATAAGTCACGCGTGCTTGTTTAGAGGCTTTCACCAAGTCAGATAAGTTCTTGATGCCGGTCTTGGGATTGGTCACTGCGACGAACGGCAAGGTGGCCAGAGTGGCAACGGGCGCAAAGTCGTCTTTGACCTCGAACGGCAAATTTTTGTACAGCGCAGGATTGATCGCGTGCGAACCCTCATAGCTCATCAGCAGGGTGTAGCCGTCATTACCGGCGTTGGCCACGTATTCCATGCCGATGTTGCCACCCGCGCCGGCTCGGTTTTCCACGACCACGGGTTGCTTCCATTTCTCTCCCAACGCCTGCCCAATGATCCGCGCCAACGAATCCGACGCGCCGCCAGGGGCTTGTGGCACGACCAGACTCACAGGCTTTTGAGGAAAGGCCTCGGCGGCCATGGCCGACCCTAGGACACAGGTGGTAGCAAGGATCGAACCTACCATTTTGGGGATAATTCGCATATTGTCTCCGTATGTTTTATCGTTGTACGTACCAATCATACACAGACATGGCACCCGGTCGGAACTGGGCACGCCAAACGCGGAGACACTATGGAAACCCGGAGAATCGCCGGCGCATTAGGCGCGGAGATCAGCGGCATCGATTTGCGCAACAAACTGGACGCCTCGCAGGCGTCGGCCGTGCGTCAGGCATTGCTTGATCATCAAGTTATTTTTCTGCGGGATCAGGATCTGACTCAACAGCAGTTCCTGGACTTCGCACACGCCATGGGAACGCCTATCGAGTATCCCTTTGTCAGTGGACTGGAGGGATACCCTCAAATTATCGAAGTGAAAAAGCTGGAAAACGAGCGCTCGAATTTCGGCGGAATCTGGCATTCCGACACCACATACCTGGAAGAACCTCCCATGGGGTCCATGCTGCTGGCGCGAGAGATTCCTCCCTACGGCGGTGACACGCTGTTCGCCAATCAATACCTGGCGTACGAGGCCTTGTCCGACACCATGAAGCGACTACTGGATGGTTTGCTCGGCATCAGTACGTCGGCCAAGGCCGACGTGTCACGCACTCGCGAAGACCGCATCAAGTCCGACGGCAAAATGGACGCGCCTCAAAACCACACTGCCGAGCATCCCATCGTGCGTACCCACCCCGAAACGGGCCGCAAGGCTTTGTATGTGAACGTCGCACACACCGCAGGCATTAAAGGTATGAGCGACCAGGAAAGCGCGTCGCTCCTGTCATTCCTGTTCGAGCATCAAGTCAAACCAGAATTCACCTGCCGATTCGCCTGGTCACCCAACGCTATCGCATTCTGGGACAATCGCTGCGCCATGCATAACCCGATCAATGACTATCACGGATTTCGCCGCGTCATGCACCGCATCACGCTAAAGGGCGACCGGCCAAGCTGAGGATATCGCGACCGCTTGGCCGGTCGGCGGCAGAACCGCCTAATCAATCAAACACGTCGTAAAGAATATCGGCGATCACGGCGGTACCTACAGCGATCAGGATCAGGTCCGTACCAGCGACATGCCATTCGTAACCCGGGTAACTTGGTAGGCGACCCATGAACGAACCCGGGACTGTTTTCTTGGCAATACCCGGAGGCAAAGGCTTGCCCCTAGCCAGGTTCTTTCGAATACCGGGTGGCAAGTCAGAGTAGCCACCCAGCCCGTAATCCAGCGCATACTCGCGTGCCAGAGCGGCGGTGATACCCGCGTACACGAGATCGTTGAACGAATCATCACCACGCAAATGGCCTTGACGGTCTCGATGATCATCAAAATAGTCGTAATACCGGCCTTGATCGTCGTAACGACGATCGGCGTTCTTACCCCCGCCTTGACTCGCCTGGGAGCCGCCACTCTGATTACCGGCGTTCGACTTTCCGGAGCTGGAATTTCCTTTGCCGGAGTTTCCGTTGCCCGAGTTTCCGTTACCGGAATTTCCCTTGCCAGAATTACCCTTGTCCGATGCATGCGAGTTGCCATTGCCACCCTTGCCGGAATTCCCTGCGCTGTTACCCTGCCCCTTACCCTCGGGCGGCGCCGCCTGAGCGGTAAAGGCCAGCGCACAGCTGGCAATGAGAGAAGCGATCAGCGCTATTTTCGGTTTCATTGTCAGTATCCTTTTGTCAACCGGACGGCCAAGCATACTGTGCGACCTATTTCAAAACCCAGCCAACCTGTATCGATTTGTACAAACATTAGCGGTATTTACAATGGACGATCGACGTACCCGCGACCGAGGAGAAATCTCGACCGGGCGGGCTTCGGACTGGGGGCGACATGAAGATCTGCGTATTTGGCGCTGGTGCAGTTGGCAGCAATGTGGCGGTGCGATTAGCTGATGCGGGTGTTGGTCAAATCAGTGTTGTCGCGCGCGGGGCTCACCTCGCCGCCATTCGTTCACATGGACTGTCGTTGCGTCATGCTGACGGTGAGCAGTGGCACGCACATTTCGATCATGCCACCGACGACCCTGCTACCCTGCCGCCCCAAGACATCATATTGGTCGCGCTAAAGGCCGCGAGCTTGCCAGCTCAGGCCGACGCTTTGAGGCGTCTGTTGGCGCCTGATGGCGTGGTGGCCTTTCTATCCAACGGTATCCCCTGGTGGTGGAACTATGGACGGCAACAGGGCTCAGACGCATTGCCATTACTCGATCCCGAAGGCGCGCTCTGGAATCGCCTCGGTCCCGAGCGCGCGATAGGGACCGTCATCTATTCGGCCAACGAAGTCGAAACCCCCGGACATGTTTTGCACCGAGGCGTTAATCGCTACGTCTTCGGCGAACCAGACGGACGCTTGCCAGGACGCGCGGGGCAGCTTGCGGAGCTATTCAGCAGAGCAGGCCTGGGAGGAGAAACAACCGACGACATACGCTACGAGATATGGCGCAAGCTGTTGCGCAATGCGATTGGAAGCCCATTTTGCGCATTGACGAGACTGGGTTCGGCCCACTGTGCACAGATACCCGGCCTACCCGACATTCAGCGCGCACTGGCGCTTGAGATGGCCAACATTGCACGCGCGCTAGGATCACCGATCACCGACGAGGACGCCCTCCGGGCGGCCGAGACGCAATTGGCGTCGAATGGACGGCCGTCCATGCTGCAAGATGTGCTGCTAGGCAGGCGAATCGAGGCTGAAGCGTTGCTGGGCCAACCGCAACGCTTCGCTCAAGAGCTCGGTATTGCCACACCGTACCTGGATACGGTGGTGGCGCTCTTGCGAGGCTTGGACCGGGCACTGGCGCTGGACGCTTGAGTGATTAACGTCTAGATGGAGGCCGGCCTGGCCTCCTATCCACTCGAACGGCCAACGCTATCCGACTCAATCAATTTGAATGTCGGCTTCCTCAATCAGCTTGGTCCACTTCGCGGTATCTTTACGCACGAGATCGGCAAGCTCTTGCGGACTGCTCGAGACAAACTCGACACCCTGCGGATCAAACTTCTTGTTGAGTTCCGGATCCTTCAACGTGTCGACCACGGCTTGGTTGAGTTTTTCCACGATCTCCGCAGGCGTGCCGGCCTTGGCAAACAAGCCATACCAAGTGGTGTACTCCATGCCCGGCAATGTCTCGGTAATCACGGGCAATGTAGACGTATAGCTCCCGGAGCTCGGCGCACTCATCGCCAGCGCGGTCACTGTGCCCTGATCAATCATCGGCTTCAAGGACGGCATGCTGCTAAACAACGCGTGAACCTGTCCTGCGGCCAGGTCCGTGATCACCTGCGACGTCCCACGATACGGCACGTGCACGACATCGACCTTCGCCTGACTCTTGAACAACTCCATGCCCAAGTGCGCAACACCGCCTACCCCTGCGGAGCCGAAGTTAACCTTGCCCGGATGGGCCTTGGCATAATCAATCAGCTCCTGCGTCGTCTTCACGGGCAGCTTGGCGGACGTCACCAAGACGTGCGGGCTTTTCGTCAGCAAGCTGATCGGCGCCAACAACGCCAAGACATCCTTGTCTTGCATCACCTTGGACGGGACCGTCATGTTGCCCGACGCGGGCATCAACAAGGTATAGCCATCGGCGTCCTGGCCCAAGACCTGGTTCAGCGCGGGTACACCATGCCCGCCGCCCAAGTTGACCACCACCACGGTCTGCCCCAGCTTCTGGCCCAGCAACGTGGCGAACTCACGCCCTACCAAATCCGCCGGCCCGCCCGCCGCAAAGGGGATCACCATCCGAATCGGGCGCTCGGGATACTCGGCCAAGGCCTGGCCCAAAGGCAACATTCCCAATATGAGTGCAGCCGCACCCAAAATTTTCTTCTTCATCATGCTCCTCCTGAGTTTCATTGCTGTAGATTTTTTGAGGTAAAACGCTGCCCGTCCCGACGTTGCGCATGCTCCTCACGCGTGGGGGCTGGCATTGCACGTCATCGGGATGATGTTCACTCTACGAAGGCGGACACCACGGCAGGGAAAATGCTCTGATAGGCTTCGCCATACAGCGTGCCTGTACTCTTGGCGCGCCGCCCTGCTTGCGCACCACGCTGCAAGGCCACACGCTCGTAATACGCCCACAGGTTGCGCTGTGTCGGCATCGCTTGCATGGCCTGCCATTTCTGATCCCACACCGAGGTGATTTCCAGCAGCAGATTTGGCTTGAAACCACACAGCTCGGATTGGTGCGGCTCAAAGCACAGAATCTGTGGCGGCACGACATGGTCGGCCCCGTGCCCGGGCGCCATCGCGTGCATACGGGCGCGCAACACCATTTCATAAGTCCGGCAATGATCCAGATTAGAGGGATCATGCTCCGGATGGGTCAGCACCGCCGCGGGCGTTGTCGCACGCATGGCTCGGGAAATACGCGATATGGCCTCGGGCGAATCAGGTAAGGGATAGTCGCCCAAATCATAGAAGTCCAGCGAGGCTACGCCGAGGATCTTGGCGGCTGCCTCGGCCTCGGCACGCCGCAATTGCTTGACTGTATCGCGCGCCACCGGCTCGGATCCTTGCCAAGCCGCATTCGACTCGCCGTTTTCGCCATAACTCAGGCAAATCAAATGGACAGGAACGCCACGCTGCGCATGCAGCGCCATAGCGCCGCCACAGCGCCAGACAAAATCGCCGACATGCGCGGTCACCACCAATAGGGAGCTCGACATTCCTGTCTCCTTGATCTTTTTGAATGATGCCACCATTGTATTTTCGTACAACTGCGCTGTACTCTATACAACAGACTAGGATATACAAGGGAAATTAGCTGATGAGCAACGATGGCGTTACCGCGGTAGAACGCGCATTAAGTGTGCTGGACTGCTTCAAACCTGGAGCTGAACATCTTTCGCTAGCGGACTTTGCCACTCGGTTGAGCCTGCACAAAACCACGATCTTTCGGTTATTGAATTCGCTGGTCCGCTGCGGCTATGTCGTTCGCGAGATCGACGGCCGCTACAGCCTGGGGCCGCGCGTGCTGTACTTGGCGCGGGTCTACGAGCGCGGCTTTGACCTCGACGCCGTCGTGATGCCCATACTGGAACGCCTGTCCGAGGAAACCGGCGAAAGCGCAGCGTATTACGTAGAGTCCGGGCAGCCCGGTCACCGCCTGTGCTTATTTCGTCATCAACCCCATCAGGGGCTACACAGTCAGGTCTTGGCCGGCACCGTGATGCCGCCGGACCTCTCGTCGACGGGACGCGTGTTTGCCATGTGGGCCCAAGGCAAATGCTCGAGTGACGAACGGCTGCCACTCTCTTCTCGCGGGGCGCGAGATCCCTATACGTCTTCGTGGTCGACACCCGTCATTGGTGACGATGATCGCTTCGTCGGGGCGCTGACTATCGCGGGACCTACGGCTCGCCTGGATCACGTGGACAAAGCCCGCTTCGAGAGCTTGGTCCAGGGCTACGCGCACGAGCTATCCAAACGCTTGGGCGCCTCTGCCGAGATACGAGACGCACTGTATAAGTGAAATGCGAGCTGATGATGCCGTCAGCTACAAAAGCACCAAGCGACTAGCGCCTGCGACGCACCGGCGCTGCGCTCGGTGCGCGCGCATCACAATCCCACTGCGTAGCCATCTTTGCGATGGTCGGATGCCGCAAGATAACCCTCTTCGAGTCGCATCGCCATTTGAGCACTGCCGAACTCTAGGTCAAATCGCGGCGCCACATGGACGTCATGACCGAGCATACGCAATTGTGTCACCACATCGGGCGGTGTGTTCCACTCGACAGCAACGCCCATATTGTCGTCCTTGACGCGCCAGCGAGGCGCGTCGCTGGCCGCTTGAGGGTTTTGCCCAAAATCGGCTAGACGGCTGACCATTTGAAGATGGCCTTGTGCCTGCATCGACCCACCCATCAGACCGAAGCTCATCAGCGGCGTGCCATCTTTCATGACAAAGCCGGGAATGATCGTGTGAAAAGGACGTTTTCCAGGAGCAACCACATTGGGATGGCCGGCACGCGTGCTGAAG
Organism: Bordetella tumulicola; assembly: GCF_054779135.1. Classification (NCBI taxonomy): domain Bacteria; kingdom Pseudomonadati; phylum Pseudomonadota; class Betaproteobacteria; order Burkholderiales; family Alcaligenaceae; genus Bordetella; species Bordetella tumulicola. The sequence continues at coordinate 632,700 of NZ_BAAGYU010000010.1, read as the reverse complement.
CCCCAACCACGATTTTGCAACGCGATACCAGTACCCGGCACGACCACACCCGACCCGAACCCCTTGAAGTTGGATTGAATGAAAGAAACCATCATGCCCTGCTTGTCGGCGGCTGTCAGATAAACGGTGCCACCGCTATGTGGCGAGCCATGACGTGCAGTACTGGCACGATGGGGATCGATGTGTTTGGCGCGCTCTGCCAGATAACCAGGATCGAGCAATTGCTCGCTCGTGACTGCCATGTGGTCCGGGTCACCAACATGCTCGCTCATATCAGCAAACGCGAGTTTCATCGCCTCGATTTGCAGGTGCAAGGTTTGAGCGGTATCCAGGCCACTGGCACGCAGGTCGAATGCATTGAGCATACCCAACGCCATCAGCGCGCCGATGCCTTGCCCATTGGGACCAATCTCGTAAAGCTCATGACCCCGATACTTCATGCTGATGGGGGCGACCCAATCCGCCGTGTGCGACGCCAGATCTTGCTCTGTCATCAGCCCACCCGTGTTGCGTGCATGCGTGGCAATAGCAGCGGCCAGCTCTCCCCGATAAAAGCTCTCACCCTTCGATTGCGCAATCAGTTCCAACGTTTTGGCCTGGCCAGGATAAGTGAACCGCTCTCCCGGGCGTGGCGCACGTCCGCCCGGTGCGAATGCTTCGGCAAAGCCGGGCTGCCCTTGCAGCTTGGCAATCTGCTTCTGCCATTGGCGATGCACGGTCGGTGATACAAGATAGCCATCGCGTGCATAACGAATAGCGGGCTCAAATAAGTCCTCGAACGGCAGGGTGCCAAATTTTTCCCAGATCGCACGCCAACCCGATACGGTACCCGGCACCGTCACACTGCCCCATCCAATGGAATCCATTTCGGCCTTGTCCGCAAACCGCGCGGTTTCCCACGCGGCAGGCGCTCGCCCTGACGCATTCAGACCGTGTAATGCCTTTCCATCCCAAACGATGGCAAACATATCGCCGCCGATGCCATTCATACATGGCTCGACCACGGTAAGCGCAATGGCAGTCGCCAACGCGGCATCGACGGCATTTCCGCCGCGCGCGAGCATTTGCAGACCCGCGGCACTCGCCAAAGGTTGCGACGTACTGACGACATTGTCGGCCAGGACGGGCATACGTTGTGAGGGATAGGGAAACTGCCAGAATGAATCGTCGGTGATGGGCATAAGATGACTGGGCGAAAGGAGGATACTGGCGACAGAGAGGTCACCAGTATCGTGACCCGCGATGCGGGAGAGATTGATTTACTTCGCGACGGCGATGTTCAAGCTTTTGACTTTCTTGTTCCAGAATGACTGCTGCTCCAAGATAAACCCAGGCAACGCCTCGCGATCAATTTTGCTAATCAGAAAGCCTTGGGCAGCGATCGCTTTACGGAAACCTTCGTCGGCTTGCGCTTTAGCCAAAGCGGCATAGATCACGTCGATGCGTGCGCTCGGCGTCCCTTTGGGCGCCATCAACGCAAAAAGGTTTTCGGCTTGCAGGCCGGACACGCCCAACTCTTCCATGGTGGGCACCTCCGGAATCACTCCCAGACGCGTGGCCGAGGCGACGCCCAGCACATTGACACGGCCTGCCTCGATATGCGGCAATGAGCTGGTGACGCTGTCGAACATGAAGGCCGACGACCCTGTGATCACTTCCGGCAAAGCCTGGCTACTCCCCTTGTAGGGGATCTGCAGCGCATCCACACCCGCTTGCTCCTTGAATATCTCGGCCTCGAGGTTGGATAAAGTGCCGGCGCCCATCGAGGCATAATTGTATTTCCCCGGCGCGGCCTTCAGATAACTAACCAGGCCAGCAAAATCCTTCACGCCGATTTTGGTTGGTACAACCAAAATATGAGGTGCGCTGGCAATACCGCCGATAGCTTCAAAGTCCTGGTCCAGTGATACCGGCTGCTTGCCATTGACTCCCTCATAGACCGCATTGGACATCACCGACGAGATATAGAGCGTATACCCGTCGGGTTCTGCGCGGGCACCGGCCTGCATTCCAATATAGCCACCCGCGCCTGGGCGGTTCAAGACAACTACTGATTGACCGAGCGTAGCGCCCATGTATTGGCTGAGTTCACGCGCCAGTACATCGGTTGCCCCACCAGCGGGAAACGACAGAATGAGCTGAATAGCGCGCTGTGGAAACTCCGCCGCCTGGACAGGCGCGGTAAACCAACCGCTAACGGCGAATAGCCCGAGAATGCTCAACACACGAGCCGCCTTGCGCATGATTGACAAGGAAACACGCGCATAAGCGAAGGATCGGCTAGCAACATACCCTCTCAAGCCGACGTATTGATTGACCATTTTTTTCCCCTGATCGTTGATTGATGACTGTGCGAGCCGACGGTTGACCCGTCTTGTCCGGCTCGACCAATCCATTCTAAGAATTGCTATTTCTGCAATCAAGCCAAATAATTAGCATGGTAATTGCCTAAATTAGAATTCATCGGGATGCTCTCTTGCTAAGTACCGCTCATCGCTATTTTCTGGAAGTCGTGCGCACCGGCAGTATCAAGGAGGCGGCCTTGCGGCTGCACGTCGCGCCGTCGGCAATCAGTCGCCAGATTGCAAAGCTGGAAGACAATACGGGTGCACTGCTTTTCCATCGGCGTCCGCATGGCATGGTGCTGACGCGGCCAGGTGAGCTGTTGGCGGATCACACCCGGCGCATGTCACTGGAGTCGGAGCGAGTATTACGCGATATCCACAGCCTCGGCGAACGAGGCGCCACAACTATCCGTATCGGCTCGAACGAGGCGGTAGCACGCAACCTTTTGCCCAAGGCCATTTGCTTGTACCGGGATCATCATGCGGATGTGGCATTTCAGGTGCAGGTGGCGTCTCCACTCGTGATCGCTCAACGATTGCGGGACAAGATCATCGACATTGGCATCGCTTTCAATCTGGCCGCTCATGAAGGTATTGATGTTCGATACGAACGAGCCTCTCCGGTGCGAGCAATCATGGCCCCCCATCATCCGCTCTCGTCCCGCAAACGACTGTCGCTCGCCACGCTAAAGGGGCATCCCATCGCACTGACCGACTCGGGCACCACGGTGCGTTTATTGTTCGATTCGTGGCAAGCAGCGGATGACGAATCCGCCTTTGACGTCGCGTTTTCGAGCAATTCATCGTCCATGATCCGCAGCATTGTTGAAGCCGGACACGCCGTCACGCTTGCCGGCGCGATTACGCTCAACGATGCGCTGGCCGCTGGCTCACTGGTGGCCATCCCTATCGCCGATGCCGCGTTTGGCACACGTACCTTGCAAGTACAGACGGCGACCGATGCGCGATTGTCGGCGCTATCGGAGGCATTCCTGCCCGTTCTCATTGCCGAACTGGAACGCCGCCAGGCTGCAGCTTAACTATTGATGCTGCGGTGGCGCGGTCACTATCGACGTCAGCGCCGGATCAGCGGGCTTGAGCGCCGCGAGATTCGGACGTGGTCGGCGCAGCGTATCAATACGCGCAAAGGCCTGCTCCATCGCATACGACGCGCCCAGCACCTCGCGATCGCCACGGAACGGCCCAATGATCTGCAGACCAAACGGCATTCCACTGCCATCCAGACCACAAGGCAATGACAAAGCGGGATGCGTGGTCAGCGTCACCACATACGTCAGCGCAAGCCAACGATAGTAGTTCTCCTGTTTCTCGCCATTGATCGTATCCGCGTACAGCGTTGTCCACGGGAATGGCGATACCGGCGTCGTCGGTGACAAGATCAAATCGTAGTCGGCATAGATCTCTTGGAAGCGCTTCAAGATGCATGTCTGCTCGGCCTGCGCCCAGGCGCTGTCTTGCAGGCTCATGACAACACCCATCTCGTAGTTGGCACGCGTATTCGGGCCAAGACTATCGGGGTTCTTTTCGTAAGCCTCGCGCATGCCTGCCACAAATGCCTCGGCACGCAATACATCAAAGCATCGATGCACTTCGCCTAGATCCACGTCAATGGGATCGCAGGCCGCAAACAAATGCTTCATCGCCGCGATTTTTTCACGGAAACTAGCGCGCATACCGTTATCCACAGCGCACGCACCAAAGTCTTCGGTGTACGCCACACGCAGTGAACCTAGATCGACAGACTCGGGACGCAAAAACGACAACGGGTCCAGAGGATAGCTCAGGGGGTCTCCCGCATCCATTCCTGCCGTGGCCGCCATTTGTAGGCAAGCATCCTCCACTGTGCGACCCATTGGCCCTACCACCGAAATCGAGGTCCAACCCAATAATTTACGCACACTGGGCACCACGCCGGGCGATGGACGAAAACCCACCACACCGCATTTAGCGGCGGGAATGCGTAATGACCCTCCCGTGTCAGAACCCGTGCACACGGGCAACATGTCGCAGGCCAAAGCAGCGGCAGATCCACCCGAGGAGCCGCCAGCATTCAAATTCGGATTAAACGGATTCCCCGTCGCGCCCCACACCGCATTGCGCGAGTTCGCCCCGGCGCCCATCTCGGGCACGTTCGTCTTGCCCGTCACAATCGCGCCCGCACGACGCAGCCGCGCGACCAACTCGACGTCCTCTTCTGGAACGTGATCCCGATAAATCGGCGAACCAAACGTAGTCAGTAAGCCGGCCGTCGGCTCTAGATCTTTCACGCCCATCGGCAGACCATGCAGTAAACCTAGTTTATCCCCCGCCATCACCGCCCGCTCCGCCGCACGCGCTTCTGCGCGAGCGCGTTCATAGGCTTTGGCTGTCACCGCGTTCACATAAGGGTTCACCGCTTCGATACGGGCGATACACGCCTCCAGCAACTCCACAGGGGAAAGCTGCCGTGCGCCTATCATCCGCCGCAACGTCACCGCGGAAAGAGAAACCAGAGAGTCATCCAGCGCCATGGTGGGAATACCTCGATCGGACGTGAGTCAATGTGGTGAATCAGCATACGTCTCTTCGGGGCAGACAATCAAATCGACGCACGATGAAGGCAGACGATACGTCAACAGTCCTTACTTTGCCTGAATACTGGCGCGTTTAGCGATATCTGCAATACATCGCGCTTCTTGGTCTTGCGCACCGCTTACCAACTTGCGGGGGAAGACCGTGATAGGCATTGCATAGCCACGGCAATCACTCATAGGCCTTCTTTTTCCACAGTTCCCAGGGTCGATTCATTACACCGGCCATCATCTCGTCAGCCAGCGCGGCCTCTTCCTGGCTCAGGTAGGTGATGTCGCCATTCAGGCCGATGGCCTTTTGCTGAAGCGCCGCATTCATTTCGGTATAGATGGCGCGATAGACCGCGACCGGTATGCCGTCGCCCACGGAGACGAAACCATGTCCGCGCATCAATGAAATCTGCCGATCACCGAGTGTCTTCGCCAACTCTTTGCCATGATCGCGATTGCGCACCAGCATGTCCGTGTCCCCAAAGCAGCATCGGATATCAAACACCGGTGCGCCGCTGCCTAGAAAGCCCGCCATGTGGTAAATGGGCTGCAACCGCACGGAAGATCCCGCAAAAGGGATGACCGATGGCGAATGGCTGTGCACGACGGCATGGACGTCGGGCCGCGCACGATAGATCTCGCCATGAATATAGCGCTCGAGATAGGGCTTTCGGTCGTCGTCCGTGGTCACTTCAGAGTCCATGCCAAACTCCATGATGTCGTCGGCGGTGACGAGCTCGGGAGCTAGCGAGCGAGACAACAGAAAGCGCTGCGTATCGTGCGGATGCCGCACACTGACATGGCCGAAACCGTCCAGCACGCCAAAGCGTGCCAGTACGCGGTTGGCGACGACCAGATCATCGATGCAGGTCTTGAGATCATGCGAATTGCTCATGGAGTGTCCTTACAACAAAGTCTGAAATTGAAGCCGCGCTATTGCAGTTTGATGCCGGAATGTTTGGCCAGATTACCGTACATCTCCAGATCCTTATCAATTTGACTAGCCATCGCGGTAGCGCCAGTCTTCTCGATCTCGTAGTAGCGATCGCGGAACGCTTTCTGCACGTCGGGGTCCGCCATGGTGGCGGTAACGGCCGCCTCGAACTTCGCCTTCACCTCTTTGGGCAAGCCCTGCGGGCCAAACACACCGAACCAAACCGAAATATCCAAAGCGCCGAACGGCTTGGTCTCGGCGATGGTTGGCAGATCTGGCAGGAACGACACCCGCTTGGCGGATGCCACAGCCAGCATGCGTAACTTACCCGTCTCGGCGTGCGGCGCCAGATTGGGAATCGTGCTGAAAAGGATGGGCACCTGATTGCCGAGTCCGTCATTAATAGCCGGCGCGCATCCCTTGTAGGGCACATGCACCATGTCAAGATCGGCGGCCAGTCTGATGGACTCACCCGCAAAGTGCTGCGGCGTACCGTTGCCGCAGGAAGAATAGCTGAGCTTGCCGTTGTTCTTCCGGATGAAGTCGATCAACTCGGGCACTGTCTTGGCCGGTATCGTTGCATTGACACCCAACGCCACAGGTGCGAGCACCAGCAGGGATAGCGGTGTCAGCTGTTTGCGTACATCCGGCGTACCCTGCATATTCAAGCTGGCATTGATAGTAAGCGTGCTGTTAGTCAGCAAAAAGGTATACCCATCTGCCGGTGCGCCGGCGACCTGATTGGCGCCGATATTGCCTGAGGCGCCCGGCTTGTTATCCACGATGACGGATTGACCGCCCAACTGCGCGGGCAGTTTGGTGGCCAGCAGCCGGGCGACAGTATCGGCACCCCCGCCTGCGGAAAATGGCACGACCAGGGTAATGGGACGGTCAGGGTAGGTATCAGCGGCATGGACGGCAGCCGAGCCCAGCGTAAAGCTCAGCAACAGAGCGTACGACATCCTCCGCAGTAGCGGGGCGATAAGCATGACGGTTGTCTCCGGGGTTAATTATTTATTTCTTCGAATGCAAGCCATTATCTGATCGCCGTCATATGGGTTCAAATGAAATAATCGTATTAACCATACGGTCTAGCGTATGGGTCGATAAGTTTGTTCCGGAAACAGCCCACCGCTAAATCCCTATTTCCTGCCCCACCACTCGGTGCCAGGCACTAAGAATGGCGCTATCGTTTTCGGCATGAAGCCAGGCACCATGAACCACGGACTCCACTGTACTGTCCTCGATCGTCGCGAAGCGCACGTCGGGTAGTTTTGCGTTGGCGAGCGCACGCGGCACCAAAGTTACACCCATGCCTTTCGAGACGCAGGCCACCACGGTCAGCCAGTGCCGAACGTGGTGCTGGATATCCGGGTGAAAGCCCGCAGCCAAGCAACGAGCAACGACCTGATCGTAATACGACGGCGAGAAGGCCCGTGAGAACAAGACAAAGGGCTCGTCGCGAAAATCACTCAGTTTCTGTATCTGTTCGCTGCTGGCTGGGTGTTTCAGCGGCAAACACAGTAGAAATGGCTCGCTTAGCAGCTCGCGGGCAGCGATCTCCGTCGGCAGCTTTGTGCTGTGAACAAATCCATAGTGGATTTGACGCCCCAACAGCGCTGGAATCTGATCCGAGGTACTGAGCTCCAACAATTGCAAAGCCACCGCGGGGAACTCGGCTCGGAACCGATCGACCGCCCGATCCAGGCCCCGATACAACATAGATGCGAAAAAGCCGACGCGAAGCACCCCATCCAAGCCTCCATGCACTCTGGTCGCGACATCTGCCGCTTGTCGAACTTGGGATAAGGCTTTGCACGCCTCTTGATAAAAGGCCGTGCCCGCCGCCGTCAACCTGACATCGTGCGACGAGCGCTCCACGAGCGCAAAACCGAGCTGCTGTTCCAACTGGCGTATGGATACGCTGAAGGGTGGCTGCGATATGTTGCAGCGCCGCGCCGCGCGACCAAAGTGCAGTTCTTCAGCGAGAGCAACAAAATGCCTGAAATGTCGGAGTTCTATACCTGTGGTCATTCGCGGGGCGTATGGGTCGTTCCGTAAAACGTATTGGACGCTAGGGTGGGTTTGACGCACATTATGTCCCGATTCAGGCTGTTGCGGCGTCAAGCCCGCCAGCACCCAAATATGGAGGCAACCCAGTGAAAGAGTTCGTTCGATACGAGGTTATAGAAGGCGTTGCAGAAATCACCATGGATCGCGGACCAGTGAACGCCATCAACATGCAATTGGCGCGCGAAGTCGTTGACGCCTACCATCGTGCCCGGCAGGATGATTCGGCACGAGCCGTCATCTTGAAAAGTGCCTTGCCAACAGTATTCTCTGCCGGGGTCGACTTGAAGATCGCACTGGAATTCAACGGCCAAGCACTACGTCGACTAATTGAGGTCTTTTACTACGAGATGCACGAGGCGCTCTATCGCATGGGCAAGCCCGTCATTGCAGCCGTAAACGGGCATGCGCGCGCAGCCGGAGTAACTTGGGCCGTGTCCTGCGACATGGTAATCGCCGCAGAAGAAGCCGAAATGGGATACCCCGAGATCAACGTGGGGCTCCTACCTGCCATGCATCTGGTTCATCTGCCGCGACAAGCAGGGCGCCATCGGGCCGCTCACCTACTTTTCACTGGCGATATTGTCAGTGCGGAAGAAATGATGCACCTCGGTGTAGTCAATGAAGTAGTACCACGCGAACGGGTCCTTGAACGCGCCCGGGCGTTGGCGCGGCGGCTTGCACAGAAGTCGCCGTTAGCCATGCGTATGTTGCGAGACGCGTTCATGCGCGCCAACGATCTCGACTATCGACGCTCGATGGAAAGCGTCGTCGAGACGATGTGCCTATTGAAAGAATCGGAAGATTCGCGCGAAGCACTTCGTGCATTCGTCGAGAAACGTGAACCCGTTTTCCTGGGTATCTAGTTCTACGGGCCCGATGCCTATTTAAAAAAATAAAACAGGAGACAACTATGATTAGAAAATTCATGCCGAGTATCGCAGCCTTGCTCGTAGCTGCCGTCGCAGGCATCGCACACGCAAGCGGCACCTATCCCAACAAGCCAGTAAAAATCATCGTGCCATTCACGGCAGGAACAGCAACCGACACGATTACCCGCATTATCGCCAGCGGGCTCACCCAGTCACTGGGCCAGCCAGTCATCGTAGAAAACCGTGCGGGCGCCGACGGTGCGATCGGTGCAGCAGAGGTGGCCCGTGCTGCTCCCGACGGATATACCCTGTTGATGTCCACTAACGGCTTCTGCGCCGTACCGTCAATGCGGAAAAGTCCACCCTACCACCCCATCAAAGACTTCTCGCGCATCTCTATGGTGGGGCGCTACTCGTTCTTTCTATTTGTCAACGCATCAGTCCCCGCACATTCCCTACAAGAATTGCTGGACTATGGCCGCGCGCACCCTGAAAAGCTGAACTACGCCACCGGCAATCCGACGGGCATCGTCGCCACCGGGCAGATGCTCTCACTGTCCAAGGTCGACATGCTGCATGTCCCCTACAAAGGCGAGCCTGCCGGTGTCACAGATCTGGTGGCCAATCGCGTACAGCTAATGTTTGCAACGCCAACCACTGCCGGTCAGTACGTTGCCCAAGGAAAGCTACGCATGTTGGCCACTACGCTGCCTACACGCAGCCCGGCCTTCCCTGAGATTCCAACAATGAAGCAAGCGGGTGTCCCCGCGTTCTCAGTCTCTTCCTGGGCAGCCTTGCAGGGACCCGCCAATATGCCGAGTGATCGGGCCGAAAAACTGTCGCGCGCGGTGGCCAAGGTACTCCAACAGGAGGATATCAAGCAACAGTTGGCACGCCAGAACTTCCTCCCCGCCAGTTCCACCACCGCGGAGCTGGAAGTCTTTATCAAAGATCAGCTTGCGGTCTACGCACAAACTCTGAAAGAAGCGAATGTCCAACTCCAATGACGGTTCTCTGGCGGAGATGAATCAAGCCGATACTGGTGCACTATCGGGTGTCGTCGTACTCGATCTGACACGGATACTCGCTGGCCCTTGGTGTACGCAAATGTTGGCCGATTTCGGCGCGGAGGTCATCAAGATCGAACGTCCGGAAGTCGGCGACGATACGCGAAGCTGGGGACCACCCTGGATGCCTAACGCCGATCTAGCTCCAGGGCCCGACGCTGATAATCCAAGCACAGCAGGCAACCAGCGTCACTCAACCTACTTCGCCGCGGCCAACCGCAACAAAAAATCTGTGTCTGTGGATATCTCCAATGCCGACGGCCAGAAGCTTGTGCACGCCCTCGCCATGCATGCCGATGTGCTGATCGAGAACTTCAAAGTGGGAGACCTCGCCCGCCACGGGCTGGATTACGCGTCGCTCTCTCGTGCAAAGCCCGGACTAATCTACTGCTCGATCACTGGTTATGGTCAAACGGGCCCCTATGCTGCCCGTCCTGGATATGACTTTATTTTTCAGGGGGAAGGCGGCTTGATGAGCGTCACAGGTGAGCGTGACAATCTCCCTGGTGGCGGGCCTCAGAAAGTCGGCGTGGCTATCGCGGATATCGTCACGGGGATGTACGCGTCAAGCGCAGTGCTCGCCGCGCTCCACCGGCGGGCCACGACCGGCACGGGTCAGTACATAGATCTTGCATTACTCGACTGCATAACAGCTTTTGGTGCGAACCTGGCTTTTAACCATTTGGTCAGCGGGGACGTACCACAGCGCTACGGTAATGCACACCCTGCTCTGGTTCCCTATGAAGTACTGAAATCGAGCGATGGTCACGTCATTGTGGCCGCCGGCAACGACGCGCAATGGCAGCGATTCTGCCAGGCATTGCAACGGGACGATCTGGCTACCGATCCGCGCTACGCTACGGGAAGCGACCGCATCATTCATCGTCAGGCGTTGATCCCGGAAGTCGAGCGTACCTTTATCACGCGGGAGTCAGCATACTGGCTAGCGCGACTGACTGATCACGGCATCCCAAACGGTCGTATCAACGATTACAAAGCGGTTTTTGAACATCCGCAAATCCAACATCGAAACATGCAGGTCAATATGCCGGATAACGACGGAAAACAGGTCCCCGGTGTAGCGAATCCGGTGAAGTTCTCCGAATCTGTTGTGCAATATCGCCACGCAGCCCCTAAGCTTGGACAGCACACACGAGAAGTACTGAGTGAAAGACTAGGCATGGAAGCATCGGCTATCCAATCGCTGGCAGATCGGCGCGTTATAGCTATGCGCTAAGCATTGGATAATGGGCATGGGTATCGATAAACCAAATCGGGCGCCGCACCGTCAAAAAGAGCATCCTAGGGCAGCAAGGCGCTTATCAAACCGCTGTGCCTATCAGTGAAGCAACGTCCGAGCATAACTCTCGCCCCGTTCACCCGCCTCGTCGACGCCAGGCCCACACCACAGTCGCAATCGGCGCCAGTATCACCAGCCACGACAATCCGTCCCAAACGCCATCGCCCAGCAGCGCCGATACAAGACCAACGATAGACGCTACGCCCAACCAGATCGGGACGTTAAAAACCTCGCCAGGCGATTGCTGGTGATCGGTGCGCACATACCGGAATTCATACTTGTTCATTGCGCGACCTCGTTAGTATTCGTGCGGCGCAGGGCACTTGCGGGCTCTGGCATGCCGTCGGTCTGCGTCTTGGGCGCCGTCACCGCCTTGGGCTTGCGCAACCACAGGTATAAGCCGCTGCCCAGGACAACGATAGCGAAAATGTCCAACAACGCCCATAGCAGCTTCAACGGCAGACCGCCGTAGTCGCCAAAGTGCAGCGGCTGCGACAGGAACAGCGTCTTCACGTACCAGGGCATATCCCGCGAATCGGTCAGGCGACCGGTGGAGGCATCGACCAGGGCAGGCTTGAGCAGGCGCGCAGTGACTGGCGTGCTGCCCTTCAGAAAGAAGGTGTAGTGATGGGGACTGGAGAACATCGTTCCCGGAAATGCCACCAGGCTCACAGTCATGTCGGGCACCGCGGCGCGAGCGGCGCGGATGGACTGTTCCAGATGCGCAGGCTGGGTCACAGGCGGCAAGCCGCGGTAAGGCGCCGTCATTTCGGCCATCTGGTCCATCTGCCACAGTCCCAGGACGACTCGGTTCAGTGTATTAATGGTACCCGTAATACCCACCACCGTAAGCCAGACCACCGTGACGATGCCCAGCAGGTTGTGCCAGTCCAGCCATTTGACGCGCGTGCTTCGCTGGGTGCGTAGCGCGCCGAATTTCAGGCGGCGCATGAAGGGGTAGTACAGCACCACCCCCGACACGATGGCCACGACCATCAGCAGGCCCATGGCCCCCAGGAATAGCATGCCCGGCAACCCTGCAAACATATCCGTATGGAGCTTGAGCATGACATACATGAAACCTTCATTGGTCGCCGGTTCGTCCAGCACCTTGGCCGTGCGCGAATCCACAACGACCGCGTTGTTCTCCTCGGGCGGGGCATCGACGGCACTGGCCATCGAGACATACGTAATGTCGGGATGCTCATCCTGCTCCCAGAACATGTAGCGGATGACCTCGCCCGGACGGCGTTCCAATGCCGCCTGCGCAATCTGGTCCATACTGGCGTTCGGCGTACCCGCAGGCATGAGCGGCGCCTCGACCACGCCCGACAGGTGCTCGATTTCTTCGTGAAAGATAAGGGGTAGCCCGGTCAGGCAAAGCAGCAGCATGAATACCGTGCAGACCAGACTGCTCCACTTATGAATCCAGGACCAAGTATGGGTAGACATCACGGTGTCCTCAGAAGGCGATGCTGGTCGATAGTGTGAACGTGCGCGGCGATCCTACAAACAGGTAGCCCGCGGTCGCGGTGCCCCAGTAATCCCTGTCAAACAGGTTTTCCACATTCAGGCGGAACGTGACGGGCTTACCACTGATCTTGGTCTCGTAGCGCGCGCCGGCGTCAACCCGGGTCCAGCTGGGAACGGACAGCGAATTGGCGGCATCGGCATACGTGCTGGCGGTGTAGATGACACGCCCCGTCAACGTCAAGCCTGGCAGGAAAGGCGTATCCCATTCCGCGCCGAGGTTGAATTGCCAATCGGGCACGCCGATGGCCTTGTTGTCTTCGAGGTCGGGTGACACGGCGTCGGTGATGACGCCGTCGATGTAGCTGACGCCGCCCAGTAATCGCACGCCACGCGTCACCTCACCTGCGAAGGTAGCCTCCAGGCCGCGGTTGCGCTGTTCACCGAAGACACCAAAGGTATCGCCAGAGATGCCGGAACTGGGCCGGGTCAGTTCAAACAGGCTGATCGTGGCCAATATGTCGTCGTTCAGGTTGTATTTGACGCCGATCTCTTTTTGCTTGGACTTGAACGGCGGTAGCGTTTCACCGGGATTGGTAATTGCCGCGCTGGTGGGTGCGGTGTCGCCCTGGGACAAGCCTTCGACGTAGCTGGCATACAGCGAGAGGTCGGGCCGTACTTTGAATACCACGCCGGCGAATGGCGTAGTGGCGCGCTCGTCGTAGCGCGGCCCACTGGCATCGCCAGTCATGAAGTTGTAGTTCTGGCTTTCTACCTGCTGGCGGCGCACGCCCAAAGACAATTGCAACTGATCCTGCATGAAGGACAGGGTGTCCGCCAAGGCATAGCTGGTGAGTTTCGTATCCTGGTATCGCCGCAGCGGGTTGTCGACGCCGGATGTAGAGGGGGTGTCGAAGACGTCGCCCGAATAGATATTGGAACTGCCAACCGGATAGTCCGTATAGAAACCCAGTCGGGCGTCCTGGTCCAGCTTGGTGTAGCTGAAGGCGACGTTGTGATTCACCGGGCCGGTGGCGAACGTACCGCGTAAGCCAGCCTCGGTGGACTTGCTGTCGACCGTCATCCGTTGCCAGCCGCCAGCGAAGGAATAATCGCCTTGCGAGTTCAGCAGGACGGGGTTCGCGGCAAAGGAATCCCAGTTCAACTTGCGCTGACCATAACCGGCGTAGGCGGTGATGTTGTCCGTCAAGTCGTATTCGACCTTGAAGACACCCGAGCCATTGCGACCATCGCTATAGCCCAGGCCGGGATAGGGGTTGTTGTTGCTCGGCGCCTCGGGGACCGACGTCAAGGCCGGGCCCATCTGGAACTGGCGCACGACATTGTCGATGTGTTCCTTTTGCCAAAGCAGGTCCAGTGAGGCGCGCAGTGATTCGCCACGATAGTCCAGCGCCAGAGAAGCCAGGCTATCACGCACCGATTGACCCTTGATCGGCGTATCACCATCCCGGGTCATCGCGTTCACGCGTATCCCGAAAGCGTTGTCCGGCCCGAAGCGGCGGCCGATGTCTGCATGCACGCCAAAAACAGAGTCCGATGCCACGCTGCCTGTAATGCGGGTGATCGGCTCATCGGTCGCGCGCTTGGGCACCAGGTTGACGACGCCACCTATGCTGCCGCCCGGCGTCATGCCAAACAGTGCCGCGGACGGGCCTTTGATGATTTCCACCCGCTCCAGCGTCTCGACGGGGGCACGCCAGTAGGGAGCCAAGCCGAACATGCCGTTGAACGCAAAGTCCGCCGTAGGCACATTGAAGCCGCGGATGGTGAGGTCTTCGTTAATGTTGGATCGCGCACTGCTCATGCGTACAGACGGATCCAAGGTAGCCACGTCGGCCACAGAGCGCGCCTGCGCGTTTTCTATGGTCTGGGCGGTGTAGCTCGTAACGCTGAAGGGCGTGTCCATGATGGAGGTGTTGCCCAGAATGCCCATGCGGGCCCCCCCGCCGATCTGGCCCCCCGCGATCGGCGCAGGCGCCTCGCCCAAGGCCTCCGGCGCACCCGACACCGTGACGGTGGGTAACACGCTGATGGACGCCGCATCCGGTGCCGTCGTCTGTGCCGTTGCCGTCGCCGCATAAAACGCCACGCCGCCACCGGTCAATACGCGTTTGATGGCTACGGTCATGCGTCTTTGCGCGCCTGCGCGATCGCCGGAGGGTTGTTCCACCATGAATTCCATGTTCAAAAGTAACAGAACACGTATGATAATCGTTATTATTCACGAAAGGTGGGGGGGTTTTACCCTTACAAAGGCCTAGCTCTGTGCCAACGCCGGTGCGGCGTTGGATTCTAGCCAAAGAAGCCGTCGCAGGGCTATGCCTTCGTCTTAGGCGCGCTCAGACTCTTGCTATAGAAACCAGACTGATCAAAGCAGCAGACACGCAGCTTTCCCGAAGCCAGCATGTCGCAAGCGTTCTCGACCCGGCGCTGCCGTGTTTTGGCCTGCTTTGCCGACTCAATCCAGTGGATCCAATCCACCCGTGCGATGGTCGTCGTGTCGTCCCAAGCCGCCTTAGCGTCCGCAGATGCGGCAAGGGCTTCCCGCAGGTCGTTGGGGACTTGCGGCTCGGGTTCCGGCTTGGCCGAAGATAATTGAACGGTCACCGTGTCTCCAGGTGACACGGCCGCGGTCTTTTGAAGCGAGTCATCGACCTTGAGCCAATGGCTGAGCTGACCGTCGGGTTCCAATGTGGCTTGAAACGGACACCCGTTAATCGTCCCCTCTACGGAGGTTCGACCCCGCCTCGGTAAGGTATCGCTAGCGGTTTTGGGCAAAACCAGAAACGCCCATGCGTCGTCCTCACCGGGTTTCGCCGGACGAAGTAGTGTTGCCTTGAATGTGGACGCCCCTGTTTTTGCCATATCGGGATACCTGTGGCGGCGAACAGCAGGTCGATCGCCGCATCGTGCGCTAGCCGAGTGAACAGCAATCAGCTTACATCACTCACACGATACCTCCCAAGAGGCTCGACACCAACAGAGAACATCCGCAGTCAACCCTCCCCGCTAGCTGCGCCAGCCTCCTATCTCAGCCTGGACGCGCGGCGAAACCCGGACGGATCTGTTCCATATAACAGGCTGAACGAGTGGGAAAAATTGCTGCGGCTAGAAAATCCCGCGCGCTTGGCCACATCGGCGACGGGCAGCGAGGTCGTGGTCAACAACTCCGCTGCGCGACGCAGACGAACAATTTTCACCAAACTCATGGGAGAGCGGCCGAAATTCTCGGTGAAGGACGCAGCAAACGAAGAGCGGCTCATGCCGGCAATCGTAGCCAGGCGTTCGACGGTAAATGGAGCCTCAGGTTGTCGGAAAATAGCTTTTAGCGCAAGGGCAAGTCCGGAATCGCTGACATCGAACAGCCAGGGCAACACACGGTCGCCTTGTTGTATGCAACGGCGTAGCGCCAGAATTAAGCACTGTTTCAATAATGTCTCGATCAGCGCGCGCGACCCCACGGCGGACCGGGAAGCCTCTGCCAACATCATGACGAATTGGCTGCGCAGCCCTTCAGCATCATCAAAGCGCGCCACCAGGGGTGCCCTCAAGAAACTGAACGGGTCCGGACCGGATTGGGGACCGATACTCACCTCCCCGCAAGCGGTAGACATTCCAGGTTCACCCTGACCGACCGTGACCGTGGGGACCGATTGACCTGTTTGCGGCGCGTGAAGCCTTTGCCGGTATTCCAGCCGTATTGGCGATGATGGGGAGCTCTCCAGACAATAGGCAATGCCGGCCGGCAAGAGCACAAAGGTATGGGGATTCAGCGCGATCGCATCTCGCGGGAGGGTCAAGGTTCCCGTGCCCGCCAGACAATAGTGCAAGGTCGCGGTCTGACAGGCGTCGAACTTGACGCTCCAGCCTCGCCGAATGTCGCAAGCAGTGAAATGCGTTGCGCCCACTTCGAGAGTAGCCAGCAATTCGTCAAGAACGTCAGAAGCGGCTAAGCCAGGCTTACCATTTTGGACGATTTCGCACGAATTCTGGATCAGATCGCACGGTGATGAGACTAGCATGATTCGTTCACCCCCTTTCTACGGAGATATCCCATGTACGACATGAAAAACATGAGTTTACTGAAGAAGCTGGACGAAACCGCACCCGAGGCAATGGCCGGTTTCTGGGCATTTGATAAGGCGGTATTTGCCGAGGGTGCGCTCTCGGTTCGTACGAAGCAACTGATTGCCGTCGCGGTCTCGCTCACCACCCAGTGCCCTTATTGCCTGGAATTGCATACCAAGGCAGCTCGCACCGCTGGCGCAACCGATGAGCAATTGGCGCAAGCCGCCCTCGTGGCAGCGGCGATCAGGGCTGGCGGAGCGATCACACATGCGACTCACTTATTCAAAGGATAAGCAGCTCTCTGGATCTATGTTGTAAGAGAAAAATTATTCCCTGATGGAATAATTTTTCTGGCCTGGCGTCTTACAGGGATATTCAGCGCCCTATCGGGGTAAGGAGCCTTATGCAGCACGAACCTGAACGCGATGCCCGGCCGCTCAATGCCCGGCAAACTTACCTGCGCCTGGGCGTGATCGGCACTATTTTGCTTGCCTCGGGTGCTGCTTTTGCGTACGTGGGCGGCTGGCTGGACCCGCAACGGCTGACGCCGGACCGAGTGGTGGATGCACTGGAAGCCAAGAGCGGCGTCCATCCGGGCTTTCGTCGCAATCACGCCAAGGGGGTCTGTGTCGTTGGCCATTTTGAAAGCAATGGTTCGGCACATGCGTTGTCAACGGCGGCGGTGCTCGCATCGGGCAAAACGCCGGTCGTGGGGCGGTTAGCCTTGCCGGGCGGTAATCCGGTTGTGCCGGATGCGAGTGTGCCCGTCCGCAGTTTTGCATTGCTGTTCAAGTCCCCCAATGGTGAACAGTGGCGCGCCGCCATGAACAACATACCGGTGTTCGCGGTGGCGACGCCGCAGGCGTTCTACGACCAGCAGGTTGCCACCAGCCCTGATCCTACGACTGGCAAGCCCGACCCGCAACGCGTACAAGCGTTTTTCGCGGCGCACCCCGAAACGGCGGCATTCCGTGCATGGGCCAAGACCGCCAAACCGTCGGCCAGCTACGCCACCGAAAGCTACTACAGCCTGAATGCCTTTTACTTTGTCGATGCGCAAGGCAAGCAACAGCCCGTACGCTGGCGTCTGGCACCGTTGAATGCCGCAGCGGCGTCAGCGGCCCAACCGCAGCATGATGGCAATTTTTTGCAAGCCGACCTGCTGCAACGGTTGGAGCAAGGGCCATTGACCTGGCGTCTGCTGGTGACGCTGGGAACAGCCGACGACCCCACTAATGACGCGACCAAGGAGTGGCCGGAAGATCGGCCCACCGTCGACGCAGGTACCTTGGTGATAACCAGCGGCGTCCCGCAAGACGAAGGCCCTTGCCGCGATGTGAATTACGACCCGACTGTGCTGCCGCAAGGTATTGCTATTTCAGATGACCCGCTGTTGCCGGCGCGCTCAGCCGCTTATGCGGCGTCTTATGAACGTCGCACTAGAGAGGGACCACACCAGGGGGCAATGATCTCACCTCATCCGACCCTACCGGAGCGCACACAATGAGCTTGTCAGCCTATTCCCTTCATCGCCCTCCGGCCAAGTTCAGTCGGCTGTCACGTTTTCTGCATTGGTTAATGGCGATCGGCATCATTGCGATGCTGTTTATCGGCGTGGGCATGGTGGCCACGGTTTCCGAGCGTCATCAATGGCTGATGCAGATCCACAAGCCGCTGGGCGTAGCACTGCTGGTGCTGGTATGCATACGCCTGGGTACGCGGCTGTACAAAGGGGTTCCAGCGTTGCCCGGCACGATGCCGGCTTGGCAGCGCAAGGCGTCGCACGCGTCGCACATTTTGTTATACGTGCTGATGTTCGCCATGCCGGTGATCGGCTGGGCGATGGTGTCGGCCGGCGGTTATCCAGTAATAGTGGGTGGCTGGCTATTGCCACCCATTGCGCCCACTGATGCAGCCCTGTTTGCCTGGTTGCGCGGCGCCCACCGTTATCTTGCCTTTCTGCTGTTTGCCACGGTGCTGCTGCATCTTGCGGCCGCGCTGTTCCATGGCTGGATAAAGCGTGACGGTGTACTGGAATCGATGACCCGCGGCCGCTGAAAAAATCGCTGACGTTGGGTACAGGACTCGGCAAAGTCCCGACGTGCCCAACAGTCAGCGATACGCCCTCTGGATCAAGCAGCCCGCCGAGAAGCAGCCTCGCGCTGGCGTTTGGCTTCTTCTAATAAATAAACCTGGTAATCATCCAGGTCGCCCTCGAAGTCTTTTATCCCACCGCGCGATACCAGCCAGAACTCGTCGCAAACGGAGCGCAACAATGCGCGATCATGGCTGACCAGCATCACTGAACCCTCGAACTCGTTCAAGGCAACGCTCAGGGCCTCGCGGGTAGCCAGATCCAGATGATTGGTCGGTTCGTCGAGCAGCAGTAAATTGGGACGTTGCCAGACGATCATGCACAAAACCAGACGCGCCTTTTCTCCGCCGCTCATACTGCCAACAGCCTGCTTGACCATGTCGCCACTGAAATTAAAGGTGCCCAGGAAATTGCGCAGCCCCTGTTCGCGACAGTCCATAGCGCTGGGGCGCATGCCAGCCGGAGTGTCTCGCACCAGACGAATCATGTGTTCCAGCGGATTGTCGGCGGGCCGCAAGACATCCAACTCCTGCTGAGAAAAGTAGCCGATATTCAGGCCTTTCCCCGTGATGATCTCGCCCGCGATCGGGTGCAATGCGCCGGCAATGGTTTTTACCAATGTCGACTTACCTTGGCCGTTGGCACCAAGAATACCGATACGTTGTCCCGCCAAGACAGAACGATTGATGTTCTGCACGATGACGGTGGGCGTTGCACCGGTCGGCGCGTCTTCCGGTGGCGGGTAACCGCAGCTGGCGGCGGACATCGACAGCATGGGGTTGGGCAAGTTCAAAGGCTCTTTGAATTCGAACTGGAACTCTGCGTCGGCCAGAATGGGCGCAATTTTTTCCATGCGCTCCAGAGCCTTGACCCGGCTTTGTGCCTGCTTGGCCTTGCTGGCTTTTGCCTTGAATCGGTCAATGAATTTTTGCAGATGCGCAGCCTTTTCCTGCTGCTTGGCGTGTGCTGCCTGTTGCAGCAACATTTGCTCAGCCCGCATGTCTTCAAACTTGCTGTAATTGCCGCCATAGCGCACCAGTTTGCCCTGGTCGATATGTAGCGTGACAGCGGTGACGGCATCCAGGAACTCACGGTCATGGCTGATGACGACCATCGTGCCGGCATAATTCTTGAGCCAGGCTTCCAACCATACCAGCGCGTCCAAATCCAAGTGGTTGGTCGGCTCGTCCAGCAACAGCAATTCTGACGGGCACATCAGGGCTCGCGCCAATTGCAGGCGCATGCGCCATCCGCCCGAGAAACTGTTTACCGGCCTGTCGAGCTCGGCCACGCTGAAACCAAGCCCTAATATGAGCGCCTGCGCACGGGCGGGCGCATCGTGTGCGCCTGCGTCGTGTAATGCCATGTAGGCGTGCGCCATACGCATGCCATCCTCGCTGGCCTCGGAGGCGGCGACCTCGGTTTGCGCGGCCAGCAAGACGGTGTCGCCCTCCACCACAAAATCCGTCGCGCTTTGCTCGGTTTCCGGCATATCCTGCGCCACTTGCGACATACGCCACTGCGCAGGAATGGAAAATTCGCCGGCGTCCTCGTGCAGGGTGCCATTGAGCACGGCGAATAACGATGACTTGCCCGCACCATTGCGGCCGACCAAGCCTACCTTTTCCCCGGGATTAAGCGTAACGGAGGTTTTGTCGAGCAATACTTTGCTGCCGCGACGCACGGTCACGTTCTTGAGAATAATCATCGAGGGGAAATCTTCATTTTCGGGCGAATAAGTAAAAAAGCCCCTTGGGGGCAGCAAGCCGAAGGCGCAGCGTGGATGGTTTTTTGCCTTAGGGTGGCCCAGCAGCAAAAAACCCCAACCGAGACCGGTCGGGGTCGGAACAAGGATGGCGGAGCGTCTAGTCGCCTAGCTGGGCTTTTGTGTGGACGGAATTGTAGCTGATCAGTGTGTCTCGCCATCCCGCCAACAAAATTCCCTAAGCAGCGGCGCCGTCAAATTTCTGTAACGTCAACGCATCCAGGTCAATGGATGGCACACAACGCAGGTTTACAGCACGAACCGCGGACCCGTCTGGATTCGCCCCCTCGGCGAAAGCCTCTATGCCGCACGTCTGGCAAAAACGATGGTCAATCTTGTGCGTGTTGAATCGATACGAGCGCAGCGAGTCCTCACCTTGCACCAACGTAAATTGCTCTGCCGGAACGAAGGACAACAGAAACCCCTTGCGCCGGCAATGCGAACAATTGCAACTGACGGCCTGCGTCGGGATGGGGCCCTGGACTTCAAATCTGACAGCGCCGCAATGACAGCTTCCTTCGAAGGACATAGCTTTTCCTTGTCGTCATTTTGCTTGCGAATACTGTAGCAAAGTTCAATGACGAGATTGAGCAAAGCTTGCCCTACGACCCCGTCGCGAATCAGCGGGTGCTCTCCGCGTTACTTGGCAGAGCCCGTTGAAGCACACAGGCCACATGCTCCGCTCGCAGCCCCCCTTGCGCTTGCGTACCATCGGCAATCTGATGACGGCAACTGGTGCCGTCCGCGACCAGCACGGTGTCGGCGCCGGCCTCGCGTACCGCCGGCAGCAGGGACAGCTCGGCCATTTTCATGGAGGTTTCGTAGTGCGACGCCTCGTAGCCGAAACTGCCCGCCATGCCGCAGCAACTCGACTCGATCAGTTGCACCTTCAGGTCCGGGATCAGCCCCAGGATCTGCTGGACGGGCTTAACGGCGTCGAAGGCTTTTTGGTGGCAGTGGCCATGCAATAGGGCGCGCTTCTCTGGCAACGGGTTCAGCTTGAGATCGAGCCGACCCGCCTTCAATTCGTTGGCCAGAAATTCCTCGAAAAGGTAAGCGTGCCGCGACAATGCCTGGGCGTCTTCGCCCAAGCCCATCACCAAGAATTCATCGCGTAGCGAAAGCAAACACGAAGGCTCCAGACCCACGATGGGAATCCCCCGCGCGACGAACGGCCGCAGGGCATCCACGACGCGGCGGGCTTCGACTTTCGCCTGATCGACCATGCCGGCCGACAGATAGGTGCGACCGCAGCACAAGGGACGCTTGGGCTCGGCATCATTCGCGGCCGGAACTGCAACGTGGACACGATAGCCCGCCGCCTGCAATACCTGAAGCGCCGCCCGGGCGTTCTCGGATTCGAAATAATTGTTAAAGGTATCGGCAAACAGCACGACGTCAGCCGTGTCCGCATCGGTCGACACAGCTTGATCGGTAAAGACGTCGCTGCGCCATTTCGGCAAGGTCCGCTTTGACGAGAACCCCAACAGGCGCTCCGACAACCAGGCGGCGCCTGGCAAGGTATCTCGCAGGTTAAATAGAAAGGGCAAACGGGCGCCCCAGGGGGCCCAGCGCGGCAACGTGGCAATGATCCGGTCCTTTAGCGCCAGGCCACGCTTCTGCCGCCACTGATCCAGGAACTCGATTTTCATGCGTGCCATATCCACGCCGGTAGGGCAGTCGCGCTTGCAGCCTTTGCAACTGACGCACAGGTCCATGGTGGCACGCATCTCGTCAGACGTGAAAGCATCGTCGCCCAGTTGACCCGACAGGGCCAGGCGCAAGGTGTTGGCGCGACCGCGCGTCAGATGCTGCTCGTCGTGTGTAACGCGGTAGCTGGGACACATCGTGCCAGCATCGAACTTGCGGCAGTGGCCGTTGTTGTTGCACATTTCCACCGCCTTGGCCAACCCCTGGGCCGGGTCGTCACCGGTACCCGGTGCACTGACCGTTTCCGTGGCGGGGTCACTATTCACGTTCCAGGCGGACCAGTCCAGCGCCGGCTTGAGCGCAATCGTGCGATAGTCTGGCTTGAAGCGGTACAAGGATCGATCGTCCATCTTGCTGCTGCGTACGATCTTGCCCGGATTCATCAGCCTGTCCGGATCAAAAGCATCCTTGATTTCTTCGAACGCGCGCGTGAGCCTCGGGCCGAATTGCCAGCCTACCCATTCGCTACGCACCAGTCCGTCGCCGTGCTCGCCGGAAAAAGCGCCCTTGTAGCGCCGCACCAATGCGCCGGCTTCTTCGGCGATGGCGCGCATCTTCGCCGCGCCGTCCCGACGCATGTCCAGAATGGGCCTGACGTGTAACGTGCCCACCGAGGCATGGGCATACCACGTGCCCTTCGTGCCGTGTCGGGTAAACACATCGGTCAACTGGCTCGTGTATTCGGCCAGATGCTCTAGCGGCACGGCGCAGTCTTCGATGAAGGAAACCGGCTTGCCGTCTCCGCGCATGCTCATCATGATGTTCAAGCCGGACTTGCGAACATCCCAAAGCGCTTTCTGTGCCGCGGCATCCGGCATTTCCACAACTGAGCCGGGCAGTCCCAGATCCCCCATCAGCTCGACCAACCTCGCCAGGTGGGACAGTTGCTCATCCTGGGACTCGCCGGCAAATTCGACCAGCAGAACAGCCGCGGGTTCGCCGATCAGCGCGCTATCGATAACAGGACGAAAAGCGGGATTGCTGCGAGCCAGATCGATCATCGTCCGGTCGACCAACTCAACCGCACAGGGCCCCAAGCCCACGATGTGGCGGGTCATATCCATGGCCTGATAGAAGGTCGGGAAATTGACCACACCCAGCGCTTTGGCGGCGGGCAACGGCGACAGCTTGAGCGTGATACTGCGGGTATAGGCCAGCGTGCCCTCGCTGCCCACAAGCATATGCGCCAGATTGATCTTGCCGTCGGCGGTATACGGACGCGGGCTTTGCGGATGAAAGATATCCAGGTTATAGCCACCCACGCGACGCAGCACGGACGGCACCATACGCTCGATTTCGTCGCGCTCGCGCGCGGCGATCTCAGTCAACCGATCCATGATGGTACGTATGCGGGGCGACGCATTGCCCATGCGGGCTGCCTCCCCAAAAGTCGCGGCGGTGCCATCCAACAGCAAGGCATCGATACTTAGCACATTGTGAACCATATTGCCGTAGGCGATCGACCGCGAGCCACAGGAATTATTACCCGCCATACCGCCAATCGTGCATTGCGCGGCCGTGCTGACGTCCACCGGAAACCAGACTCCGTGCGGCTTGAGCCATGCATTCAGGTGATCCAGCACGATGCCGGGTTCCACCGTCACCGTCATGGCGGCCAGGTCGAAATCGAGGACGCGATTCAGGTATTTGCTGTTGTCGATGACGAGGGCGGCACCCACGGTCTGGCCGCATTGCGAGGTGCCAGCGCCGCGCGCCAGCACGGGTACGGACATCTCGCGACACAGGTTCAGCGCTGCCGCGACATCATCGCCCCTCTTGGGAATCAACACGCCGACGGGTTCGATCTGATAGATGGATGCGTCGGTCGAATAACGCCCTCGCGCGCCCCGGCTGAACAGAACCTCGCCCTGCGTTTCATTGCGCAGGCGGGCGGCCAGTTCAAGATGCAACGGATTCAGTTCGGCATGTGCTTGAGGGGATAAGGGCGCGTTCATGGGATTCCTGCAACAGATCGGTGAGCAATATCAGGGTTCGCTTGCGGCGTCAGCGACATCTGGAGTGTCAGGGACGCCGGTGGTTTGGGAGGCCTCGGCACCATCGGTCGCGAGCTTCAGATTTTCCAGAACTGCCTCGCCCTTGCGCCGAAGGTGCTCGCGCATAATCTGCGCGAGCCGGGGACCATCGCGCGACGCCAGGGCGTCAGCCATGTCCAGGTGCTCTTGCATAGCCCGATCCCATTTGTCGTGATTGAGATTGGATCGGAACCGCAAGTTCTGTAGTCGCAGGTTGATGTTTTTGTACACCTGCGACAGCAAGTCATTGTGGCCCGCGCCATTGATGCGATCGTGAATGGCGCGGTTGACATGGTAGTACGACGAAAGATTTTGCCGGGCATGACACGCCTGCATCTCGTAGGTCAGCGCCTTGATCTCGGCGATCTCCTGATCCGTGATGCGCTGGCAGGCCAGCTCGCCAGACAACGCTTCCAGAGCGCCCATGACTTCGAAGCTTTCCCGAATGTCTTTTTCGGACAGGGCCACAACATGCGCGCCCCGGTTGGGCTGAATACGAACCAACCCATCGGCCGCCAACAGCCGGAAGGCTTCGCGCAAGGGTGTGCGCGACACCTGCAGTCGGTCACACAGTGCGCGCTCGTTCAGCCGCGTATCCGCCGCCAACTCACCCTCGATGATCATTTCCCTCAGGCGATCGGCGATGGTTGCGGGCAACGTGCGCCTGTCGACCGCCTCTGACGAGGGGACCGGCTCCGTCTGCGGCGAGGAAGAATGGCGGGGATGGTTCACAGCATCAATTTTCATTTGTATACAAAAATAGGAATGTCGCACATCATCAACGATAACCATGCCCCATGCCGTACCGATTAAAGGATTCCGCCTATTTTACCTATCCTATACCTATAAAAATGCTGTGGCGCGGCAAAACTTTTGCTTGCGAAAGAGCGCCTTTGCTGCGTATTCTTCATTAATATTTGTATTTTGTATACCAAATAATCAGGAGCACCCTCATGATGCCGCTGCACTCGCACCCATCCGGCCGTCACTTCCTGCAGATCCCGGGTCCCACCAATGTCCCTGATCGTGTACTGCGCGCTATCGACAATGTCACCATCGATCACCGTGGCCCCGAATTTGGAGAGCTCGGAAGGGCCGTACTGGCGGGCATGAAGAAAATCTTCAAGACCGAGGGCGACGTGATCATCTACCCCGCCTCGGGCACCGGCGCCTGGGAGGCCGCGCTGGTGAACACGCTGTCACCCGGCGACAAGATCCTGATGGCAGAGACCGGGCATTTCGCCACGCTCTGGAAAAAGCTCGCCGAACGACTGAAGCTGCAGGTAGAGTTCCAGGAGGGTGATTGGCGCCATGGTGCGGATCCCGAACAGATCGGCAAGCGCCTGGCCGCAGATAGCGGCCACGAGATCAAGGCGGTGTGCGTGGTGCACAACGAAACTGCCACCGGTGCCGTCAGCGATGTCGCGGCGGTGCGCCAGGCGATCGATGCCACCGGCCACCCCGCCCTGCTGATGGTGGACACGATCTCATCCCTGGGCTCGGTGGACTACCGGCACGACGAATGGGGCGTCGATGTCACGGTGGCCGGCTCTCAGAAAGGATTGATGCTGCCGCCCGGACTGTCGTTCAACGCCGTCAGCGCCAAGGCCCTGAAAGCCTCCGAAACGGCCGCACTGCCGCGCTCGTACTGGGACTGGAAGGAGATGCTGGCCATCAATCCGAGCGGATATTTTCCATACACCCCCGCAACCAACCTGCTCTACGGTTTGCGCGAGGCGCAGGAGATGCTGCAGGCGGAAGGATTGGACAATGTCTTCGCACGCCACAAACGGCATGGCGAAGCCACCCGTCGCGCGGTCCGCGCGTGGGGGCTGGAGATCCTGTGCGTCAAGCCCGAAGCGTACAGCCCCGCCTTGACGGCCGTGGTGATGCCCGAGGGGCATAGCGCGGACGCCTTCCGCAAGGTCGTGCTGACGCATTTCAACATGTCGCTGGGACAAGGCCTGGGCAAACTGTCGGACAAGGTTTTCCGTATCGGCCATCTGGGCGATTTCAATGACCTGACGCTGTGCGGCACCCTTTCCGGCGTGGAAATGGGTTTAGGCAACGCCGGTGTGCCGCACAACAAGGGCGGGGTGCAGGCCGCGCTGGATTACCTGGCGCAGACCAGTCGGGCTCAGCCCGCCTGACAGCCTGACACAAACAAGACCCGAAATACGATGGGCGACAAGTAGATCAAGCAGCATCACAGTGCATAAAGTCCGCAAGCTTGGGAAATAAGAACAGGACTCGCCGGACAGGCAGGAAGGCTCAAAAACAAAGCGTACCGATACCGGACGCTCCCGTAGCACGACCCGGAGGAGACACTCATGAAGCACCTGACTCACAGACTGTCGAAGAAATCCTATTTAATCGCGTCGCTAACGGCGCTGGCCGGCTTGACCGCGTTGCCCGCGCAGGCATGGGAACCCACCCGTCCGGTCGAGATCATCGTACCCGCTGGCGCAGGTGGCGCGTCCGATCAAATGGCACGCACGATCCAGGGCATCATCCTCAAGCACAAGCTGATGAAGCAGTCCATGCTGGTGCTGAACAAGGGTGGCGCCAGCGGAGCCGAAGGCATCATGGATACCAAGAGCTCGCCAAAGGATCCGCACAAACTGATGGTGGCCTTTTCTGCCATCTACACCCTGCCTCTCGCCGTCAAGCTGCCCTTTAACTGGCGAGATCTGAACCCGGTCGCCATGATCGCCCAGGACGAGTTCCTACTGTGGACCAATGCCGAAGAGCCCTACAAGACGGCCGCAGACTATTTGAAAGCGGTCAAGGCAGCGCCCGCTGGTCAGTTCAAAATGGGCGGCACCGGTGCAAAACGCGAGGATCAGATCATCACCGTGGCGCTCGAAAAAGCCGCTGGAGTGAAGTTCACCTATGTGCCCTACAAGAGTGGCGGCGAAGCTGCCACCCAGCTGGTGGGCAAGCACACCAACTCCAACGTGAACAATCCCAGCGAGAATATCGCGCAGTGGCGTGCCGGCCAAGTCAATGCCTTGTGCGTGTTCTCGGATGAGCGCATGGCATACACAAACAAGGTCACCAAAGAACAGTCATGGGCCGACATTCCGACCTGCAAAGACGCCGGCTACGACGTGCAATATCAGATGCTGCGGGCCTTCTTCCTGCCCCCCGACACCACGGCTGAACAGGCCGCGTATTACGCCGACCTGATCAAGAAAGTCAGCGAAACGCAGGAATGGAAAGACTACTTAGCCAAACAGGCGCTCAAAGGCGACTACCGGACCGGCGAGGCGTTCGTGAAATTCCTGGAAAAGGACGAAGCGAATCACAAAGCCTTGATGGAAGAAGCCGGTCTGGCCGCGAAGTAATCAGCCCGAGGAGTCAGGATGGATCATCAGCAAACGCAGGGCAACCCGTCGAAAGGCGGGTTGACGCACAGTGCCGTTGACGCGATTACCGCCGTCGTCTTTTTCTTCGTAGGCGTGGTCATGATGGTGGACAACCATCGCATCGGCGTCGCATGGGCGTCGGACGGGCCCGAGTCGGGATATTTCCCTTTTCATATTGGGCTCATCATCTGCATCGCTAGTGTGGCCGTGTTCCTGAAGGCAAGGTTCAGCAAGAACCCCAATCGGGAAGTTTTCGTCAGTTGGGAGCGGTTCCGATTGGTACTGCTGGTATTACTTCCCACTGCCGTGTATGTGCTGCTGATTCAATTCCTCGGGATTTACGTGGCATCGACGCTGTTCATCGCCGCCTTTATGCGATTGCTGGGCAAAATCTCCTGGCTCAAAACGGTGGTGATCAGCGTCAGCGTAAACGTACTGTTGTTCTGGATGTTCGAAGTTCAGTTCATGGTGCCTCTACCGAAAGGGCCGCTCGAAGCCCTGTTCGGTTACTGAAACCAGGAGGAGACTGCAAGTGGAAGAACTGAACTCTTTATTCCATGGATTTGCCACGGTCCTGAGCTGGTACAACCTGGGCATGATGTTCATCGGCCTGGTGCTGGGCGTCATCATCGGTGTGCTCCCCGGATTGGGAGGCCCCAACGGGGTCGCGATATTGCTGCCGCTGACCTTCACGATGCCGCCCACCTCGGCCATCATCATGCTGTCGTGCATTTACTGGGGGTCATTGTTCGCTGGCGCGATCACGTCGATTCTCTTCAATATCCCGGGCGAGACCTCATCAGTGGCCACCACCTTCGATGGCTACCCCCTGGCTCAGCAGGGCCGCGCGGGTAATGCCCTGACGGCATCCTTCACGGGTTCGTTCGTCGGTGCGTTATCGGGCGTGCTGCTGATTACCTTCCTGGCACCTCTGGTGTCCAAGTTCGCCCTGCGCTTTGGTCCTCCTGAATTCTTCGCGGTATTTTTGCTGACATTTTGCAGTTTTGTCGGCACGGACAAGAAGACGCCATTCAAGACCATCATTTCCATGATGTTGGGTTTCGGATTGGCGGCCATCGGCATGGACACGGTCAGCGGCGGCCTTCGCATGACGTTCGGCTGGTCGGAACTGCTGCGCGGCGTCGATTTCCTGGTCGTCGTTATCGGGCTGTTCGGCATCGGTGAAATCCTGGTCAGCATGGAAGAAGGCTTGAAGTTCGAAGGAAAAAGCGGCCGCATCAATCTCAAAGTCGTGCTGCAAACCTGGAAGGAACTACCCAAATACTGGATGACGCTCATACGCAGCACGGTAGTAGGCTGCTGGATGGGCGTGACACCGGGCGGGGCCACCGCGGCGTCGTTCATGGGCTACGGCCTGGCGCAGCGTTTTTCACGCAACGGCCACAAATTTGGCACCGGCGAAATCGAAGGCGTGATTGCGCCTGAGACGGCCGCCCATGCTTCGGGCACGTCCGCCCTGCTTCCCATGCTGGCGCTGGGCATACCCGGCTCGGCCACCGCGGCCGTGCTGCTGGGCGGCTTGATGATATGGGGCCTGCAGCCGGGCCCTCTGCTGTTTGTCGAACAAAAAGAGTTCGTCTGGGGCCTGATCGCCAGCATGTATCTGGGTAATTTCGTGGGACTCATCATCGTACTGAGCACCGTCCCACTGTTCGCCGCGATACTGCGCATCCCCTTCGCCATCGTGGCCCCCATCATCATCGTGGTCTGCGCGATCGGCGCGTATTCGGTTCACAACGCCATGCTCGACGTGTGGTTCATGCTGCTGTTCGGGGTGATTGGCTATGTTCTGAAGAAACTGTCGTATCCCCTGGCCCCCATGATCTTGGCACTGGTCCTGGGTGATCGCATGGAAGACGCCTTCCGTCAGTCCATGCTCGGCCCGGGCACCGGCCTGCACGTGTTCTGGTCCAACGGCCTGGTTGGCACCATCACGACGCTGGCACTCATCATGCTGTTCTGGCCGCTGGTGCCGATACTATGGCGACTGGTACGCAGGTCTGCCGGCGGCGGCTAAAGTACGATCTTTGCTCCGCCTATACGAGCAGCACGATTCCCTGGATATCCATATTGGGGATGATTAAACCCAATATGGATATGCCGAGTATCGCCGCACCATCGCGCTGGGATTTTTCTGACTTCAGGCGATAGCGCCATTGCCAGAACAGCTCCCATTCCTAGCGACTCAGGAAAGAAACTGGTAATAACGCAGAACCCAGTAGAACTGCCCAATCAGTGCAGCGATCACGAATACTTGGTGAAAGCGTCGATTCTTTACAAACATCGCAATGAGACAACACATCGTCATAACGCTTTGACGAATGAGATATTCCAAGCCAAGCTCTTGAAAATGAGCCACGCCTTTCAAAAGCGTGTCGATAATATCAACGGCGAACAGCCCGCCCAGCAGACCGTAGAACCATTTTTTCCGTGCGTGAAAATAATCCTCAAAGCCGTTGTACTCTTCCATGCGATCTGGAAACAGAATTGCGCAAATAAAAAAATACAGCGCCGCATAACAAATCAAGAACAGATAGAACTCGAACGTCCACTGCGCGATATGCTTAAGCCCAAATTCGAACCACCAGAAATGGATAACTGCCGAGAAAAGAAAAATTACCCAGCCCAGATGAACCAGATATATGGGTTCACGGTGAGGATGCTGGACAAACCGGGCAAGCCCCGAGAGTAAACGCGCCAGGCTAAGCCCCATGACAACGCCCAGTATGGTGCGGATGTGGATGAGCTGATCGGAATGCGAGATGGTCGTTTCCATAGCGTTAAACCCAGATAGTCCAATTGATCATGGCAGTAGCCGTCTATTAAACACTCTATGGTGGCGCCCCGCAGCGCCCCTACAAATTCAGCTCACCCAAGGAATCGAATACGCGCTGCGCCGCGCTATTAGTACTGACCGGACTCAAGTACAAGCGAAAGCTTATGTCAGGCAGACGCGGCAGGGCTTCGGCCTCGCCCATCACGCGCAGATCGCTACCCAACATCTCGACGCTACGTGCGGTGACTCCCAAGCCCGCGCGGACCGCGGCACGCACCCCGACAACGGTCGGTGAGGTATACGTAATCCGCCACGGAATACCCGCGCGTTCCAAGTGGTCAACCGCAATACGACGGAACTGGCTGGATTCAGCCGCCACAATCAAGGGCAATGGTTGGCTAGCATCGTGGCGATACCTCGCAGCGCACATCCACACAATAGGCGAGGTGCGCAGCGCGATCTGGCGCAACTCGGGCGCATCCATGGCTGCTACCGTCATGTCGATCTCACCCTGGCGTAATGCCTGCATCAGATGGGGACTACGCCCTGTGTGTATGGCGATACGCAAGCCAGGAAAGGCTCGCGAAAAATGCGCCAACAAGTTCGGCAGGATGCTGTCCGTCACATCATGCGGGGCACCTAGCCGCAACTCACCATTGACCGCCGTCGAGGCCATGGCCGCGCAGGCCTCATCGTTAAGTGCCAACAGGCGCCGGGCATAGTCCAGCAGACGTACGCCGTCCGGCGTCAATTGCTTATTGCGCCCCACCTTCCGGAACAGGCGCTTGCCCAGCTGGGTTTCCAACCGGCGCATCTGTTGTGTCACGGCCGATTGCGTGCGCAGGACTTCAGCGGCCGCTGCGGCAAATGACTCACGCTCGACGACGGCCACAAATGTCCTGAGCTGATCAATGTCCAGAGCCTGCATCTCAGTTAAGCGTTGCTAATGTATTGGAATCAGAAACCTGCTGTTTTCCCGGATCCGCATGTTTATAGTCGCGGTGCAGCTCATAACGACTATATGGAGACAACTATGCAGACCCTGCTACGCGGCGCCCTGGCCGCACTTTTGGTATTCGGCATCGGCCAATCCGCCGGGGCCGCCGACTATCCCAACCGCCCCATCCGCATGGTAGCGCCATTCGCGCCCGGTGGTGGCTCTGATGTGGTCGCCCGACTGGTCGCGGAAAAGATGGGGCCAATTTTGGGTCAGAGCGTGGTAGTGGAAAACCGCCCTGGTGCGTCGGGCATCATCGGCGGCGATCTGGTCGCCAAAGCCGACCCCGACGGCTACACCATTCTGATGAACAACAGTGCCCTCACCAGCAATCCAGCCCTATACAAGAAACTCCCGTTCGA
Source organism: Bordetella tumulicola (assembly GCF_054779135.1). Classification (NCBI taxonomy): domain Bacteria; kingdom Pseudomonadati; phylum Pseudomonadota; class Betaproteobacteria; order Burkholderiales; family Alcaligenaceae; genus Bordetella; species Bordetella tumulicola. The sequence goes on along the minus strand of NZ_BAAGYU010000010.1, from coordinate 600,844 downwards.
TACCGAACGCGATCTGGTACCGGTGATCGATCTGGCCAGCGCTCCCACGCTGTTAGCCGCGCATCCCTCCGCGCCCTTCGATACCATGGCGCAGTTGGCCGATTACGCCAGGAAACATCCCAATACCGTGTCGGTCGGTACACCTGGAGCAGGTCAAATGTCACACTTGGCTGCCGAAATGGTCAGTCAGGCCAGCGACACCGAGTTGATGATGATCCATTACAAAGGCACGGCCAACTCGCTTAACGATCTGGTCGGCGGCACGATCATGATGTCGTTTGGGACCGTACCGGGCTTTATCAAATTCATCAAGAGTGGCAAGCTCAAGCCCATCGCCGTGGCCAGCGCGCAACGATTGCCGGTGCTGCCCTCGGTACCCACCGTGGCAGAGACTTATCCGGGTTTCGAAATGAATGTCTGGTTCGGCGCCTTCGTTCCTGCCGGCACACCCGCCCCCATCATCGACAAGCTGCACCAGACCATCGCTCAAGTACTAAAAGACCCGGCCATACGCGCCCGCTTTGCCGACGAAGGCCTGGAGCCTGGCGGCATGTCGCGCGAGAAATTCGATGCGCTCTTTCATTCAGAACTGGCCCACTGGAAGAAGTTCGTCACGGAACGCAACATCCATCTCGACAACTGAAGCACGCCATGCCCATGCCATCCCTCATCGAACTCGCCCGTACGCCGTTGGCGGCGGAACCCCTGAAGCGCTTTGCCGCCGCGGTTTATCAACAGGCCGGCGTATCACCAGCCGATGCCGACCTGGCCGCAGACGCGCTGCTCCAGGCCGATTTGTGGGGCCATCAATCACATGGCCTACTTCGACTGGGTTGGTACTACGCTCGCCTGCAATCGGGCGCGATGCGGGGTCACACACAACTACAGACGGCGACGGATGCGGGTGCGATCGCCGTACTGGACGGCAACGACGGCGTCGGCCCTGTGATCGCACAGCAAGCCACTGAGGAGGCCGTGCGGCGTGCACGCCTGCATGGCGTGGGCATCGTGTCGGTGCGCAACTCCAATCATTTCGGCACCTGCATGTACTTCACGCGCATGGGCGCACAAGCGGGCTGTGCCATGCTGATGATGAGCAATGGCGGGCCGAACATGGCCCCCTGGGGTGGACTGCAAAAGAAGATAGGCACCAACCCCTGGTCCATCGCCGTACCCGCGGGCCGCCATGCGCCGATGGTTATGGACATCGCCAATTCCGGCGTCGCACGCGGCAAAATCTATCTCGCTGACAATCGTCACGAACCCATCCCGCCACACTGGGCGGTGGACGCGCAGGGCAACCCCACGACTGATCCCAAAGAAGCGCTCAAGGGTTTCATCCTGCCCATGGCCGGTCACAAAGGTTATGCGATCGGTGTGATGGTGGACGTGATGTCCGGCGTGCTGTCGGGCAGTGGCTTTCAGGACCAAGTCCATGGCCCGTACGACCCCGTCAATCGCAGTCTTGCCGGCCATTTCATCATGGCACTGGATATCGCCAGATTCCAACCGCTGAGCGAATTTCACGCACGTATGGAAGACTACATCGCCTCGCTCAAGAGCGTGCCCGTCGCGCCTGGCCACAAGAAAGTCTATTACCCAGGTGAACTCGAAGCCGAGGCCGATCAGCACCACCGAAACGCCGGTCTGGTACTTCCTGTCGACACACTCAGCGACCTGGAGCGCATTGGACAGGAAGCGGGAGTGAATTGGCGTGACTATGTTGTGCCGGTTTAGTAGACGACGTATTGAAAGGCAATAACGCTACTTCCCAGACGACGCAAACTCCCCCGCCAAATAATCAATCATCGCCCGCACCTTGGCGGGTGGGCGCCGGTCTGGCCTGAACAGGATATGTATGCCCCCCAGATCCAACATTGGATGATCTAGTTCCAGCGCAATCAGCGAGCCCTGCGCCACCGCGTCCCCAACGATAAAATCTGGTTGATAAATCACGCCCTGCCCGGCCAGTGCGGCGGTCAGTAGCGCATCGCCATTATTGGCGACGAGATCCCCTTTCACGGGGATCAACACATCGCGCGCGCTGCCAAAAACCCAATTACCCTGGCCTTGATGCGGTGACAGCGTGTAGCTCAGACAGTTGTGCCCTGAAAGCTCGGAGACACGCTTCGGCGTGCCGTGCCGCGCGAGATACTCGGGTGATGCGCATACTCGCATCGGACAGTCCCCTAGTCTGCGCGCCTTGAGGGAGCTGTCGGCCAACTGACCGATACGGATGACCAGATCCCACCCGTCTTGCATCAGGTCCTGCTGGGCATCGCTGAGGCCCAGCTCGACGGTAACCCGGGGATATCGCTGGCTAAAAGCCGGCAGCAGCGGGGCAATAAAGCGCACGCCAAAGGAAAGAGGTGCGTTGATCCGCAAGCGCCCCACCGCCTCGACACGCTGCGCCATGACATCGGCATCTGCTTCATCGAGCTCTTGGATGATGCGCTGGGAAGCGGACAGATAGTCGACACCCGCATCCGTCAGCATCAGACGCCGGGTGCTTCGGTGCAGGAGCTTGACGCCAAGCCGACTCTCGAGCGCATCAATATGCTTGGTAGCCATGGCGGGCGACATCTCCAACGCCCGCCCAGCCGCGGAGAGGCTACCGAGCGCGGTTGCCTGGATAAAAACCCGCATACCTGTCACACGATCGAGCATATTATTTCCCACTCACAGTTGGAACTGTTCATGCATCTTGCCATATTCTCTACTAATGAGAAGAAAGCTACGATAACAAGCATGATATTTCACAGGTCCACCGACCAAAGGATCACCCCCATGAGTACATCATCCCCTGCCACATCGACCATGCCGGTGCTGTTCATCCCTCATGGCGCTGGCCCCTGTTTCTTTATGGATTGGAATCCACCCGGCACGTGGGACACCATGGCCGATTTTCTAAAAGGCGTAGCCGCCACGCTGCCCGCAAAGCCCAAGGCCATCGTGATGGTTTCCGGGCATTGGCTCACGCAAGAAGGCTTTCGTGTGACCTTTGGTGCGCAGCCGCCGCTGATCTACGACTATTACGGTTTCCCCCAGCATACTTATGAACTGCAATATCCGGCACCCGGCGAGCCTGCGCTAGCCGAGCGCGTAAGCGGCCTGCTGTCGCAAGCCGGGCTGTCGAGCAACCTGGATGGCGAGCGTGGCTTTGACCACGGGATGTTTATTCCGCTGAAGTTGATGTTCCCCGAGGCAGATATCCCCGTTATCCAGTTGTCGCTACGCCGCGACCTAGATGCGCAGACGCATCTGGCGGTCGGTCAAGCCTTGGCCCCGCTGCGTGGCGAAGACATCCTGATCGTCGGCAGCGGCATGAGTTTTCACAACATGCGCGGCTTTGGCGATCCGCGTTTTACCGCCCCCTCAGAAAGCTTCGATGCTTGGTTGACCCACGCTGTCGAAACCGATGCGCAACAACGGTACGAGGCCCTGAGCCATTGGGCGCATGGTCCCCACGCCTACCAGTGCCACCCTGCTGGTCACGAGGAGCACCTGATCCCCCTGATGGTCGCAGCCGGTGCCGCAGGCCAAGACGCAGGCAAGAAGATTTTTTCCGGCAAGGCGCTTGAAACCCAGATTTCTGCCTTTCGCTTCGGCTAATTGCGCCGCTTGGTTTTGAAATCGGTGCCGCGTTTAGACCGCGACGCCGATTTCAACGGGAGATATGGCATGCAAATTGATCTTTCCAGAAAACAGGGCAGTAGAAGTAGAATGGCCTGGCACTCTCCTCATCTTTGAAGGTAGACGAACATGGCTGATCCCAATCCCGATTTCCAACGCCCCAGTGAGCCACTCACCAAGACGCTCAACGCGCTGCGGGCACATTGGGGTTGGTTCGTAGCGATCGGTATCGCTCTTGTCGTCCTCGGCGTCGTCGCACTGGTCCATGTGTTCGCGGCGACGTTGGTCAGTGTGATCTTCATCGGTACGCTGATGTTGATTGGCGCCGTGGGTCAACTCATCCAGGCATGGCGGGTCAAGCACTGGAGCGGTTTTGTTATTTGGTCGCTAAGCGGATTACTGTACGGTGCGGCGGGTGTCGTGGCTGTGACGAATCCCGTTGCTGGCGCGGCGATGCTGACGCTCTTGCTCGGTGCGACGCTTATCGCCGCTGGCGCTTTCCGATTGTGGGTCTGGTTCAATCATCGCAGTCAACAGGGCTGGCGCTGGCTGGCTCTCTCAGGCGTGCTGACTTTTGCCATTGGGATCTTGATCGCCGCAGGCTGGCCCGCCAATAGCCTGACCATCTTGGGCTTGCTGCTAGGCTTTGATTTGCTGTTCCAGGGGTGGTCGCTGCTGTTTGCAGGACTGGCGCTGCGCAAAGCCGAGTAGTTCGGCGACCTGCCCCGCCTAACTAGGCGGGGCATCCCCAGCCGACGCCACTAGCCCCCTGCTTTCAATCCCAGCCGCTTTATCGTTTCGCTCCAGCGGGAATACTCGGATGCCACATAATCCTGGCAAGACTTGGGATCTTTGTTCATGAGTTCTGCCCCCTGAAATCGCAGGCTTTTCTGAACCTCAGGATCTTTGAGCGACTCCTGCAACGCGCGATCAAGCTTCTCCAGAATCGCGGGATCCGTGCCCTTTGGCGCGATCAATACTTGCCATGTGCCCGCATCAAAACCTTTAAGCTCGGGCACAACCTCGCTTAGGCTAGGAACATCAGGCAAACCGACCGATCGCTTTTCCGAGGTCACCGCCAAAGCTGTCGCCTGGCCATTCTGAATAAATGGCATTGCACTATTAAACGATCCGGAATACATGAAGCTCACGTTGCCGCTGACGAGATCTGTCAGTGCCGGACCATTTCCTTTATAGGGAACATGCGGGAAATCCAACCCCAAACGATTTGCAATATCCATAGATACCAAGTGGTCGATCGATCCATTCCCTGATGATCCCTGAAAATACTTCCCCGGATTCGCCTTGACCTCGTCGTAGAACTGAGGCGCGGACTTTATATCCATGGCCTTGTTTGTTAAAAGAATCAGCGGCACACCGACTGAGCAACTTGCAGTCGTAAATGCTTTGGTTGGATTCAAATCATCCCGCCCAAACAAAGGCGGTGCTGTCGTGATGGACGAAGTGCCGTACAGCAAGGTGTACCCATCAGGCTTGGCACGTATCAACTCCTGCGTGCCGATGTTCCCTCCAGCGCCAGGCTTGTTTTCAATAATAATCGGGACGTTCAGCTTCTGTGACACGGTCTTAAACAGAACCCGTCCGATCGCATCCGTGGGGCCTCCCGGCGCAAAACCGATGATCAGAGTGATGGGCTTGTTGGGATAGCCTGCATCCGCATGGGCACCGCCTGTTAAACCCATCATTGCAATGGCCGCAATGGCACATATCAGTTGGTTCATTTTCATAGTGTCTCCTTTGTGCTGATTATTTGTATAAAAAGAGCGTCAAACTTATTGCCACGCTGCAGGATGTACGCCATTAGGTGCGGGCGGTAACGACCACCCCGCACGGGTTCGTGAGAACTGTGCGACAGGTGGCAACTGCTGCAATACGCCGTAAGCAGACTCGCGCTGTTCCAGTACCGGAGTTAACGCTTGAGCGAAATGTCGGCGCGGCTGCGTCGGGTCAAAGCCGTCTAATAGCCCCAACTCTTGCACCCACATCGATGTACGCGCCAAAGACACTTTGACGTGATAGCTCCCCCCCTCCTGTGCCCGACGTATTAACGCCTGCATTGCGCCCATTGCCCCCAGATAGCCCGTCAGATAATCATTTAGTAAGTACGGTGGTACTACCCGAGGCTTGCCCTGGCCACCTTCTCGCATGGAAATACCGCTCACTGCCTGACCCAACTGCTCAAATCCGCCGCGTTGCCCCCAGGGTCCGTCATCCCCAAATGCTGTCACCGAAACGTAGATCAGGCCGGGTCGGATCGCAGCGGCGTCCTGTGGGCCCAGGCCGCGCTTGCACATACTTCCCGGACGCCATGACTGGACAACGACGTCCGCGCCACTAATCAACTGTCGTGCCGTTTGCAAGCCCTGTTGAGTGTCTAAATCGAGAAACGCAGACCGTTTTCCGATATTGGTGTCCACCGTTTGACGAAATGGATCTTGCATAACCGGGGAACTAATACGCAAGACCTCTGCACCGTGCTCCGCCAATGAGCGCGCCACCACAGGCCCGGCAATCACATGTCCTAAATCTAGTACGCGCAGACTATCTAAGGGGCGAAGATTCACCCGCGCGGGCTCGGGATCACTGTCACTGATTTTGATGACCTCCACCACCGGTAACTGTGCCAGCAGCTTTCCTTGGGGGTGACTTAACCAGGAATCTTGCGAACGAGCATAAATACCAGGCAGCTTACGTTCGGCGAATGCATTCTCTATATCGTCGCCTTTCCAGCGCGATATCGCTTTTGACAGTGCCGATGTCGTATTGGCACAGTCAAGCAACTCTAGTACACCATCGCGCAAATGTGGATACGACCCAATCGGGAAAAACCATTGGTTGTCGGCCGTTTGATAAAAATCAGCTTTCAGCTCCGTCAGCAAGGACAACGCCGGTAAGGAAAATCCGCTTTGAGTCTGAAAATGCCCTGGGTTCAACGAGCTCGCCGCCTGCATCCAATCAATGGCGATACTCTGACGCAGACCCGTCGCCATTTGATACCAACGCTCGACCGTAAGTGCGTAGGCACCGATGGCGCTCGCTGCGGCGACCGTCAGCTTGTGTGGGGAGTCGAAAGTAGGATTCGTACCATGAAAGCGCAGTCGACGCTCAGGTGCGTCCCGCGTACCCCAATCATGTCCTAATAACGCCGCAATGGCGCGATGGGCGTCGTTACCCTGAGCATTTGTCTCGGTCATGGTTTTCTCTAGCTGAATGCTGATGAAAAGACCCAGTCTAGAAACGACTCTTTATCGTGTCCAACATATAATTCAGCACTCTGTGAGATAAAATTTATCTTTATGCTGAACAGCCGATTACTGCGCCAGTTCATCGCCGTGGCCGAAGAATTACACTACGGCCGTGCAGCCCTGCGTGTGGGCATCGAACAATCGCCCTTAAGCCAGGCCATACAAAAGCTGGAAGCACACATAGGCACACCGCTTTTTGTACGCAACAAACGTAGCGTGACGCTGACACCTGCGGGCAAAGTATTCCTGGAGGAAGCGTATCAATGGTTAGCGTACGAACGTGTCGCCATTGAGCGCGCACTACATGCCACGGGCGGCGAAATCGGCCAGTTGTCCATGGGATATATCGGCAGTGCGGGTTATGGGTTCATGCCTGAGTTGATTGGCCAATTCCGTCGAGAATTCCCTCAGGTCAAACTGCGTGTTTTCGAAATGACAACGCGCGATCAGTTAGAGCGACTAAAAGGGCGATACTTGGATGTAGGGATGCTACGCACGCCGTTGCCGAACGATGAAACGCTGCTATCGTCTATGCGATATCAACATGATCGGCTCATGGCCGCGTTACCGCATACCCATCGTTTAGCCCGCCGGAAATCTATCTCGTTGAAGGACTTGGAGCATGAGTCCTTCGTTGCGTTTGCCCGTCAACATGTACCGGCAGCACATGCCCAATTGATATCGGTTTGCGCCATTGCCGGTTTCCATCCACGCATCGACCAAGAAAGCGCACAAGTTGGCAGCGTGATCGGCTTAGTCGCCGCCGGGTTATCGGTGGCCTTAATACCCAGCAATCTACAGTCTCTGATCCACCCAAAGGTCAGCTATGTCACGCTATCGGATACCATTGAATTTCTGAAGCAGGAAGTTGGCTTGGCGTGGCGTCGCGATGATGCAAATCCAGCATTGGCGTCATTTCTGAAAGTGGCTCAACGGCTCAGCCACTGAGACCGGTGATGTAGGCTTTTAATAGGAGATGCTGTGTAAGCCCTATCCTGCTTAATACGTCAATCTGCAACTACGTCAGTCATCTCTGATTGAGGTGCGATAGCGGGGCAATCGGTTTACCATATGGAATCCCATTGCCCCGCTACCCATGCTCTCGGAGGCCATTCAATTGACTAACGCTCGGACAATCGTCGGTGCGCATCTCCGTGAAACAGGCCAACTGCTGTGCAAATACGGTCTGGTGCTTGCGACGATCTTATTAGGTTCAAAGCTGCTGGAGACGCTCTTGATGCGTCTTGCCGTTGAACTCGGCCTGATCCATCGCTTTGTGGGGCTGATCGCGGTGATCATGATCATCCTGCTGCAACTCGTGGTGTTCGTTGGCATGTTTGTCGTACTCCGTGACCGACCGTTGACCTTTCGGCGACGCCGCGCCCGCGCAGCAGGCGCAGCCGCTACCGCTGACAGCGATAACGACACACCGTTTTTCTCTGGTGCATTGTTGGCGGTCCTGATTCCGTTTTATGGCTATTACGCCGGTTGGGGCTTTCTAGGCAATACACTGCGCGACTACTCGCAGGTATTTCTGTCAGAGCAGTTAAGCCGAATTGACTTCATGAACCCCGACGCGATGGGGCCCTCGGCCCTGGAAGTCACAGGCACGTTGTGGTTGCTGATTCCTGTGACTCTGATCTGGTGGTTACGCCGCACGGCAAAGGCCAAGCATGCCAGTACGGGACACCCTGCATGGCCCTTGGTAGTGGTCGCGTGCGAAGCAACCTGGGTCATCCTGGGTCTTTATGTACTCAGCAACTGGAAGGGACAGTTCTTCGCGTGGCTGGCGACGCTACCATCGCCAACAATCTTGCTGAACTGGATTGTACCGGCGGCACACGCCGCGATGACTGATGCCAGCCTGCGACCTGTGGATTGGGCCCCCTCCTTTCAATGGGGAAGCTGGCTGAATCAACTGTTTCGCTATGCATTACTGCCGCTAGTCTGGTTCAACCTGGGCGCGATCGTCTACGGGCACGACTTGAACATGATGACTGATTCGACCAAGCGAGTAACCGACCGCGTCACCCATCGCTGGACGATCTTACCCAAGCCCGTCCGAGATTTTTTTGGGCACTTCTGGACGGGGTTGCTCAAGCGCTGGCACGCAGTGGTCAATGGCGTGCTGCTGGCCGCGTCCGCAGGAATATGGTTGACCGTATCAATTTTGGTCTTTTGGCGGCTGGCGGATTGGCTGGGGCGCTGGACCTGGGTCGGCATTGCCAAATTAATTGGCCCGCAGGATATCAATGTGTGGAGCGTGGCCATCATCCCACTGAATATTTTGTTCGGCGCACCAGGGCAACCACAGAACGGCGTCGTGGTGATGGTGGTGCAGTTCTGCGTACTGGCGGCCGGCCTATCGTTGGCCATGGCATCACGAGAAGCGGCTAAGGCAGCTGCCTGACCGTCGGCGTCACTGCAAACGACAACGCCCGCGGGCGCGTGCCGATGCCGGATATCTGAAGCCGCAAATCCTGCTGCAGTCGATCAGACGGCAGCAGGAAAAGCTGATCGGCCCGTACCGTCTCCGTGCCGGTTTGTGGATCTCGTGCAAACAAACGGCACAAACCGTGGTTCCGACGATCCGGCGCGATGGCCTTGATGGCGGCATCTGAACTGGCGCTCGTCAGCGGCAACCAGACTTCTCCTGCCGCATTGTGTAGCGAAACGCGGCAATCCTTCCATGCGTCGCGCGCGTCTGGCGTGACCTGCATGTTCAAGCGCACCAGCACAACGGCTCGTTCCGGCATTTGCGCGGCAATGGCTGCGATCTGCAACTCGACGGCAACTTGCAGGCCATCCAGAGAAGCGCCACTGGCTGGGGCGTCGATGAGACGTGATTCACGAGTGGTGTTCAGGTCGCGCAGTGCCGGCCATCCCTGGACCGCGAGCAGCACCGCAAACAACGCAACGGCTGAGACCAACCACCCGAGTTGCTTCATTTGCCTATCCTCAACACCTCTTGGTGCGATACGGGCGCATTGGAAGTGGGCTTGAGCACAAGCTCACTATCCAGCGTGTTGGGTCCCCTGCGCGCCACAAGTAGTCGCCCACCCTGGATTTCGTCAGGCGGCAGTTCAAAGTAAGCGCGCCCCTTGTTGGCTATCCCGGGATGAAACTGACGAACATCCAGCGTCAACGGCGTGCCTTCGGCGCGTGTCGTTTGCACATACTCGCGGCCGCTTCGACCCAGCCATGTGGCGGTCAACCGTACCGACTCTCGTACATTCAAGAGCTCGAAATCGACGACCAGAAAAACACCTTGCGTATCCCTTGTGATGGCCTTGCCGTAACGCTCAAATGCCAGTTTGTCCGCGGTTTTCCAGTCGGTAAAACGCGCGCTGAACAATCGCCCTTGTGCCAGGGTCTCGTCTGGTGATCCATCTCGGGCTTCCGTTCGAAACGGTCTAAAAACGCTATTGAAATCGGGTGTCGTCATCATCATGGCAGCCAGGATGCAAGCCCCCAGCAGCACCGGGATGATGTATCGCAGGCGGCTCATGGCGCGGTCTCCGGTGTCACAGCGATGCGTGCGACAGGCGAATAGCCTAGCCAACTGGAACGACCGTAAAGATTATCCTCGAGCTTGAATTGCTGGCGAAAAAACGTCAGGGACAAAGACTCACCGGACCGCCATTCTTTAGGGAGTTGCCAAGCGATTTCTACCGCTTCCGGCATTCTGGGCTGGAGTTGAAACAGATCCTGCCGATCACGCAGCAACGTGATCTTCGGATTGCCAAATTCGACGTTATCCGCCTTCACCGTGATCAATCGAAAAGGAGAACCGAACGACGCAACCTGCGTCTCGCCGGTAACGTTCTCGAGTGTTGCGGACAACACGAAGGAAGGCGGCCCATCACCAGAGGACTCACGTACTTGCAGCGACAACGGTGTCAACGCAACACGGCCCAGAGTCATCGGCGCGCCTAACTTTACCTCGGGCAGATTGGGGGTGCGCGCCGCGTCAATGGCCTGCCACCAGCCATACAAAAGCGCCGCAACAATACCCGAAGCCGCCAAGGCTCGTCGCGCACCACGACGTATCAGCGATGTTTGCCCAGTTGTCATAGCGCGATTTTCGCCCGAGTCGCCCTGGTATACCGGCCTCAACTTGTCGTTTTTGTTACGAAATATGTACCATCGATCATGCGTTGCCCGTCATCACCATATGCCCGAGCCCGTCGGCATCCAGACCAGCAACGTCGCGCTCGATGACTTTGACGCCGTTCTTCAAAATCGCGACGCGATCGGCCAAGGCGACCACATCCGCCATGTTGTGAGTGATCAGGATCACGGTACGCCCCTCTTCGCGCAGCTTGCGCACGAGGTTCAGGACCAACGCGGTTTCCTTGACGCCTAACGCGGCGGTGGGCTCGTCCATGATGACAACGCGGGCATCCCAACGCAGCGCACGCGCGATCGCAACGGCCTGGCGCTGGCCGCCGGACATGCGTTCGACCGGGCGTTCCATGTCTTCGATGGGTACTGACAAGCGCTGCAAATACGCGCGCGCGTCCGTGGCCATGCGACGTTTGTCCAAAACACTGAATGGCCCGACCCGACGCACGAGCTCGGCGCCCATGAAGATGTTTTCCCAGATGGATAGTCGTGGGGCAAGCGCCAAGTCCTGGTAGATGGTAGCGATGCCCTGCACCAGCGCGTCATGCGGTGAGGCAAACACCACATTCTTGCCATTCAGGCTGAATTCGCCGCCACTGGGTTCTTGTGCCCCCGAAATGATGCGAATCAGCGTGGACTTGCCCGCGCCATTGTCGCCACAGATGGCCATGACCTTGCCTTCGGGCACGTCCAGATCGACGCCTTTCAGGGCCTCGACGGCACCGTAAGATTTCTTGATCTGGCGTAGCGACAACGCGATGGACATAGGCATCGACTCTTACTTGGATTGCAGGAACTTCTGGACGTTGCTGGCATCGACGAGCACCGAGTCCATGAACAGATAGGGGCCTTCGGTAATGTTGGCCTTGGGTTCCTTCTTGACCACGATGCGGTCGATGGCATCGATGGCGTTGGTGCCCATTTGCTCGAACGGAATCATCATGGTGGCAGTGATCAGGCTGTCAGGATCGGCGATCCGGCGATAGGTCTCTGCGGCGCCATCCACGGAGACCAACGTGATTTCGCCCTTTTTCATGCCCTGGGCCTGGAGCAGATCGTCGATGACGTAGGCCTGACCGTCAAAAGATGCCCAAACGCCTTGAAACTGCCCCTGATGTCGCAGGAACAATGCCTGCATGCCGTTGCGAACATCGTCGCGCCAGCTTTGGGTACGGGCCATGCTGAACTTGGCCAGGTCTTTGACCGCGGTGTTCTCGGACAGTACAGCATCGAGCATCTTGCCGCGAATACGCGTGCCGGAATTACCATCGAAGCGGGCCGACAAGATGTTGCCCTGGTAGCCCAACTTGCCCAATAGATACAGGACAGATTGCGCGCCGGTCGCGTATTCGTTGACCTCGATATCGAACAGCATATGCGGGCTCGCCCCCGACATGACGCCGACGACGGGAATGCCCTTTTCCTTGGCGCTCTGCAGTTGGGCATCGGTCTCCACCGGTTTGCCCATAGCGATGATGATGGCGTCGACCTGCTTGTTGACGAGCGTATCAAGCTGCTCGGCCAACTTGGGCAGTGAGCCTTCCGCGTTCAGTTGGGTGACGGTCCAACCCTTGCCACGGGCAGCCTCGGCGGCGGCATTGGCGACGCGGGCATGCGTCTCAGATGACATCTGGAACGCGACAACACCTACGTCGAAGGCATACGCGGCGCTCGCGGCCAGGGCTTGGACGGCAAATGCGCTCAGCAACAGCGTGCGCTTCATGAATTTGGTCATGCTGATCTCCCCTTTCAATCAGAACTTAAAGGCCGCTTTCTTCAGTACGGCCGATGACACCGCGACAGAGGCGATGATGATGAACCCTAGAACAATATCTTGTATGTAGTATGGAGCGCCCATCAGGACCAGACCGTTACCGAGTACCTTCAGAATGAGCGCAGCAACCAGCGTACCGGGAATGTTGGCGTGACCAGGATTGAACATAGTCATGCCCAGCAGCACGGCGGCGATGGCATACAGAAAGTAGTCCGCCGCCATGTTGGGTGCGGCAGATGACAAACTCGACGTCAGCAACACAGCGGCCAGTCCGGCGCACAGGCCCGAAAGCATCAGGCCCACGCTCTTCATGGCGCGGATGTTAATGCCGGCCAGACGCGCGGACTCGCCGGCTTCGCCGGTCGCCGTCATCCGGGCGCCCGTACGGGTCCATTTGACGAGAAATAAGGCCAACAACACGACGCCCAGCATCCATAAAATCAGAATAGGAAAGCCCAGAGGCTTGCCGCGGGCCAAATCCGTAAAAGCAGCGGGCCACCGGCCTACGTACGACACACCATCGGTCAGCATAAAGGCAAAACCGCGAGCCATGGCAGCCATCCCCAGGGTGGCGATCAGCGAGGGAACGCGCAAACGCGTGACGGCAATGCCGTTGACCAGGCCGCAGAGCAACCCCACGCCCAGACCTGACGCAATGGCCAACAACACGGGTTGACCGGTGTGCACCAGCGCGCCCGTGACGACCGCGGCAAGGCTGGCGACGTCAGCGACCGACAAGTCCAGCTCCGCCGTAACCAGCGCCAGCGTAAAGCCAATAGCAATGATGGCCAGGAAACTGGTTTCCTTGGCAATGTTCAATAAGTTATTAGACGACGCGAAGTTCGGGGCGGCCAACGCGAAAAAGCACACCAGGGCTAGCCCCGCGATGGCTGTACCGTACTTTTCCAGGATGCCGCGCATCAATTCAACCTCTGCTGCGTTTAATGACGGGGCGGATACTGATCACGAGTATCCGCTGTCGAGCCGCAGCCCGACACTAATGGCGTCGTAGTTTATACCGCGTCGCCGTCTCGCATCGGTAATCTGACATCTGCCAGAGCGTGAGAGATGGGCGCCAGCGCGGTTTCGGCAGCGCGGAACTGCGCATAAAGCTGTCGGTAGAACGACACACGCGATGGCTGAGGTTCGTAGCGTCGCGCCACCCTTAGCAGCGCATCTTGCGCCGCAGCAAAATTGCCATACCGTCCCAGGCTAGTCCAAGCCGCAATGGCTGCACCCTGCACACCCGGCTGTTCTGCCTGTCCGACCACGACGGGACGTTCGCAGATATCAGCTTTAATCTGACACCACTGCGGATTGGATGCAGCGCCGCCGCCAAAACGGATTTCTTTTACTGGGGCACCGAGCGCAGCCTCGGCGTGCTCCAACACGACACGGTTCAGAAAGGCGACGCCTTCGAGCAGCGCCCAGGCCAAATCGCCCGGCCCGTGCCGCCGGTTCAGCCCCAGGAATGCACCGCGCAGGTTCGGATCCCAATACGGCACGCGCTCACCCTGCAGATAGGGCAGGAAAAGCGCCGGCTGAGAATCACGTGGTGCACTGAGCAACGCGTTCATCGCCTGCCCAACACCGGCCATGCCTTCATCCCCTAACCTACCCAGCAAAGGTAATAACCAGGCCACCGTATCGGCGCCGTTCTGCCCCGGCCCGCCAATCTGGTAGTGGCCATGGCCCCAATCCACGGTCATCAGACCCTGCGCCTGCACCGGCTCGACGCCCACCGCACCAAAGACCTCGGTCGTACCCGAGATGTTGTACGCGTAACCCGGTCGCAATGCGCCCAGCCCTGCCACCGCGGCCCAAGTATCGTTGGAGCAAGCCACGACGGGACGTCCGGCCAACCGGGCCAGCGAACCCGGCAAGCCAGCCTGCACCGGCCCGACAACATCCAGAGGTCCAAGCAACTGCGGAACCCAAGCCGGATCGGCACCCATCGCCGTCAGCAGATCCGGGCCATCGGCCTGTGCAACGGCAGCCGCGGCCAACCGCGCCATCGATACCGTATCGCTGGTCGCTCGGCCTGTCAGGCGAAAATTCAAATAATCCTTGGGCTCCAGCACGGCGCGCACGCGTGCGGCGTGCTGGGGCTCGGCCCGCAACAGCCAGGCGATACGAGCCCACGGATGAAAGGCGTTGATCTGCTTGAGTTCGGGATGAGACGTCGGCATCGGAGCCAGCCATTCGGCCATGTCGGCTGCCGTACGCGCATCCCGCCAGGTGATGGCCGGCCGAATGGCAACACCGTGCTCATCGACAAATACCTGCGTACGCGTCACGCCACAGATGGCAATGGCCTCTACCGCGTCAAAGGCAGGACCGGCTTTAATCGCCAGCGCGTCGGCCAGCGATTGCAGGCCGCGCCACCAATCGTCCGCATCAATTTCATCCCACCCTGGCTGGCCTGCTGCCCCTCTCGGGCTATCGATGAAACCGGACTGAACGATGTTCCCCGAGATATCGACCAACGCAGCCCGAAACCGCGTACCACCCAGATCGACTGCCAGAACGTAGCTCATCCCTGCTTTCGCATTGGCTGAATTTTGTCGGAACCGTGCGGCACGGTCCGTAAATGATCCACCTGATCACCAGCGGAAAGTATTTGCATAGCAGAAGTCGTTAATTAGGCGTCACGGCGGGCGCTTGGCCGGCGCTGTCGCCACCATCAGTGGGATGGGTATCCGCCGGCTGTGCCGGCAGTGCACTGTCACTGCCGTTATGGGTGTTAGTGCTATTGGTCGCTGGGGGCGGCGTTTGCTGTGCATTGGGACTGCTGTTCGCCCCTGCAGGTTGCGTTTGCACCGGGGCCTTGCCACCGCCGGTATTCGTTGCAGCGGGTTTCGCGGGCGTCGTGCCAGCATTGATGGCCGCATTTGCCGACGACAGGTTCTGTTGTAATTGTTTGAAGAACCCGTCGTAGAACTCACTGCGCGATATCGTTTCACTGGACGTCTTGACGAGCGAATCGTCGCTGGACCCCACGGGCATAGAGACCGCGCCCAGCACACTCAAGCCTACACTGGCCGAATTGCTGGATTTCTTCATCGTATACAGGTCGCGCAGCGCGCTGACATAAACAATGGTGTTGCCATCGCCACTGGGCGTGCAATCCACATTGAACAGAATCTGCGCGTGCTGGTTGTCGTTTTCCTTGTCCTGATAGTTCTTGTGTCCGCTGACCCGGTTAGGCTCGACTTTGTCGATGACATAGCCCTGCCCCAGCAGCGAACGCCGTCCGGCTTCGCAGGCAGCTTGGCTAGAGCCAGGAAAGCTACGCGAATACGTGGCCCCTTGTTGCGTAAAAGAATCACGCTCATCAATGGTCGGCGTGGGCGCACAAGCGGCCAACATCACTAACGAGGACAACAAGCCGGCGCGAGCAGCGGGCAACAAATACGGAACAGACAAGAATCGAATCGACATACAACCCATGGGGCGCCCCCCGGCAACAAGAAAGATCCATTATTTCTGATCGCCAGACCGGATCCTGAATCCAAGCGTATGCAGGTTACTACGTATGTTACTACGCAGTAACCTGATTAGATGCCGACCTTAATCGCGATGGCGGTGCTTCCTGTGCTTCTTGCCCCAGTGCTTGTCGTGCCCGCGATAGTTCGCGCGCCGGTAGTTATCGTGGCCCCGGTCGCGGCCGCGCCAGTGGCGATGACCTCGGTCATCGTCATCGGTCAGGACGTTGCCCAGCACCCCACCCGCGGCCGCGCCGCCCAGCGTAAGTAAAGGATCCCCTTCTGAAAGCAAAGCGCCCGCCACGCCGCCCAGGCCAGCGCCAATGATCGTATTACGCGTTTGGTCGTCGGCCAGCGCGGTTGTGCTGATCCCTAGTGCCAGAACACTTGCAAAAGCAGCTTGAGTAAGTCGTTTGGTGATGCTCATCATTATTCTCCTGTAGCGGGCTGCCCCTGCAGTGCAGCCACACACACGTGTCGAGTGAACAATCCACTCGCCTTGGAGAACAAGGTAGCACCCGTAGCCTGTGTCTGTCTTGCAGACAGAGATACCGGGTGTATAAGCTGTTTCAGTCGCTTTCGCCGATTACAGGGTTGAAATGGGGGCATCCACTCAAAATCATAGAAATTCAATTTAAATCAATAACTTAAAAGAAACAACGTATACCGACATTCACAGGCATCGAAGCTAAATCTTTCTGAAACAGCACACGGCGCAAGAGATATACCTTGAGCGTGGAATGACTTGCCAGAACAATCGGGATGTTCAATACAACGTTCGCCACTGTCGATTTTCTACTTCCAGGTTTTGAACCATTGAAAGGCACTCGCAATGTCTCGCGACAAGATCAAACCCATTGCCGTGTCCTCTCCCACACGCCAGGCAAATACACCTGATGTGCCGACCTTTCAGGAACTGGGATACGACGGCATGACGATACAAAGCTGGTCGGGTCTGGTGGCGCCAGCCAGCACGCCCAAAGATGGGCAGAAAAAGCTATCCGACGCACTGACCAAGGTGATGCAGTCCGAGTCAGTCAAGCAACGGTTGGCTAGCGTGGGCATGAACCTACCGCCCGACACCAGCGCTGATGCACTGCAAGCGCTGCTGACGCAAGACTTTGCGCGCTGGGCTGATGTCGTGCAACGCGGCGGCATCACTTTCAATTGACTGCTCCCTTCCCTAAAGGGAAAGGGATTCCCACTTCACCGAACCGAGCCGTTGCGCATCGACACTCATGCACTCAGGTCTTACCGTTTCTCCATGGGCTAACACCGCCAGCCCGGCGGCACGTTTGGTTTGCATGTCCAAGATACTATCCGCGTCAAACCAAATCACTGGGTATTCATCCAAACAACAAATCAAATAAGACCAATCCTGCAGCCTGACGGCTGTGCCCCTTTCCTCCCGGGCATGAATGCCGAGGTTTCTCGGAGCAATGGATGAACGATGCGGTTTTGGTGGGCGCTTATCCGGCACCGGCCAAGATAAAGCAGCGATGGATTGGGCCTTGAGCCGCCTACGCGACATCGGACCCGATATTCGACTACTGTCAGTGCCCTACGATGGCTGGCGCCGTTTGTCCAGCAACGTGATTTTGCTGGGCGAGACACCTTTGCATTTGGACTGTATGCCGCTGCTGCGTTCGGCATCGACCGAGCCCACCGGATTGGAAAGCACGATTATCGATCTGGGCGCGGGCCGTCCGGCAGACTTTGAACGCGCCGGCGATGCCGTGCGTGGCAAGGTCGTGCTGGTGAGGCATGAATATCCGTTTGCGCCAGATCACGTGCACCGCCGCCGCAAATACGACATGGCGCTGGCGCAAGACTCAATAGCATTCCTTATCGCCAACCCCGTGCCTAACGCAGGTCCTTTGTCCGGCTCATCGGGGCGCCCACACGATGGCGCCGGCATTCCGGCGGCTTATATCGATTACGAAGGTGCAGTGGCGTTGAGCGCGCAACGCAACGCACGCGTGCGTCTGAATATTCAAGGCGAAGAACTACGCGACTCGATGGCCAACGTCGGCATGCTGGATCTGCCCGGTGGCCGCGACAGCCGCATCGTGATCAGCGCACATATGGATGGCCACAATCTAGGTCAGAGCGCGCTGGACAACGCAACGGGTGTTTCCGTAGCACTCGCGGCGGCCCGTATCTTGGCATCGAGATTAGGGCCTGACACCCCGGGACTGAGAATATGCTTTTTCACGGCAGAAGAATGGGCATTGGCTGGCTCGGCACGCTATCTCGCGGACATGTCGCAACCGGAGCGTAGTGCATTGAAACTCAACTTGACATCCTCCCCTCCCTGAAGAAAGGGGATCCCTACGGCGCTACGCGGTGATTTGCCTAGTCGCTTCGGCGGGTTCCTGCTTCACAGAGCGGCCTGACTGCACCGGCTCTCCACAGGCTAAGACGCGATGCCCTCGCGCTAAAACATTGATCGCACCGACCACATCGGCGTGATTTTCGTAGCCGCAATCGACACACAAGAATTTCGCCTGAGTCTGCCGATTGCCTTTTGATACGTGACCGCAGCACGGACAAGTGCGACTGGTGTTGTGCGGTGGCACGGCCAGCAGCATGCCACCGTTCCACGCGACCTTGTAATCCAGTTGCCGCCTGAACTCCCCCCAGCCCTGATCGAGAATGGCGCGGTTCAGGCCCGATTTCTGTTTCACCCTCATGCCGTGCCGTTCGCGGTTGCCCTTGGAAGACCTGGACATATTGCGTACCTGCAAATCCTCAATACATACGAGCGCGTGGTTTTGGCTGATCGCTGTGGTGGTTTTGTGCAGGAAGTCTTTTCGAGTATTGGCGATGTCGGCGTGAATCTTCTGGACGCGGGCTTTCGCCTTCTTCCAATTGTTGCTGAATTTGACCTTGCGGCTCATGCGGCGTTGATAACGAGCCAGGCGTTGTTGATGTGTCTTGAAACTATTAAGCGGTGCGATAAAACTGCCATCGCTCAGGGTGGCGAACCGAACCACCCCCACATCAATGCCGATAGCGCTCGTTGCACTGGGCAGCGGCTGTTCGACTTCGCGTTGCGTCTGAATCGACGCGAACCACTTGCCGCCCGACTGGCTCACGGTGACGTTGCGGATCTCGCCCGACAGGTCGCGGCTGTTACGGTAGCGCAGCCAACCGAGTTTTGGCAGGAAGAGGCGGTCGTTTGCTTCGTCAAGTTTGATCTGCTTCGGGTCAGGATAGCGGAAACTACCACCGCTGCCTTTGCGTTTGTATTTCGGAAAGTCGGCGCGCTTGGCGAAGAAGTTTTTGTAGGCCTTTTCCAGATCCTTCAAGGCGTGTTGCAATGGGTGGCAGGGCGCGTCTTTCAGCCACGGCGTTTGCACACCATTGCGCCACTCGGTCAAGTGCTTCGCCATGGCGACGTAACCGATGAATTTTTTTCCTGCTTCGTGATTCTCTGTTTGCATCGCCAACGCCTTGTTGTAGACGAACCGGCATGACCCCGCGAAGCGGCGCATATCACGCGCTTGCCGGCCATTTGGCATCAGTTCGAATTGGTAGGCTTTTAAGCGTTGCATCGTTCAATAAGCGGAACGGGTGGAGTTCGACGGCAAGGAGGACCACGTTCACCTTTTGGTGAACTACCCACCGAAGGTTGCCATCCTACTTCGCCGGTAGCTGCGGCGGTGCATCTATTGCCATTCTCCGCCAGTACATTGAGCCGCAACAGACGCCTCACTAAATGCACCAAAAACCGGACGGATTTACCGTCCGCGCTCTTGACCCCACCCTGAACGGCGAGGTTTGCCGCGCAACTGATCAACCTGGACACGGTGGCCGGAGATGACACGTTGTGCGCTTTGATCAGTGAATATCCGGCGCTAGCGGACATCGTCGATAGCGCCGCCCAGAAGGCAGGCGTTCCGTTATCACACTGGTTGCCCTTCATGCCCAACTCGGACCACGCCAATTTCGCGAAGCACGGCATCCCCGCGCTTCGTTTGGTGGCGGGCTTTAACAAGCCCGAATCGCGAGTGCGCCACATCCTGTCGCGCGGCGATATACCAGACATCATTAAGGAAAGCGAAATGCGTAATGCCTTGGCTGTGACTTGTGCCATGGCATCGGTGGCCCTGGAGATGAGCGATCAGCAGTTGGATGCTTTGAAGGCTGGGGCTACTTGCCCTGGGGTTTAGTGTGCTCAACTCGCCACTAACAAACCATTATCAACGACCAACGCATCACGCTCCACAACACGAGCCCGAAATGAGCCGTCAAGCCAGGTCTGGACTTCGAGAGTTTCACCGGGATAAACCGGCCCGGAAAAGCGCAACGACAGCGACCGCACTCGACGTCCAACCGGCACACGTGATCGAGTTACAGCATGAGCCACCATGCCAAAGGTACACAAACCGTGCAAAATAGGACGTTCGTAGCCTGCCGCTCTTGCGATGGCGGGATCGCTGTGCAGCGGGTTGTAGTCACCATTCAAACGATAGAGCAAGGCCTGTTCGGGCCTTGTCTGCATCGATACCACGTGGTCGGGCGCAGATGTGGGCATCACATGTGCGGCACGGGCCTTCGTGGGAGCCCCTGACATCCCGCCATCACCACGTAGTACATGAGTGGCGAATGTCCGGGCCAAAAGCACGCCTGTTGTCGCGTCGGTCAGCTGTTTTTCGGTGTACAGCAACAGACCTTTGTCGCCTTTGTCCACCGCCTCCAGCACACGCGTTTTGCCGATCAACTCCCCGGCAGCAGGGATTTCATGGAACACCTCCACGCCCTGCTCCCCGTGCAACAAACGAACGACATCGGCAGCGATCTCGGGCGCCTTGAGCCAAAACCCCGGATAACCGAGAATCACCGCCATGGCAGGCATGACTCGCGGGCCGTACTGGCTGTCGACGAACGACAAGTCATACTCGTCCAACGGATCCTGGCCCAGCCCTAGCGACAGGGCATACAGCATCGTGTCGCGCTCTGTATAGCGGTGCACGACCGGGGGCAAATCGTGATTAAGTAATTGTTCATAACTCAAGCGCATTGATGTCTCCCGAGATGAAGCATGCCATCCCTCAAATCGGGTCCCAGCTCATGACATCTGGTGAACGCTCCAGTGGATAAAAATGCTTCTGCATGGCGGGAATGGCCACCTCTGCAATTCGCCGCGGTGTCCAGCCTTCGCTGAAATGAACTGAGCGCAAGGGGCGTGGCTGACTCATCAGCATGATTTCATTGGCGCGCACCGCGAAGATCTGACCCGTCACTTCTCTTGCCTCATCCGTCAGCAAGTAAACCGCCATCGGTGCAATTTTTCCGGCTTCCATTTTTTTGAGTTTTTCGACCCGATCACGTTGCTGCGGTGTGTCGGTAGGAATCGAACTGGTCATACGACTCCAGGCCGAAGGAGCAATGCAATTGGAGCGCACGTTGTAACGCCCCATATCCAGCGCGATCATTTTTGATAGCGCCACGATGCCTAGTTTTGCCGCACCGTAGTTGGCCTGCCCATAGTTGCCGATCAAGCCTGAGGTGGACGTCATATGCACCATCGCGCCGCTTTCCTGATTTCGGAAATAGGTGGCAGCGGCGCGGCTGACAAAGAACGTGCCATCCAGATGAACGGCAATGACAGAGCGCCATTCGTCTTCGCTCATTTTGTGAAACGAACGATCGCGTAGATTTCCAGCGTTATTGACCACACCATCGATACGGCCAAAGGTATCTATCGCGCACTGAATGATCGCCTCTGCGGATGCCCGCCCAGCAACCGAGTCCATGCTGGCTACGGCTTCGCCACCGGCCGCACGAATTTCCGCAACGACCGCCTCAGCGGGAGGCACGGGTGCCTCGCTCGCTGACAGGTTGTCGCCATTGAGCGCCACACCAATGTCATTGACCACAACCTTGGCGCCTTCAGCGGCCAATTGGAGCGCAGTCTCGCGCCCGATGCCACCTCCCGCCCCCGTTACCACCACCACCTTGCCTTCCATCATGCGTTCCATACTCTACCTCCTTGGGCGCGGCAACCGCGCCTCTGTCCATTGCGCACGCAGCGCCTACTGAATCGTGAGTTTGGCGCCGCGCACGACCTCGGCCCATTTTTTCCCTTCACTGTCGACAAAGGCAGCGAACTCGGCCGGCGACTCGGGGTGCGGTATCGCTCCTAACCCGAGTATCTGCTTCTGCATTTCCGGCGTGCGAATGATGTCAACGACTTCTTTATTGATCTTCGCCACGATCTGCGGCGGTGTGCCAGCGGGTGCCCACAGACCAAACCACGACACCACCTCATAACCCGGCACGCCAGCCCCTGCCATAGTGGGGACATCAGGTAATTGGGCGCTTCGCTCGGCTGAAGTCACCGCCAGGGCTTTCAGCTTGCCGCTCTTGATATGCGGAAGTGCCGATGGCAAATTATCGAAAATCATCGTAATCTGCCCGCCGAGTAAATCGGCCACAGCAGGCGAACTGCCCTTGTAGGGCACATGCACCATGTCGACCCCGGTCATCATCTTGAACGTCTCGCCCGACATATGCAGCGTACTGCCATGGCCAGACGAGCCAAACGTCAGCTTGCCAGGATTGGCCTTACCGTACGCGATCATTTCTTCGACTGTGTTAAAGGGTGCATCTTCGCGTACCACGAGTGCATTCGGCACCATGGCCGCTCGCGTGATGGGACTGAAATCCTTGATCGCGTCATACGGCATGTTTTTGTACAAACTGGGATTAATGGCGTGCGTGCCTATCGTTCCCAATACCAACGTATAGCCATCTGGTTTCGCCCGGGCTACTTGCGCGCTGCCGATATTGCCGCCCGCGCCAGTCTTGTTCTCCACTACCACCGAGACGCCCCAGCGTTCACCCAATTTCTGACCGATAGAACGCGCCAGAATGTCCGTCGTTCCACCCGCCGAAAACGGCACAATGACGGTAATCGGCTGCTTGGGGTAGTCCTGTACGCCATCGGCCTGTGCCGGTGCACCGACCATCAGTCCAGCAGCGACGCCCAGGTAAATCATCCATGCTTTGACCAATTCCGGGCCGCGCCTGAAGCCCATCATTTTCCTTAGTTGCTTTTCCATGTTGTCTCCGTGTTTTGTCTTTGTCTACAAAAGCCCTGTGCTTCACTCCAGCAAGGCCAGCTCCTGCCCTTCCTCAATCTCGTCGCCCACACTCACCAACACATCGACGACTGTTCCCGCGAACTCGCTTTCTACAGGAATCTCCATCTTCATAGATTCCACGATGAACAGCTCATCTCCCAGTTGCACCTGCGCTCCCGATACAACGTGGCAAGCTGCCAGACGACCTGCCACATTCGAAACTATTTTCTTCATACATCCTCCGTCGTTAATCTATGCGGCAATCAGCGCCTGCAATCCATCCACCGCCATGGTGCCTGCCTGAAAACGATCTGACCGCAACGCTTTAAGAATCGTCGGGATGTTCGTCTTGATCCCTTCTACTTGCGTTGCTTCCAGGGCATTGATCATGGACAAGATTGCGTCATCGCGACTGTTTGCGTTCGTAATCAATTTGGCAACCATGGGGTCGTAGTGGCTCGACACGCGATTCCCTTCGGCATACCCCGTCTCAATGCGCAAGCCGATGCTCGACTGCGGCAACTGAAACACCCGCAGCAGACCAGGTGACGGTAGACAGCGAACAGGATCCTCGGCATAGATACGTGCTTCGATGGCGTGTCCATTACGCTTCGGCGTTTGTGTCAGCACATTCGATAATCGTTCCCCCGCTGCCAGGCTGATCTGTGCTTGCACAATATCGACACCAGTGATGGCCTCGGTTACGGCATGCTCGACCTGAAGTCGGGTGTTCACTTCCAGAAACGAAAAGCCCGATTCCGGCGTATACAGCATCTCTACCGTGCCAATGACGTCATAGCCGATCTTGATCAGCACTTGGCGTAATTGTTCGGCCATTTCCTCGACCACCTGCGGATCGATGGCCGCGGCGGGTGCCTCCTCAATGACCTTCTGGTAGCGACGCTGCGTTGAACAATCGCGCTCGAACAACGAGATGACTTCTCCATGACGATCCGCCAGAAACTGAAACTCGATATGCCGGGGCTCCCGCACAAAGCGCTCCATATACAAAGCAGAGTCACCAAAGGCCTTTTCCGCTATGCCGCTGGCACGCTCCCACGATGCCGGCAGACTCTGTTCATTCTCGACCGGAACCATGCCGATTCCTCCGCCGCCTCCGGCTGGCTTGATCAAAACCGGATACCCCAACTCTCGTGCCGCTCGCGTCACCGCGGTAACATCATCGCGCGGCAACACACCCGTGCTGCCGCCCATCGCCAATCCGTGCGCCTGCATCAACGTCCTTGCTGCCGCCTTGTTGCCGAGCGCTTCGATCCACTTGGGCGACGGACCAATGAAGCAATGGCCGGCTGCCTGCACTTGCCGAGCAAACCCTGCGTTCTCTGACAGGAACCCGTATCCCGGATGTACCGCGTCTGCCCTGCAGCGTGCCATCACATCCAGCAGCAAGGCCTGATTCAGGTAGCTGTCCCGCGCCGGAGCAGGACCAATGCATATGCTTTCATCCGCTTGCGCTACATACGGCAGGTCACGATCCGCTTCGGAATACACGACCACAGATTTCAGGCCCATCTCACGCACAGCGCGCAGAATGCGGGCGGCGGCAGCGGCTCGGTTGGCGATCAAGATTTTTTTCATCATTGCCCCCGGGCACTATGGCCGATAGCCATTAGGTGCGCGACCGGGCTCACGCAGCGGCGCCGCCAGATTGGCGAATTCAACCAGACGTGCCCGTGTCGTGGCCGGATCGATGATGTCTTCGATAACGAAGGCCTCGGCGCTGCGAAATGGCGATGTCAGGCCCCGCACCCGCGCCTCGATTTCCGCGCGCTTGGCCTGCGGATCGACTGCTGCCTCTATCTCTGACCGATAGGCGACGTCCAGGCCTCCTTCGATCGGCAGTGAACCCCACTGGGCTGATGGCCACGCATAACGGAAATTAAAGCGGCTCGAGTTCTGATGCCCTCCCGCAGCCACGCCAAAGGCTCGTCGCATAATGAGGGAAAACCACGGCACAGTAGATTCGGCCACCGCCGTCAGCGCCCGCACACCGGCCCGCATGACAGCGTCTTTCTCTGCCTCAAGACCAATCTGGAATCCTGCAATATCCACCAGATTAACGACGGGTAGATGGAATGCCTGCGCCATATCCACCAGACGCGTAAATTTCTCCGCGGTGTGGCGATCCCACCCCCCACCGTAGTGATAGGGATTGCTGGCCGCGAACACCACTGGCCAACCATCGATCCTGGCCAGCCCGGCTACGATAGCTTTGCCCCAGTAACGACCTATCTCAAACACGCTGTTCGGGTCAAACAAACTGTCGACAATGGGCCGTATCTTGTAGACCTTGCGTGTATCGCGTGGAATCGCGTCGCGCAACCACGCTTGGTCGATGGTCTCACGCGGCGTTTCCGCGCGCGGCGGTAATTCGTATACCGATGGCGGTAAATAACTGAGGAAACGTCGCGCCGCCTCGAATGCCTCTTCCTCGGATGCTACCTCGTCGTCGACCACGCCATTGCGGGCGTGTATAGCGCTGCCACCCAGTTCATTTTTGCTTAAATTTTGGCCGATTTTGGCAACGACGGGCGGGCCGGCAATAAACAACTGCGACGTATCCTTGACCATGACGGAGTAATGGCTGCCAGCCACTCGGGCCGCGCCCTGCCCGGCCACTGAGCCCAAAGCCAACGACACCACGGGCACCTGATTCAGGTTGCGCGCGACATAGGCCCAGATTTTCATCTTGGGTAGCAGCGCGTGTCCCATGTTCTCGATATTGCGAACCGAGCCGCCTCCGCCAGTACCATCGATCAGGCGAACAAGCGGTATACGCAGATCGAATGCCATCTGCTCGGCAAAGATCATCTTGTCACCAACGGCCCCATCATTGGCGCCTCCGCGCACGGTGAAGTCGTCGCCGATGATCACGACAGGCTTTTCCCCAAGGGTGGCACGCCCCATCACCACATTCGACGGCACCACATGCTTGAGTCGCCCATTCTCGTCGTACTCGCCGCTGCCGGCAAGCCCGCCGACTTCCACAAACGACTGTTCGTCGACCAACCGTGACACGCGCTCGCGCACCGTCAACTTACCGCCATCGTGCTGACGTTTTATCTTTTCAGGCCCGCCCATGCGCTGCGCAAATTGTTTACGCTGCTCCAGCTCGTCTAGTTCTGCCGCCCAACTCATCTAATACCTCCAGAGACTGCTTCCGCCCTTTTCGTCAGGGTTCCATTTCTATCCACGTATCGGCCAGCTGCAACGGCACGGCCGTGCACGCCTGGACCGTCGCGAAATCCACACCTTTAACCATCGCGATCACGCTTAACCCTTGTGGAGTCACATCTAGCGTCGCCAGATCGGTGTAGACCCGATCCACGACCGCCTTGCCGGTCAAGGGATATGTGCATTCCGGCACAATCTTCGGCTGCCCATCACGATCCACGTGCTGCATCATCACGTAAACTCGTTGGGCCCCGGCAGCTAGATCCATGGCGCCACCTACGCCGGGGATCGAATCTGGAGCACCCGTGTCCCAGTTGGCCAGATCACCCTGCGCCGATACTTGAAATGCCCCCAGCACGGTCAGATCTATGTGACCACCCCGCATCATGGAGAACGACACGACGTGATCGCAGATCGATGCCCCAACGTCTAACGCAACAGGCTCTTTGGTGGCGTTGAGTAAATCGGGGTCGACCAGCGCTCCGGGAGGCAGACCTTTCATACCCAAGATGCCGTTCTCGCTGTGCAGGACGATTCCCCGCTCCGCATCCAGAAAATCGGCTACTAGCGTGGGCATACCAATACCCAAGTTAACGTAGCAACCCGGCTCGATATCGTTGGCGATAATCTGGGCCATACGCTCACGCGATAATTTATTGACTGGCATTGGGACACTCGACAATGCGTTGAACAAAAATTCCTGGGGTGATCACGTGCTCTGGATGTATGTCGCCCGGCGGCACGACACTATCCACCTGCACGACCGTCATCTTGGCCGCCATACACATAACGGGTCCGAAATTTCGGCTGGCGTATCGGTAAGTCAGGTTGCCCGCGCTATCGCCATACCGCGCCTTGACGAAAGCCACATCACCCACGAGCGGTTGCTCCAACACGTAGCCTCGGCCGCCAATGACGCGAGTCTCCTTGTGCTGCGCCAAACGCGTGCCGTATCCCGTGGGTGTGAAAAACGGCCCTATACCGGCGCCGGCGGCACGCAACCTCTCAGCCAACGTCCCCTGTGGGACCAATTCCAGTTCGATTTTTCCCGCCATGTACCATTCGCTAAATGCGGCGGCGTTAGGTTTGAGCGGATTAGACGAGCGTGCAAACGAGCACACCATTCTGCGTACCCTTCCGGCCCGAATCAATTGACTCAACCCTGCTTCACCATTGCCAGCGTTGTTATTCACCACCGTCAGCTCGCGCGCCCCAGTCTCCAGCAGCGCCTGCAACAGCTCGGTCGGCACGCCCGACGCACCAAAACCACCAATCAGCAACGTGGAACCGTCCGCGACACCGGCAACGGCATCTTGTAGGGACGATACGACTTTGTTCAACATGAATTACCCCGTGCAATACGGGCGCGGGAAGCCCCGCGACCCGACACTCTGTTTACTGTGCCGCCAGATGCGCTGACCGGACCACTTCTCGCCACTTGTCAATCTCACTCTCGACGTATCGACCGAAATCTGCAGGCGAACGTCCACCGGGAACGCCACTCCAATTGCTTATTTGGCGTCGCACGACCGGGTCTTGCAGAATGGCCACGACGTCTCGGTGCAAGCTCTCCACCTGTCCGGCATCCGTGCCCGCCGGATAGAACAAGCCAAACCATGCGGAAACGTCGAAACCTTTCAGTCCAGACTCAGAGAGCGTGGGTACGTCTGGCAATGCCTCGACGCGCTGCGCGCTGCTAACCGCCAAGGCGCGCAATTTTCCTGCCTTGATATGCGGCAGTGACACTGCCACGTTATCGAACATCATCTGCACTTGACCTGCTAGCAGATCGGCGACTGCCGGCGCATTTCCTTTATAGGGGACCTGGATCACGTCAACGCCAGTTTGCAAGCGGAACATCTCCGCGGTCATATGCGTGGATTGACCCGTGCCTGAGTTAGCCAACGCCAGCCGGCCAGGTTGACTGCGTGCCAATTCGATTAGCTGCGCAACCGACGCCGCCGGTACACCGGGATTGACCACCAACACATTTGGGACAGCGAACACATCGGTGACCGGAATAAGATCTGCTGGCACATAAGCCAGTTTCTTGTGCAACGAATAATTGATCGCATTGGGACCCACATTGCCCATCAGCATGGTGCACCCGTCCGGCTTGGCGGCGGCCACCTGCGCGGCACCAATCGTTCCTCCCGCACCAGCCTTGTTCTCGACAACCACTGGCTCGTCCAACCGAACGGACAATTTGGTGGCAATCAACCTCCCCACCAGATCGGTCGTCCCGCCTGCCGCGGCAGGCACGACCATTTTCTGGACGCCACCCGGGCACTTTGCCATCACCGACCCGGTCGTCAAAATAGCCCCAATGGTCGCGACGACCCACAGCGTGCCTTGGATAGGCTTGCCCATATTTGTCTCCTTTGTTGGTTTTGTGTCTAGAGCGCTTGTTCGACGCCTAAAATCGCTGTGGATTGACTCGACAAGGTGCCACCATTTCCGTGTACAAGCGCCAATCCGGCATCGCGAATTTGTCGCTCACCGCAATCTCCACGCAATTGGCGCACGGCCTCGATCATCAAGAAAACGCCATACATGCCCGGGTGTACGCAGGACAAGCCACCGCCGTTAGTGTTGACAGCCAACTGCCCGCCAGGCGCGATAGCGCCATCGTCCACAAATCGCCCTCCCTCACCCTTCGGACAAAAACCCAAGTCTTCGAGGAACAGAATGGTATTGATGGTGAAGGCGTCGTATAGCATCGCTACATCCACATCGCGAGCCGTTACCCCAGCCATTTCGTAACAGCGACGACCGGATTCAAGCGCAGCGGTTACGGTCAGATCGTGCATAGAAGAAACTTGACGATTCCAGATCGCCGTCGCGTTACCGAGCACGTAAACCGGCTTGCGCGCCAGATCGCGCGCCAAATCGGCCCGAGTCAACACAAATGCGCCGGCACCATCACTGACCATGCAACAATCGCGCACCGTGAACGGGTCACATAGTGGTCGCGCACCATACACGTCATCCAGCGATAGCGGATCTCGCATCACTGCTTCAGGATTCAGCTGAGCCCATTTGCGTGCCGCCACCGCCACCTCGGCCAGTTGCTTGCGCGTGGTGCCATACTGATGCATGTGCCGATTGGCTGCCAATGCATAGGCTGCCACCGGCATGGGCGCCTCATAGGGTGTCTCGAACGGCTGCGGATCGAGAAACCGTCGCGTTTTGGTCAACTCGGCGCGGTTGAAGGTGGTAGTGCGCTGCGTACTGCCGTAACACACCAACACGTACTTGCATTGGCCCGACATCAGCGCGTGCATGGCCGGCAGCAGGTGCGCCACGTAGCTGGCCCCCCCGATCATGGAGCTCTCTACGAATGTTGGCTGTATACCCAGATACTCGATCACCGGCATCGCCCACATCGTGGCCAACGAACTGCACGTTGTAATGCCGTCTATATCTCTCAGACTCAATCCAGCGTCGGCGACGGCAGCCAACGCTGCTTGAGTCAGAATTTCCTGCTCGGTGTATCCAGTAGCCTGGCCCAAACCCGCCTGTCCCACACCGACCACCGCGGTCTTGCCTCTCAGATCGCGCAGATTCATGTCTGCACCTCCCGCGGATCAAAGACAATCCGGGCCGTCTCGCCCTCTCCTTCGATCCGGGCCCGTACAGGCATGCCAATGCGGACTTGGGAGGGCGGCACCGATACGACCTGCGCCATCATGCGCACCCCCTCTTCCAGATCCACCAGGCAAACGTTGTAGTCGCCTCCCTGTTCGGTTTTGCGATGCACCACGGTGGTGGCATAGACGACTGCCCGGCCAGACGGCTCCACCCAGTCCAGTTTTGCTGCACCACAATGTGGGCATACGCAGCGTGGATAGAACACGCCTTGGGCACATTCGCGACAACGCTGTATCTGGATGCGGCCTGAAGCCAGCGCGTCGAAATATTCACGCTCCGGTCCGAGTGGCGCCGATGTAGCGACTTGATTCTCCACCCTGCGTCTCCTTTTTTTTGCGCCGCCAATCTGGCTTCACATTTAAAAAGAGTGTAGGGAAATCCCCCTGAGGGATAAACTTGTCCGCGGCTAAATGACTTTTAACCTCAGGCTAAAAAAGCCGTTGCAACCAGAGACCCAATTCTTCACGATGTACGTATTGATCGATCACTTCAAACATGTACTGAACTTTGTGCGCGTGGCCGAGAGTCGCAGCTTCACAAGTGCCGCGGATCGGCTGGGTGTCTCTATCGCCTCCGTCAGTAAAAGCGTCTCTCAACTCGAGGCCCGATTGGGCGTCAAATTGCTGAATCGCACTACACGAAGCTTGTCGTTGACGGATGACGGCGAACTATTACTGCGACGCTGCCGCCAGATTCTGCACGACGTCGAGGCGACGGAGGCCGAAGTAACCGGCGCCCGTCTCACGCCAATGGGTAAACTTCGCGTACATGCCCCTGTCGGTTTGGGTCGCAAAGTCATCATGCCAGCGCTGCTATCACTGAACGAGAGGTACCCCCACCTATCGATCGACGCTGACTTCAGCGACCGCGTCCCTAACTTGGCCGACGAAGGCCTGGACGCAACCATACGCATCGGGCGCACAGCGGATTCGCGTGTCATTGCCAAAACGCTCACGCAGTTGCGGTATGTCACCTGCGCCAGTCCCGCCTATCTGGCCGCGCGTGGCACGCCAACCACACCCGCCGAGCTGGACCGTCACGACTGTCTGGCCTACGTACAGTGGCAGACGGGTCGCTATCACGAGTGGAGCTACGCCCATGGCAACGAGAGCTATGCACTGACACCGAGCGGAAAGCTGAACGTGAATCATCCTGAAGCCATCCTGGACGCGGTGATCGCTGGGGCAGGCATCGCCCGAATGGCCAGCTTCATTGCCGCGCCCGCTATCCTGGATGGCCGTTTGCAGTTGGTTCTGTCGGATTGGCTCGCCCCTGGCACACCGGTGCAACTGGTTTACTTACCCAATCGTCACCTGTCACCGCGCATCCGGGCTTTCGTTGACACCATTGCGCAGTCCATGCCGCCGTACCTTCCGTGGGAAAAGGAAATCGGCCTTCCGCCGCCAACCGGCCCGCTTGGCACTCGGAGTACGGGGTAAAGCCGATACTCAATATTCTGGTTTCTGAGACAGGTACCTATCAAGCCATGCCTACGACCCTACCTACCCAACCCATCACTCCCGCAGCATTTGCCCCTTACGGCTGGATGTTGGGCAAGCCCTTCCCCACGGACGCGGCAATTCCCGCGTTTACCAATCCCGCTACCGATTTTTGGCGCGAACATGTCTTCGATCCCGGGCAGGATGGCGAGCCCGAGATCCTTTGGGTCAACTATCGAAACGCGGACAACGTCAGCCAGTTGGAGAAACATCTACGAACCCAACAAGCCATTGTCCCGCTCACCGGATCAATCGTTCATATCGTCGCCCGCAGCGCGGCTGACGGTAGTCCGGATCTAACCACGCTCTCGGCGTTTATGGTGAGGCCCGGACAAGGTTTGTGTATGGCGCCGGATTGCTGGCACGCAAGCCGAGTGCAATCCGCAGAAGTCACTTGCCTGATGCTGACACGGCGGTCCACCACCATGGATTTGGTGGCGCATATGAATACAGGATGCGCCGCGCAAGAAAGTATGCTTGCTGCGGTACCAACTATTGAAATTATGGGCAATGGCTAGGAATGGCTGCACGTCAGGCAACCACCTAGTTTCGACCCAGCATCTCACAGAGCCTCGTCAACGTCGGAATAACGAGATGAGGCTCGCGCTGGATCCGCGGGGTCACGGCCTGCGTTGTAGACGGGTCACGAACCAGCCATGCTGCTTGCATACCGGCACCGATCGCACCCAGCACATCTGCCGCGTAATCGTCTCCGACATGGAGCATGCTTCGGGGGACTACATCCACCATTTGCGCCGCGGCATGAAAAATAGCCGCGTCTGGCTTGGCCACGCCCACGGTCGCTGCATGCAGCGTGCCTTTAAAAAAATGTGCGCCGCCAGTCTGCTGAAGATCCGCATTCCCATTCGTCACGGCGACAAGCGGAAATCGGGTGCTCAACCATTCTAGCGACGGCAGAACATCTTCGAAGAACTCGACTTTCTGTCGGGCAGAGAAAAAGATCCCATACGCCGTCTCGACAAGCGAGACATCCTCTCCGGCCTGCTCCAGCGCCATCTGGATAGATCCCAATCTCAAACGACGATAATCGCCAGCCAAGTCAGGGCGCACGGTTTCAAACTGGACTCTGAGCCGCCCGAGCGCCTCTCGCGTGGCCAAGACTCCGGCTGTTCCGGGCGCGTGCTCAATCAACCACGAGCGCAGGGCATCTTCGGCCCCTGCCACTGCTTGTGCAAACGACCATAACGTGTCGTCCAAATCCAGGGAAATGGCCTCGACGGCATTTAAGCGCATATGTCTCGTAAGGCCGGGTTTGCGATACGCACATAGTCGGTGGATCTCAACACAATCGATCGATCCAATCTGCCCGCGTTGAACGCAATCTCGTCGTACGTCTGTACCAGAGACGGATCGACGACCAGCTTGATGGCACTGGAAAACACAAAGGGCGGTATGGATCCGATGACACACCCGGTGGCTTGTTCTGCCTCCTGCGGCGAGGCAAGCGTCACTTTCTTCAAGCCGCCTGCCTCAGCAACCTTTTTAAAGTCGACTTTCTTGATCCCGGGTAACACGGCAAGAATCAATTCGCCGTCCCCACTCTTGCTCTTGCAGAGCATCGCTTTGGCCCCCTGGCCGGCGTCGGTGCCTCGAATCGCCGCGACCAAGTCCGAACGACCCTCCGCGGGATGCTCAATGATTCGAAAATCGGCCGAGTGTTTCTCGAGCAACTCGACAAGATGATCATAGACAGCGTGCATGATATGTATTGGCTCAAGCACCCTAAGCCGTAAGCGGCAAAGTACCGAGCCAAACCCTTTTCTTTTATTTTTAATTCAATGGATGAGCCGTGCCACGGTTATGCGCCCGACGCATTGCCGGACATCAGCGAGCAAAAGCGCTCCATATCCACGTTGCCACCACTAATCAGAATGCCAACCCGTTTGCCTTGGAGGGTGTCCTTCATTTGAATCGCCGCAGCCAGGCCCAAGCAACCCGTGGGTTCGGTCACGATCTTCATGCGTGTGGCCAAGAATCGCATCGCCTCGATCAATTGCGCGTCAGCGACAGTTAGTATGTCATTCACGTCGCGCTTAATGATCCCGAATGTGTATTCCCCGAGATGTTGGGTTTGTGCGCCATCTGCGATGGTTTTCGGTGTATCGATATGGACAATGCCGCCGCTGCGAAATGACTGCTGCCCATCGTTACCCGCTTCGGGCTCAACGCCATACAGCGTGCAATTCGGCGCGAGGGCCCGCGTGGCAAGTGCCGTACCCGACAATAATCCACCGCCGCCCAGGGGGACGAACAGGTAGTCCAGTTCGCCAATTTCCTCCAAGAGTTCCTTGGCAGCGGTGCCTTGGCCGGCTAATACGTCCGGATGGTCATACGGCGGGATGAGCGTATAGCCATGCTCTTGTGCAAGCTGGCGGCCGATGGCTTCGCGGTCGTCTTCGTAGCGGTTGTAGATCACGACAGTGGCGCCGTACCCCTTGGTGGCGGCGACTTTGGCCGCGGGTGCGTCATGCGGCATCACAATCGTCGCGGGAATGCCCAGCAACTGTGCGGACAGCGCGATCCCCTGTGCATGATTACCCGACGAAAACGCCACGACGCCGGCGCGTTTTTGTTCTGGAGAAAATTTTGCCAATGCGTTGAAGGCGCCACGAAACTTGAATGCCCCCATACGCTGAAAATTTTCACATTTCAGAAAAATCTCGGCGCCGGTCAGCGCATTCAGCGTACGGGACGTCAGGACGGGCGTGCGATGGGCGTGGCCGGAGATTCTAGATGCCGCGGCTTCGACATCGGCATAGGTAGGGAGAGTCATAGTCATCAGGATTCTTACACAATAAAAATATTACCAGGGCCAGGCAACGACCGTGCCATCATTCTTTTCTTTAGCTTGCTCATAGAGAAAGCGTCCGACCGTCAAGTCTTGTAGGGCAAGGCCCGTCATATCAAACACGGTGATATCTTGCATACCCCGCTCGAACGTGGCGCGCCCGGTGAATAGATCACCCATCTCGACAACGGGCAGTTCAGGCGCCCACTGACACTCACCAATGGACCGGGCCTGTGCTGCGTCGTCCGCGACAATTCTAGCGCGGTCAAGCACCCCGGCGGGCAGCTCTCGCTTGCCGGCGGTATCAGCGCCTACGCAAGTCACGTGCGTACCGGGCTGCACCGCATCGGCGCTAAACAATGGCCCCCCGCCCGGCGTGGCCGTGATGATCACATCACTCGCTGCCACGGCAGCGTCGCGGTCCCGCGCCAATGACAACTGGCACTTACCGGAAAACTCCGCCTCGAAATTCGCATCGGGTTCATTTGAAGCGCTTACGTAGCGTATCTCGCTCAGAGCCGGCAGGATACGTAACGCATAGCGCAGTTGCACACGCGCCTGCACACCCGACCCGAAGAGACAGAGTCGAGTGCTGTTTTTCCGGGCCAGTTGCGCGAGGCCCAGCCCGCCCGCAGCACCAGTGCGCGCTGTGGTGACCGCGTTTCCATCCATGAAACAGAGCGGACGTCCGGTGGAGGGATCTATCAGTACGATCGTTGCCTGGTGAGGTTCACCACCCTTTTCTCGATTGCCGGGCCAAAATCCCGCCGCCTTAAAGCCGAGCAGATCCTGGCTAGCGACGTCTCCCGACTTGATACCAAACACTCCACCGGTATGCAGCTTTTCACGAACCACCGGAAATACACGACCGGCACGCAGGCTGTGCAGGGTGAAAGCCTCGCGAACGGCAACCAGCACGTCTTCGGCTTTCAGTGCGGGCTCCACGTTGGATTTCGCAAGCAGGAGGACGGTTGCATTACTGGTCATAGGCCGATATCCATGAGTGTCACAAAGGGGGGATTTTCAGAGAACTGAGCGAAAAAATTGAATCCCAACCCGTATTGGCGAGATTCAATCTGTCTGAAACGATACGACTCATCAATATGAAGTCACTGGGTAAGCCTATTGGCTGACCGTGATCCCCGCGTCTTTGATGATGTTTTGATACTTAGCCGAGTCGGCCTTGATGTATGCGCCGAACTCAGCCGGCGTGTCTGGGGCCACGGCCATTCCCTGTTTTTTCAGATCTCCGATCACTTTGGGATCTTGCAGAACCGCGTTCAGTTCCTGATTCATTTTCTTGATAATGGACTCGTCCATCCCTTTGGGCGCCAACATACCGAACCACAAATCGAAGGCGTCATCTTTCAACTTGGCGTTTTGCGTCAATGGCGCAACCCCTGGCAGCGCATCGGCAGGCTCGCGCCCGGTGACAGCAAAGGCCTTGAGTTGGCCCGACGAAATGTAGGGCAACGCCGTGCTTAGCGTAAGGATGGACATGTCGACGCGACCGCCGATGACATCCTGCAAGATCGATGAAGCGCTGCGATACGGCACATGGAGAATATTCGCGCCGGTTTTCTTGTTGACATATTCCAGCAGTAGATGCTGTGGTGTGCCAACACCCGAGGTGGCGAGGCTCAACCCGCCAGCTTTCGTGCCCGCCAGTGCGAGCAGGCCATTCAGGTCATTGACGGATAGCTTGCTATTGCCTACCAGCACCATAGGCGAGGTCGAGATCAAGCCCACAGGGGCCAGATCCACCAGACCGTTGTATTTCAACGCAGGATTGACGGCCCAAGCAATGGCCACCTCGCTGCCGGAACCAATCATGAACGTGTAACCATCTGGTGCAGACTGCGCAGCGCGCGTCGCGCCGATAGAGCCACCCGCACCGCCCACGTTTTCGATCACAATGGACTGCCCCAAGCGCTCTGCCAACGGGGCCGAAACCAGGCGTGCGACAGCGTCGACACTGCCACCGGCCGCGTACCCAACCACGAGTGTGATTGGCTTTTCTGGCCAAGCCGCCCACGCCGATGATGCGGCGGCCAGAGACGCGGCGCCAACCAGGAATTTGAGAACGGACCGCCCTACGGACGGCCGAATCGACGACAGCATAGTT
Organism: Bordetella tumulicola; assembly: GCF_054779135.1. NCBI lineage: Bacteria > Pseudomonadati > Pseudomonadota > Betaproteobacteria > Burkholderiales > Alcaligenaceae > Bordetella > Bordetella tumulicola. The sequence goes on along the minus strand of NZ_BAAGYU010000010.1, from coordinate 564,191 downwards.
TTCCCCTTATGTAAACTTTTCGATGTCAAACTTCGCTTAAGACGTGCCCGCTAACTCTTGATCGACGACTGACAACCAGTACGCAATACCGTAGGGCAAGGCTTCATCATTGAAATCGTAGTTAGGCATATGCAGATGCCCGCCACCATCGCCGATGCGACGGCCATTGCCGATAAACATGAATGCACCGGGCCGCTTTTGCAGCATCCATGAAAAATCCTCGCCCGCCGTCAGCTGGGTCATCTGTCCATCGACCGCCTCGGCGCCCGAGACGCGAGACGCCGCACAACAAGCTGCTTGCGTCGCATCAAGGTCATTGACTACCGGGGCCGCGTTCCACCAGCACTTCACCTGCACCTCGGCTCCCACCAATTGGGCATGTGTCTGGGCCAAAGTAGTGATGCGTGATTCAAGTAGCGACTGGACAGCTGGCGAGAATGCCCGCATGGTCCCGGAAATCTTGAGTTCGGCGGGCATCACGTTCATGGCATTCGGATCGCCGGCATGAATATGTCCGACGCTAATAATCGCCGTTTCAGACGGCGCAACATTGCGAGCAACGATCGCCTGCAGACCGAGTACAAAATTCGCTTGTGCAACGGTCAGATCGGCCGCCAGGTGTGGCGTCATGCCACCGTGGCCACCCGAACCCCGAAAGGTCACTTGCCAACGGCCAGAGGCCGCCATGAAAGCATGCGGCCGAATTCCAAAACTGCCCACGGGCATGGTGGGATACGAGTGCAGTCCGAATATCCGATCGCAGTGAAAACGCTCAAAGAGTCCATCCTCGAGCATGGCAAGCGCCCCGCCACGTCCTTCCTCTGCCGGCTGAAAGATCAGATGGACGGTGCCATCGAAGTCGGGTCGCTTGGCCAACAATCTGGCGGCCCCCAGCAACATGGCCGTATGCCCGTCGTGGCCGCACGCGTGCATCTTTCCTATATGACGCGACGCATGAGGAACGTTGTTTGATTCAGTCATGGCCAACGCGTCCATGTCAGCACGCAGTCCAATGGTTCGACGCTCGGGATTACGGCCGCGAATGGTCGCGACCATGCCAAGCCGACCCACGCCGGTGGCCACATCGATTCCCCATTCGCGCAGGCGTTCGCGCACCAGTTCGGCGGTACGTGTTTCCTCAAAGCCGAGTTCAGGATTCGCGTGTATATCGCGCCGGATGGCAACGATGTCGTCAATATCTTGAGATGCGCGCTGCAGATAATCGTTCATGAACGTAAATCGAATATGGAGGGATAGTCATTTTTAGCATATTTGTCTTAATATAGACAAAACGTCGAATTATTAATAGGTCAGGAAAACCCGAACGCGGCGTCGGATCCGACCTGCATTCAGCGCTGCGAAGGGGTGACGCGCCCGCTACACTAGCCCTCATCATTTTCCGTTCGCCGGCTTTTTCTAGGTTTTCTATACAAATGGCAAAAGCAAAACTCACAGATGAGCAACAGATTATTCTTGATCAGGTCAAGCAGATTGCGGATGGCCTGGGCCAGACGTTAGCGCCCTTTGTCGAGGTGGTGGTGCACGATCTACGATCGCCTAAACACGCCATCATGGCTATCCACAACAATTTGTCTGGGCGTAATGTCGGCGACCCCGCAACGACGCTGGGTCTGGCGCGAATTGCCGACGATGACTACCCGCAGATTCTGGCGAATTACCCTAACGAGTTCGCCGATGGGCGACGAGCCAAGAGCACCTCTATTGGCATCAAGGGTTCCGACGGGCATTACTTTGCAGCGCTGTGCCTGAACGTCGATCTCACCCTCTTCAAGGGCTTCAATAGCATGATGGAACAGTTCGCCACCGTCTGCAGCGAACAAGTGGCAGAGTCTCTTGACCCCGCCAACTCGGACGCCGTACGGGCCCGCATCGACAGATTCGCGGTTGCTCTTGCTACGACGCCGCGGTCACTGAAAACCAGTCAGCGCCGTGAACTGATGCAGCAACTCAAAACAGAAGGATTTCTCGAAATCCGTCGATCGATGGAAATCGTTGCCCAACACCTTGGAATCTCTCGCGCCACAGCATATAACGACGCAAAGTAAAGAGTCGGGCTGACTGCTCGATGCGCCTACGTACTGGCCGCCATCTTTTCGACCAGCGAGAGTGCCGAGTAATTGTCCGACACGCCATCAACGAGAAACACCGCACCTTTCGAATTGCACGTTCGCAATGGGATCAGCTTGCGATAGGCCGGTGACGCATACCACTGCTGGGCCTGATCGATTGAGGGAAACTCGATAATCACGCAATCGTCATTCATCGTGCCCTCGATGATCTCGGCGTGAGTTCCATGCACGAGAAACCGTCCGCCGAAGGGCTTCATGGTGTCTTCAATGTTACTGACGTATTCGATGATTTCTGCGTTGAAATCTACGTCACGAAGCAATCCTATTGCATAAGCAGGCATACCGATCTCCGTGTTGAGAATGAACATTGGGTTCAAGCTCAGAATACGCAAGCCCGCCAATACTGTCGATTACCTCTCAGGTAATATTCTTGGGGCGCAGTAGTGCCTCGGTCTCCGAGTTCGCAGGATAGAACAGCTCGATGCACAGCTCTTGCAGCGTGATATCTTGCGGTGTACCGAATGTGGTTAACGTGGTGAACAACGAAAGGCGGCCCATAGGCAGGTCAAGAACGCAGGGGACCAGCAACGCTTGGGTATTTGCATACTGATCGTCGTCCCCCGATGCCAGTGCCGCCTGCACGTTTGGATACGCGAGGACTTCTACCTCTAACCGCAGCAGATCCGCATCATGACTGCTCTCGATGGCGGTGCGTAGATTACGCAATAGATGCCGCGCCCATTCGGCAAAATTCACAGTAACCCGCGCGAGGCCTTCCGGGTGTAACGAGGCGCGATAGACATTCAGCGACGGCTCGCGTAACGTCGAAGGCAACAGTTCGGCTAATGTCATTGCTGCGCTATTGGCTTGCACGACGTTCCACTGCCTGTCCAGCGCAAAGCCGGGATACGGATTGTGTGCCTCGAGCAGCCGGTTCAACGCCACGCGTACGGCATGCATGTCCGGGGACTGCAGCGTGCGCTGGGTAAATCGTGGTGCGTACCCCGCCGCCAAGAGAATTTGATTGCGGTCACGTAAAGGCACACTCAACCGCTCGGTAAGCGCCAAAAGCATATCGGCGCTAGGTTTTGAGCGTGCCGTTTCGACGAAGCTCAGGTGACGGCTGGAAATACCCACGTCTAATGCCAACGCCAATTGACTGAGATTGTGACGACGGCGCCAGCTCCGGATAAGCTCGCCCACTGAGGGGTTGGGTGACCCTGCGCTGGGCTCGGTCATATAAGGTCTCCTGGATACTCTCGGATCATTAGTGCCCGTGCGGCCTTTGAGCGACGGAACGGATCAGCCAATCGATGCTGCGGTCGGCGCCTTTTTATCGTTGTACCGTAGCCAAGCCAATCCAATCAAAATCGCCAACACCGGAATCAATGATCCTACGTTCAGAATCGTCCATCCCTTTGTCGTCACCAGCATTCCCGAGGTCAGCGAGGTCAGCGCCATTACGCCAAACACGCAGAAATTCATTGCACCCTGTGCGCGGTCTTTTTCTTCGGCAGTGTAGGTCGACAGCGACAGTGTCGTGCTACCGGTAAAGAGGAAATTCCAGCCTACGCCCAGCAGGAACATCGATGCGGTGAAATGATGAAGTTCCGCCCCCGACAGTGCGACGAAGATGCAGATCAAATTCAGTAAACCGCCGCACGTCATGACCGGCAATGCGCCGAACCGCTTGATGAGATGCCCCGTGAAAAAGCCCGGCGCAAACATGCCGATCACATGCCATTCCAGCACGAATGCCGCGTCGGAAAAGGGCATATTATGGTGTTGCATTGCCAATGGCGTAGCGGCCATCAGCAAATTCATGACCCCATAGCTGAGCGCCCCTGTGCCGGCCGCAATCATAAAGGCGGGTTGGCGAGCGATCAGCGCGAGAGAACGCCCGCCTGCGGCCGCCGTACGTGCCACGACCTTAGGAAAATCCATGCAGGCCAAGATCGCCATCGCGACAAGCGCGACCCCGACCAGAGCCAAATAGGCGCCGACGAACGGCGTGTCGAACAAATTTTTTGAGTAGGAAGCCAGATTTGGGCCCAGCACCGCTCCCAGCAAGCCGCCTGCCATCACGAGCGAGACCGCCTTTTCGCGCGCCTCCGGTGCCGAAAGCTCGGCGGAAGCGAAGCGATAAAGCTGACCGTTGGCAGAGTAATACCCCGCGATCATCGTCGCCGTACACAGCAGCCAGAAGCTTTGAATATAAGCCGCAAAGGCGCACAGCAGCGCGGATCCCAGCGCTACAACCAAACCCAGCATGAAACTGGCTTTACGGCCAAAGCGTTTTTGCGTCCATGCCACGGGCCCGGTGCACAACGCGCCCCCCACGACATAACCCATCACCGGCAGCGTCGCCAGCCAGCCAAAAGGCGCGAGTGTGAAACCCACTAGGCCGTTGACAGCAATGAACGTGACATTATTGGTCAGGAACAAGCCCTGCAGAATAGACAACAGCCAGAGGTTTCGATTCATTTTGCCGAAATGGTTGATGCCGCGGCGCTTGACTTAGCCGTCGAGGGATATATGTGGTTTATATATCTATATTACCAGTGGTTATTATGCGTAGCATTCGGGCAATCGCCTCCCCCTTACAGCTCAGTCCACTCTCTCAGCAAATTGTGATAGCAGTTCGCCAATGATAGGGTCTGCTCGGTTTCCCCGAGCTGCGCGCGCAATTGCTGGATGTTCTGATCGAGCTCGAACAACATCTGCCGCCGGTTATGCTCGCGAATCATGCTCTGGATCCAGAAAAAGGATGCCACGCGGGCGCCCTTCGTCACGGGTGTGACGCAGTGCAGGCTGTTGGCGGGGTACAAGATCATGTCGCCAGCGGGTAGCTTGACCAAGTGCTCGCCGTAGCTGTCTTTGACAATCAGCTCACCGTCCTCGTACTCATCGGGTTCGCACAGGAACAAGGTGGCGGACAAGTCTGTGCGCAGCCAGCCGGGCGCGGCAGGAAAGCGACGCACCGCACCGTCCACATGAAATCCGTAGGTCTCTGCGGACTCGTAGCGATTAAATAACGGCGGCACGGTACGCAATGGCAGAGCCGCCGCAAAATACAGGGGACTACGACCCAGGGCACGCAGCACGGTCTCACCCAACTCACGAGCTAGATCAGACGACTCGTCGAGTTGACGATTGCGTTTAACGGCAGCCCCTTGGTTACCGACGGTGCCGCGGCCGTCGACCCAGTGGGCGCTGTCCAGGCGACTACGCATGTCTCGGACTTCGTCCAGCGTCAGGATCTGAGGAATATGTAGCATCGTTGACTGCCCGCTAAAAAAGACATAACCGCCGCGGCAGACAGGATCTGAACCCTGCCCTCCACGGCGGATATCGACCTCCGCTGTCAGCGATCAGAAATGAATGTTGGCTGTCAGCAATACCGTACGCGGCGCGCCCGGGAAGTAGCGGTAACCGCTCTTGTTGATCGCCGCCACGTACTCTTTATTAAAGAGATTGTAGACGTTGAGCTGGAAGTCCAGGTTCTTGCTGACCGCGTAGCCTGCCATGGCGTCAAACACCCAGTATGCACGTACATATTCCGGCGTGCCGGTTGCCCCGTCAGAACCACGCTCCATACTGCCCACATAGCGCGCGCCACCCCCAAGCGTGAAGCCACTGGGATGGCGATAGGTGCTCCACATCGAGAAGGCATGCTTCGGGGTATAGCTCAGGTTGTTGGAACCGTTGTTGGTCACAGAGGGGCCGTCGTCCACGGTCGCATTCTGGATCGTGTAGCCCGCGCTGACCGACCAGTTGTCAGTGATCTGGCCACTGGCGCCCAACTCCAGTCCTTGCACGCGTTTCTTGGCGGTTTGGCTATACGTGCCATCGGGGTCTTGCTGGATTTCGTTATCGACTTCGGTGCGAAACAACGCGGCACTGACCAGCAAATTGCGGTCAAAGAGCTCCCACTTGGTGCCCAGCTCGGCGGTCTTGGCCTTCTGAGGAGCAAAATCAACGCGGTTGGCACTGTTGCCATTACCTTCAGCCGCCAACTGGAAGTTCGAACCGCCGGGGGGTTGTTGCGATACACCGTAGTTCACGTAGATATTGCCGTTAGATGCCACACGATACAGGGCGCCAAGTTTCCAGTTCACCAGATTGCCCGAAATGCGCTCGTCGACGGTATTGATTGGCGTACCGACTGGGGCGCCATTGCACGCGACCGGATTACGACCCGTACCGCCGCAAGCGGTGGCGCTGTCGTATTTGGTGCGATAGTGATCCAGGCGAATGCCGCCGTTGACCTGCCATGCATCGCTTAGATCGATAGTGTCGAACGCGTAAATGGCGACCGTATCCGTGGTCCCGTGTGCGTTGGCACCGTTATTGTGTATACCGTCTGCGCTGATGCTGTTGTCGGGATTGTAGATATTGACCGGCGGATACGTCACGGGTGGTGTCATGCCGTACGAATCCTGCATTTCACTCGTGAACTCGAAGCCCGTGCTCAAGTCGTGTTTAAGCGAGCCGGTGTTGAACTTGGCCGTCAAGTTTGTCTGGTTGGTCCAGATGCGGTTGTTGATGTTTTTCTGATTGGCCGAACGCGACATGTACCAGGTACTCGGATCATTGGGATCGCCAATCGTCAGGTTCGACGCGCCTGCCATGAAAGAGGTCAACAGATAGTTCTGCTTGGTGCGCGACCAACGGGTCACATTGCGCAGCGTCACGTTTTCGTTGAGATCGTGCTCTAGGCGCAAGGTCGCCATGTCAGTGGTCGAGTAATCGTGATCTGATTGAGTGCCGTAGAAATTATTGGTATCGACCGTGTCGGCGTTGTCCAGAAAGGACAGTGAATCATTGGGTGCGGAGTAACCCGGCAAGCCTATCGTGACCACGCCGCCATCGGGCACATTGGTCTGTTTGACGTGCATAAAGTCCAAGAACACGCGAGTATCGGTTCCCAGGCCAAAGGCCAGAGACGGCGCGACGCCCCAACGGTTGTTTTCGATTTGATCACGACCCGCTACGTCGGACTTCAAACCCATCATGTTCAAGCGAAACGCCGAGGTCTCGCCGATGCTTTGGTTCCAGTCCAGCGTCGAACGCTTATAGCGCGCGCTGCCGATGCCAAAGCTGGCGTCAAAGCTGTTGTCGAGCTTGGGTTGCTTGCTGACCAGATTGATCGAGCCGCTAGGTGCGCTGCGGCCATAGTCTGAGCCAGAAGGCCCTTTAATGACCTCCACGGCTTCGGTATTGAACATATCGCGTTTCACGCTGGCGATATCCCGAATGCCATCGACATAAATACTGTTGGACGTATCGAAACCTCGCAGATAGATGGCGTCGCCGGTTGAGGTATTGCCGTTCTCCCCCGCGTAGAACGTCCCTGCGCCGGCTACGTTGCGCATGGCTTCGGTCAGCGTGGTGGCCTGCTGGTCCTTCATCAGTTGCTCGGTCACGACCTGCACGGTTTGCGTCGTGTCGACGAGCGGCTGGGTGAATTTGGGAGATTCGAGCCGGTTTGCCTTGTACGATGTTCCGTCCTCACCAATGACGGTAACGGGCGACAGGGTATTGACGCCCGACGCCGCGGGGGTCTGGGCCGCGGCCATACCAGACTGGCCCAGCATCAGTGTCGCCAGGACAGAGGCTGCGGCATTGCCCGCCAGGGTGCTCTGGCTCACGGCGCATAGGGGTGCGCATTTTCTATTCTTGATATATGGCATTCGGCTTCTCTTCGGATGTGAACAAACAGGGCGTCCTCTCCTACGATCCTGTTTCAGTTAGCTACAGAGAATAGGATTCTAAATAAAAATGATTTTTATTAACTGACAGAAAACTGAAACGTTGCAATACAGAGACACGGCATAAAATCGACAGAACCGTCCCTCGTTCTTACATCATGAGATTCTTTATGTCGCAGCGATCCACACGCCTTGCCATGCTGATGGCAGGCATTTGCCCCACCACCGCGAGCACTGCCCGGGCGGTCAAGCGATCCGGGGCTTCGGTTGACTAACGGTCTTCCATGCTGACCTTCAAACAGATCGAAGCGCTGTACTGGGTTGTGCAGTTGGGCAGTTTTGCCAATGCGGCCGAGCGGCTCAACACGACCCAGTCCGCGATTACCAAGCGCATCCGGGAATTAGAGACCCATTTCAATATCCAGGTCTTTGACCGTAGCGGTCAACGGGCCACGCTCACCAGCACCGGCGAAGAACTGCTGGCGATGGCGACAGATCTGCTGGGCCGCCGGGATCAGATGCTGCTGAAGATGCAAGGCATTAAGCCGTTCTCGGGCTCGCTGCGGCTGGGCATTACGGAAATCACCGCAATGACTTGGCTGCCTAAGTTGATGAAAGAGTTGCGGACGTTGTTTCCCGAACTCGTGGTTCAGCCCAAGATCGGCCTGGCGTGGCAGTTGCAGCAAAGTTTGTTGCAAGGACAACTGGATATGGCCATCTTGCACCGAGAATTGCGCAACCCGTTCCTAGAGGCGGAACCGATCGCGCAAGTGAACTTCTCATGGGCGGGCAGCCCCGAAATAATTTCTCCGACGAAGGTGTACTCGCTAGAAGAAATCTCCCGCATGAATATCATTCGCCAAGATCCCGAGTCAGGCCTTAATGCCATCTATGACGAATGGTTTGCCCCCTTTACGCCGCAGTCGAATCTGTTCACCATTAATAGCCTGCAGGCCATGGTAGGGATGGCGGTCGCAGGGTTTGGCGTGACGTGTATGCCAGAGGATTACTTCTCGGATCTATTCGCAAGCCGCAAGCTGGTTGCCCTGCGTACGACCAAAACGACGCCCTCGTCCTTGTACTGTGCGATGTACGCCAAGCAATCGAACACCATGTTCTATCAGGAGATCGCGCGCATTGCGCGCGAGGTGTCTGATTTTTCTCAGCCGTACGGCGGTGTTAATGCTTGATATCCGACAGAAACTTGCGCGCCCGATCAGTCTGAGGTTGCTCAAAAAACTGTTTGGGCGGGGCTTGCTCGACGATGCGGCCGGCATCCATGAACCACACCGTGTCAGCCACATCGCGGGCGAAGTTCATTTCGTGTGTCACGCACACCATCGTCATGCCCTCGGCGGCGAGTGATTTCATCACCAGCAGCACTTCGTTAACCATTTCGGGATCCAGTGCACTGGTGGGCTCGTCAAACAGCATGATGCGCGGTTTCATTGCCAGCGCGCGGGCGATGGCCACACGCTGCTGCTGCCCACCCGATAACTGACCCGGATAGGCATCAGCCTTGTGGCCCAGACCCACGCGCTCCAGCAACGCAACAGCGTGCTCACGGGCCTGCGCTTTATTCATGCGCTTGAGCATCACGGGCGCCATCATCAGGTTGCCCAGCACATCCATGTGCGGGAACAAGTTGAACGACTGAAACACGAAACCAATATGGCTACGCATCTCGTCTAGCGAACCACTGCCATAAACATCCGTGCCATCGACGAAGATGTTGCCCTTCTGGATAGGCTCCAGGCGGTTGACGGTACGAATCAATGTGGACTTTCCCGACCCTGAGGGCCCACATACCACCAGGACCTCTCCTTTTTGTACTTGGGCATTGATGTTGTCCAGGGCGAGATAGTCGCCATACCATTTACTAACGTTCTTGAATTCGATCATGAGTAGGCCTAGGCTGCTGCAGGTCGAGATCCGTTCATGCGGATCTCGACGAGTTTAACGGCGCCGGTAAGAATCAGGTTCAGCACGAAATAAGTCAGCGCCAGCAATGCGAAGACCTCAAACGGCTTGGTCAGCAACATGTTGTTGACCTGCGCTGCCGCAAACGTCAGTTCGTGCACGCTGATCACGAAACCCAACGAGGTTTCCTTCACGGTCGAGATGAATTGACTGAGCATGCTGGGCAAGGTGTTGTACAAGGCCTGCGGCAGCACGATCTTGCGCATAGTCTGCATATGGCTCAGGCCCAGCGAGCGGCCTGCTTCCATTTGTCCGGCCGGTAACGCCTGAATGCCACTGCGGATAATCTCGGACAGATAGGCGCCCTCGTAGAGAATCAACGCGGCGGCCATGGTGGTCACGCCACTGACCGACGTGCCGATCACCAGGGGCAAGAAAAAATAAGCCCAAAAAATGAACATGATGAGTGGCAAACCCCGCACCAAATACACCACCGCCGTTGCCGGCCAATAGAGTATTTTGTGCGAGCTGATGCGTCCCAGCGCCAACAACACGCCCAGCGGGAACGCCAATGCCAGGCTGATCAATGCCAAGCCAATCGTTGCGATCAACCCGCCCATCGGACCGTTGGGCCATTGGCCGACCAGCAACAATAACCAGTTATCGGAGAGTATTTCCAGCATGACGCGTTACCGGGCCTTGGTCACGTACGCGACCCGTTTAGAGAGATAGGCGCCCGTAACCATCAGCAGCAGAGAGATCACCAGATAGAGCACTGTCACAACGGTGTAGATTTCGAACGTTTTAAATGTGGCGGATTCGATTTCCCGGCCCGCCCCCGTGAGCTCAATCAGACCAATTGCCATTGCCAGGCTCGTGTTTTTAAACAGCAGCAAGGTCTGATTGGTCAACGGCGGAATCGAAATCTTGAATGCTTGAGGCAGGATCACCTTGCGCATAGTGCGCAGATAACTCAGGCCCAAGCTACGCGAGGCCTCCATCTGGCCGCGAGGAATCGCGCGGATCGCGCTACGCAGGTCCTCGCTCACATAAGCAGCCATCACCAAGCCGATGGCGATGGTCGCGTAAAAAAACTCGCCACCCACACGGTTGATCACATCTTCCGCCGCCAGAGGCATGAGAGCCGCCACACCGAAATACCACACCAGAATATGGACCAACATCGGCACGTTGCGATGAAAAGCCACATACAAGATGATCAGGGCGTTCAGTATCCGAATGTTGAGCATGCGCAGCACAGCCAGCACGCTGCCCAGCACGAATGCGAACACCCAGGCAAACAAAGTCATTTTCAGGGTGGTGAAAAGCCCACCCAGAATCAGCGTCGGGTAGCCGTTATTGAGTAACGCACCGAAATCTAATGTGTAGTTCATAAACCGCTACCCGCTCTGCCCACATTAACCCTTGATTTCTTCGACCTTGAAGACGCGCTTGGACGGGAACTTGGTGTCCGGGCCAAACCAGCGGTCATAAATCGTTTGGAGCTCGCCGGACGACTCCAGCTTGGAGAGCACTTTGTTAACTTCGTTGCGTAGACCCTCTTCGCCCTTGCCCATACCGATACCCCACGGTTCGACGAACAGCGGATCTTCGATGATGTCGAGTTTGACGGGCGTCGCCTCAGCATCTTGCTTGAACTTGATCAGCATGAGCTCAGATCCGACAAAGCCAGAGACCTTGCGCTGTTGCAATGCGACAAAGGCCGTGGGAGGATCCTTGAAGGTCACGGTGGTCACGTCGGGGATCAGGCGCTTGGCACCCGCCTCGGATGACGAGCCCGACACAGCGCTGACGCGCTTGCCAGCCAGATCTGCGTTGGTTTTCAACGTGGCCGCATCATCGCGACGGATCAGAATTTTCTGGGGGCTGACATAGTGCTGGTAGCTATAGTCGATCTGCTCTGCACGCTGCGGGCTCCAGCCCAGATTGGCGGCCACCACGTCGACACGCCCCCCAGCCAATTCGGGGATTCGGGCGGCCACCGAAATCATTTTCACCTCGAGCTTGACGCCTAGATCGTCGGCGATCGCCTTGCACAGATCTATTTCGTAGCCCACAACCTGGCGCGTCTTGGGATCCTGGAAGCTAAACGGCTCGGACGTACCCAGCGTGCCGCAAACCAGCGTGCCACGCGCTTTGATATCGGCCAGCGCGTCTGCGTGCGCCATATTTACAATGCCCAGGCACGCCAATAGGGGAACGCACTTCAGTATATTTTTGAAGACCATGATTTCCTTCCTTGAATGTTATTGAAGTTTGCTGCAAGCCTGCGATAGCTTTTCGCAGCCGGTCTTGATGGTTTCCAGATCGGTGGCGAAACTCATGCGCAGGTAACCAGGGTTGCCATAGGCCGTGCCGTCCAGGACCGCAACACCGGCCGCGTCCAGCAGGTAATGCACGAAATCCAGATCATTCGTAATGGCCTTGCCAGCGGGCGTACGCTTGCCGATGAAGCCCTGGATATTGGGAAATACGTAGAAGGCGCCCGCCGGATTGGGACACGACATCAACGGGATGCGATTGAGCAGATTGACGATGGTGTCGCGGCGCTCTTTGTAAATCGCCACGGTATCGGCCACGCATTGCTGATCGGCTGTCAGTGCCGTCGCCGCGGCGACTTGGCAAATCTGGCTGGCGCACGAGGTCGATTGGGAAATCAGCGTCGAGATCGCTTTGGCCAACCACGCGGGGCAGGCCGCGTAGCCAATGCGCCAACCGGTCATGGCATACGCCTTGGAGACGCCATTGACCAGCATCACGCGCGATGCCAGGCTCGGATTCACGGTCAGCGGCGAGAGATAGGTACCGTCGTAACAAAAGTGTTCGTAAATTTCATCGACCATCAGCAGCACTTGCGGATGACGCTCCAGTATTGCCAGCAATGCCTTCAGTTCAGCCTCGGTGTAGATCGCACCCGACGGGTTATTCGGTGCATTGAGCAGCAACCACTTGGTGCGCGGCGTGATGACAGCCTCGAGGGCCTGGGGCGTGACTTTGAAATCCTGGGCTTCGGTCGTCGGCAGAATCACCGGCTTGCCATCATTCAACAGCACCATGTCCGGGTAGGACACCCAGTAGGGCGTGGGAATGATGACTTCATCGCCCGCGTCCAGTGTGGCCTGCAAGGCCGAGAAAATCAATTGCTTGGCGCCCGTACCAACAACCAGTTGATCCAAATCGAAAGACAACTGATTTTCACGCTGAAATTTTTGCTGTACGGCCGACAGCAGTTCGCGAATACCGGACGATGAGGTGTACTTCACCGCACCACTCTCGATCGCGCGGATACCGGCCTGCGCGATGTGTGCCGGGGTTGCCAAGTCGGGCTCACCGATAGTGAAGTCGACAATATCTTTGCCTTCGGCGCGAAGCATGTCGACTTTGCGTTTGGCCGCCATGCTCGGCGACGGTTTGATGGCGCTCATGCGCCGGGCAAGAAATGAGGGGGCTTGATTCGAGTTGCTTAGCGTCATGATTCGATCTACAGGAGGTTCTTGGCTTCCAATACGGGGTGCAGCCAGCTTTGGCGGTCGGCGCCACTATCGATCTCTGCCATGATCCGCTCTTCTTTAGCGGCATGGGCGCGGGCTTTTTCTACCAGGGCATCCGCCTGGCTGACGGGAAACGACACGATGCCGTCCTCGTCGGCCACAATGACATCGCCCGGATAAATGACTTGGGCGCCAATGGTGACAGGGACGTTGACTTCGCCCGGGCCGTCTTTGTAGGGGCCGCGATGTACATGGCCACGCGCATAGCAGGGGAACGAATCGTTTTCGAATGCGGCGACATCGCGAATCGCGCCGTCGACGATCAGGCCAACGCAGCCAAGCCGTTGCAGATAGCGTTTCATGATTTCGCCCACGCAGGCGTTGGTCAGATCGCCACCCGCGTCCACGACCAGCACATGTCCCGGCTGAATCAGCGTCATGGCTTTGTAAATGAACAGGTTGTCGCCGGGTCGCGTCTTCACCGTGACGGCACTGCCGACCAGCTTGCCACGACGGTTGTAGCGGCTCAGGCCCACAACGCCGCTCTGGCGATGCATGTTGTCGCTTAGGTGCGGGGTCACAATGGATTGCAGGGCCTGGGTCAACTCGGGACTGAGCACCGGCGCGGCCGCATTGAGGGTAAATGGCGAAGCGTTCTGCATGGTTGATCTCCTGAAGCCAGGATCATGCAAAACAATCCGCATGTGCAAAAAGGGAATTAAATGCCTATCGTTTTATTCCTTTTAGGAATATTACATGACATTGGCCCCACTGAATTTCATGACGGCAAAGTTTTTATTCTTTAAGGACAAGGCCTTATATTTTTTCGGAGTAGACCGTTAACCATTCAGCCGTCTCGTCGGGCGTGCACCATGATGGCGCCTGACTCGGGAAATCCCCTAGCAGAAGTCTGCTCAATTTGCACACTTTCCGTAGCCACAATCTATTAATGCGGGGGAATTGCGATAGAAACCGCTGATGCAGCAAGGCGAAATAAAAGTTGAATTTGACGGCACGGGTAATACTGGATTTCAAATAAGAACTATTTCTATTAATATTGCCGATTCACCTGCTCCCTTGCCAACGCCTGCAAAGAGTTCGATCGTGAGTGCCGCGCCCTACCCGTCTCTGTCTTCGTCGTCGGTCGATACCCTATACACCGACCATCACTCCTGGCTTCGGGCGTGGCTGCAGCGGCGTCTGGGTAACGCAGCCGATGCGGCCGATTTGGCACATGACGCGTTTTTACGTTTGATCCTGAAACCGGCCCCACGTGGTTTCAGCAGCCCATCAGAGGCCAGGGCCTATTTGCGCACGATGGCGCAAGGGATGTGCATCAATCTATGGCGCCGGCGCCAGATCGAACAGGCCTGGCTGGATACCGTAGCCGCGCAACCCGAAGGTTTTGCCCCCTCTGCCGAGCGCCAGGCGATTGTCCTGGAAGCCTTGCAAGAGATCGCCGAATTGCTTCAGGGCCTGTCTCCCAAGGCGGCTCAGGCCTTTTTGATGTCGGCCGTATGCGGCATGACTGCGGCAGAGGTCGGCAATGAGCTTGGCGTGTCGTCGCGCATGGTGCGCAATTATGTCGCACAAGCCATGCTGCATTGCATGCAAGCAGATGCCGTGCAAACAGTGGCCGAACTACGATGTGCTCCCCTGACGTGACATGACGCCTTCTCACGAGATCATGACAGAGGCCGCACAGTGGTATGCCTTGCTGATTTCCGGCGAGGCCTGCCCAGCAGATCGGGTACGCTGGCAGGCGTGGCTAACCTCCCATCCCGAGCACCGGCGCGCATGGACGTACGTGGAATCCGTCAGCCAACGCGTGCTGGCGCCCCTGCAAGAGACACCCGACCCGCCGTTGTTGGCGGCCAAGATTCACGATGTTCATACCCGAATACGATCTCGTCGGCGTGTGTTGGCGGGCCTGGGCATCCTGGCAGGCGTAGGTCTGGTCGGATGGGCAAGTCGGCCACACACTCCGATTGCAGATGCCTTATCGGCCTGGATGGCGGACTATCGCACCGGGACAGGCGATATACGCGAGTTCAAATTAGCGGATGGGTCACGCATCTGGCTCAATGCCGCAACCGCGGTGAATGCGGAGATACAGGTTCGTCTGCGCAAACTCACCCTTGTCGCCGGCGAGGTCCTGATATCGACGGCCCAAGGGGATTCACGACCCTTTATCGTCGAAACCCCGCAAGGCAGCCTGCGTGCGCTGGGCACCCGATTCACGGTGCGACGTGAATCCGGGCACACGTTTCTGGCGGTCTACGACGGATCGGTGGAGATCCGCACGGCGGACAATGCCGCCACCCGCATTATTCCAACCGGGCAGCAGGTTCGCTTCACCCCGGACCGAATCAGCAATGCGACGCCCGCCGACCCGGCCCGCGAGGCATGGAGCCGGGGGGAACTGATTGCCTGGGACTTGTCTTTGGCCAGCGTCGTCGAGGAACTCAGCCGCTATCACTGGGGGCATATCAGTGTGGCATCCGAGGTCGCACAACGGCGCGTATTCGGCACG
The DNA here is from genome assembly GCF_054779135.1 of Bordetella tumulicola. NCBI lineage: Bacteria > Pseudomonadati > Pseudomonadota > Betaproteobacteria > Burkholderiales > Alcaligenaceae > Bordetella > Bordetella tumulicola. The sequence continues at coordinate 548,425 of NZ_BAAGYU010000010.1, read as the reverse complement.
TTTCCGTTACGCGACGTCGATGGCACCCTTGCCATGCTGGCCGAGGCGGCGTCGCTGCACATACATAAGCCGTTGCCGTGGTGGATTTCAATCGACCCCGACGGGACCACAGCGTCCACGCCACCCCGTTGAGTTCCGCTTTTTGCCCTCTCGATTGATTTAAGGATAGAGAGGGCCAAATCATCAAAAACCGCGATCTGCATGCGCGCGAGAGGCCCCATTGCATCAACCCTTGTTGAGAGAAAGCCTCCATGTCCCGGTGCCCGCCATCCATGCCCCGCCGTCCATTGCCCCGCATGGGCCATTTTCCTTATCTGAATCTCGCCCGGCAGACACCGGGGAAAACCAGATTTGACACCAAACCCCGGACAATAGGGACTGGTTTTAGTGCCATCGCCGCCGCGATCATCGCGGGCGTCGGCATGCTACCTGGCCACGCCCATGCCGCCCAAGGTCTCGTCGCACAGGCAGCATCGACCGCGGCGCCTGCACAACATCACTACGATATCCCCGCGGGCCCATTACGTACCGTATTGACCCGCTTTGCCAGCGAATCGGGTATTTTTCTGGCGGGATCCATCGACCTGGCCAATGGAAAAAACAGCACTGGCCTGAAAGGCAGCTACACCGTTTCTCAAGGCCTGGCGAACGTGCTGGCGGGCACGGGCCTGCAAGCGACGCCCGATGCAAACAAGCGATATATCCTCAGGGCGTTGCCCCCCGCGAGCGTGAGTGAACTCCCTGTCGTCACCATCACGGGCCAAACCGAAAGTGGCACGGGACCGGTGATCGGCTATATGGCGCGCAACAGCGAAACCGCCACGAAGACCGACACACCTATTGTCGAGACGCCGCAATCGATCTCGGTCGTGTCGGCAGACCAGATCCGCGACACGGCATCCAGCACGCTAGATCAGGCCTTGACCTATAGCGCGGGCGTGCGCACATCGATCTACGGGGCCAGCTCTCGCCTGGACGCGATACAGGCTCGGGGTGTCGAGATTGAAGATATTTATCTAGACGGCCTGAAAGACCGGGTCAATTTCTGGACCAGCGCGCCGCGCGTAGAACCCTATTTGATGGAGCGCATGGAAGTCCTGCGCGGGCCCGCATCCATGCTGTACGGCCAAGGCGGCCCTGGCGGACTGGTCAACAACGTCAGCAAACTTCCTCAGTCAGAGGCGCAGCGTGAAGTCGGCATTCAGGTGGGCAGTCACAACAAACGACAGATACAGACGGATCTGACGGGCCCGTTGAATGAAGATGCCAGCTTGATGTATCGGTTGGTGGCCCTGGGCCGAGAAAGCGGCACGCAGATTGACCACGGCCAGGATGACCGCCAACTGATCGCGCCCTCGCTGACATGGGCACCCAGTGCCAGTACCGACCTGACGCTGCGGTTCAAATGGCAAAAGGATCGGGCCAACGGCGATTCGGGCAGCACCCTGCCCTGGGACGGCACGATTCTATCCAATCCCAACGGACAGATTTCCCGACACACCTTCATCGGAGAGCCAGGCTACGACCACTTTGACGCCGACAGTTGGCAGGCCGGCTGGTCGTTTCGCCATGCGTTCAATGATCAATGGACGTTTCGCCAAAATACGCGCTGGACAGATACCAAGACGGACTATGCGGCCTTTGATGTCTATGCACCGTATTTGGATGCTGACCAACGCGTGCTAGATCGGGCCGCTTATTTTTGGAAAACGGACATCAACGTCTTTGCCGCGGACCAGAACCTGCTCGGCAAATTTTCAACAGGATCGGTTGCCCATCAATTGCTGGTCGGTCTGGACATCATGCAGTATCGCAAATCGGGCTCCGGTGTGGATGACGTTCCGATCGCCGATGGCGGTGGATTGGCGCCTATCGATGTCTACGACCCCGTTTATCAGGGCAACTATAGACCTCCCGAGCTCGAACCAATCGCCACGAACGGCGTCAAGCAACTCGGAATCTACGTTCAGGATGAAATGCGTTGGGGGTCGTGGATTTTGCTGGCCGGTTGGCGGCACGATGAGTCGCAAAACTGGGAAGACGGTGCCGACGATCGTAATGACCGCGCCGATACCATGCGTATGGGCTTGATGTACGAGATCGCGCCCGGCCTGCTGCCCTACATCAGTTATTCGGAATCCTTCCTGCCCCAGGGCAATACGGATTGGGGTCAACAACTGCGCCCGCTTCGCGGTAAACAATGGGAGGCCGGTGTCAAATACCAACCCCCGGAGCAAGATTGGCGCGCCTCGGCGGCGGTATTTGAACTACGGGAGGTCAACCGCACGGTAGAGGTCTCGCCGACCGAAGTTGCGCAACGCGGCAAAACCCGAAACACCGGCCTGGAGCTGGAATGGGTGGGCTCCATCACCCCGCAGGTCGATATCAACGCCAGCCTGACCCTTGTGAACGTCGACCGCCAATTGAGCGGTGTCCCCAAGCGGCAGGCCGCGCTATGGGGAACTTATAAATTCTCGATCGGGAATCTGGATGGCTTCTCTGCTGGCGCGGGCGTGCACTACGCGAGTGGCTTCGTCGACGAGTCCAGCGAAGGCGCGGACGTGCCCAGAACCCCGTCGGTCACCTTACTGGATGCCATGCTGGCATGGGAAAACCGCAATTGGCGCATAGCGCTCAATGCCAGCAATCTGACCGATAAAGTCTATTTCAGCCAATGCTCGGAGTGGGGTTCTTGCTCGTATGGCACGGGCCGTCTGGTTACATTGAGTACAACCTATCGCTGGTAGGTAATGCCTGACCGAGTATTATTTGGTCGGCAGTCATCTTGTTATTTATTAAAGGAGCAATTCCATGGCCCAAGCCAGCGCACGCCACATCCTGGTATCCACCGAAGCCAAATGCAACGAACTCAAGACCGCGATCGAAGGCGGTGCCGACTTTGCCCAAGTGGCACGCGAGAACTCCAGCTGCCCCTCCAGCCGTGATGGCGGCAATCTGGGCACCTTCAGCCCGGGTCAAATGGTGCGTGAATTCGACCAAGTCGTGTTCAGCGCCCCGCTGAATGTGGTGCAAGGACCGGTGAAAACCCAATTCGGCTATCACCTGCTCGAAGTGACTGATCGTCAAGATTAATCACAGTGCTGCCTGCGGAGCGTCAGCCGCCCCGCAGGCCGGCGATGACGGCCTGCCACGCTTGGCCGTCATCCCACGAAGAAAACGCGCGATTAAGCGGCAGCGCTAAACGCCAGTACGCGTTGATCAAGCAGGCTCTGCAGCAACGCCTCTGCCGAGGCCATGAATGCGGTCATATCCGGGACCGCGGCGTCTTTGCCCAATTGCTGCAACAGAATTCGCGCAGGCATGCCTGGATATTGCTCAACGCATTGCAATAGATGCCACGCCAACGGGCTCAACTCAGAGAATCTCACGACGTCATCGGGATCACGGCGTACCAACAGCAAGGTAGGCACGTCAGGCGGCTGGACGGGTTGATATTCCGGACCCAGGCGATGGACGGGCCAGGTGTAAACCAGTGGCCAAGCCAAGGGCGATAATCGCAACCCATGATCCAATAACGACGGATACTGTTGCGGCAATTCCGGCCCGAATATCACAATATTCACGCCATCGGCCGGCTCAAACGATTCCGCGTCACGTTGCATCAGCACCATCTCGACCCATTCATAGTGCGCCAGTTCAACCATAAAGGGACGACAGCACGCGGTCGGAATGGATGCAGGATCAAGGCCGGCAAGGAACTCGACAAACTGGGCGGATACCTCGCCAAATCGCGGGGTATGAGATTGGAAATCCCGCAGGAAACGCTTGACCAGGAGTGCCCAGTTTTGCGGCCCCAGCAATGACACGAGCACAGGAAAAGTACCGCCCAGCAACGCGATCAAGTTAGCGGGAATCAGCTCAAGGTAAACCTTGACCCGAGTGGCATTCATGCCTGCCGGCGAGGGATAACGCAATGGGTCACGCAGATGTCGAGTCAAGGCCTGCTGCTGGGTATGCAATGCGGGGGCATCATTAGCCATGGCTTACCTCTTCGTGCCGGGTCGTCAGGGTTTGTGCTTGCAAGCCGCGAATGACACCCAACTCAGCCACGAGTTCTGCGTAGGGCGGAAAATTAAAGTCCCGCTCCAGCAAGGTAGGCTGCACGCCGAAGCGTTCATGCGCCAGTTCCAGCAAGGACCACACCACGGATTTAACGGGCGCACCGTGCGTATCGATTTTTAAGTCCTCAGCTTCGTCGTAATGGCCTGCCACATGGTACCCAACCACACGGCCGGGGCTGACACGATCCAGATAATCCGTGGGATCGAATCGATGATTGATCGCGTTAACGTAGACGTTGTTCACGTCGAGCAACAAATCGCAGTCAGCCTCTTGCACTACCGCGTTGACGAACGTGACCTCGTCCATATCTTGGCGCGGCTTGGCATAATAAGAGACGTTCTCCACGGCAATACGGGTCTCCAGAATATCCTGAGTACGACGGATGCGTGCCGCCACATGATGGATAGCCTCTTCGGTAAACGGCAATGGCAGCAGATCGTACAAGTGTGCCTCGTCGGTGCAATAGCTCAGATGCTCGCTGTAGGCAGAAATGTTGTGATGGCTCATAAACAACCGGATATCCCGCAATAGGGCCTCGTCCAGCGGTGCAATACCGCCCAAAGAGAGCGAAAGACCGTGGCAATAGAGCGGATAGCGTTCCGCGAGACGATGCAACGCCTTGCCGTGTGCGCCGCCCACACCCAGCCAGTTCTCAGGCGCCAACTCCAGAAAGTCAAAATCTCCCGCAGGCGCCGCTTGCAGATCCCGCAACAGCGCGCGACGCAGCCCTAGCCCCGCCAAGGCGCGAGTCGAAGGATTCAATGATGAAGTCGTGGAGTCAGGCATCTGGATTCCTTTGAAAACAAACCGAACTGGCTGGGTGATACCGTCAGTCGGCGATACTGCTGAACAATCCCTTGGGCATGGGTTTGCCATTGGCGGCGTAAGTGGCCTTCAAGTAGTCATACGCTTCTTGTTCAGAAATTTTGCTGTCTCCACTGGTATCGATTTTTTTGAATACATCGGCACGACCGGGAGCAACCTTCAGAAACTCGGCCCGGGATACAAAGCCGTCACCATCCGTGTCGGTCTTGGAAAACGAAGCATCGCCGCATTTACCTTCACCGCATTTCCCCTCGCCACATTTACCTTCTGCCGACTTGGCGTCGGCGCCGCATTTGCCTTCACCACATTTGCCTTCTGCCTCGGTGGCTTTGGCATTGCCGCCCGACTTGGTTTGAGCACTGGTTTCGGCGCCGCACTTTCCTTCACCACACTTACCTTCGGCAGGCTTCGCGTCGCTGGAAGCGACCAGATAACCCTGTGCCAGAGGTTGCATGGCGAAGGCGGATCCGCTCAGCAGCACACTACCGGCCAACGCTGCGCCAATCAGGCCCAGGGCGGTTTTGCGGGGCGTAGAAATGTTAGACATAGACTTCTCCAGAGTAGGTGCACATCAAGGTGCGTCGTAATTGCCACGATCTGTGGCGTTTAGAAAAACACGTTAGGTAGCGAAGGAATTACTAGGCCTGCAGCGCGAAAAGCAGTAACACCAACCCGGCCACGAACACGACAATCCCGGCCCAAGGCACAAGCAAGGACAGCGGCAAACCCAGCAACACCAAAGTGATGCCCCAAGCGAAGGCGAGGCGAGTAGCCGGCTCGACAGGCGGGCGACCACGGAACGTAACAATCAGGTGATCTAGGCTGAAGCGCCCTGCCCCGTTGAGCATCAGTGGCAACAGCATGATCAAATACAGGAGCGGAAGTTTGTAATTTCCGTAGCCCTTGTCAGTAATGGCATAGCCCTGCCACAACTCACTCAAACTGGTCCAATCGCCAGGCCAGTGGACCGCGTAGGTCGCCACAATGGTCAGTACCCACAAGGAATAGGCGACAAAGCGTGTGCCCAATCCCAACAGCAGGGCCAGACTGCCCAAGAGCTCGAACCAAGTCGCCAGCGACCAGTTGAGATTGGCGCCCAGTACGGAAAAGGGCCACGGGAAACGATCGCCAAGTTGAGCAAACCAGTTCTCGCCGAGTAATTTCTCACGGCCCGATTCGAAAAATTCCCAGGCCAGAATCAAACGCAAGCCTAACGGCGCTAACCAGTTCCCCACTCGATTCAAAGGAGAAAGGCTCAACTGGGTGGGACTCAACGCGGCGTGGCGCATCACAACACCGACACGTCACGGCTTGCCATTAGCGAAGCAGGCGAGTGCGCGTAAGCCGCCAACTTGGTCCGGTATGACACACTGTCGATGTCGGGCGTCGCGTTACCACGCCATGCTTCAGACAGACCAGCATTGCGCCAAGCGGCGAGATCGGCTGTAACCTGCATACGCGAGAGTGTTGAACGCGTAACGGGAATGTAGGTTTGATCGCCTGGTTGCACGTTACCGGTGGCCTTGGCAAGCTCCAGATCCGCCTTCACCTCTGCGCCTGAGAGCGTCGAGAACGTGGGCGGCACGTAGGTTTCTTCGGCAGCGTGCACAGCAGTACCGGCAGACAGGGCGGACAAAGCGATGGCGAAAATGGCGACTTGGGTTTTCATGATTAATCTCGATAAAGAAAGTTAGGGATGAATAAACTGCAAGGGGTTATCTGAATCCGTTGGACATTTCAGTCCGCAGCTTTTGTCGCATCATGTATTGCGCAGGTGGCTGCGGGTTGGCTGTCCATGGAAGTCATTACAAGGCAGTGGCGTATCCCGGTTGTGTCGCGTGATCCCGTTTTTTGGTGCGCAACGTATCTATGTAGGGGGTAGATACACTGCGATACGAAACTACGGCTGACCGGGGTTTTCCACTCGACTTATTACTGAACCGCACCGCCGTGGGCCTTTTGTTGCGCAACTAAGTATTGGTAGTAGGCGAGTTTGTGGCGGTATGCCGTGCTGTAGATATCGGGGGTTTGCTCGCCGCGCCATTCCTCGGCCAGTCCCGCCTTACGCCACGCAGCCAGGTCAGCTTTGACTTCCGTACGCGACAGGGTCGAGAACGTGGGGGGCACGTAAGTTTCGTCACCATCCTGGATCTGTCCGGCAGCACGGGCGGCGGCCAGCTCGGCGCGAACTTCGCCGCTTGAGCGGGTTGAAAAGCTGGGCGGCACGTAGGTTTCGTCGCCGCTTTGCACGTTGCCGGCAGCCTTGGCGGCAGCGAGCTCGGCCTGGACTTCAGCACGGGACAACACGTCGAAGGTCGGTGCGACATAGGCGCTTGCAGCGGTTTGCGCGGCGGCGCCTGCCGACAGGAGGGACAATGCAACAGCGAGGATAGTGAATTGGGTTTTCATGATCGGTCTCGATATAAAAGTGTTGGAAGAAACGAAGGATTTGTTTAAGCATGTTGGGCATCACGTCTTTCGTGTTGTCCATGGAAGTCATTACAAAGGGCTGGCGTATCCCGGATGTGTCGTGCAACCCAGGGTTTTGGCACGCAACGTATCTATAGAAAAGGCAGATACAGTGCGAAAAGAAATAACGCTCTGGCCGCGTTCGGTAGCAAACGAAAACAGCGTTCAAAAATCCCACGCGAGGTGCGTAACACCAGGATGGCGCGAAGGCCTGGTCACGAAAAAAGGGCGCGGCCTATGGCCGCGCCCTGCTACGTCTGGCGATCTCACAAGATCAGCCGGGTTGCGCCAGCAGACGCTGGATTTCCGCTTCGGTCTCTTTGTATTTCCCTTCGCCAAAATGGCGATACACGATTTGGCCGTGCTTATCGATCAAGTAGGCGGCGGGCCAGTACTGGTTGCGATAAGCATCCCAGGTAGCGTAGCGATTGTCTTGGGCCACCGGGTACTTGATGCCCAAGCGCTCCATCGCCTGGCTGACATTCTTGGTAGACCGTTCAAAAGGAAACTCTGGAGTGTGCACGCCAACGACGACAAAGCCCTGGTCTTTGTACTGTTGATACCAGCGGGTCACGTAAGGCAGTGTGCGAATGCAATTAATGCAGGTGTATGTCCAAAAATCCACGAGCACGACTTTTCCGCGCAAGGACTGCAGCGTCAAGGGATCGCTATTGAGCCATTTCTCGATCCCGGTAAATTCCGGCGCGGCGACCGGGGCGGATTGAGGCGCGGCCTGTACGGCACAAACGACGAACAACGAGGCAGCGGCCAGTGATTTCAAAAGGGTCAGCATGATGATGTCCTTGCAAAGATGATTGGGCCCAGAGAAGGGGCACGGGTCAGGAAGAAAGGCCTTTTGGCATAGGCTTCGTTAGCCCTTCTCATTGAAAGAAATTGGCGAACCAGGCATAGAACAGGATGTCGTACTGGAAATGAATGGCCAGCGCGGTCAGTACCAACAGCCCCCCGAATCCTTGTTGCAGACGGGGGGTATAACGATTGATCCAGCGCACATGGGTAGCGATGGCCTGACCGCCATAGGCAATGGCAAGCATGGGAATCCCTGCGCCGATGGCGTAAAACAGCAATAACGTGCTGGATTGGCCCAGGTCCTGAGCCTTGGCGGCCAGCACCAGGATGGAGGCCAGCACCGGCCCGGCACATGGAGTCCATATCGCACCTAACGAGATGCCCAACAGGAATCCTCCCGCATTGCTGTTACCGGTTTTGCCAGATAGCAGCGCGATATGCTGTAGCGGCCCGCCGACACCCGCGATCAACCAGTCGTATGGGCGAGGCCAGATCCGTGCCAGTCCGAACAGCACCAACAGAACGACTGAGGTTGAGCGCACCGCCTCGTGGACGGTTTCGTTCAAGTTCGACAACAGACTCAGTGTGATCCCCAGTCCGGCAAACGCCGAAACAAAGCCGGTCACGACGAACAACGGACGTAGCCGAGTAGCGCGTTCGACTGAGCTACCCAGCAAAATGGGCAGGAGAGGCAATACGCAGGGTGAGGCGATGGTCAGGATGCCGGCGAGCAAGGCAATAGGAGCATTAATGACATTCATGGCGAATATTCCGTGATCAGGAAACGCCATTTCATCCGTGTCAGGTATCCGGCTTGTGCCGCGAATGCGTCAATTTTTCAAGTTCTTGTATCGTGTACGGCGGTATATACACTACGACACACAAGGGGGGGTTCCCTCTGCACGTGCGTTGACTACACTTCTGGTCATACCGAGGCGCCCCGACCTGACGTGCATCCCCTAGCTCTGGTTCCAGGCCCCTGCCCACTTTGATGTATTCCAGATAAGGCTGCTGTACATGGATCAAATTGATCACATCATGATCGTTGACGACGATCGGGAAATTCGTGAACTGGCCGGCAATTTCTTGAAGAAAAATGGCCTGGAAGTGACATTTGCCGCGGATGGCAGGCAGATGCGCTCATTGCTGGAAGGCATGAAAGTCGACCTGATCGTGCTCGACATCATGATGCCGGGCGATGATGGACTGGTGTTGTGCCGGGAATTGCGCAGTGGCAAGCACCGCAAGACGCCAATCCTGTTACTGACTGCGCGCAGCGACGATATGGATCGTGTCATCGGTCTGGAGATGGGCGCCGATGACTATCTGGTCAAGCCCTTTGTCGCGCGCGAGTTGCTGGCCCGCATCAAAGCCGTGCTGCGTCGCACCCGCATGCTGCCCCCGAACTTCCAGGTCACCGAGCCTGGACGGCAGATCAAGTTCGGCAACTGGCGGCTGGACACCACAGCGCGGCACTTGCTGGACGAAGACGACACGATCGTATCGTTGAGCGGTGCGGAATACCGGCTATTACGCGTATTTCTGGATCACCCGCAACGCGTGCTCAATCGCGATCAATTATTGAATCTGACCCAAGGGCGCGATGCCGACATGTTCGGTCGATCGATTGATTTGTTGGTCAGTCGAGTACGGCTGCGGCTGCGCGAGGATGCTCGTGAACCTATGTATATCAAGACGGTACGCAGCGAAGGCTATGTATTCACGGCTGCGGTCGAGGTGCAGGAAGAATAATGCGCATATCCCGTTTGCCGCTGCGCCTTTGGCCACGCACACTGGTCGCGCGCCTGTTTCTGATTTTTCTGGTGGGCCTGGTGCTGGCTCACACCCTGTCGTTTGCCCTACTGTTCTACGAGCGCTACGACGCGACCAAATCGATGATGCTCGGCGACCTGGAGCGTGACGTTTATATTGCCGTCGACATTCTGAATCGACTCCCCGCTGACGAGCGGGCCGACTGGCTGGAGCGTTTATCCAGCGGCCGCCGCCAATACCTGCTGGGCCCGGGCCAGGCCGATCAACCATTGCAGCTGACCGAGGCACGTAACGCGGCCGACTCTATTGAACAGGCCGTACGCAACCGCTATCCGATCGTCGTGCACGCCATGGAGGGTGACGAGCGCCATATTCAGGCCCGAATCACCCTGCAAGATGGCAACCCGATTGTGCTGGATATTCATTTGGGTATGCCTCCCTTGGCCATGTGGCTGCCCGTCGTCTTGTGCATACAGTTGGCGTTGCTGGTGCTGTGTGCCTGGATGGCCGTGCGGCTTGCGGTACGCCCCCTGACACATCTCGCGCAGGCGGCGGACACGTTAGACCCGAATCGAACTGGTCCGCGCCTGGATGAACAAGGTCCCGCAGAGGTAGTGCAGGCCTCCGCCGCATTTAATGCCATGCAAGACCGCATCGCCAGTTATCTGAAAGAGCGGATGCAATTGCTGGGCGCGATCTCGCACGATCTGCAGACACCGATTACCCGAATGAAGCTGCGAGCCGAATTTATGGACGACTCGACGGACAAGACCAAGTTGACGCAGGATTTGGGCGAAGTAGAGCGTCTGGTACGCGAGGGAATCGAATATGCGCGTAGCGCCCATGGCACAGAGGAAAAAGCGGCGCGGATCAATCTACACGACTTTCTGGACAGCCTGGTCTGTGACTACCAGGATACTGGCCAGCAAGTCGCGTTGACCGGCCCGTCGGACCGGGCATCCAAGCTGGTGCATACCCGCCCCCACGCACTGCGGCGCATATTGGGCAATCTGATCGACAATGCACTGAAATTCGCAGGCGCCGCTGAGGTCTCTATGCATGATCGCGGGGCGCGGGGAATATCGATTTTTGTACTAGATCGTGGCCCGGGGATCCCGCCCGGCGAACTGGATGCCGTGCTGCAACCGTTTTACCGTCTGGAGGGCTCGCGCAATCGGGATACGGGCGGCACCGGGTTAGGTCTGGCAATCGCGCAACAACTGACTTCCGTCCTCGGAGGCACGCTGGTATTAAGCAATAGGGCTGGCGGGGGATTATCGATAGAGGTGCAAATCCCCGTCTCGCTTGAATAGACGGTGCTAGTATTCAGAGGTCACCAAGGAGCCTCTATGCCTACCCGTCAAGCGTGCCTGCAGGCCGATCAGAAAGATCCTCTGGCATCACTGAAAGCCCATTTTGAACTGCCCGCGGGCGTTCTTTATATGGATGGGAATTCGCTGGGCGTTTTACCAAAAGCCGCCGCCGAGCGCAGTGCACAGGTCATCCAGAAAGAATGGGGCCAAGGGCTGATTCGCAGTTGGAACGACGCCGGTTGGTTTGACCTGCCCTCGCGCTTGGGAGACAAACTGGGGCAGTTGATCGGCGCAGGCGCAGGTCAGGTTGTCGTAACCGATACCACCTCGTTGAACCTCTTCAAGTCCTTGGCGGCGGCGCTGCGCATTCAGCAGCGCGCCGCGCCACAACGCAAGGTCATCGTGTCGGAACGCGACAATTTTCCGACCGATTTGTACATGATTCAAGGGATGATAGACCTGCTGCAGCAGGGCTACGAGATGCGGCTGGTCGATGAAGACTTATCGCTAGAACAAGCGCTCGATGACACGGTCGCGGTGCTGCTGCTCTCGCACGTGAACTACCGTACCGGCTATCTTTACGACATGGATCGCGTCACCGCACAAGCCCACGCCCAAGGGGTGTTGACGATCTGGGATCTGGCCCACTCGGCAGGCGCCGTGCCGGTGGATTTGACGCGTTCCAATGCGGACTTCGCAGTAGGCTGCACGTATAAGTATTTGAACGGCGGGCCGGGCGCGCCTGCCTATATCTGGGTGGCCCCGCGCCATACCGACAGCTTCTGGCAGCCGTTATCCGGCTGGTGGGGACATCAACGGCCCTTTGACATGGCCGTCGCCTACGAGCCCGCGGGTGGTATTCGCCGTTACTTATGCGGCACGCAACCGATGGTTTCGTTATCGCTGGTGGAATGTGGCCTGGATATCAGCCTACAAGCGAACATGAAGGACGTACGCCAGAAATCACTGGCGCTGGGCGACTTGTTCATTGAGCTCGTGGAGCAGCGCTGTACCGACCACCCACTGACACTCATCACGCCGCGCGAACATGCGCAACGTGGCAGTCATATCAGTATTCGGCATCCCAATGGCTATGCCGTTATGCAAGCGTTGATTGCACGCGGCGTGATCGGCGACTACCGCGAACCCGAAGTCCTGCGTTTTGGTTTGACGCCGCTATACCTGGGCTATACCGACGTCTGGGATGCGGTTGAGATTCTGAAAGAGGTACTCGATAGCAAGGTGTGGCAGCAACCCGAGTTTTCACGGCGAGGCGCAGTGACCTGACATATGGGTTTGGCAGGCAGGTGATGGCGGGCCTCGCCACGGCGAGCACGCCAAGCCCCACCGTTAACCTGAAGTTAATAATGCTTTGAATCGCCTGCGCCCCTGCGCGGTGTGACGGTGGGTACAGTGTCTGGCAAACATGCTGGCGATCGACGTCAGCCAGGAGCCAGGCACATGAAAACATACCGTATCGCAACTATTCCCGGTGACGGCATCGGCAAGGAAGTCATTCCTGCCGGTCGCGAAGTCATGCAAACGTTAGCCGAGGCCGACGGCTCGTTCGTCTTCGAATTTCATGATTTTGATTGGGGCGGTGATTACTACCGCCGCCATGGCGTCATGATGCCCGCCGAGGGTCTGGACGAGCTACGCGACAAAGATGCTATTTTGTTTGGGTCGGCAGGTGATCCGGACATTCCGGATCACATCACGCTGTGGGGCCTGCGACTGAAAATCTGCCAGGGGCTGGATCAATACGCCAACGTGCGACCCACCCGCATTCTGCCCGGTATCGACGGGCCGCTAAAGCGCTGCACACCGGAGCAACTCGACTGGGTGATCGTGCGCGAAAACTCTGAGGGCGAATACTCGGGTGTCGGCGGTCGTGTGCACCAGGGTCAACCCATCGAAGCCGCGACCGACGTGTCCATGATGACGCGCGCGGGTGTCGAACGCATTTTGCGCTTCGCTTTTCGGTTGGCGCAGTCGCGCCCCCGCAAACAACTGACGGTAATCACCAAATCCAATGCGCAACGCCACGCCATGGTGATGTGGGACGAAATCGCCCTGGAAATCAGCCGCGAGTTCCCCGATGTGCACTGGGACAAGGAGCTGGTAGACGCCGCCACCGCGCGCATGGTGAACCGCCCCGCGACGCTGGACACCATTGTGGCGACTAACCTGCACGCCGATATTCTGAGTGATTTGGCCGCGGCACTGGCCGGGAGCTTGGGCATTGCCCCGACCGGCAACATTGATCCGGAACGACGTTACCCGTCGATGTTTGAACCCATTCACGGCTCTGCCTTCGACATCATGGGCAAAGGCCTGGCAAACCCGATCGGCACGTTCTGGTCGGTGGTGATGCTCTTGGAACACCTGGGCGAGCACCAAGCCGCCGCACGTGTGATGCAGGCCGTGGAAAACGTGACGGCCGACCCCGCGCTACATACCGGTGATCTTGGAGGGAAAGCGACGACAGCGCAAGTCACGCAAGCCGTGTGCCAGTACTTGAAACAAACGGCGGCCCAGACACAAGCCGCATAGTGTCAGCCTAACGCACTACCCGCGGAGGATGATCTCATCTTTCGCGCGATCAACAAAAAATCGACAAAACGAGGAGACATCATGAAACCTGCAAAGCATGCCTTGCGTGGCGCGCTGGCGGGCGCGCTCTGCGCCCTGGGCTTTACCGCAGCAACGCCCGCGGCGGCGCAAATGTATCCGACACGACCCGTCAACCTGGTCGTCCCCTTTCCTGCGGGCGGCACGACTGATGCGCTCGCCCGCGCGCTGGGCCAAGAACTGGCGAAAAGCCTGGGCCAACCCGTAGTCGTGGAAAACAAACCCGGCGCCGGCGCGACATTGGGCGCCGATTATGTGGCCAAGGCGACCCCGGACGGCTATACCTTGCTGATGGGCGCGGTCCATCACACCATCGCCACTAGCGTGTACCGCAACCTGCAATACGACTTTCAGAAAGACTTTGCACCGGTCACCACCGTCGCGTTAGTTCCGAACATCCTGGTCGTCAACCCCAAGGTCCCCGCGCAAAACGTAGAGGAATTACTGGTCTTGGCTCGCAAAACACCCGGCAAGATGACATTTGGCTCCAATGGCGTCGGTACGGGACAGCATCTGATCGGCGCACAGTTTCAGAAGGCCGGTGACGTTACCCTGCTGCACGTGCCGTACAAGGGCAGCGGGCCATTGACGACCGACCTGCTGGGAGGCCAGATCGATATGTCGTTTGACACGATCACGCCTGTGCTGCCACACGTCAAATCTGGCAAGCTGCGTGCGCTGGCGGTCACCACCGATCAGCGTTCGGCCGCGCTGCCCGACGTACCTACCCTGGCCGAGGCCGGATTAAAGGGCTTCAATATGGGCACATGGTTTGGAGTGCTGGCGCCCGCAGGGACACCGCCCGACGTCGTCGCGCGCCTGAACACCGAAATGGTCAAAGTCATTAAATCACCGGCATTCGGCAAACGTATGGCGGAAATTGGCGCGGTACCCATTGGCGATAGCAGCGCAGAGATGGCGCAACAAATCAAAATGGACACGGAAAACTACGCCAAGCTGGTCAAAGAAGCCAACGTCTCGGTCAATTGATCATCCTTACGCTGCGCCGCTCGCCCAACGAAGGAGAGTGGCGCAAACGCCTGTCAATCTAGCGCACGCCTCACCAACGGGGACGATCGCACTACCACGAGGCACCCTTGCCGCCTTTGCGTCGATCCTGAAAATAATCGACCAGAAAATCAATAAATACCCGCACCTTGGCCGACAGATGATGGCGTTCTGGAAACACGGCGTGAATATCGGCGGGCGGTAGGGCGTAATCTTGCAGCAGCAACGCTAAACGCCCCGCGCGTAGATGACGCGCCAAATCCCACTCGGCACGCTGCAATATACCCAAGCCGGCCAACCCCCACGTCAGAGTGACCTCGCCGTCATTGCTACTCAACGCACCACGCACTTTTATCGTTTCACTATAGGCCCCTTTGGTAAACCGCCATAAGCCATAGGTTTCGTCATTTTGGCGCAGCACGATGCACTGATGACGGATCAGATCTTGCGGCACCAAAGGGTGCCCATGCTTTTTCAGATAATCCGGCGACGCGCACACGAGACGCCGATTAGGAGCAATGGGACGTGCAATCAGACGGGTATCCGGAATATCCCCAAAGCGGATCGCGACATCAAACGCATCTTTGACAAAATCACCCGGTGCATCCGTCAGCTGCAATTGCACATCGACCTCGGGATAGCGTCGTGCAAACAAGACAATGGCGGGCGCAATATAACTGCGCCCGAATCCCAAGGGCGCATTCACCTTCAATAGCCCCCGCGGTTGCGTCTGGCTACTGGCGATCAACTGATCGAGATGGTCGATGTCGTGCAGGATACGCCGGGCGTTTTCCAGGTAGAGCTCGCCCTCGGCCGTTGGACTGAGGCGGCGCGTATTGCGATTGAGCAAGCGTACGCCCAGGCGATCTTCGATCTGCGCGAGCCTTTTACTGACCGCGGCGGTCGTCACACCCATCTCGCGCGCCGCGGCAGACAGACTGCCGGCGCGCACCAATTCGACCAATAGTTGCAGTTCTTGGGACTGGCCCATCGGCGTTACGACCCCGTGCAAAAGATGAGAATCATAGTAGCTCAATGCACCCATATCACCTGTCACTGAAGCCAACGGGACGTCACGGCTACTCCGTGTCCGGTAGACTGATACTCCGAAGCTGGTCGGCGTGCGCGCGTTTCATTAACCTATCAATACTGAACCGCAAATCACCCAGTGGTGGCCCTGGCAGCGATACTGGGGATCGGGAATCCGTCGCGCGATAACATCGAGGTTCTATCAAGGATAGCAACATGGCAGCAAGCCTAGTCAAGACGATCGCCGCACTCACCGCAGCCTGGATCGCAGGCCTCGCCCAGGCCGCGAACGAAGCCCCCGCTCACGCTCAACGTGTTGTGACGTTGGGTGGCACGGTAACCGAGATCGTCTATGCTCTGGATCAAGGAGATCGACTCGTCGGAGACGACGTGTCCAGCCTCTACCCCGAGGCAGCCACCAAATTGCCACGCGTGGGGTATTACCGTGCCGTACCGGTCGAGGGTGTGCTGGCTCTCGACCCGGACTTGATCCTGGCCTCTGAACAATCCGGCCCCCCCGCCGCCTTGGCGCGTCTGAAAGACATCGGCGTCCCGGTGGAGATTATCTCGGACAAGCCCAGCGTGGAATCGCTTAACAAGCGCATCCGGCAGATCGGCAACGCACTCGGCGTGCCTGAGCGCAGCGAGCAACTAATCAAATCGGTCGATGCGGCATTACGCGAGGTCCAAGGACTACCCGAATCTCATTTACGCGCCGTACTACTGATGAACCGGACGGGGACCCCTCAAGGTGCAGGTAGCGACACCGCCGCCTCGCTCGTTCTGGAACTCTCTGGCTTGATCAATGTACTCGCCGATCAAAAGGGCTACAAACCCGTGTCGGCAGAGGCCCTCAGTGCATTGGCCCCCCAAGTCATTGTTGTACCTCGCATGGCGCTGGAGGCTAATGGCGGCATGGAAAAGTTGCGTGCGATGCCGGGCGTCGCTCTGACGCCCGCGGCAACTAACCATTGCATCGTCGTGCTGGATGATCTACTGGCGCTGGGTACCGGACCGCGGCTGCCTCAGGCTATCCGTACGCTGAAGGAGATGCCTTGTGTCGCTCGCCAAGGCTAGCCGCCTGGGACATCCTGTCAGGCGTGTTACCCCCTCCGTCATACTGATCGGACTGGGTGGCGCAGCGTTGGTCGTCGCGCTGCTTGCCGCCCTGAGCGGCGCAGTCGACATTCCCTTCACTGACGCGTTGCGCCTGCTCGCGACAGGCGCATCACAGCCCGACGATACGCTGTGGCGCAATGTGTTGTGGGATATCCGCCTGCCACGTGTCTTGCTCGCCGTGGTGGCGGGCTCGGCGCTGGCCATTGCGGGCGCCGCGATGCAAGCGTTGTTTCGCAACCCGCTTGCCGAGCCGGGCTTGGTAGGTATTTCAGCGGGGGGTGCGCTGGGCGCCGTTGCCGCCATCGTGCTCACAACGGGCGGTTTTATCGTCACCGCGCCTGCCGCATTTGTGGGCAGCTTATTAACCACCGCGGCGGCGTATGTGGTCGGACGGCGCGTACCAGGCGTCGCCGGTCTATTGCTTGCTGGCATCGCTATCAACACCGTCGCAGGCAGCCTGATCGGGTTACTGACCTATATGGCTTCCGACACGCAATTGCGCGACCTGACGTTCTGGAGCATGGGTAGCCTGGCGGGAGCCAGTTGGCTGCTATTGGCTTTTCTTGCACCATGGACGCTGCTGTGGTCCTTCTGGCTGATGCGACAATGGCGCGCGATGAATGCCTTGCTGCTTGGCGAACGCGAGGCGCAGCATTTGGGCTTTGCCCTGGTGACGGTCCGCTACAAACTCGTGGTGGCGACCGCCCTGATCGTGGGCCCACTCGTGGCCGCGACCGGCGGAATTGGTTTTGTAGGCCTGGTCGTGCCTCATCTGGTTCGCATGACCTTGGGCGCCGACCATCGTTGGCTACTACCGGCATCGATGCTGACAGGTGCGCTGGCGTTGACCCTGGCGGATTGGCTAGCACGTATTGTGGTGATTCCTGCGGAATTACCGATCGGCTTAGTCACGAGTTTGGTGGGTGGGCCCTTTTTCCTGTGGTTGCTGGCACGGGGGCGTCGATTCTGATGAGCCTGCGTACAATAGACCTGAGCCTCTCACGTAGCAAGAACCGTATCCTTTCCGGGGTATCGCTCAACATCGAGCCTGGTCGCGTGATGGGCCTATTGGGCGCCAACGGCGCGGGTAAATCAACACTGCTCGCGGCGCTGGCCGGAGAACTATCTCCCGACACCGGCGGTATCGAACTGGACGGCAAGCCCCTCACCCGCCTGCCGTTACGTCGGCAGGCCCGACAGCGTGCCGTCCTGCCACAAAAGCCGTCGCTCAGTTTTGATCTGAGTGTGCACGAAGTCGTGGGCATGGGCACTTATCCCTTTCCCGAACTCGATCCTGTCGAGGTCGACGAATTGATCGAAGCAGCCCTCGCGCTGGCCGGTGTGCCGCATCTGGTCCAACGGCGTTATCCGGACCTATCGGGTGGCGAACAGCAAAGAGTGCAGTTTGCACGCGTCCTGGCGCAATGCCAGGCACAACGTGATCCAATGCTCTCTCGCTATCTGCTGCTGGACGAGCCGATTGCCAGCCTGGACCCCAAACATCAAATCGAATTGCTGCGGACCACGGCCGACCTGGCCCATCAGCACGGGTATGGCGTCTTGATCATTGTGCACGACATCAATTTGGCGGCACGGTGGTGCGATCAGTTAATTATGCTGGGCGAGGGCACGGTCGTCGCCGATGGTGTGCCGCAAGAAGTTTTGACCCAGGACAATCTACGTACCGTATATGGCATCGAAACAGACATCCTCCCCCACCCGACTCTGCCTGGGCGTTTACTGGTGCTGGCCGGCTAACGGAAGTGCAAACTGAAACGAAAAGGGAGTTGCGGATGGCCAACCATAGCGTAGCGACCGCTAGGTCTGCTCATTACGATAGCGAGAGATACTCATCAGTATCCCGCACGCTATCCCCATCGTCAGTAACGCGGTCCCACCGTAGCTCATAAACGGCAATGGCACGCCCACAACGGGCAGAATGCCCGTCACCATACCGACGTTCACAAAGACATAAATAAACACCATCATCGTCAGTGCACCGGCCATCAGACGTCCAAACTGCGTGGTCGCGCGCACGGCGATGGTCAGGCCCCGCGCGATCAGCAAGATATATAGAACCAGCATGGCGACCCCGCCGTACAAGCCAAACTCTTCTGCATAGACAGCAAAAATAAAGTCAGTGGTGCGCTCGGGGATAAAATCCAGGTGGGTCTGTGTGCCCTGCATATAGCCCTTGCCATACAGGCCTCCAGATCCGACAGCGATCATGGATTGAATCGTATGAAAGCCTTTGCCCAAGGGGTCCGAACTGGGATTGAGCAAAGTGCAGACACGCTGTTTTTGGTACTCGTGCAGGACGACCCAGTCGACGTCGGGCTCGCACAAGATGTCTTCGTAATAAATCAGCGTGCTGATACTGAATATGCTGACGATAGCCAGCGGTGCCAGGAGCTTGAACGACAAGCCGGCAAAGTAAATCGCGCAAAAGCCTGCGCCAAACACCAATAATGCCGTACCCAGATCGGGTTGCAACACGATCAGTCCAAACGGCGCGGCCAGCATGCAAGCGGCAACCAGAAAGTCACGAAAACGCACATCGCCCTCGTGTTGCTGAAAGTACCAAGCCAGCATCAGCGGGACCGAGATTTTCATCATCTCGGAGGGCTGAATGCGCGTGAAACCCAAATCCAGCCAACGCGTCGCACCTTTACTGGTTTCGCCAAAAAACTCCACGCCCAGCAACAAAACCACGCCAAGAATGTAAAACGGCAACGCCAGGCGCATGAGCTTGGGAGGCGATATGAGCGCCGTGAGCCACATGGCGAAGAACGCAATCAGGAAGTTTCGCGACTGGTCGGCATAGCGCCAATCGGTGCTGCCGACGGCCGAATGCATGACCGTTAGTCCCAACGCAGCGAACATTGCCAGGATGATCAATAACGGCCAGTCAAAGGCCAGGAATACGTGAGCTAGCAGAGCACCCAGACGCTTCATGGCTTGACTCTCTTTTCGGATGCTTTAAACAGGTCATCCAGATCGGACAATGCCGGGCCGGTAGACGGACGTCGCGTTGCCGTCGGCGCTTGCGGAGCTGGGGTCGCCTTGGGTACTGGCCGCGGCCGCGGCGGCGCAGGCGGCTTATCGGAGCCTGGAACCCATCGGAACTCGGGTTCGGTCTCAGTCACGCCCTCGCTGCCGGTTACGACGGCACCATCAGGCACCGATGCAGAGTCTGCCTCTGGCGTCGCGCCGGTGCCGGCCTCAGGCGCAGATTCGGACAACGGTGCGACGCCGGATGGCAACACGACCCGTGAACCCACCGGGGGCGTAGCGGGCCTGGATAACCAATAATCAAATACGGTACGGGCCACAGGCGCTGCCACACTCGCCCCCCAGCCGGCGTTTTCTACCAGCAAGGCAACCGCAATGCGCGGTTTGTCCGCCGGCGCGAATCCCATGAACAAGGCATGATCGCGCAATCGCTCATCCAGCTCGCTGGCCTTGTATTTTGATCCTCGCAGACTGAACACTTGGGCGGTGCCGGTCTTGCCTGCCGCCTGATAGGCTGCGCCTGCAAACGCACGCCGCGCCGTCCCCGAGCGCACCACGCCCACCATCGCATTCTTGATGACGTCGACGTTCTCTTGTTTTAACGGAATGAGATAGTCCGGCGTTGAGGGGGTGGGCGTGGCAACGCCAGTACGCGTATCGCGCGTGGCGTGTACCAGGTGAGGCCTGCGATAGGCCCCGCTATTGGCCAAGGTCGAGGTCGCCTGCGCCAACTGCAGCAAGGTGAACGAGTTATACCCCTGTCCCACGGCGACGGAAATCGTCTCGCCCGCATACCATTGCTGCTGCTTGCGATCTTTGTAGGCTTTGCGCTTCCATTCTATGGACGGCAAGATACCGGCACGTTCGCCGTCGAGATCGATACCGGTTATTTGGCCAAAGCCGAACTGTTTGGAAAAATCATGCAATCGGTCAACGCCGATCTCTGGGCCCAACGAATAAAAATAAGTATCAGATGACACCACGATCGCGCGGTGCATATCCGTCATGCCATAGGCAGCGCCGCCGGCATTCCTGAAGCGCTGGCCACCGAACTCATAATAACCAGGATCGGAGATGCGCTGTTTCGCACTGCGCACGCCCAATTCCAATGCCGCCAGCGCGACAAAAGGCTTATAGGTCGAACCAATCGGGTACGTGCCGTACAGAGGACGATTGATCAAGGGATGGTCGGGCGACTCGTTCAGCAAGCGCCAGTTTTCGACGTCGATACCGTCAATGAATAAATTGGGGTCGAACGAGGGCTTTGAAACAAAGGCCAGAACCTCTCCGGTGTCAGGGTCAATCGCCACCAAGGCGCCACGCTGATCTCCAAACGCCTCTTCGGCCACACGCTGCAGTCCCAGGTCAATGGACAGCATGATGTCCACACCCGGCACGGGATCCCTGCGATGCAACGTACGGACAGGACGACCACTGGCATTGACCTCGACCTCTTCGATCCCGGTCTGGCCGTGCAATTGTTCTTCCCAGCTTTTCTCGATGCCCTTCTTGCCAATGACATCGGTGCCACGGTAATTACCCAACTGGCCTGCTGCCTCCAGTGCCTCGACGTCGTTCTCGGAAATCCGGCCGATAAACCCCACGACATGGCCAGCGGTCGCCCCCTGGGGATACTCGCGCACCCAACGCGCGCGCAACTCGACCCCAGGGAACTCATACGCATGCGCCGCGAACCAAGACGCCTCGGTATCGTTCAAGTTATTGCGCAAGATCAAGCTGGCATAACGGCCGGACTCGAGCACACGTCGCTTGAAACGGCGTTGGTCACCCGGACTGACATACACAATCGGAGTCAGGCGTTCGAGCATCGCGTTGATGTCACCGGCGTGGCCAGGCACGACTTCAAGCGTATAGGTACGGTAATTGCGCGCCATAACCACGCCATTGCGATCCAGGATCTCGCCCCGCCTCGGTGCAATGGGAACCACAGCGATGCGATTACGATCGGCACGCTCGGACAAGCCCTCGTAGCGGTCTACCTGTAAATACCAGAATCGTCCCACCAACACAAAGAAGCAGGCCAGCGCAAACAAGCCGCCCACCCAGGCACGCAAGGCAAAGCGCTGCTTTTGCTGTTGACCGGTTTTTTTGAATTCAAACATGGCGGGCCGCTATCAAACCCGGCCCTAGACCGATGAGGACTCGACGTCGTCAGCCCCTCCCTGCGGCAGATGCAGAACCCACCCCAGTAGCGGCCAAATGACTGTCATGAGCAAAACACTCAGGACCCAGGCCCAACCCGACCACCTGCCGGCCAACCAGGCCAAGACCAGTTGTTGTGCCAGCTGTGCCAAAAAAAACACGGGCAGCATGTGAATAGCCTGGCTCAAGAGGTCAAAGTGCCGCAAGCGACGATGCAGCGCAACCGCGCCATACGCCACCAATGTGTACGACAAAGCATGCGCCCCCAGCACCGTAACGTCGTGCACATCCATCAACACGCCAAAGCAAAACGCCGCCACCAGCCCCATGCGACGGGGCTCATTCACGCACCAGAAGGCCAGTACCAACACCAAAATGTCGGGTGCGCCTTCCCAGACGCGCCAGGGCAGCAAGGACAGCAGCCACGCCACCAGCACTGTGCTCCAGACGAAATAGATATTGGCCGGACGCGTCAAGCGTTCGGGCTGCACGTTGCGAGGGGTGCCCAGGCGACGCGCGGGCTGCTGGATTGATGAATCATTTCGGGCCATCAGACTCAGCCTCTTGTAGTTCAGATTCTGCGCGCGCGACATCAACCTGCAGCACTAGGAAATGACGATGACGTTCGGGGTGAGCCAGCGGCTCGCAAATCGCCCGGGCAAATCCCGATGCCGTGTCCCGCTCGACCTTGAGCACCTTGGCCACCGGCAAACCCGCGGGAAATAGCCCCCCCACGCCGCTAGTCACAACAGTGTCGCCCTCCTGGATATCTGCGTTGGCCGCCAGGAAGCGGACTTCGATGCGACCCGGGGAGTTTGATCCAAAGGCAATCAAACGCAAACCATTGCGCAAGACCTGCACGGGCACGGAAACGCGTTCGTCGGTGACGAGGGCAGCCTCTGCCGCCTGCGGTGTCACACGAACAATCTGGCCGACCACACCGCCTTCGTCAATGACCGGCATACCCGGTGCCAAGCCCGACCGACTGCCCTTGTTAAAG
The DNA here is from genome assembly GCF_054779135.1 of Bordetella tumulicola. Lineage (NCBI taxonomy): Bacteria > Pseudomonadati > Pseudomonadota > Betaproteobacteria > Burkholderiales > Alcaligenaceae > Bordetella > Bordetella tumulicola. Next base: position 525,190 of record NZ_BAAGYU010000010.1, on the reverse strand, counting down.
ACCAGTCGCTGCTGGAAACTGTTGGCGGGTTCGTACATCACCTCGACCACCACGGCAGCTTGGTCGACCGTATCGGTGACACCCAGCAAACGGCGCAATTGCGCGTTTTCGGCGGCCAACTGAGCGGCATGCGTCGTGACCTGCGAGAGTTCGATACGCTGGCGCTGTAGCGCCTCGTTTTCGTTACGATTGTGGTTGGCCGCGTCGATCCACTCGTTGACTTGTCGAGTCAGATCGCGCGGCGCCATGACCGTGCGTTGAAACGGATACAAGCCGACCGAGAGGGTCCGCCGCAAGGGCTCGAGCAGATGAAACTGCGAATCGAGGATCAACAACGCCAGCGACAAAGCGACCATGACGGCCAACCGGATTTCGACCGGTGGGCCGCGCCTGAACAGCGGTGGAGACCCTTGTCGTTGCATGAATATCCAGCTTGGCGTCAGCCCCTGCAGCCACTACGCCGGGTGGCGCCCGCTGGCGGCACGGGCTTATTCGTTAATGAAAATAGCACCCAGCTTTTCGAGATGCTCGAGTGCTTCACCACAACCACGAACCACGCAGGTCAGCGGATCCTCGGCGACCACCACAGGCAAACCGGTTTCCTCTTGGAGCAGACGATCGAGATCACGCAGCAGCGCGCCACCGCCGGTCAGGGCAATGCCCTTGTCGGTAATGTCGGCCCCCAGTTCGGGCGGGGTTTGCTCCAGGGCGATTTTGACGGCTGAGACGATCTGGTTCAGAGGATCGGTCAGCGACTCCAGAATCTCGTTCGATGACACCGTAAAACTGCGCGGCACACCTTCGGCCAGGTTACGGCCCTTGACTTCGATTTCGCGGACTTCGGAACCCGGAAAGGCGGACCCGATTTCCTTCTTGATGTATTCGGCCGTGGGCTCGCCAATCAGCATGCCGTAGTTGCGACGGATATACGTGACGATAGCCTCATCGAACTTGTCGCCGCCGACGCGCACCGAGCCCTTGTACACCATGCCGCCCAGCGAGATCACAGCGACCTCGGTCGTGCCACCGCCAATATCCACCACCATCGAGCCGCTGGCGTCCGAGACAGCCAGGCCTGCCCCGATGGCGGCAGCCATGGGTTCTTCGATGAGATAGACGTGCGAAGCGCCTGCCCCGAGGGCAGATTCGCGAATGGCACGGCGCTCGACCTGGGTCGAGCCGCAGGGCACGCACACGATAATGCGCGGACTGGGCGCCAGCATGTTGCGCGGGTGAACCATGCGGATGAACTGCTTGAGCATCTGCTCGGTCACCGTGAAGTCGGCGATCACGCCGTCTTTCATGGGCCGGATGGCTTCGATGTTGCCGGGAACCCGCCCAAGCATTTGCTTGGCCTCGTGGCCAACGGCCTGGATGATTTTTTTGCCATGGGGGCCGCCTTCGTGGCGGATGGCTACGACCGAAGGCTCATCGAGCACGATGCCCTTGCCCCGGACGTAAATCAGCGTATTGGCGGTACCGAGGTCAATCGCCATATCGCTAGAAAAGTAACTGCGCAGGAATCCGAACATGGGGGCTCAGCGAGATTCAGAAATAGTGCCGGTCTGCAGTAAACGGACCGTATACACAGGCCCGCCGCATCTCTGCAGCGTGAAACGATGAATGATAACTTATAATTTCTTCGAAAATAGCGCAAAAGTGCTGACAGTTGATGGTTTGTCACAGGGATAGACACGGTGTAATCCCATCCCCTCCTCTGGCACGGCAACCTGCCCCCTTGGATTTTTCTTAGTTTCCCCACATGGCGCTCAACGAACAAGATGTAACCCGCATTGCCCGGCTGGCCAGAATTGAACTGACGCCGGACCAGCGCGACCGCGCGCAGGACGAACTCAATGGCATCCTCCACCTGATCGAACGGCTGCAAGCCGCTGATACACAAGGGGTCGAGCCGCTGGCCCACCCCCTGTCGGCCCACCAGGACATCTCGCTGCGCCTACGTCCGGACGTGGTGACCGAAACCCCCTCCGAGGCTCGCCGCGCCGAGTTGCTGGCCAATGCCCCGGACGCCCGTGACGGCTTGTTCCTGGTTCCCAAGGTCATCGAATAAACCATGACGACTCCTGCCCTTCATACCCAATTCGGTGGTATTGCCGAACTGCGCATCGCCCTGGCCCAACGCCAGGTCAGCGCCCGCGAGCTAGCCCAGAGCGCGTTGGCTGCCGCCCAGGCCGCCAGCGACCTGAACGCCTTTCTGCACATCGACGAGACCCTCACCCTGGCGCAAGCTGATGCCGCCGATGCCGCCTTGGCAGCCGGTACCGCCGGCCCTCTGGCGGGCGTGCCCATCGCCCACAAAGACGCCTTTGTCACCCGCGACTGGCACACCACCGCCGGCAGCAAGATGCTAAAGGGCTATACCAGCCCCTTCGACGCGACCGTGGTGCAGCGCCTGCAGGCCGCGGGCGCCGTGTCGATCGGCAAACTCAATTGTGATGAGTTCGCCATGGGCTCGGCCAACGAAAACTCGGCCTACGGCCCGGTACGCAACCCCTGGGATACCCAAGCCGTCCCCGGCGGCTCGTCGGGTGGTTCGGCGGCCGCGGTAGCGGCCCGCCTGGTCGCGGCCACCACCGGCACCGATACCGGCGGCTCGGTGCGCCAGCCCGCCGCCTTGTGTGGCGTCAGCGGCATCAAGCCGACCTATGGCACGGTATCGCGCTTTGGGATGGTGGCTTTTGGCTCCAGCCTGGATCAGGCCGGTCCCCTGGCCCCGAGCAGCCGCGACCTGCTCGAGTTGCTGGATCCGATGAGCGGGTTTGACCCGAATGATGCGACCAGTCTCGAAAGCTGCGATGGCACCCCTAACGCGCCTGGCCGCATCCGGGCCGCCTACGACGCCGCGCAGGCCAGCTATGACGCGGCCGGCAGCCAGCCCCTCAACGGGCTGCGCATCGGCGTACCCGAGGAGTATTTCGGCGCAGGCCTCGCTCCCGATGTTGCCGCCGCCGTCGAATCAGCACTGGCGCAGTTCGAGTCCCTGGGTGCGCGACGTGTATCCATCTCGCTGCCGCGTACCGAGTTGGCGATCCCGGCCTACTACGTTATTGCGCCTGCCGAAGCCTCGAGCAACTTGGCACGCTACGATGGCGTGCGCTACGGCCACCGCGCCCAGGAATACGGCGACCTGAATCAAATGATCGCCCGCTCCCGCGCCGAGGGCTTTGGCGATGAGGTCAAGCGCCGCATTCTGATCGGGACTTATGTTCTGTCTCATGGCTACTACGACGCGTATTACCTACAAGCCCAGCGTGTACGACGCCTGATTGCACAAGACTTCCAACGCGCTTACGCCGACCAGTGCGATGTCATCATGGGGCCGGTGTCGCCCACTGTGGCCAAAAACCTCGGCGACAATCGTGACGACCCCACGGCCGACTGGCTGGCTGACGTTTATACACTGGGCGTCAGCCTGGCAGGCCTACCGGCCATGTCTGTTCCCTGCGGTTTCGGCGAGACAGGCCGGCGTCCCGTTGGCCTGCAAATCATCGGCAACTATTTCGACGAAGGCCGCCTGTTGGCCATCGCCGACCGTTATCAACAAGTCACCGACTGGCACCGTCGCGTGCCCGGCCAGCAAGGCACTGAGCAATGAACTGGGAAATCGTCATCGGCCTGGAAACGCATACGCAGCTTTCCACCGACGCCAAGATATTTTCGGGCAGCAGCACGCGCTTTGGCGCCGCCCCCAACACGCAGGCCAATGTCGTCGACCTGGCCCTGCCGGGTAGCTTGCCCGTGATGAACATCGGCGCCACCGAGCGTGCCATCCGTTTCGGGCTGGCCGTCGGTGGCACCGTTGCCCCCCGCTCGGTATTCGCTCGCAAAAACTACTTCTACCCCGATTTGCCCAAGGGCTACCAAATCAGTCAGTACGAACTGCCGATCGTGCTGGGTGGGACGATTTCGTTTTTTGTCAACCAAGAGGAAAAAACCGTCAATCTGACGCGTGCCCACCTCGAAGAAGACGCCGGCAAATCACAGCACGACGACTTCACGCTGTCCAACGGCAAACCGGCCAGTGGAATCGATCTGAACCGCGCTGGCACTCCGTTGCTGGAAATCGTAACCGAGCCCGAAATGCGCTCGGCCGCCGAAGCCGTCGCGTACGCACGGGCATTGCACAGCCTGGTCGTCTGGCTAGGCATTTGTGACGGCAATATGCAAGAAGGCTCCTTCCGCTGCGACGCCAACGTCTCCGTACGCCCTGTCGGTCAAGCCGAATTCGGTACCCGCACCGAAGTCAAAAACGTCAACTCGTTCCGCTTTCTGGAGCGCGCCATCTTGTTCGAAGCGCGCCGCCAGATCGAACTGATCGAGGACGGCGGCACCGTCGTGCAGGAAACCCGCCTGTACGATGCCGACCGCGATGAAACGCGCAGCATGCGCAGCAAAGAAGACGCCCACGACTATCGCTATTTCCCAGATCCCGATCTGCCCACGCTGGTCATTTCGCCCGACTGGGTGGAGCAGGTGCGTGCCCAGATGCCCGAGCTGCCCGCGACTCTGCGTGTGCGCTTCGAGCGCGACTACGGACTGTCCGCCTACGATGCCGCCCAGTTGTCCGCCAGCCGTGGCCTGGCCGCGTACTTTGAAGCTGTCGCGCAGGCCCTGCCGGCAGACCAGACCAAGCAAGCGGCCAACTGGATCATGGGCGAGGTCTCCGCCACGCTGAACCGCGAAGAAAAAGACATTGCGGATGTCCCGGTGCAAGCACCCGCCCTGGCGGCGCTGATCGGTCGCATCATTGATGGCACGATCTCCAACAAGATCGCGCGCGATGTGTTTTCAGCCATGTGGGCCGGTGAACAAGGCGGTCAGCCCGACGCCATCATTGAAGCTCGTGGACTGAAACAAATCAGCGATACAGGCGCGATTGGCGCGATGATCGACGAGGTCCTGAATGCCAACCCGGCTATCGTGGCCGAATACCGCGCAGGCAAACAGAAGGCTTTCAACTCTTTGGTCGGCCAAATCATGAAAGCCGCCAAGGGCAAAGCCAACCCGCAGCAAGTCAACGAGCTATTAAAGCAAAAGCTGGATAGTTAAATACCCAACACACAGCCTGAACGCCTGCGGCAACGCTCGCAATAATGCAACAGGGTCAGCAAACGCTGACCCTGTTGCATTTTCGAAAAGGCAAATCAGCGCGTCACGCGATGCCGTATTTCGCCCGATACGCCAGTACCGCATCACGGTGGTTCGCGAACTGGTCGTCGTCCTGCAGCAGCGTCAAAATATCCGCCAGCGACGCAATGCTGATCACGGGGATACCGTAGGTATTGGCGACCTCTTGCACCGCGGAGTGCGGCGATAGCGCGTCATCGGGGCCAGCGCGCTCCTGGCGATCCAGGGCGATCAGCACCGCGGCCGGCTCGGCGCCCGTGGCACGAATGATCTCGACCGACTCGCGCACTGAGGTGCCCGCCGTAATGACGTCGTCAATAATGACCACTTTACCGTGCAGCGGAGCACCGACCAGCGTGCCGCCCTCGCCATGGTCTTTAGCCTCTTTGCGATTAAAGGCAAACGGGATATCACGCCCCTGCATATCGGAGTGTCCCGCCAGCGCCACCGATGTGGCCGTCGCCAGTGGAATGCCTTTGTAAGCCGGCCCGAACAGCATGTCAAAAGCCACACCGGAATTCAGCAACGCCTGTGCATAAAACTGCGCCAATCGGCCCACCGAGGCCCCGCTATTAAACAAGCCCGCATTAAAAAAATAGGGGCTGATTCGGCCAGACTTGACCTTGAAACTGCCAAAGCGCAACACGCTCTCGTCTAGAGCAAAACGGACAAAATCGGTGGAGATGGCAGCCATGGGCGGGGGGATTCCGATGAATAACAAGACGGGACGCATTTTAGCTGGCTTCGTTCCAGTGCTGGTAAAGTCGCCCCTTAGGGCCAACATTTGTCGATCGCCATACAGGAGTTCTCGCCGTGCTGCGCATTACCTCGCTCAATCTGAATGGCATCCGGGCAGCCTTTCGCAAAGGCTTGCAACCCTGGATGCAGACCCACAACGCCGATGTACTATGCCTGCAAGAAATCAAGATTGCCGACACGGACCTGACCGACGACATGCGGCATCCCCCCGGCTATACCGGCCATTTCCACCACGCCGTCAAGAAGGGTTACAGCGGGGTGGGCATATATCTGCGTAATGCCGCGGAGCGTGTGAATATTGGCCTGGATTGCGAAGAGTTCGATGCAGAAGGCCGTATCATTCGCGCCGATTGGAAAAATCTGTCCGTCATCAGCGCGTATCTGCCCTCGGGCTCTAGCGGCGACGAACGCCAGCAGGCCAAATATCGTTTCCTGGACACCTTTGGTCCATGGATGGACGAGCTGATGCAAGAGCACAAAAAAACCGGCCGCGAATTTGTGATCTGCGGTGACTGGAACATTGCGCACAAAGAAATCGACCTCAAAAACTGGAAAGGAAACTTGAAAAACTCCGGCTTTCTACCGGAAGAGCGTGCCTGGCTCAGCGAGGTCTTTGATCGGCGCGGATTTATCGATGTCTTTCGCCAACTGGATGATCGTCCTGACCAATACACATGGTGGAGCAACCGTGGCCAAGCCTGGGCCAAGAACGTGGGGTGGCGTATCGATTATCAGATCGCCACGCCCGGCATCGCCGCGCGCGCGCGCAGCGTTGCCATCTACAAAGACGAGCGCTTCAGCGATCACGCGCCGCTTACCATCGACTACGACACCACACTATAAATCACGGCTCAGATGGTCAAAGCCACGCCATCTGAGCAAAATAATAAATGGGGACATATAAATCCCAAAACGGGTTGCATTATCTTTTTTGAAGAGTGATCGGCCGCATGACTTCATAGTGCTTGCCTGACCGATTATGGCCCTTTTATTACCGCAATAAATAGGGACGCATTATTCTCAGAGGAGAACACGGCCTTTCCTTTGGGTAACACCTCAATCACCCAGAACCTGAACGGTTAGTCTTTTTGTTGCGTCCCCAATATAGGCTCGGCGTAACGTCAATATCCATGCGGGTTTCGGGCTGGATATTTTTTGCAACCCCATCCAGATCGACCTACAATTGCGCACCGAGTCAGTGCCATTCCGCACTGTTTTGGATCTAATTGCACCACATCCGGGCGCCCATGCACCGGTTTGCGGCACCCCAGGAGACCCCGTTGAAATTGCAAAGTCTTGACGACTTTTTGCGTCAGGTCGCTGTGCGCGACCCGCAACAGCCCGAATTTATGCAAGCCGTGCACGAAGTCATGGCCAGCTTGTGGCCGTTCCTCGCGCAGCACCCCCATTACGCCGAACAAGCGCTGCTTGAGCGCTTGGTAGAACCCGAGCGCGTGATTCAATTCCGCGTTTGCTGGACGGACGACCAGGGTAAGGCGCACGTCAATCGCGCATTCCGTGTACAGCACAGCTCGGCAATCGGCCCTTACAAGGGCGGTATGCGCTTTCATCCGTCGGTCAATCTGTCGGTGTTGAAATTCCTGGGTTTCGAGCAAACGTTGAAAAACGCCTTGACCACCTTGCCAATGGGCGGCGGTAAAGGCGGATCGGATTTCGACCCCAAGGGTAAATCCGACGCCGAGGTCATGCGCTTCTGCCAGGCGCTCATGCTCGAATTGCACCGTCATTTAGGCCCCGATACGGACGTACCCGCTGGTGACATGGGCGTTGGCGCACGCGAAGTCGGCTTCATGGCCGGCATGATGAAAAAACTGTCGAACTCGGCGGCCAGCGTCTTCACCGGCAAAGGGCTGACCTTTGGCGGTAGCCTGATTCGTCCCGAGGCCACCGGCTACGGCACCGTTTATTTTGCCGAGGAAATGCTCAAGCGTACCGGCTTGTCGTTTGACGGCCTGCGCGTTTCGGTGTCGGGCTCCGGCAACGTTGCTCAGTACGCGATCGAAAAAGCCATGATCCTGGGCGCACGCGTGGTCACCGTCTCTGACTCCGAAGGCACCGTCGTCGACGAAGCCGGCTTTACCCACGAGAAACTGGCCGCGTTGATGCATCTGAAAAATGACCTGCGCGGCCGCCTGGCCGAATACGCCGGCCAATTCAAGCTGACCTATCTGGCCGGCAAACGCCCCTGGCATATCCCGGTAGACATCGCGCTGCCCTGCGCCACGCAAAACGAACTGGAGCTCGAAGACGCCCGCACGTTGATCGCCAATGGCGTCAAGTGCGTCGCAGAAGGCGCCAACATGCCTGCTACGCTGGATGCCGCCAAGGCCTTCATCGAAGCCGGCGTGCTATACGCGCCAGGCAAGGCGAGTAACGCCGGTGGCGTTGCGGTATCGGGCCTGGAGATGAGCCAAAACGCCATCCGCCTGCCATGGACACGCGACGAAGTCGACCAACGTTTGCACGCCATCATGCGTGACATCCACGAAAACTGCGTTCGCCACGGCCAAGGTCGCGGCACGTCCGTCAACTATCTGGATGGCGCCAACATTGCGGGCTTCGTCAAGGTCGCCGACGCGATGCGCCAGCAGGGCCTATATTAAGCCCGCTTGACCCCGCAGGGATCAACGGTCCGGCCAATACGCCGGGCCGTTTTTTGTGCTGCGCGCGGCGCAATATCCCTCAGTGCCAGTCATCCCGGTACACAAAGCGCGGCATTTGCCAATTAAACCGCAAGGCCAGCAGACGGAAAGCCAGTCCCACCGCGAGCGCCACAGGCACCACAACGTTGCCAGACCAGTCCAGCGTCTGCAAACCGACATACAGTGCCCCTGTTACGATCGACACACTCGCATAGAGCTCTTTGCGAAACAACAGCGGCACGTCGTTACACAGCACATCTCGCAGGACGCCCCCCGCGCACCCGGTAATCATGCCGCTGATCAATACCACGCTGACCGACATTTCCATATGCTGTGCCACCTGGCAGCCAATGACCGTAAAAGCCACCAGCCCCACCGCATCCAGCCAGAGAAACAGGCGACGCAACCGTCGCATCCACGGGGCCATAAAAGCGGTCAATAGCGCCGCGCCGGCTGTCATCCCCAAGTATTCGGGATGCGCGACCCAAGTCAGGGGATAGTGTCCCAGCAGCACGTCTCGCAACGACCCACCGCCCAGCGCCGTCACGCACGCAATGATACAGACGCCCATCCAGTCCATATCGCGACGGCCCGCCGCGAGCGCCGCCGTCATCGCCTCGGCCACAATAGCGATCAGATACAGCGTATGCAGCAATAACGTAGACGTCTCAGCAGACATAACCACCTCACAAACACCGCCACACCAAGCGGTGCGAGAACCCTTCGGTCCATCCATCAGATAGACCCAGGACACAACCGCGAAACGGTCGATCTAAAACCGCTGGACCGATCATGCCCGTGGCTCCAGGGCCTCGATCGTTCGGCGCTGGTTCCACAGCAGTAACAACCCAGGCACGGCAATCGCCACCGTCAACAAGAAGAATCCCGGCCAATCCAGCCACCGCACTAACGGTGGCGTAAACGGCCCCGCCAGATAGATCCGCCCCACCGCCGACAGCGCCGACAGCAAGGCAAACTGCGTCGCCGAAAATCGTTGCTGGCACAAGCCCATCAACAAGGCGACAAACGACGCGGTACCCAGGCCGCCGCACAAGTTCTCGACACCGACGGCGGTCCCCATCAGCCAAATGCTTTTAGGGCTGACCGAGATCACCCAATATCCCAGATTGGAAATTGCCTGCAAAATACCAAACGCCATCAAGGAACGATATAGCCCCCAGCGCGTCATCAACGAACCACCCGCCAGCGCCCCGACAATCGTGGCGACCAATCCCAGCACCTTGTTCACCGTCCCGACCTCGGTGGGGTCAAACCCCGCTCCACGAATCAGAAAAGTCGTCGAGAGCGCGCCCGCAAACGCGTCCCCGAGCTTGTACAACACGATCAATGCCAGCACCGTCCACGCGCCGCGCCGGCTGAAAAACTCGCGAAAGGGTTCAACAACGGCCAGGCTCAGCGTCCGCGGGGCAGTGGCAGGCTGTTCGGGTTCGGGCGCCCAGAACGTCGCTGCCGAACAAAGCAGCATCAGCCCTCCCATCAAAACGTACATGCCCCCCCAGCCCAACCACTGATCGGCCAAAATCAAGGCCAGGCCGCCTGACACCACCATTGCTAGCCGGTACCCCAGTACTTTTAGCGCAACCCCTGCCCCCCGCTCATCCCGATGCAACACGTCCGTGCTATAGGCATCAAAGACGATGTCCTGCGTAGCAGAGAAAAACGCCACCATTACGGCCAACAGCGCCAAAGGCAGCAAAGCGGATCCAGGCGACAGCAGTCCCATCGCCATGATGCTTGCGGCCAGCAACAACTGTGTCAACAGCATCCAGCCACGCCGGCGTCCCAACCAGGGAGGCACGTAGCGATCCAGCAGCGGCGCCCACAAGAATTTCAGCGTATATGCCGAGCCGACTAGCGTCAGAAAGCCGATTTCTTCCAGGGATACTTGTTCGACCGTGGCCCACGCCTGCAACGTGCCACCCGTTAGTGCGATCGGCAAGCCGCTGGCAAAACCCAACACCAGCAACGGGGCGACCCGGCGACCGAAATAGACGTGCGAGGCAGCAGTAATAGGGGATCTCCTGACAACCATGGCGCAGCGAGCGCCAAACATCCCGCATATTAACCAATGGTCGTGCGACCGCCAGCCAGATCAGGCCGACGCGTAGCGATAGACGGCGAGTGTGCTGCGCCAACCGGGCAGTACCTTGATCTCGCGCCCTTCGTGAAACGTGGCGCGCTCCAGAATACGCAAATTCAGATCTGCCGCCAGGATCTCAAAATCGCGCAGCGTACACAGGTGGATATTGGGCGTGTTGTACCACTGGTAAGGCATCTGCCCCGTCACTGGCATGCGCCCGCGCAAAATCGACCAACCATGCGGCCAATAGCCGAAATTGGGAAAAGACACGATGCCATAGCGTGCCACTCGCGCCATTTCGCGCAAGATATGCTCGGTACGATGCATCGACTGCAGCGTCTGCGACAGCACCACGGTATCGAACTGCTTGTCGTCAAACAGCGCCAGACCATCCTCGAGGTTCAATTGCAGGACCTCGACGCCACGCTGAACGCACGCGATCACATGCTGATCATCGATCTCGACGCCTGCGCCATGCACCTGCTGCTCATCGCGCAAGTATGCCAGCAAGGCGCCATCGCCACAGCCCAGATCCAATACCCGGCTACCCGGCTCGATCCAGCTGGCAATACGAATCAAATCGGGACGCACATGCCCTGTCCGCCCAGGCTTAGCCAACACCGCACTCATTCAGACTCTCCTGCGACGAGGGCCTCTAGTCCCAACTCTCGTGCGATGCGTTCGTAGTAACCCCGCACGACCGCGTGATAGCGCGAGTCGTCCAGCAAAAACGCGTCATGCCCGTGCGGCGCATCAATTTCCGCATAGGTCACCGGGCTGCTGTTCTTGAGCAACGCGCGCACGATTTCTCGCGAACGCTCAGGCGGGAAGCGCCAATCGGTCGTAAACGATACCAGTAGGAAATCCGCCTTGGCCGGCGCCAACGCGCGCGCCAAATCGCCGCCCGTATTACGCGCGGGATCAAAATAATCCAGCGCGCGTGTAATCAGCAGATAGGTATTCGCGTCGAAATAACGCGTGAATTTTTCACCCTGATAACGCAAATATGACTCGACCTCGAACTCCACGTCGTAGCCATAGCGATAGGCGCCACCCTCGGCCGGTTCACGCTGAGTACGGCCGAATTTCTCAGCCATATCGTCATCGGACAGGTACGTAATATGGCCAATCATGCGCGCGACCGACAACCCGCGGCGGGGTACCGTTTGCTGCGCGTAATAATCACCCCCATGAAAATCCGGGTCCGTAATAATGGAGCGCCGGGCCACTTCGTTAAACCCGATATTCTGCGCGGACAAACGCGGCGTGCTGGCCACGACCACGCAATGCGCCACACGCTCGGGGCAGGTAATCGCCCAGCTCAACGCCTGCATACCGCCCAGCGACCCCCCCATGACGGCGGCAAATCGCTGGATCCCGAAATGATCCGCCAGGCGTGCCTGAGCATGCACCCAATCTTCGACCGTCAAGACGGGAAACGCGGCCCCCCAAGGCAGGCCCGTCTCCGGATTAATACTGGCCGGCCCCGTAGACCCGAAACACGAGCCGAGGTTATTGACCCCGATGACAAAATAGATATCGGTATCGAGCGGTTTGCCGGGCCCCACCATGTTGTCCCACCAGCCAATATCTTTGGGATCATTGTGAGCAACGCCCGCCACGTGATGCGAGGCGTTCAAGGCATGACACACCAGCACGGCATTTGTGCGCTGTGCATTCAGCGTGCCATAGGTTTCCACAGCCAACTCATAGGACTGTAGCGACTGCCCACTGGCCAACGGCAGCGGTTCGTCAAAGCGGATGAACTGAGGGGTCACGACCCCCACCGAACCGGGCGCAACGAGCGCGGGCGCGGCAGGCGAGTGGACGATATCGGGGGCAAACCCCGCGGCGGAATGCAAGGCAGGAGCGGTCATACGGACCTCTTTAGCTGGATTTATAGAGGCGCCCGCAAGCGGATCAGGCAAATCGGCGCCGGTTTGAGGAGGAGATTTTAACACTCCCGAGAATTCATACCTGGATCCTATCCCCCAGCGCGGCCCGCGATACCTGCCCTTGATACCCATAGGCCGCCGTAGTCACCCGCGACACCGGCCGTGCCACCCTCCGGGGAACCTGCAAGCGTAGCCACTAGCGTTGACGCGTCTTTCCCCTTGAAAAAGGGGCCGATAAACCAGCATCAGTTCAACGACCTGGATGTGTCCGCCTCAGATACGTCCGATAACAACCGCCGCGCCCGCAGTTCGCGACAAGCTCCATGGATTGCAGGGAAAATCTCCGCTCTCTCACTCGTAGTCCGCCATCCCTTCCGGGGATTCTCCGTCACATATCTTATGCAAGAAACACCTCTTTCCAACCGCGAGATCGTCTGCCTGCATTGGTCATCGTGGGGAAAAACCAGTTGGGAAACCGGCACCATCCTGGGTATCAGCGAGCGCACCGTCAACTTCCACATCGGTAATGCCTGCACCAAACTCGGTGTCCGCGGCCGACGCGCCGCCGTCGCCATGGCGCTCAGACTCGAGCTGTTGCTAATCATTACCGATGCAGTTTTACCGAACGCACGAACTCCTGCGCGCGCTCCAACGGCAAATCCTGATCCGTGCCCGCCGCCACCGCATCAATCAACATGGTGTCTGTCACCCATACCCGTGCCATCAGCCAGCCCGACTGGTCTCCCATGCGGCCCCGCGCCACGATCTCATCGCCAAAATCCGGCAAAGACGGCGGCGCCTGTGCTCCCAGATTGACATACAGCGATCGCATCACCGCCTGCCCCAGCGCCTCTCGCGCCACGGGGTCCCGCGCGATCTCCTCGGGCAAGGGCGCACTCCCTATGGCAAACATCGCCTTGTCGACCTGCGCCGATGTCAACGTAAAAGACAACGTCTCGCCGTTCAGGGTTATCGTACGGGTCTCCGTCTGTACTCGCGCCGGAAATGCCACTGTGGCATGACCATCGGCCACCATCATTTCGCGCCAGTTGTAACTGGGTGAACATGCCGCCAACAGCCCCACGGCACACAACATCTGTAGCAAGCGCACACGCGGCAAACACAAACGAAACAGCCGGAAAATCATAACGTTACGGTCTCCATTGCACATAATAGTACGATCGGATTGTCTCCGATCCCAGGATCATAGCGAGGTTACCTCGGCAGAAAACCCTCACTCCCCGTAAAATCCGGCCTCGATATTAAAAAACTCCTATGACTGTGACCGATACCGCTGCCAGCCGCTTGGCCCGCCTCCAGGCCCATACCGCCCTGCTCGCCCAGACCCTGCGCGGCATCGAAAAAGAAGGTTTGCGCGTCGATGCCCAGGGCCACCTGTCCCGTACACCGCATCCTGCGGGGTTAGGCTCTGCCCTGACCAACGCCTACGTCACAACGGACTATTCCGAAGCCCTGCTCGAGCTGATCACGGGCACCCACGCGCGCGTCGACTCGCTGCTCACCGAGCTGGAAAACACCCATCGCTTCGTCTACAGCGTGCTCGAGAACGAGACGATCTGGAACCAATCCATGCCAGCGGCCTTGCCGGCCGAGGCAGACATCCCCATTGCCTGGTACGGCACATCCAATACGGGGATGCTCAAGCACGTCTATCGACGCGGCCTCGCCGAACGCTACGGTAAAGCCATGCAATGTATCGCTGGCGTGCACTACAACTTTTCGCTGCCCGACGAACTGTGGGACATCCTGGCTCCCGGCTCCTCGGACTCGCGCGACCAACGCTCGCGGGGTTACATCGGCCTGATCCGCAATTTCACCCGTTACTCTTGGCTGCTGATGTACCTGTTCGGCGCCGCGCCTGCGCTATCGCGCCAGTTCATGGGCGACAACACGTCGCAATTGCAAACATTGGGTGCCGACACCCTATATTTACCCTATGCCACCAGCCTACGCATGAGCGACCTGGGCTATCAAAGCAAGGCCCAATCACAGCTCAAACTTTGCTACAACGACCTGGACACCTTTCTGGGTCGCCTCTACGAGGCAGTCACTCAGCCCTGGCCCGACTACCAAGCCATCGGCACACACCGCAATGGCGAATGGATCCAGCTCAACACCAACGTCCTGCAGATCGAAAACGAGTACTACTCCAGCATTCGCCCCAAACGCGCCACGGGCCGCTGCGAACGTCCGATTACCGCGCTATCCCAGCGTGGCGTGCAATACGTCGAGGTCCGTTGTCTCGACATTGATCCCTACGAACCCGTGGGTATCGCCGCCGACACGGCACGTTTCATGGATGCATTCCTGCTGTTCTGTGCGGCGTCTGACAGCCCGTATTTCACAGAAAATGGCTACTGCCAACGCAGCGCGGATAATTTTTCTCTTGTGGTCAAAGAAGGCCGCAAACCGGGCTTGCAACTTGATCGCGACGGCACCGCTATCGGTCTGCCCGTCTGGGGCCATGAGTTGCTAGACCAAATTGCGCCTTATGCCGCGCTGTACGACCAAGCCATAGGTGGCGACGCCTATGCACGTGCATTGCAAGCCCAGCGCCACAAGCTGGACCATGCGGACGACACGCCTTCGGCGCGCCTGCTCAGCGACCTGCGAGACAGCGGGCTGTCGTTTCACGACTACTCTCTGCAACGTAGCCGCCAACACGCGGATACCCTGCGTGCCCAGCCGTTACCATCGGACGTCGCGGCCGCGTATGCCGAGGGCGTAACGCAATCCCGTGACGAGCAAGCCCGACTGGAGCAGAACGACGAAGTCGACTTCGATACCTATGTCGCGCAATATCACGCTGCGCTAAAGGCACCAAAGTCGACTTGACGCAAATACTATCGAGTAACGCGAAAGCGTTGTTCGATAGTATTTCTGCAATAGTAAATCTACACGGGCTGATTGCCCGTACTACTCTCGGCTGACGAAGAAGCCTCTTGTGCTCGCAATAGCTCCTCAAGGAACGCTTCGTCCTGGCGCTCGCGATCCGACAGCTTCGGTTCAGAGCTCTTTGCTCCGTACCTTCCCAACAATGTCACGGTGTCGTCATTGTCATCGCGTTGCGCCACCCACAAAGCAGTCGCCCCATCGTCTCTCTTCGCATTCACATCCGCGTTGTGTTCCAGCAGCGCCTCGACTGCAGCGTAATTATCGACCTCGACGGCGACAAACAATGGGGTCCTTCCCCGCCCGTCTGTCATGTTGACATCAATAGAAGGCACTTGAATCAGACGCTTCAAGCCAGACGGATTGGATCGAGAAGCAATATGCAATGCGGAGGCTCTATCCAGGTCCGTCGCGTTAATGTTGGCCCCTGCCTTAATGAGCGCATCCAAAACGGTGCCATCGGCTGCGCGTGCCGCGTGTAGCAATACGGTGCACCCTTCTTTGCTCTGGACCTCAAGGTCAGGCTTGAGGCTTAGCAGGAATTCCAGTGTCCTGTACCCACCACGCGCTTTAGCGGCAAAATCCACCGCACGCATCGAGAGCGTTTTCCCTTCATTGTCTGTCTTGTCGAGATCAGGCGAACACTGATTGACCAGGTGCTTCAGAATGGCGGAGTCTTCCATCGAGACAGCGAGGTGCAAGGCGTCGTCTCCATAGTCATTTGCAATGTCGATACGCGCACCATGCTTACTCAACACTTTTACGGCATCGAGACTTTTCGCTTTAATGGCCAGCATGAGCGCGCTGTTTCCGTTGTTGTCCTGACGGTTGATATCGGCCCGGAGTGAACTCGCATCATCAGTCGAGCCGGCCTCAAAACCCAACAACACTTTCACGGCATCCACAAACCCCGAAACAGCGGCCCACATCAATGCCGTGTATCCACGATTATCCACAGCGTCAGCTGACACATTCGCCGCTAACAACGCCTTGAGAGCGACCACATTGTTATTTTCTGCCGCGTATGACAAAGGGGCCCGGCCCAGGCCGTCGGGACGATCAAGAAGATCGTGAGGGACTACGCGAATCAACGTGTCCCACATCTCTTGATTGTCGACCTGACCCAGAACGTCATTCCATCCGCTGTCGATATCATCGCGAAGACCCTCGATCAGTTGCTGCCTGCTATCGTTCGCGAACAACGCTTTTACGCCGTCTGCATCGCGGTTCTTAACGAGATCGCACAGCGTACCCGAGTCCGACTCTGATTGATGTTCGCCCTCTAGCGAGGTTTCCGTAGTCGCCGATGCGGTATGACTGGAGAAAAAATCGATCGCAGACTTTAAAGCATGGGAAATCATGATTGCAGCACTCCGCTTGAAAATCATCGCACCTGGGGCTTCGAACGCGAGGCGCGGTGCAACGGGTTGAACTCCAGCCATGAGTAACGGCAAGGCCGGATGAGTTCCACCGAGAAAGCGTCAAAAACATGCCAGCCAGCGATACTTTCTCTATCACTCAAGATCGGGATGCTGACCAACCACAAGCATTGGTGCCAGGCTTATCATGGCCTTCTCAGGAATAATCTGATCCCGGGCTCGGGCCATATCGTCCGCGGATCGGCCTCGCGCGTTTGTGCGTGTAGGATTGGCCCCGACCTCACGAAGGTACTGCTCGAGAGGCTTATTTCCAGTCCAGGCCGCGAACATCAGCGGCGTCTGGCGATATTCGTCTGGATGATCGACGTCTGCCCCGTTATCGATGAAAAGCTCGGCAACCTGTCGATCTCTCACATAGAAAAGGGGTGTTCTTTTCTCCCAATCGCTCGCGTTTACATCGATGCCATGCTCGTCGATTAAATAGCGCACCATGTTGGCCTCTTGGCGAATGGCAGCGTAATGCAACACCGACCGCTCGCGGCGGTCGCGAGAATGAACATCGGCTCCCGCCTCCACCAGCAACTGAACCGTGTCAAGCGAGCCTGTGTGCACGGCGCACATCAACGCATCCTGCCCTGAGCGATTCTTCAGATGCACATCGGCCCCCTTCTCAATCAGAAAAGCGACTACCTCGACATACCCGTATCTCGCGGCCAGACTGACCAGACTATTTTGTTCGGCATCGAGCGTATTGACCCTAGTCGCTCGCACCTCATAACCCAGAAAATTCTTTATGGTGCTTACGGTGGGCGAGACTAGCGTAGCAATCTGGGCACTGTATGACATATTCGGGGATGGCAACAACTCCCGCAAAACGTCTATCTGATCATGCTGCGTAGCGAGCACCAGAAGGTCCCGGCCACTCTCGTCAGGGAGCTCAACAAAATCGGAGGGCAGCGTGCTCAGCATGGCGCGCAATGCCTTGACATGACCGACCGCGGCAGCCGCATGCAACGGTGAGTGCGCTGACTCCCTTATCCCTTCGGCAATCAGCGCAACATCGGAAGCCCCGCCGAGAAGGTCCTCAATGGCATCCACGTCGTTATTTTCAACGGCGCCGATCAATGCCGCCAATAGCGCTGCTTTGCGCTGTGAGGTGTCGCCGAGTGCCGGCAAGTAACGCAACGCGTACTGGCCAGCGGCATAAAGAGAAGATGCGATCATCATTATTCCAATCCTTTAATCAACGAATTACCGAGGTTGACACAGCAGGCGTCAGGCAATCAGGGTATGGCATGCGCTATGAGTAACCCGTCTGTGCGTCAGGTTCCGGCCGTCTCGCCACTAGGCCGTATGGGGGTATTCGAATACATCACCTGGTATGCGGCATCAGCCGACACCCTCGTGTGCCACGCCGCGCACCTCTTGAATCAGGGAGATATCACGGTGCTGAAGCAAATACTCCAATACGGAGAAGTTTCCATGTTTCGCCGCAAGCATCATGGCGCCGCATCCATTCGCATCCAACGCTCGTGTTTCAGCTCCGCCCTCAATGAGTTTCTCCAAGGCGAAATAACATGTGCCCTTTGCTGCGCGCAGTAGGGCGGTACATCCCTCGCCATCACACAGCTCGGCATCCGCTCCCGACGACAGCAGGAAATTCAAGACAGTGGGATCAAAGTACCTATCCGCATAATCGGCAGCATGCATCAAGGCCGTCACGCCGTTCCGATCCGCGGCGTTGATATCAATGTGCGCTTGATCACACAGCAGACGAACGACAAACAGCGCATTACGCTTGGTGGCGAGGCTGAGCGCCTTCTCGCCTGTATGGGTGATGCTGTTGACGTTTGCGCCTTGATTGATCAAGGCTGCGGCGACATCGTAGTTCTCTTCCTGAAGGGCCAGCAGCAACGCGACACCCCCAGCGCTATCGCGGTCCAAATCGCCGCGACGCCCGATATCACTGGCGGGTTGGAGAGTCACGGACGAACGAGCATGGGTCATTGAAACACTCCACTCACAAGATCGTTGATTTGTTAATCGGGCCGGATTGAATATAGCCAGCCCTATCGGCCATCGTGAGTAACTCGAAGCCAGCATCGGGTTCCCAGTGTCGGATAGAGATTTACCCTGATGCAACCTCATCGCTGCCCTTTCAGAGGATTGTCGGCTCACGTTTTTCCCGCTGCTGTGGAACCGAGCACCGACTGGAGTTACCTACGCAGACTGAAGGATTTCCTTCATCCCGTCGACAAAACCTCTACGGCCCATGTCTTGCATTGGCGTAATGCACAATTTCGGAAACCCAGAATATGCGCCTTTTACCGCAGCTATTTTTTTCCTTCGGTCAACACCCCTTTGATGTGAGTCTTGATCCATACACCTTCGATGTGCACCAGAGTCCTAACGCCGAAGCCAGCCATGCTGCACACGGCGACAAACAAGACACGACCTCTGCCGTCACGCAAGTCCCGCTGTCCGAGGAGTACAACCTCACCGGTCTACTCCGGTCCGATACCGCACCTTCGTTATACGAGCGCAACTGCGCCGCGCTACGGGAACTCCAGGACGAGATTGGCTCAGCGCTACGAACCTTGGATGAACAGTTGCGCAAGGTGGACGCCAGCCACCAACGCATCATGCCGCTGTCGCTGGATCAACCCGCCGCCACATTGAGTTGGCGTGACACCGCCACGCGGTGGCACTATCAGGTTCAAGCTGCCGCCTCCGTTACGATATCCACATTGGGGTGGAGCGCGCTCGTGACCGGCCTGCCCTACATCGCCGGCCGCTTCACGGACAACCTTCTGATATCGTCGGCAACATGGCTTGGCGCGGGCTACGTCGGCGCCAACAGGCTACGCAACATCCCTGATGGACAGCGCCACCAAACGGCCAGCGGGCTGATAGACACCAAACTGCTGGAAATACAACCACTGCAGCATCGACTGGCGCTCCTGCATAAAGAAGAAACAACGCGCCAGCAGGCTATGACGCGCGTCATCACCATGTTCGCAGAGCGCCAGCAGCATCTCTGCCATCTCGAGCAAGCGTTCGACGCACTGACCCTAGCGCTCGGGACCAAGGTCCCTACGACCGACGCTCCATTACCCGACTCAGCATTTCTGGCGTCGCTACGCAGCTTCGTGACGGAAGGACTATCGCCCATGATTCGGACGATGAATCGCTTCATAGCCGCCCTATGGAGCTTGGTAGAACGGTACGCCGCCTATCAGGCCGAGCGCGCTTACCACCAAGGAGAGGGGAAACCCGTTCTCGCCGCGCTGACAACGAAGCCATTGGGACGAAGTACCAGCATCGTCAATGACCACTACCGTTGCGCTTTAGCGAACTACGAGTGTGCCAGTGGCCTGGATATATCGCAGGCCGACGTGCGTCGCCAGCTCTACATGGGCGAAAACATTGCCTATGCGCTCACGTCCAGTACTGCCCCAACACCTGGCGCGGTGATTTTCCAGGGCGACAGAGAACGTGTCGTCGTCACGTCCAATCTCACGACAACGCGTGCTTTAGCCTGGTATTTCGACTCGGCCGCTGATCAGCCACCATCTGGCGGCGCCGCGGCTTTCTCCGCCGTTCAACGCGCTGACGACGGTAGCCTATTGATTGCGGACCCTGACGGCAAGCTGTATGACTTTTTAATGCAGGCGCCCTGCGCCTATACCCGTGCGATGTTCAATGCCAGGGATTCCGTCGATGACCTCGACACAGGGAGATTTCACGTGCTCGACTACTATGCGGGATTCCCGAGGGCAACCAAAGGAATGCAATTCGAGCGCGATCTGGGCAAAACAGGAGCCTTCGCACTACGTGTGACGCTACTGAAGGACACTCCGGAATACGGTATGGTGTTCAAAGCCATCCCGCTGGCCGATAAACATCACCTCGCCTATCGCGTCACTGCCACCAGCCCACCCATCACGAGCCGCACGCACCTGGCAGCAGCGCATTATGAGAGCATATCGACAGAGGAACTACATCGCACTCGCGACCATCTCATTGACGAAATGCGGCATCAAATCCATTTGCTGAAAGGAGAGCTGAAGCAGCTATCCGAACTCGAGAACTGGGAAAACCCCTGCTTTCACACCCAGCCCGCCTGAACCCGGTGCAGCGTCGATCAGCGCAGGAGCAAAAGCGCCTCGCCACGGGACGCTGCAACCGTCAGGATGCCAAGAAAACCACTGATTTCGAAAACCTCGAGAACCTTGGGCTGTAAGCCGCACAGTACCAATTTTCCGTCCACCTGTTTGAGCCTTTTAGCCAACAGCAGTACGACTCTCAACCCCGCACTGGAGATATAGCTCAATAGAGACAGATCCAACACCACTCGCCGCTCGCCCTTATCGACTTGCGCAAGCAAATCAATTTCAATCGCCGATGCATTGCCGCTATTCATCTGCCCCTCGGCAGACACCACCACTGCACCTTCAATCTTATCGATTTCAAGAGCCATTTCATCGCCTCGTAAACGTGACTAGCGCGCAAGCACCTTAATTGATCAATGGACGGATGATACGCCAACACTCACGCCAGAAAGCAAGAATGCTCCAGCAAACCGATACGCTTGATCTCTCTCCTGGCGTACATGCCGTCAGGTCGGCTACACGATGGCTAGCATCAATCAGTGATCGCGAGCGGTGGTCGGCGGCGCTTGCTTTTGCCCTCACACTTTGCGTGGACGAGGCCCTCACCAATGTCGTTTCCTACGCGTTCTCTCCCCTCGATGCCATGACCGCCGGTCGGCGCAGCGGCGATCAAGCCCCTCCCTCCATCCATCTGCGCTGCACCCTGCTGGCTCAGCAAGTACGCATCGAGATTATTGACAACGGGCGATCTTACGACGTCACTCGCACCGCCCCCCTTTCCTTGGCTCAATCGTTGGACGAGGCACGGATAGGGGGACTTGGCTTGCACCTGATGCGTCATTACTTGTCCGATATGTCGTACCGCAGACATGAGAACAAAAACCATCTGACGCTCATCATCAACACCCATGATGGCGCTACATAAGGCCTGACGCCACACCCTAGCGGCGCGCAAGCCGCGTATACCTCGGTTGCTTTCAGGTTTGGGCTTTCACCTAAAAAACGGAACCAATTACCCCTTAGGGTTACTCACTCTCGTTGGACAGCACCTAATTCTCATTCTTTTCCGGGCGCGATCCGCTCCGATTTTCCCTCTTTGTTTTTCTTCTTTCTTCATGCCTTTCCGGACGCTACATAGCAAGATCTTTGTATTGGTCACCGGGACCCTTATCACCATTGCGATAGTCGTGATGCTGACATCGCAGCGCAATGTCACCGATACCGTCATGAGTAGCGAGCATCATGCCATCCGCAATGTGATGTCGCTCATCCAGCATGATGCAGCATCGCGTTGGTCCGCCATGCTCAACAACAAAATATCGGTCGTGCGCAACGGGCGGCGCCAGCTTATGCAGACCGGGGACGTCATCGCTGCGACATTGGAGTCCTATGCCCATTTGGCCGACGACGGCATCGTGACGGAAAAAATCGCCCAAACACTTGCTCGCGGCTGGATCAATGACCTCCACCTCGATGACGATCGTTATGCATTTATTTTTGATGCACAGCATCGCGTACTGGCCAGCGGTCTACCCGGCATGATCGGTCACGATCTCTCCGAGCTACGGGATTTTAAAAACCGACCGCTGGCCCAGTCTGTGCTGGACGAAAGTCGTGACTCCGGTTACAGCTTTGCAATCTACCGCCGCCCTGGCAGTCCGCGCGCCTCGATACGCTCGTCCAACGAGCCGACCGAGCTCTCCGACGACAAAACGCGCTATGCCTATTTTGGCTATTTCCGGCCCTGGAACTGGGTATTCGCCGTCAGCGATAGCACAGCGGCAGTGATCAGTCAGATCGAGGCGCATCGTGCGCAGATGGAGCAGTCCTTGCGCGAGACGCTATCGCCGCTCAGGCTGGCCCATTCCGGGTTTGTATTCATCGTGGCCGACGACGGCCGCATGGTGGTACCGCCACCAGACACCCACACCAGTCTACTCAATGGTCTCTTCAACAATGGCCAACCATTTCGACAGCGTCTGACCGAGTCTGCGCAAACGGATTTCCAGATGCTACGTATCGACGGTGCCCAGGGGCCCTGGCAAGTGGGCCGTGTGCGATTTTCTCCATTGCAGTGGACGATATATTCCGTGGTGCCCGAAGGCGATTTAACCGCGCCCGCGCGCGAACTTCTCCGAAATCAAGCCGTCATTTTCGGGGCCATGCTAGTGATCGCCTTGTTCTGTGCCTGGCTGCTCGCCGCGCGTATCGTTCGGCCACTCAAGACATTGACGAGATTTGCACACCAGCTCCCCGAGCAGGCGCTGCATGCGGAAGACCGCTTTCCAATACACATCGCCGCCCTGCCTGAGCGCTACCAGGACGAAGTCGGCCGACTCGCTGCGGCCTTTTTATATATGGACGGCAAGCTACGCGAGAACATTACCCGATTGATGAAAGAAACTGTCGCCCGAGAGCGCTTCGAGAGCGAACTCAATATCGCCCGGGCGATTCAACTGGGTCTACTGCCAATTCCGCTGTCTCGTGTCGCACAAGAGCGTGTCGACCTGCACGCATTGATGCGGCCCGCCAAACAGGTCGGCGGCGACCTTTACGACTACTTTATTCTGTCAAACGGAAAACTCTGCGTTGTCATTGGCGACGTATCGGACAAAGGCGTCCCGGCCGCGCTGTTTATGGCCATCACTCGTACGCTGATACGAGCCACGGCCGAAGACGAAGTCGATCCAGCCCGCATCGTGCACAAGGTCAACGACCGATTGGCCGAAAACAATCCAAATGTCATGTTCGTCACTTTGCTTGTGGGCGTTCTGGATATGGCCACTGGCGAACTGATATGGGTTAATGCCGGACACCTGGCACCCATGGTTATCGATGCATGTGGTGCCGTGCGCACACTGGCGGGACGCAGCGGACCTGCTTGCGGCGTGCAGGAAAACATGCCCTACCGGACTTACGCCGCGCAACTGCAAATCGGAGAGACATTCATTGCCTATACGGACGGCGTTACCGAGTGCGTGAACCGGTGCAACGAACAATACGGCAATGATCGACTGGTTGAAACACTGACCCATCCGACAACCTCGACCGAACGGCTAACCGAACGTCTCGTCCGTGATGTCGACACCTTTGCGGCGGGCGCCGAACAGATTGACGACATTACTCTCCTTGCGCTCTGCAGAAAATGAAAACGTTATTGACTCGCATCGCCATACTGCTGTTTGTCTCGCATGTCGCCGGCGTGATGACTTGCACGGCGGTAGCCGGCACGCCTACAAGGGCCGCTTCCGTTGCCCCCGGTAATGCACCGTCGTCCATTACACGACAGCCACTCGTCAGTGCAGTGACCCCCACACTTCGGCCCGACGGAAAAAAATGGCGACTGGGTTACCTTGGCAGCGGAGAGCATACGGAGTATCCCCGCACGCTGCGAGCTATTGTCCAGGGACTGGCTCAGCTCGGCTGGCTATCGACACCTGAGCTACCAGCCGATCTGAGTAGCGAACAATTATGGGCATTCCTGGCCGAACACACGACGAGCGCCTATCTGGAATTCGTTCACGATGCCTGGTGGCAGCCAGGGCATTTTGACGCCGAACAGCGTCCCAAAGTCCGCGATGCCGTCATGGCACGCCTGTCGACCCTGTCGGACATCGACCTGATTATTGCCATGGGAACCTGGGCAGGGCAAGACATGGTCACGCTCGACGCGCCTGTACCCACTATCGTCGCGGCGGCCAGCGACGCTGTCAGCGCCCACATCGTGGAGTCGCCCGCCGACAGCGGCCTGGACAACCTACTGGCCCGAGTCCAACCAGAGCACCATCAACAACAGGTCCGGCTATTTCACGACATCGTGCCGTTTAAACGCCTGGGATTGGTGTACGAAAACACCCCAGAAGGAAAGACCTATGGCGCGGTCGACGCCGCACAGCAAGTTGCCCGAGAGCGAGGTTTTGACGTTATCGCCTGCCATGCTCGGTCGACTGGCCTCACCCGAGAGCAAGCGTCCAAAAATGTTCTCGACTGCTACCGGCGGCTGGCGCCAGACATCGATGCCGCCTATGTCACCCTGCACATCGGCACGGCAGACACCACGACCGGGCATATCGCGCAGATACTACGTCAGGCTCACATCCCCAGCTTTGCCATGCTCGGGTCCGAGTATGTCGAACAAGGCATCCTTCTTAGTTTGGCTCAGGCGGACTACGCCTACGTCGGCCTGTTTTATGCGAAAAGCATCGCACGCATTTTCAATGGCGCCCAAGCCCGTCAACTCAATCAGATATGGATGGATCCCCAAAAGCTCGCCATCAACCTGTATACCGCTCGCCTGATAGGCTTTGACCCCCCTGTCGATGTCCTGCTTGCCGCCGACGAAGTATTTGAAAACAACTAGGTTTTTCTACTGTCCCCTATAATGACACGGTAAATTTCAATACGATTGATTTACCACGCGGATGTCGTGCAGTGAGTTGGAACTTCCTTTGATCTAGCGGTACTCAGGTTAGGTAAAACTCAGCCCTTCTCCGTTAACCCGACCCCATACAAGCCCCTCAATAGGCAGCATGAATAACTCATCGGTTACACCCTCGTCACCGTTGCTATCCCTTGAAACGTTTACCGAAGCAGCAAAAGCTGGCCAACATGTTTACGTCACCGTCAATGGCGAACAACGTCAGGTACTTGGCTTGGGAAGCACTCCGCAGGGCCGCAGTGTCGCGTGGTTGACCCCGGACGTTGATACCACTTCTATGTTTACCCGAGCCCTCGAACACACCTATGGTCCTGGCATTGCCAGCGCCGTCGCCCGCGAGCTCGGGCTCATGCCGAACCCCGGCAAAGCCCTCTCGTCACGTAGCGTAGAAGCCGCGGTCGATATGGCAAACACCTCACGTCATGCCTTATCCGGGGTTGATTTTTTGTCGCGTATCGGCACATCGTCCGTGGCCAATACCTCAGCGTTTCAGCAAGCCTGTCACGACGTCAACGTCGATCCCTCAACCGTCACCACCGAACAACGTCAATGCCTGGATCAAGCCATGCACGTTCGCTTCGAACAGGCTTACGCCACAGGACAAAGCCCGGTCTCTCCGGCGACTGCCAACCAATGGTTGCGTGAATTGCTGCAACAGCCCCAGCGCGACTGAGACCAACATCCCCCTGATCGCCTCCTACTGCACAGCTGATGTGACAAATCAGCACATAAACGTTGCAGTTCTTATTACTAATAAATATAATTATTGCAACATTTTTACACTAATAACGATAACAAAATAAATAAACTGTGTTAGTCTGATATTTATAGTAACGGTATCGAGCCAACCTTGGCCTCTACTTGTTTGCCCCCTGCTGGTCCCACAGAAGGCTAAACCTCAGTGACCGGATCCGACGACACAGATCTCCCCAAGAGCGGTGACACCGCCCTGCTTCATGAACTAGTACTCAAGCATTCAGACCGCTTGCAGCGCTTCATCATGAAACATATCGGCAACGCCACCGAAGCCGAAGAGCTTGCTCAGCTAGCCTTTGTCGAGGCGGCCGCATCGTATAGAGCCTTTCGTGGCGAATCTCAATTGTCATCCTGGCTGTATGGCATCGCCCTGAACCTGGTACGCAATTACCTGTCTCGCGCCCCAGAGCGCCGTCACGAGTTTGTCAGCGACGCGGCCCTGGATATGCAGGCTTCGTCGGATCTGACGCCCGAAGCGCAGCTTGCCCAAAATCAAACCATGGCGCTATTACATGAATCCATCAGCGAACTCCCCGCCAATATGCGCGAGATTCTGCTGCTCGTTGGCATGGAAGAACTTTCCTACGAAGATGCCGCTGTCCTGCTATCCGTTCCCATAGGGACGGTACGCAGCCGTTTGTCTCGGGCACGTACCGCGCTACGCGCAAAATTACATCAGAAAGGATTGTCGTTAGATATGTAGTCTGCGGCACGGATGGGCGCTTCCTCGTTGGCGCCCCCTATCGGTCGCCGAATGATGCGCGTATCTTCGTTCTGATCGGCCAACTCCAAAGCGTCCCCTCCCATCATTGGGCGCCGTTCGTCCCAAGTCAGATTAAGCAATCTCGTCACATTCTCAGCCCATGATTGAGGCACCGGTTTGCCGTTGATCGCGACCACTCGTGGCCGAATCAAAAACAACCGTTCGCGACGCAGCGACGTCTTGGCGCGATTGGAAAACAGCGCACCCAAAACCGGGATGTCTCCCAGAAAAGGTACCTTGTCGACCTGTTCGGTGTCCTGGCTACTGTTGTAGCCTCCGATCAACAAGGTCTGATCATTGCCCACCACCGCCAGGGTACTAATATTGCTGCGCCGTACCGTAGGTAAACCGTCAATTTGACGCTCTTGCTGAATACGGCCATCTTCAATATCGATGGTCAACTCCACGCGCATGCCTTCGGCACTCGGAATATAACGGGGGGTCACGCGCAACGACGTGCCTGCCGTAATAGGCGTCACCGTTGCCACTTTCTCACCACGCGTCTGAACATAAAATGTATCAGACACGTCGATCAAGGCACCCATATTGTCCGTCGTCAGAATCGACGGCTGAGACAGAATACTGGCTTGCCCCTTGGTCTGCAACGCCCGCAAGCGTAAAGCCAATGTGCTTCCGACGCTCAGGCCTATCGTGCCAGGAGATATCCCTGCCGCACTGTCGATCGGCAAGGTGCCATTAGGTGCGAGCGCCAAGTTTCCATAACCTAAAGAGGTATCGCCAACAAGTGCTCCCCAAGAAACACCTAACTCACTGATCAAGTCAGAGTTCACGTCGACAATCATGGCCTCAATCTCGATCAAGGTGCTCGGCACATCCAATTGTTCAATCAACTCACGATAGATAGGAATGCGATCAGGAATATCCTGAACAATGATGGCATTCAAACGAGCGTCTGCCTGTACAGTCGGCTCGCGAAAGCGCAGGCTTCTGCTGGGGGAGGAAGATCCGGTGCCCGCCGGCGAGCTCTTGACGTTCGCCGCTTCGGTCCCATCCGAGCCCACCGGAAATAGCGGCGGGCTTTCTCGTAACGGCGCGGCAATGGATGACAACGTTTCATTCGTCGCACCACCACTATCGCCCATAATCAGGTTACGTAATACTGTTGCCAGCCCCGGGGTCACCACCGACTGGTCTCGATAGGTAACCGTACGATCATTAACCGTCGCATGCTTGAGTTTAAACACCGCGACTTCTTGGCCACCCGCTCCCATCGGCAGCGCGGCCACCGTACGGGCGACCAGATCGACATAACCCGGCGGGCCCGATACCAGTGCAATGCCCTGATCCGGCAACTCTCCCCAGCCAAAGCGGGGATCCAAAACGCCCAATTGATCCAGTGCCGCACGCAAGGCGGAGATCGAGCTGCCCATCGCGCTGATGGACCGGGTCTTCATATCATTGCTTCGGCTGATAAACAGGGTCCCCGCGTAGACGAACCACGTAAACCCATACACCCCACCCAGTCGATTCAAGAATTCGGTTGGGGAGTTGGTGTTGAACTTTCCGTTTACCGTACCTAATACATTCGGGCCCATTTGCAGAGCCAAACTAAAGCCGCCTGCAAAGTCGCGCAACAGTGCGGGCAAATTTTCCTGATTTGCATAATAACTGTAGGGCACGTTCGGCCAATTCGGCGCGGCCGACCCGGCGCTGACCATACTAAATGACAACAGACTTGCCAAGATAGATCGCTTGAACACTCGGACTCCTGTCACGCCACGAAAATAATTCAACTGAGACGCCCCAAAGCACCCACCCAGAACGACAACGCATTCACAAATTGCGCCATGGACTCTTCCATAGAAGCGTCGATTGACGGTGCCACCAATTGCTGCAACCACAGGCTGGTTTCTCGTGGATCGATCACACACGTCGCCGCGTAGGCGCTCAGCGCACCCACCGCCAAGCTGCCAACCTGACACAGCCAGTCGTCGCGCGTCACCCCCTCGACGGGCACATTGACCAGCCGGGAAAGCAAGACCACGGCGCCTTGTTGCGTGGCCTGCAAGTGCACGCGGTATTTGTCGTCCACCACTACTGTCAAGCGGCCAGGAAACGGCTGCGGCACGAGGATGTCGTGACGCGCGGCGTAGTCCACGATTAAAGGATGAGCCTTTGGGGTCATATAGCCTCCGTACCGTCGGTCAACTTTCTCACCAGACGCAGCGCTTGCGCGACAGGTTCCAGCAGCTCCGCGGGAATAAATTGCTCCACCTGCGCCGTGCTCCATAATGCCCGCGCCAGCGGAACGTTCTCCAGCACGGGAACACCGGCTTCGATTGCGACACGTTTTATCGTTTCCGCCGCGGCGCCCTCGCCTTTGGCGACCACTTGAGGCAGCGGCGTATCATCCATCTTGTAATAGAGCGCCACGGCCAAATGGATAGGATTCGTAATGACGACCGAAGCCCTTCGCACGGCTCGTGCGCCACCTTGCATGGCCATCTCCTGATGCAGGTGCTTGCGCTTATGCTTGATAAGCGGGTCGCCTTCCATTTCTTTGTATTCCTGTTTGACCTCGTTCTTGCTCATCTTCAAGCCCTTTTGATACTGCATCCGCTGCCAGACAAAATCGGCGATCGCGATGATGATGTAGACGAGAGCCACATTAAGCAGCAAGGTCGCCATCATGCTTCCAACAGACTCCCCCAGGCCTTCCAAACCGGTACGAGGTACTGCCATTAGCTCGGGCAACTCATCGCGTATGACGATCGTGATCAGCACGCACAGGAAAACTATCTTGATAAGGGATTTGAGCGACTCGATGAGATTTTTCTTGGAGAAGGTACTTTTAAGGTTCTGTAGCGCATTCAATTTCTTTCCGGATGGCTTGATTTTCTCGAACGCGAGCACAAACCCCACCTGCAGATACTCTGCAAATAGTCCGACGAGCAACACAATCAGCACAAAAGGAAACACCACGCCGATAGCCTCTTTAAGCGCCGCCGCCAGCGCGGTGGGCAACGCGACCGAAAACGGCATACTCACCAACGTAGAGGGAATCAACAGCAGGCGGCCCAACGATTCGGTGATGTTGCCCGCATTCAGGCACATGTAGCCAAACAAACTCAAAATCAACAGCGTCTGCGTAAAATCCTTGCTATGTGCAACGTCGCCTTTGCGTCGCGCGTCACGCAGTTTTTTGTGACTTGGCGGTTCGGTCTTTTCTCCGCTCATGGCGCCCGCCATTGATCATCAAGAAACGGCAAAATCGTAAGCACATCATCATTGGTGTCACGGGCGTACTCGAATAAGGTGCTCATGTACAACACCAGCACCAGCAGCGCCAGCGCGCTCTTGATGGGCATGGCCAAAAAAAACACTTGCAGTTGCGGCGCGAATCGACTTGCCAAGGCTAGACCAAGTTCGGCCAGAAACATGGCGATCACAGCAGGCGCGGCCCACAGCAACGTCATACGCATGAGCCGGGAAAACTGGTCCAAAATCAACGGCGCGCTTTCTCGACTCAACGTCGGCGTCCAGCTCCAAAGATCCCACAAGCGATAGCTGTCATACACCATGGTCAGCGTCAGCGCGAATCCACCGCTGACCAGAAAGAACACGATAAATGCCTGGTTAAACAGAATGCCCAACGGAGACGAGTCGTCGCCCGTGGCGGGGTTGAGTATGGATCCCATACTCGCGCCACGCTGGTTGTCTACAATGAATCCCACTGCCTCAAAAACCCAGAATGGAATAGCCGCCAGCAGACCCAGGGTCAGTCCGATAAAGACCTCCTTCCCGATGATCAGGATAAGCGCCAGCGCATGCAAATCCAGGCGGGCGTACTCGGGCATCAACATAGGCACCAGCAGCAGCCCCAATGCTGCCGAAACGGCATAGCGCAACATGCCCGGCAATACCTGCCGATTGAATATCGGTAACATCACGCAGAGCGCCAGAATGCGAGGCTGCGTCAGCGCCAGAGTGCCCAAAAACAACTGAGCTTGAGCATAGTTCGTCCCATCTATCATCGTTGACTGGGCGCTCCGTTAGACGCGATGCAAAACATCGAATATCAAGATCGTGAAGTTATAGAGCTCACCACTGAGCCAGCGCGCCGTTAATAGAATCGTGGCAAACACCGCGATCAGCTTGATGGCGAATGACAACGTCTGCTCCTGGATCTGCGTCAACGCCTGAAACAACGAAAACAAGGTTCCCACAATCGCTGCCACCGCAATGGGCGGCATAGAGAGCCACAAGACCAGGTACAGCGTCTGCGTCATATACGACACGATATCGACACTTTGCATTTTTATGCCAACCCCATCAACGATAAGAAAGGACGAGACCCTGGATCAACCGAGTCCACCCATCGACCATGACGAACAGGAATAGCTTTAACGGCATCGATATCGTGACCGGCGATACCATCATCATGCCCATAGCGAGCAAAATGTTCGATACGATCAGGTCGATGACGATGAACGGTAGATACAACAGAAATCCCAACTGAAAGGCGGCCGTGAGCTCGGAGACCAAAAAAGCGGGGATCAACACCAGCAGATCGGTCTCCTGTAACTTGCTCGCCTGTTCGGCACCCCACAAACGTTGAGCAGTTCGCATAAAGAAATCACGCTGCTCGGGGTTGCTGTTTCTGAGCATAAAAGCCTGCATCGGTGCCGCGCCGTTCTCCAGCGCACGCAAGATGCCGGTCAGTTGCACCGTCGACGCGTCTGGCGGCGCGATTCTCGACTCGTTGGAATAGACTGCGGAATCGTGTCGAAGGCTCGCGCCTATCTCGTTGATAACTGGCGCCATCACATAAGCAGAAAGCACCAGCGCCAATCCGTACAGTGCCATATTGGGGGGCACCTGCTGCACCCCCAGGGCGTTACGAACAAGCGCCAATACGACCGCGATTTTCAAGAATGATGTCGTCATCACCGCGGCCAACGGCACCAACGCCACTAGAGCGAGAACAACCGCCAGGGTGATTGGATCGACGTTCATGCTTCGGGCACACCCAGCGCGCGCAGCGTCACGCCGACTCGGCCCTCGATCTCGACCAGATCCCCCGTTCCCACCCATGCGCCATTGGCCCGGATGATCACAGGTCCGGACGCCAGCGGGCGCGACAAGTCGAACGTCTCGCCCGGCTGCAGGCGACGCAACTCGCCCAGCGTCAGTTGACGTTCGCCCAATGAAAAGGTCAGCCGTACAGGCACCGCGTCCGCATCAAACACCTGTACAAACTCGTCAGTAGCACGCTCATCGTCGAGATCGTCGTCCCGCTCATCCTGAGCATCCGGATACTTTGGGATTTCATTCATCAGCGAAGTCCAACTTTGAGTCACACAATACGAATCAGCCTGCGGCCGAACACACAGGCCCTGAGCGCCGGCCACAAGCCATAAGTCACCCCCAGGCGTCACCCGATAGTGATCAATAAAAACCGTATCTTGCGCTTGCAATTCACGTAGTCCCGCAGCGCTAAGCACCGTCCAGCCCAGATCGACACCTATCGTTACCGGCAACTTGTGATCATCCAGGCCGTTCAACGCAGAGGGCACCTGCTGAACCAGATTGGCGATCAGCATCAGACCCAACGCATCGGTCTCCAGCACGGCATACGCCACCTGACGAGTCGCCTCATGCCGGATGGTCACGACCCACGAGTGGGGCAGCGAATGGTCTACGAGCCCTTCCGCCGTCACATCTGGGCGGCCATTAACGTTGTTCACATCGATGGCTGCGCAGACCTGTGTCAGCAGCGTCTCTATCGCAAACGCCTGCATGGGCTCGTCTAACGCGTCCGTGGGAATCCCCGCCAGACTCCCATTTATCCAGGCAGAGATCGCCGCATTCGTTAGATGCACGCAAAACTGGGCACCGGCCCACGCCAGATCTCTTCGAATCGTGCAGGCGGCCCGCAGTACATCGGTCTGTCCTTGGGCAAATCCCAATTGCCAAATGGACGCGCCTCCACTTTCTCCATCTGCAGTCATCGTGGGCAACGAAAGTACCTCGCCGTCAAGCGGTGGCAAGCTCAACGTCATCGCCGCGCCGTGCCTGGCAATCAAGCTAAGGGCTTGCGACTCCGTGCGCGTCAGTCGTGGCAAGGCGGGCGCAAGAAACGTGAGTACGGGTAAGGTGTGCGCGGCTTCAGAGGTCATGATTCTCGCCCCGTGCGTCAAGGATGGGATCGCCATCCGCTTGGCGGATATGTGCGGCGCTTGAGTCGTCTGTGCGTACATATACGCGTGAAGCCCGTTCTATCTGATTCGCGAACTCGGAGGCCAGGTTTTCGAAAATGTCGCACAACGCCAGGTGGGAACGCTCATCGGCACACTCAAAATCGACAACGACACGGCCATCCTCCTCGTATACTGAAAGGGTGACGTCAGGCAGAACGTCATCGGCCAGATCCATGCTGATCCGACGCTTGTCTGTTCCGTCTCGTGAGACATAAAGACGCTGCACGGTGTCGACGATTAGCTCGATCAGACTCAGAGACTGAGGGGTCGCCACTTCGGCTGTCGATACGGGTTTACTTTCCCCAAATAGGTCAAAGGGCGTCGGCATCGGTACTGCCTCATCCTGATCGCTGGCATCTTCGGGCGCTAACGCCTCAGAGAAGGCCCGCTCGTGGGCATGGGCATCGAATTTTCCGGCAGAGGGCAACGTGGTTTGCCCTTCTGGCTTATCTGTCAGCCGGGCTGGCTCACACTGAGCCGAGCCCATTCTCTGATCGCGTTCTGCTCTCATATCCGCTCGACCTCCTCGTGCTCGCCCCATTCAACCCGCTCCCACGCCAGCGACGCCACCTCCTCGAGTTCGAGGTCCTCGTTGTAATCTTGTAATCTAACGAGAGAATCCATGTGGACGTCTGTCAGTTCAAGAAATTTTCCGCTCATCCTGACGGTCTGCCGATGGGCATCGCGACACGCTTGCAACGCCAGTCCGGCTTGCTCCCTGTTCTCCTTCGCCCGATTTGCCGCGGCCTCGTGAGCTTCCTCATCGGTGCGCAACGAAGCAACCTCTTGCAATACGTGCTCGATGTCTCGCACCTGCACCACGCGGTGATAGAGACGCCTATACAGGTCTCGCTCGCGAGATTCCGCCCACAAACGAAAATCCATCAGTTGATTCTGCGCCCGCTCGCTTTCACGCTCTGCCTCGACACAACGTTGCCGTTCACGCATCACGGCAATTTCAGCCTGTGTCTCGCGAAATCGTTTGATGGCAAGTATCTCGTCGAACAAACTCATGCCGTCTCCGTTATTGCTTGCATTGCCGCTAACGCTTCGTGCAACGTGGAATGTTCGTCTATGCGTTGACGCAGAAACTCGGTAATCGCGCCATATTTTTCAATTGCCTCATCGGTCGTGGCGTCGCCGCCCGTTTTATATTCCCCGATTTTGACCAGCAGCTCGACTTCTTGATATTTGGCCAGCAACTCGCGTAATCGACCGGCGGCGCGCTTGTGCTCGTCGCTGACCACCGAATTCATGACGCGACTCACCGATGCCAGCACGTCAATGGCAGGATAATGATTGGCAGACGCCAACTTCCGGGACAACACAATATGACCATCGAGAACGGACCGCGTCTCGTCCGCAATAGGTTCGGTCATATCGTCTCCTTCGACCAAGACGGTATAGAGCGCGGTGATCGAACCATGTTCGTTCATTCCCGCCCGCTCCATGAGTTTGGGTAGCGTGGCAAAGACGGAGGGAGGATAGCCACGCCGCGTCGGAGGCTCCCCCGCCGCCAAGCCGATCTCTCGTTGCGCCCGCGCAAAGCGAGTCACCGAGTCCATCAAGAACAACACCCGCATGCCCTGATCGCGAAAGTATTCCGCAATAGCCGTCGCGACATAGGCTGCCTTGGCACGCTCCATCGATGATTTGTCGCTGGTCGCGCACACGATGACACTTTTTCGACGCCCTTCCATCCCAAGCTCGTGCTCGAGAAACTCCCTGACCTCCCGACCACGCTCGCCGATCAACGCCACAACCGTGACGTCAACGGCAGCGCCTTTCACGAGCATGCCCATCAGCGTGGACTTGCCGCCCCCCGCGGCGGCAAATATTCCCAGGCGCTGGCCTTCGCCGCAGGTCAAAAGGGCGTCCAACGCGCGCACGCCCAGGTCCAACGGACGATCGATCATTCGACGTTTGAGCGGATCGGGAGCGTCGGCGAAAACCGGATAGAACTTGCTGGCTTCTAGTGGACCGTGCTCCGCTTCATCGAGTGGCCGCCCCAATCCGTCCAGCACCCGTCCCAGCAGTCCGGGGCCGACCGGTACCCGGTGCGCACGCCCCGTCGGAATCACTTCGGTTGCAGTCGAGATACCAAACATGTCTCCGATCGGCGTCAGCAACGCCGCATCGCGTATCAAGCCAACGACTTCGCCTTTCATCTCGAAATCGTCGCCCGGATTACGCAGAATGCAGACTTCGCCGACCTTTACTGCCGGCACGACGGCTTTAATGATGGTGCCCGTCACCTGAATGACCTTCCCCTTGATACGCAAGGTCGGTGCATCCTGCATCGCCAGGCTCATCATTTCGCTGATGTAGTCGAATTGCCGCAATCTCTCTTCCTCTGGCGTGTGACGTGCTTATATTCGGCTACCCAAGGTGCGCTCAAACGCTTTGCGCAACGCCTCAATTTGCCCGTCCAAACTGGCCTCCACCATGCCGATCTCACTTTCGAGAATGCAAGCGCCGCGCAACACACGACCGTCGGCGATGATATCCAGATAGCCGACGCCGGGATACGCCACCAACAGATCGTTGACACACTTGCGTACCGTCTCGACCTCGTCGGGATGCAAACGCAGTGTCATCTGCTTTTGATTGCGTACGACGGCCAGAGCGTTGCGCACGACAGCCATGACTTTTTCCCGATCATCAAACCCCTCGACGACCTTGCGTACAGCCTGCATCACGAGCTCCACCATCGTGTTCTCTACGCCGGCGAAGTAATCGACGGTACGACCGACGGTATCGATCATTTTTTCAGCTTGATCCAACAACGCAGAGGCTTTGCCCTCTGCGTATCCACGCGCGCACTCGGCGTCGAACGCCGCCTGAGCGCTCGCAACAATGGCCTCGGCTTGGGTTCGGGCATGTGCCAGCAGGGATTGTGCCTCTGTCCACGCGTACCGATCGACACCGCGCAACACGTGAACGCCCGAATGCAGTCTCGGCAGTTCACTCGAGGGAGAAAGGGGTATCAACGGATCTCGTGGAAGAAGGAACACCATGTCGCATCCATTTTTTTCAGCACCGCAAGACACAACTCCCATGCCGCTTCGGCAGTCAATGGCGAATCACTTTCCCGCACATCGCTGGGTAGCTTGAGCTCTATACGTCGCATCACCTGCGCCGGGGCTCCGCTGACGCAACGTAGTAAACAGCCATATCCGAGGGACTCCAGTACTTTCAACATATCCCTCTCGTGCATCAACGCTGCGCCGCCGTCATACTCATGAGCGCCGCACGGCACGGTATCGTGTTGCACGAATCTCAATAGATCACTTCCGAGGGATGCTCTTAGCGCCCGCACCCGTGGGCCCAGAATCGTTTGCCTCAACGAAGGACCACACAAAACAGCACCCACGCGACGGGCCAAGGTTGTCAGACTGGCCACGGGCAATAGCCCCAACGCGAGTTCCGGGTGATGAGTCTCGTACACCATCCCTAAATCCAGCCTACGCAGAATGTGGCGCGACCAATGCTTGTGCCAAATGCGTTGCCAATCTCTCGTCATCGATGTCGACGGGGTCAGATCAAGTGTGGCGAACGCGGCATGTCGACTTGGATGCAGCGTTCGGCTGGGTAGAAAATTAAACTCCAACATTCGCCCTGAAAATAGGCTTGGCTCGATCACGAACTTCCCCTTTCAGGCAGCGTCGGTTCATTCGCTTGCCTCGTTGATCTGAGCACACCTTGGTTCCTTGGTACGCTATCTGCCTTGGTCGACCAACGGTAGCGCCAAAGGAGATAGCCGACCGCACTTGTCAGCAAGAGCACCAGCCCTCCCAGCACGGCCCAGCCGAAGATCAGCCGCGTCGTCGAGCCTTCGGTGACCTCGATACCGAGTATTTGGTGCAGAGATGCCGGCGACTCGCGATTGATGATCAAAGGCTGCGCCGCGACCAGAGCGATAGACACCCGATCCTCGGTCAGACCGGGAATCGCATGCGTGACGAGCTTGCGAATCTGTGGTTGCAAGGCGTCCAGGTTGTAGCCCAATTGGTGTTTGATAAAAACAGCCGCCGTTGAGGGAGTGGCGTCCTCGCCGACACCGCCACGCTCAGGCAGCACGACGTGTACGCGTGCCGTCACGACACCATCCATCTGGGTCAGCGTCCCAGCTAGCTCCTGGGACAGGGCATAGACGTAGCGAGCCCGCTCCTCCAAGGGAGAGGAAACCAGGCCCTCCTTGCGGAATATCTGTCCCATCCCGTCAAATCGATCTCGCGGCAACCCACGCGTACGCAGGATATCCAGCGCGCGAGCCACATCATGCCCCTCGACCGAGACGGCCACACCCGTCTTAGTGACGTTTTTTGCGGCGTTCATGCCCGCGTCCAACAGTACCGACAACACCTCGTTGGCTTCGCCCTCACTGGCCGAAGAAAACAGATCAACGCGTGCGCTACATGCAGTCAGCAACATGATCAGGCCCAGAAATAATCTGCGCATCATCCTGAGCGGCGCACTCGGCGCTGCTGCGGATTGCTCAAAGGCCCTGTACACCATCAAGACATCCTGACCAAAGTGTCAATATTCTGCGTACTGCGTGCGACGGCCTTACCCACCAACTCGTACTGGACGGAGACCTGCAACATCTCGGACTGCACTTTGAGCATGCTCGCGGTCGAAGGCTGGCGAGCCAGGTCCGTCAGGCCCGCCGTCACGTTCTGCCACTTTTGTGCGTAGTCGGCCGAAGCGGATTGCAGCCCTGTCAGAATTTGATTCCCCAACGTTTTCGTCTCGTTGGACGACGCCAGTACATGGTCGGGTAAACCCATGTGTGAAGCGGGTGTCGCCACGGAAACGGGATCGGGAGCGCTCATGACCGCATTGAAGCGTTGTGTGACCAACTCGGTCGCTGCGGTTGAGCCGACCGCCGGCAACGCGGGTACTGACAGCGCGGGTGCCAGTGCAACCGTTGCCAAACTGGAGATATCCATGCTTAATTTTCCTTGGGTAGACCCAAAAGTGTTCGTGCTAATTGAGGTCCCGGTCCGTGGCCTGGGGCAACCCGCTCGAGTAGCGCTCGGCTCTGAGCATGATGACCCGCGAGTTGCAGAGCCAAACCATGCCAAGCGTGCAACACACCCGTCTCGTCTTTATCCAGGCAGGACGCCCGCTCGAGGAACAGGACGGCTTCGTCGGCACGACCGGCATAGAAACGTGCCAAGGCCTTTCCAAGCCAAGGGTAAGCGCGGTCCGGCCGCAGGCGACACAAGACGTCGAAAACTGCATCGGCACTCGCTACGTCGCCTTGATCGGCCGCCAGAAATCCGACCTCCGTCAACAGCTTGGCGTCCTCGGCAGAAAGTACGATGGCTGTCTCACCCGAAACGGATGTGCCGACCTCCGATGACGGCCCTCGATCCTCAGGGCTATGCATTTTGTGTCATGCCGGATCGCGTTTGGTGATGAGACTCAACATGCCCTGCGCCCGGCGCTCCAGCTCGAGGTTGTCGCCTGTCTGTGCCTCTCGCAGCAGACTCTCCAGCGTACGGCAGGCGTCATCTCGTCGCCCCGCACCGACGTGGCATTGGGCGATGCGTTGTGTGGCCTCGAACGAGCCAGGAAATAGCGTCGTACAAAGGGAATACATACCAATGGCCTCATCCAGACGGCCAAGCATCTGTAGACTAAGTGCCAGCCCATACAGATAGTGGCGACGCGTTGGGCCGTATTGAGCAAGAAAGGCGAATATGGGTAAGGCACGATCGTACTGACCCTGCGCAATATGGGCATGAGCCAATGCATAGATCAGCTCAAGTTGGTCGCGCGTAAAGCGCTTGGTGGAGGGAAGGTTCTCGAGGCTGTCATACAAGTGCTGACCTTGCGCGGAACGCCCAATCGATGTCGTCTTATTCATGATGCTCTCGCGATGAGAATCAAACCGGCGCGCGCCGGCCGATATTGGTCGATATCTGCGACAGGCTGGCATACAGGTCTCTGATTATCTGGCTGGCGGCCTGCATACTGTTCTGGACTTGTTCGAGGACATTGCGCATGGTGTCCTGGTCTTGCTCTATACATTTCTGCGCGACGAGCTTGTTCGCCTTGAGCTCCAAGGTAGCGGCCTGGATTTCACTGGCCTGCGCTGTAGTCACCGCGGTGGAAATTTTCATTGCTCCCGTGGCCATCATCGTCCCCCCTTGCACCACCTGGCCGCCACTTCGGACAATCCCATTGGTGATCGCCATTGCGGACGGCACGGCGCCTACCCCTCCGGAACCCACGACAACCACAATGCCCACCGTGAACGCGGCGACCATACCCACCACGGCACCCACGATCGCCGCCGTTTCTGGACTGGCTCCCGCCAACTCGCAAATGCCCGTTGCCATCGTTCCTACCATCTGGGGTTCGATCAGTAACAGCACAGGCAGCGCAACCGCAGCCACCCCTACCAGCACTTTTCCGATTTTCTCGGCTTCGTCCTGCTCCACACCAAAAGTCTTCAGCAGCTGGACAGATCCGCTACTGACCAAGTTGCTCAGGCTGATTTCCGGTCCGCCGAGTTCTTTTGAGGCCTGGTCGGCAAGCGACATCGTGGCGCCAATCAACGCCATGACCGATAGCGCCAACAAGGGGATTGCGGCACCTCCGGAGGCAATAGCGGCGACAGCTGTCACGGCGACGATCGCCACGGAGACAACGACGGCCATGATCTTTCCAACCCAACCGAATATCTTGCCCAATTTTTCGCTTTTGTCGGCCTCCACGAGTTTGGCCCGCAAAGCTTGAGAATTCAGCTGTGTGTTCTCCAGATTCTTGTCCATCTTGGACTTGTTCACCAGGACGTTGTCCTTGAGTGTTTCCAACCGCTCTTGCTGCATTTTGGTGCTGAGCCTGACTATCGCCGAGAACATATCGTCTGGAGAAAGGGCAAGTGAGGGCAACGCGAGCGATGGGGCACCGTGATCATTGGATATCCCGTCGTCAGTCTGGCCTTTTTCCCCTAGGGGTCTATCGCTGGTATGCGCATCGGCCAATAGCCGGGCAATATCGTTAAGCGTCGCCGAAATAGTCGTTTTTTTTGCACTCGCAGCGTCCGGGAAAAGCCGCTCGAACTCACTATCTGACGCCGATGCCAATGAGGAGCCGAACGAGCTAGGTGGCGAAACCGACATTTCAGGGCTCCATGTGGACTAGATATTGCGGGCAATGCCCTGATTGGTTTGCAGTCGTGACTGTTCCATGCTCTGCAGCTTTTGCAACACGTCACGGATGATGTCCATCATCTGCTGCATCTCGTCGCTGAGCTGCTGCGCCCTGGCATCATGCGCGCGCGAGGTAGCGTCGAGCTCGGTTTTTTCGGCGCTGAACTTCGCCGCCTCACCCTCGGCGACAGACTGTACGACGCCGCCCGCTCCCCCCGTGATGCCCGATACGCCCTGGCCAAACGCCGTCGACATATGCGCCAGACCATTGAATCGGTCGACCGTGCTCTGTAACGCTCTGGCCCCGTCAGAACCCGACTCCAATTTCGCAATATCTAACGACGTAGTCGCCGCCTTGGCACTAAAGACGCCGGAAGCCACTCCGCTCGCCGTCATCGCCACGCCGCCTACCAATTGCATGCTCGCCGCAGCAATCTGCCCCCACTTGCGGTTTTTTGATTCGCTCAGTATGGCGTCGGCCGCGTCGTACTGGTTGGCAACCTGATTCTGGATCTCGGTCTGTCTGATATCGCGATCGCGAACACGCTGGTCAATCGCGATACGCAGCAACAAGTCCAGGATGGAATAAATATCAATGCTGAGATCTTCTGTCGTGAGGTCGCTCAGCGAGGCTTGCGTTGACGAAATGACAGCGTCCAAATGCGTTGGTAACTCGGGGACCGGAAGCAGGTCGTCTGATAGGGAGTCCGCGAAGGACTGTTCTGCAACATCGGCAGGGACATCCAGTCGGGCCTGCTGCGTCACCGCACGATCAACCGTGCCGATAAAATCCGTGGCGGGCAAGCCATCCAGGCTGGAACCCGTCACGCTGACATTCGTTTTAGAGACCATCATCGGACGCTCCGTCTTTAGTGGGTTGCTTGCGCTGAAGGGCAAGTCGCAGCACCTGCGCCCGCATGAACGCAGGGCCTTGGGTATCGTCGGCGCACATTTCCAGCACCAGCGCGAGAGAGTCCCTGGCCTCGGAAAAGCGCGACATGGCAATCAGACACTCCGCGGCGTGCAAGATGGGGCGTGGATCTTCCACCCATGCGACTGCGGCAACCATGTAGTGCTGTAGTGCATCGGTATAACGCTCGAGCATCTGGCATGAGCAGCCCAGGGAAAACACATAGCGAGGCTCAAGGTGGTCTTGCATCACAAGCAGCGAAAATACCTTGAACGCGTCGCTATATCTCCCCTGCTCGTATAGGCCATAGCCCATGCGATACAGCGCTTCGCGCTCGTCTACCGTCGTTCCCCAATAGGCATCGCCCAGTGTGCCGCCTGATTTCAGCAACTGTGAGAGCGCATCAGATACGCCCCGCGCGTCTGGGTCGATGCCGTGGACAGATTGACTTGTCATGAGATGCGGCTTCGTTAGACCATGGTTCGTGAGCGCTTTGGGCCTTTACCTGCCGTATCCTGCTCAGGACGAATCTCGGCTTTCCTTTTGTCGACGTCCTGCTTGATGTCACGCAAGGCCGTCTCGAACTCGGCGGAGATATCGTCAGCGAGATCTCCTGTGACATAAGACGACAGCACGCTGCGTGCCCGGGCAGGATCCAAGCCTTGATCCTGAAAAAATTGGTCCGTGTTGGCTATTGCACCGCGAACTTGGATGAGTAATTGCTCTGTGGCCTGCTGCATTTCTGTCGCTTTCCGTATCGCCGCTGACATAAAGAACCGCCTTTTCACAAAGAATGGGAATGAGTAACGTCAAGACCAGACAAGTTCCATCGAACAACAAGAGAATTTGCATCCGGGGCCGAGGCAGGTCGCCTCAACGCGTGTTGCTGATGATGGCGGACTTGTTGTCTTGCTCTTTTTTAGTGGTGTTGCTCATGAGTTCAAAAAACTGCGTGCGCTTTCCAAAGGTCGATTGCAGCGTGAACATTTCCAACTGTGCGATCGCTGTGCCGCTGTCGAGCTGCCCCGTTACCTTGGAAGCTGCGGTTTCCAGTTCACCTTTAGTGGCGGTACGGTCTCTAACTTTTTGTGCCAATTCCGGCATCCCGGCCTGAGTCAGAAGGTCAGGCAGGCTGTCGACATCCGCATCAGGCAATCCTTTGGCAATCGTCGTGTCCGGCTTCGCGTCGGCAGCAAATTTTCCTACAGCGCCGTTCACGCCGGCCAATACGTCCTTTAGTTTGCCGGCATTGTTGTTCCGTGCCGTCATGGCTTCCATTTGGCTGGACATCCGCTCATCCAGCAACCCTAGCAACGCATAACAAATGGCCATCAATCGCGTCTGAGGATCCAGACTATCTGTCTTGATATCGGAAACACCGCTGGCACCAGAACTACCTATTGCCATATTCATGCTGATTCTCCTAATTCGAATGGGGCGCTTGAGAGCCGTCGTAGATCTCAGTCACACAGTGCATAGGTAACGCCAGCATTCAGTGAGTTCCAAAATTTCGCGGGCGCACGTTTTAAGACCGACCATGGAACCTTTCTCTTTGCACCGTTACTACAACCTACAGCAGGCTTTACCTACGGCAAGAAGGTGCCGCCATGAACTCAGTAAATCCCTCTCTATCCAGCAAAACGTCGCTTTCCCAAGCGGAGCTCATCCGATCCGAACCTCGGAATCCGGACTCTGGCTTGCTGTCGGGACACAGTACTCATGTCTCCCATGGGGAGTTCTCCTTGATGGAGTCGGCCGAAGAGATCACCTTTCACATGGCCCACAAAATCGAAGACAAGCTCCATTCCGAGCGCAAGATCCGCGGGGAGACTCCGGTTGACGAGATCACCACCGAATCCATTCTTGCGCATATGGCACAGGCCTACGAGGCTGACGCCCAAGCCAAGCTCAACGAGATCGCCGCAGGCATATTGGCCGGACGAACCGACCCTCAACTGGCCGCGACGACGTTCTCTTCCGACCGCACCCAGCAATACCTCGCGTTGCAATACGTTCTGCGCAGAGGCAGGGAAAACGCGGCACCGGACGACATTCTGGCGAGTCTTCTCGATGCGCTATCAGAGCTGGAAATTCAGCACGGGCCATCCATCCGGGCGGGAATCAACACAATCGATGCGGCAGCGGCGTTTGCTCAGACGCCATCCGAGGTCACCCAGTTCCAAGCCACCTATCGGGACGTCGTGCTCGGCGAGGCCACGCTGGCGAAAACGCTGGCCATGGCATTATCTCGATTTGGCGGGGAACGCATAGCAGAGGGACTGAAAAAACTGATTCAGGCGTTGGGACTGGATCTC
Organism: Bordetella tumulicola; assembly: GCF_054779135.1. Taxonomy (NCBI): domain Bacteria; kingdom Pseudomonadati; phylum Pseudomonadota; class Betaproteobacteria; order Burkholderiales; family Alcaligenaceae; genus Bordetella; species Bordetella tumulicola. Next base: position 481,651 of record NZ_BAAGYU010000010.1, on the reverse strand, counting down.
GCAGCAGCCCGACCGTCGGTCAGTACCCATCGCATTCATGCCTTGCTACAGGACATGTATCACCTGGAGGTTGCCGTCACGATTCTGGATGGCTGCCGCGACATGGGGGCACGACTGACCGCGTCAGCCCGTGCGACCTTTGATCCAGAGCGGCTGATGCATGAGCTTGTCGATATCAGCGGCGAAAAATGGGTACCGGAATCCCGCTTCTCCGGTTTGATGAATGATCATGGCGTTCAGACCTTGCCGGATAGCATCACCTTCTTGAAAAGTGTCCGCCGTCTCCTCAGCGATCTACCCGTACAGATCTACCCCGACCATGAGGCGAGGGAGTTCGCACTCGAGGCAGCCCAGTTTGCACTTGATTCGGCAATAGACAAGGAAAACCCATGAGCCGTTGGGCGATCGCGCTACAGCAGCTCGGCGAGCAAATCAATATGCCCGCGCTAGCCTTCAACGACAACGGCCGGTTAACACTGGAAACCACGACGGGTCGGTGTTTTGCGGCGGAGACGGTAGGTGACGGCCTGTTGATATATGCCTCGGACCCCACCCCCTACGATGGTCCGAACCGACTACTACGCGCCTGGAAACGCACCTATCTCCATCGTCTGAATGGCCGGCCTGTACAGACCGCTTTGCGCGAACACGATGGCGTGCTTCGTCTATTTGCCGTGGTGCGATTACAAACAGACGAGTGCTCTGCCCATGCGCTGCGCGGCGCTATCGATGACGTGTCGCGCTGGCTCGATAGCACCCGGCAACCTTAAGGCCAAGGAGAGATCATGCCAGCGATACAAACGAGCGCTTTGTCATTCGAACGAGGTATAGACGGCATCAGCCACGTCAGCCGTGACAACGATCATGAACCGTGGCCCGATCGTCAATCCCTCTCGCCTGCGTCAAGCAGTGTCAAGGCGCACCTGACCGAGCTACTCGCCCCACCCGACACGACGCGCTACCTGAACACCATGCTGCAGCCCACGGTCAGCAATCCCGCCTTGCTGACGCCCGCCACCTATCATGCGACCTTGTCCAACGCTCTGCAGAGTCTGCGCACGGCAGCAAGCTCCACGAACGAGCACAGCCGCCCACTGAGTCGTGCCGCTCGACTGTTGACCGAAGAGCTTGGCCTGCGCGATCTGGCACAAATATACCGCAGTGCACTTTATCAAGGCTGATGAAAATCATGTCGCTCAGCACCGATGCCCACGAATTACTTGGCCTACTGGCTCACCTTTATCTCGAAAACAATCGTCCCGAGAAGTCGGTCGTTCTGCTCCAGGCCCTAGACGCCGTCGGGCTAGCCTCGCGTCGCGATAATGTCACACTCGCACTGTCCCTCCTGCGCACAAGTAAGCCGGAAGAGGCAATGGACGTTCTGGATCGACTGGCGCTTAATGGCGCTGTCGACGCCCCCTTTCATTTGATCCGGTCTCAGACACTGCACGCGCTGGACCGTTACGCCGAAGCGCACGCCGCCATGCAAGCCTACATCAGTCTTCGCGTGCGCAATCACGAAGATCCAATTCCGCAACAATCCTCTCGTAACGCGCACAAGACGCCTGCGGCAGGCGCGCCAGCTTAACTCCCCTTCATGCAACTACTTAATCGCGCAGTATCAACCGCCACTAGCCGCAACGACATAGTCCTTGCGGTGCTGATCGTGTCGATCATCTTCATGATGATTCTGCCGTTGCCCACCGCACTGGTCGACATATTGATCGGCACCAATATGACCTTGTCAGCAGTCTTGCTGATGGTCGCGATGTATCTCCCCTCGCCGCTCGCTTTTTCGTCGTTTCCGTCCGTTCTGCTTATCACGACACTGTTCCGACTTGGGATATCCATTGCCACGACGCGCTTGATTCTTCTCCAGGGAGATGCCGGGCACATCATCGAGACGTTTGGTAATTTCGTTGTCGGCGGCAATCTGATCGTCGGCCTGGTCGTCTTCCTCATTCTTACCATCGTGCAATTCGTCGTTGTTACCAAGGGCGCCGAGCGTGTAGCGGAAGTAGCTGCACGGTTCTCTCTGGATGCCATGCCGGGAAAGCAGATGGCCATTGACGCGGACCTGCGCGCCGGCACCATTGATATGAACGAGGCACGTCGGCGCCGTCAGTTGGTCGAAAAGGAAAGTCAACTCTATGGTGCCATGGACGGCGCGATGAAATTCGTCAAAGGAGACGCCATTGCCGGCCTGATCATCGTCGCCGTCAACCTCCTGGGCGGCATACTCATCGGAACGATGCAACGCGATCTGACGGCCGGCGAAGCCGTGCAGGTGTATTCCATCTTGACGATCGGCGACGGCCTGATTGCCCAGATTCCCGCGCTATTCATCGCGATTTGTGCTGGCATCATTGTCACGCGGGTACAGACAGGCGACGGTCCGTCCAACGTCGGCAAGGATATCGGCGCCCAGATTCTGGCTCAACCTCGTGCATTGCTGATTGCGGCGGCGATCGCCATAGGCATGGGCCTCATTCCTGGTATGCCGACGCTCACCTTTCTGTCATTAGCGGCCATCGTCGGAACCGTCGGCTTTGTGCTCTTGCGAGGTACACGTAAAGTCGTCGATGCCAAAACGGGCAAGATCACAGAGATCCCGGCGTTGGCCGCGGATGGGCACCCAACGGAATCAAACGCGGCTCGTGATGGCATGGCCGAGTTTTCTCCCACGCTGCCCCTCATGATCGACGTCGCCGCGTCGCTGCAATCCTATTTTGACGTAACGGAACTCAATAGCGCGCTGCTCAAGATTCGGCGGGCGCTGTACTTCGATATGGGCATCCCCTTTCCTGGGATTCAGCTTCGATTTAACGAATCTATCGCACACGAGTCCTATCACATTCTGTTGTCGGAGATTCCCGTGTCACAAGGCAGGTTACGTCCAGACGCCGTACTGGTTCGCGAGACAGAAACCAACCTGCAGACGTTGCAGATTCCCTACGAGACCGACAAGCGCTTTTTGCCGAATCTACCGACCATTTGGGTTGGCAATGTTCATATACCGACGCTAAAAACCGCCAACATTCCCTTTATGGACGTACACCAAGTGCTTACGTGGCACCTGGCGTTTGTCTTGAAGAAATACTCGTCGGATTTCATTGGCATACAAGAAACCCGCTTCTTGCTGACGGCCATGGAAGACCGTTTTCCCGATCTCGTCAAGGAAACCATACGCGTCATGCCCGTGCAACGCGTCGCTGAAATCCTGCAGCGCCTGGTATCCGAGGATATCTCTGTACGTAATTTGCGCACCATCCTGGAGGCCCTTATCGAATGGGGACAAAAAGAAAAGGACTCAGTTCTGTTGACGGAGTATGTGCGTGTCGCCCTCAAGCGCAACATCAGCCACAAGTACTCAAGCGGCCAGAATATTTTGCCCGCCTACTTGTTGGCTCCTCACGTCGAGGAATCCATACGCGGCGCCATCCGGCAGACCTCTGCCGGCAGCTATCTGGCAATGGAACCTGCCGCCTCTAAATCGCTGGTCGAGAACTTGATTCGCACGGTGGGCGATCTGTCATCGGCGTCACAAAAACCTGTGCTCCTGACCTCGATGGATATCCGTCGCTATGTACGGAAAATGATAGAGCAGGATCTCTACGACCTACCGGTACTGTCTTACCAAGAGCTCACCGCGGAGATCAACATCCAGCCATTGGCTCGTGTCGAGCTGTGATCCGGAAGCCATCCATACACCCATCATGACCCAAGCCCTTGAACTACGCGTCCTGATAGGGTTGCACCGCGCAGCGCGGTGCGCAGTGCATGACGGCGCCACTATTGGCTCCGATCCCGAGTGCGATATCGTGCTGACCGACGAGGGCATTGCGCCTCGTGCCGGACGTATCCGGCTCAAGGAACAAGGTTGGTTACTCGATACCGATGATGCCACCCCCGACGGCATGGCGACCATTCCGTGGAATCACGGCACTTCGATCGGCAAAGCCTGGATCGCCATCGCACCCTGCGACGCGCCCTGGATCACGCCCGATCTCGATGATGCGGCGGCACAAGTCAGAGCGCAACATTCAGCGATGCACGATCGAGTAGGCAGCGGCCCACGCGACAGCGGAGTCACGAACCGCCCCTTTCCCGAAAGGAAACGCTCCCGCGCTTGGCCCGTTCAACTCGGACTTGGCGCAGTAGGCCTGGCGATTTTGACGGCAGTGGCCTTGATCCCCTTGTCGACTGCCACGATAGCTCCCCAAAAAACTTCACGACAAACCCAGGCCGAACAATCGTTGGGGAAAATTTCCGCCGCCCTGGAACGTCTCGGCCTGGCGTCCAGTCTACACGTCACGCTCTCGAAAGCCGGCTCGGTGTCCGTGTCAGGGTGGGTCCGCGATAAAGCCCAATACGAAGCGACAGCAATCGCGCTGTCGCGAATCTGGCCCATGCCAGCCATGCGCATCAGCATCGAATCCGACGCTATCCTTACCGCACGTTCTATCTTGCAGCGATTTTCCGTCAAATATGACCCACTCTATCAAGGCAATGGACGACTGGAGATCGTAGGCGTCGCGACCAGCGCGCGCGAACGGGTGGCGGCATTGGATGCAGTACGCGCCCAACTATCTGGAATGACTGTTTTGGGCAACAACATCGAACTCGCCCAGGAGCTCAGCGAGCGGCTTTCCGAGAAGCTGGTCAGCCTCGGACTGTCTGGTGTCACTTTAGTCTGGAAGGCCGGACATTTAGAGATCTTGCCACCCGCATTTGACGATGCTCGGGAAAAGCAACTGGATACCGTGGTCGACGAATTCAACAAGAAATACTGGAATATTGCCCAGCTCGGCAGTGCCAAGCCCGAGACCGTCGCCGATAGCGTGCCATTCGCTATACGCAGCGTTATCGGAGGTCCGCAACCCTTTATCGTACTCGCCGATGGCAGCAAAATCTTGGTCGGCGGGATGCATAAGAAATACAAACTGATCGCCGTCGAAGACAAGCGACTTATCTTCGACGGGCCACGTCGGGCCATTGTTACACGCTAGTGCCAGCCTCGTTGAGATGCATACTCAAACACACATGAATACGATGAAAACCGCCGCGATGTGCACCGATCTCGAGTCTCGCCTTGCCTCGCCTCAAGGAGAGACATTACGTGAGTCGTATAGAAAACAGCTACTCGCGATCGCGACAGATATACATATAAAGATCGGCAAGGGTGTTACGCCAACCGACTATCCGATTGCCCGTGCCTTGGTCAACGCCGTAGAAGCAGCGCTCGACGTACTCGATCGCCATGCCGTAAAAAAAGGAGAACGATAGACACGTTCGTCCCGATCCATTTCCATCTCAAATACAAAATCGTCTGCTCTCATTGAACGTTAGGAGATATCCATGAGTCTACTATCCGGCATTTCTGGCTCAGCTGGCTTGAGCTTTACCACAGTCAACAACACCATCAATTCTGCCCTACAGACGCAGGAAACCCGATTCAAGTCGACGCTGTCGTCGATGCAGACCGACGCCGATGGCAACATCTCACAGGTTGATCTGCTGCGCATGCAACAGCAAATGGCACAGTGGTCATTATTGGTCGAAACGCAAAGTACGGTCATCAAGCAAATTGCAGACGCGTTGAAATCGGTCATCCAGAAATCAAGCTAATGCCGTGATCTCGGCGAGACCGGGCGATCCGCCGAGACGCTCACACCGTACGCAGGCTGAGCGCCAGCTCACCGCCTGCGCTGTCAACGTTGTGCGCCGCACGCGATAAATTTGACTCCCAAATTTCGACTTGATCCAGCAAGCATTCGATCGCCGATAACAGGCGAGTCGCCTGACAGTCCGCCTGCGGCACGCCAAGCTGCAGGATCAAACGTCCGTCTGGCGCCATGCACGCGACTGTACCTCCTGCCGCCTGCATGAAATTGCTGCTTGCCATCAGCATCGCCTGAGCCGCAGTAATGCCGCTCGAGCTCACCGTACACGACAACAAGATATGGTCACGTGCGCGGAAATTCACAATCGTTACAACATGCCTGCTGTCAAAAATCAGTTGGCAAATCCCGTCGTCGCCGGGTGCCAATGCGGGCATCCCTAGCAGTTGACCAACATCAGACAGCAGATACGCAAACGAGGAGTTCGGCACAGTATGGTTAACGAAACGACGCGGTGACTATAGACATATAGGGTACAAGCGCTGCTCATTGAAAAATGATGCACCGAGCGCAACATTTCAACAAGTTCGCAAAATTATCACAATAGAGATCCAGAAGATATAAGTAATTTCGGCAAATCAACTGCTGGGCAACGATCTCTCTCCAGACGCTCGGATAACAAGTTTCTCGCACAGGTTCCATTGAACAAGATTTCTTTGATGCTCAACGGAACCACCTCTAGCAAGCTGTCACTAAGAATCAGTTGTTTCGTAATCTGGCCAAACAACTGCTCGCATTACTACATCACATCGCATAAAAACTGGCAGCTCGCGACCTGGACTTTCACTGGTGCCGCGATTACTTCTGGAGTCACCATGAAGTTTGAAGAATTACTCACGGCCCTCGGTCTTGCATCACAAGAGCAGGTGGATGAAGCCGTCAAGGCTGGCGCGTGCTCTCTGCAGTTTGATAAAAAAATTACGATCAATATCGAGCATGATCGCAATACCGGCACCGCACAAGCCTACTGCGAGGTTAGCCGTGTTCCCGCCACCCACAAGGACGCATTCTTCGCTGTGTTGTTGCAGGCGCACATGTTTGGAACCGCCACCGATGGGTGCATGTTCGGATTCGATCCAAACCAGCACCATGTCATTTTGTTCAAGACACTGCCGCTGGATCTTCTGGATAACACCGCCGCGATTTCACAACTGGAAGCGCTCGTCAATCAATCGATACGCTGGAATGCATATCTGCCACAACTCATTGACAGTTGGGGCGACCGCGTGACTCAAGAGGCCCTGAGCACCGCACACGCCATGGCCGTTCGTAGCTAAGAAGAACCCATTATGACGACTTCAATCTCTCAAGCCATCTCGATCGCGGCCAGATCCACCTCCATGGGTGTTCAGTCGGCAGCGTTCTACGCCCTGGACAAATCCGACATACTCAATAGCCTGACCTCGCGCATCACGGGAGGATCAATCAATCGCTATACGCTGGCGCAATCCGTGATTCAGCAAGCAACAGAGCTCGCGCTGGAAATCCCCTACTGTCGTAATGAAATACAGCGCATTGCGGATTTGCAGTTTGGTCTGGGCCAAGTGGACGGCGTAAATTTCGCCAGAAGCATCATCAACGTGCTTCGCGAGACCAATGAAGCAGAAATCAACGAGAGCCTTTCCCAGGTACTTGGCCCCATCCTGGAACAGATGGGAGCGACACAAGCCATCCCCTGGACGATGATTGCGCCCACGATCACCCTTTCCCAGGGCGTTTTCGCCAGCCATATCGGTGCGAGACCTGTCGAGCGTTTCCTGGCGACATATATCAAGACCTTCGGCTGGAATATCGCCAATCAACACATCCAGACCGCGGCACAAGAGCAGAACTCGATTGTTCGCGCCGGCATTGGCTGGGTAGCGAGCTTTGTCCAAGGCCTCATTCATCGAGGTGTCGTCGAAGACCCGCAATTTCAGGATGGCCACTATCCTGAACATGCGCTTGTCGTTGGCTGCCTGCACGCCTATCTGTCCAACCAAGCCGATTGCCGGGCGGCGATTGACGCCTATACGCCGTCGACTGCATTGCTCAATGGCCAGTCCATACGAGATGTTGCCGCCCTGGCGAGCGACTTTGCGACACATCGCACCGTGTTGGCAGCAGAGGCTCTCGAGGTTTCGGCACAAAACCTGGTTCTTGCAGGCGAAATGGTCAAAGCCGCTGAGGAGGCCGTCAAGTCAGCCGAGAATGGCAGCGAGGCGCAGGTTGATGCTCAAAGCAACCTCAGGTTCACGGGCAACGCCCTCGTGAGTCAGGCCGGGGAGGAGGCCCTGGCAAAGGCGGCATATCAAAGCGCCTGCACCGCGCGAGATATTGTCTTCGCAGCGTCGGACCTACTCGTCGACAAACCCGAACGAGACGCGGACGAACGGATAAAAGGAGCAATACGCACCTTGCTGAACGTTGTCTTGAAATCACAAGGCGTATCGATCGACGAATCAGGCTATGTCGCGACGGGGGTACGGTATGTGATCGACACAGCCGTCGTCCCGGCCTTGGCCAATAATCTGCAGGCTGACAATCATCTGCCGGTACAGAACATCATTGGCACCTATGCTGCACTGCATGATAATGACCTATCGGCGCTGCAATATTACCTGTCTGCCCAGCTCAATTCTGCCTTGGCCAGCCGCGCCGTGAGGAACGGGGTACCGGTGTCCTGGTTCGAGGACACCGCATCTCGCGCCGCAGTAAAACTGGCAGTCTCCCATCTCGATCTATATATTCGCAACGGAGACTTCCACCAGCCAGAGAGTCCTGAATATCGCCTAATCGCGGACGTTATCAACACGACCGTCACCAACAATGAATCCTATACCACCGCAGCTGAGTCTTATCTACACAATGTGGCCCAACGTGAATCGGGCAACTATATTGCACTCCAGAACGTAGGGGCGACCGTCGCCGTTGCAGCGATGGGGCTCGGAGGCGCGGCCTATTCGGTTGCGAATTCAGTTGCCGAGGCCGGCCGTGACTATCGACGCGACCTCGTGACACAACTCAATGAAGTCGGCGTCACTGAAACACTGAAAAATGCAACGATGAGGGTAGGTACGGCCATTCCCTCCTACGTATCACGCGTTACGAGCCACATCGCGACTAACCTTACCACGAGTATCGTAAATCTGATGCCAGTCAGCATCTGCTAACTGCGGCAGTCGCCAAATCACGGATCCGCATCAATCCCTCCCATCGCTTCATCTTGCCCGGGCTGCAGGCGGCCAATCTTTCCATCACACCATGGTTGTTAGAATGTCCGTTCTTGATGGACTGAAATCCGTCGGCAGCACGGGTTGACTCCATCCGGTTCAATGTGATTTCCAGGGGGGCGTGATTGATGGAAGAGAAACCAGAGAAGAAAGACCCGATGATCCCCGATGGCGATGTCAATCCCATCGAGACCGATTATCAGATCGGACAGGACAACATCATCGTCAACGTCGGCCCATTCGGTCTCGACATTCACAACCCCGTGTTCGGCATTGCAGGGGGGCTGGTGGTTCTATTCGTGGCCTTGACGCTAGGGTTTCACGATCAAGTCGAAACGCTATTCAGTGGCATGAAGGACTGGCTAACGTCCAATCTCGATGGGTTTTTCCTCGTCGCCGGCAACTTTTTTGTATTGGTATGCCTAGTCGTCGCCTTTTCGCCGCTGGGCAGGGTGCGGCTGGGAGGTACTGAAGCCAAACCCGATTATTCCTATGTCGGCTGGTTCTCGATGTTGTTCGCCGCGGGCATGGGCATCGGATTGATGTTTTTCGGCGTCTCCGAGCCCTTGACACATTTCAGTACCTCACTCGCGGGCATTGAAATGGCAGACGGTGTGCGCACCGACTGGGCACCGCTCGGGGCCGCTGCCGGTGACGCGCAAGCCGCCGCGCGCTTGGGCATGGCAGCAACCATCTACCACTGGGCGTTGCACCCGTGGGCCATCTACGCCATCCTCGCCCTTGGGTTAGCTCTGTTTTCGTTTAACAAAGGGCTGCCCCTTACAATCCGGTCGGTGTTCTACCCACTACTGGGCGAACGCGTGTGGGGCTGGCCGGGACACATCATCGACATTCTTGCCGTGCTGGCGACGCTATTTGGCCTGGCTACTTCGCTGGGCTTTGGCGCCTCGCAGGCCAGCTCGGGCCTGCATTTCCTATTCGGCACACCGGAGGGCATCACCACGCAGATCATACTGGTCATCGGTATCACGGCCATCGCGCTGGGCTCCGTTGTCGCGGGATTGGATGCGGGCGTCAAGCGCCTGTCCGAAATCAATATGGCGCTGGCACTGCTATTGTTACTGTTCGTCATCGCGGTCGGGCCGACGCTGGATATCTTAAGCGGCTTTTTCTCGAACCTCGGCGCCTACCTCGAGTACCTGCCCGCGCTGTCCAACCCCGTAGGTCGAGAGGACACTAATTTCCTGCAAGGCTGGACGGCCTTTTACTGGGCATGGTGGATCTCTTGGTCGCCCTTTGTCGGGATGTTCATCGCGCGCGTTTCGCGTGGCCGCACAGTACGTGAATTCATCATCTCGGTCCTCATCGTGCCCTCGCTGGCTTGCACGCTGTGGATGACGGTCTTCGGCGAGACCGCGATTTCTCAAGTTGTGCAGAACGGCTATGAGGCTGCGCGTGATGCCGAGTTGCCGCTGCAGCTATTCATGATGCTCGATGCGCTGCCATTGAAGGAAGTTACCTCCTTTATCGCCATTGTGTTGGTAGTCGTATTCTTCGTCACATCCTCCGATTCGGGCTCGCTCGTGATCGACGTGATCTCCGCTGGCGGCAAGGTCGATGCGCCTGTCCCTCAACGTGTATTCTGGGCCATATTTGAGGGGCTTGTCGCCATTGCGCTGATTTTCAGTGGCGGGCTGGTGGCCTTGCAAGCGATGGCGGTATCGACCGGTTTACCGTTTGCCATTGTGTTGCTGGTATCAACGATAGCGATCGTCAAGGGGCTGATGTCGGAGCCGCGACGCTAAACGTGCCCGCTGGCCCGGCGACACAAATCGACTGGGCCAGCAGGCGACAGAGATAATCCCGCCATCATTGCCGTATCCGAACCATGCAGATCGAGCAACTTGAAGTCATCGATTTTCTCCTGGCTCGCTCCCCTTTTGACGCGCTGCCGCGGGAGACGCTGGAGCACTTAGCCGCCGCCGTCGACGTTTGCTATTACAAGTCAGGCGAACAGATCGTCGAGTTCGGGCAGGCGTCCGAGTTCTGGTATGTGATACGTAGCGGCGCGGTCGAAGTCTTTCGACGTGACGGAACGCTATACAACCGCCTGACATCAGGCGGGTATTTTGGCGAATTTGGTCTACTGCGTCACGGTCGGGTTCGTTTTCCTGCGCGCGCGCTGGAGGATTCGCTGATCTACCTGATTCCGCAGTCGGTGTTTCTGGACTTGTTCGAAAATCATGAAGCGTTCGCGGATCATGTTGAGCTTGAGGACCGCACACGACTGCGACAGGTCATGTCGCGCCGAGAAGATGCCAATGAGTTGCTGTCAGCGACCGTGGACACCCTCGTTGGGCGCGAGGCCGTAACGTCAAATGGTAGTGCGAGTGCGCGCGAAGCTGCCCAGCGCATGACACAAGAGGGCGTGTCCTCACTGCTGATCATCGACGATAATCCGGACGTACCCGAGTTGCCATTGCTGTCCGGCATCGTCACGGACCGTGATCTGCGTACCCGCCTGCTGGCGCCTGGTCTGGATCATGACACGCCGGTAGCCGAGATCATGACACCGCACGTGGTAACGATAGCGCACAACCAGCTCATCTTCGAAGCCATGCTGGCAATGCTGCGCCACAACGTGCACCATTTGCCAGTCATGAAGCACCAGCGTCCGATCGGCATCGTCGCACTCTCGGACATTATCCGCTACGAATCGCGCAACAGCCTGTTCGTGGTCGGGAATATCTTTCGTGCACAGACGGTGGATGAGCTGGCCGCGCTAGTGCCGGACGTACGTGCCTGTTTCACGCGCATGGTGAATGAAGACGCCAGTGCACGCATGGTGGGTAACGCAATGACCGCGATCGGACGTAGCGTCAAACAACGTCTGCTGGAACTCGCCGAAGCCGAACTCGGCCCCACACCGGTACCCTATTGCTTTCTGGCGCTAGGTTCAATGGCTCGTCAGGAGCAGTTGATCATTACCGATCAGGACAACGCCATCATTCTGGATAATCGCTTTGACCCCGCTCGGCACGGTGACTGGTTCAACGCGCTCAGCACGTTCGTCTGCGACGGACTGGCGCGCTGCGGCTATACCTACTGTACCGGCGGAGTGATGGCGAGCAATGAAAAATGGCGCCAGCCGCTTGCCGCATGGGAGCGTTATTTTACGGATTGGATAGAGCGCCCGACTCCCGAATCACTGCTTCATGCCGGCATTTTCTTCGACCTCGATGGCGTATGGGGCCGCACGGAATGGGTCGTGCATCTGCGCGAACTGATCGCGCGCAAAGCGAAGGGAAATTCGCGATTTCTCGCCTGCATGGCACGCAATGCGCTGCTGCGCACACCACCACTGGGTTTCTTCAAGGACTTCGTTGTCGAGTCTGACGGCCGCCACACCCATGCGATCAATATCAAGCGTCGTGGCACCGGACCGCTGACTGACCTGATCCGCGTCCATGCACTGGCGATCGGCGCGCAATCGCTGAATTCCTTTGAACGAGTGCGCGAAATCATCGATGCGGCCATCCTGCCGCTGGGAAGAGGGCAGGATCTGTACGATGCGCTGGAATTCATCACAACGGTACGAACTCGCCGCCAAGCCGATGATCTGACTGCGGGCGACGAACCCGACAACAGCATCGAACCCGAGAAGCTATCGGAGTTCGAGCGCAAAAATCTGCGCGATGCTTTCCTGATTCTGAGCAACGCGCAAAAATATCTTAAGTATCGTTATCAGCCCGGTCGGGCCAACTGAGTACAGGAACGTCATGCTGCACCTGGGGGACTTACGAACCAAGCACGGAAATCGCCCGGATGCGCAGGAGCAGGACTGGCAACAACGTTTTGCGACACTGGCTGACACGGCACAAGATCCGCGCCTGAGAGCCTTCTATGCACAGGGCATACCGCCAGGTGACAGCTTCTTGCAGGATGTCCCGATGGCTGCGCTCGATGTGGAAACCACCGGCCTCGACATTTTGCGCGACGAAATCGTCAGCATCGGCGTTGTACCGATGACAATGACACGTATTCAAGCCAGCGCATCGCGCTACTGGGTGGTTCACCCCACCGGCGAATTGACGCCAGAGTCGATAACAATCCATGCAATCACGCACTCGCAGATCGAAACGGCCCCTGATCTGAGTGTGGTCCTTGAAGAAGTGCTGCAAGCGCTGGCAGGCCGTATTATCGTCGTGCATTGCCGTGCAATCGAACGAGGTTTTCTGGATGCTGCGCTCAGGACCCGCATTGGTGAAGGCATAGAATTTCCGACCATCGACACGATGGAACTCGAAGCGAGGCTACACCGCAAATCTCCCAGCCTGTTGGCCCGATTAATGGGCCGCCCTAAGCAGACCGTTTCGATCCGGCTGGCGGCCAGTCGAGCGCGGTACCGACTGCCACGCTACCGTGCCCACCATGCGTTGACTGATGCATTGGCCAGTGCTGAACTGTTGCAAGCTCAGGTGGCGCACAGGTTTTCCGTAGAGGCGCCACTACGTACGCTGTGGACCTGAAATACACGCCATCTAGATGCTATGTGAACCCGCTCACGCGGGATTCCGTGGAGATTTGAGTGGTTTGGAACCTGCATGTAGGCGTTATTGAAAAACGCCAGGCTCGCCTTGCCCTGGGTAGACTTCGCTGATCAAGCCATAACTGCCCGGCAGATGTAACAATCGAAACCGCTGCATCCAAATGCCTACCCCGCGTGTAGTACCTATGACGGCGCCTGCGGGTCGAGCCGTCACTTCTCATTTTTCTGCGGGAGACTATTCATGAAGATCCAGCGTACGTTCACTGTGCCGGCCACGGTCGGCCTGTTCGCCGCCACCATATTGACGGCCTGCGGCACTATGGCCTCCAAGCCAATGAGCTATTCACAAGAAGGCCTGCCGGCCAGCATCCAGGTGCCCTCCGGCAATAAGGTCGCCTGGGAGACGGTGGGCTCCGGCGACATCACCTACGAATGCAAGGCCGGAACCAGCGGCCAACCGGGCTGGATGTTCATCGGTCCCGATGCCATGCTGAAAGATCGCCACGGCAAACAAGTGGGTAAGTACTACGGTCCGCCAGCCACCTGGGAAGCCATGGACGGATCCAAGCTGACCGGCAAGCAACTGGCCGTGGCACCGTCGGGCGAAGGCAACCTGCCCTATCAATTGGTGCAAGCCAATCCCGCTATGGGCAAGGGCGCGATGACGGGCGTCACATACATTCAGCGCGTGGCGCTCAAAGGCGGGGTAGCGCCGAACATGCCTTGCAACGCGACATCGCTGGGCAAGCGCAGCGTTGTCCAGTACCAAGCGGACTACATATTCTGGAAGGCCAACTAAGAGTTCGAAATGCCATCGTCAAGCATTTCCCGGTAAGATGCGGCAACAACGTGGACCGGCGTATCCCGCCGGCCTCCGCTTAGCTGCGAGGTGCCATGCCGGGTCTGCCTGATGAGGAATTCGACTACGAAGCTGCAGTACGCGGATGCGCGGCGCGTCACCGCGACGCACTCGAGCATTTGTACCAACGCGAAGGCGCCCGCCTGTTGGGAGTGGCCCGCCGTATCGTGGGCGACGCTGCCGTGGCAGAGGACATCGTGCACGATGCTTTCATCAACATCTGGAACCAGGCCTCGGGCTTCGATCCCGCCCGAGGCTCAGCGCGCGGCTGGCTTTACAGCATTACTCGGCACTTGGCGCTAAATTTTGTGCGCGACCACGCGCGCCTGGTGCCTGTCGATGAGGCCGTGGCCGCACGTCTGGACGCCGATGTGGCCTTGCAGGACTGGCGCGATCGCCACGGGCTGGCCTGGGCCGACTATGCAGGCCGCATGGGGCCCTGCCTGGACGAACTGCCCGCCGAACGCCGCAACTGCATCGTACATGCCTATGTCGAGGGCCTATCGCATTCCGAGATTGCGCAGCGGCTGGGCACGCCGCTAGGCACGGTCAAGGCCTGGATCACACGCAGCCTGAAGGCACTGCGGGACTGCCTAGCATGACCACGCTTCACGACAATCCGCCCGACGACCTGGACGCCCTGGCGGGAGAATATGTACTGGGCACCTTGCCGGCAGAACAACGCCGCCAAGTGCAAGCGAACCTGCCGCATGATGCGGCGTTGCGCACGGCGGTGTTGTATTGGGAAGAACGACTGCTGCCCTTGGCCGACTTGGCGGCGCCGGTGCAGCCCTCATCCGGACTCTGGCTCCGCATCCAAGGCAGTCTGGCGGACCCCGCGCCCACAGTCTCGTCCCGGCGCGGCACACGCCCGTGGGCTGCGCTGTGGGCCAACCTGCCATTCTGGCGTGGACTGTCTGCTGCGGGGGTGGTCGCGGCAGCCTTGCTGGCCGCCCTGCTCTTGTTCCAACCCGCCGGCATGCCGCCACAATATGTGGTGGTGCTGGTGGCACCGCAATCGCAGGCGCCTGGTTGGGTCATACAGGCCCAGGCTAACGACGCAGTGCAATTGGTGCCGCTCGGACGCACGCAGGTACCGCCAGGCCGGGCGCTGGAGTTCTGGACCAAGGCCGACGATTGGCCCGGCCCGGTATCGCTGGGCCTGGTTCAGCCCGGCCAGACGATCCGCATCCCGCTAGACAAACTGCCGCCGCTGGTGCCCGATCAGCTCTTCGAGCTGACCCTGGAACCGGAAACAGGATCTCCTATCGGCCGGCCAACCGGGCCCATCCAGTTCATCGGCCGCGCGGTCAAGGTGATGTGATAACGATATCCCGGCGCCCTTTAGCCCTGCTTGGAAATCGTTAGAGGCTTGTGATCCCCAATGCCTGGAAACCCTCAAAATCGTCACGGCATTAACCCGTAGTCGCGGGTAAACCCCCACGAAAGTGCCTTGACCGCAGTGCTCGTTGAGTACATATTTTCGTTTACGAGAATTCTCATATTCGATAAATAGCGTTGTTGAGCGAAAAGGTGGCGTTTCATGACAGTAGGGAAGGTGTACGACTATCTGATCATCGGTGCGGGGATTGCGGGTGCGTCGCTGGCCTATCGATTGAGAGAACGTGGCTCGGTCCTGGTCGTCGAGTCGGAAAGCCAAGCGGGATATCACTCTTCTGGACGTTCCGCGGCGATGTTCATGGAAACCTACGGCACGGCTACGGTCCGCGCATTGACGCGGGCCAGCAGAGCGTTCTTTGAAGCCCCGCCAGAGGGTTTCTGTGAACATGATCTCTTGGCTGACCGAGGCGTGCTCTATATCGCGCATGATGGGCAGGAAGCCCTATTGGCCGAAACATTTGATCAACTGCAAAAAACAGGATCAGCGGTACGTCAAGTCACGGCAGATGAGGTGGTTTCCCGCGTTCCCTGCGTGCGCCGGGACGGTCTGATAGGCGCCATCGAAGAAGCCGACGCCAAGGATATCGATGTACACGTTTTACTGCATGGATTTCTGAAGGGCGCCAAGCAAGCCGGCGTCGAGTTTTGCTACAGCGCCTCGATTGTCGGCGCCAAACGCGAAGACGGCCAATGGCGTGTTGATCTCTCCTCGGACGCCACCGTTGCAGCCAAGAATGTCATCAATGCCGCAGGAGCATGGGGGCAACAGGTCGCAGATCTGTTTGGCGCCACCCATATCGGCTTGCAGCCAAAGCGCCGCAGCGCTTTCACATTCACGGCGAAGAACAGCCAAAATACGGGGTGGGACGACATAGAACGATGGCCGGTAGTGGCAGCCGTCGATGAGTCGTTTTACTTCAAGCCCGATGCCGGGCAACTGTTAGGGTCCCCTGCGAACGCCGATCCCATCGATGCGCATGATGTCGTTGCCGAGGAACTGGATATCGCGATAGGCATTGACCGCATTACCACCGCAACCACGCTGGATATCCGGCGCCCTAATCACACGTGGGCCGGCTTGCGATCATTTGTGCCAGACGGCGATTTTGTGATCGGCTGGGATAAGAATGTCAGTGGGTTTTTCTGGTTGGTTGGCCAGGGTGGATATGGCATTCAGACGTCACCGGGAGCGTCGCTACTGGCGGCCAACTTGATCCTTGGTGAATCACTGGACCCATCCCTACAGGCCGAGCATCTGGATGTCTCGATTGTCTCGCCCGCGCGCTTCAGCGCCGAGTGAGTCTAACTGGTTTATTAAACATAGAGAGCCTTGATCATGAGCATTGAACGTTACGAGTCGCCTTTGGGCCTGCCTTTCTCACGCATGATTCGCGCGGGAGGCTTTGTCTTTTTCTCTGGGCAGATTCCGATGGATGCCCATGGCAAAGTCGTCAAGGGTGACATCAAGACGCAGACGGCCGCCGTGATGGAACGACTGAGTGACAGCTTGAAGGAAGTCGGCCTGGGTTTCGAAGATGTGGTGAAAGCCACGGTGTGGTTGTCCGATCTTGCGCTGTTTACCGATTTCAATGAAGCCTATCGTGGCTATTTCACGGCCGGCCTGCCTGTTCGTTCAACCGTCGAGGCCAAACTCGCCATGGGCGTGGATCTGGAAATCGAAATTCAGGCGTTGGATCGCTGACCTGATCCAGGAGAGAGACAACCATGCGGATATTCACGGCTTCGCTCGCGACCGAAACCAATACCTTCTCCCCGATCCCCACGGGTATCGATTCGTTCAAGGCCCGTGGTTACTATCCCGCTGGCACACACCCCGATACGATGCTGCAATTCTCGGGGCCGCTGTGGGCCGCGCGTGAACGTGCCAAAGAGCAGGGTTGGACGGTGATAGAGGGGGCGGTGGCGGGCGCCGTCCCCGCAGGGCTCACAACACGCTACGCCTACGAGACGTTGCGCGACGAAATTTTGCAGGACCTCAAACGTGCCGGTGCGGTGGACGTAGTGGTGCTGGGCTTGCATGGCGCCATGGTGGCAGATGGTTATGACGACTGCGAAGGCGATTTGATTTCCCGCGTACGCCAAATAGTCGGACCCGATGTGGTCGTCGGCGCAGAGCTTGATCCGCATTGCCACATGACACCACTTATGTATGAGAACGCCGACATTCTGGTGTGCTTCAAGGAATATCCGCACACCGATATTCTCGAACGAGCCTATGACCTGGTGGATCTCTGCGCCGCCAAACAGCAGGGAAAATTCAAGCCGGTGCTGGGGGTGTACGACTGCGAGATGATTTCCATTATGCATACGAGTCGGGAACCCATGCGCAGTTTCGTGGATCGGTTGCTGCAGATGGAGCAGGAACCTGGCATCTTGTCTATCTCGATTGCGCACGGATTCCCTTGGGGAGACGTACCGGGCATGGGCAGCAAAGTGCTGGTCTATACCGACGGCGATACCGAACGCGCGCAACAACTCGCCGACCGCGTGGGCAAAGAGATCATCGGTTTTCGCGATGCTTTGCAAACGCCCTGCCCGACGACGACCGAAGCCTTGCAGATCGTTGCCGACAATCAACGTTATCCGGCGGTACTGGCGGATTCTGCCGACAACGCCGGTGGCGGCGCGGGCAGCGACTCCACGTTTGTGTTGGCGGATTTCTTGAAAAACAACATCCGTGATGCCGTGATCGGTCCGATCTGGGATCCTGGCGCCGTTGGTCTGTGTATGAATGCTGGCGAAAACGCCACGATCAAACTGCGTATCGGCGGCAAGGTGTCCGAGGCGTCTGGCCAACCCGTCGATGCGCTGTGTACGGTCAAGGCCCTGCGCCGAGACGCGTATATGACGGGATTGTCGAACACGCCGTCGTCGCTGGGCGATGTCGCCGTCGTCGAGACCGCGGGCATTACGCTGGTCTTGACCTCCGTGCGAAATCAGGCCATCGGACAAGATTTGTTCACGCAGTTCGGTATCGACCTACGCAAGCAAAAGTTCATTGTGGTGAAGTCTTCGCAGCACTTCTATGCCGATTTTTCAAAAGTGGCCGCTCAGGTGATTTACTTGAGTACCCCCGGATCGGTTTCCTCGGACATCAACGCGTTGCCCTATAAAAAACTGATGTATCCAAAATGGCCGCTGGCCACGCCGGCACATTAATGCATCGCAACTATACATAGACCGACACAGGGAAAAACCATGAAAATGACATCCATCTGCATGAAAACGCTAGTCACTGGCATGTTGACGGCAGGCTTATTGTTAGTCAGCGGGACGGCCTCGTCGGAAAGTACGATCCGCCTCGCGCCCACGGCAGATCTGAAGACATTGGATCCGCTGTTCAACACCGCCTATATCACGCGCAATCACGGTTATATGGTGTTTGACACCTTGTTCGCACAAGACAGCAAGGGACAAGCGCAGCCGCAGATGGTGGATAGCTGGAAAAAATCCGAAAATGGCAAGCAATGGTCTTTTACCCTGCGCGATAAGCTGGTTTTCAACGACGGTACCCCGGTGACCGCCGCGGATTGTGTCGCATCGATCGAACGTTGGGCCAAGAAGGACACGCTAGGGCGTCTCCTGATGAAGGCTGGTGCCTCATTGAAGGTCGTCGACGATAAAACATTCGAGCTCACGCTTGAAAAGCCGTTTGGTCTCGTCTTGGCCGCACTGTCCAAGCCCTCAGGTATGCCGCTTTTCATTATGCCGAAGCGGTTGGCCGATACCGACCCCAGCGTACCCGTCACGGAGATGGTCGGCTCCGGTCCATTTCTCTTTAAGAAGGACGAATGGGTACCCGGCAACAAGGTGGTGTACGTCAAAAATCCGAACTACACACCGCGCTCGGAGCCCGCTGATGGCCTGGCTGGCGGCAAGGTCGCCAAGGTCGATCGCGTTGAATGGATCTATATTCCCGACGCGAATACTGCTGCTGCCGCGCTACAAAACGGCGAAGTCGACATGATCGAGAGCGTCACGCCCGACTTTCTGCCGGTACTGGAGGGAAATTCCGATATCACGCTGATTCCCACAGCGGCCTCTCAGGGCATGATCGTTCCCAATCACCTGTTCCCGCCCTTCAATAATGAGCTGGCACGCCAAGCGATGTATCACGTCGTCAATCAAGCGGCATTCGTTTCGGCCGTGGGCTATACCGACAAGTACCGTACCGAATACTGCCCATCGATGTACACATGCAGCTCGCCCTACACAACCGATGTCGGCGCAGCGCAATACAAGACGCCGAATATTGAAAAAGCGAAAGAACTGCTGAAAGCGTCCGGATATCAAGGTGAGAAGGTCGTCATCCTGTATCCGACGGACAACGTGAATTCACCTGCCAGTCTGGTACTGGCCGAGGCATTGAAAAAGGCCGGATTCAACGTCGACCTGCAGGCCATGGACTGGGCCTCTGTCGCGGCACGCCGCCTCAAGAAGGATCCCCCGGCAGAGGGCGGGTGGAATATTTTCCTGACGCACGGGGGGTACTTCGACGCGAGCACGCCAGTCACGAACCCCTGGCTATCCGCGTCCTGCGGCAATGGGCTGCCGGGTTGGCCCTGCGATAAAAAGCTTGATGAATTGCGTGCGCAATGGATTGCCGAGGGTGATGAGGCAAAGAGCAAGGAACTTGCCGCGCAGATTCAGGCGCGTGCCTATGAGTCCGTGCCTTATGTCATCTGGGGAGAATTCAACCCGGTCATGGCAACACGGGGCCTGACCCATACCGATCTGCTGAAAACGGGTGTCCCCGTGATGTGGAACATCGAGAAGAACTAAACCGGCACGGGTCAGTGGGAACCCAGAACAAGGAGTCTTGAGTTGCTATACGTATTACGAAGACTGATCGCGACCATTCCTGTCATGGTTGTCGTCGCGGTGTTTGTTTTCCTGCTGACCCACATGTCTCCTGGTGATCCGGCGGCCGTATTGGCCGGAGACAATGCCACCGTGGAGGATGTCGAAAAAATCCGCGCCAGCATGGGGCTGGACAAACCCCTCGTCGAGCAATTCCTGATCTGGAGCGGAAATATTCTGACCGGTGACCTGGGGACGTCGACATCGACCAATTTGCCGGTGTCGAAGCTTATTTACCAACGCATGGGGCCCACACTATCCATCGCGCTGTTCACGATCTTGTTCGCGGTTCTGCTGGCGGTTCCGCTGGGTGTCGCAGCCGCCTGGAAAGCGGGTTCGCTCACTGACCGATTGATCATGCTGGCGTCTGTCATGGCATTCTCCATTCCCGTTTTCTTGATTGGATACGGGTTGGTCTACGTCCTGTCAATCAAAATGGGTTGGTTCCCCGTGCAAGGCTATAAGCCGCTGTCGTCGGGCGTCGCCCTTTATTTCAAGCATTTACTGCTTCCCTGTCTCTCGTTGGGACTGGTCTATATGGCGCTGCTGACGCGCATGACTCGCGCCACCATGCTGGAAGCGCTCGGCGAAGACTACATTCGCACCGCTAAAGCGAAAGGACTCGGGACTCGCCTGGTGATCTGGCATGCACTCAAAAACGCGGCAAACCCCATTGTCACAACCATCGGCGTCGGTATCGCCATGCTCATCGGCGGCGTGGTCGTGACCGAAACGGTATTCGCGATTCCCGGGCTGGGAAGATTGACGGTGGACGCCGTATTACGCCACGACTATCCAGTCATCCAGGGCGTGCTGCTGATTGCGTCGGCTGTCTATGTATTAATCAACCTTGTCGTCGACCTTAGCTACAGAATTTTTGATCCCAGGATGGGGCGCTGATCGCCATGCAAACACTCACACTAGGCGCCAAGATCACCAGAAAGAGAGTATGGACGCTGTTTCGCCTGCAGCCCGCCATGTATATCGGGATTGCCGTGCTGGCGATCCTGGCTGTAATCGCGGTGTTTGCACCGCTGTTGTCCAGCCTGAATCCGTTGGATATCAATCCCCTGGCACGGATGAAGCCGCCCTCGGCAGAGCATTTTTTTGGCACGGACGCTCTAGGACGCGATGTGTATACACGCGTGATCTATGGATCGCGCGTTTCACTGGTGGTCGGTGTTGCAGTGGCCGTGATCAGCGTGGTGCTGGGCGTGGTGATCGGCATGATGGCAGGCTATTTCTCTGCGCTGGATATGCTGATCATGCGCATCATGGACGGTCTGATGTCGATTCCGAATATCTTGCTGGCGATTGCGCTGATGGCGGTGTTCAGGGGCGGTCTGACCACCGTGATCATTGCCATCATCATTCCGGAAGTCCCGCGTGTGGTGCGCTTAGTGCGGGCGTTAGTCTTGTCGATCCGCAACCAACCGTACGTCGAGGCCGCCACGGCCGTCGGCACCCGCACGCACAAGATTCTGATAATGCATATCCTGCCGAATTTGTTTGCCCCGTTGATGGTTCAGGCCACGTTCATTGCTGCGTCCGCCATCATTACGGAGGCGGTGCTCAGCTTCTTGGGGGTAGGCATTCCACCGCAGATACCGAGCTGGGGAAACATCATGGCAGACGGACGCAATTTCCTCTCCATTGCATTTCACATCATTTTGTTCCCGGGATTGTTCTTGGCAATGACCGTGCTGGCCGTCAACATGCTCGGCGATGGCCTACGCGACATGCTGGACCCCAAGCTGGCGAAGAAGATCTGAGGCGCGCGATGAATACTCACAAAGACATACTGCGCGTCGAGAATCTAAGCGTGCATTTCGAGGGGCTGGATAGAACCGTCGTGGCCGTGAACGATCTTTCCTTTCACGTACGCAGCGGTGAGACACTGGGCATTGTCGGTGAGTCAGGTTGCGGGAAAAGCGTCACCTCACTGGCCATCATGCGTCTGCTCGCCACGTCTGCACGGGTGGTGTCGGGATCCATCAACTTTGAAGACAGAGATCTGCTGTCCTTAAGTGAAAAGCAGATGCGCGCGCTTCGCGGCAATCAATTGTCGATGATTTTCCAAGAGCCCATGACGTCCTTGAATCCGGTATTCACGGTAGGACGTCAGATTGCCGAGTCCATTGTGTTGCACCAGGGAAAGTCATACAAGCAGGCGCTGGTCGATGCCCAGGGGCTGCTGGAGCTTGTGCAGGTTTCAGATCCCGCCAAACGGCTGTCGAACTATCCCTACGAGTTGTCGGGAGGGATGCGTCAGCGCGTCATGATCGCGATTGCACTGGCATGCAAGCCTCGGTTGCTGATTGCCGATGAACCCACCACCGCATTGGATGTGACGATCCAAGCGCAGATTTTGCAGATCCTCAAGGATATTCAAGAGCAGATGGGGACGGCGACGGTATTGATTACGCACGATCTGGGGGTCGTCGCAGAGTCCTGTGATCGCGTCATGGTGATGTACGCCGGCTCAAAGGTCGAAGAGGGGCTGGTGTCAGACGTGCTGTATCGGGCGCAGCATCCGTATACGCGGGCGCTCATTCGTTCGTTGCCGGCTTTCGTCGATAATGGCTCACAACAGCCACGGCTTGCCGAATTGCCCGGTATTGTTCCGACGATCACGCCGCAATCATCGGGTTGCGCGTTTTCTTCGCGTTGCGAACATGCCATTGCGTCTTGTGCGTCCGTGCCCCCGGCGATCATTCAGGCCTCGGATGCGCACAAGTACTGGTGTCGCGTGGCGTCGTAGTGGCGCGAACGATAGAAATAGTGAGAAACGGATATGTCTCGGGAAAACATGCACGCCACGCACGGTAGTGATATCCAGATGGAGGTCGTCGGGCTAAGCAAGCGCTTCACGGTCAAGCATCACGGAAAAAACGCGGTGCTCAATGCGGTCAGCGACGTTTCTTTCACCGTGCGTAAAGGCGAGACGTTCAGCATTGTTGGCGAATCGGGCTGCGGCAAATCGACCTTGGGGCGTTGCCTGGCCAGACTGCTGGAACCATCGGAAGGACAAGTTATCTTTGAGGGCAAGGATGTAGGGCAGCTCAAGCGCACGGCGTTGCGAGAGCTTCGAAGAAGGATCCAGTTCATCTTTCAGGATCCTTATTCCTCGATGAACCCACGCATGCGCGTACGGTCTATTCTGGCCGAACCGTTGAATAATTTTTCCGTTCCTTCGTCAGCGATCACCGCTCGCCTGGACGACCTGCTGCGTCTGGTCAGCCTGAAACCCGACTCACTGGACAAGTACCCACATCAGTTCTCGGGTGGGCAGCGCCAACGACTGGTCATTGCACGCGCCTTGGCATTGGAGCCGGATTTCATTGTCTGTGACGAGCCCGTTTCGGCATTGGATGTCTCCGTTCAGGCACAGGTGATCAATCTGCTGGTCGATTTGCAGAAAGACTTGCAACTGACTTACCTCTTTATTTCTCACGATCTGAGTGTCGTGCGGCATTTGAGTCACAAAGTAGCGGTGATGTATCTCGGCCGAATGGTCGAGGTCGGAACACGCAGCGAGATTTTTCAAAACCCCCGCCACCCCTATACCAAGGCCTTGCTGGCAGCTGTGCCGCGTTTTTCGGAAGAGAGTCGTGCACTGCCTAAGTCTCTGCGGCTTTCAGGGGAGATTCCCAGCCCTTTATCGCCCCCCTCGGGGTGTGCCTTCCGTACCCGCTGCCCAAACGCGCAAGCGATTTGTGCGCGCGAGTTGCCCGAGGCAAGGCGCTTTAGCCCAGATCATGTGGTGGCCTGTCATTTTGCGTAGTAATCGGATTTTTCAGGAGTGGATGTATGAGCAGCCAAAATATTGAGTCCTACGACGTTATCTTGTCGGGCGGCCTGGTTATTGATGGTACGAACACCAAGCCGTACCTGGCGGATGTCGGCGTGCGAGGCGATCGTGTTGCCACGATCGGCGATCTATCCAAGGCAACCGCGACGCATCGTGAAAATATCTCGGGTCTGGCCGTATCGCCAGGATTTATCGATTCGCACACCCACGACGATAATCTGTTGCTGCGCAAACCCGCGATGGAACCCAAGATATCCCAAGGGGTCACGACGGTAATTACCGGGAATTGCGGCATCAGTCTCGCACCATTGCTGCATGAAAGCCCACCGCCGCCTCTCGACCTGTTGGATCTAGGGGGAAGTTACGCCTTTTCGACGTTCGCCGATTATCTACAGGCTCTGCAGCAATCTCCACCCGCGCTGAACTGCGCTTGCATGCTGGGGCATTCCACTTTACGAGCGGCCGTGATGCCCAATCTCGAGCGGAATGCGACGCCCGAGGAAATCGAAAAGATGCGAGACTTGGCGCGTGAGGGAATGGCCGCCGGGGCGATCGGCATTTCGACCGGGACGTTTTATCCGCCCGCTGCCCACGCGACAACCGAAGAAATTATTCAGGTTTGCCAGCCTCTGACGGAGCACAACGGCATCTACGCGACACATATGCGCGACGAAGGCGATGAGATTGTTGCCGCGCTGAACGAAACGTTCCGGATCGGCAAAGAGCTCGACGTCCCGATCGTGATATCTCATCATAAACTCATGGGAAAGCAGAATTTCGGACGTTCAGGCGAGACGCTCGCGATCATTTCCGAGGCGATGAAGACCCAGGAAATTTCGTTGGACGCTTACCCTTATATAGCCGGGTCCACCATACTAAAGAAAGACCGTGCGCTATTGTCGGCCAAGACGCTGCTCACCTGGTGCAAACCCTTTCCCGAATATACGGGCCGCGATCTGGACGATATCGCCAAAGAACGAGGCAAGGATCGCTGGGACGTTGTCGATGAATTGATGCCCGCCGGCGCGATCTACTTCATGATGGACGAGCATGATGTCCAACGCATCATGTCTTTTCCGGACACCATGATCGGTTCTGACGGTTTGCCTCACGACACACATCCCCACCCTCGCCTGTGGGGCACGTTTCCCCGTGTGTTGGGCCATTACAGCCGCGACCTGGGCCTGTTTCCCATCGAGACAGCCGTGTGGAAGATGACCGGCCTGACTGCGAGTCGGTTCGGCCTGGCAGACCGCGGCGTGATTCAGCAGGATGCCTTTGCCGACCTGGTTGTCTTCGATCCCGCCACCATCGCGGATACCGCGACGTTCGAGGCGCCCATGACGCATTCGCGGGGCATCCATCATGTGTATGTGAATGGCAAGAAAGTATGGGATGCCGACGCCCATTTCACCGGAGAGTACGCGGGTCGCGTGCTCAAGCGGTCCTGATCTGCGAACGCCAAGGAGCAAGATGTGAAATTGCACATTGCCGTGGCCCAGATGGGCCCCATCGCACGCAGTGATACGCGTCGTCAGGCCGTGGCACGCCTGTGTGACATGCTTGAAGATGCGGCGGGTAGAGGCGCTAAATGGGTCACCTTTCCTGAGCTGGCCTTAACGACCTTTTTTCCTCGTTGGACGATCGACGACACGCAAGAGCTGGAGAGCTTTTTTGAGACGGAAATGCCCGGGAAAGAGACGCAGCCCCTCTTTGACCGAGCGCGTAAATTGGGAGTTGGCTTTTACCTTGGGTACGCCGAGATCGCGGGCGACCGACGGTTTAACACCAGTATCCTGGTCGACAGCACGGGAAACATCATCGGGAAATATCGAAAGATTCATATTCCTGGCGACGCACAGTCCCAAGACGGGTATCCCATTCAGCATCTCGAAAAGCGGTATTTCGAGGTTGGCGATCTGGGTTTTCCGGTATTTGATGCGGGTGATACACGAATCGGGATGTGCATCTGCAACGACAGACGATGGCCGGAAACCTATCGCGTCATGGGTCTGCAGGCTGTCGATCTAATCATGCTGGGCTACAACACACCGACCGGTTACGGGCGATTGGGAGAGCCCAGACATTTGCCCCTGCATCACAATCATCTCTCTCTGCAGGCATCGGCGTACCAGAACACATGCTGGATCGCTGCCGCGGCCAAGGCGGGGGTTGAAGAAGGCATACACATGATCGGCGGCTCGTGCATCGTCGCGCCTACCGGCGAGATCGCGGTCCAGGCCCTGTCCGAGGACGACGAAGTGATCAACTATGTCTGCGATATGAGTCTGGCCGACGGCTATCGGGGTAATATTTTCCACTTTGAGCGGCACAGGCGTCCCGAACATTATCGGGCCATCGTGGATCGCGTGGGATCCAGCCGTTCGCCCTTTTAAAAATGGGAGAGGCATCTATGGCAGAAAAGGCGGACGCGCGAAGCCAGAAAAGTTTTTCAAAAGAGGCAATGGGCGGTCGCCTGAGAGCTATACGCAAAGAGAGAGGATTTACCCTCAAGCAGCTGTCGGCCGCCTCGGGGGTAGCGCTATCCACCTTGTCAAAGGCTGAACTGGGGCAGACTGCGCTGAGCTACGAGAAATTCGTCGCCATCTCGTTGGGCCTGAACGTGGATATGGCGGTGTTGCTGCAAGCCCGCGACAATCCGGTGCCCAATCGACTCAACGGTCAGGCACTGAAGGCTTGCAGCCTGGGGCAGGATGAATATCAAACCGATACCTATCGGCATCAGTTTTTATTCAGTGAAATTTCGGGCAAAGTCATGACCCCGATCATCGCAACCATCTTTTCCCGTGATCTTGCAGAGTTCACGGAATACATCAAGCATCCGGGGCAGGAATTTACCTACGTGGTCTCGGGAGCCGTTCGTATTGTTTTTGAAACGGGTAACGAGATCAGCCTGAAGCGCAATGAGTCTGCCTATTTTGATAGCTCGGTCGGTCATGTTTATCTGTCGACGAGCAAATCTCCAGCCCGTGTTTTGGCTGTTTGTACCGAGTTGACCGGGTAATATAAGTTGTCACGATCTACTGCCGTTTCCAGCTGAGTCCTGCTGCCAGCGCCAGTGCCGCGCCTATTGCCAATGAAGCCACGGTAAATCCGAGCCGCACATCATGAGCGGCTGCGCCGTCAGGTGCGATCGCGATGAAAAGACCACCAATTATCGCGATGCTTACCGCAGCGCTAATCTGCAAAGTGGCGGTGACCAAACCGGAAGCAAGCCCAGCCCAACGTGTGTCAACCTGGTCCACGTTCAAGCGAACCAGTGCAGGTAGTGCGATGCCTTGTCCAGCTCCAATCAGGAACAAAGGAAAGACGAGCCAAGACGATGCATCGATGCAGGCCAGAACTGCGACCATGACCAGGCCAAGCACTTCCAGGATCATGCCAAACGCTGCAGTGCGCGAACCCAAGCGCCGGACGATGGGTGGACCGCATAGCGGCCCCAGGAAAAAGCCAATACCGAGCGGCAGGATTGCCAAGCCGGCTGCCAACGCATCATTACCCAAACCGGCCTGTTCGTACACCGCAAACACAAAGAAAAACGCCGCAAGAGAATAGAAGAAGAATGCTGCCGTCAGACTGCGTTTCAGCCCGCGAGCTGCCAGAATCGAGGGCAAAATCAAGGGCGCTCTGTCAGCGAGCTCTTGTCTTTTTTCATACCACCAGAAGACACACAAAAAAGGCGCGCTCAAACTAAGTAGCGCGACGCACCACCACGGCCAGTGGTGCTCCCGTCCTTCTACGAGGGGTACCACCAAAGCCAGCAAGCCGGACGCTAGCAGCAACGCCCCTGGCACGTCCAGGCGAGCGGAACGCTCTGCCCGACTCTCACGAAGCAGCGCCAGCGCAGCGGGGATCGCGACGACAATAAGGGGGAGGTTGATCAAAAAAACGCTGCGCCAACTGAGCCCCCACGGACTGGCCGAAACCAGCACGCCCCCCAGCAGCTGACCTCCCACAGAAGCCAAACCGAACGTCGCTCCATACAGACTGAGTGCACGATTCTTCTCGCTTGCCGGAAAAAGGGCGTGTATCGATGCCAACGATTGCGGCGCCATGATGGCCGCCGATATCCCTTGCAGCAGTCGTCCGACAACGAGCACGCTCGGCGACGGTGCTAAACCGCACAACGCTGAAGCCACGCCAAAGCCAAACATACCGCCAACGAAAGCTCGCTTTCGCCCATAGAGATCACCAAGACGCCCTCCCAAAATCAACGTGACCGCATAGGCTGCGGCGTAGACCGAGATCACCAATTGCGAGACATCGGAAGATGCTCGCAGGTCGGTGCGGATGGCGGGTAGCGTCACATTGACGATGAAGAAGTCCAGGGGCGGCAACATTGTGCCGATCAACAAAACAGCGAGGGCCAACCAGCGGCGCGAATCAAGCGCCGCTGGCTCGGATGCATAAGTCAACGTATTCATGGGCGGTGAGCCTGTACTGGCCAATTAAAGTGCAACTGCCCGGACGCGCTGAGGAGCAATGGCGGTAAAGCGCGGCACGTCAGCCATTACATCGGAGGCTTCCGGCGATGCGAATGCAATTTCTAACGCGGCTTCATCTCGGAAGACGCATTCACAGATTGCGACGGTTCCTTTGTGTTCGGTCGTCGGAAAATAAGCCGCCACGCTGAGTAGACCGTACTGAGCCCAGGCCTTCATGGCCAATGGCAGATGGACGTCGACGTAATAGCTACGATTAAACGTATCTTGTGGCGTACCTTGGTAAGTCACGTAGACAACAACCGGAGCAGTTTGAGTATTCATAGGGCCTCCACAAGGCATCAGGCTACTTATTGAACGTTTGACAACCTATCAGCCTCGAACTGGGCCGACTCACCGACAGGCGAGATGGTGACGTCTATGAAATTATTTGTGAACTGCCATTCGCGTATATTTTTTGTGCATTTTTGAACGGTGATTCATGGCATGGACTGGAGCGATGTTCGAATTTTTCTGACGGTAGCCCGCGCAGGTTCGAGATGCGCGGATTTTCATCCAAGCCCAGCAGAGCAAGGCGCTGCGCCACATGCCGCAACAAGGCCGACGAGCGCGAACGGTTGGAGAGACTGCCACAAGGGTAAGAATACTCATGACATCTTGCAAATAGACAAACCCGACAGGATTGTCGGCACTGCCACCGGACCGCGATCAGATACCGTCTCGGCTTGTTCTTATTCAGCCTGCGGCGGCTCATATGGATATGAAAGATGAGTCGTTGATCTCTTCCCCGGCTTGTTTCATAGTCCTCCGCTTACCTTGTATGGAGAAATGCGTGGGACAGATTTCGCAAGGCTGGGGCGCGGGCCCCAGCGCCGACTACGAAACGCTGGAGCGGCGGTTCCGCGGTATTTTCAATGACATCCGTGCCGGCGCTATTGAACGGGAGCGCCATCGCGTCCTGCCACGCCAGGAAGTGCGCGCGCTGGCCCAGGTCGGCTTCACCGCCCTGCGCGTGCCCAAGGAATATGGCGGCAGCGGCATCACCCTGCCCGAACTGTTCAACCTGCTGATCGAACTGGGCTCGGCCGACTCCAACGTCGAACAGTCGCTGCGTGCTCACCTCGGTTTCGTCGAGACCGTGCTCAACACCGACAACCTGTCCTGGCGCGAGGCCTGGCTGCGCCGCATCGCGGCGGGCGAACTCGTCGGCCCCGGGCGCGGCGAGACCGACAACCGGCAAGGCACGCTCGGCACCCGTCTGTTTCAGCGCGACGGCAAGTGGTTCGTGAGCGGATCCAAGTTCTATTCCACCGGTCTGATGTACGCCGATTGGGCCGATGTGGGCGTCACGAGTGAAGACGGCAAGCCCTACGCTGTGACGCTGCGCACCGACAGCTCGGGCGTCGAACTGGTGGACGACTGGAACGGCTTCGGCCAGCGCCTGACCTCCAGCGGCACCACGCACTACCGCGACGTCGAGGTTGACCCGTCCAACATCCGGCCCGACGAAGATCGTGTGCCCTACTACCAGGCCTTCTATCAATCGCTGCACCTGGCCAACATCGCCGGCATCGGCCGTGCCGTGGCCGACGAAACCGCCGCCGCGGTGCGGGACCGCAAACGCAGCTTCAGTTCGGGCAATGCACCACTGGTGCGGCACGACCCGCAGATCCTGGAAATTGTCGGGCGGCTGCGTGCCGCCGCCTATGGCGCGGGCGCCATCGTGCTGCAGAATGCCCAGGCCCTGGAACGCGTATGGCAGGCTTCGCGCAGCGGCGATGCCGAGCGCACCGAGCAGGCACGCGCGATCGCCGACCTGGAAATCGCCCAGTCCC
Organism: Bordetella tumulicola; assembly: GCF_054779135.1. Classification (NCBI taxonomy): domain Bacteria; kingdom Pseudomonadati; phylum Pseudomonadota; class Betaproteobacteria; order Burkholderiales; family Alcaligenaceae; genus Bordetella; species Bordetella tumulicola. The sequence continues at coordinate 450,998 of NZ_BAAGYU010000010.1, read as the reverse complement.
AAAGCCTGGTGATCGAGCTGATCCTGGATTCATCGACCCGGCTGTTCGACGCCCTGGGCGCCACGTCGACCTTACCGCATCTAGGCCTGGATCGCTTCTGGCGCAATGTACGCACCCTGGCCACGCACAACCCTCGGATCTACAAGGACCGCATCGCCGGCGATTTCGCCGTCAACGACACGCCTGCGCCCAATCAGTGGAAGATCGGCGTCGCCGAGCCGCAAACCGCGGCCCAGGCACAAGCCGCCTAAGACGTGCCCGCGCCAAACGGCATGGGGCACTCACAGGCATGGGCGGTGCCCCCTTTCGCATCAGGCGACCTGACGCCACGCGCCCGGCACGGCATCGAGCAAGGTTCGGGTATACGAATGCCGAGGATGCGTCAGCACCTGTCCCGCCTCGCCCTGCTCGACCACCCTGCCCTGTTGCAGCACCAATACCCGGTCGGCCACGTGCCGCACCAAGCCGATGTCGTGCGAGATGAACAGCAGCGCTGTGCCCATGCGCGCCTGCAATTCGCCGATCAGATCGATGACCTGGGCCTGGATACTGACGTCCAGGGCGGACACTGGCTCGTCGCACACGATCAGCGCGGGTTCGGCGGCCAGGGCGCGGGCAATGGCGACGCGCTGGCGCTGGCCGCCCGATAAGGTGGCGGGCAAGCGATCGATCAGACGCTCGTCCAGGCCCACTTGCGCCAACAAGCCACGGACGCGCCGGTCCAACTCGGCCCAGCCCAGCACCCTGGGCAAGTTCTCGAGAATAATGTCGCGCACCGTATAGCGCGGGTCGAAGCTGCTCAGGGGGTCTTGCGGAATGTACTGCAGCTTGGGACGCAACGCCCGGCGGCAGCGCTCGGGGATGCCGGACCAGGGTTTGCCCAGCAGGGATACGCCGCCCGCATCGGGTTCGAGCAAACCAAGAACAATCTTGGCGCACGTGGACTTGCCCGACCCCGATTCACCCACCAGGCCCAGCACCTCGCCCGCGCGAATCTCGAACGACACCTCGTCGAGCGCCTGGAACTCGCCGCCGCCGCGCTGCTGCCAGTAGCGCTTGCCCAGGCCTTCGGCCCGCAGAATTACCTCGCCGCCCAGCGCCGCGCGGGGCGGCAAGGGTTCGCGCAGAATGCGCGCCACGGTCTGGTCATCCGCCGCGCCGGTCTCGATGCGTGCCGATGCCAGCCGGTATCCGCGCGACTCGGCCGACGGCACCGCCGCGATCAGCGCACGGGTGTAGTCGTGCCGAGGGTGGGACAACACTTCACGCGTCGACCCGTCGTCTACCACCCTCCCGCCGCGCATGACCAGCACGCAGTCGGCGATGTCCGACACCACCGACAGATCGTGGCTAATCAGCAATAACCCCACGCCGTCCTCGCGCACGCGCCGCATCAAGACCTCGATCACCTGCTTTTGCACCGTAGCGTCCAGCGCCGTGGTGGGTTCGTCGGCAATGATGAGCCTGGGATGAGCCGCGATAGCGGCCGCGATGAGAGCGCGCTGGCGCAAGCCGCCGGAAAGCTGGTGCGCGTACTGCCGGCTGCGCGCCTGGGGGTCGGGGATGCCAGCTTGCGCCAGGGCGTCTAGCACCCGGCCGCGCACTGCCCGTTCGCCACGCAGCAAGCCATGTACGGCAACGGTCTCGCCCACCTCTTGTCCAATCTGGCGCAAGGGGTCGAGCGACACCAGCGCGTCCTGCATCACCAGGCCCGCGAACCGGCCGCGCACGTCACGCCATTCCTGCAGCGTGAAACGCAAGGCATTGCGCCCGCCGATCTCGTAACGCCGGGCCGACATCCGCGCGCCCTTGCCGGCTAGATTCAGGATGCTGCGTGCCGTGAGACTCTTGCCCGAGCCCGACTCGCCCACCAGGGCTACGCACTCACCCGCCCGGATGCACAGATCGATACCGTCAACCAAATCTTTGTTGTCGTTCTTGCCCGGAAAACCGATACGCAGGTTCTCGATATCGACCAGAACTTCGCCCCGCCGGCCATATGTGCCGTCTTTCATGCAGCCTCCCTGCGTTCGAACCTGAGTTGCAGATCGCGTCCCAGCACGATAAAGGAAATGACTGTCAGGGTAATGGCCAGCCCCGGAAAAACGCTAGGCCACCAAGCGGTGCGCAGCACGTCGCGCCCTTCGGCCAGCATTACCCCCCATTCGGGCGTGGGCGGCTGCGGCCCCAGGCCCAGAAAGCTCAAGCCAGACACCGCCAGAATGGTCGTACCCACATAAACGGTAGCGACCACCGGCACCGCCACCAGCACATTGGGCAGCAGATGCGTGCAGAACACCGCCAACCGGCTGCGCCCATAGATGTAGGCATGAGTGACGTAATCCGCCTCGCGCACCAGTTGGGTCTGCGCGCGCACCAACCGGGCGAACTTGGGAATGCCCGCGATGCCCACGGCGATGGCGATGTTGCGCGCCTCGTTGCCCATGAAGGTCACTACCATCATGGCTAGCAAGACGCCCGGATAGGAAGAAATGACGTCGAACACGCGGCACAGGCCTTCGTCGGCCCAGCGGTTGCGCTGACCGGCAAGGATACCCAGCAGCACGCCGAACAATACCGAGATGACGGTGCCGGCCAGCCCAATGGACAGCGAAAAATGCGCGCCGTGGATGGTGCGCGCCAACACGTCGCGTCCGATGCGGTCGGTGCCGAAAGGATGCGTCCAACTGGGCGGCTGCAATATCGCCAGAAAATCCGCTTCCAGCGGATCGTAGGGCGTCAACCATTGCGGCGCCGCCACGCACAGCACCAGCAAGGCCGCGAAAGCCAGCGACAAAATGGAAGACAGGCGCGGCAGCCTGGCGGCGACCGCCCGTCCGTGGCCACCAGCAGCGGTCAAAACCGTGGTCGTCATTGCGTTCTGAGCCTCGGATCGATAAATAGATAGAGAATGTCCAGCGCGGTGGAAGCCACCACGTGAACGAAGGCTGCCAGCAGCACCACGGCCAGCACGATGGGCACGTCATGGGTCAGCACGGCGTTGAGCGTGACCGTGCCCAGACCCGGACGGCCGAAGACCTTTTCAGTCAGGACAGCGCCGCCCAGCAGGCCGCCGATAAGCCAACCGCCCAAGGTCATGGCCGGCGCAACGGCGTGGCGCAACACATGGCGCAGACGGATGCCCCCCTCGCTCAAGCCCCGCGCCCGAAGCGTCACGACGAAAGGCTGCTCCAGCGCCTTATCCAACGCCTCACGCAAGACCTGGCTGAGCAGGCCCGCCGTGGGCAAGGCCAGTGTGATGGCGGGCAGCACCAGCGAGCGCCAGCCGTCGCCCCCTGAGACCGGGAACCAGTTCAAGCCGAAGGAAAGCGCCATCAGCAACAGCAGGCCCAGCCAGAACACGGGCACCGACACGCTGAAGCGCTCAAGCAACTCGGCGCATCCGCGGCCCAACCGGCCCGCGCCGCTGGTGCCAAGCGCCACGGCCAGCGCCAGAACAAAGGCCAGCACCCCCGCCGTGCCCGCCAACAGCACTGTGGGCGCAAGCTGCGAGAACAGCACCTCGGAGACAGGCTGGCGCAGGGTATACGATGTGCCCAAATTGCCGGAAAAAATATTCGACACGAAATTCCAGTACTGCCACGCCAGGCTGCGATCCAGCCCCCACTCGGCCGCGATAGCCTCGCTCAAGCCAGGGTAGTCCAGATCGCCCGCCAGGATGTCCTGCACCTCGCCGGGCAACGCGTGCAGCGCCAGAAAGGCCACGGTGGCGCTGCCCCAGGCGACCAGCAAGCCGCTGACCAGTTTTAACAGCACGCTGCGTGCAAGCGCCGCTTTCATTGAACGCCCCTCCTGTCGCTGCGCCACTTCCTCTCGAGGAAGAATTCACGTTTGGGACGACCCAGTGCGCTCATGGTTTCGCCAGCCATACATCGTAGAAGTTGGACGGTGAATCGAGCTGGGTTTCGAACGACAAGCCCTTGACGATCTCCTTGGCTCCCAACTGGTAATTGGCGGCGAACAGCGGCACGATGAATGCTTGGTCCACCGCGCGCGTTTGCGCCGCGAACACCAGCTTCTTCTTTTCTTCGGGATCGGTGGCCGCCAGCGCGCCGTTGATCAAATCGAAGAGTTTCCGGTCACCCTTGTCGGCCCGCGCGCGGATGAAACCGCTCTCGCCGATATTGCCTTGCAGCTCCTGAGCCGCGTCGGCGGGCAGATATGTGTTGGGATAAATCGTCCAGCTGCCGTCCTTGAGCTGCTGCGCCCACTCCCCGCCCGTGATGATGCGCAGTTTCAGATCGAAGCCGAGGTTCTTGCGCAACTGCGCCTGCAAGCCCTGGATCAGGATGTCCCGATTGTCGCGCACATAGGGTTGCGGATAGCCTACCTCGATCGACAGGCGCTTACCGTCCTTGACGCGATAGCCTTGGGCATCGCGCTGCGTCCAACCGGCATCGTCCAGAAGCTTGTTGGCGCCGGCCACGTCATTACCCCAGGCGTTTTCCAGCGACTTGTCGAAGTAGTAGTTATCGAGACCGATATTGGACCAGGCCCGGCGGTACGTCCCCTGGTAGACACTTTGCACCAGTGCGCCGATATCAGCTCCATCGCGCAGCGCGCGACGAACCCTCACATCGTCGGCGGGCGGATGCGTGTAATTGATGTTCAACGTGAACGAGGTCGAGGCGCCCGACGGGCCCACCAGGAATTGAAAATCCGGCTGATCCTTGAACAAGGCCACGTCGGCCGGCTGCACGCCTTCGATCACGTCGACCTGGCCCGACTTCAAGGCGCCCGCGCGCACTGCGTATTCGGGCAAGAAGCGCACTGCCACCTTATCGAGATAAGCAGGCCCCTGATGCGCAGCATAGCCCGGCCCCCATGCATAGTCGGGGTTCTTGGCGAAGGTCACCGATTCACCGCGCGTGTAATTCTGGAACACGAAAGGGCCGGTGGCCGCCAACGCAGGACCACCCGCGCACAAGCTGGCGCCCGAGTCGAGCGATTTGGGCGAAAGAATGCCCAGGCGGATGCTGGAAATCGATTCGAGCAAGCTCGAATCGGGCCGGTTCAGCACGATCTCGACCTCATGAGAGCCGAGCGTGCGCACATCGCTCACGGCCTTGAGCAAATCTCCCGCGCCCGCGGTGTTCTTGACGTCGCGCACGTAATCGAAGTTGGCCTTGACCGCCTCGGCATCGAAGCGAGCACCGTCATGAAATCGCACGTCCTCGCGAAGCTTGAACACATAGGTCTTGCCGTCCGACGAGATGGTCCACGACGACGCCAGCCAGGGCAGGAACTTGCCGCCCTCAGCCTTGGCCACCAGCGAATCGACATAGTTGCGTATCAGGATGTAGGCGTTTTGCTGCGAAGAGCGATGCGGGTCGAAGCAAACCGGCTCCGTCGTCACGCCGAAGACGATCTCGCCGCCTTGCACCGGCGTTTCCGCCTGGGCCGAAGAGACTGCTGAGAAAGCGGCGGCTAAGACGGCAAGCGCCGCCGTCAAGACTGGCCGGCAGCGCATCGTGCGTGAACTCATCATGCAAACTCCAAGCGATTCTTAAAAAGAAAACCGCCATCCTATCGGAGTCGAGACAGCAATTGTTATGGTCTTTTGGCATAAACATTCGCGTCGGCGAGACATAAACAAATACCCGCATGAAGACATAATCATTTGATCGTTTGATGGCTTGGCGTTTTGGTGAAAACTGTCTGATTCCATACGCTGGCTATCATCGGAAGACGCTCATGCCATCCCATGCTCCCGCTTCCCGCGAGCTGCATCTGAACATCAACATGCTGCATTCGGGTTTCGTTCCCTCGGCCTGGCGCCTGCCCGAAGCACAGACTGATGCCTTGTTCGACGTTGCCCATTATGTTCGGCTGGCCCAGGTCGCGGAACGGGGCGCGTTCGACGCGGTCTTCCTGGCCGACACGGCGGCCATCAGCGACCAGGTGCAATACCGCTCCATAAATGCGCTGGAACCGACGCTGCTGCTGGCGACCCTGGCCGCGCATACGCGCCGCATCGGCCTGATCGCCACGGTATCCACCAGCTACAACGAGCCCTACAATATCGCCCGCCGCTTCGCCACGCTGGATCACATCAGCGCAGGCCGCGCCGGCTGGAACATCGTGACCACGGCCGACCCCGCGTCGGCGCGCAACTTCGGCCGCGATGTCGCCATCGACCATCAAGAGCGCTACGCGCGCGCCGCCGAATTCGCCGATGTCGTCAAGGCGTTATGGCACAGTTGGCAGCCGGGCGCCTTCCTGGGCGACAAAAACTCGGGGTATTTCGCCGACCCGGATCGCATTCAGCCGATCGCTCACCAAGGCAAGTTCTTTTCGGTGCACGGCCCGCTGACGCTGCCGCCCTCGCGCCAAGGCCATCCGGTGCTGGTGCAAGCCGGCGGCTCGGGCGATGGCCGGGAGTTGGCCGCCCGGCATGCCGAAGCAGTATTTTCGGCATCGGAATCGATCGACGAGTCGCGCGCCTACCGGCGCGACCTGCACGAGCGCGCCGCGAAATACGGGCGCGGCCCCAACGCGGTCAGCGTCCTGGCCGGGCTGACGACCATCATCGGCGCGACCGAGGAAGCAGCGTATAGACGCCGCGACGAACTGATGGACCTGATTCCCCTTGAATACAGCGTCAAGCGTCTGGCGGGCACGCTCGGCGTGCCGCTCGAGTCGATCAAGCTCGACGAGCCTATCGCGCAAAACCTGGCGCTGCCCAAGAACGGCACGCATACCTTCTTCAACACCACGCTGGCGGCGGCCAAACGCACCGGCGCCACCGCGCGCGAGCTGATACGCGAATTCGCCGGCGGCGGCGGCCATCGCGTCATCGTGGGCACGCCGGAGCAGATCGCCGACGATATCGAGCATTGGTTCCGTACCGAGGCCGCCGACGGCTTCAATTTGATGCCCGACACGCTGCCGGGTGGACTGGAGGATTTCGTCGACGGCGTGGTGCCCATCCTGCGCCAGCGCGGCATTTTCCGCAACGAGTACCGAGGCGATACGCTACGCTCGCATCTGGGCCTGGGAGCCCCCTGAATCAGGGCTCTACATCATTAACCGCAATGGGATGGACGCCCCCACCCGTAACGGCATCAATTGTGCCAAAGTGGAGGTGTTGTTTCGACCACTTGAACCGTTGGGAACGTCCACCATGAAGGCTACAACTATCGATATTGATTTAGCAAAGAGCGTGTTTCAGGTTAACGGCGTCGATGCCGATGGCAAGAATGTACTCAAGAAGCAGCTCAAGCGTGATCAAGTCGCAAACTTCTTTATCAATATGGAACCATGCCTGATAGGGATGGAAGCCTGCGGCAGTGCCCACCACTGGGGACGTAAAGTTACAGGCAATGGGTCACACAGTGCGGCTGATGGCACCCCAGTTGGTCAAGCCATATGTCAAGAGCAACAAGAACGACGTCGCTGATGCTCAAGCTATCTGCGAAGCTGTCGGTCGACCCTCCATGCGGTTTGTCCCCATCAAGACGGTAGATCAACAGGCCCCAAGGCCTTGGTCATATCAGGCAGCGGGTACCCGCTTTGATTGAGGATGCAGCCAGCGAACTGCCGGGAGTATTTCGACATCTCATTGATCGGCTGTTAGAGCACCTGAAGCTATTGGATCGACAGGTCGATGAGATCGAGGCTCAAATCAACGCCTGGCATCGCGGCAACGAACTCAGTCAGCGGTTGGAGCAGATTCCGGGCATTGGACCGATGACAGCCACAGCGATGGTGGCTACCGTCGGAGATGCTAGGCACTTCAAGAATGGCAGGGAGCTTGCTGCATGGTTGGGGCTGGTGCCTCGGCAACACTCCACTGGCGGCAAGCCTACACTGCTGGGCATCAGCAAGCGAGGCGATGTCTATTTGCGGACCTTGTTGATCCACGGAGCGCGCTCACTTGCGTATCGCATCGGGAGGAAGGTCAATTCTGGTAGTTGGCTCTACAGACTCATTCACAGTCGAAACCAGAACGTGGCTGTGGTGGCACAGGCGAATAAGACGGCCAGAATTGTCTGGGCGGTACTGTTTCACGACCGTGAGTTCCGGCCTGACTACGTGCAGTCCTTGAATAGCGCGTAGTTGGATCAGTCAGATTCTTCAGCTTTAACCATAGAGGTACACCCCACTGATTGCACAGGCAATCACGACATTGATGGCAAGACAGGTTAGACCGTGGTCGATTAAACCCGCATCAGACTCAGCACTTCGAGTGCGTAACCGCGATGAGGCATCGACCAGCAGATTCCATCAGGGACATAGGCGAAAAGCCTAAATTTGAGTCCGAATGTACGGCTGCAATCCCTTCCTTCAACCGTCATGAAGTGAGCGCTTGGCAAAACGGGGGCATCCATGTAGGTCTGATGAATGCTCACCCCCCGAAAATGGGGTAGAGCCGGAGGATGTGGCCGGCAGTATTTTTACGAGTGCCCCAGAATACCCACCGGCCGAGGTCGTTACTCTTCCCCCACCTTAAAGGGGGCTGCGTCGTCAGGTGTCTTCACCGTCCACGAGCCGGACTGCCGGAACGAGCTGGCAGAAGCATAGGTATCTTCCATGAACTGGAAATAGATCATCTTTCCGTCACGGACCTTGGCGTGGATGGAAAACGGTGATGTGAACACGCGGTCTACCGCTACGGACCGATAAGTGAATTTACCGAAAATCGCGACATCCTCCCCAGAAGCGATCTTATCGGTGACGGTGAAGTCTTCGGTTTTCCAGTAATCCGCGAGCTGCAAGAACAAGCTACTGAAGGCTTCCGGGCCCTTGTTTGTGCCGGTCCAAGGCAGGATTTTTTGGAGTTCCGGATTGTCGAAGTTGAGAGAAACATAGGTTGCGTCCGGAGCCGCCAGCCTCTGTGCAGCAGCTTCAACTTTATCGGGCGCCGTGTTGGCCAGGAATTCCATAACAACCGAGAGCGAAGCAGCAGACTGCGCTTCGCTAGTCGACTGTGCTGCAACAGGGATGGCAGTCAAACTGGACGCGGCGAGCGTAATGACTGCCGCGAGCGACTTAGTGCGAGAAATTGTGATCATGAGTTCTCTCCGTTTACATTGTTAATTACCGCTTGCGGTTCGTGGTATTTCAGGTTTGCGAGCTAGGGTGGATAGGGTGAGCTATGTGGGGAAATGCTGGGATCCAATCTGGTGATTGGCGGGATGGCGCTTGATCATGGACTACTGTCGTTGTCCGACTCTGCGAACATCCATGGGCGCAGCGCTCGATGAGCGCGAGGAAGGATCACCCATGTCAGAATGACAGTGAGTACTATCGAGCTTCCTGTCAGTAGCACGAGCCAGTTCACTGAATCTGCAAGGGGGCGGACCATGACCACATTGACAGCAAGCAGAGTCGGGTAGACACCGAGCCATGTCGCAGCCGCCTGCCTCCATTTGGGCATGCTGGCTGATCCTGGAATGCTGACGATGCTAGTATGGCCAGCTTGCGGCTGGATGGTCCGCAATGAGTAATTTAAGCCCTCCGCGCGCAACAGCAGGAATGCGTCCGATACCAGCCAACTGTCGAGTTGCTCCTGGGAGTCGAACTGCACCACCGTATGGGATATCGCCGGCCCTTGATCAAGCCGAATAATCGAGCGAAAGCCGGACGCTGCGCGAACGCCCTCTCCCATTTTTTTCGCCCATACAACGAATGCCTGTTCGTGCGCCGGGCGAATAATGTGACTGACGACTACGCCAGCAATTTCAGACATGCTCGTTATTCCTTTTATCTGCGTGGCTGCTTATGCGTTCGCCCCGCCGTCCACAGTCAAGGCAATGCCAGTCACCATGTTTGCGGCAGGGCTTGCAAGAAACACGACCGCATCAGCGATCTCTCGCGGCTCGGCATAACGCCCAATTGAGGACAGACCTCGCTGGAAATCAGCACTTTCTCCATCTGCCGGGTTCGCGTCAGTATTGGTCGATCCCGGCTGGACTAGATTGACCGTAATGCCCTGCGGGCCGAGCTCGCGCGACAGCCCACGGGTGAGCGAGAGCAGTGCCGACTTCGACATGGCATAGGCCGTGATACCCGGAAACGGGACGCGCTCTGCCAAAGCCGATCCGATCGAGATGATGCGACCGCTCTCGCGCAGGTGCGGTATTGCGGCTTGTGCCGCAACAAAGGGGCCGCGGACGTTGACGTCCATCATCGCCTGGAACTCGGCGAGATCGACCTGCGCGACAGGGCCAGCGAGCCCCCGAGCCGCGCTGTTGACAAGAATATCGAGACTGCCAAGTGTTTCGACGGTCTCGCCGACGGCCCGCTTTATGGCATCCGGATCGGCACTGTCGGCCTGAATAGCCAGACCACGGCGACCCAGTTTCTCGATCGAAGCTACGATGCTTTCCGCAGACTTCGCCGAGTTTTGGTAGGTGATAGCGACGTCCGCGCCATTAGCGGCCAGGGCCTGTGCGATGGCAGCGCCGATACCGCGGGAGCCACCAGTTACCAGCGCGCGCTTGCCTGTAAGACACATGATATTTCTTCCTTTTATGACATTGACCCAAAGAGGTCACAACAACGTCGACTCAGGTGACGCTTAGGCTTGCATCAGTCCAGGATTGAACGTAATGGTTTTGATCTCGGTGAAGTCATCGATCGCCGTGGCGCCATTCAGGCGTCCGAGGCCCGAGTGTTTGGAACCGCCCTCCTCGGTGTCTTCGCTGACCGCGCCCCATTCATTGATCCAGACCAGACCCGCTTCGATCCTGGGAGCAATACGCAGAGCCTTCGAGACGTCACGCGTCCAGATGCTGGCCCCCAAGCCATAGATACTGTCGTTCGCCAGGGCGACAGCCTCCTGCGCCGTGGTGAAGCGCTGCATGGTGACCACGGGACCGAAGGTCTCCTCCTGAACGACCTGCATCTTTGGATCAGTAACCTCCAGGAAAGTGGGGCGAAAGAACGCGCCCGTCGAAAGTGGACCCTCGGTCAGAGGCCCTCCTCGCACGACGACCTCAGCGCCTTCGGCAATGGCACGCTCAACAACGTTATTGACCCGTTCGACGTTCTCGCGGTCGATCATCGGGCCCATATCACTCGACAGGTCCGCGGCGGGTCCGACCTTCACTGCGCGCAGACGCTCGGCGAACCGTTTCTTGAACTCCTCGGCAATCGCTTCATGCACGATCACGCGCTGGCCGGTCACGCAGAACTGACCCGCGAACTTCGTCAGTGCCGTTTCGAGCATCGGCAACGCGAGATCAAGATCGGCATCGTCAAACACGATTGCCGGGGTCTTGCCGCCCAGTTCCAGCCCGATGCGTTTGAAGTGCGGTGCAGCGCTAAGCGCGATCGCCTTGCCTGTTCCGGTGCTGCCAGTAAAGCTGATGACCGGAACATCCGGAGAGGCAACGATATGTTTGGCTCCGTCGCCAGCCTCGTCAGTGAACACGTTGATCACTCCGCGGGGCAGTTCCGGTACATCGGCAAAGATCTTGGAGATAGTCGCGGTGATCTGGGCGCTCTTGCCCGGCATCTTGATGATCACAGCACAACCTGCCGCCAGGGCAGGCGACAGCGATCGCACCATTAGAATCACAGGGGAGTTCCAGGGCGCGATGATGCACGCCACGCCCATCGGCTGGCGCACCATCATCGCGATTCTGCCCGGCTTGGAGTCCACAACCCGTCCGGCTTCCGTGCGCACAATGCCAGCAAAGTACCGCAGCGACGGAACGCAAAGATCGACTTCGAAGGTGGCATCGCCTTGGATCTTGCCGTTTTCGGTGTAGAGGATCTGGATGAGTTCGTCCCGATGACGCTCGAACGCGTCCGCAAGCTTGTCGAGCACACGCGCCCGCAGCTTGCGGTCGTGTACCCACTCTGACTCGCGCATTGCGCGTTTCGCCGCGATTATGGCCGCCTTGGCGGTTTCAACACCACCTTCGGCGTAGGTTCCGATGACCTCGTAGGTGGCGGGATTTATGGACTCACGGACCGTATCCGAGCCCAGCCACTCGCCGCCGACCCAGTTCAACGCGGGATTGGACTTGTGGGAGGTATCAATATTCATGGGTGACTCCTGTGTTTCGTTTGGCGTGAATAGTCGGCGAGGCATTACCCAGCCGGGCTGCAATCCGTTCAGCGACCATGACGGTTGTCACGTTGGTTGGCACTGAGGGAACATCAGGGAAGATCGATGCATCGACAACGTGCAGGCCGCTGATGCCGCGCACCGCGCCCCAGGCATTGACGACGGCCGTCGGATCATCGGCGGCGCCCATCGGGACCGTGGAGGTCGGATGGGCATAGGTAGAGACGTTCGCGATGATGTGCTCTCGCAACTGTGCGTCTTCTGTCGGCAGGGGCGGAGTGATTTCACCGTCGACAATGCTCGCGAACGGCTCGGTCGTTGCGATTTTGCTCGTCAGGCGCACGACCTCCATCAGACGTTCGAGATCGCTCGGATCGTCGAGGAAGTTGTATTGGATGCGAGGGTCGACCCGGGGATCGCGCGATCTGATCTGGAACGAGCCGATGGAGCGCGGCAACACCAGCGCGGACGCCAGCACGATCGCGCCGCCGGTGGGACTGTGCATTGGGTTAAAGAAGTGCGTCGCAGAAATCTGAAGATCGAGGTCGCCAGAACTTGCGCCCTTCGAACCCGTCCACGCCAACGCTCCGGCGGCAGGCAACATCGCCTTATGCTCCGCCCTCAACGCATAGACACTGTAAATGAGGGGATGATCCTGAAGCCTCGTGCCCACAGGTAGGTCCGCCACTACCGGAATATCGAGGCTGCGAAGGTGCGCCGAGGGTCCAATCCCGGATCGCATCAGGATCGCCGGGCTTCCGAAAGCACCCGCGCAGAGGATCACCTCACCGCCCGACACGACTTCGCCAGTCACCAGACGCACACCGGCGGCGCATTTGCCTTCGAGCACCAGCCGGTCGACCTCGGCATCGCCTCGGATTGTCAGGTTGGGACGTGTCCGCACGACGTCGGCGAGATAGGTCATACCGGTATTCATCCGCACGCCGTCCACAACGTTGAGCGGATATGGCCCTACCCCATCGGCAGTGGCACCGTTGAAGTCGTTGACGGCTACCAGGCCATTGGCGCGCGATGCATCCACGAAGGCACGCGATGACGCCGAAAGCTCCGCCATCGTGCGCTGCCGGATGGGAAGTGGTCCGTTACGGCCATGCCAGTCACTTTCGCCGCTCGGCGTGTTCTCCAATGCCTTGAAAGTCGGTAACACGTCGTCCCACGACCATCCCTCGATCCCGAGTGCCGACCAGCGGGAGAAATCAGATGGCCGGGCGCGTATCGCCACGGTACCGTTTAGTGCAGAACTACCGCCGATCACCTTGCCACGTGGGGCTGGGATATCGTGACCCAGCTTCGCCTTGTCGTCGCTCATGTACTGCCAGTCAAAATCCGGCGGCGCGACTGTCCCGGCGTCAGTCAGGCTGGAAGGATAAGCCTTGGGCGCAAAGTCCGGACCGGCATCGAGAAGCAGCACCTGTCTCGAAGGGTCTTCGCTGAGTCGGGCAGCGAGCACCGCTCCGGCGGAACCGCCACCGATGATGATCACTGCCGGCTTTCGGGCATTGGCGCTAGCGCCAATGCCGATATGTGCCGCAGTCTTTTTCCCTGAAGTCATGAGAACCGCCCCTCGTTAAGTTCCTGATGTATCGGTTCTGCTCGAGAACAAGAGCAATACCTGCTTATCAAGTACTTACTTTAGGGAGAGGCGAGGCATATTACGGCGCAAAAACTGCTGTCATGGTGCCGATCTTGTGCATCAATCAGACGTGCGTACCCGTGGCTTGGTAAAGCGGCAAACGCAAGCCTGCGCGTGAACGCGACGGAGTTGGGTTCCTGCTATGTGCTGAAGCACACCGGAATGCGAACTGCCCGACGATACTCGGAGGGGCTCATATGCTGATGTTTGGTGAATACCCGGGCGAGTACCTGATTGGACGAGTATCCAACTTCAAAGGCGATCTCGGTGATCGGAAGGTCCGTCAGTTCGAGAAGTTCGCAGGCCCTCTCCATCCTCAGTTGCGTCAGGTAAACACGTGGTGGCACACCAACGCTTTGCTTGAACATGCGTGCGAAATGAAAAGATGACAGTTGCGCCTCGGCGGCCAGTTCGTCCAGGGTGATGTCTTCCGACAACCGCGCGCGCATCAACTCCTGACAACGCCGTTCTGCCCACGGGGCAAGGCCACCCTTTGCCGAGGTGAACGATGCCCCGCTCATCCGGCATAGCTCGGCCAGGATCTCGCAGCCTGCAGCCCGCGCTAGCAGACGTGACGGCACCCCATCCTCGTCGCCCAAAGCCCACAAGTTCCGCAGCGATGACTGGATGGCCGGCGAGTGAAATGACCCTCTGTAGAGTTGCAGGCGTTCTGCGGTGAAACTACCGTTGGAGGCTTCATCAAGCACTGTCTGCCACTGCGCCAGAGGAAAGGACAAGGCGCGAAGCTGGTGATCGGTGTCGACCGAGATGGTATGAGCGAAGTCCGGCGCAGCGAGATAGAACGAGCCTTTTCCGCTCCTCACATTGAATTGCCCTCCCCCCGAGTTGCCCCGAACACGGCTGCCCCCGATCTGATCTTGATACAAAGCAAGATCCGGCAGGGCTGGGCGATCCATATCTCCGGCTGGTCTAGTCACGTCAAGCAGGTCGAGGACTCCACCCGGGGATTTTTTCGTGCGCACATAGGAAGCCTCTCGGCCCTCGGCGTACCATTGGGAGAAAGATGAATAGACAATCACGGTCATTGCGCTTCTCCCTTTGGCATACTCGAGATGCAAGTTCTGCTGCAGTATAGCTGTAACAAGTTGTCGGCTATCGGATAAGCACATACCCCGAGATTTGTGTGTTTGCTTCAGCCAACACGCAATACTGCAATCGGTCGAAAACAGACTACCGTCCTGGTTTGCCTGCGGCCAAAAGAGTCATCAGGGATGTGTTTCGGTGTGACCGCTAGCAAGCGCAGGAATTGGAACCCGACGCCTAATGAACGTTACCAATCTCTGGAGTCAACGCTGCCCCCCGAGAAATGCAATCCCAAGAAACACTAAGTACTGTTGACGTTGCAACGCTCCAACTAATCGATACGACTGATCCTGCCGTCCTATCGCGCACGAAACGTCTTATTGAGCGTTGGTCCTCACGGTGGCGGGGTCTTTTCACGCGTCGCGCTCGAAAACGAACTGCTGATGCGCTGAGCACACTGAACGCCAGGGCACTGCAAGATATTGGCGTGCCTGAGTCGATGCTGTACGAGAGCAATGCGATTCGCCAGCTGGAGCGAAGCTACGACACGTCCCAGCTGTGGTCCTGATGTGTACCAGTCCAGCAGACTCGCGCCGGGCTTACGGCTTCAGGAAGTTTGAGAATTACCGCACGAGAGTCTTGGCTCAGTACGGTTGGAACGGTGTGATTAACCGGGCCTGATGAGTGCCCATCCCCCGAAAATGGGGTAGAGCCAAAAAATCTTAAGACATTGATTCTATGGTGCGCCCGACAGGAATCGAACCTGTATCAAGAGTTTCGGAAACTCTCATTCTATCCATTGAACTACGGGCGCAAAGAGGCGACATTGTACCTAAATTTCGAGTTCTTGCCGCGGAGTGACAGGTTATCGACGAGTCTGCCTGTTTTCATCTGACATGCGTTATATAATCTGGCGTTTGCATGGGGGGTGGGCCTTGTTTTGCGACCACTCCTTGCGTTGTAGTTGATTTCGTCGTCAGTTGCCGCCATTAGGCGCCCCGGTACCCGATTTGCAGGATTAGGTTATGAGCAACGAGCAGGAACACAACGAAGAACACGCCTCGCCCATCAAGACGCCAAAGCAGCTGATTGTCACGGTCGTGCTGGCTTTCGTCCTCCCCATCCTTATCATCATTTTGCTGGTGAATATGGTCACGTCGGGCACCAAGGTTGGCGCGGGCTCGGACACGCTGACCGCAGAGGCGATTAATAAACGCATTGCCCCCGTCTCGGGTTTTGAGTTGGTTGACGCCAACGCACCCAAGGTCTTCAAGACCGGCGAACAGGTCTTTCAGGCAGTCTGTACGGCCTGTCATACCGCAGGGGTAGCTGGCGCACCCAAGCTAGGGGACAAGGCAGCCTGGGGGCCCTTTATCAAGAGCGGCTATGAATCGATGTTGAATGTCGCGCTGCATGGCAAGGGTGCGATGCCTGCCAAGGGCGGCAATCCGGCACTGAGCGACTACGAGGTCGCTCGCGCGGTTGTCTATATGGCGAATGAATCGGGAGCCTCGCTTGAAGAGCCGGCGGCCCCCGAGGCAGAAGGTACCACTGCGGCCGGTGAGGCCCCTGCGGCTGCAGCGGCTGCTCCGGCCCCCGCTGCGACACCTGCTGCGCCAGCGCCAGCGGCCCCGGCGGTGGCACCCAGTGCAGAGGCGCCCGCCCCTCAGGCAGCGGCGACAACGAATCCCGCCGGTGAAAAGCTGTACAAGAGCACCTGTTTTGCCTGCCATGGCACCGGGGTTGCCGGCGCACCGAAGTTTGGCGACAAAACCGCCTGGGATCCTTATATCAAGACGGGCCTCGACACGATGGTCAAGGTTGTCTTGCAAGGCAAAGGCGCCATGCCGCCCAAGGGCGGCGCCGTAAACGCCTCTGAAGACGACATCCGGGCAGCGGTCGAATATATGGTGAATGCGACGAAGTAAGCCTTGCCGCATCGCCAGAAGCCATCAATCCCTTGACGTTGTCGAGGGATTTTTTTTATCACTGGCGTTTTCGACAGCGACAGCATGACTGCCAACGGGCATGTCGCCGTACGGACGCATCCGTCGCGAAAACGACTTAAACCGTCCCGCCGGTATACAGGTGGCAGGCCACGGCGTGACCGGCCGTGTCTTGTAGCACGGGCGCTTCGCGCCGGCACCTAGGCCCGACCTGACTACAACGCGTATGAAAGTGACAACCCGGTGGCGGCTTGGCCGGGCTGGGCACATCACCCGGCACGACTTGACGCTGGACCTTCTTCAGTGGATCGGGTATCGGCGCCGCTGCCAATAACGCTTGCGTATAGGGGTGACGCGGCGCGCTGAACAACTGGTTGCGACTGCCGATTTCGACGATGCGCCCGAGGTACATCACGGCCACCTGGTGGCTGACGTGTTCGACAACGGCCAAATCGTGCGAGATGAAAACGTAAGCCACACCAAGATCCTGCTGCAGGCGCATCATCAAATTGATAACTTGGGCCTGCACAGACACGTCGAGCGCCGACACAGGTTCGTCGGCCACGATCAGCCGAGGCGATACTGACAACGCCCGAGCGATGCCGAGCCGCTGACGTTGCCCACCGGAAAACTCGTGCGGATACTTGCGCATGGCCTCGGCCGGCAAACCGACCTTGGCGAATAGCTCCGCCATACGCTCTCGGCGTGTACTGGCCGTCAAGCGCTCGAAGTTGCTCAGCGGTTCGATGACGCTGTCACCGGCCGTGCGTCGCGGATTAAGCGATGAAAAAGGATCCTGCAAGACTATTTGCATCTTGCGGCGCAACGGTCTGAGTTCGCCCGGCGTCAGGCGACTGATGTCCTGACCGTCCAGACAGATCTGGCCCGCGGTCGGCTCCGCAAGCCTGACCAGGGTACGGCCTAACGTCGACTTGCCACAGCCGCTTTCACCGACCAGGCCTAAGGTCTGACCAGGCTCGAGCGTAAAGCTCACGCCGTCAACCGCATAGACCGTCCCCACTTGGCGACCGAGCACACCGCGACGTATCGGAAAGTGCATTTTCAGATCGTTCACCGCCAGCACGGGTCCATCGTGCGCCTGGCTCATATTGGTTTCCCCAGTTGCTCCATGCGATCTGCCTCCCAGCACGCCACGGCATGACCATTCTGGCGTATCTGCCTAACCGGCGCGTGCTCATGGCAGCGCGCGGTTGCATAGGAGCAGCGTGGCGCAAACGCGCAGCCCACAATGGGAGCGCGCAGCGAGGGCACCATGCCCGGGATTTCCTGCAGCGCCTGCAACCTCGCGGTGTCGCGCCACGCGCCGCGGCGCGGCATGGCGGCCATCAGGCCGCGCG
Organism: Bordetella tumulicola; assembly: GCF_054779135.1. Lineage (NCBI taxonomy): Bacteria > Pseudomonadati > Pseudomonadota > Betaproteobacteria > Burkholderiales > Alcaligenaceae > Bordetella > Bordetella tumulicola. The sequence goes on along the minus strand of NZ_BAAGYU010000010.1, from coordinate 432,956 downwards.
TATACGGGTGCAGCGGATTGGCGAACAGGTCCTGCACCGAAGCCTCTTCGACCGCATTACCGGCGTACATGACAATGACACGGTGAGCCATCTCGGCCACCACGCCTAGATCGTGGGTAATCAACAGAATTGCCGCGCCGGTCTGCCGGTTCAGGTCCGACATCAGTTCGAGAATCTGCGCCTGCACGGTCACATCCAGCGCCGTGGTGGGCTCATCAGCAATCATCAACCGCGGCTCGCAAGCCAGGGCCATGGCAATCATCACACGTTGACGCATACCGCCCGATAGACGATGCGGGTACTCACGGGCCTGCCGCGCCGGATCGGCGATGCGCACTAACTCGAGCAGTTCGACGGCGCGGGCCAGCGCGGCTCGTCGGCTCATGCCTTTGTGTAGCTCCAGAGACTCGGCCACCTGCTCGCCTATGCGCAGTACCGGATTGAGCGAAGTCATCGGTTCCTGGAAGATCATCGAGATATCGCGGCCGCGCATTGAGGCCAGTTCATGCGGGGTCAGGGCCAACAGATCGCGGCCCTCGAAATCAATCTCCCCTTCGACCACGCGCCCGACGGCGCGCGGAATCAGGCGCAGGATGGACAGCGCCGTCACGCTCTTGCCACAGCCTGACTCACCGACCAGGCCCAGGACCTCGCCGGGCCACAAATCGAGCGACATACCATTGACGGCATGGATGACGGTGTCGTCCTTGTAGAAGCGTGTATGCAGTCCGCGTACGCTCAGCATGGGACGCGTCTGATCTTGTATGGGGGATGGCATCGTGGCGTCCATCGCTCAAAGCCTCCTGGATGCACGCGGGTCGAGGCTGTCGCGCAGTCCGTCACCCAGCAGGTTGACCGCCAGCACCGTCAAGGCCAAGCCGATGCCTGGAAAGAAGATGGCCCACGGTGCGATCTGAAAATAGGATCGCGCGCCGGCGATGATATTGCCCCAGCTCGGCACCTCGGGCGGCACACCCGCCCCGATAAAGCTCAGACCCGCTTCGGTCAGAATCGCCGAAGCACACACATAGGTGGCCTGCACGATCAAGGGCGATACGGCGTTGGGCACGATGTGGCGCAACATGATCAATGGCTGGCGTGTGCCGGCAGCAATGGCCGCAATCACATACGGTTGCCCGCGCAGCGTCAATACCACGCTGCGCACCAGGCGCACCACCCGCGGGATCTCGGGTATCGTGATCGCCACAATGACGAGGAGCACGCCGCCTCGCACTAGCGTGGTCAGTGCGATGGCAAGCAGAATCGATGGAATGGCCATCAAGGCGTCCATGAAGCGCATGACGACCGCATCCAGACGGCGATAAAAGCCGCACAGCACACCCATCAGCAGACCGATAGCGGCGCTGAGCAGCGCCACACTGACGCCCACCAGCAATGAAACGCGAGCGCCTTGCAGGGTGCGGGCATAGATGTCGCGCCCCAATTGATCGGCACCGAACCAGAGATCAGCCGACGGCGGTTTCAGTCGGTTCAGCGGCGAGATCGCCTGCGCATCGGCGGTCAGCCAAGGTGAGGCAATGGCCAATGCGACCAACACGAACAACAGCGAAGCGCCGAACACCATGGCGGAACGGCCACGCAAGAAACGCGGTATCCAGGTGCGGCGCACCGGGTAGCCAGCAATAACGTTAGCAGTAGCAGACATAGCGTCAATACTCGATGCGAGGATCTAGAACGACATACAGCAAATCGATCAACAGATTGATCACGACATAGACTGCCGAAAACAACAGTATCAGCGCCTGGATGATGGGATAGTCGCGACTGAGAATGGCATCGACCGTCAGTCGACCCAGGCCCGGAATATTAAAGACCGTCTCGGTGATGACCACACCGCTGATCAGCAGCGTGATACCAATGCCGGCAATAGTGACCACAGGCACGGCGGCATTAGAGAACGCATGGCGTATCAGCAGCGCGCGCGTGCGCACGCCTTTGGCCTGTGCGGTGCGGATGTAATCCTCGGACAAGATGTCCAGCATGCTAGCGCGCGTGGTCCGTGCCAGCAAGGCGATATAGGTGAATGACAGTGACAGCGTAGGCAGTGCCAGTCCTTGCAACCACGGTAATACGCCCTCAGACAAAGGGCGATAACCCTGCACTGGAAACCAGCCCAGCTTCATCGAGAAGAAATAAATCAACGCATAAGCCACCAGAAAGACCGGCAGTGAGAAGCCCAGAATAGCCAGCACCATCGTGAATCGATCGATCCAGGTACGCGACCCCCATGCCGCCGCGATACCCAGCGGCAACGAGACCAGCAGCGCCACCAACATCGTCGCGACCGCCAACGACAGCGTAGGCTCGATGCGCTGCGCGATCAGCGACGAGATCGGCATATTATTAATGATGGAGTGACCCAGGTCGCCCTGGAGCAACCTGCCCAGCCAGATGAAGAATTGCTCAACCAGAGGGCGATTCAATCCCAGGCTCGCGCGGATGTGCTCGATGTCGGCAGCCGACGCGTGCTCGCCCGCGATCACCGCCGCGGGATCGCCGGGCGTCAACCGCAGCAACAGAAAAACGAACACCGCGACAATCACGATGACCGGCACCGTGGCCAACAGGCGCCGCAAGATGTGACTTCCCACTCACTACTCCTACAAAAGGATTGGCGACCCGCATCAGCGGGTCGCCAACAGAACACGGGTTACTTAACCGCGATGTTCCAGAACACGAAGGAGTTAGGCAGCTTGAGAATGTTGCTGAGTCGATCGCTGCGATAGGCGATCGGCTGACTCCATTGACCGAACGAGATGTACGGTACGGACTCGTCAGCCTGATCTTGCAGAGCCTGCGCGATGTCGCGCCGCTCCTCTAGGGTCTCGGCGCTCGCGAATTTGTCGCGCAGGGCCTCGCTTTTTCCATCGCAAGGCCAGCCGAACCAGGCTTTTTCGCAGGTTGCCGCCAGACCCAGGTTGGTCAATGGATTCGAGGCAGTCATGCCGGACTGGTTACTGATGAAGATATTCCAGCCGCCTTCCGAAGGCTTGCCCTTATTGGGGCGCCGTGCCACAACAGAGGCCCAATCCATTGATTGCACGTCGACATTCAAGCCGGCCTCGCGCATCAGTTGCGCCGTCACCAGCGCCGCCGAGCTGGAGAGCGCGCTATCGGTGGGGTTCAGGATAACAATGGGCTCGCCCTGGTAGCCCGCTTCTTTGAACAACTGCTTGGCTGCCTCGACGCGCGCCTTATCGTCAGCGTAGGTGCGCTTGCTCTGGGTCTCGAGTGGCGAGCCGCAGACGAAAATCGAATTGCAGACTTGATAGAACTCGGGATTACCGACGATCGCGCGCAGGTAAGTCTCCTGATTAACCAGTGCCTGGAGCCCCTGGCGCGCCTTGGCGTTATCAAACGGCGGCTGCAGGTGGTTCATGCGCAGGATGCCCTGGATCCCAAAGGTCGCGGTCGTTTCGACTTTTACGCCCTGCGTACCACTCAGCATGGGAATAAAATCAGCCTGAGGCGCTTCGATGAGATCGATCTCGCCATTCATCAGCGCCGCCTGCGCTGTCTGCTGATCGGGCATCACAATCCATTCAACGCGATCCACCTTGGCGACTTTGCCACCGGCGGTACCACTGGCCGGCTCGTCGCGGGGGACATAATCGTTGTTCTTGACATAGACCGCCTTGCTGCCAGGCACCCATTCTTCGCGCACGAATTTGAATGGGCCCGAGCCGATCGCTTCGCGGACTTGCTCAGAGGGACTGGTCTGTGCCAGACGCTTGGGCATCATGATCGGCCAGTTGCTACCAGTCTTGGCCAGCGCGTCCAACAGGTAGCCAAACGGTGCCTTGAGCACGATACGGAACGTACGACCATCGACGACGGAAACGTCAGACGTCAGCTCGGCGATGCGCTGGCCCAATGTGTCGCGCGTCGACCAACGCTGGAGAGAGGCCACACAGTCTTCAGCTTTGACGGGCTGACCATCGTGCCACTTCAGGCCTTCGCGTAGCGTAAAGGTGTAGGTCAGCTTGTCGTCGCTGACGGTGTACGAATCGACCATCTGGGGCTTGGCCACCAGATTTTCGTCCCACGAGAACAACGTGTCGTAGACTAGCATCCCGTGCACCAGCGTGGCGTCAGCGGTGGTCTGAATAGGATCCAGATTGTTCAGCGCGCCACTCATGACCGCCTTGATCGTCTTCGGCTGTTCGGCAGCCCCGGCGGTCGCCACCAACACCAGACTGGCAGCCAGTGCAAGCGAGAAAGTTCTGACGCGTTTTTGCATGCTTGTTTTCCCTTGATTTTTTGAATTGATCATGGCGCACTGACAACGCTGCGCGACTGCTATTGCGAATAGCCGCGGCTCGTCTCGTCAGGCATTCCTCTCAGTTTTAGATATCATCCAGCGGCCAGATCGGACGGCGAACGTGTTGATATGGACGGCCTTTGAAATCCTTGGTGCACAACGCACCAGCGTCGACTTCCAGCACTTGGCGCGCGATGGGCTCGAACGCCGCCCGGAAATGTTGCATCGATTTCACGGCGACCGTCGATTTGCGAGAAGGGTCGATACCCAATGACGTGAGTTGTCCCAGATCGGTAGCTTGACCGTTGTTGCTGATCAAAATGATGTCGATACCGCCGACGCGGAATACGATGCTCAGACCGTAGTTGCGAGCCACTCCCCCACCCATGGGGCCATGAGCGACAAATCGCCCATCCGTGATGGTAGCCACGTAACCGGTCAGCGCCAGCGGTGCTCCACCTTGCGCAGGATCGATCTTGCCGCCCACCTGTAACGTGATCGTGCTGCCTACCCCCGCAGCCGCAGCCTCGCGCGCCGCCTCAGGATCACAGATCGCGTAGAACGCGACGTTCTGCAGGTCGGCGTCGACCATCGCCTTGAGCAACGTCGTACTGTCGCCATAGGCGCCGGCGCCCGGATTGTCGGAATAGTCGGAGATGACCAACGGCGTGCCACTACTATCGGGTTGGGCTGCCTGGCGAAGCGCCTCATCCATCGGGGTAAAGTGGATAGTCGAATAATGGCGCTCTTGCCATACGTAATCCATCAGTTGCTCGGCGAGAGCCTGGCCAGCGGCCAGATCGCCATCGATGGTGACCGCGACCGACGGACCAATATCGTGCACATCCGCCGACGAAAAACCCGCCTGAATGCTGACCACCAGCGCTTGGCCGTCGGCCTCGATAACATCGGCACGGCGTAACAATTCGATCATGGGCGCGGAGTTCGTGCGGCCGCCATCTAACGCATACAAAATGGGGCGGCGCGCCAGGGCCACCCGTGGGGTGATCTCGCCGGCCATCGCGCGCGCCAGCAACCGTGCGCCCTGCCAAGTGCGTTCGTATTGATCAATGTGCGGATAGGTACGATAGGCGATCAGGGCGCTAGCGTGGTCAGCCATCTGTTGCGTCACGGTGGCATGCAGGTCCAATACGACCACCACCGGAATCTGTTCGCCGATGCGCCCGCGCAGCCGCTGGAGCAACTCACCCTCGCCATCATCGTAGCTGGCGACGCTCATGGCGCCATGCAGATGCAGCAACACGCCATCCAGCTGGCCGGCGGCATCGAGAATGCGGCTACAGGTATCATCGAAGAATTCGTCGGTGACGCGACCCGATGGATTGGCCGAAGCCACCACGGGGTGGGCCAATGTCCATCCGAACGTATCCGCCGCCTCGAAAGCCGCGCCCATCGAAGAGTGCGTATTTCGGTAGTCGCGAGGAATCTCGTTGTCAAACCGCAGCGCGCCATCCTGGAATTCCGCAAGCCCAGTCGGCTGAACGCTGAAAGTATTGGTTTCGTGCATAAATTCCGCAACCAGTACACGCTTTCCCATTTCGTCTCCATCCTATGCAACTAAGGCGTGTAACGTTGTATTCACGGCGCACGCTGACGCCACGAATGATGGCATGTACGATATGCATCTTCAAAATATCAAATTCATCGCATTTCCTCCGCTTCTGATATATTTCCGACGCCCCTCTGATGCCCGCAAGCCTTCGACATATTGAGATTTTTCACGCCGTCATGACGACCGGAAGCGTGACGCGCTCGGCGGAACTGTTACGCACCTCGCAACCCACCATCAGTCGCGAACTCAAAGCCCTGGAACGTGCGCTGGGCCTGCAATTGTTCAACCGCCAGGGCCGCACACTGAGCCCCACGGCACAAGCCGCTGAACTGCATTCGCAGGTGTTGCGCTCTTATGCGGGCCTGGACCAGATCCTGCGCGCCGCCTCGGCGATCAAGGATCACACGCTGGGGCACATACAAATCATCTGCCTGACGACGTATGCGCAAACCCTGCTGCCGCCCGTATGCCGTGAGTTTATGGCCCGTCATCCGGGGGTACGACTCACCATTCATTCCAATGGGCAGAGGGAGATCATGGATGCCCTGGCGCGGCAGCACTACGACCTGGGCCTGGCCGAACCCGGCCCATCAGTGGAAAACGTGGCCGCGCGCACCCTGCCGGCCGGGCAAGAAGTCTGCATTCTGCCCAAGTCGCATCCGCTCACTTGCAAGGCGGTGCTGCACCCCAAGGATTTCGACGGCGTCGAATGTATCCATTTTCCGAATGACGACGCCTATCGGCGCCGCATCGACCAGATCTTTGCCGAAGCGAACGTCACGCGGATCCTGCGCATCGAAACATCGAGCAGCGCAGGCGTGTGTGCCATGGTGAAGCAAGGGCTCGGCGTCGCCATCATCAACCCGTTTAGCGCACAGGACAGCGCCGGCCCCGACATTGTCGTGCGGCCGCTGTCGATCAGCGTGGATTACCTGCTAACGGTGTATCGACCCACATTCCGTCCCCGCTCGCCCCTGGTGGACGAGTTTGAGACGCTGGTCGAAGACGCGATTCGGATACGACGCGACCAGCAAACGCTGCCTTAGGCCAGCGGCTCGGCCAGCAACGACAGGCCCAACTGCACACGACGCTGCAGCCACAGGCTGGGGCGATATCGCATATCGCCCGTGACACGCTGCAGATTGCGCAACGTCTCCAGGATACGCGCGCCACCTAGTGCATCGCCCATCGCCAGCGGGCCAGCGGGATAGCCCAGGCCCAGCGTCACCGCACGGTCGATATCGGACGGCGTGGCGATGCCCTGCTGCGCGATGTCGCAGGCCACGTTGATGATGGCAGCCACGATGCGTTGCGCGACAAAACCCGGGGAGTCTTGAATCACACTGACAGGCGTACCATCGCTGGCCAGCAGCGCATGGGCCGCGTCGCGCCAGGCCGGTTGTGTAGCGGGCGACAGCATGAGTGTGCGGCGCTTGCCGGTTTCCAGAGCATGCAGGGTGTCCAGGCCGACTGTACGGCTCGCGTCGAGCTGCTGTTGACCCGCGCAGGTGGACACGTCTTCACCCAAAGGGGTCACGATAATCAAAGCCTGCTCGGGGGGTTCGGCCACGTCAACGATACTGGCACTCAAGGCTTGCAGCAAAACACGAGCGCGTGCGTTACCCTCGGCGTGGGCGGGGCTGATCCAGACTTGCAGACCGGCCTGAGCCGCTGGCACGGGAGGCTCGACCGGAACCTGCTTTTGACCCTCGGGATAGGTGTAAAAGCCCTCGCCTGCCTTACGACCAATGAGGCCACCGGCCAAGCGTACGGCAGTAATGGGCGAAGGACGAAAACGTGGCTCGTCGTAGAACTGCTGGTAAATCGATTCCATGACGGGATGCGACACGTCCAGCGCAGTCAGGTCCATCAATTCAAAAGGACCCATACGAAAGCCCGCTTGCTCACGCATGATCGCATCAATTTGCGAGAACGAGGCCACAGATTCTTGAGCCACCCGCAGGCCCTCGATATTCATGCCACGCCCAGCATGATTGACGATAAAACCCGGCATGTCTTTGGCGCGTACAGGCGTGTGGCCCATACGACGCGCCAACGCCGCCAATGCATCACCCGCTGTGGGATCACTGCGCAATCCGTCGATGACTTCGACCACTTTCATCAACGCAACGGGATTAAAAAAGTGAAACCCGACGACGCGCTGTGGTTGTTTGCAGGCCGCGGCAATCGCGGTGATGGACAGTGACGAGGTATTGGAAGCCAAAATACAGTCGGCACTGACGATGGCTTCAAGTTGCGAGAACAGATCGCGCTTGATATCCAACCGTTCGACAATCGCTTCGATGACCAATTGGCAGTCTGCCAAGTCCTGCAGACTGCCGGCGGGCTGCACACGTGCCAGCGCGGCGTCGGCCTGCTCGGCCGTGAGCTTGCCCTTTTGAGAGAGCTTGTCCCAGAGCTGACGCAGGGACTCGCGCGCGGCGGCCACGGCATCGGCATTCGTGTCGTATAGGCGTACCAGTACACCCGCTTGCGCAGCGATTTGCGCGATGCCACGGCCCATGGCGCCGGCACCGACGATAGCGATCGTCTGAATATCAATTGTCATCGAGTCTGCTCCTGTACTTTTTGCTTTACGAGACGGCGCGAAGAATGACTAGCCCGCCATCAGCGCCTGAATCTCTGCGTCGGACAAGCCCAGCTTTTCCGACAATACTTGCTGCGTGTGTTGTCCCAATAGGGGTGCGGGACGCTGGTACTGCACTGGGCTGTCCGAGAATTTCAACGGACTGGCGGCAATAGGTGCCGCCCCCGCGGTGGGGTGAGGCAACTCCCGCCGCATCTGCCGGAATTGAACGTGTGGATCCTCGTACACCTGATCCAGGGTATTGATGGGACCCGCTGGGACACCGGCGGCCTCTAGCTCTGCCAACCAATGGTCACGCTTTCCCGTCGCCATACGATCGGCGAGCAAGGGCACCAAGGTCTCGCGATTCTGTACGCGTTGCGGATTGGTGGAGAAACGGAGGTCTTCGGCGAGTTCAGGGGTACCAATCACGCGGCAGTAATTGCGAAACTGGCTATCGTTACCCACGGCCACGATCAAATGGCCATCGTTGGCAGCAAAGACTTGATACGGCACCAAGTTCTGGTGGGCGTTACCCGCGCGTTGGGGGACCTTGCCCGAGGTCATATAGTTCAGGTTCTGATTGGCCATCATGGCGACTTGGCAATCCAGCAACGCCATGTCGATATGCTGACCCAGGCCGCTGCGGCCGCGCTCGTGCAAGGCGGCCAGGATACCGACGGTGGAATACATACCTGTCATGAGGTCGGCCACGGCCACACCGGCTTTTTGCGGCCCGCCGCCAGGCAGGTCGTCGCGCTCGCCGGTCAGGCTCATCAAGCCACCCATCCCCTGGATCATGAAGTCGTAGCCAGGACGACTGGCATAGGGTCCCGTCTGGCCAAAACCGGTGATCGAGCAGTAAATCAGGCCCGGGTTCTCGGCCTTCAGGCTCTCGTAGTCCAGACCGTATTTACGCAGGCCGCCGACCTTGAAGTTCTCGACCAGGATATCGCTTTGACGGGCCAATTGGCGCACGACCTCCGCCCCACGCGGCGAAGCAATGTCTAGCGCGACCGAGTACTTGTTGCGGTTGGCGCTCAGGTAATAGGCAGCCTCGGTAGTGTCGACGCCCTCACCGTCCTTCAGATAGGGGGGGCCCCAGGCTCGGGTATCGTCGCCCGAGCCCGGGCGTTCGATTTTGATGACTTCAGCACCCAGATCAGCGAGATTCTGAGTGCACCAGGGGCCGGCCAATACGCGAGTCAAATCCAGTACGCGAATGCCGGTCAGCGGGGCGGGTCGTTGTGACATGTTGACGATAGGTAGATGCAGTAGCTGCGTGATCAAGCGGTCAGAGGTAAAACCTTTAGATATTAGCCCTTGCCGCGGTCGCGACGTATTCCGTTTTCCGCACGTCCATGTGCGCATTTCGCACATGAACCGCGCGCATCACCGGATACGCATCACGAATAGGCCTTGATTGTTTCTCGCGCGATGACCAACTGTTGGATTTGCGACGTGCCCTCAAAGATACGGAACAGGCGAACGTCGCGATAGAAGCGTTCGACGGCGTATTCGGAAATGTATCCAGCACCACCATGGATCTGCACGGCACGATCGGCCACTCGGCCCACCATTTCGGTGACGTAGAGTTTGCAGCAAGCGGCCTCGAGCGTTGTGTTTTCACCGCGATCCCGCTTGCGGGCGGCGTCCAGCACCATACATCGCGAGGCGTACAGCTCGGCCTGACTATCGGCGATCATGGCTTGAATCAACTGAAACTCGGAAATGGGCTGACCGAATTGCTTGCGCTGCGTGGCGTATTGGACAGCATCACGAATCAAGCGCTCGGCAATCCCCACGCATAGGGCCGAGATGTGCAAACGCCCCTTGTCCAGCACACGCATGGCGGTACGGAAGCCGTTGCCTTCTTCGCCACCTAACAGGGCAGAAGCCGGCACGCGGCAATTGTCAAAAATCACATCGCACGTGAGCGCGCCGGCCTGGCCCATTTTTTTATCAGGCTTGCCCAAGGTCACGCCTGACGTACCCGCGTCGACCAGAAAACATGAGATGGATGACGCTTTGCGTTCCGGTGCCGTGCGCGCCATTACCGAGAATAAGCCGGCGATCGGGGCATTGGTAATAAAGCGCTTGGTGCCATTAATAATATAGTGATCGCCATCACGCACGGCCGTGGTTCGCAGCGATATAGCGTCCGAACCGGCGTCTGGCTCCGTCAGGGCGAATGACCCGATCAACTCGCCGCTGGCCAGCTTCGGCAAATAATGGCTGCGCTGCTCGTCCGTCCCCGCCAGCACAATCGACTGTGAACCAATACCGATGTTGGTGCCGGCCAGCGAACGAAAGGCGGGCGACGTCTGGCCCAGCTCGAACACCACGCGCACCTCTTCTTCCATGGTCAGACCCAGACCGCCGTGATCGGGGGAGATGGACAAACCGAACAGGCCCAAGTCGCGCATTTCGGCAACGATATCGGCGGGAATTTCACCACTGTGGGCTAAGGCGTCTTCGGCAGGGACGAGCCGCTCGGTCACGAAGCGACGTACCGCATCCAGCAATAAGTTCAAGGTTTCAGTATCGAGAGCCATGGTGGGGTCTATTAGCGTAAATGGGGATAATTGGGGGGATGAGAAGCGGGGACGCACATTCCCCCCACCAGCAGATCAAAATAGCCTGCGACGATGGCTTCGGCAGTCTGAGCGCCGCCAGGTTGATACCAGCGCGCCATCCAGTTCAGCATGGATAACACCGCGCGGCCGGTTGCCGCGACGTCCAGTGCACGAAATTCACCGTTCGCGATACCGTCGGCAATGATGCGACGCAGCCGTTGCTCGTAGTCATCACGCAAACGGGCGGCATCTTCGCGCTCGGTGATGGCCATACCTGAATAGCCGATCAGCATCGTGACAAACTGCGCATGATGGCTTTCAAAATAGCGTGCATGGGCCGCCATGAACTGGCGTAACCGCTCGGGCGCCGTCGTAGCCTGTGCCACCGCGTGTGATACCGCCGCCGTCAGGCCGGCAAGTACATCCAGGATGATGGCATCGTAGATATCCTGCTTGGTGGTGTAGTAGTGATAGATGGCCGCCTTGGACACGCCAATCGCCGCCGCCAGATCGGCGACGGAGCTGCTTTCGTAACCGCACCGAGCGAATAGCCGCGCGGCCTCTTCGAGGATGCGTTCTCGCGGAGCGGCCATTGTCGGTGGCCGACCCGCGCGGGGCCGTTTGGCGGGAGGTGAGCGGGTGGGCATCTGAATCTACTGTGGCGGAACACATCCGTAAACCTGCATTGACAGGCCGGCAACGCATACCGTTAAATGAAAGATGATTAATTACCGGACAGCCGGTAGATAATTATAAACACGAGTTTTGATTCCCTTCAACTCTTTCACCTCTGATCATGAACGCACGCGACGACGTCCAGCATCACCCCCTGGTCAATCAGCTTTACGCGCAGATGACGTTGCCGGTCATTTGCTCGCCCATGTTCATTGTGTCGAATCCAAAACTGGTGATCGCGCAATGCATTAATGGTGTGATGGGGTCATTCCCCGCGCTGAATGCGCGCCCGCAGACTTTGCTGGACGATTGGCTGTCCGAAGTGCAGGCGGGCCTGGCCGACCACCGTCAGACAAACCCGTCGGCCATCGTTGCGCCATTTGCGGTGAATCAGATCATTCACAAGACGAATGACCGCCTTGAGCACGACCTGGAAATCTGCGGGAAACACCGAGTGCCGTTCATCATCACCAGCTTGCGCGCGCCGGGCGATTTGGTGGCTGGCGTTCACGCATGGGGCGGCAAGGTCTTCCATGACGTGACGACCGTTCGCCATGCCGAAAAAGCCCTGGAGGCGGGCGTCGATGGCCTGATTCTGGTGTGTGCGGGCGCCGGTGGCCATGCAGGCACGCTCAGCCCCTTCGCCCTGTTGTCGGAGGTCCGGCGTATTTATGACGGCCCGATTATTTTGTCCGGCGCGATCACGTCCGGCTCGGGCATCCTGGCCGCGCTGGCAATGGGGGCCGACTTTGCTTACATGGGTACGCGCTTTATTGCGAGCGCCGAAGCCAACGCTCCAGAGGGCTATAAACAAGCCATTGTCGATGCCAGCGCGTCCGATATCTTGTACACCCCGTTCTTTACCGGCATTCCGGGCAACTATCTCAAGGCCAGCATTGCGGCGGCCGGGTTGGACCCTGCGAATCTGCCCGACCCCGATACGGGATCGTCTGTGTTTGGATCGGGGCGGGTCAAACCCTGGAAGGACATCTGGGGGGCAGGCCAAGGCGTTGGCGGCATCGACAACGTGCGCCCGGCGGGCGAGATCATTGCGACGCTGCGACAGGAATATCGGCAAGGGCAAATCCGATTGGCCGGCAAGATCTTGGCGGACTAAGTCGAGGTGGTAGACGATGACCGATCATCCCGCCACTCCGATCCGCCCCCAGGAACTGCCGGCGTTGTTTGCCGCGCGCCCGCGTGACTCTCACAAAGGCACATTTGGCACGGTCGCCGTCGTAGGCGGCGGTCCCGGCATGGCGGGTGCAACGTTGCTGGCGGGACGCGCGGCCCTGAAAATCGGCGCGGGCAAGGTCTTGGTTGGTTTTGCACAGCAAGATTGCCCGATGGCGTGCGATCTGCTGCAACCCGAGTTGATGCTGCGTAGCGCCACTGCGCTGTTCCAGGCCGCACTCCCGGTCGACGCTTGGGTGGCCGGCTGTGGACTAGGTACCGGCGCTCAGGCATTAACGGCGCTTCGCTCCGTGTTCGCCGAGCGCGGCAATGTCCCACTGGTGCTGGATGCCGATGGGCTGAATCTGCTGGCCAATGGCCATTTGCCGGCTTGGGGCCCCGGTCCCGTCATATTGACCCCACACCCCGCCGAGGCGGCTCGATTGCTGAGTTGCACTCCTCGCGAAATCCAAGCCGACCGCCAGCGCGCGGCCTGTGCGCTCGCCCAGCGACATGCCGCCTGGATAGTCCTGAAAGGGGCGGGCACACTGGTTTGCCGCCCCGATGGTCAGTGCTCGATCAACACCAGCGGCAATCCTGGCTTGGCGACGGCCGGCACGGGTGATGTGCTGGCCGGCATGCTGGGAAGCCTGATCGCCCAGGGTATCGAACTGGATCAAGCCGTACCGGGTGCGGTCTGGCTGCACGGGGCGGCCGCTGACGCCCTGGTTGCAGCCGGCGTTGGCCCCATCGGCATGACAGCCGGCGAGCTGGCCGACGCCGCCCGACAGTTGCGCAATCACCACAAATAACCTCGTTACAACTTATCCACAGGTTTATGTTGCATTGCACATAGGGTTATCCCTATAATGGTTTACCCCATGACGAAACGGACTGGAAAAAACCATGACTACTTTGACCCTGAACCAAAATACCCGCCTGACCGATGCGCTGGAACGTGACCTGCTCCGCGGCGCAATGGAAAGCCAACAGAATGCCCAACCGCAAGTCGCGCTCAAGAAAGCCGGCGCTGCGATCTCCCACGCTGTGGGTGCCTTTGCGGACTATGTCGCTGAAGTTTTCGACGCCATGAACCGCGCCCGCGCCGCCAGCTCGCACTACACCGGCTCGCAGTGGTAATCAGCAGGCAACTTGCCGCCCACCCCTGAAAAGGGCCGGCGGCAATAGATTTGCCTGCTTGCCATGACACACCGCTGGCTTTACCAGCTGCCCGCAAACGTTTTCGCACGCGTGCCACGATGTGGCGATGCAGTCCGCCGAACAATACTTTTGCCGAACGCAGCGTGGCTATAAGGCCGCATAACCCAGCTGTGTAACATCATGCGCCCCAAGGCGCCGCACCCCGAAGCGGGGAGCGGCGCCTTGTTGTTTTTGGCCAAAGCAACCGGGATTACCCGACCATCATTTGAAGGTGGTGCGCATTGACAACGCACGAAGCCGCTCCCGATAATCGCCCCCTTGCAACGATTGATTACTACTTTAGGCACCCTGCTCACTGTAGTGCAGTCATTTGCCGATTCGGAGCTCTTCATGAATTTGCGTACTTCTCTGGCCCTGCTGGCGGCCAGCGCCGGCCTTGCCGTCGCGCCGACCGTCTTGGCCCAGTCTCTGACGATTGCCTTGTCGTCGGAGCCTACCTCTGCCGATCCGCATTATCACAAGCAAACTCAGAATGATGCGTTTGCCGCGCACGTCTACGACTCGCTGATCAATCGCAATGCCGATATGGAGCTCATTCCGGGCTTGGCCACCTCGTGGAAAAACCTGGACGATTTGACCTGGGAACTGAAGCTGCGCGAGGGCGTGAAGTTCTCGAACGGCCAGCCGTTTACCTCGCAAGACGTCCTGTTTTCCATATGCCGCACGCTGAATAACGAGACCAACGTCTCTCAGTCGTACATGACGGTCACCAAACTGTTGACGGACGTGCAAACGCCTGACGATCACACGATCATTCTGAAAACGAAGGAACCTTTCCCGTTGATGCCGGCCGAGTTGGCCCGCCAGCTGCCCGTCATCTGGAATGGCATTGTTGAGCACGGTCCGCTGAAATTTGCCCCCAAAGAAGGTTGCGGCGTCACCGGAGCCTGGCCGACAGTGGCGGACTTCAATAACGGTAAAGACGCGATCGGCACCGGCCCGTACAAACTGAAGTCCTACGTCAAGGGCACCGGTATCGAGCTGGAACGCAACGAAGGCTATTGGGGCGACAAGCCGCACTGGCAAACCGTGAAATTTGTGCCGGTGCCCAACGCAGGCCCGCGTCTGACCGGCCTGCTGTCGGGCGATTTTGATGTGATCGAAAACCCGGCAGCGCGTGATCTGCCGCGTCTGAAAGACAACAGCGATTACGGTTTTGTCTCGAAACCGTCGACCCGACTGGTGTTCTTCCAACCCGACGTCGGCCGCAATCCGAGTCCTTTCGTCAAAAGCGCCGACGGCAAGAACCCGCTGCAAGACTTGCGCGTGCGTCAAGCCATCAACATGGCCATCGACCGGAAAACCATCAATGAGCGCATCATGGACGGCTTGGCCACGCCGGCTTACCAATACATGGCTGACGGCATGTTTGGCGCACTGCCCAAAGCGCCCGAGATCAAATACGATCCTGAAGGCGCCAAGAAACTCCTGGCCGAAGCCGGTTACCCAGATGGTTTTGAGCTGACCTTGTCATCCACCAACAACCGTTATGTCAATGACGGCCAGGTCACGCAAGCCGTAGCGCAATACCTGTCGCGCATCGGCATCAAGACTCATGTGGATGCCATGACGGCGTCGATCTATTTCCCCAAGCGCGCCAAGCGTGAATTCAGTTTTGCCATGGGCGGTTGGCCCTCGGAAACCGGCGAAGCCTCGGCGCTGTTCCAATTGTGGGTGGCATCGCTGGATTCGGCACGCAGCCTGGGCACCAGCAACTACGGCGGGTTCTCGAACGCTGACTTTGACAAGGTTTATGAGCAGGCCATCGTCACGATCGACCCCGAAAAGCGCAAACAATTGCTGGAGCAAGCCACGCAGATCGCGCTAGATAACGTGCCTCTGATTCCGCTGCACCTAGAAAGCAGTATCTGGGCGTTTCGCAAGGGTCTGAGCTACGAAGGTCGCCGCGACCAGTACACGCTGGCCATGTCGGTCCATCCGGCGGCGGGCAAGTAAGCGCTCTGTTTACGCGGTGTCTGGCGCCATCGAGGTGGGTCTGCCAGGCACCGCAATCCCTTCCCTGATCATATCGGGCACCGAGGGGTTATTCCAATGTCGCCTCCAGCGCATCAATGCGAACTTTGAGGTGTCGGATGAAGCGCGAGACGCCCGTCGGGAGTAGTCGGCCTTCCATAGTCTGAATCTGCAAATTTCGCGACTGCAGTTCGGCACTAATGACCGGTCGTGCGACCAAGCCGTCTTGCGCCAGGCGCCAGGCGACCGAGATGTATCCCGCAAACATCACCGCGTTGGAATGACGCACGAACCCATGCAGAGAAGGTGAGTAGTTGGACACCAATGCCGCATGCAATGACACCCCCCCGAGCGCACAGCTGCGGTTCAGCAGACGCCGTGCTGTGCTTTTGTCGTCGGTCAGGGCCAAGGGATAGGCCAAGACCTCATCCAGTTGCAGTGAACTACGCTCGGCCAAAGGATGGTTACGCGCCATGATCGCGTAAACGGGGGCTCGCCACGAGTGCAGTACCTTGACGCCTTGGGCAGGTTCAACATTGAAAGATACCGACACGTCGATATCGCCATTGGCGATGCGCTGCATGGCTTCGGGCGGAGTCAGCACGTCCAGCGTAAAACGGGTACGTGGATATTGTTGACGAAAGTCCACCATCGCCACAGGCAAGAAACCTTGCGCGGGGCCTTCTGACGCCCCCACCCGAATCTCGTCATGCGGCGCATCCTGTAAGCCCGAGATCTGTCGCAACACCTCTTCGGACTCCAACTGTGTGCGCCGTGCATGGGCAAGCAGCAGGCGCCCAGCCTCGCTCAGGACCATCCCGCGCGGTGCCCTCTCGAACAGCGAAGCACCCACCTCTTGTTCGAGCCCGGCAATTTGCCGACTGATCGCCGATACCGCTACGTGCAATTGTTTGGACGCACCACTCAAGCTGCCTGCCTCGGCGACTTCGACGAAATACCTCAATGCAATGCCATGCATAATCCGTTGTTCCTACGCTCTGATCGGTGTATCAACCCACCAAGGTTGCCGGGTATTGCACCTCAAGCTTTGCCAAAAAAGCAAATGCCATGGCAAATATTCTAATTGTCGAGAAAGCTCACTGACTCCTAGAATCTGCGTCTGATAAGAATTAGTGCCGCGCGAGCCTCAGGCCTGCGGTGAATTCCAGGGGGAAAACTGTGATCCTGGCACTGAGCCGGCTATTTTGCACGGCGTACGCCCCTCGTAAGCACGGGTGGAATCGTACGTGTGTCGGCGTCATGCTTCCCCTTCGTGTCGTCCTCTTGCGAAACTTTCACATGCGAAGCCCTTATGTCCACGCCTGACTCTGCCGCCGCGCTACGCCCGTTTACGCTCCCTTGCCCTGACTTGTCCATGGAACGTGTAGGCAACACCGACACCCCGGGCGTGTGGCACTTTGATTCCGGTGTCCCTGGCAAGCACGTCATGCTGACTGCCCTGATCCACGGCAATGAGCTATGTGGCGCCTGGGCGCTGAAAACGCTGCTAGCCAGCAGCGTGCGGCCCGGTTCCGGCAAATTGACGCTGGCATTCTGTAATTTGGCGGCCTTTGATCGATTTGATGCGGCCAACTACCTGCCGGCCCGATACGTGGACGAAGACATGAATCGGGTCTGGAGCCAGGACAAGCTCGCGGAGCCAACAACTCAGGAACGACGTCGCGCCGCAGCCCTGCAACCTTGGGTCGCGCAGGCTGACTGGCTATTGGATTTCCATTCGATGAGCAACTCGGATGTGCCATTGCAACTGACCGGCATACAACCCCGTAACATTGAACTGGCCCTGCAGCTCGGCAACCCGGCAAACATCATCGCTGACGCAGGCCATGCGGCCGGTGTGCGCATGCGCGACTATGGCCGTTTTGGACAAGATGGCGACAACGGCACCCGCTCGTTGCTGATCGAATGCGGCTTTCATGGCGATCCGCAAGCGCGTACCGTCGCAGAAGATCAGATGGCTCGATTCCTGGTTACCGCGGGCATCGTCGATCGCGGCGATCTCCCCGCAGGCTGGTTTGCCCCCAATGCGCCCACTCAAGAAGCCTTGCGCGTCACACATGCGATCGCGGCAAAAAGCGAAAATGTGCGTTTTGCCCAGCCCTGGCAGGGACTGGAAAAACTGCCTGAGGCAGGTACGTTGCTGGGTTGGAACGACGGCGAACCGTTTAGCACGCCTTTTGACAACTGCGTATTGATCATGCCGTCCCTGGCCAACGTCCGCCCTGGCGTGACGGTCATGCGCCTGGCTCAACCGATCGCTTGAATGCTCGCTCCCTAGAATCCGCTTTAGAGACTCCCTATGATCGCCTCTCGCTTTCGCATAACTGCCTTGGTCGCATTGCTCGGCCTGGCTGCCGGCGCGCACGCCGAATCCCTGACCATTGCACTGGCCTCGGAGCCCACGGCTATCGATCCGCACTATCACCAAGCCACGCCGAACAACGCCATGGCTTCGCAGATTTTCGAGACACTGACCGCGCAAGATGCCAAGATGAGCCTAGTCCCGGGCTTGGCCGCCTCGTGGAAAACGCTGGACGACACCACGTGGGAGTTCAAGCTGCAAGAAGGGGTGAAGTTTTCGAATGGCCAGCCGTTAACGCCGGAAGATGTGATTTTCACGTTCTGCCGCGCCATGAATAATGAAGAGTCGATTGCGGGCTCGTATGCCGCGGTCGTACAAAAATTTTCCAGTGTCCAGGCGCCGGATGCGCAGACGCTGATCATCAAGACGCACAAGCCCTATCCTTTACTGCCCAATGATCTGACGCGTATGGGCATCATTTGGAATGGCATCGCCGAGCACGGCCCCATTACGTTTGATCTGGAAAAAAAATGCGGTGTCACCGGCGCCTGGCCCAAGGTCGCCGACTTCAATAATGGCAAAAATGCGATCGGCACTGGCCCTTACAAGCTGAAGTCCTACGTTAAAGGTAACGGCATTGAGCTCGAACGCAATGATGGCTACTGGGGCGACAAGCCCGAATGGACCAACGTGCGTTTCGTGCCCGTACCGAACGCCGGCCCGCGGCTGACGGGCTTGCTGGCCGGAGACTTTGATGTCGTCGAAAGTCCGGCTGCCCGCGATGTGCAACGCATTAAAAATACCCCGGGCTTTGACTATGTTGTGACGCCATCGGTGCGCGTGGTGTACTTCCAGCCGGACGTGGGTCGCGATGTCAGCCCGCTAGTGAAAGCCGAAAACGGCAAAAATCCCTTGCAGGATGTGCGCGTGCGGCGTGCGATCAGCATGGCGATTGACCGCAAGACGATTGTTGATCGGATCATGGACGGCATGGCGCTGCCGGCGAATCAATTCTTGCCCGACGGCATGTTTGGCACGCTGCCCAACCCACCGCAACTGACCTACGACCCCGAAGGGGCAAAGAAACTGTTGGCTGAGGCCGGCTATCCAAATGGTTTCGAGATGACGCTGTCGTCCACCAACGACCGCTACATCAATGATGGCCAGATCACTCAGGCCGTGGCGCAGTATCTGTCACGCGTGGGGATCAAGGCGAATGTCGACGCCATGACCCGCTCGGTGTATTTCCCCAAACGGGCCAAGCGCGAGTTCAGCTTCGCCATGGGGGGTTGGTCCTCGGAAACGGGAGAAGCTTCGTCTTTTCTCCAGTACTGGGTAACGTCGTTTGCACCTGAACTGGGCATGGGCACGAGCAACTACGGGCGCTACGCTAACCCGGAACTGGATCGAATATTCCGTCAGGCGGTCACCACCGTCGATGATGCCCAGCGCGAAAAACTGTTGCAACAAGCACTGACGCTCACGCTGGCCGATCTACCCGCCATTCCCCTGCATTTCGAGAGCAGCATCTGGGCATTCCGCAAGGGGCTAAGCTACGAAGGACGCGCAGACCAGTACACTCTCGCAACATCAGTGAAATCTGCTCCCTAGTACTGGCATCGTGTCAGCCGTATTTTTGCAAGCCCCGAGGAACGCATAAAGTGGTTCTGTTTACCCTGCGCAGGTTGATCCAAAGCCTGTTTGTCCTGCTGGCCGTATCGGTCGTGGTTTTTTTCGCGGTCTATGCCGTGGGAGACCCGATCGAGTTGCTGGTCAGCCCCGAAGCCACCGTGGAGGCGCGTGCCGCCACCATCGCCCGCCTGGGGCTGGACCAACCCGTTTGGCAGCAATATTTCACCTTTCTCGGGCGTGCATTGCATGGTGATCTGGGCACGTCTTTCGTGCACGGCATTCCTGCCGTCGAACTCATCGTGCAACGTATGCCGGCCACCTTCGAATTGGTTGTGGTCGCCATCACGCTGACCTGTGTGATCGGTATTCCGCTTGGCCTGGTCGCGGGCCTGTATCGCGAGCGCCCATTGGGCCGCGGCATCATGGCTTCGTCGATCCTGGGTTTTTCGCTGCCCAATTTCTGGCAAGGCATGATGCTGATTCTGCTGTTTGCGGTCTGGCTCGGCTGGCTGCCTGCCTCCGGACGCGGCGATACGGTCAGCGTGCTGGGGGTACCGCTCTCGATCCTGACCCTGGACGGCTGGTCGCATGTGATCATGCCTGCCATCAACCTGGCGCTGGCCAATATCGCCCTGGTACTGCGTCTGACCGCCACCGGCGTGGCCGAGGCCCAAACACAAGAATATGTGAAATTCGCCCGTGCCAAAGGGGTACGGCCCGGGCGTATTGTGCGCCGGCACATCCTGCGCAATATCCTGATCCCCGTGGTCACGGTGGTCGGGATGGAATTCGGCAGCTTGATCGCCTACTCCACCATCACCGAAACCGTGTTCGCCTGGCCCGGCATGGGCAAGCTGCTGATCGATAGCGTCTACCAACTGGATCGCCCTGTCGTCGTAGCCTACGTGATGCTGGTCACGCTGATCTTCGTTATCGTCAATTTTGTTGTCGATATTTTGTATGCCACGCTCGACCCGCGCGTGCAACTTGTTGCCCCCTCGCATTAACGCCATGGCTTATCCGACTCCAAACAGCCGCACGCGCACCATCCAGCCACTGGATGACACGCCACAACGCGTCGCCATTCTGAAAAAACTGCGTAGCCGCCCTACCGTCATAGGCTCTGCCATTGCGCTGGCCGTGCTGATCGTACTGATACTGGTCGCGCCGTATTTTGCGCCGCAAAACCCCTACGATCTCGCAAACCTGAACCTGCTGGATGGCCGCCTGCCTCCACGCTCAACATCAATGGACGGCGTGGTCTATCTGCTGGGTACCGATGATCAAGGTCGCGACATGCTCAGTGCCATTCTGTATGGCTTGCGCATCAGCCTGATGGTGGGTCTGACGGCGGTGGCGCTGTCCACCGCCATCGGCAGCATGGCCGGACTGGTTGCCGCCTACGTGGGTGGCTTCGTTGACACGCTGATTATGCGTATCGTCGATTTCATCCTGGGCTTTCCCACCATTCTCGTGGCCCTGGTGCTGCTGGCCATGATGGGCCGTGGTGTTGACAAGGTCATCCTCGCATTGGTCGTGGTGCAGTGGGCGCACTATGCTCGCATCATGCGTAGTCGCGCCTTGCAGGAACGCCGCAAGGAGTACGTCGAGGCGGCTGCGAATCTGGGCTTTCCCGCGTGGCGTATCATGGTCTATCACCTGCTGCCCAACTGTCTGGGACCTGTCATGGTGTTTGCGACGATTCAGATCGCCACCGCCATCGCGCTCGAAGCCACACTATCGTTTCTGGGCGTGGGCGTACCCATCACAGAGCCCTCGCTGGGCTTGCTGATTGCGAATGGATTCCAGTATCTGCTCTCGGGCGACTACTGGATCAGTATGTTCCCGGGGGTAGCACTGCTGCTGTTGATCTTGACTATCAATATCGTGGGCGACCGCCTGCGCGAAGCCCTGGACCCGCGACGAGCATGAACGAAATCCTCCTTCAGGTGCGCGGATTGCGTACCGCTTTTCACACAGAAGCCGGCGCCTGGCCGGCCGTCGATGGCGTAGATCTGACTGTACGACGTGGCGAGATTCTGGGTCTGGTTGGCGAATCGGGATCGGGCAAGTCTGTCACGGGCTTTTCATTGCTGGGCTTGATCGACCCACCGGGTGAGATCGTATCCGGCGAGATTCA
Organism: Bordetella tumulicola; assembly: GCF_054779135.1. Lineage (NCBI taxonomy): Bacteria > Pseudomonadati > Pseudomonadota > Betaproteobacteria > Burkholderiales > Alcaligenaceae > Bordetella > Bordetella tumulicola. The sequence continues at coordinate 410,800 of NZ_BAAGYU010000010.1, read as the reverse complement.
ATTCAAAGGCCAGGATCTGCGCAAGCTCGACGAAGAAGGCATGCGCCGTCTACGCGGCAACCGCATCGCCATGATCTTTCAAGATCCGCTGATGACACTGAACCCGGTGTTGCAGATTGGCGAACAGATGATGGAAGCCATCCTCACGCATGAAAACGTACCTGTCGCCCAAGCGCGTGAACGCTGCCGCGAAGCGCTGGCCATGGTGGGCATCCCCTCGCCCGAAAAGCGGCTGGACAGCTATCCGCACGAATTTTCGGGCGGGATGCGTCAACGTGTGGCGATTGCCATCGCCATGCTGAATAAGCCTGACCTGATTATTTGCGACGAGCCCACCACCGCGCTGGACGTGACGATTCAAGGACAGATCCTGTATCGCATGCAGGAAATCTGCCGCCAACACAACACCGCCTTGATCTGGATCACGCATGATCTGGGCGTGGTCGCCGAGCTGGCGGACCATGTTGCCGTGATGTATGCCGGCCGGATTGTCGAAGCCGGTCCGGTGAATCAGATACTCGACGCGCCGCGCCACCCCTATACCAAAGGGCTGCTGGACTCCATGCCCGCCAATAGTGCACCCGGTTCACGCCTGCATCAGATTGACGGCATGGCGCCTAGTCTGGCCGGTCGGCCCGTAGGCTGTGCCTTCCGCCCACGTTGTCCCAACGCCATTACACGTTGCGCCGAGCAAGCTCCCTCTGTTCTACAAGAAGGCCCGCGCAGCTTCCGCTGTTACGCCCCGATCGCCCGCGAGACCGCATCCGCATGACCCCGCAAGACTCCCCTGTTATCGAGCTGCGCAACGTTCACAAACGTTTCGAGCAACGTCCTGACTTGGCCCAGCGCTTGCTGGCTCTGGCGGGCAAACCCATCGACCGCCGCACCGTACACGCTGTCAACGGCGTTGACCTGTCCATTCCGCGCGGCGAAGTGCTAGGCCTGGTCGGCGAATCCGGCTGTGGAAAGTCGACGCTGGGGCGCGTCGTCGCCGGCTTGCATCATCAGACCGAAGGACAACTGCTTTACCAAGGGCAGTCGACGGCAGATCTGCGGGGAGCTGAACATTTGGCGTATACGCTGGGCGTGCAAATGATCTTTCAGGATCCGCAAGCCTCGCTGAACCCGCGCCAGCGTCTACGCCAGATTTTGGGCGAGGCCCTGAAAGTACACAAACTTGCGCCGATCGCCGAGATTCCCGAACGCATTGATCGTGCCTTGTCCGAGGTCGGGCTGGATCGCGAATACCGTGACCGATTCCCGCACCAGATTTCCGGGGGCCAGCGTCAGCGCATCGGTATCGCGCGGGCATTGATGGTATCGCCCAAATTTCTCGTGTGCGACGAACCTGTTGCCGCGCTCGACGTCTCGATCCAGGCACAAGTCATCAACTTGTTCATGGACTTGCGTGCGCAGCACGGTTTTACCTATATGTTCATCAGCCATGATTTAGGCGTGGTCAAGCATATCGCTGACCGCGTCGCCATTATGTACTTAGGCAAAATCGTCGAACGCGCGCCCGCGACCGAGATTTTCGCGCGTGCCAATCATCCGTACACCCACGCGCTGCTGGCCGAAGTGCCCGACGTGAGTCGTCGCGGCCGGAAATTCACACCGATTCAAGGTGAGATTCCCTCGCCGCTGAACCCGCCTCCGGGATGCACCTTTCATCCGCGTTGCCCTCATGCCACCGCGCGTTGCCGCGAAGAAGTGCCCGAACTCAAAGAAATCGCGCCCGGCCATTGGTCGGCCTGCCACCTGAACACCTAGTCCACCATGAAGCCAGAACTCTCCAATGCCGACCGCATCGCCCAGGAACTGGGCCACGCGGGTCGTAACGCCATTGCCTATATCGATGATGACCGCAATGCCGACCGCCCTTTCACGCTGCAGACGTACCGACCGTATGGCTATACCGCCGATCGGCCCGTCGTCATCGTGCAGCATGGCGTGCTGCGCAACGGCGACGACTATCGCGACTTCTGGATCCCGGCCGCGGATAGGCACAACGTATTGATTGTGGCGCCCACGTTTTCCAATGAAATCTGGCCCGGCGTAGAAAGCTACAACAATGGCCGCGTGTTCAGCCCCGGCGGCAATCCCCGTCACGTCGATGGCTGGACCTATGCCCTGGTCGGGCGGGTATTTGCCGATTTACGTGCCTCTGGTGTTACAGACGTCGAGCAAGCCTATTTGTTCGGGCACTCGGCGGGCGGCCAGTTTGTCCATCGCCTGATGAGCAGCCAAGCCCATACGCCATTCTGCGCGGTCACCGCAGGGAATCCGGGCTGGTACACGCTACCCACCTTTGAACACCGCTTTCCGGAGGGAATGGATGGCGTCGGTCTTACCGAGGATCACTTGGTGCGCCTGTTGGCCTACCCGATGACCATTCTGGCAGGCGACCAGGACATTTCCACCAACGACCCCAATCTGCCATCCGAGCCCGCCGCCTTACGTCAGGGCTCGCATCGTTTTGCGCGCGCTCATCACTATTTCGAAGCCGGCAAACGCGAAGCCGAGCGTCGTGGCGTCCCGTTTGGCTGGACATTGCAAGTCGTGCCGGGCATCGGCCACGACGGCCGCGTGATGTCCGCCGCCTGCGCCAGCCTGTGGTTCGAGGGCAAGTTGCCCAGCAACGAGGAATTGGCCAAGATGGCCGGTCAACAAGTCGCCTGATTTCCCGATTATTTATTGCCTACCTGGAAGATCACCATGTCCGTACCCGCCACTGAAGCCCTGGTTGCCGGCATCCAATCGTGGGTGCGTTGCGAGTCACCCACGAACTCGCCCGAAGGCGTCGCTGCGATGGCGGCCCTGGTCGACACACACGCCCGAGCCGCCGGCCTCACCGTCGAAGTGACGTCGCTGGGCCCCGACACTGGCCCGCTGCTCTACGCTACGAATCGCGTAGCGGGCGATAGCCGTCCAGGCATTTTGGTACTGGCGCACTTGGATACCGTGCACCCGGTGGGTACGTTGCAAGAGAACCCCTGCCGCATCGAAGGCGACCGCCTGTATGGTCCCGGCAGCTACGACATGAAGGGCGGTATCTACCTGGCCCTGACCGCGTTGTCCGCGCTGGTCGAACCGGGTTCCACTCAATTGCCCGTCGATTTTCTGATGGTGCCCGATGAGGAAACCGGCAGCCATGCGTCTCGCGCTACGATCGAGCGCTATGCTGCGAACGCCAAATATGGCCTGGTGTGTGAGCCCGCCCGCCCCGACGGCGGCGGCTGCGTCACAGCACGTAAAGGCACAGGCATGCTGCGCCTGAACGTCAAGGGCCGTCCCGCCCACGCCGGTATGCAACACGAGAAAGGCCGTAGCGCGATTCGTGAGATGGCACACCAAGTGCTGGCGCTCGAAGCCATGACCGACTACGAACGCGGCGTGACAGTCAGCGTAGGCACGATTGCCGGCGGCACGGTGACCAATACCGTTCCCGCGCAATGCCGTTGTGTGGTGGATTTTCGCGTTCCCGATATGGGTGCCGCCGAAGACGTACTGCGTCGCATGCGTAACCTGTGCGCCGTGGGCCCTGATGTCGAACTGGACATTGATGTCGCACTGAACCGGCCACCCATGGTGCGCACGGACGCGGCCGCCGCCCTGTTGGCAAAGGTGCAGGGCTATGCTCGCGAGGCAGGCTTTGACCTGGCCGAGGCGCCTATGACGGGTGGCGGCAGCGATGCCAACTTCACGTCGGCCATGGGCGTGCCCACCCTTGATGGGCTGGGTGCCGATGGCAACGGCGCCCATACACTGGACGAATACATCCTGATTTCGACCTTGCAAACGCGCGTGAAATTCTGGGAACTGTTATTGCGTCAACTGGCTTGACACGACCGTAACGAGGCTTGCGTGGCGGGTACCCCATGCCGCACGCGAGCATCACTTTTTCAGCAGTGCCTTCAGCATCCCCAGACGCTCTTTGGGGCTCATCGCGCGCGTGGCCTCGTCTTCTTCGACGCGCACATCACCCAGCCCCATTTCTTCGATAAAACGTGACGGCTCGCGCACGAGGTCTTCGCGTGCCCGGCGGCGTTTTTTGCACCAGCTTAAATTCAAACTACGCTGGGCCCGGGTAATGCCGACGTACATCAGGCGCCGTTCTTCCTGAATACGGGTCGCCAGGTTTTCCGCTGCGCGAGCGGGATCGCCATCCTCGTCGTCTTTGCCCAAATGTGGCAACAGCCCCTCTTCGACACCCGCCAGGTACACGTGCGGATATTCCAGGCCCTTGGATGCGTGCAGGGTCGACATCTTGACCGCGTCGGGCTCTTCTTCGTCGCCACGCTCCAGCATGGTGATCAGCGCCACGTGTTGCACTAGGTCAAACAATGACATGCCGTCTTCGTCAGCTTTGCGTTTGAGCCAACCGGTGAGCTCCAGCACATTTTCCCAGCGCGTCTGTGCGGGTTTTTCTTCTAGCGTGTCGTACAAATAACGCTCGTACTGAATCGCCCCCAGCATATCGTCCAGGATGGCGCCAGCGGGTTCCGGAGAACCCTGTCCGTCTGTGCGCCCACGACCTGCACGCCATTGAAGACGGCGAATGTATTCGGCAAATGTACGTAGCGACTCGAGTTGACGAGGCTGCAACAGGCTTTCCAGGCCGGACTCGGCCGCAGCGGCCAGCAGTGACACCTCGCGTTGCGCCGCGTACTGGCCCAGCACCTGTAGGGTGGCCTGCCCGATGCCACGCTTGGGCGTGGTCGCCGCGCGAATAAACGCGGGATCATCGTCATCATTGGCCACCAGGCGCAGATAAGCCAGAACATCGCGGATCTCTGCCTTGTCAAAGAAACTCTGACCGCCTGCAATTGTGTATGGAATTTTCAGATTGCGTAATGCCTGCTCCAGGATGCGCGACTGGTGATTGCCGCGATACAGGATGGCAAAATCTTTCCACTGCGCCTGGCGCTCAAAACGAGAGGCCGAGATCTTCATCGCGACGGATTGCGCCTCGTGCTCGTCGTTGTCCATGGCGGACACCACGATGGGCTCGCCCACCCCCAAATCCGACCAGAGTTTCTTTTCGAACAGTTTGGGGTTCTTTGCAATCACCGTATTGGCAGCCGCCAAAATACGCTGCACGGAGCGATAGTTTTGCTCGAGCTTGATCAGCTTGAGTTGCGGATAATCCGTCGTGAGCTTGGCCAGGTTTTCCATGGTGGCGCCGCGCCACGCGTAAATCGCCTGGTCATCGTCCCCCACTGCCGTAAACATGGCCCGGTCCCCAGACAGCAGTTGCACCAACCGATACTGACAAGCGTTGGTATCCTGATATTCATCCACCAGCAAATAGCGTACGCGGTTCTGCCAACGCGTACGAACCTCTTCGTTGCTTTCGAGCAATTGCGCGGGAATCCGGATCAGGTCATCAAAATCCACTGCCTGATATGCGGCCAGGGTGGCCGCGTAATTGCGATACACCGTCGCCGCCTCGGACTCTGCCGGCGTGGCCGCAATGCGCGCCGCATCATCCGGGCTAAGTAGTGCGTTCTTCCAAAGCGATATCGTCGACTGCACCGTACGCAATCGACCGCGATCCGTCGTGGCCAGTAACTCCTGGATGATGGACATCGCATCGTCCGCATCCAGGATGGAAAACTGCGGTTTCAGTCCAGCGTGCCGGGCTTCTTCGCGCAGCATTTTGACGCCCAGCGAGTGGAAGGTGCTGATGGTCAAGCCCTTGGCCAGCTTGCGATCGACCAGCGTGCGCAAGCGCTCATTCATTTCGCGCGCGGCTTTATTAGTAAACGTCAGCGCCACCACATTGCGCCCCATATAGCCGCACTCACGCAGCAGGTAGGCGATTTTCTGCGTGATCACGCGCGTCTTGCCGCTGCCTGCGCCGGCCAGCACCAGACACGGACCGTCCAGATACAACACGCCCTCTTTCTGGGCAGGATTCAGACCGTGACCTATGGGCGCGCTATCAGACATGGGGAACGACAACTCAAATTTCCAGGGGATCGACTTCCAACTGCCAGCGGATGCGGGATTGCGAAGCCAATGCCGGCAGATGGGCGGACCACTCCGTCAAGAATGCCTGCAAAGCGGGTCGGCTCGTACTCTCGAGCAGTAGTTGCGCGCGTTCGATGTTGGCGACTCGCACCACGCGCAACGGTACAGGATCGTACAGCGTTAACGATGACGTGCCTGAAAAACCGCCCTGCTCAGCCAAATCCCGAGCCTCTTGCAGGAACGCCACAGCCTGTGCCAACTCGCGCGCCTCCGCCGTCAACAACGCCTGATAAGCAAAAGGCGGCAGGCTCGTGGTTTCACGCTCTTCGAGTGCGTGGCGGGCAAAGCCCGCATAATCATGGCGCAACAACGCCTGATACACGGTTTGCTCGGGATAGCCCGTCTGAATCAGGACCTCGCCCTCGCCCACGTGTCGCCCCGCTCGCCCGGCGACCTGCATCAATTGCGCAAACAAGCGCTCAGGCGCCCGAAAGTCATGGGCAAACAGCATCGAGTCTGCATTCAGTACGCCAACGAGACCCAGTCGGGCAAAATCATGTCCCTTGGCGACCATTTGAGTCCCCACCAGAATATCGACCTCACCCGCGTGGACGGCCGCAAACAGGGTTTGCGCACTGCCTTTGCGACGCGTGCTGTCGGCATCAATACGAGAAATACGCGCTTGAGGAAATAATTCGGCCAAATGCTCTTCGACACGCTGCGTTCCCCGGCCCATGGGCTCCAGGTCCTGGTCACCGCACTCTGGACAAGCCCGCGGCACAGGCGCCTGGTATCCACAGTGATGACAGTGCAAGCGATTGCCGCGCCCGGCGGCTCGATGCAACACGGTAAAAGCCGAGCAGCGAGGACAATGACTGACCCAAGCGCAGGATGCGCAATGCAGCACTGGCGCATAGCCACGACGATTCAGGAACACCAACGACTGCTCGCCGTTTTCCAGCCGCTGGGCAATCGCGTCGCTCAACTGAGGGGAAATACCCTCGCGCATCGGCAAACGCCGGGTATCAATCAACCTGATCTTCGGCAAACTGCTGACCCGCGCACGCCCCGTCAATGTCAGGCGCAAATAGTGGCCCCGTCCTGCGTGATACCAGCTTTCCAGCGAGGGTGTCGCAGAGCCGAGCAGCACGGGCACATTCTGATCACGCGCGCGCCACACTGCCAGATCACGTGCGGAATACCGCAATCCATCCTGCTGCTTATACGAGGCGTCGTGCTCTTCGTCGACCACGATCAGGCCGAGATCAGAGAGCGGCGCAAAAATTGCCATGCGCGTGCCCAGCAGCATGCGTGCCTGGCCTCGTTGCGCACGCGCCCAGGCCTGTACGCGCTCTCCGTCCGATAAGCCACTATGCATCACGGCCAGACCATCCGCCCCCAGCACCGACTCCAGGCGTGCGCGAACGGCGCCCTCGAGCTGTGGCGTCAGATTGATTTCTGGCACCAGCAACAACACTTGGCGTCCTGCCGCCAGTACGCGCTGGGCAATATGAAGATAGACCTCGGTTTTGCCACTACCCGTCACCCCGTGCAGCAAGACGGGTTTAAAACCCTCTAGCGCGGTCACCGTGTCCACTGCTATCTGTTGGTCCGCGTTCAGTGCGGGGGCCTTGTCGGGTGTCGTCGGCGCAGCGACAGGTTTGGCCTTGCGCGCGTCCAGGCGCGCCACGGGACCTTGTCCTGACCTCTTGCCCTGGTAGGCGGAGGGTTTACGCAGGGGCGGCGGCATGGCCGGTAGCATGACCTCGCCCAACGGGCGCTGATAGTAATCAGCCGCAAACCGTGCCAATCGCAACCAATCCTCGGGCAGGGGAGGAAGGTCTTCCAGGACTTGCTCGATCTCACGCACCTGGGCGGGATCAATGGCCGGCTCGGCGGGATTGTCGACCACAACGCCCACCAGCTTGCGACGACCAAACGGCACAATGACGCGCGTCCCGACAGGCAAGGCCACCTGTCCGCGATAATCAAAAGGACCAGGCAGCGGCACATCCAACGCCACACGCACCCAAACCGCACACGGACCCAGGCCGTTGGGCACGTCAGACATAGGCGGCAAATATCAATGGCATGGCGAAAGCGTACACAAGTTAAAGTGAATTCTCGGTTTTTCGGCTAACAGATTGTCAATTCGGCGTGAAATAATAGTCACGGCACAGCCTGTGGATAACTTTGGGGAAAACATTCAACAGCCTCACGTCGTGTCAAGCCTTCTAAGAAAAAAATTTTGGCTGAAATGCTATTGACTTTTTATTTTTACTTTAAATTCATATAGTTATAAAAACATTCCAGAATCAACCCAAAGTTTGCTATCCCGTACTAACTGCTTTCGCTGCTGTGCACAAGTCGATCCTGGCAGCCGTCGAATCAAGCCGTGCACGCTAGCGGACACTTACTTAGCCGTGCAGCGAACGACTGTATGTGTGGACCTCGTCCACCAACTCCAGGACGGCCTCTGGAGGGGTGTATTGGGAAATGCCGTGCCCTAAATTGAACACATGCCCCCCTTGACCGACAGGGCCAAAGGCATCCAGCGTGCGGCGGGCTTCGGCACGTATCGCGGCGCTGCCGCCAAACAACGTCATGGGATCAATATTGCCCTGCAACGCCACAGCATCGCCGGTGCGTTGGCGGGCGTGTCCCAGGTTGACCGTCCAGTCCAGGCCCATGGCATCGCAACCACAAGCTGCAATGTCCTCAAGCCAGAGCCCGCCACCCTTGGTGAATACGATGACAGGCACCGCACGCCCCTCGTGCTCCCGGATCAGGCCCGACACAACCTTGCGGGTATAGGCCAATGAAAACTGCTGGAACAGGCCGTCGGCCAACACTCCGCCCCAACTGTCGAACAACATGATCGCCTGAGCGCCCGCCTGAATCTGTGCATTCAAGTATTGCTGAGTTGCTTGCGCATTGATTTCCAAGATGCGGTGCAACAAATCCGGCCGGGCGTACAGCATCGTTTTGATCAACCGATAATCGGCACTGCCACCGCCCTCTACCATATAACAGGCAATGGTCCAGGGGCTGCCCGCAAAACCGATCAAGGGAACCTTGCCGTCCAGTTCGCGACGGATCACCGATACCGCATCAAATACATAACGCAGTGAATCCATGTCCGGCACGGCAAGCTGGGCTACGTCTTGCTCGGTGCGCAGCGGTCGCGCGAAGCGCGGTCCTTCGCCCGGCGCGAAGTCCAGGCCCAAGCCCATCGCGTGCGGCACGGTCAAGATGTCGGAAAACAGGATAGCGGCGTCCAGGTCATAGCGCGCCAATGGCTGCAACGTGACCTCTGCCGCATAATCCGGATTTTGGGCCAATCCCATGAACGAGCCCGCCCGAGCACGCGTCGCGTTGTACTCCGGCAGATAGCGCCCCGCCTGACGCATCAGCCAAATGGGGGTATAGGGTACGGGCTGGCGCAACAACGCGCGCAGAAAAACGTCGTTCTTAAGGGGAGCAGCAGACACAGCGATCCTTCGGTATCGGAAGCCGTGATTTTACTGCCTCAGCGGAATCAACGAGCGCGACGAAAATGGGTGCAGTCTCATGGAGACGCCAGCGTCACCGAATCAGGCCGGCGGCTCGGGCAAAGATGTGTGATTACGGTAGTGGGCGGCGTCGATACGATGCTTGCGCATTAATGCCCAAAATGCGCGCCGATGTTTGCTGGAGGCACGAGCCGCCTGAGCGACATTGCCTGCATGGTGTGCTAGCGCACGACGCAAGTAGGCTTGCTCGAAGCCATCTACGACGCGTGCCTTGGCTTGCCGAAACGACTCGTCGGATTGCCGGTGAAGGCTCATGATGCCACTTGTCGTCACAGCAGGATCGCATTTTGCGTCGGATGCAAAGGGATGGCTGGCACCCAATTGGCGGTACGGAAACAAGGGCTCGTTGACGGACATCGGTACCCCCCCTGGCGCGCCTGCATAGGGAGCCCCCGACAACGGCACAACCGGGGGAACGTCCCGACCCCTCAGCGGGACACGAGGCCGAGCCTCGCGATGCAGGCGCACCAGGCGTGCCCGCAATTCATCAAGACACACGGGCGCCCGGACAAAGTCGGCCACCCCCAACGACAGTAAATCCAGGATAGCGGGTGCGGTGATATCAAAAACGACAGCCACCAGGGGAATGCGTGGTCCGGTTTCGGCGTTGGCCAACAACGTGCGGGCCCACGACAACGACGAGGGCGCCACCGGCAAAACACAACCATCAAAGCGACGCAAGGCCAGTTGCGCACACGACAACTGTTGCGCGTCAGGCACCCCGGGCGCCAGGCTGGCCAAATCCTGGACATGTAATCGCAAACGGCCAAATTGACCATGGTGACTGTCGACCCAATCCTGCGCCCACACCGTGTGGCCGGGGGTCATCAGAACAGCGCAATCAAGTGTTTCACGCAAGACGGGCTCCTGGATGCGTATGCAAGAAATGTAAGCGTACGCGTCACCCCTGTCCCGCGATATTCGCAGTTACCACACTGCGGGTTCTACGAACAGTGACACCCGGCACCCGACGGATTTCGCGTGTAATTGCCCTATGCCTGCCGGTGCACCACCACTTTTCACGCCAAGACTCATGACGAAAATTCAAGCGCAAGAACACGAGTGCGACATCGACCACTTTATTTCTACACTGGGGGCCTGTAATCGCCCCGTACGTCCGCCCAAACGCCATCCGTCGTCAAGACTCTACACTTCACCACTATCGTGAAAGGAGCCCTCCTCATGTCCTACACCTGCAAAACCATCGCCTCGCCGGTGGGCGAGTTGACGCTTGTCGCCCAGGGCTCGGCGCTCGCCGCCATTCTGTGGGAAAACGAGCGGCCAGGTCGTGTCCGTATGGGGCCGATGGTCGAAGATGCGCAACACCCCGTTCTGATCGCAACCGAACGACAACTGGCGGAATACTTCGCCGGCCGGCGCGAGCACTTTGATCTACCCCTGACGTTCTCCGGTACGACATTCCAAAAGCAAGTCTGGGCCGCCCTGCTGACCATCCCGTACGGCCAAACCCGCAGCTATCGCGATATCGCCATTCAAGTCGGCCGGCCCAAGGCCGTACGTGCCATCGGTGCCGCCAATGGACGCAATCCGATTTCGATCGTGACGCCTTGCCATCGCGTCGTGGGCAGCTCGGGCGACTTGACCGGGTTCGCGGGGGGCTTGCAGGCCAAAGCACTACTGCTAAAGCTAGAATACCGTGCCCCGATGCCGTAACTAAGGGGACCTGGCCCTTGGCAACCACGCCCGCACGCGTCCATGTACCCGCGTATCATCACGACATCCCTTTCCGCGGAGATCCCATGAACTCACCCGCTGCCGTCATCATCGGCGAAGACGGACTGGCACGCCCTCCCTGGGCTGCGCAAGACCCCTTATTGCGACATTACTACGACACGGAATGGGGTATGCCCGTGCGTGACGAACACGGTTTGTTCGAACGCCTGAGTCTCGAGTGCTTTCAGTCAGGTCTCTCGTGGGCAACCATTCTGCGCAAACGCGAGGCGTTTCGCGCCGCATTTCGCCAGTTTGATCCGGACGTCGTAGCGACATTTACGCCGCGGGACGTCGAACGGCTGATGGCCGATAGCGGCATTGTGCGCAACCGGGCGAAAATCCTGGCCACCATCAATAACGCCGCAGCCACCATCGCGTTGCGGGCCGATGGCGGATTGGTGGAGTTCATCTGGTCGTTTCAGCCTGCGGAAACCCCCGCGCCGAGCACACTGGAAGAAATCCCCACCCTATCCGAGGCGTCCACCGCCTTAAGCAAAGCCCTGCGTAAACGCGGTTTTTCCTTTGTCGGGCCGACGACCATGCATGCGCTGATGGAGGCCACGGGGATGATAGACACTCATCTCATGGGCAGTCACCGACGAGGTAGCTCGGGCGTCTGGAAAACCACTTGAGATCAAACTAGATGAAACCTTTACTCTTGCGCTTTTTACTTGCCGCCACGGTAAGCACACTGAGCGCTTGCGCCATGAATGCCAACACGCCGTCATCCTCCCATACGCCCATGTCCGATGCCGCAACGACTGCACCGGCCACCCTATCGGCCTATCACTGGGATTTGGCCGAAGCGCGCGACGCCAGCGGCGCCGAGCAAACCACATGGGTGCCTCCCAAAACACGTGGCGGAGCACCCTTGCGCCTGGACTTCAGCGACCAGCGCTTGTCTGTGTCCGGCTTGTGCAACCGCCTGGGCGGAAGCTATAGCGTCGACACAAATAAAATTACCATCTCTTCTATCGTAGGCACCATGATGGCCTGCAACGACGAAGGGGTCATGCAGTACGAACAAGCCGTCGGTCAGCGCCTGCCACAAGCCACCGTCTGGAAAATCAGCGAAAGCTCAACAGGACCTCGGTTAACACTCGGCTTTACAGATGGTGCGCAATGGACTCTGGCCGGTACGCCCACCGACGCAACCCGCTACGGCAGCACTGGCGAAATTCAGTTTCTGGAAGTTGCTTCGCAACGCGTAGCGTGCTCGCACCCGCTTATCCCCAACATGCAATGCCTGAATGTGCGCGAGATTCAATACGACGCCACGGGCATCAAGACTGGCCAGGGAGACTGGCAGGCCTTTTACAACGAGATCGAAGGGTATGTCCATCAACCTGGCGTACGCAATGTACTACGCATTAAGCGCTACGAGCGCGCACAAGTACCTGCCGATGCATCGCGCTATGCCTATGTGCTGGACATGGTGGTTGAAAGCGCACAGGAATAAGGCCCCAGCGAATACGCTCGGGCCTCCCTGGCTTTTTACTTTTCCGCGTTCGGGAAAAACAACTGCTGGCCATTGACCTTGTAGCTGGCAATCGTGTCTTGCCCTGCTTTCGAGGTCACCCAATCCACAAACTGCTGGGCTTCTTTCGCTTTAACGTGCGAAAACTTGGCGGGATTCACGACCATCACGCCATACTGGTTGAACAGGCGCTTGTCGCCTTCGACCAGGATCTGCAGGCTGCCGGGATTCTTAAAGTTGAGCCAGGTCCCACGATCCGACAGCACATAGGCCCCTGTCGAGGACGCGATGTTCAGTGCCGGCCCCATGCCGCAACCACAGGCTTTGTAGCCCTTGCCCTTGTCCTCGACGCCAGCGGCCTTCCAGAAACGCAACTCTGCCGCATTCGTGCCGCTCTTGTCGCCACGCGACACAAAATCGGCATTCTCCTTGGCCAACTTGCCCAAGGCCTGAACGATGTCGTCGCCCTTGATGCCCGCCGGATCCTTATCAGGACCAATCAACACGAAATCGTTGTACATGACGGGATAGCGTTTCGTGGCGAAGCCCTCGGCCACGAATTTCTCTTCGGCCACTTGGTCGTGCACGAACAGCACATCGGCATCACCGCGACGCGCCGTATCCAGTGCCTGGCCCGTGCCCTGCGCGACCACTTTGATATCAATGCCGCTAGCTTCTTTAAAGGCAGGCAACAGATGCGAGAACAAGCCCGACTGCTCGGTAGAGGTCGTCGAGGCCATGACGATGGTTTCCGCATGGGCCACGGGGGCTGCCAGTGCGGCGGCCGTCAACAGCACGGGTACCGCCATGCGCCACAAACGTGTAGAGAGTTTCATAATATGCGTTCTCCTTTCAGAAACAAGCTGGCTGCCTCGGGCAATGAACCATAGAAAAAATCATCGACCGACAAATCCGCGATCACGTGACCGCGCTCTAAATAAATCACGCGCCGCGCCAGTCGCTTGACCTGCCCCAGGTTGTGACTACTGAACACCATGGCAGGTGAACCTGCCATGGTATGTTGTGCACTCGCCAGTCCGTCGCAGAGGTCGCCGGCCCGAACAAAATCGTCCATCATTTGCTCGACCTCACGTTTGGCGTTGGGATCCAAACTGGCCGTGGGCTCATCCAATAACAACACCTCGGGATTCAGTGCCCAGGCACGCGCCATGGCCAATCGCTGCTGCTGCCCCCCTGAGAGCGCCTTCGCGCTACGCGTGGCGAGTGCTTCCATGCCCACCCGCGCCAGCGCGGGTCTGGCCTGCGCACGTGCCTCACGCCAACGTGTCCCGCGCAACCACAACCCCAAAGCCACATTGTTCAAGACTGACGTGCGCAACAAGTACGGCTGCTGAAACAACATCGCCTGACGCTTACGCGCCACACAGAAAGCCTGACCGCGCGTAGGTTGTAATAAACAATGCAGCAAACGCAGCAACGTGCTCTTGCCGCTGCCATTTGCCCCCACTAACGCCACACACTCACCCGCGCGTATCGTCAACGACACCTTGCGCAACGCAGGCACGTTGCCAAAATCCACGTCGACGTCACGTAACTCAAACAGCGTAGTAGGTAGTGGCACGATCGTCATGCGCTGGCCCCCGCCGCACCAAATAAGCCGGATAGCCCGGCGTCACGACGCTCACGCCAACGCCGCACCACCGCAGCCAGCAGATTCAACAACAGCACGACACACAGCAATAACATCCCTAACGCCAGCGCCAACGGCAAATCGCCCTTGCTCGTTTCCAGCGCAATGGCGGTGGTCATCACGCGCGTATAGCCCTCGATATTGCCGCCCACGATCATCACCGCTCCTACCTCCGAAATCGCCCGGCCAAATCCAGCAATCACAATCGTCAGCAACGTAAAACGCTCATCCCATAGCAGCAACAATCCGCGCAACCACGATCTCGCGCGCAACGAGCGCAGTTGCTCGCCATGATGCCGTTCCGCATCGGCAATGGTTTGACGTACCAGCGCCGTCACGACGGGACAGACCAGCACGGCTTGGGCCAACACCATGGCCTTAAACGAAAACAACCAACCCAAAAATCCCAACGGACCGGAATGCGACAACAATAGATACACCACCAGCCCCACTACGACAGACGGCAACGCCAGCGACGTATTCAGCAAGACCAACACCATGCCACGACCACGAAAATGCGCGGTCGCCAGCCACGCCCCCGCCGCCATCCCCACTCCGCACGCCAACACGCAGGCACACGCACTCACGGCGAGCGAGCGCCACACAATGGATAGCAACACCGAATCGGCCGAGGCAATCAGCGCAAAAGCGGTCGTGACACTTTCAGAGAGCGTGTTCATCATTTGCTCCGAGAAACCTCGGCATTCATGCCGGGGAGGAAAGGAGCGCAGCCGTCAGGCTGCAGGATTGGTCTGATTTGAGTCGATGGCTGGATGAATATCCCGTTATTTGGTTTGGTGTGGATAGTATCTTGGGTATGCAAACCAAACGTGCCTACCGATTCCGGTTCTATCCCACGCCCGAGCAAGCGACTACGCTGGCTCGTACGTTTGGCTGTGTGCGTATGGTCTATAACCACATGCTTAATCTTCGTTCGACGGCTTGGGCCCAGCGGCAAGAGCGCCTGGGGTATCACGCGACCTCGGCTGCACTGACGGCGCTGAAAAAGACGCCGGACTATGCCTGGTTGAACGAGGTCAGTAGTGTTCCCCTGCAACAAACGCTGCGCCATTTGCAAACGGCGTTCGTTAATTTCTTCGCGAAACGCACGGGATATGCGCGATTCAAACGCAAAGACGGTCCGCAATCGGCCGAATACACCGCCAGTGCCTTTCGCTGGGGTGGTCGGTCGCTCAAATTGGCGAAGATGCGCGAGGCGCTCCCGATTCGTTGGTCCCGTCAGATTCCGAAGGCTGCGAAGGTCACTACCGTCACCGTCAGCAAAGACTCCGCAGGACGATATTTTGTCAGCCTGCTGTGCGACGACGTTGTGGTGCAGAAACCCCCGACGTCGAGCTGTATCGGCATTGACCTGGGATTGACTCATTTTGCGACCCTCTCAACCGGAGAAAAAATCAATGCGCCACAGGTCTTTCGACAACATGAAGCCAAGTTGGCCAAGCTGCAACGCCGCTTGGCCAGGAAACAACGCGGATCGGCCCGTCGTGCCAAGGCCAAGCTAAAAGTCGCCAAACTGCATGCGAAGATCACAGACACCCGCAGGGATTTCCTGCACCAGCTCTCCACCCGGTTGATCCACGAAAACCAAGTGATCGCCGTAGAAAGCTTGTCTGTGTCAAATATGCAGAAAAACCGCTGTCTTGCTAAATCCATCGGCGATGCCGGGTGGGCGGAGTTCGTGAGACAGCTTGAGTACAAAGCACGTTGGGTCGGACGAGACGTCGTGCGGGTGGATCGCTGGTACCCCTCCAGCAAGCGCTGCCACGCTTGCGGGCACGTGTTACCTAAGCTGCCGTTGAACGTGCGGCGCTGGTCCTGCCTCAAATGCGGCACAGACCACGACCGTGACCTCAACGCAGCGCATAACGTATTAGCCGCCGGGCTGGCGGTGTTAGCCCTTGGAGAAACGGTAAGACCTGAGTGCATGAGTGTTGATGCGCAACGGCTCGGTTCTGTGAAGTGGGAATCCCTTTCCTTCAGGGAAGGAAGCAGTCAAACAGTGCGAGGGATGTACAACATGGCAATGTCTAGCCTTATTCTTGGCCGCACGGTCTGACACACAGTCGAGACCGAATCATGGCCTCAATCCGAGGCCAATCCGAAGCATGCAAATAAACATATCGACCTATGCGGCAATGCCCAGAGCGTATCCCACCCGACTGCAGCTAACCATATGAATAGATTTGCATAGGAACCGTCATTTCGTCGAAGATAACAGTTCAGAATCGGCATTTAGGGCATACTTCCGCCGTGCATCGAATCGACCTTTCCTATCAAGTGGGCGCCACCTCGGCCGCTCCCGCGACCATTGGCAACGCGCTGATGGACTTACTGTTCGCCGTGCGCCAACACGGCTCGATCTCGGGCGCCGCCAAGGCACTGGGCCTGTCGTACCGCCATGTCTGGGGCGAGCTCAAACGCTGGGAGCAGATCCTGGGCCGTACACTGATTGTCTGGGACAAAGGCCAACCCGCGCGGCTGAACGAGTTCGGCGAAAAGCTATTGTGGGCCGAACGCCAGGCCCAGGCACGACTGGCTCCGCAAATCAACGCCCTGCGCGCTGACCTGGAACGTGCGTTCGCCATGGCATTTGATGACGCCGCCCATGTCGTGCCGCTGTACGCCAGCCATGACCAAGCCTTGGGTGCGCTGCACGAGCATGCCGTAGCCAGCAAGCAGCTCTATCTGGATATCAGCTATACCGGTAGCGTCGACGCGATCCGGGGACTGAACGAAGGCCGTTGCGTCATTGCCGGCTTTCATACGCGTCAGGATCCGGTGCCGGGCTCGCTGACCGAGCGTATCTACAAGCCCTTGCTCAAGCCTGGACTGCACAAGATCATCGGCTTTGCCCAACGCAGCCAGGGCCTGATCGTCGCGCGCGGCAACCCCAAGAACGTGACCACACTGGCCGACTTGCGCCGTCCCGGCGTGCGTTATGTGAATCGTGCATTAGGTACGGGCACCCGCACGCTATTCGACGAACTGTTGGAGCAAGCCGGCATACTCGGCTCGACGATACCCGGATACGAACGCACCGAGCCCTCACATAATGCAGTGGCCCATGCAATTGCAGGCGGCCACGCTGACGCTGGCTTGGGTATCGAACCCGCGGTACGGGGACATGCGCTGGATTTCATCCCGCTGGTGCAAGAAAATTACTTTCTGGTCTGCCTGAAATCAACGTTGGATCAGCCCTCGACTCAGGCCCTGCTCTCCATCCTGCGCAGCCCGCAATGGCAAGCCACACTGTCAGCGATGCCAGGCTATGAACCACTGCAAAGCGGTCAGGTGCTGTCCATGCGGCGCGTGTTGCCGTGGTGGACGTTTCCCACACAGAAACCACAACGATCAAAAATACGGGCCAAGCGCTCTGCCCGTCAATAATGCGATCGGACAAACAAGACCGCGAACGGCTACTACCCGCTCTGCGCGGCCACACGCGACGCCGCGAGCTCCGGCTGCAATATCAGCCGCTCTGGCGCGGTATAGCAAACGAAATGCCGATTGACCGCCCGACCAATCGCACACAAGCCCAATTGACCGGCTATCTCGTACCCCATCTGGGTCATACCGCTGCGCGACACCACGATCGGCACACCCATCTGCGCGGACTTCATGATCATCTCGCTCGTCAGTCTGCCCGTCGTATAGAAGATCTTGTCGTCCCCGCGCTGTTCGTCCTGGGGCTGCATCCACATCCAGCCCGCCAGCGTATCAATCGCGTTATGGCGACCGACATCTTCGACAAACATCAACATCTCCGCGCCCCGGAACAGCGCACAGCCATGCACGGATCCCGCGGATTTATAGGTCGTTTCCTGCAGGCGGATGGCACTGAGCAGGCCATATAACTCGGCCTGCGTCACATGCGCCTGCGCGGCGAGCTGAATTTGATCCAACTCTTCCATCAGGCCACCAAATACGCTGCCTTGACCACAACCCGTTGTCACCACGCGCTGGGAGGTACGCGCCTCAATGTCAGTAATACCGTCACGGGTCTCAACCGCGGCGGCGTTGACCTCCCAATCGACCATGATGGATAGCACATCCTCGGCATCGCGAATGAGTCGCTGATTACGCAAATACCCCAGCACCAATAACTCGGGCATGGCACCCAGGGTCATCAGCGTAACGACCTCGCGTCGGTCGACATAAATGGTCAACGGACGCTCTGCAGGGATGGACACGGTCTCGATCGAACCATGCTCGTTGACGACGCTGACTTCGCGTGTCAACGGCGCGCTTGCTTGCGTCAGTCGAGGCAATGCACGAGGCACGGTCACTTGGGCTGTTGCTTACCCGCACTCTCGGGTTGTGCCGAGCTGGGCGGCTGCTTAGCCGTTTCGGCCGGCGAGTGTGCGCCGGAATCTTCGCGAGATTGCGTCGATGCTTCCGGTGCATAGGCAAACGGGCCTGGGTCGGTACAGGCAGGCGTGGCCACGGGCTCCGGCGCAGTCTTACCGTCCGCCGTCAGACGCGCTCGATATTGCTCGACCACCTTGTCCTGCGACGCACACAGCTTGTACGCCGTCACCTTGGTGGTCCACGCCGCCTTGGCTTTAGCCTCGGCGGCCTTGGCCTGATCGTCGGGACTGGGCGCGGCCCAGGCTGCACGTGCGCCAAGCACAATCAGCGCCAGTGACCCTATTGCGAATCTCGTCTTCATGCGTCTTCTCCTTCCATGGCAATCATGGCTCGGACCACCGTGCAAGGCCACTTTGCGCATGATCGTCTGACTCAATGCGAACCGGATGTCGGCCGTACCAACGCTTGACTACGTCCCTTCGACGCCCGGTGGGTAGTGCGTTGCGCGGGGACCTTGCCCGACTTGATATCGTCATACCAGACATCGTGGTGTTCACGGGCCCAGGTTTCATCGACGTACCCGGTTTTCATGGCCTTGTACGCGCCTTTCATTCCGATGGTGCCCAGATAAATATGCCCCAGCAACATGCACATCATCAGTATCACTGACACCGCGTGAACCATGTGGGCGATCTGCATATTGCCGCGCGTATACATCAGCCCTGGCACGACACGGTCCAGGAACAAGCCCGACACCACGACCACCACACCCAGCAACAGCATGCCGACCCAGAACATGATTTTCTCGCCGGCATTGAAACGGCCCGATGGCACATGCTGGGGCCGCAACAATCCACCGCCCTTGCGTATCCACGTCCAATCGTAACGCCGCCAGACGTTGTCCTTGGCAAAGGTGATCAGCACCACGATCAACGACACGGCAAACACGGGGCCAACGAAATTGTGCGCGGTTTTCAGGAACCAGGTGACGCTGCCGAAGATAGCGCTACCCATCCACGGCAACATGAAGAACTTGCCGAAGGCCATCACGATGCCGGACAGGGCCAGGATGACAAACGCTGTCGCATTCACCCAATGCGCCGCACGCTCAAAATAGGTAAAGCGCTCGATCTTGCGGCCGGTTTCGGCACCGTGCACCTTGATCGGCCCTTTGGCCAGATAAAACAAGGCAATCGCCACAAAGGCAATCAGCAGTAACGCGCCGCCATAAGGCACCAGCCAATGATTGCGCACCTGACGCCACGCCTCACCGGCAGTGGTGTACTGCGAGCCTGGATACTGGACAAAGCGTTGGATCAACACGCCCGCCTCGGGCGCCTGGCTGCGTGGCAGGCTGCTATACCCCGGCTCTCCGGAATTCACCTGGCGCCATACCGGTGCGTTATTGCCAGGTTGTACCTTGGTACGTTCGGCATTAGTCTGCTCGGCATAGCCGGGCAGCTCATTGGCATCGGGCTTGACCTCAAAAATATTGGCGCTCTGAATGCCACCCAGACCGCCGCCCGCGGGCGTAGCCTGCTGCGCCGCCGCAGGGGCGAACAACACGGCGACCATCAACAGTGCCGTGCAGAATGCCCCCCAACGGGCTGTGAAGAATGACCGTACCATGGCAGCCTCCGGTCAGTGAATTTTGTTGTATTCGTTCTGTCCGAGCTGAGTCCGCTTTTTCAGCTCGCTCGTCCAACTGGCCTTGTCTCCCTGCGTCCAGCCGGGCGCTACAAAATTACTACCCGTACCGGCGTACTCGGGCTTGCCCTGGCTTGAGTCAGACGTCAACTCCTGCGAAGGCTCCGAGCAAGCCGATAGCGCCAGGACACACATCACGAAGAACCCCGTACGCGTACTCATGGCTTGCTCTTTGCGTCAGGTGCGGGTTGCTGTTGCGCCGGCGGTTGTCCGGCTTGCTGCGACCCATAAGCCGTTCCCCAGCCCCATACCTCGGCACCCTTGCCACGCTGCACGACGCGAGTACGGAAAATGTCCGCCACCACGTCGCCATCGCCTGCCAACAACGCCTTGGTGGAACACATTTCCGCACAGGCCGGCAACTTGCCTTCGGCGAGACGATTGCGGCCGTATTTCTCAAACTCGGCTTCGCTGCCGTGCTCCTCGGGACCACCCGCACAGAACGTGCATTTGTCCATTTTGCCGCGCACGCCAAAGGCCCCTTCGGATGGAAACTGCGGCGCGCCGAACGGACAGGCGTACGAGCAATAACCACAACCGATGCAGGTATCCTTGTTATGCAGCACCACACCTTCTTCGGTGCGATAAAAACAATTCACCGGGCACACGGCCATGCACGGCGCATCACTGCAATGCATACAGGCCACCGAGATGGACTTTTCGCCGGGCACACCGTCATTCAAGGTCACCACGCGACGGCGGTTCACTCCCCAGGGAATTTCGTGTTCGTTCTTGCAAGCCGTGACGCAGCTATTGCACTCAATACAACGTTCTGCGTCACAGACAAATTTCATTCTCGCCATGGCGATCTCCTCAAGCCTTTGCGATATTGCAGATCGTGGTCTTGGTTTCCTGCATCATCGTCACGGAATCGTAGCCGTACGTGGTGCCGGTATTGACCGCTTCGCCACGCACAATCGGTGCGGCGCCTTCCGGGTAACTCGCTAACATGTCCACTCCCTGCCAATGACCTGCAAAGTGAAATGGCATAAACGCCGTGTCGGGACCGACCCGCTCGGTCACCAGCGCCTGCACATTCAAACGCGCGCCGGTGGGGGTCTGCAACCATACCCGATCGCCATTCTGAATGCCGCGATCGGCAGCGGCCTTGGGGTTGATCTCGACAAAGGCCTCTTGCTGCAACTCGGCCAACCACGGATTGGAACGTGTTTCGTCACCCCCCCCCTCGTACTCGACAAGACGCCCCGACGTCAGAATGATCGGGAATTTCTCATAGAGTTTGTCTGCCACGTTCTTTTGCTGCAACGACGTATAAAGCGTCGGCATGCGCCAGAATGTCTTCAAGTCTTTGTGCGAAGGATACTTGGCGACCAGATCCGGCCGCGTGCCATAGATAGGCTCGCGATGTTGCGGAATCGGATCGGGGAAGTTCCACACCACCGCCCGCGCCTTGGCATTACCAAACGGATAGCAGCCGTGGTTTTTCATGACCACGCGGATGATGCCGCCGGAGGAATCTGTTTTCCAGTTTTTGCCGTCAGCCGCCTTTTTCTCCGCATCGGTCAGTTCATTCCACCATCCCAGTTTCTTGAGCAGCACGTGATCGAACTCCGGATAACCCGTCGTCAGATCCGCGCCCTTGGAATGTGAGCCGTCTTCGGCCAGCAAGCTGACGCCGTCGCGTTCCACGCCAAAGTTCGCCCGGAAGTTGCCACCGCCATCCATCACGTTCAAGCTGGTGTCATACAGATTGGCCGTGCCCGGATGCTTCATCTCGGGCGTGCCCCAACAGGGCCATGGCAAACCGAAATAATCACCCGTCAAGTCGTAACCGGTTTCGGCGTCTTTGCCGCCCTTGGCACGCAAGGTCTTCACATCGAACACATGCATATTGCGCATATGTGCTTTCAGGCGTTCGGGGCTTTGGCCGGTGTAGCCAATCGTCCAGCAACAGGCATTCATCTCGCGCAGCACATCCTCGATCACCGGCTCGTCCATGCCCTTGACTTTTTGCAGCTCGTAGTTCTTGACGAACTCTTTGCCAAAGCCGAGTTTTTCAGCCAGCTGATACATGATCATGTGATCGCTGCGGCTTTCCCACAGGGGTTCAATGACCTTTTCACGCCACTGCAAAGAACGGTTCGACGCGGTACACGAGCCACTGGTCTCAAACTGCGTGGCGGCCGGCAACAAGTACACCGCCCGATTGGGATTGAGGTCTTCGGGTTTGCCAGGCATGGCGGCCATCGCGGCGGTGGCAGAAGGATAAGGATCCACTACGACCAGCAGGTCCAGCTTGTCCATCGCCCGCTTCATCTCCAGGCCGCGCGTCTGTGAGTTGGGCGCATGCCCCCAATAGATGACGGCCTTGAGGTTGGTGGGTTGATCCAAGACCTCGGGGTCTTCCAACACACCGTCGATCCATCGCGAGACGGTGATGCCGGGTTTGGTCATCAACTCAGGCGAGGCATAGCGGCTCTTGATCCATTCGTAGTCAACACCCCAGGCATTCGCAAAGTGTTTCCACGAACCTTCGGTCAAGCCGTAGTAGCCGGGCAATGAGTCCGGATTGGGACCGACATCGGTCGCGCCTTGCACGTTGTCGTGGCCGCGGAAAATATTGGCGCCTCCGCCCGATCTGCCGATATTGCCCAAGGCCAACTGCACGATACAGGAGGCACGCACCATGGCGTTACCGATGGAGTGCTGGGTCTGCCCCATGCACCACACCAACGTACCCGGGCGATTTTCATGCATCGTCTTGGCCACGCTGAACATGGTGTCTTCGTCGACACCGCACACATCGAGCACCTTTTCCGGGGTCCACTTTTCCAACACGTCGGCCTTGACTTGATCCATGCCATAGACGCGGGCATCGATATAGGCCTGATCTTCCCAACCATTCTTAAAGATGTGATACAGCAGACCGAACAAAAACGCGACGTCCGTACCCGAACGAATGCGGACGTGCCTATCTGCCTTCGCGGCGGTCCGCGTAAAACGCGGATCCACCACGATCATCTTGCAGCCCGTTTCCTTGGCATGCAGCATGTGCAGCATCGACACGGGGTGCGCTTCGGCCGCGTTCGAACCAATGTACAAAGCGACTTTGGAATTCTGCATGTCGTTGTACGAGTTGGTCATGGCACCGTAACCCCAGGTATTGGCCACTCCCGCCACCGTTGTGGAGTGACAAATACGTGCCTGGTGATCACAGTTATTGCTGCCGAAATAGCTGACAAACTTGCGAAACAGGTACGACTGCTCGTTGTTGTGCTTGGACGACCCGATCCAGTAGACGGAATCTGGCCCGCTCTCCTTGCTGAGCTTCATCAACTGAGCGGAAATTTCGGTCAATGCCGTGTCCCAACTGATGCGCTCGTACTTGCCATTGACCAGCTTCATCGGGTAACGCAGGCGATGCTCGCCATGACCGTGTTCGCGTACGGCGGCACCTTTGGCACAATGTGCCCCCAGGTTGATGGGGGAATCAAACACGGGCTCTTGGCGCACCCAGACACCGTTTTCCACCACGGCATCGACCGCACAGCCCACAGAACAGTGCGTACAGACGGTACGCCGGACGGAAGTTTTAGTCTTGCCGACCAAGATTTCTTGGGTTTCAGCGGCATCGGCCCGGCGCACCAAGGCCAACGGCGCAGCAGCCAGGCCGGCACCCACTCCGATACCCGAACGACGCAAAAACGAGCGGCGATCCATCGTCGGCAAAGCCTGCGACAAGCCCCGGCGCAGGCTTTGCACGAAATTTGATTCGGCCGCGTTATCGCTCGCGGCAGCAGTTTTTTTAGTAAGTAACATGCCTTACTCCGTCAGACGAGCGTGGTTTTGTAATAGCGTTTGACGTGTTCGCTCAGGTGGTAACCCCCCCCACTCTTGGGAATCGGCTTGGCATCCGTTGCGGTTTGAGCGGCTTGGCGGGACTCTGGCAGCATGGCCGCACTAGCGGCCGCGGCGCCTACTGTCGCGGCGCCTGCCAAAAACGTCCGACGCGAGAGTCGAGGGTTCTTTTGTGACATGACGATCCCCTCCGGGGCAACTAGATATGAAACACTTTGCATACTGTACCCCGAGAAAAGGTAAAGGGCCAATTCCCATTAAGTAGGTATGGCTATTAACAACGCAACATAACAAGCGAGCTGGCGAGGCTCTCAGTCAGGACAACATATCGAAGCCCTGCGCTTCTATATTCTTGAAATCACGGAAAAATTCTGCCAACCGCGCATAAAATCGCGCAGCCGGTTGTTGCACCACCGCAGCGCACAAATCATCCGCCCAGGGCCGAATGTGTGCCGAGAAAAAGTCCCGTTGCTGAACCAAATTTGACGTTTCAGCGTCTGTACCGATGATCAAAAAACGCATGACCTCGCACAAATACGCAATATGGTCTTCCGTTTCCGGCATAGCCGGATCACGCGCCAATCCCAGGGCCGCGAGGTCATCGCGTAAACGAACCAGCGGTTTTTCGTTCAGAAAACCCGCCAGATAATGAGACCCGAACAGATAGACATCGGGCTTTCCGACACCGCCAAACAATGCGTCGTGCTCGGCTTGTATCGCGGACACCTCCAGTTCACGCGCACAGGCTTGTAGCGCACTCCACGAGGGTGCCAATGTGCTGTCCGGCGGGGCATCCGCCGCACCGCGCAACTGCGCCAGCAATTCCGCAGCAGGCGGTGCATAGAACAACTGCGCCAACAGGCTATAAATCTCCGCCCGGGCAAAGTCTTCGTCGTGATTGGCAGATGCAGTCATGGCAGGCGGGATATTCGTCATAGGTCAGTGATCCGTGCTTCGTCGGACGATGAATACAGGTCGATAACACGGCAATCGCCGCACATTTTCAGACGTTCCAGCCCCGCCCCCTGAAACATGGCGTGCCCCCCCAGCCGATGCAACATCGCTTCGACGCCCTTTTGCGTGCCAAAGGGCTTGTTGCACCGTACGCAATGAAACGGCTGAGCCTCATTGAGCACCACGGTTTCCTTGCGCCGCTCGGACAGCAGCAAACGCGGCACCAACGCTATCGCGTCTTCCGGGCAAGTCTTCTCGCACAAACCACACTGCACGCAGTTCTTTTCGATGAAACGCAACTGCGGTAATTGCGGATTGTCTTGCAACGCGTTGGCCGGGCAGGCGCTCACGCAACTCATGCACAGCGTACAGGTATCGGCATTGACTGCCACGGCCCCAAACGGCGCACCGCTGCCAGGCTCGCCGGCAGGCAGGTCGATCGCGTCGGGCAACGGGCCAGGCGCCAGCGCAATCAAATGATCCAGTGCCAAGCTAAGCGTCGCCCGCTTTTCCGGGGCGACCGCAAAACGGGCCGGCTGGCCAGGCCCCTGGGGACGTTGGCTCGCGACCGTTTTCAGGGCGGCATCCAGCGCGTCAGGCGTCGTGGCATACAGCAAGTGCAAATGTTGGCCCCTATAACCCAGCCCATTCAGAATGCTTTGCGCAATGTCCATTTGTGCGCGCAGAGCCTCCTTGTATTGAGGTGCCTCTTCGTCCGTCAACAGCACCACCACCTGCGTCGCGCCAAACGCGACCGCCGACAGCCAGAGATCGGCGCCCACACCGGCGGTATGCCATAAGGGAACCGGAATCACGTTAGCGGGTACGCCCTGTGCCTGTTTCAATTGCGCGGCACGGCCTAGCGCTTCGACCAGTTGTTGTCCGCCTTGCTGGCTGTGCAGCAGCAGGGTGGCGTCGCGCCCACCGGCTTGTGCGTACGTGCCCAGCAAGGTGCGCAATTTCAACCCCTGATCCGGGTTGCGTGGATAGGCGTAAGAGATGGCGCCGCTCGGACACACGGTCGTACAGGCGCCGCATCCCACACATAAATGCGGATCGACCACAATCTGCTGACGATGCTTGTCGCTGCGTATGGCCTCGGCCGAACAGACGTCCACACAGGCCCGGCAGCCCACGGTTTCATTGCGGCTGTGCGTACAGAGAGACTGCTTGTATTCAAAAAACTTGGGCTTTTCGAACTCGCCGACCATCCCGCGCAATGTCAGCAGCGTACTCGGCGCACCATCCGGCCAGGTAAAGTAGCCCTGCGGCGGCGCGTGACGGCGAAACTGCGGCGTTGTGCCCAAATCCAGCACCAAGTCGAACGTTTCGATCAGTTGCCTGGGCGGACGCTGAAAATCGATTGCGCCCGCCACCGTACAGGATGCCGTACAACTTCGATGCGACGAACAACGGTCAAGGTCTACTTGATAATCCAGACCGATGGCCCCCTCGGGACAAGCTGCCACGCAGGCATTGCAACGCGTACACAGATCCAGATCAATCGGATTGCTCTGCGTCCAGGACAGCTCAAAAGCCCCCAACCGCCCGTCCAAATGATCCAGTTTGCCTGCCAGCACAGGATACTGACGGACTTGGGAGCCGCCCGCATGGTGTTGGCCGTGCGCAAATAACGTGATTTCCAGCACATCATCCAGCAGGGCCGCGGCCTGCTCGGCCCGGTCAAGCGGACCAATAATCAACAGACGCCCCGCGCTGCGATAGGTAACAGTGGCAACGGGATCAGGATCGGGCAAATGCGCCGCGGCCAGCAACGCGGCCAGTTTAGGCATCGCCTGACTGGCGTCGCGGCTCCAGCCGCCCGTTTCACGGATATTGACAAAGCGCACCGGGGCAATGGCCCCTTCGGTCGTACGGGCCAGTTCACCAAACAGGCGCGTTTCCTGGGTACAGGCCACGATCACCGGATCCGTACCACGAATCGCTTGCTGGAAATCACCCGCCTGGCTACGGCAGAGCAGAGAATGAGGCGCCAAGGGCTCGCCCAACGCTCTGCCCAACTCGTCGACGGCCAGTGGCATGGTGCGGTTGCAGTCGCAAATCAGAGTCGTCATGGCAGCAAAGTCATAGAAATCAGACAGGAAAGGGTTTTACCGCGCCGCCACGATGGGTGACGACGCCACGCGGCCTTAGCGTGGTGGGATCGGCGGGGTGTCATCCGCGGCTGGCTCAGAGAGATCGGATGCTGGCGTGGGCGCTGCTACGGATCGGGCGTCGACGGTACCCGCATCGTCGCCCGGCGCCGCTTGCTCAGCCCCTGCGGGCAACTCAACCTGGTTCTCGCTCGCCTCGATCGTCGCTCCCTCGGTGGGCAATACGCCGTTACCGTCTTCGGCGGAGTCAAACATGTTCAGAGCATGGGCGCTGACCATTCGTCGCAACATCGGCGCCGGCAACGGCTCCATGTTCGAATAATCGTCGATATAGGTATCCAACCGGTCCATCACATTGTAGTGCGGGTCTGAAAACAGCTTTTTCAACGCCGCATTTTTCACATCGGGCGCGACTTGCCGCGAGACGAAAGGCGCGAAATCGGACTCTTTCGTCAGCGCCTGCACATCCTCCAGAGTCAGCGGCGGCGGATCGGCCTGGGCCGATGGATCCGCAGGGGGCACCGAAGCACGTTCTATCCGCCCGGGGGCAGGCTGCAAGGCATCCGCCTGTCGTTCTTTGAGGGGAGACTCGTCCGTCTGCCCTGACTGCTGTGCAGACGGCATACCGCCAGCGGCGACATCAAGCTCCGTCGACGTCTCCTGTGACAGACGATCCTCGTCTCGCGACACACCCTCGCGAGCCTCGGTCTTTCGGCGCGACCATCGATGTAGAAAGCCTGCCCGGTCAGCCGAGGTCATGACGATCCCTCACCACGAAACTTCTTTTGTGTTGAGACCGACGCCGGATTACCGAAGCGATCCTGCAAAGATTGAAAGCTGGCCGGACGTTTGCGCCGTTTGGGCTCGGGCACATAATGCGCTGCGATAAAGGCATTCAACCACTGCACCACCGCTTGCGGCGCCGGCACTTGCTCAACAGTTTCCTGCGCATCCAGCCAGCGGCCCGCATCGTGATAACTGAGCGTCACGATTTCCGGTCGGGCCTGCGGCTCGCCGCCATCCTCGGCATCGTGCATACGCCACAACACAAACCAACAGGGTGCGGACGTCGTTGCGTTCAACACGTAGCCTTCGGCATCATCCTTGAACAAACGCACGGTATAACCCGGATGTAGCCAACGCTCTTGCGTATCGTCTTTATATAAAAGCCGCGCCGTCGATCCAAACGTCGATTCGTTGACGACGACGTCATCCAGTACCCAACGCCATTCCTGCCAACGGCTCATCGGACCGATAATGCGCTCTTTGCGCATAATCACGGCCACTTCCAGGCTAACAGGTAAGGAATCGCTCATGATCTTCCGTCTGCTATGTCGCCCGGCTGATCGAAATTGCCGACAGCTTCGAAGAATGATCTTTGGCCATGGCCGCAACGGACACCGCGACCTGACGCGCCACGGATTTGTACAAACCGGCGACTTCGCCATCCGGATCCGCGACAACGGAGGGCTGGCCACCATCGGCCTGCAAACGGATGTTGATGTCCAACGGTAACGCGCCCAAATAGGGCAAGTTGTAATCCGCCGCCATTTTCTGGCCTCCGCCCGTACCAAATATATGTTCGGCGTGACCGCATTGGCTACAGATATGAACAGCCATGTTTTCGACCACGCCCAAGATTGGCACACCGACCTTTTCAAACATTTTGACGCCCTTTCGCGCGTCCAGCAAGGCGATGTCCTGGGGCGTCGTGACGATCACGGCTCCGGTCACCGGCACTTTCTGGCTCAGCGAGAGATGAATATCGCCCGTGCCCGGCGGCATATCCACCACCAGATAATCCAGGTCTTTCCAGTTGGTTTGACGCAGAAGTTGCTCCAGCGCCTGCACCGCCATCGGGCCACGCCAGATCATGGCCTCGTCCGCATCCACCAGAAAACCAATGGACATGACCTGAATCCCATAGTTTTCCAGAGGCTCCATGGTATTACCGTCCTCGCTTTGTGGACGCGCGTCAATCCCCAACATCATGGATTGGCTGGGGCCATAAATATCGGCATCTAGCACGCCGACCCGGGCGCCCTCGCTAGCCAGGGCCAGCGCCAGGTTTACCGCGGTCGTGCTCTTGCCCACGCCGCCTTTGCCCGAGGCTACCGCAATCACGTTCTTGATGTTGGGCAACAACGCCACCCCTTTTTGGGCGGAATGCGCAGCGATCACCGAACGCACGTTGACAGATACATTCCCCACGCCAGGCACCGATTTGGCCGCCGCGATCAACGCGCCGCGAAACGCCGGGATCTGGCTTTTGGCCGGATAGCCCAGTTCCACATCGAACGCCACGTCAGCGCCATCGATCTGAAGGTTTTTTACGGCCTTGGGGTCTGCCAAGGGTTTGCCCGTATTAGGGTCATTGACGGCCTGCAAGGCCTGAAGCAAAGTATCGGAAGCGACCATGAGGGCTGTGGGGGAAAAGTCGGCAAAAAGAAGGGAAGGAAAGGCCGCTGTCGCGGCCGCTTCGAGTCATGTTAGCAGAGCCCCTTGCGTTGCCGCGTGAGGGCAGTCATACGCAGACGAATTGGATGGTCGGGGCTGAGCCGGACAGGTCGACCGGCTAGCGACCACGGGCTCGGGAAACATAGCCTGCCGAACTTCAAGAACCCGCCCGAGACTTGACACGCCTACTCGCGCATGCGTGCCACGACTTCATCCCGAGTGGCCACGCCGAGCTTGGAATAGATGTTGCTTAAGTGCCATTTGACGGTTTCTGGCGACAAACCCAGTTCGCGGGCGATTTTCTTGTTGGGTAGCGCCAAGGTCAACAAGCGCACGACTTCACGCTCGCGATCGGTAAGCTGCATCGCGGGCAATCGGCCTGACGGGCGCGCCGCTTCGGCGCCGGTCATGCCGCCGATGGCGGCCTGGGCCAATGGCCCTGCGCCAGCGACCGCACGCAATCGGTCGGCCTGGAATACCAACAAGGGGTCAAGCACACGGGAATTCAGCGCCAACGCGGCCAGTTCGGGAACGTCCGGATGGGCATCGAGCAGGCTGCGCACCAGGCCCAGCCGATGGCCGATTTCCAACCCTTTTACGGTAGCCTCGTGAGCCGCCCGTAAGTTGCCCATGGCGCGCTCGATCGCACCCAACTGAAAATACAGGGCCGCCACACGGCGATTACGGCCGCGCTGCACACAGACATCAAGCAGCACCAGGATCTTTCCACGAGCATCCAGCAGGCGGCCCTCGTGCAGACATCGCAGGATATCGGCGCGGTCGGCGACCACGGAGATTTCACTCAGGACGCTGGATTCGACCTCGGCATGCTTGGCGCGCAGCACGCCGATCTCATTCCAGCATGCATCGGCCTGCGGACCATGCCCGCAACGCAGGTGCAGCCTGAATTGTTCGAGCAAGCCATATGAAAGCAGGCGGTCCAGGCCGCGCTGGCGAGCATAGCCGTCCAGCCTGCGCACGACGACCAACGCCTCTTGCATCTTGCCTTTCAGCGCCAGAGTACGGCTGAGCACCAACATGACACGCAACAAGGTGTCCGGCCACGCGAGACGCTCGAATTCTCGCAAACGACTGCGCAGCAACAAGACTTCATCCAGGTTGCCAAGTTCGTAAAGCACCTCACACAGCAAGCCGGTAGCCAGCCCAAGCGTATCGGCGGCCGCCTCGTCGCGTTTCTCGCATTCGTAAAGCACGTCGCGATACAAATGCTCGGCAGCAGTCATCTGGCCTTCAAGCGCCAGGCTGAAACCCACCATGCAGCGGCCCGTCAGCACGCCGAACGGTGTGCTCATGGGGGCTCGGCCCCGCTCCTGCCCCGCTTGAATGGCACGTGCCTGGGCGTATTCGTTGCGGTAGATATGTATCCACGAAAGTACGTTGCGCCCGCCGGCCAGCGCGATATCTTCCACGTGCGGCGGCGGTACCTGCAAATGCGGGAACAACTCCATAGCTAGGCCCATGTCGTCGGAATGCACCGCCAACAGCCCTCGAATCACCAGGATGCGATACCGGACGGATGCGTCGAAACCGTCCTTTGCGCCATCCAGCATGTCCAGTTCGCCACGGCAATCGTCGAACCGATGCTGCAGCAGCGCCAATAGAGCTCGCCATACTCTCAAACCCGGTCGGACCGCGACGTGCTCAGGAGAGCACTGGAGAATCACGTCCGACAGTTGCCGCCAATCACCAATGCGGAACAATTCGCCGGCATAGCGTTCAACCATGGCCGCAGCGTGATCCATATCGCCACAAACCACCGCGTGCACCACGGCGCGCACGCGCTGGCCACGCCGGGCGAACTCGTTGCTGGCGGCACGATGCACTTTTGCCTGCTCGCGCTCGTCCAGCCGTGAAAAATGCATCGACAGTAATGCCTTCAAGGGAGCCTGGAGGCGCCATTCGGCCACGCCATACGGCCCCGTCTGATTCGACACAAAACCAATCTCGGCGCGCCATCGCTGAAGCATCGCCACGCAATCGTCCACAGCCATTGTGCACAATGCGGCGCACAGCTCGGCATCGACGTCTTCTAGTATAGACAGCAGCGTCAGACGCCGTACATCTTCGGGATGCAGGCGTTCCAGCACTTGGTGCTGCAAGTAGGCAAGCGCCTCTTGTGGCAGGCGCGACGGCCCGTCGTGGATAGCACTTTGATCTCGTTGATACGCTCGCAATAGAAAATGCAGCCCGCCGCACCACCCCGCCGACACGGCGTGCCAATCGGCCTCGATCCGCGCCGGCACGATATCCAGACACGCCTTCGCCCAGTCTCTGATCTCGTCCGGTGTCCATTGCAAATCACCAGGGTCGACCTCGAGCACATTGCCATAGGCCCTGAGGCGGCCCAGCGACAGCGCGGGAGGCTCGCGGCCGGCAAATACGCATTGCAGCCCAGCGGGGCAATAATCGAGCAGTGGCTGCAAGACACGCAATTCTTCCGGATGCCGTAGTGCATGCAAGTTATCGAAGACAATGACAATGGGCTGGCGCCAAGTGGCTGCGGCTCGTACCAGCGCCACTGACAGATAGGACATGGCCTCGCCGTGGTCCGAAGGAAAGGGGTTCGGGAACAAGGACGCGATTGCGGGATCGAGCGCGACACAACGCTGCACCAGCGTGGACACCAACCCCAATGGGCTCAGTTCGCTGCCCTGCACCCAAATGACCGCCGCGCCGTTGCTACGTAGGCGCCCCGCCCACGTCTGCAATAGCAGGGTTTTTCCGCTGGCGGCGGGGCCAGTCAGTACGATGCAACGTCGATCTGGTAGACGGCCAAGTGCGTCGACCAGGCGTTGGGGCGCCCATACACCAGTGGGCGTGGGCATTACGACAGACCGCTGGGCACCGCCACTAGAGGGGGCATTTGGAGTCCGGTGCATGCTCGAATAAGGAGGAAGCTCTTGGGGGCCCGGCGGCCGGTGCGCAGGAACCATGAAGCGTCCCATCATAGGAGCCGGCCACAAACACCGTCAACCAACGCGACGCGTGCCTTCAAACATCAGGCAAAGGCCGGAAGAACTCGTCGAAGGCGTCCAGCGACGGAAAACGGAGTATGCGACGGCCTTCCAGGCTGCCGACCTGCGCATCCAGCGCATCCAGTACTTGGGCACGCGCTTCTGCCGTTACATAGGGCACGTGATAAGCAATGAACGGCTCGTAGACCTGATAACCTACGTAGCCCAAGGTGCCCTGCAACAAGTGCCGCAGCATGCCCATGGACAACTCGCCATGAATGGCGTCTTTGCCGAACATGTGCTCGCGTCCGCCCAGCGAGGTCAACACCAACGCGCGCTTGCCTGCCATACCCGCACGGTCGTAAACGCGCCTGCCACCGTAGAAGGTTCCTGAGAGGAACACGCGGTCGATCCAGCCTTTCATCATGGCCGGCATCGAGAACCAGAACACCGGGAACGCCAGTACCAGCAGGTCCGCGGCCAGTACCGCTTCGACCTCTTCGACGATATCCGACGCCAGTGTGCCGCTGGACCACCCATGACGCTGTTCAAGCGAATAGACCAGGTGACCGGGATCGCGACGGTCGCGAAAATCCTCGGCACTGGCCACCGGATTGAACCCCTTGGCGTAAAGGTCCGATATCGAAACCTGCCACCCCGCCTGCTGCAGGGCGGCGCGTGCGCGGTCGACCATGGCGTTCACGAATGATTGAGGTTCGGGATGCGCATAGACAATATGAGCCTTTTTCATACGACGTTCATCTCCGAGGGTTGGCTTTGCCACGCTTGATCAGCGCGGTATTGATGGCGTCGATCTCTTCATCGATACGTTGACGCACTTCATACTGCGGCGACAGCCAACGCTTGATTCGGCCATAGGCGGCGCTGGATTTCGCGGCCAGTCGAGCGGCGCGCTCGACAGCGCTGTCCGCGATATGGTCCGACGTATCAAGTTCGGTCACCCATCCCCAATCATAAGCATCCTGTCCGCTGATCGGTTCTCCGGCCAGCAGCATCCGCTTGGCGCGCGCCGGTCCTATACATTGCGCCAACAACAGGCTGCTGCCGGCCTCCGGCGCAATTTCGAGGTCGATAAACGGCATATGGATCCGCGCATCGTGGGTGCAGATAATCCAGTCGGCGTGCAGCAATAACGTCGCGCCTATGCCTACCGCCCAGCCATGT
Organism: Bordetella tumulicola; assembly: GCF_054779135.1. Classification (NCBI taxonomy): domain Bacteria; kingdom Pseudomonadati; phylum Pseudomonadota; class Betaproteobacteria; order Burkholderiales; family Alcaligenaceae; genus Bordetella; species Bordetella tumulicola. The sequence continues at coordinate 376,853 of NZ_BAAGYU010000010.1, read as the reverse complement.
ACCGCCACCACCAGCGGTTTGTGCAGGCCGGCCAGCGCGTGCAGAAAACGCGGCACAGGGTCGCCGGCGCACTGAGGCCAAGCCGCGAACGCCTGCAGATCGTGGCCCGCGCAGAATCCATCACCCGTGCCTGCCAACATGACAGCGCCTATATCGGGTGCATGCTCAGCACGCAACAGCAAGCCTGCCATGCGTTCGAACATATCCATGTCCAGTGCATTGCGCTTCTCAGGCCGGTTGATCAGCACGCGCAATACATCGCCGTCCTGTTCTTCAATGATGGTTCGCGACATGGTGCCGCCTTATATGACGCCATCGCGCTGCAGCTCTTGCAACTGATCCGCGCTCAAGCCCAGTTGATCGACAAGTATGCGTTCGTTGTCCCATCCCATGTCGCCGCCTGAGCGGGAAACGCGGCAGTCGTCATTGCGAAAACGCGGCACCACACCCGGCATGCGCACTTCGCCGAACTCGTGATCAGGCACGGTTTGCAAAAACGCACGGGCTCGTACTTGGGGGTCGTTCACCATCTGGCATGCCGAATAAACCGGCGCTACCGTGCCTTCATGGAGGCGAAAGCGTTCCAATACGTCGTCTAGGTCATGGGCACCGAACCAATCTTTGAAAATTTGATTGACTGCCTGCGCATGCAGGCAGCGATTGCGGTTGCCCTGGAAGCGGGTATCGGACAGTAGGTCTTCACGGCCAATCGCCCGGCAATTGGCCAAGAACAGTGCATCAGTACTGCCCGAAAGCGACACCCACTGCCCATCACGAGTCTGATAGACACCGGTGGGGGCGGCATACTGGCTGACGTTGCCCGACCGCTCTTGGGACTTGTCCAACAAGTCATACTGCATGGGAAGAAAGTCCAGAAGTTTGATCGTGGCCTCGGTCAGGGACAGGTCGATCTCTTCGCCCGGGGCATGGGGATCGGCAGCCCGCTTCCACAAGGCCGCCATCACGCCCAGCGCACCGAATAGTCCGCCAATAGAATCGCCTATTGGAAAACCGACATGCATAGGTGCGCCATCGGGTTCGCCCGTAATGTATGTCATGCCGCCCATCGCCTCGAAGATGCGCGCAAAGCCCGGCCGGTCGGCATACGGACCCGTCTGCCCGAACGCGGTGGCGCGTAACACGACCAATCGAGGTTGCTCACGCCACAGCGTGTCCATGTCCAGTCCCCATTTTTCCAGCGTGCCGGGGCGGAAGTTCTCTATCAGTACATCGCAATCGCGCAATAGCGACTTGAATATCTCCTGGCCGCGCGGTTTGCGCAGATCCAGGGATAGCAGGCGCTTGTCACGGTTAACGACCTTCCACCACAACGACTTACCGTCTTTGAAAGGAGGAAAATTGCGTAACCCATCGCCCACGCGCGGCAATTCGATCTTGATGACCTCTGCGCCATAGTCCGATAACAATGCCGCCGCAGAAGGCGCGGCCACGATGGTAGCCAGATCTATCACTTTCAAGCCTGCGAGCGGCCCCGTTCGTTGCCCCGTTGTCACTGCTGATCTCCCGATTCCATAGAGCCACTGTCGCGCTCCCAGTCATAAAGCGCCGGCCTTTTCTCCAGGAAGGCAGCGATAGCCTGCCGGTGATAACCGGTAGACATGGCCACGGCCTGTGTATAGGCTTCGGCGGCACCCAATGTGTCGTAGTCAGCGTCTAGGCTTTGATTCAAAAGCTTTTTCGTCATGCCCATCGCGTCCCCCGATGCCCGGCTCAGTGCTCGAGCCATGGCGCGAGCACGCTGCAGCAAAAGGTCCGGTGTATGCAACTCGTGGATCATGCCCATATGCAGCGCCTGCTGAGCACTGACTTTGCGGCCCGTCAGCATCATGTCGCGGGCGGCGGTGACGCCCACGATACGAGGCAGCAGATAAACCGCGCCGAAGTCTGGCGTCAGCCCCAAGCGAGCGAACGACATACTGAATACCGCGCGAGTCGACGCCAGGATGAAGTCCGCGTGCAGCGCCAAACTCAGTCCGCCACCGAACGCGCTGCCGTCCACAGCGGCAATCACCACCGCATCCAACGCTCGCAGACGCCGCAACCAGGCATTGGCATCAGCCAGCCTGGCACGCGTGGCGGCCGGTGTACGCACCGACTCGTCATCCCCCTGTAGGCGATCCTGCATCTCCTTGATGTTGCCGCCTGCACAGAAACTGCCGCCTGAGCCGGTGATCAGCAGAACCTTCACCGCGCGATTGTGCTCCACGACGGTCAGCATCTGTTTGTAGTCTTCGCGTAATTCAACTGAAAGTGGATTACGCGTATCGGGACGCTGATGGACGAACTCGGCGACATCATCCCGGATAAGCAGTGACGAAGCGCGCAGTGTCAGATCGAATGTCATGTCGATAGGCCGTCAGGTCTTGATGGATATGTGCAGATCGCTCACTAACCGTTCGATGCGTTCGCGCTGGGCTTGGAAGTACTGTGCCGCCTGATCGGAGGTGGTGTACTCGCCTTCTATACCCAGGCCATTAAGCGCTTCACGTACATCGGGCAGGTTGATCGCGGACTTGAGCTGATCGTTGAGCACCTGGATGACCGCTGGCGGGGTACCGGCCGGCGCGATCAACATGAACCAGGGAGCCAGGCCCTCGACTTCCGGCGCCACACCCAGTTCGCGGCCGGTAGGAATATCGGGCCTCAGTGTCGAACGCTTGGGCTCAGTCACCATTAATAGACGCACTGCGCCGCGTTCCAACATAGCGCGGATGGCAGCGTATTCCAACATGCCGAAGTCGACCTCATCAGATCCCAAGGCGACCGCCACGGGCCCGCCGCCCTTGTAAGGAACGGGCACGATCTTCATGCTGGCCGAATCGGCCAAGGTCATTCCAGCCAGGTGGGGGTTGCTACCCACCCCTTGATGTCCGAACGTGAGATTGCCGTGCTTCTTGCCATATTCGACGAACTCGGCATACGTCTTGACTGGCAGGGAACTGCGCACCACCAAGTACATGGGCGCGCGCCCCAACATGCTGACGGGCGTGAAATCCTTACCCGGGGAAAAGGCCACGCCTTCGAACATCAGCGGAAACGCGGTCGTAACCGCTGTGGCAAATCCCAGCACATAGCCATCGGCGTCCGAACGACACACATGGTCCATGGCAATCCGCGTCGCCGCACCGGGCTTGTTTTCTACGATAAATTGCTGCCCCATCGCATCGCCGAGCTTACGCGCCACGATGCGGGCAAACGCATCGGTGGCCGCCCCGGCGGCAAAACCCACGACAATGCGTATGGGTTGCTTGGGATAAGCGCCCTTTGCCCAGACTCGAACCGGGGATAGGCTGGTGCAAGCGGCACCTGCCGCTAGCAGCTGCAGCAGCGTGTTTCTGCGGCCCGCGTGAACGCGGTCCGATATGCTGGGTTGCTTGGCACTCATGATGTCAGTCTCCATCCGGATGGGGGTACTTCGACCCCTTTGTGCACTATTATGCGTATCCGCAGGCTCCCCCTCCCCACCCATATCGGGGGGCAAGCGCGGTGTCTGCGGCAACGGACAAGGTACGTCAGCTCGACAACGGGCTGGTCTATACTGGCTGGCAATCCGCGCTGCTGAACGCGGTTTTTTTATCGCGTGCCATGATCCATACTCAAGACATCACGGGCCTCATCCTCGCGGGCGGGCGAGGCAGCCGCATGGGCGGCGTAGACAAGGGGCTGCAAAGCTACCAAGGCATGCCCATGGCCTTGCATTCACTGATGCGCCTGGCCCCCCAGGTCGGCTGCGCCATGATCAACGCCAACCGCAACCTGGCCGCCTACGAGGCCATGGGGGTCCCCGTATGGCCCGATAACCTGCCTGATTTCGCCGGACCGCTAGCGGGACTGGCAGCCGGGCTGGAGCGCTGCGAAACCCCCTACCTCGTCACGGTACCCTGTGACTGTCCCCGCTTTCCTCTCGATTTGGTCGAACGCCTGGCCCAGGAGTTGGTCGACCACGATGCTGACATTGCCATGGCCGCCACACCGCAGGATGGCAAGCTACGTACCCAGCCGGTTTTCTGCCTGATGAAAACCTCGTTGCTCGGCAGCCTCCTCGAGTTTCTCCATAGCGGGCAGCGCAAAATTGACGTCTGGACAGCCCAACACCGCTGTATTGACGTGCGCTTTGACGATGCGCAAGCCTTTGCCGGCGCCAATACCCTGACCGAACTGCAACAACTCTCGTCATGACCCGCCCCTTGCCCCCCAGCCTGGCTTCCATCGTCTCCTGCATCAGCGGCTATGACCCCACTGCACTGCCGATTCCTCAAGCCCGTGCGTTTATCGATCAACTAGTACCGCGTATCAATGCCGTCGAGATGCTTCCCCTGCGTTCGGCCCTGGGCCGCGTGCTGGCACGCGATATCCTCTCGCATCTGAATGTCCCCGCGAATGACAACTCCGCCATGGACGGGTATGCCTTTGCCGGGCGCGAGTTGACGGAAAACGTCGATACCATCCTGCAGGTTGCGGGAGAGTTGTTAGCGGGCGATCAATCAGCCCCCTGCGTCGGTGCCGGACAGTGCGTGCGCATCATGACCGGTGCTGTGATGCCGGCTGGCCTGGATACCGTCGTTCCTCAAGAATTTATCCGCCAGGACGCCGATCGCATCATCATTCCCGCGAACGTCTTGCGCGCGGGCGACAACCGCCGCCTGGCGGGCGAAGACCTGGCCATCGGCGACAGCGCCTTGAAGGCCGGACGGATTTTGCGTCCCGCCGACATCGGCTTATTGGCCTCGCTGGGTCAGGCCGAAGTCCCTGTGCAACGACGCCTGCGCGTCGCCTTTTTTTCTACCGGCAACGAATTGCGTTCCGTGGGCGAGCCGCTCGACGAAGGCTGTGTCTACGACAGCAATCGCTACACGCTATGGAGCATGCTCCAGCGGCTGGGTGTCGAGGTACTGGATCTGGGCGTCGTGCGCGATGACCCGCAAGCCCTGGCCACAGCCTTCAGCAGCGCGGCCGCAAACGCAGATGCGGTGATTACCTCGGGAGGCGTCAGCGTAGGCGAGGCCGACTATACGAAAACCGTGATGGCGGAATTAGGGGACGTCCTGTTCTGGCGTATCGCCATGCGCCCCGGCCGGCCCATGGCAATCGGCCGCATTCGCGCCGATCATGGCGACGCCATTTTATTTGGCTTGCCAGGCAACCCGGTGGCTGTCATGGTGACGTTCTATGCGCTAGTACGCGATGCGTTATTGACCATGGCGGGCGCTACGCCTCAAACCCTGCCGTTACTGCGCTGCACAGCCGCGCAACCGATACGAAAAAAACCGGGGCGGACCGAATACCAGCGGACCATCGTGACGCCCTCTCCCGACGGAGGATGGCAAGCCAGCATTACCGGCTCACAAGGATCAGGGATTTTGCGCAGCATGAGCGAAGCCAATGGCTTGATGGTGCTCCACCATGAGCAAGGCAACATCGCCGCCGGTGAGCTCGTTGATGTTCTGCCGTTCGACAGCCTGATTTAACCCTGTTACGAGCTCGACAATGACAAGAATTATTGGTTTTGCCGGATGGAGCGGCGCGGGCAAGACCTCGTTGCTGACCAAGCTTATCCCCTGCCTGCAGGCTCGGGGCTATAGCGTCTCCACCCTAAAACACGCCCATCACGCCTTTGATATCGACACACCCGGTAAAGACTCGTTTCTGCATCGCGCATCGGGCGCAACGGAGGTCCTCGTTGCCTCGTCCGCACGCTGGGCGCTGATGCACGAGCTGCGGGGCGCCCCCGAGCCCGAGTTGGGCGAACTCCTCAACGCCATGAGCCCTGTTGATTTCATCCTGGTCGAGGGCTTCAAGCGCAACGCCCACATCAAAATCGAAGTCCATCGTCAGATTAACGAAAAACCCTGGCTGTACCCCGACGATCCCAGCATCGGCGCCATTGCCACCGATGTTGCCTCGGAAGATCACCCCTTGCCGCGTGTACCCCTAGATAACGTCGACGCCATTGCCGATCTGGTCGAGACGTTAGCCTGGCCGCTCGATGTCGCGATCGCCCGGCTGACAAATGCCTGAAGTCTCCCCTAATCGTCCATTCCCGCTGTAAAGTAGCGGCTGAAAATAGTCTCAGCCCGTCAGCGCAAGGAAGCATCTTGAATTTTATTTTCCGAGGTAACGAACTGCTGGTCCAGGAGACTGGTCTTGAATTACCTAACGCGACAGCTTGCGCCGCGCTGGACCTGCAGCCCGACGCCTTGCAACAAGTGTGGCTGAACAACCCGGATATCCGCACCACCCATGTCCCCCTCACCACCGAGGCGCCACCGGGCTACGCATTTCGCAAATTACGCGCGCTGCTCAGCGAACTAGGCGAACAGGCCGCACTGGCCGGACGTGCCTTTCAGCTGGCGGAATGGGCCCGCACGCATCGCTATTGCGGCGTCTGCGCGACGCCCATGCAACCGGCAACCCACGAGTTCTGCATGCGCTGCCCTGCCTGCGGCCTGTCAGCCTATCCTCGTGTCTCCCCCGCAATGATGGTGTTGATACGCAAGGGCGACAGCATCCTGCTGGCGCGCCATGCGACCTATGCCACGGCGCGTCATACCGCCTTGGCTGGCTTCGTCGAGGCGGGTGAAAGCATCGAAGACGCCATCCACCGCGAGGTCTACGAAGAGGTCGGCCTGCGCGTCACCGATCTGAGGTATTTTGGTAGCCAATCTTGGCCATTCCCGCATTCCCTGATGATCGCCTTTACGGCTGAGTATGTAGGCGGTGATATCCGAGTGCAAGCGGACGAAATTGCAGAGGCCCACTGGTACGGCCCCGGTGATGCAATGCCCGATATTCCCATGCGGGAATCCATCGCCGGCCGCCTCGTGCGCGCCAATCTACCCAGCGGTAGCCACTCTTAATAATAATTGCGCGCTCCTTCGGTATCGGGCGTCGCAAGTAGCGGGACTCTAATGCGACATTCAGTCATCCTGTTTATCATCGCAGCCTTCGTGCTGCTCATTGTCAGCCGCCTGGCTCTGGCGACTTGGCAATGGAGTCGGGTAAGCAAAGCAGGGGGCCTGCGTCCCCTGTTGCGAGGCGGCCTACGTATCGACACGACCCAAATCGCCATACTGATCGCGCTGCCAGCCGTCCTGTCACCGTTTTTGGCGCATCTGCCCGCCGCCGCCACCGCGACGGGTATCTGGCTGCAAGTGTGCTGGATTTTATTGGGCTTTCTCGAGGTCGCCACGCCTGCCTTTGTCATGGAGTACGACACCCGCCCCAATCGCCTGTTTGTGGAATACCTGAAGCACCCCCGCGAAGTCTCAGGCATGCTATGGCGCGGCTACAAACTCGAACTCGTCGGTGCGCTCGTCGCGGTCGTGGCATTGCTGGCCATTGGCCATGCCTTGTTCGGCAACCCGGCCGTCGAGACCCGTTGGGCCTGGTGGCAAATGATCGTGGGCGGCGTGGTCATTCTAGCCGTCCTCATCCTGGCGATACGCGGCACGCTCGGACATCGCCCCATCAACCCCTCTACCGTTGCGTACAGCAATGACGGCTTGCTCAATACGCTGGCGCTGAACTCGCTCTACAACGTGCTTTATGCCATCTACAGCATGAAACACGAAAAATCAGCGGCTGCCGTCTATGGCCAGATGCCGAGTGCCCGCATGCACGAGATTGTTCTGTCTTGCGCCGGCCTGCCACATCCGCCGGCGATCGATACCCATCCAAGCGTGCATGATCAAACGCCCTCGCAGACGCGATCCCGCCCGGCCAACATCGTCATCATTCTCGAGGAAAGCCTGGGCGCCCAATATAGCGCCGCGCTCGGTGGCAACGACTACACCCCGCAGCTGGATGCCTTGGCAAAGGAGGGCTGGACCTTTACCCGGGCCTATGCCACAGGCACCCGATCCGTGCGTGGGCTCGAGGCCGTCACCGCGGGCTTTCTGCCCACGCCGGCCCAAGCCGTTTTGAAATTACCCGCGGCACAACGGGGATTTTTTACGCTCGCCGACGTCTTGGGCCGCCACGGTTACCACTCCCGCTTTATCTACGGTGGCGAATCGCACTTCGACAATATGAAAGGCTTTTTTCTGGGTAACGGCTTCGACGAGATCATCGACCGCCCGGACTTCACCAACCCGGCATTTGTGGGCACATGGGGCGCGTCTGACGAAGATATGTTCACCCAGTTGGACACGCACTTGCGTGCCGACCATGATCGCGATCGCCCCTCGTTCACCTTGGCCTTCAGCGTCTCCAACCACTCACCCTGGGAGTACCCCGCGGGGCGCATCACCGTCGAAGGCAACCCTGCCACCGTCGAAAACACCGTACGCTATGCCGACTGGGCGCTCGGCCAGTTCTTCGAGCGCGCGCGTCAGGCACCCTATTGGGAAAACACTATTTTCCTGGTGGTTGCTGATCACGACTCGCGGGTATTCGGCGACACGTTGGTGCCGGTACGCCACTTCCACATTCCGGCCGTCATCCTGGGCGGCGGCGTGCCTGTGCGACGTGATGAAAACATCATCAGCCAAATCGATCTCCCCCCCACGCTGCTATCGCTGGCGGGTGTCACATGTACCCACCCGATGCTAGGTCATGACCTGACCCGCAGCGCTCCCCATCGGGCCATCATGCAGTACGAAAATCACTACGGCTACCTGAAAGGCGACGATCTGCTGGTGCTACTGCCCGATAAAGATCCGGTGCAATTTCAGTATGCCATGCCCGAAGCCTTCGTTCCGACACCTACCAATGCGGCGCTCGCCGAAGAAGCACTGGCCCATGCCCTATGGCCCAGCTGGGCTTACCGTGAAGAGCGCTATTGCGTTCCCGCCGACGCTAAAACCGCATAACCTCCCTCGGAGCATCCCTCGCTCGGAGATTGGACCGATGGGCTCGCAATGAGCCCATCGCCGTCATCACATACGATACATGCGTCGTCTCTAGATCAGACTCGTCTGATATCACTGCCAAACCCTTGCATTCGACTCGCACCACGCTTGCGCCTACCTAGAATGGCCGCACGCTAAAGCAGCCGTCAGTACTTACGCAGCAAGCCTGTTCGCGCACGATGCCATAGCACCGTTCGCCGCGAACGATTGCGCGTCGTACGGGCACCCTTTATCGAATCCATTGACCCCATTCTGGCGTCGTATTTGCCCCAGGATTTCACGCCACATCGCGCCGTATTACTGTGTTTCGAAAATCTGCTCTCGACGCCACCAAGACACATCCGCTGGGATCAGTCATCGCGCTACGTCCGGTGTCGACCTCGGCGCTGGTCGGTTTGTTCGCGCTCTTTGGGCTTTGCCTCTTGGTGTTCTTCTGCTTTGGCTCCTATACCAAACGGGTAAAGGTCTATGGGCAGCTCATTCCCGCCAACGGACTCGTCAAGGTCTATGCCCCCCAGCCCGGCGTCGTCACCGCCAAGCACACCACGGAGGGTGCGTTTGTCACGAAGGGCGAGCGCTTGTTCACGCTCTCCAGCGAGCGCTACAGCCACGCCGGCGCAGCCATCCAGGAGACCATCAGCCAGCAGTTGCAGCGCCGCCTCGATCTGCTTGAACGCGAGCGCGACAAGCTCACCACGATCCACCACGAAGACGCCTCCTCGCTAGCGCGCACCATTGCCAATCTCTCGAAAACACTGGATCGCATAGACGGCCAGATTTCCCTGCAACAAAAGCGCGTTGCTCTCGCACAAGACAGCACGCGCCGTTACCAGGGGCTGGCCGCTAAAAACTATGTCTCTCGCGATCAATGGCAAGAAAAACAGGCCTTGCACCTCGAACAACGGACACGGCTTGCCGACCTGCTCCAGCAGCACGCCGAGACAACCAAAGAACTCGGCAGACACGAAAGCGAACAGCGCACACTCCCTCTGAGACAACAGGCCGCAGTCACACAAATCGAACGCGACATTCTCGCCATCACGCAAGACCTGACAGAGAGCGAAGCCAGACGCCACGTCGTGATACTGGCTCCCGAAAGCGGTCAGGTCAGTAGCTTGCTCGCCGAAGTCGGGCAATACGCCGAGCCCAACAAGACCCTGCTCAGCCTGATACCCCAGCACAGCGAATTGATCGCTGACATCTACATCAAAAACAAAGACATCGGCTTTACGCGCATAGGGGATCGCGCGCGGGTGCGCTACGCCCCCTACCCCTACCAAAAGTTCGGTATGCACGGGGCGCACGTCGCCTCGATCTCTACCGTTGCCATTCCCGCCACCGAAATCGTGAATATCTCTGGCGCCGTGCCCGGGCTGGAACAAAACTCCGCCCACGACCTGTACTACCGCGCATCGCTACGACTGGATACGCAAGACATCCTTGCCTACGGCACACCACAGCTTCTCGCGCCTGGCATGTCTCTCGAAGTCGATATTCTGCGAGAAACCCGCGCCATCTACGAATGGGTGTTGGAGCCGCTCTACACCATCACTGGAAAGGTCTCGAAATGACGGCTTTCTCTTTCTCGGACCTCAGGCGTCTCATGTCGGGGCGTCTCTCCGTCCCCGTCATCCTCCAAGGAGAAATCACCGAGTGCGCCAACGCGTGCGTGGCAATGATCTCGACCTATTACGGACACGCGTTGACCATCTATGAACTACGACAAAGATGTCCGACTTCCTTAAAAGGGGCAACGCTGTTGCAGGTGGGCCAGATGTGCGAACAGATCGGCTTACAGTTCCGCGCCATGACACTCGAACTCGACGAGCTGGCAAAGCTGCGCACGCCTTGCATTTTGCACTGGCGATTCAACCACTTCGTCGTGCTTTGTTCCGTCAGTGGTGGTACCGCCATCATTCACGACCCTGCCACAGGACGACGTCGAGTCTCGCAGGCGGAGCTCAACGAGGCGTTCACTGGCGTCGCGCTGGAGGTCTGGCCCGCCCAGACTTTTAACACGGCGCCACCTGAACCCGTCATGCCGCTGCGCAAGCTCGTCGGCGCCGTTTTCGGCTTGAAACGCGCATTACTGCAAATCATCGTGCTGGCGCTCGTCCTGGAAATGCTCTCGCTCGCATCGCCAGTCTTCACACAATGGATCATCGACGACGTCATCGTTTCCGCGGATACCGACCTACTCACCACGCTGTTGATCGGTTTCGCGCTATTACTGATCATGCAAGCTGCCGTGTCTACCCTGCGCGCCTATATCGGCATGCAGCTGAGCACCAGCCTGTCGTTTCAGAGCAAAAGCAATCTGTTTGCACACCTGGTCAAACTGCCCACCGCCTATTTCGAACGACGTCACATCGGCGACATCGTGTCGCGATTCGGCGCCATCGATACGATTCAACAAACACTCAACGCCTCATTGGTTGCGGGCATCCTCGACGGGCTCATGACAGTGATCACACTGGTGCTGATGTGGCTCTATAGCTGGCAGCTATCCCTGATCGCAATCGGCGCAATGGTGCTTTACGGCGTCGCTCGCCTGCTCTCCTATCCCCCACTCAAAGCGCGATCCCACGATGCCATCATCAAGGGCGCGAAAACCCAGTCTCACTTCCTCGAAACCTTGCGCGGCATACGCACGTTGCAAGTTTTCCAAAAGGCCCAAGACCGCTGCGCCACATGGCAAAGCCTGATGGTCGAGCAAGTCAATGCCGGGGTCAAGATTCAAAAACTCAAGCTGATATTCCAACAACTCAATACATTGATTTTCGGCATGGAAGGCCTCGCCATCCTGTGGGCAGGGACCAATCTGGTCATCACCGGCGGCTTTAGCGTAGGCATGCTGATGGCGTTTCTCGCCTACAAGTCGCAATTCAATCAACGCGTCGGTGCTTTGATTGACAACTTCTTCGAGCTACGCATGCTGCGTATCCAAGGAGAACGGCTATCTGACATCGTACTTACCCCGCCCGAAAAACCCGGACTGGATCCGCAGCGATCGCTGGAATCACTCGCCGGCACACTCTCATTCTCTAACGTGTCCTTCCGTTATGGGGACACTGATCCCTGGGTGCTCAATGACGCGTCGTTTCACATCAATCAAGGCGAATCCGTCGCGATCACCGGCACCACCGGTGCAGGAAAATCCACGCTATTGAAGATCATGCTGGGTATTCTCCAGCCCACACAGGGCGACATCGCGATTGGCGACGCACCCTATACCGTACTCGGCGCCCGCGGCATACGCTCGCTATCGACGTGCGTATTACAAGACGACGTGCTCTTTGCGGGCTCCATTGCTGAAAACGTCAGCTTCTTTGACCATGACACCGACATAGCCTGGGTTCAAACGTGCTGCAAACATGCGGCGATTCACCATGACGTCGACGCACTGCCCATGGGATACCACACACTCGTTGGCGACATGGGGACAGTGCTATCAGGCGGTCAAAAGCAACGCCTGCTGATTGCGCGGGCGCTCTATCGTCGTCCCAAAATTCTCATCCTGGACGAGGCCACTTGCCATCTCGACCTTCAGGTCGAAGCCCAGGTCGTGCACATGCTTAAGACTCTCAACATCACCCGAATCGTCGTCGCGCATCGCCCGCAGACCATCGCCTCGGCAGACCGTGTGCTGATCTTGCAAAACGGGAAGATCACTGAGCGTACGTCGTCTGATTTTTCTACAGATCATCAATGCCCCGTACCTGCGGCGGGACATCCTCCCACAGAGGCAATCATCGCCGCCCGCTAACCATGTTCACGGATTTACCTTTCACCCTAACCCGCCACTCATGCGCACCATGTTTGCATTTCGCAGTCTGCTATTGATGCTTGGTCTGGCGGCGACTTGTCCGGCTATCGCGGTGGAGCCCACCCTTGAGCTTCCGCCGCCGCTTGAGCTGAACCTCGCACCCGGTCTCTGCGAGGCGCCCGCCACTCTGTCCGATTTAAGCCTGCAAACCGCCGTACAAATCGCGCTTTGCAAAGCGCCCCGAGTGCGTCAAGCCCACCTGAGCATCGAAGAGGAACTTGCGAATCTCCGAACCGCGCACGCCAAATACCTACCCACGTTAGACGCCAACGCCGACGCCAATCGCATCGGCAAACGCGTCAAGTATCCCGATCACACCGGCGCCAATCACAGCCTGCATACCAACAGTGGCAATGCACGCCTCGGTTTGAGCTGGTTGTTGTTTGACTCCGGACGCCGCGACGCACAATACGATAGCGCCCACGCCAGACTGACGGCCGCCCTGTACTCCCAGGTGTTGGCAAATCGCGATCGAGCGGTGGCGGTTGCAGACAGCTACTACAAGGCATGCCACGCAGCGGTCAGCGCCGAGGCAGCTCGGCAGGCCGTCTCTCGAGCCAAACAGAGTCTGCAGGCGACACAGCGCTTACGCGAAGGGGGCGTCGGTTCCCTTGCCGACGAACAGCTTGCCAAGCTCGCCTGGCAACGCAATCTCGTCGACAACGACACTAAAGCCACTACGGCAGCGATTAGTCGGGCCGTTCTCGCCACCACCATCGGCCTGCCCGGCCAGAGCGCCATCAACTTGTCAAAAGCCCCGGACAGCACGTTCCGAGCGAACCCGACGACGGCCTCGCGCCGAGCGGGACATCTCAGTCCATCACCTGTCGCGGGATCCAACGACATCCATTCCCAACTTAACGAACGGATCATCACCGCCGTGCGCAATCATCCTCGACTCGCTGCCGCGCGCGCCAGTACTCAAGCCGCAAACGCGGAGGCTCAAGCCATCAACGCACAACATCTTCCCGGCGTCACCTTGCAAGCTGATCGTCATACCGGTTTCACGCCCCCGGCGAGCTCCGTCGCGAAGCAAAAGGTCAATGGCTGGTCCGTCGGCTTCACCGTACACATTCCTATTTTTGACGGGTACGCGATCAAGCACGCGACCGACGCCGCACGAGTCCGAGCCCAAAGCGCGCGCGAAACAGAACGGTCCATATGGCTCGAAGAAGAACTCAAGCTCTTGACTGACGTCAGCCAAATGACCAGCGCCAACCACAAAGAGGCATTGCTCAAGGACGCCGAAGCCAGCGCGCAACAGGCCTACCGAAGCGCGCAAGTCCGCTACCAAGAGGGAGTAGGCACGGCACTCGAGCTACTGAAGGCCCTCGATGAACTCGCCAGCATTCAGCAAACGGCCATTGACGTGCATTACGAATTGCTCGCGACAAGGTTCCGGGTTTCTGTGGCGCTAGACACGTTACCGCCCGTCCGCATAGAGCGCCATTGATTGCTTAACGAGAACACCATGCGTGAACTGTCATCCGCGGAACTCCAACAGGCCTCAGGAGGTTTCAACCCGCTCTGTATGGCTGTGGAGCAAATTGGGAGCCTAAGCGCTTCGACTGGATACCTGACGGTCATGGGCATCAAAGAATCATATGGAATCGGCCATCACGACACCGTAGTTGGCGTTGCAGGCGCGATTTCGTACTGCGCAAAGGTGAGCCGAAATATATGCCATAACGCGATTTATCCCGTCCGAGAAGGCATCTTTCTCCGTGCCATTATCAACTTCACATGCGGGTGTTTCTGCGCGGCAACCGAGCATCCTCCCAGACGAAGCAAACCCGACTGCCCGCAAAGCGAAGAACTCTAAATAACGTTCAAGTTATCAGTGACCGCACCATGCGTAACGCGTGGGAATTTCAAACCAGAGCGTGGACGCTCTTACTTTAGATGGAGATATGGAATGCAAGCACTCTCACTACAGAACCTGCCATTGGTAGCCGGCGGGACCGACGCGTTGGTCGTTAGTGAACCGCCTATGTCGGGGGCCGAATTCGGCGCCTCCATGGCATCCCTCGGCTATTCCCTCGCGTCGATGTACTCGAAAGGCGAGCTCGACTCGACCTTCGATCTTTGGCAGGCGTCCATGATGGGCGAAGGCCTTGGAGCGACTCTCGATAACTGGCTCTCTGATTATGAAACATTCCGCATGGGCACCATCGGCGTCACGGCCTTTCTGGTAGGCGCGGCAACCGGAATAGGCGTGCCCGAATCCGACGATTATTACGACTAAAGGCGCTTGAAAAGCATTAAACCCTTGACGCTGTCAGCAGCGTCGAGTTTGTTATTCACCCTAGTTAATAAGCTAACTAAGAAGTCAATGATCATGCGTGAGCTAAAACTAATAGAAATGACCCTCGTCGCCGGACGGAACGCCGACGAAGCAACGACCTCGGCAACCGGGGCCCCTAGATACACCGGAGAGCAACTCGCCCAAAAAATAGGCAGTGTTGCCGGTAGTGCCGCACTGGGATTGTTAGGCGCCGCGGGCGGCGCCTACATAGCCGGGCCCGCTGGCGCGACCGTTGGATTAATGGGAGGTCGCATGGCCGGGAAATTTGCGGGATCACTATGCGGAGCCGCCACCGGTTCTTATCTCAGCAAACAACCGAACCAGAATAATGTGCACATGGTCGGCACGGACGACGCAGGAGACGAAGATCAAGAGGTATGCCCTGTGTACTGAAGCTTATTTTTTACACCTTAACCACTGAGGGCATAGCAATGCACGCAGTACCGCTACAAGATTTAGCGCTGGCATCCGGCGGGGCAATCGAAGGCTCACTGCGGACCCAGACCAAACCGCAGACGCATCCGTAAATCGGAACTCAGCACTCCGCTTCTCATCACAAAACCGTCAAACGCAAAAAAACCGGACACTGCATCTCTGCAGTTCCGGCTTTTTTTGCCACTGATGTCGGGCACACCAGCAAAAATTCGACCACTAATCAGTGGTCGGGGCGAGAGGATTCGAACCTCCGACTCCTGCGTCCCGAACGCAGTACTCTACCAGGCTGAGCTACGCCCCGATTTGCTATATCGCTTGTATTGACTACATCGCTTTTAGCGGCACTTATAGCGTGCGTACAAAGCGCGCATTTACAGTGCTTTCTTTCAGCGGTCTCGATTCACCGCGAAAGCGCAAAATTCTAACAGGGATTCTTGATAAACGGAAATCGGTAAGACGTCCAAGGCTTTTCGAGCGATCTCCGCTTCGGCCAGAGCGGCCTGGCGTGCGTGCTCCAGAGCCCCTGTCGCTTGAATGGCCTCGGCCACGGCAGCAAAATCCGCATCGCCCGTCTGGATCGCGGTACGAATCATCTCGCGTTGCTCGGGTGTGCCTTGCTCCATCACCCAGATCAACGGCAAGGTGGGCTTGCCCTCGCGCAAATCGTCCCCCACGTTCTTGCCCAGGGCCTGGGCGTCGCCGCTGTAGTCCAGCACATCGTCGACCAACTGAAAGGCGGTACCCACATGCCGGCCATAGGCTGCGGCGGCGGCTTCTTGTTCGGGGGTGGCGCCCGCCAGTACCGCGCCGACCTGCGCGGCCGCCTCGAATAGTTTGGCCGTCTTGTAGCGCACTACCTGTAAATAACGCGCTTGCGAGACGTCGGGATCGTGGACATTCAGCAACTGCAAGACTTCGCCTTCGGCGATGACGGTGGTGGCCTCGGACAGGATCTGCATGATCCGCATCGAGCCGGCCTCGACCATCATTTCGAACGAACGCGAATACAGATAGTCGCCCACCAGCACACTGGCCGCATTGCCGAACATGGCATTGGCCGTCTCGCGGCCACGCCGCAGGCTGGATTCGTCGACGACGTCGTCGTGCAACAGGGTCGCGGTGTGGATGAACTCAACCACGGCGGCCAGCAAATGATGGTGCCCCCCCTGGTAACCCAGCGCACGTGCCACCATAAGCACCATGGCGGGCCGCATGCGCTTGCCGCCCGCGCCGATAATGTAATCGGCGATCGTCCGGATCAGTACGACCTCTGAGTCCAGGCGCCCGCGGATAACCACGTCGACAGCCTTCATGTCATCGGAAATAGGGGCGATCAGCTCAGGGAGATTCAAAACGTATCCGGCAGGTATCAGGAAGAGCCGACCCAGGGCTCTGTGGTGTGTCAACGCGGGCAAACGCGCCGCTGTCCGGGGTCTCGTGAATTATACGAGGTCTGATCGAGGCACTGTCAGCGCATCCTGGCTGTCTGGCGCGCCCTGCCTGCCAACGCTCCCTTGAAACGGCCTAACCACCCGGCCCATAAGGAAATTTTGACTTTTCCATAGCCGCGCGCTAGAATCTCTGGTTCGGTCAACACCGAAATCCCTATTTTTAAGGAATACCCCATGTACGCGGTCGTAAAAACCGGTGGCAAGCAGTATCGTGTTGCCACTGGCGAAAAACTCAAGGTAGAACAGATACCTGCTGACATTGGGCAAGAAATCACCCTGGACCAGGTCCTGTCGGTGGGCGAAGGCGATCAACTGAAAGTTGGTACTCCTATCGTCGCTGGCGCCGTGGTCAAGGCAACGGTTCTTGCGCATGGCCGGCACGATAAGGTCAAGATCTTCAAAATGCGCCGTCGCAAGCACTACCAGAAGCATCAGGGCCACCGTCAGAACTACACCGAAATCCGCATCGAAGTCATTACGGCCTAACGGTCCGTACGGCTTAACGATCCGATTTGGTATTGAATAGCAGGAGCTATCAAAAATGGCACAAAAGAAGGGCGGCGGCTCTACGCGAAACGGTCGTGACTCAGAATCAAAACGACTGGGCGTCAAGGCATTTGGCGGCGAACAAATCCCGGCTGGCTCGATCATCGTGCGCCAGCGCGGTACCCGTTTCCACCCCGGCACCAACGTTGGCATCGGCAAGGATCACACCTTGTTCGCGCTGATCGACGGCAAAGTTCAATTCGGCTTCAAAGGCGCATTGAACAAGCAGATCGTGTCGATTGTGGCAGCCGAATAACGGTTACCGGATAACGGTCACCGTTTCTTAAACGGCAAAAGCCCTGTCGCGCGCGGCAGGGCTTTTTTGCTTCAGGCAGGAACTTATGAAATTCGTAGACGAAGCCACCATCGAAGTCATCGCCGGTAAAGGCGGTAATGGCGTGGCGAGCTTTCGCCGCGAAAAATTTATCCCTAAAGGCGGCCCCGATGGCGGCGATGGCGGACGCGGCGGCAGCATCTTTGCCATCGCCGATCGCAACATCAACACGCTCATCGACTTCCGCTATGCTCGCTTGCACCGCGGCAAGAACGGCGAAAACGGCCGTGGCTCGGACCAATACGGTGCCGCCGCAGCCGATATCACGCTGCGAGTTCCCGTAGGCACCGTCGTCTATGACGCAGATACCGGCGAGCTCTTGTTCGATCTCAATCGCCATGACGAAAAGGTCACGCTGGCCGCCGGCGGCGAGGGCGGCATGGGCAATATTCACTTCAAGTCCAGCATCAACCGCGCCCCGCGCCAGTGGACGCCCGGCAAAGAAGGCGAACAACGCCGTCTGCGCTTCGAGCTGAAAGTCCTGGCCGATGTCGGCTTGCTGGGGCTGCCCAACGCGGGCAAATCCACGCTGATCAGCCGCATCTCTAATGCGCGCCCCAAGATCGCAGACTATCCGTTCACCACCCTGCACCCTAACCTGGGCGTCGTACGTACCTCGGCGGCGCGCAGCTTTGTCGTGGCGGATATTCCCGGGCTGATCGAGGGTGCCTCCGAAGGTGCCGGCCTGGGCCATTTGTTCCTGCGCCACCTGGCACGCACGCGGGTGCTGCTGCATCTGGTCGACATCTCGTCAGCGGATCCGGATACCGATCCTATCGACCAGGCCGTCATCAACGCGCGCGCCATCGTCGAGGAACTGCGCCGCTACGATCCGGAACTGGCCGACAAACCCCGCTGGCTCGTTCTCAACAAGCTGGATATGGTGCCTGACGCCGAATCCGCCCGCGAGCGTTTTGCGCAACAGTTCGACTGGCATGGTCCTATCTACGCGATTTCCGGGTTGAATGGCGACGGAACGCAAGAGCTGATCTGGGCCTTGCAAGACTACCTGGACGCCGAGCAACGCAAAGATAACTTGGCCGACGACAAGGCGGATGGCACTTACGTCGCTGAAGACCCTCGCTTTGATGCGACACGCGGTGATGCCCCTGCCCCCCAAGCGCCGCGTGGCGGTGACGAATAATCCCTCATCTCATTTTCGTTTTCCGCCGGCCGCGGGTTGCGGCCACTTTCTTCATTGCGATACTCGGTCATCACCATGACTGCCGATCACACACCTGTCTCTGTTGTAACCTCTGCCACGCGCCTGGTGGCCAAAGTCGGATCCTCTCTGGTCACCAACGAAGGGCGCGGGCTGGACCGCGCCGCCGTCGCGCACTGGGCGGCCCAAATCGCCACCCTGCGCCAACAGGGCAAACAAGTCGTGCTGGTATCCAGCGGCGCCATTGCCGAGGGTATGGCCCGGCTGGGTTGGCGTAAACGACCGTCGGTGATGCATGAATTGCAAGCCGCGGCGGCCGTCGGTCAAATGGGGCTGTGCCAAGCCTATGAGGCAGCATTTGCCGAACACGGCCTGCGCACGGCACAGATTCTGCTGACTCACGAAGATCTGGCCGACCGCCGCCGGTATCTGAACGCGCGAAGCACCCTGTTTTCGCTCTTGCGTATGGGTGTCATCCCGATCGTCAACGAAAACGATACGGTCGTCACCGATGAAATTCGTTTGGGTGACAACGACACCTTGGGCGCCCTGGTGACTAACCTGATCGAAGCCGATGCACTGGTCATCCTGACCGACCAACGCGGGCTCTATGACTCGGATCCTCGCAAGAACCCTGCCGCGGTCTTTATCTCGCATGCGCAAGCCGGCGACCCCACCCTGGAAGCCATGGCCGGCGGCGCTGGCTCGGGCATCGGCACCGGTGGCATGCTAACCAAGATCCTGGCCGCCAAGCGAGCCGCGCATAGTGGCGCCCACACTGTGATCGCGTCGGGCCGCGAACGCGGCGTGCTGACTCGCCTGGCGCAAGGGGAATGCATCGGAACCGAACTGAGCGCCGTACTGCCGGTATGGTCCGCTCGCAAGCAATGGCTGGCAGACCACCTGCGCCTGCGGGGACGTGTGGTGCTGGACGATGGCGCAGTGCATGCTCTGCTGCACGAAGGCAAAAGCCTGTTGCCTATCGGCGTTGTCGAGGTACAGGGGGAATTCGAGCGCGGCGATGTCGTGGCGTGCGTTGACGCCCAAGGCACGGAATGCGCGCGCGGCCTGATCAACTATTCGTCATCAGACACGCGGCGCATTCTGCGGCAGCCATCGTCTCAAATTGCACGAATACTGGGTGACATGACCGACCCGGAATTAATGCATCGCGACAATCTGGTGATTACCTAGCTGCAATAGCCTGCCGACGCGGGCACCGGGACATCTTCTAGCGGTTTGGCCTCGGTCGCCGTGTCCGTCAGGAAAATGTAGCCCCATTGCCGCACAGCCAATAATGGCAGGCCTACCCCAAGCCGTTCGGCTTTGGCGCGTAGGCGCGACACCATGACATCCACGCTGCGCGCGGAATGCGGGCCACGGGGGCCGGCAACAGCGGTCGCGATCAGGCGCTCACGCGGCAAACGATGCCCAGGCGACGACAGCAACCGCAAAAAGAACGCACTTTCGGTAAATGTCAGGGGCAGACGCTGACCGCTAGGTCCGGCCAGGACGCGGCCGGAATGCGTCAGACGCCATGGGGACGTTTCCCGCGGAGCTCGCGCGGACGGCCCGTTGCGCGACCTCACCAGGGCCCGACCTAATGCGCAGACCTCACGCAAATCGGTCGACAAGAGGCAGCAGGCGTCCGCCCCCGCATCCAGTGCCGCAACACGTGCGTCAACACCAGGATCGCTGATCAGGGCAATGAGCGCGGCGTTGGGGGACGTGTAGCGTGCCACGCTCACCAGCGTACGCAGGTCGTACTCTTCATTTTCAATCACCACAACTTGTGGCGCGCAAA
Organism: Bordetella tumulicola; assembly: GCF_054779135.1. Lineage (NCBI taxonomy): Bacteria > Pseudomonadati > Pseudomonadota > Betaproteobacteria > Burkholderiales > Alcaligenaceae > Bordetella > Bordetella tumulicola. The sequence goes on along the minus strand of NZ_BAAGYU010000010.1, from coordinate 356,120 downwards.
CCTCGACCATTCCCGTCAAGGCGGCGGTCGTCGTGCAACTACGGACGGACCACCCCTGAGCGGCCAACCCCGCAACCAGATTCGGCAAGCGTGGATGTTGGCCTTGAATGATGATAGATTCGATTGCAGCATGCATAGGATCTCCTCAGCGAAAACACATAAGTAATAATAATGATCGCCAACGTAATCTAAACGCACGGTTCAATCGGCTAGTGAAGACATTCTCAGACCGATTGAAGCACGCAAGGCAGCTTCGAGACCACACTCAGCAAAGTTTGGCGCGTGCTTGCGGGCTATCGCAAAGCACGATCGCCAGCTATGAAAATGGTGAACGCAAGTCCAGCCGGTCTTTTCGAAAGATCGCCAACGTCTTGCGTGTCGAACTAGACTGGTTGGAAACAGGCAAAGGCCCGATGGAAAGGCGGGACCACTATCCGTCGACCAGCGCGTCAGACGCCTACCCACTCAGAGAACCCGGCAATGCGTCCGGGGCGTTGTCACCGCCCGCCGCGTGGCCCTTTCCCAGCGTATCGCCTATGCAGATCAATGCCTTGTCGGCCAGTGACCGACAAGAGCTCGAGAAATGGCTGCGCCTGATGGTAGAAGGCTATTTGCACGCTTACGCGACACCCTCACGCCCGAAACGACGCAACTCCTGACCAGGAACGGCCGGAGCAGCATGTCTCCTGCCCTCGCCGCGGGGTACGGCGGCCGGCGAAAACCGAGCTTCAGCGCGGCGGCAAGGCGCCTGACGGATCTACCGGCTGACCGCGATGACGCAACTCAAAATACAGCCCCGGTCCGCTGCGATCCGTGCTGCCCATATCCGCGAGTTGCTGCCCCTGAGAGACCTTTTGGCCCTCTTTGACCAGTAATTTATTGTTGTGTGCGTAGATGCTGAGGAAATCGCCCGAGTGCTGCACGATCACCAGATTCCCGTAGCCCCGTAAACGGTTACCCGCATACACGACACTGCCTGCGGCGGCGGCCTTGATCGGGGTACCGGCCTTGTTGACGATGGTCAGACCCTTGGACGATGTGCCGTTGTAGCGTTGCGTCAGTGTTCCGTCGGCGGGCCATACCAGCTTCAGCCCTTTGACCACGGCCGACGACGACGATGACGACATGGCAGGCGTTCTCGTGCCGCTCGTCTTGCCGGAACTCGTGTCGGGCGGCGGCGCACTGCCGCCCTTGGCATTGACGCGCAGTAATTGTCCCTTCTCAATACGATCCGGGTTCGACAATTTATTCAAGCGCATTAATTCCGACACACTCGTATCGTGTTGGCGCGCGATTTTGTGTAACGTGTCGCCGGGCTGTACACGGTAGTAGCCCGACTCAACCTTGCCGGAGCCGGTACTGCCGCATGCGGCCAGGAGCATCAATAAACAAATGCCCAGAGCCAGGCAGAAATGGCGCCAAGCGGGCAACGCCCAATCCCGGCTGGACGTTGCGTACGAAATAGGGGAAATAAAAATGGCAGACACTGACGATATATCGATAGGAGTGGCAAAGGCGGCGTAGGAAAAACGCTTCGCCCTGAAGGGTAACAAGAAACGATGTAACAGGCTGATGCATTTGATTCTACATCTGCCTCGCCCCCGCCCCTGTGCCTACACCGATAAATGTCGTCTTACATCTTCGCTATCCATCTCCGAGCGGGGCCCATTTGCCACCACCTCGCCGCGCGATAGCACCACGAACTGGTCTGCAAGCTCGCGGGCAAAATCGAAATACTGCTCGCACAGCAAGATACCGATGTTGCCGCGCTCTCGCAGTAAACGAATCACTCGGCCAATGTCTTTGATGATGGACGGCTGGATGCCCTCCGTCGGTTCATCCAGAATAATCAGCCGGGGTTCTGCCACCAGCGCGCGCGCAATCGCCAATTGCTGTTGTTGGCCACCAGATAAATCGCCGCCCCGGCGATTCAGCATGGTTTTGAGCACCGGAAATAGCGTGAAGACTTCCTCTTTAATGTTGCGTGCCCGCGCGCCCGAAAAGCGGGCCATCCCCATCATGATGTTTTCTTCGACGGTCAGCCGCGCAAATACGTCGCGGCCCTGCGGTACGTAGGCAATACCCAGCGCAGCGCGCCGATGCGGCGGGAGGCGCGAAATATCCTGCCCGTCAAACAGCACCTTGCCTGCTGCAATGGGCAACACGCCCATCAGACATTTCAATAATGTCGTCTTGCCGACGCCATTACGTCCCAGGAGGCCCAGGCATTCACCCTGCTGCAGCGATAGCGACACGCCACGCAGCGTGTGGCTACCCCCGTAATATTGATCAATGGATTGGACTTCCAACATGTCAGCGCCCCAGATAAACCTCTATGACCCGCGTATCCGCCTGCACCTCGGTCATCGTGCCCTCAGCCAGCACTGACCCCTCGTGTAGTACGGTCACTTTGCCGCCATCGGCAATCCGCGAAACAAAGTCCATATCGTGTTCCACCACCATCAGGGAATGACGGCCGCGCAACTCATTGAGTAACTCGCCGGTGCGTTCCGTTTCGGCGTCGGTCATACCCGCCACCGGTTCGTCAAGCAGCAGAAGTTGCGGCTCCTGCATGAGTAACATACCGATTTCCAGCCATTGCTTTTGCCCATGCGACAACAACCCCGCCACGCGATAGGCCTCGTCCATGAGCCGGATCAAGGCCAAGTTCTGCGCGATGCGATCGGCTTGCTCGCTACTGAGTCGGGCAAACAAGGTCGGGCGCACCCGTTTGCTGGCTTTCATCGCCAGCTCCAGGTTTTCCAGCACCGTATGCTGCTCAAAAACCGTGGGGCGCTGAAACTTGCGGCCAATACCCGCGTTAGCAATCTGTGTCTCGTTCAGCGTCGTCAGGTCGATATTCTGTCCAAAAAAAGCCGATCCCGTGTTCGGGCGCGTCTTACCCGTAATAACGTCCATCATGGTGGTCTTGCCTGCACCATTGGGCCCGATGATGCAGCGCAACTCCCCGACACCGATATCCAGCGTGAGATCGTTCAGCGCCTTGAATCCATCGAAACTAACCGTGATGCCCTCCAGATACAAGATGGCACCGTGCGTCGTATCGACCCCCGCAGGATTCACCCGTCCATACGACGCTTGCCCGCTGGGGCCGCCGTCCTCATCCAATCCCGCCGCCGCATTTGTACGTGGCGCAAGCCATTCAACGCTCATGCTGTACGCTCCTGCGGCTTGCCATCCAGCGCCGCGCCAGTCCCACAATTCCCTGTGGCAGCCACAAGGTCACCAGGACAAAGATCAACCCCAGGGCATACAACCAGAACTCCGGAAACACGCTGGTGAACCAAGTCTTCAGGCCGTTGACCGCACCCGCGCCAATAATCGGGCCGATCAACGTGCCCCGACCTCCCGTCGCCACCCAGATCACCATCTCAATCGAGTTTTCGGTCGACATCTCACCAGGGTTGATAATGCCTACTTGTGGCACATACAGGGCACCCGCCACGCCGCACATCACAGCCGACAGGGTCCACACGAACAGTTTGAATCCCAGCGGCTCATAGCCGATAAATCGCACACGGCTTTCGGCATCGCGCACGGCCGTCAACACCCGGCCCAGTTTGGATTTCGTCACCACACGAGCCACCACCAGAGAGCCGAGCAGCACGGCTAGCGTCACCCAATACAACGTGGCACGCGTACCTGGCGCCGTGATATCAAAACCCAGGATGCGTTTGAAATCCGTGAAACCGTTATTACCGCCAAATCCCGTATCGTTGCGAAAGAACAGCAACATGGCGGCGAACGTCAGCGCCTGCGTGATGATCGAAAAATACACGCCCTTGATACGTGAGCGAAAGGCAAAATAACCGAACAAGAACGCCAAGCCACCAGGCACCAACACCACCAACAGCATGGCGTACCAGAAATGATCCGTAAACGCCCAATACCAGGGGTAGTCCTTCCAGTTCAGGAACACCATAAAGTCCGGTACATCGCTCTGAGACACGCCATCGCGGCCAATCGCGCGCATCAAGTACATACCATGCGCATAGCCGCCCAGGGCGAAAAACAGGCCGTGCCCCAACGAGAGGATACCGGCATAGCCCCACACCAAATCCAGTGCCAGGGCTGCGAGCGCATAGCACATGAACTTGCCAAGCAGCGCCACCATATAGGCCGACACATGCAATGCGTGCCCGGATGGGAATAGCAAATTCAAAAGAGGTAGCAAGGCCAGCAGAGCCGTCGCGATCGCCAGCGCTGTCCAAGCTTTCGGACTAAACAAGGGGCGCCGCAATGCGGCCGCGTACGACGCACTGTGGTTTAAGGTCGGTGAACTCATTCGGCGCTCCTGCCACGCGGCGCAAACAGGCCTTGCGGACGCTTTTGGACAAACAGCACAATCAGCACCAAGATCACGATCTTGGCCATGACGGCTCCGGAATAAGGCTCAAGAAACTTGGTGACGGCCCCGAGTCCAAGCGCGGCGACTACCGTGCCCGCCAACTGACCCACACCGCCCAGCACCACCACCATGAATGAATCCACGATATAGCCGCGCCCGAGATCGGGCCCCACGTTGCCTAGCTGCGACAAGGCGACACCCGCCAAACCCGCGATGCCAGATCCCAATCCGAACGCCAGCATATCGACACGCCCAGTGGGCACACCGACACAATCCGCCATGCGACGATTCTGTGTAATCGCCCGCACAAACAAGCCCAGGCGGGTGTGGTTCAGCAAGACCCAGACAAACACCACGACCAGTATCGCGAACACAATGATGGCCATTCGGTTATACGACAGCACCAGGCTGCCCAGTACCGTCACGCCCCCGCTCATCCACGAGGGGTTACTCACCTCGACGTTCTGCGCGCCAAACAAAGTGCGGACGGCTTGCATCAGCATCAGGCTGATCCCCCAGGTCGCCAACAATGTCTCCAGCGGACGGCCGTATAGCCACCGTATCACCGTGCGTTCCAGCGCCATCCCCACCAAGGCCGTCACCACAAAAGCCACCGGCATTGCCGCGATCACATACGCATCCAGCCACTGGGGAAACCACAGTCGAAACAGCGATTGCACGGCATACGTGACATAAGCGCCAATCATCAATAGCTCGCCATGCGCCATATTGATCACGCCCATCAAACCAAACGTAATGGCCAGACCCAACGCGGCGAGCAGCAGCACACTGCCCAGGCTGATGCCATAAAACAAGTTGCCAATCCACGCCACCATCGACAAATGGCGTTCGATGCGCTGTAACGCGGTGCTTGCGGCCTGACGCACCTCGGCGTTCGGCTCGGCGTAAACGCCTTGAGCGTCTTGCTGCAGTAGCGCTTGCAGCAAGGGACGAAACGCGGCGTTGCCGCTATTTCCCAAGGTTTCTACCGCCTTGCGCCGTACGGAGGCGGTCGTGCTTTTCAATTGCAAGGTGGCCACGGCGACCTCCAGGGCCGCGTAGACCTGCGCATCGTCCTCATCAGCCAATGCCTTTTCCAGCACCGGCAACATCGCCACGTCCGCGCCACGCTGCAGACTTCGCGCGGCAGCTAAACGCTGCTCGGGGCTCTGCGCGTGCAAACGCGACGCCGCCAATGCCGCGGAAATCGCACGACGTAGCCGATTGTTCACCGACACCGTACCCGCCAGCGGAGGCATCGTCTCGACAGACTGCCCAGTCGCCGCATCCACAACACCCGTGGGTGTTTCAACGAATAGTCGGGATTCAGGAGTGACATACAACCTGTCGTTACCCAGAGCCTCGAGGATTACCGCCGCTTGCGGCGAGGACTCAATGCCCAGGCGGGCGATGGCCTCCAGCTTGGCATCCGTCTCATCGCCAGCCAGGGGCGCGAGCAGCGCCGGATCCAGGCCGGCCGCTGTCGCGGCCGGCACCGAAGCTCCCGCCAACCAGATCAATGCCAGGCCAAGCAGAAACCGTCTCAAAAGCATGCTGCACATCATCGCCTCACCCCACCCGGCTTACAGCCCTTGTTTGCCTTCGTTGCCGGGGATATAGGGGCTCCACGGTTGAGCACGAATCGGCCCCTTGCTCTTCCACACGATATTGAACTGACCGTCCGCCTTGATTTCACCGATGTAGACCGGCTTGTGCAAGTGGTGGTTGGTCTTGTCCATTTCAATGGTGAAGCCATCTGGCGCAGCGAAGGTCTGACCCGCGACGGCCTCGATCACGGGATCGACATCCGTCGTACCCGCTTTTTCTACGGCCTGCTTCCACATGTGAATACCGATGTACGTTGCTTCCATCGGATCATTGGTCACCACTGTATTGGCATTGGGCAGATTCTTCGCCTTGGCGTATGCCTTCCACTTCTCAATGAACGCGGCATTGACCGGATTCTTGATCGACTCAAAGTAGTTCCACGCGGCCAGATGCCCCACTAACGGTTTAGCGTCCACACCGCGCAATTCTTCCTCACCGACCGAGAATGCCACCACGGGCACATCGGTTGCCTTCAATCCGGCGTTGCCCAGTTCCTTGTAGAACGGGACGTTAGAGTCGCCATTGATGGTCGATACCACTGCCGTTCGGCCACCGGCAGAAAAGCGCTTGATATCCGCGACAATCGTTTGATAATCCGAATGCCCAAACGGGGTATAGATTTCCTGAATATCTTCGTCTTTCACGCCCTTCGAATGCAAGAAGGCGCGCAAGATTTTGTTCGTCGTACGCGGATAAACATAGTCAGTTCCCAACAACACGAAGCGTTTGGCGCCGCCACCGTCTTCACTCATCAAATATTCCACGGCCGGAATCGCCTGCTGGTTAGGCGCCGCGCCCGTATAGAACACGTTCTTCTCCAGTTCCTCGCCTTCGTACTGCACGGGGTAGAACAACAAGCCGTTCAGCTCCTTGAAGACCGGCAACACGGATTTGCGCGAGACGGATGTCCAGCATCCGAATACAGCGGCCACTTTGTCTTGCGTCAACAATTGCCGTGCCTTCTCGGCAAAAAGTGGCCAGTTCGAAGCCGGATCAACCACCACGGGCTCCAGTTTTTTGCCGAGCACGCCGCCCTGCGCATTGATTTCCTCGATCGCCATCAAGGCAACATCTTTCAGCGAAGTCTCGGAAATCGCCATCGTGCCCGACAGGGAATGCAGAATGCCGACCTTGATTGTGTCGGCTGCCCACACGGCAGGCACGAAACCGGCCATTGCCAACACGCTAGCAGCAGTCAACTGTTTTAGTACTAGTCTGCGTTTCATCGTTTGGATCCTTTTCTTCATGCCGGGATAACCGGCGCTATCTGCCTGTGCATCAAAAGAAAAACAGGTCGTATCGCTCAAGGTTGGCAACACGCGCTTCAGAGTTCAAGCAATTCCCATGCCAACTAAAAATGCACGGCGAATACATAGGCGTGTCAAAGCAAGCAATCGCAAAGCTGCGCGACGATATCTCTGCGCATGCGCCGCCATCGGTCAGTCTCAAACACGTCGATCCACGGGCATCGAGTCACGCAAAAAAAGCACGCAAACAGTGCATCTGTGCTCAATATCAGTGCGCATGCACCGATGTCATGCAGCAGATTACCGACGTTCGGCATCGCACCAGAAAACACACCTCTCCTCTGAAACCCGCGTTGTTATTGGTTTTCCGGCCATCTATATCAAGTTGGCATGGCGATTGCTTGATAGGAGGTACTTGTATACCCACGAGGATTCCGGGCATGAACCCCAACGCTGTCACCGATCAATCTCAAGGCTGGACACTGGCCGACTGGCAGGCGGCTTACCGCCTTCATGGCGCTCAACCCGCAGACCTGTTGAGCAAACTCATTGCCGACCTAGACCCTGCCGATCCCGCCTGGATATGCCGCGCCGACGCAGCTCAATTAGAGGATCAACTCGCTGCACTCACCGACCGCCTGACACAGGTTCACGGAGACCTGACCCAGTTGCCGCTGTACGGTGTACCGTTCGCCATTAAAGACAATATCGATGCCGCGGGGTGGTTCACTACCGCAGCCTGCCCCGCCTACGCGTACGTGGCATCCGAAGACGCGAACGTCGTACAACGTTTACGCGCTGCGGGCGCCATTCTGATCGGCAAGACGAATCTAGACCAGTTTGCGACCGGCCTGGTCGGCACTCGCTCTCCCCACGGCGCCGTCCCCAACACGTTCAACCCGGCCTACGTCAGCGGCGGGTCGAGTTCCGGCTCTGCCAGCGTTGTCGCGCGCGGCCTGGTGGCTTTTTCCCTGGGCACCGATACCGCGGGTTCGGGCCGCGTGCCTGCGGGCTTTAACAATATCGTTGGGCTCAAACCCACGAAGGGGTGGTTAAGCACACGCGGCGTGGTACCCGCATGCCGTACGCTGGACTGCGTATCGATCTTTTCCCTGACCGTCGATGATGCCGACAACATCGCTGCGATCGCCGCCGGATACGACGAACAAGATCCGTATTCCAGGCCCACGCCTGTCATGCCCGCCCGGTTGGCACGTCTACCACGGTTGGCCATCCCCACCCAGCTCGAGTTCTTTGGCGACACTCAGGCAAAGGCCGCCTACGAACGTGCATTACAGGCCTTGCGAGATATGGGCGCCACACTGGAGCCCATCGATTTCACGGCGTTTCGCGAACTGGCCGATCTGCTCTATCAAGGCCCGTGGGTCGCCGAACGCTACGCGGCGATACGCGAGTTGTATGAACGTGCGCCCGATGAGATCGATCCCATCGTGCACAGCATTATTGAGCAAGCCGCTGGCTACACCGCCGTTGACACCTTCGATGCGGAATACCGTCGTGCCGCCCTGACTCGCATCATCCAGCAGGCGTTGGCCGATTTCGATGCGCTGGTCGTACCGACCACACCCTCCATCTATACCATCGCGCAACTTCGCGCAGAGCCCGTGACGCTTAACACGCGACTCGGTACCTATACCAACTTTACGAACCTCGCGGATCTATCCGCTCTCGCACTGCCGGCGGGTCTGCGCGAGGATGGATTGCCTTGTGGTATCACGCTGATCGGGTTGGCCTGGCATGATCGCGCTCTGGCCGAGTTCGGCCGCCGATGGGAACAAGTCCAGCCGGGCATGCTGGGCGCCACCGGGCGAGCACGACCAACCTCGTTCGCACCGATCGTCGACGCATCCCGAACCGTGCAAATCGCCGTCGTCGGCGCACACCTGCACGGCATGCCGTTGAACCATCAATTGACCTCTCGCAATGCCCGCTTCATCGAAGCGACACACAGTGCGCCGAACTACCGACTTTATGCACTGGCCAACAGCACACCACCCAAACCGGGCTTGGTGCGCGTGACGCAAGGGACATCGATCGCCGTCGAAATCTGGGAACTGTCGCACGAGGCGTTTGGTGAGTTCGTCGCAGAGATCCCCGCGCCCTTGGGTATTGGCACACTGGAATTAGCCGACCAGCGTCTCGTGAAAGGCTTTATCTGCGAGCCGTACGGCATCGAAGGGGCTCGCGACGTCACCGAGTTCGGAGGCTGGCGCGCGTATCTCAAGCACTTGAAAGAAGCCGCAGCAGCATAACGAACAGACCCATCACGTCTCGCGCAACGCCCGACACGCCTCCTAGGGGAAAGCCATCATGTTTCATACCGTACTCATTGCGAACCGCGGCGAGATCGCTGTGCGGGCGATCCGAACACTAAAACGCCTAGGCATCAAAAGTGTGGCCGTCTATTCCGATGCAGATCGCAATGCCGCTCACGTGAGCCAGGCCGATGTCGCAATCGCGCTGGGCGGCGACACGGCCGCGGATAGCTATCTGCGCATTGATCGTATCCTCGACGCCGCTCAGTCTACGGGCGCGCAAGCGATATTCCCGGGCTATGGCTTTCTCTCCGAGAGCGCGGAGTTCGCCGAAGCCTGCGATGCGGCAAACATTGCCTTTATCGGCCCCACGCCGCAGCAACTGCGTGAGTTTGGGCTCAAACACCGCGCACGCGAACTGGCGGCGAGGGCAAATGTGCCGATGACTCCTGGTACAGGGCTCTTGACCGATGTCACCGAGGCCTTGCGCCAAGCAGAGAACATCGGCTACCCCGTCATGCTCAAAAGCACGGCCGGCGGCGGCGGTATCGGCCTGTCGCGTTGTGCCAATGAAGATGAGCTGAGCACCGCGTTCGCCGCCGTCCAACACCAAGGGCAAACCTTCTTCCGCGATAGCGGCGCCTTCATCGAACGCTATGTCGACCAGGCGCGTCACGTCGAGGTACAGATTTTCGGGGACGGCCGAGGCAACGTTGTCGCTCTGGGTGAACGCGATTGCTCTATTCAGCGACGCAACCAGAAAATCATCGAAGAGACCCCCGCCCCGGGATTGCCTCGCGCCACTCGCGAAGCCCTACTCAACGCGGCAGTCCTGTTAGGCCAGTCTGTGGATTATCGCTCAGCGGGCACCGTAGAGTTCATCTACGACGGGGCTCGCGACGCCTTTTACTTTCTGGAGGTCAATACCCGTCTGCAAGTCGAGCACCCTGTCACCGAAGCCGTCACGGGCCTGGACCTGATCGAATGCATGCTGCGCATCGCCTGCGGCGATCCCCTGGATTGGGATGCATTGAAACGCCCACCAGTAGGCGCGGCCATCGAAGTCCGCCTTTATGCCGAGGATCCCGCCCGTGGATTTCAACCCTCTCCGGGCGTACTGACCCACGTCGCGTTCCCTGATGATGCGCGCGTGGACGGATGGGTGGAAACCGGTACCGAGGTCGCGCCGTTCTACGATCCCATGCTGGCCAAACTGATTGTGCATGGCGCTGACCGCGACGAGGCGTTGGACAAGCTCCGCGATGCACTAGCGCGTACACAACTGCATGGCATCGCGACCAATCTGGCCTTTCTGCGCCAAATCGCGGCAGATACCCGCTTTGCCGCCGGCGCACTCTCGACGCGCTTTCTGGACAATTTTGATTTTCATCCGGCGGCACTAGAAATCCTGGAGGCAGGCACCTATACCAGCGTTCAAGACTACCCGGGACGTGTGGGCTATTGGAACATCGGCGTTCCACCGTCCGGCCCCATGGACGACTACGCGTTCCAGTTGGCCAATCGCATCGTGGGTAATGCCCCCGAAGCCGCTGGCCTGGAATGCACCCTGATCGGCCCTAGCCTGACGTTTCACAACGATGCAGTCATTGCCCTCACCGGGGCGCACATGGACGCCTCGCTAGACGGCGAGCCCATCTCAATGTGGCGGGCCGTGAACGTACGCAAAGGCCAAGTTCTCGTCATGGGACGCGCCCTCAGCGGCTGCCGCAGCTATCTGGCAGTACGCAATGGCCTGGATGTGCCCTGCTATCTGGGCAGCAGATCCACCTTTGCCCTGGGCCAGTTCGGTGGCCACGCGGGACGCTGCCTGCGTGCGGGTGACATGCTGCCCATCGCGCAGCCTGAATTGCCCGCCAGCCTGACACCACCGCCCAACGCAGCACCGTCCGCCCTCGATCCGGCTCTGGTGCCCGACTACCCCAATCACTGGCAAATCGGCGTCCTAATCGGCCCGCACGGCGCGCCCGACTTTTTTACGCCACAAGCCATCGATCAGTTTTTCGCGGCCGACTGGGAAGTGCACTACAACTCCAATCGACTTGGCGTACGCCTCTTGGGGCCCAAACCCACCTGGACTAGGCAGGACGGTGGTGAGGCCGGCCTACATCCGTCAAATATTCACGATTGTGAGTACGCGATCGGCAGCATCAACTTTACGGGTGATAGCCCCGTCATCCTGACCCGCGATGGGCCTAGTCTGGGAGGCTTCGTATGCCCTGTCACGATAGCGAAAGCCGAACTCTGGAAAGTCGGCCAGGTTCGCCCCGGTGATCGCATACGCTTCACCCCATTGACAATCGAAGACGCCCTGACACTACAAACCCAACAAGAGACCGCTATTGCGACCCTGCAGTCCGACGCGTCGTCCAGGATCGCCAGCACTGCCGCGATCCCTGATGACGTATCGTCACCCGCACTGAGCGGCCTCTCACCCATTGTGGCGAGTCTGCCCGCCACGGATGCGCAACCGCTCGTCACCTATCGACAAGCCGGCGACAGCTACCTACTGCTGGAGTACGGGGACAACGTGCTGGATCTCGCGCTACGCATGCGTGTGCATCTGTTGATGCAAACCCTCACCGAGACCCCAGTGACGGGCATTCTGGAATTTTCGCCGGGCGTGCGTTCCCTGCAGATTCAATACGACAATCACCTCATCAGCCAAGAGGCGTTGATCACACATCTCTTGAATATCGAGGAAACACTAGCCGATGTCCCGACGCTGAAAATACCAACACGCGTCGTGTATCTGCCTATGGCGTTCGAAGACAGCGCTACGTTGGGCGCCGTACAACGCTACCAGGAGACCGTGCGAGCCAGCGCGCCGTGGCTACCAAACAATGTGGATTTCATTCAGCGCATCAATGGCCTGAGTTCACGCGATGACGTACGCCGCATCGTCTTTGAGGCCAGCTACCTCATACTGGGTCTGGGCGATGTCTATCTGGGAGCGCCCTGCGCCGTTCCCATCGATCCGCGGCATCGCCTGCTGACGTCGAAATACAACCCAGCGCGCACATTTACCGCTGAAGGCACGGTTGGTATCGGTGGTGTCTACATGTGCATCTATGGCATGGACTCTCCAGGAGGCTATCAACTCGTGGGACGCACGCTGCCCATCTGGAACAAGTTCCTGAAAAACCCCGTATTCCAGCGCGGCGAGCCCTGGTTGCTTCGTTTCTTTGATCAGGTACGCTTTTACCCAGTCACGGAAGACGAGCTCTCCATTCTGCGCGAGGACTTCCGTGAGGGCCGTGCCACCTTGCGCATCGAAGAAGAGAATTTTGACTTCGCGGCTCATCAGCGCTTTCTCACGGAACACGCCACCGACATCGAGGCCTTTAAGTCGGCGCAGCAAACCGCCTTTGAATCGGAAGTCGCGCTGTGGCAGTCCGAGGAGTCCATCACCATCGAACACGATGCGCCGGACCAAGCGACTCTTGAGCTCTCGGGAACCGAGCGCGCCGTGTCGGCCGATCTATGTGGCAACGTGTGGAAAATCCCAGTCTGCGAAGGTCAATACGTCGAGGCCGGCGATACGCTAGTGGTGGTAGAAGCTATGAAAATGGAGCTATCGATCAAAGCTACGTTTAGCGGCACGATCACGACGATACGTTGTTCGCAGGGCAAGCCCGTCAATAGCGGCGACATGCTGCTGGTCATTGATACGGCGACCGCGCCTGACGCAAAGGTCGGCAACGAGTCTCAGGCTCCATCCGAAACACTGTACGCCGTCTCCTGACATGCGACTGAATCTGATCACTTTGCCCGGCTCAACAGCCACCCCGGGCCCTGGAATCACCCTGGCCGGCCAGGCTTACGAACTCATCAAACGAGATCTCTTCGAGTTTCGGATGCTGCCGGGCGACGAATTTACCGAAAGCGAACTCGTCGCCCGGCTTGGCGTCAGCCGCACCCCCGTACGGCAAGCCCTGTACCGGTTGGAACGCGAGGGCTTTGTCCTGCTACGGCATCGTAGCGGCTGGCGCGTCCACCCATTCGACTTCGAGCGGTTCGAGGCGCTGTATGATGTACGCATTGTGCTCGAGCAGGCCGCCGTCACGCGGCTTTGTGGTCTACACAACATGAATAGCCACGGCGAACTCACTGCCCTTAAACATCTCTGGCTGATTCCTCCGGAAGAGCGCCTGCGTAGCGGCACCCAGGTCGCCGAACAGGACGAAGCCTTTCACTGTGCGCTGGTCGCCGCCACTGGCAACGCCGAGATGGCCAAAATCCATCGTGACGTCACAGAAAAGATCCGCATCATCCGGCAGTTGGACTTCACCAAGGACCATCGCGTCGACGCCACCTACCAGGAACACGGCGCCATTCTGCGCGCCATCTTGGCACGCAGGACAGACGAAGCCGTGCGCATGCTGAAATCACATATCGAGATGAGCAAGGCCGAAGTCCGCAAGATCACCCTGCATCGCTTGCAGGCTGCTCGGCAAATGCTGACGTAATCATAGAGACCTAACGCTATCGTATTTTCAGGTAGGGAGCAGATCTATGGCAAAATTTCCTGGCCATAGATTTGTAGCCCTGCCATACCATGCCACGCCCTCTAGCCGCCTTTTCCTACGATTACACCCGCGTCGAGCAGGTCGTCGCTGACCACCTGCCGCAATGGCGCCAATTGGGCTTTGACGCGATTGTGGCCGTCGCGCGAGGGGGCTTGGCGCCCGCCCTCGTTGCAAGCACTGCCCTGGATCTACCGCTGTATGCGGTGTCCTACGATCGACGGCACCGCAGCGTATCGTGGTTCACGGCCCAAACGCCCCCTACCGGTACGCACATCCTGTTGATCGAAGATATCGCCGGACGTGGCACCACGTTGTCCGACAGTATTCAGTTTCTGTCGTCAGCAGGATATAGACTGCACGTATTCGCGCTGGCTTACGACGCCCAATCGCGCATACGGCCAGATTCCGGGATAGAAATTCCCGCCGGCTTTCGGGCGTGGTTCCCCTGGGAGCGCGAATCCATCACACCGGCCTATTACGCCACCGGCAATCTGCCTGATCGGCCTGCCGAGACCTATGCGTCCTGGGCCATTGATCTCGACGGCATCCTGCTGCCTGATGTACCGACCCAGGCCTATGCGTCCAATCTCGCCGCTGCGCTGTCACAACGCGACGGCCTTGTACCCAATACGACGCTGCCGGGACGCGAGCTCCGCGAACTGCCCATCATTACGGGTCGCCCCGAGCAGGACCGCACCCGCACCCAAGGCTGGCTCGATCTCCATGGATTTCGGGGCCCGTTGATCATGCGTGACGAGGCCCGGTACACCGCGGCACAAACGGCAGAACACAAAGCGCAAGCCATCATCGCCGGCTGCCACACGCACTATATCGAAAGCGAACTCGCCCAAGCCGTAGAGATCGCAAGTCGCGTCCCCGTAGCGCGCGTGTATTGGTGGAACGGCCAAACCGCGTTATCCATCTATGCCAGCCTGGCCTCCGAATTGAGTCCGTTAATGCCCCAACTCGGTCACTCAAGTGCCCCACCCAATATCGCCGAACCAGCATAAGCGATGACGCAGAACATTGATGTATCTCAAGAGGCGCGCCCCCGAGACATGCACTGCTTCCACCTATCGTTCACGCGATTGGCAAACCAGGCGGTCGTCAAGTTTCGCGTGATCTTGGGGCTATTCAGTTTGATTCCTGGCAGGACCGCTCGCGGCAGGGGTTTGCCGGCATCCCGGTCCGCCCACTCAAATACGCGCTCATAGAGATCAGTCTCCTCGAACGCCAGGGAATCACCCTCCTCCAGTGCACGCCGAACACCTGACTCGCTGATATCCATCTGTCGTCGAATGGTGCGCACGGCGCGTTCGGTCTGGCTGGGATCGATAGCCCCGCGGATGAGCAAGTCGCCATCCAGCGCCAGCTCAATGCCCGACAGGCGGCTGACCGCCGCCTGGAATGCGGCATTACGACTCGCGTACCAACCCGCATTAAAGTCCGCGAACCGGTACAACACGGAATCATAATGGGCCGGATAGCCCAGCAAATGGGCAATACCAAAGTACATCCCGCCGCGTCGTGTGAAGACCTCGCGACGGACCGAGCCATCAACGGTATAGGGATAATCCTGCGCGTGTGATTCGGCAAAAGTGACGCGCACCTGCATCGGCCCGCCCGTGCGCACGGGATTCAGGCCACTAAACAATTGACGCCCCATGGGCACCATGCCGATGAAGTCTTCAAAAATCTCGCTCAATTGACGCTCGGTGCGTACGGTATCCAGGCGCTGGTTGTACGTTTTCCCTGTCGGAGACTCAATATTCAACGCGGCGTTGACGAGAAAAGCCGGCAGATGCATGGCCTGTGTCCGACGCTCGATTTCTTGACGGGCAATTTTCGGCAAACCAGAGACGACAGGATCTGCGTTGAAGGTGGACTCCTGCTCCGTAATCGCGACCACGGCACAGAGGTTGTCACGGCTCGAGTCCAGCCCCTGTGCCGTAAAGGCCACCGCGATATCCCGTGCCCAGCCCTCGCGGTCCGGTGCCTTCGACGGCATCAGATGCTGTAGGTCGGCCTGTATTTCGCTCGCCCCGCGAGGAGTCGTCTTTGACGTTTGGGTCGCGCAACCTGCCAACAAGGTCAGCAGCACGACAACGGGTACCCATGCGTGTAATGCCCGCAGCTTAACCATTACATCCCTCATCATTTTTTTATGACTGACACTCGCTGCTAGCACACATGACCCTGCCGCCATCAACGAACTGGCAGTCTACACATCATTGGAGCTTGACGTCACGGCTTGGCGCATGCAATGCTGTCAGATCCATAGGGCGTCTCGACAGGCGGCCCGGGCGCATTTCCAGCGCCGTTTACCCTGCTTGCAATGAAATTTCTGGGCTTTCAACTCCTGATCGGCGATTACCTGGCACGCAGTGTGCGGGGCCGCCCCTGTGCGCCACCCATCTGAACGGTTTGCTTCGCCAAGCTTCACGTTCACGCTACGCACACTCAGGAGCCAGAAAATGGCAGACCTTTTCGACAATCCCATGGGCCTCATGGGCTTTGAATTCATTGAATTCGCCTCGCCCACCCCAAACGTCATCGAACCCGTGCTCGAAAGCATGGGATTCACCAAAGTCGCCAATCACCGTTCCAAGGCTGTATCGCTGTTTCGCCAAGGGGACATCAACGCCATCGTCAATAGCGAGCCTGATAGCCCGGCGGCTTATTTCGCCGCAGAGCACGGCCCATCGGTATGTGGCTTGGCTTTTCGTGTCCGCAACGCCCAGCAGGCCCATCAGCGTGCGCTCGATCTCGGTGCCCAGCCCGTGGAAATCCATACGGGCTTTATGGAGCTGCGCCTGCCTGCCATCAAGGGTATCGGTGGCGCCCCCCTGTATCTGATCGACCGTTTCGAAGAAGGCTCGTCCATCTACGATATCGACTTTCAATTCATCGAAGGCATTGACCGCCATCCCGTCGGTGCGGGCCTGAAAATCGTCGACCACCTGACGCATAACGTCTATCGCGGCCGCATGGCGTACTGGGCGGAGTTCTACGAGAAACTCTTCAACTTCCGCGAGATTCGCTACTTTGACATCAAAGGCGAATACACCGGCTTGACGTCCAAAGCCATGACCGCGCCAGACGGCATGATCCGCATCCCGTTGAACGAAGAGTCCTCCAAGGGCGCCGGCCAGATCGAAGAGTTTCTGATGCAGTTCAACGGCGAAGGCATCCAGCACGTGGCCTTCCTGACCGACGATCTGCTCAAAACGTGGGACGCCCTGAAAGCCAGCGGTACGCGTTTCATGACCGCACCGCCGCAGACCTACTACGAGATGCTGGAAGGTCGCCTGCCCGACCACGGCGAACCCGTCGAGGAACTGCAATCGCGCGGCATCTTGCTTGACGGTACATCAGAAGGTGGGGAACGCCGCCTGCTGCTGCAGATCTTCTCAGAAACGTTGCTGGGCCCCGTGTTTTTCGAGTTCATCCAACGCAAGGGCGATAGCGGCTTTGGCGAAGGCAACTTCAAAGCGCTCTTTGAGTCCATTGAGCGCGATCAAGTCCGGCGCGGGGTGCTCTCGGCGGAATAGCGGAATAATTTATTCCGAATGCCGATGGGCTGGGGAAGACGGAACCGCACAAGGGGTTCGTGAAAAACGCGGTGCGGGTGCGGGATGCAAGACCTGATCGATCTGAAGAAAATTATCCCGTACCAAGAAATGTCGGTGTGTTGTCGCTTCTTCTAGTGACAACACGGGCGACACACAGGCCTCGGTTCCTTCAAAACGTCGCACCCAGTACTCGCGTGGATGCTGCTTGAAGATATCGGCGAACCGAGAGCGCATCTCGGGCCAACAAGTGCGGTCGTGCTGAGCAGGCAACGATGCCTTGTCCAGCTCCAGCCCCTCGAGCAGGGCGTTATAAAAACGCGGTTCAATGGCGCCCACCGCCATGGCTTGACCATCAGAGGTTGCATAGGTGGTATAGAAATGCGCGCCGCCGTCCAGAAAATTGGCCGCCCGCCTATCCTCCCATTGCCCCGCTTGCCAGCGTCCCAGAATCGGCGCTAACAACAGCAGTGATCCATCTACCATGGCGGCGTCGATCACCTGTCCTTTTCCACTCGTGCGTGCTTCAAACAGCGCGGCCAGCACGCCAACCAGCAGCAGCATCCCCCCCGCGCCGAAATCACCGATCAGATTTAGCGGTACTGCGGGTGGCCCTTCTGCGGGGCCAATGGCATGCAACACGCCGGTGGCAGCCAGGTAGTTGATGTCATGGCCGACTGTCTGCGCCTGCGGGCCTGTCTGGCCCCAGCCTGTCATTCGGCCGTAGATCAACGCGGGATTCTGTTCCAAGCATGTCTCGGGACCCAGACCCAAACGCTCCATCACGCCCGGCCGCAAGCCCTCCAGCAAGACGTCTGACTGTGCCACAAGATCGAGCACGGTTGCTCGGCCCGCATCTGTTTTCAGATCTGCGGCGACACCCTGCTTTCCCCTGGAGGTCAACTCATAACGCGCCTCTCGCGCAAGCCCCATATCGGCTGCCACGGGCCGCTCCACACGCGTCACCGTTGCCCCCATATCCGCAAGCATCATTGCGGCCCAAGGGACCGGTCCGATCGCTTCCATCTCCAGTACCCGAAGGCCCGTCAGCGGGCCACTCACGAGCGATCTCCAAACGCCACGATCGTCCTGCCGGTCGTCTGACCGCTCAATTGACGCTCTGCTTGCGGGAGCAGATCAACCAGAGGAATCATAGACACGTGGGGTTCGACCACCGCGAAATCGGGCTTCCAATCTGAGGCCAGCTTTCCCCACAAGCGCCTACGTTCCGGCCAAGAAGCATTGGCAACGATGCCAAACATCTGAACGCGGCGCATGATGAAGGGCAGCACACTGCCGTCATACGTATTGCCGGAGGCGTTGCCGACTGACGCGAGTTGACCGCCGTCCTTCATGGAGCGTAATAACCATGAAAGCGTCTGGCCACCCACGTTATCGATGGCCGCGGAAAATCGGGCAGACTCCAGCGGTCGAGTTGAAAGCGTTTGCCCTGCATCTATGACCTCGGTAGCACCCAGCTTGCGCAGTACCTCTGTTTGCGCCATCCGGCGCGTAATGGCAGCAACCTCGTAACCCGCTTGAGCCAAAATGGCAATGGCCAACATACCCACGGCCCCAGTGGCACCAGACACGGCAATAGGCCCGGCATCGGGACGCAGGCCATTGGCCTCGAAGCGATCCAGCGCCATCGCCACCGTAAATCCGGGTACACCCAAAACCGCCGTCTGGCGTTGCGTCAAACCATTCGGCACAAACTGCAGATGATCGGCCGATACCCGCACTCGCTCGGCAAAACCGCCATCGTAGGCAATGCCGGTCTGGAACCCGTGAACCAGCACACCATCCCCGGGCGCAAAGCCGTCAGCGTCGGAACGAATGACTTCTCCCACAGCTTCAATACCCGCCACTCGAGGAAACTCAGTAATGATCTTTGCGCGGCCGGTGATCGCGAGAGAGTCCTTGTAGTTCACGCCTGCATAACGGGTTTTCAGTACAACCTCTCCCGCAGTCAACTGTGACACATCCAATGGCTCGATGGCAGACCGGGTATGGCCGTCAGTGCGACGCGTCACCAACGCATCAAACCGATCAAGGGAATCCGAATGCTCCATAGTCTTGCCCCTCATGTCTTAGATAACGCGCTGGTCACGCAATGCTGACAGCATCTCTTCGCTAATCCCAAACTCGGCATAAACCTCAGCGTTATGCTCACCCACTGCCGGCCCGGAACGAGGGATCGGCATATCGCGACCCATCACACGTGGAACGATGCACGGCGCCGGCACGCTGCCGTAATCGGCATCCGGTAACCGGATAATGGCTTGGCGCGCCTGAAAATGAGGGTCTGCCTTGATATCAGTAATATCGTAGACCTTACTAAAGGGAATCTCATACGGTTCAAGCTGTGCACAGATATCCACATATCGGTGTGCGGCGAACCATTCTGCGAACTGGTTATCCAGAGAATCGATGTTCAGTACGCGTTTAGGCAACGTGTCGTAATTGGGATCGGTAATCAAGTCAGCGCGTCCCACTGCCTTACACAAGCGAACGTAAACGGCCTGTGATGACGCCACCAGTGAAAAATGCACGCCATCAAGACTGCGATACATATTAGAGGGCGCGGTATATGACGTGCGATTTCCGGCGGCACACCGTACCTGTCCCAACTGCTCATGTTCCACGGGTAGCGGATCAAGCATCCGAAACAACGCCTCTGTCGCGGCCAGATCGACTTCGACGCCTGCAGCGTCAGGATTCCCCCGCAGACGAGCGACTTCGGCCGCAATGGAAAATGCGCAGAATATCCCAGCGATGGAATCGCCTAGCGGAAAGTTGCTGTGCAGTGGAGACCCGCCAACCTCCCCGGTCAAGTTGGTAAAGCCACTCATCGCCTCGAAGACACGAGCAAAACCTGCCCGAGACCGATATGGGCCGGTCTGTCCGAATCCCGTCAGCCGCACGACAATGAGGCGGGGATTGACGCGATGCAGCGTTTCAATATCCAGCCCCCATTTATCCAGACTACCGCTACGAAAATTCTCTACCAACACATCGAACTTCGGCAGCATAGACAAGAATATTTCCCTGCCCTTGGGCTTTCTTACATCCAGTGTGATTCCCCGTTTCCCACGGTTAACGACCTTCCACCATAAGGGCGTGCCGTCTTTGATGGGCTGCATGTGACGCAGCGCATCACTGCCATCGGGCAATTCCAGTTTGACCACGTCGGCGCCATGATCCGCACACAGCGTCGCACCACTGGGGGCAGCCAGAACGGTCGCCATATCTAGGATTCGTACACCGGCCAGGGCACCGGGATGGGAAGCGGTCTGTGTCATGCGAAGGTGAAGGACAAGTTACGTAGAACCTCTTTATGCCCGAACCTGCCGTGCGCCACAATGAAGTGTTTTGCACAGCGAAATGCTTCGATCAAATCGTTGACTGCCCATTTCAAAGGACCAATCATGTCCGCGCCTACTGAGAAAAACCGCAACGTGAACGTCATCACCCTTCCCGGCCTGGTCAACCCACATGACCTATCGTCAGACCGCCAATTCTCTATGAATCTGGCCAGAGGTCTGGAGGTACTGCGCGCGTTCTCCGCGTCGACACCATTACTCGGCAATCGCGAAATCGCGGATCGCACGGGTCTGGCAAAACCGACCGTTTCCAGATTGACATACACCCTGACGTTGTTGGGCTATCTGGCTCGCGATCCGAAGCTGCAGAAATACCGACTGGGCCCTGGCGTGCTGTCATTGGGCCACCCGTTGCTTGCCAGTATGCAGGTGCGTCAACTGGCCAAACCACTCATGGAATCACTGGCTCGCGCGACCGGCTGCACGGTGAATCTGGGAATTAGGGATCGAGGCAATGTGGTCTATATCGACTCTGTACGCGCCGATTCAGCCAACCAGCATTTGCCCGATATCGGAACCTCTCGCCCCTTGCTGCTCAGCTCAATCGGACGCGCCTTGATCCTGGCCTATCCCGCCACGGAGCGCACGGCTATTTTGAACTACCTGAAGGTGCAGAACCCGCAAGATTTCGAGCAATGCCGGGCGTTTTGGGAAGCCGATGTCAAACGGTTTACGGCCTATGGGTACTGCCATTCGCAGGGCGACTGGCAAAAAGACATACATGCCGTGGCGGTGCCGATACGGCAGCGTCCCGATGAGCCGCCGCTAGCCATGAACTGCACCATCGCGGCCCACCGCGCACAAAAAGACCGCCTTGTACACGAAGTCATACCGCTACTGAAAGAATCCGTCCACCAGTTGGAGTTTTCTCAAGGCCTGCATTGAACGATTGCCACTATCAAGGACCACCATGATTCGAAATCCCGTCAAGTTCGACACCATGCTGCAGCAAATCCGCACATTCCTGGAAACAGAGTGCAAACCGATAGAGCCGCTTGTCGATCAAACCGATGAGATCCCCGAATCTGTCGTACAGCGCATGCGCGATCTGGGCTTGTTCGGCCACAGCATTCCCGAGGAGTATGGCGGTGCAGGCCTGACGACTGAAGAACTGGCACGGGTAAACATCGAAGTCTCCCAGGTCGCCACCGCATTTCGGGCCCGTTTTGGCGGCAATACCGGCATAGCCTCCGAGTCGTTGGTGGTCGACGGTACGCCCGAACAAAAGCGCAAGTATTTGCCGTTGCTGGCGAGCGGCGAAGTCACCGGCTGCTTTGCACTCACTGAGCCCGAGGCCGGCTCTGATGCCACTGCATTACAGACTACCGCGGTGCGCGATGGAGAGTACTACGAGATCAGCGGCAAAAAATGCTTTATCACCAATGCCCCTATCGCCAATCTTTTCACGGTCTTCGCACGCACCGACCCTCAAGCCAAAGGTGCCGCCGGGATTACCGCGTTCCTGATTGAACGTGGAACGCCCGGACTCAGCACACCGCCTGCTTATCGCAAACTCGGGCAGCACGGCTCACCCGTCGGTGAGGTCATCCTTGAACGCGTTCGCGTTCATGAGAGTGCCATTATTGGCGCAAAAGAAGGTCAGGGATTCCGTACGGCGATGAAAGCGCTGAATAAGCAGCGCATCAATCTGGCCGGTTTATGTGTGGGACCCGCGCTGCGCCTGATCACAGAAATGGTGCGACAAGCACGGACTCGCAAACAATTCGGTCGACCCATCAGTGAGTTTCAGCTGGTGCAACAGATGATCGCGGAGAGCAACACCGAAGCCCATGCCGCACGCGCGCTAGTACTCGAAACTGCACGAAAACGGGATGACGGGGTGGACGTCACGCTGGAAGCCTCTATGTGCAAATTATTTGCCTCCGAA
This sequence comes from Bordetella tumulicola, assembly GCF_054779135.1. NCBI lineage: Bacteria > Pseudomonadati > Pseudomonadota > Betaproteobacteria > Burkholderiales > Alcaligenaceae > Bordetella > Bordetella tumulicola. The sequence continues at coordinate 333,233 of NZ_BAAGYU010000010.1, read as the reverse complement.
ATGTGCGGACGCGTCGCTGACCGCACGGTGCAAGTGTTCGGCGGAGGCGGTTATATCGCCGACAACGTGGCGGAGCGGTTCTATCGCGACGTCCGGCTGTTCCGTCTTTATGAAGGGACTAGCCAGATTCACATCACTAATATCGCCAAGCGAACAATGGCGACCTTGGCCGTCTGAACGGTCACTACAACAACACAAAGCAAGGAGACATCATGACATTCACCAAAGCACTCATGACATGCATCATGGCCAGCACGTTGCTCACGCCCGCCATGGCGCAAACGCAGTATCCGGACAAACCCATCAAGATTATCGTCCCCTTCTCGGCAGGCGGCATTGTCGACTCGGTGGCGCGACTGATGGGCGATAAGCTATCAGTACAGTACGGTAAGCCGGTCGTGGTAGAAAACCGTACCGGCGCGGGAGGATCAATCGGAACGGACTACGTCGCGAATGCGCCAGCAGACGGATATACCCTGTTGCTTGTCAGCCCCAGTCATGCTGTTGCCCCCAGTCTGCAAAAGAGCATCACCTGGAATCCGGTACGCGACTTCAAGGCGATCGCGGGGTTTGGCATCGTCCCCAACATTATCGTGGTGCATCCCGACACGCCGGCCAAAACAATCGCCGAGTTCATCGACTTGGCGAAAAAGAGTAACCCGTCGCTGACTTACGCCACCGCAGGGGTGGGTACTTCCAACCATTTAGCAGGGGAGTTGCTGTCACAAGAGGCCAAGATTGACCTGACTCATGTGCCATACAAAGGACAAACTGACGCGCTGAATGACTTGGTATCGGGACGCGTGGACATGATGCCGTTGACGGCGGCGTTGGCCATGCCCTATATCAAAGCCAACAAGTTGCGCGGACTCGCCGTCACCACATCGGAACGCGCGAGCGCCGTTCCCGACCTGCCCACAGTGGCCGAGGCGGGCGGGTTGCCCAATTACGAAGTCGGCACCTGGTTCGGACTCGTCGCGCCCGCCGCCACGCCAGCACCGGTGATCAATAAACTGGCTGCCGACGTCGACAAAATTCTCGACATGCCAGACGTGCAAGCCAAACTTGCAACGCTGGGAATGGAGTTGGCCCCGCAATCACCGGCGGAATTTGATGCGTTCGTTGCCAAAGAGTTTGAAAAATGGGCCGAGGTCATGAAGCACGCGGACACTGGGGAAAATTAATATGTCGCGGATTCGTACGCCAATATGCGACGGGCTTGGTATTGACTATCCGATTTTTGGCTTTTCGCACGAACCGGACGTCGTGGTGGCCATTGCTCAGGCAGGCGGTTTTCCGGTACTTGGACTGGGACGAGACGCACCCGAGCAGATCCCCGCGATTGTGACCGAAGTTGAGCGCAGGCTAGACGGCCTCCCATACGGAATAGACCTTATGCTGCCCTCGAATGTGCCTCCACAAGCGGACCTGGCTGATCTGCGCGAGGCGCTTCCGAAAGAACATGTGGCGTTCGTGGAGTCGCTGCGTGAAAGCTTCGGCATCAAACCACCAAGCAAGCCCAGTTTTTTTACCTCTCAGGCACGATCCGAAGCCCTCTTCGAAGCGCAGATCGATGCGGTGCTCAACTCGAATGCTCGCGCCATCGCCACAGCCATCGGTTTACGATCCGCGTTGATTCAAGAAGCCAAACGGCGAGACAAACTCACCATCTCACTGGTGGGCTCTGTCAAACACGCCAGAAAAGCCCTGTCGATGGGTGTTGACGTGTTGGTGGCACAAGGCTACGACGCGGGCGGCCACACAGGTTCCGTTGGGACGATGTCGCTACTGCCGCAAATCATCGCGGTCGCCGAAGGCAAACCTGTACTTGCCGCCGGCGGCATTGCCACCGGCGCGCAGATATTGGGTTGCATTGGGATGGGCGCCGAAGGGGCATGGCTCGGCACACTGTGGATGGCTGCCCGCGAAAACCATACGCCAAAATCACTGTTGAATCGGTTGATTGCCAGCGCCAGTGAAGACACCGTCATATCGCGGGCTCACAGCGGCAAACCCTGCAGAGTCGTGCGTAGTGACTGGATTGATGCCTGGGCCGCCGACGCCGCACCCGACCCGCTGGGTATGCCTTTTCAACAGGTACTCACGGGTGACGTCTTTGCATCCATTCATGAACACGATGATGCACGTCTCATTTATGAGGCTGCAGGTCAGAGCGTATTCGGAATCGAAGACGAAACGTGCGTGGCCGATCAAATGCACAAACTCGTCCATGACATGAATTCAGCCTGGACACGTGTCCGTTCGCTGTCGGACGATTAAGTCGCAGCGCATCGCCATCAACGCAGGAGTGGTCTCATCATGAATCTACCGGGTTTCCTAGCGTCCTCCCTCAATATCGAAGGAGAAATCGCTGAGTTCGTTCATACGATGCCGACGTCGCGCAACGCGATGTCCGGCGATTTGCGTATGGACTATGCCCGTATGCTAAAGGAGATCGAGGCCAACGAATCGATACGGATACTCATTCTACGTGGTGATGGCGGCAGTTTCTGCGCTGGCGGAGACCTGAACGAAATGGTAAGCCGCGTGGATGATCCCACCCAGGGGGCACCCACTGCCACCCGCCACCGCATCAACAGCACAATGCCATGGCTGCGCCGTCTATTGGAACTCGATGTCATCGTTATCGCAGCCATCGACGGCCCCGCCGCCGGGGCGGGTTTTAGCCTGGCACTACACGCCGACTTTGTATTGGCTTCGGCGCAAGCAAAGTTCAGTATGTCATTCCCGCGCGTCGGGGCGGTGCCCGATTTTGGGGCCCACTATCTATTGCCGCGGATCGTTGGCTTGAGCGCTGCGCGTGGCATTCTACTTACTGGACGCACGATTGACGCGAACGAGGCCAAAGCGCTAGGAATAGTCCATGAGATTCATACTGCTGAAACCCTGGCAAAGGGAGCCCAGGATCTAGCCAGGCAGATTCTTCTAGGCCCCAACGATGCTCTGGCTATGAGTAAACGAATGTTGAATCTAAGTTTCGACGTGGATTACGGCACGCTATCGAATATGGAAGCCTTATCCCAAGCGGTAGCCATGTCGACCTCATATCATCGCGATGCCATCGTGCGTTTCCAGAATAAACAAACCCCGCTGTACAACTGGGACCGCGATAGACCTGCGTCCGTTCTAAATGCGCCTTCAAAAAGTACCGATTAGAACGGCATCATTATCTTCAACGAGGCTCGCTGACAGTTGAGCTGTGATGAGGACTGGCATCCATCAACCACGGGTCAACCATGGCGCACGGCCTGCTGTATTCGCCTAGGTAGACAATAATCGTTCCGAGATAGCCTCAAAACGCACACGCTCCACCACAAAGCAAAAGGGGTCCGAGACAGGCTGCAATTCAGGCAAGAGTGAGCATGTCATCGATGCTGCCTGGCAAAGCGAGGCAGGCAAGACATTCGAAACCTCGATTGGCAATCGTATTTCCGCATAGGCTAATTGCCCGGTGTCCTCGGTGATTGCGACTGCCGCATCTTGGCATGCCAAGAACGATACTGCTTCATTCCACGACTCGAACACACTCGAGAACGCTTCATTCAAAGACCTATCGCCACCGACTCGGACTGAGGCGCTCAAAGCGGGGGAACTCCCATCGCCCGGCTGGATCTCGGTATGTATTTGATCCAGATGTCTACGATGCACAAATTTTTCGGGAAGATGCGTCGGCAAGGCATCACTAAAAAGCCGAGTTGCCGCAGCGTAAGCGAAACTGCTGATGATATTCTTTAGAAACCATACGGTGCGCGCGGCCCCCGCGCTATCAGGCGACGTATCAAGATAGAGACGCCAATTGCTCTGGCGTGGTGACGGGAAAGATTGTCTCGCGAAGCCCATCACCGATGGGCCAAAGTGAACGTGTTGATACGAGAGCACGGTAAACGGCGTCAACCCATTACGCTGCCAAAGCGATACCCCTTTGGGGACAAAGGCCTCCGCGGCCTGAACAGGCACCAGCCAAGTCAAATACACGACGTCCCGTACATCACTAGATAGCTTGAGGAACGGAATTCGCGACATCAGGGCGCGACGGATACGTGCAAGCTGGCTGTTATTGAAAATAACTTCAACAACCCGTCCAAACCAACCTGATTGAGGATGCTTGTAAGTATTCGATCTCATGTGATTGATTGGAAGCCCCTCCTAACGGCCGTACATCGCATTTACACGGGCTCTACCGATGGTCGGGCTTGCGTGATGCCCCTGGCTTTCATCGCCTGAACGTCGTCATCGGAATAACCGAGCTCGCGCAGCAACGCATCAGTATGCTCACCGATGTGCGGCGGTTGCAGACGCAATGGAGGCTGCTCGCCATTCAAGCTCATCGGCATCAACGGCACATGGGAGGACTGTCCATCCGGCAGCGTAATCGGCGCCAGGCCGCCTGTAGCCAAGAGATGCGGATCGTCAAACAATTGTTCCGGTCGCGTGATCGGCGCGAAGGGCAGCCCTTCTTTTTCGAACACGGCGGCCAATTGTGCCGCTGATGTATCGGCAAGTCGCTCTCGTAGTCTGGGCATCAACCACTCTCGTGCCCGTACACGATCATTGTTTGTCTTGAGCCGGGGATCCGCGAACCAATCTGCCAGATCGAATGCGCGGCAGAATATTTCCCATTGTTTATCACTGACCACCGCAAGGAAAATCTGTTCGCCCTCTTTGACCGTGAACACGTCATAAATGGCCCATGCGGAAATACGGCTGGGCATCGGGGCCGCGGCGCGACCCGTCACCGCATACTGCATCATGTGCTGGGCAACCAGAAAGACATTGTTTTCGAACAATGATGCCTGCACCTCCATGCCCTCATGGGTGCGTTCACGTTGTGCCAGCGCCGCCATAGCGCCCATCGCGCCAAACATGCCACCCATGATGTCATTGACGCTGGTGCCCGCGCGCAATGGGTCGCCCGGGCGGCCCGTCATGTAAGCCAATCCGCCCATCATTTGCACCACCTCATCCAAGGCGGTGCGATGCTCGTAGGGGCCCGGTAAAAATCCCTTGTGACTCACGTAGATGATTTTCGGGTTACGAGCTTTCAACGCCGCAAACCCCAAGCCGAGTTTCTCCATCACGCCAGACTTGAAGTTCTCGCTGACGATGTCGGCCGTGTCGATCAAACGTAATGCAGCCTCTTTGCCTTCTGGCTGCTTCAGGTCCAACACAATGCTCTTCTTGTTCCGATTGAACATCGGAAAAAAGCCCGCGCCGGAACCCAGTAATTTGCGTGTGGTATCGCCACCGACCGGTTCGACCTTGATGACCTCGGCGCCCAGATCCGCCAGCAGCATGCCGCAGGTAGGCCCCATGACCATATGGGTAAATTCGACGACGCGAATGCCTGCATAGGGCAAGCGAGAATTGGCGTTACTGGACATGTTCTGGTTGATCTCGATGAGTTTGATGACGTATTCGTCGTAACGTATGAGGCTCGGTAGCGCCTACCCGCACACTAGGGCTGCTGCGCAAAGCCTTTCGGCAGACCGGCATCGGGGGTCATGCCGTACAGCGCCTCGCCCGGCAATCCAACGGCGAGCGGCTCACGCGCCGCAACGATCTTGGCAAGATCAATGCCCGTACGCACGCCCATCGCCTCGAACATAAAGACCAGATCTTCTGTCACCACGTTGCCCGACGCGCCAGGCGCATAGGGACATCCTCCCAATCCCCCCAGCGAACTATCAAACGTACGAACGCCTTCGTCCCAGGCAGCCAGGCAATTCGCTAGCCCCAGGCCACGTGTATTGTGCATATGCGCGGCGCCGGCATGCTCGCCCAGTTCTTGGCGCAAGCGACGAAACAACCGACGCACCTGAGCCGGATTCGCGTAACCCACGGTATCCGATAGGCCAGACTCGTTGGCGCCCGCCTGCACACACAATGTGGCCAGTCGAATCACATCGTCCTCGGCCACCTCGCCCTGCAACGTACACCCAAACGCCGTGGATATGCCGGCTTCGAGCTTGACCGCAGGCGCCAGCTCGTCTCGCAGACGAGCAATCGCACGTACCTCTTCTACCATGTCCTCTGGTGTCTTGCGTACATTGGCCAGCGAATGGGCCCGACTGGCAGACACCGGCATCGTCAACTTGTGTGCACCAGCCGCTAACGCGGCTTGCGCCCCGCGAAGGTTTGGGACCAGCGCCATGACGGTCACATTCGGATGCCTCGTTGCGTACTTGACGACCTCCGCCGCATCCGCCATCTGCGGCAACAAACGCGCGGGTACGAATGAGGCGACCTCGATCTCTCGGACGCCTGCCGCAACCAGGGCATCAATCCACTTGAACTTGTCAGCGGTGGACATCGTCGCTTTCACGGATTGCAAGCCGTCCCGGGGGCCAACTTCGCTGATCAATACATCGGGCTGGGAGGAATGATTCAACATTCGGGCCTCATTCTCTAATTCTGTTAGATAGAACATAGTGCTTTATAATGAAACGACAATATAAACCAAGTTTGCCGTATGCTAAGGCATATCATTAAGGGAAGTCGTAAATTTCCATGATCACTCATTCGCCATTCGTTCTGTAGGATAGAATTCTCGAGATCATTCAAAAGCAGAAAGCAAGATGCCTCGTAAAGCAATGATCGAATCAGTGGCTGACGCCGACGCGGCACAAGGCGGCGTCGCCGCCGTTGATCGGGCGCTTAGCCTGATGGCCGTGTTCACCCACAATGACCACGCGCTGTCATTGCGCGAGTTGGCGGAACGAACACGCCTGTACAAAAGCACAATCCTACGTCTCTTGGCGTCCCTGGAACATGCTCACTGGATTCAACGGCTGGATGACGGGCGCTATGCACTCGGGCCGGAGGTGGCGCGATTGCACGGCGTGTATTCGGCGTCATTCTCTCTTGATCGTGTAGTGATCCCCGTACTGCGCGAGCTCGTCGCCACAACCGGAGAGAGCGCCGCATATCACGTACGCCAAGGGAACGCCAGACTTTGTCTATATCGTGTCGACTCGCCGCATCCTGTCCGCGACCATATTCGTGCAGGCGATTTGCTGCCTCTGGAGCGCGGCACCGGTGGTCGTATATTGACGGCATTCGACGACATCCTGGGTACCGCGCCCGGCCCGGATCAAGCGCTGTATCAAAAAATTCGCCGTGATGGCTACTACGCAGCGGTGGGAGATCGACTCGCCGAAGTCGCCGGCATCTCTGCGCCAGTGTTCTCCGTGTCCGGTGCGATCGCAGCCGCCGTGACCTTAACCGTGCCGGCGCATCGTTACGATCTTAACCATATCGCGGCAGTCACGCGCGCGGCCAACCAGCTCTGCGCTCGCGTGGACGGAAAGCGACAGCTGCCTTAAAGCGTACGCGTACACAGCAAGAGATCAGAAGTAGAATCCGTAATTGTGCGACGCTATCGATCACCATTCTCTTGCCTTGCCCGTCACGGAAAGCAGATTTATGACTCAGCCAGCCGCAGCATCATCCGACGCCCGACCGCTACAGATCGGTGACATCACCGTCATCGATGATAGCAAGCTTAAAAAGGCCGTCACGGCCGCCGCACTTGGCAACGCCATGGAGTGGTTCGATTTTGGCGTTTATGGTTTTGTCGCCTTCGCGTTAGGCAAAGTCTTTTTCCCCAGCGCCTCGCCCGCTGTGCAGACGATTGCGGCACTCGGTACGTTTTCGGTGCCCTTTCTGGTTCGGCCGCTAGGCGGAGTCTTCTTCGGCGTGATGGGCGACCGCTTTGGGCGACAAAAGGTCCTGTCGCTGACCATCATCATCATGGCGATCAGCACCTTCTGCATCGGGCTGATTCCTTCTTATGCAGCCATCGGCCTGTGGGCCCCCATCCTGTTGTTGCTCTGCAAGCTCGCCCAAGGTTTTTCTGTGGGCGGCGAGTACACGGGTGCTGCGATCTTCGTCGCGGAGTATGCGCCAGACCGACGGCGCGGATTCCTGGGAAGTTGGCTGGATTTTGGCTCGATCGCCGGTTTTGTCCTGGGTGCCGGCCTGGTGGTACTGCTGCAAACCCTCTTGGATTCTGCATCCTTTCTGGATTGGGGCTGGCGCATTCCCTTCTTTATAGCCGGGCCACTGGGGTTACTAGGGCTGTACTTGCGTCACGCTGCCGAGGAAACCCCCGCTTTTACTCAGCAACTCGAAAAAATGGAGAAGGAAGACCGCGACGCCATCAAAGAACGCCCCACTGTCTCTTTCGTCGAGATTTTCTCCAAATACCGCAAGGCGCTCCTGGTCTGCATCGGTATGGTTCTGGTGACCAATATCACCTATTACATGCTACTGACGTACATGCCGACCTACCTGTCCAGCAGTCTGGGCTACTCCGAGGATCACGGCGTACTCATCATCGTCGTCGTCATGATAGGTATGCTATTCGTGCAACCCGTCGTGGGTTTCTTTAGCGACAAATTCGGCCGCAGACCCTTTTTACTGATAGGTAGCCTGGGCTTATTAGTATGCTCGATACCCGCTTATCGTCTCGTCGGCAGCGACAACATTGCGCTGATTTTCCTGGGCCTACTGTTGATCGCCATTTTTTTGAACTGCCTGACCGGCATCATGGCATCAACACTGCCCGCACTCTTTCCCACACGCATTCGCTACAGCGCGCTGGCCAGTTCTTTTAATATCGCAATCATCATCGCCGGTCTGACGCCGACCGTGGCCGCTTGGCTGGTCGCGCAAACCGGCAGCTTGATGTTGCCCGCCTATTATCTGATCGGGGCGGCGATCATCGGATTAATCACCTCTTTCTATCTGCCCGAGACGGCAAACCGGCCGATGCGTGGAGATACTCCGACCGCCTCCAATCTTCGTGAAGCCAAAGTGCTATTGCAGCAAGCCTACGAGCACATTGAACTGACGGTACAAGGCATTGACGGCGAGATTCAGGAACTGGAAGAGCAAATCGAGGCGCTTAAGCAACGACGCCAACGCCTGACGGATCGACACCCGGAGTTAACGTAAAGCGTCTGGGATAACGCCCGCCACCGCTCGACACCCGACTTGACGACAGCGACCGCTCACTCGCCGGGAGTATGATCGAAGCGGAGAAGAGGCAACCCGGCGCCGGGGGCGATACCGTTCGCCCCATCATCACTCCACAAAAACAGCATCGTAGACGCAATGACCCGTGCAGCACCTCCTTGGCTAATGCCCGTAGCGGCAATTTTTACCCTACAAACCATCTCGTCATTTCTCAATCGGCTGGTTCCCATTCTTGCCCCGGCCATGTCGAAAGATTTCGGGTGGAGCGGCAGCTTCATTGGATATCTGACCGCCAGCGCGTCTCTGGGCGGGTTGGCGATTTTGGTAGCGGGCTCCGCGATGCTGAAGCAGTTTGGCGGCATGCGTATGTTGCAGTGGACGCTGGTAGCTGGCGCCGCTTGTATGGCGTGGCTGCTGGTTCCCAGTTTCAGCGTCGCCATCATCGCATGTTTTGTGATGGGCTCAAGCGTTGGCGCGGCAAACCCGGCGGGTAGCGAGGTCTTGCAACGGTATTCGCCGCCCAGTATGCGCAACCTGATGTTCTCCATTAAACAAGCCGGCGTGCCCCTGGGCGGCGTGATCGCAGGACTACTGGTGCCCGCATTGGTGGTATTCGCGGGGTGGCGAGTCGCCCTGTTCTTATGCGGCCTGATCGTGGTAATACCCACGATCATGACCTGGCGGGCCAGTTCTCGCCTGGATGAGCTCCCCGAGAAGCAAGATCACTTCTTTCATTTCCCGACGCGACAGTCGCTACGGACCTTGAGCGTGCCTCTGGCCTCATTACGTCACAGCCGCGGCCTGACTCAGATATCCATCGTTGGGGGGTTGTTTGCCGTGTGCCAGAGCTGCTGGTTCACCTTCACCGTAATCTATCTGGTCGATCGACTGGACTACTCCCTGGGATTGGCCGGCATGGTGTTTGCCGTGATGCAAGCCGGCGGGGTGGTGGGCCGCATCCTGCTGGGTTGGCTGTCTGATCACTTCCGCTCAGCGAACGTGACTCTGTCCATCGCCGCCATCCTCTCGGCCATTACCACGGCCCTTTTGGGATTGACGAGCCCGCAGTGGCCGCTATGGTCCATTATTGTTCTGGCATTTGTCGCAGGCTCTTCGGCTGCGAGCTGGAATGGCGTACAGATTGCAGAAGTCGCACGGCGATCCCCTTCGCATCTGATCTCAGAAACGGCGGCCGGATCCAGCATCCTGGTGAACCTGATGAATATGGTAGCCCCGACGGCGATTGCGGCGTTTGTGGCCATCAGCGGACGCTATGACTATGCCTTCATCTGCGCCGGCGCATGCTCGCTGCTTGTACTGGTATTTTTACCGCGTGACCGACGCAGTGGCGCTCGCGCACCGCAAACTCCTTCGCGCTAAATATTTCGTTTGGCTGCAGCCAAGCGCAACGTGACGCCTAGTCCTTTTCCCTCTATGCCAGGCCCGACCTCCAGGTCCGCACCGTGCAAACGCGCAATGCGCGCCACTAGCGACAGGCCAATGCCGCTTCCGTGGCCCGTTGCTCGAGGCATGCGGTAGAAACGATCCAGAATACGATGGCGGTATTCCTGCGGCACGCCAGGACCGTCATCCTGCACCGCCAGCCGAACGTAGCCCGGCATCGGGTCCGGTCCGCACACGACACGAATATTGCCTCCAATGTCACCATAGCGCGTCGCATTATCCAACAGGTTGCGCAGCAAAATGCCCAGCGTATCCAAATGCCCCAATACGAAACCAGGCTGAAGGTCCTCGGTCAACGTCTGGCTGCGTGAAGCCACGCGCTGCCGATAATCTTTAACGACCGTGTGTGCCACGGACGCCAGATCGATACGCGTTGCGGCCTCGTTCAGGCCCGTCGATTCCAACCTCGCCATGTCCAGCAACTGCTCGGCGATACGAGCGCTGCGTTGCGTGGCAAGGTTGATCTGCCGAACCGAATGATGAATCTCATCAAGATCCTGACTGCGTAGCGCATTCTCGGCCTGTAGCGAGAGCACGGCCAATGGCGTACGCAACTCATGGGCGGCATCCTGCAAGAAGCGGCGCTCGTTTTCAACCGCCGCCTCTACCCGACTCAATTGCTGATTAAACGACTCCACCAACGGCTTGATCTCGTCGGGCAAATCCTGGGTGGCCAGTGGATCGAGATCCAGGGGGTGACGCCGGCGCAAGAGCGTCGACAGTCGCAAAACGGGCGTAAACGCAACATAGGTAATCGCCCAAGCCACAGCGGCAAGCGGCAGAAACAACGCCGCCAGAAAAAGAAATGCATTCTGCATGCGGTGACTCAGTTCCTGCTGCAGGGCCGCAAGGGATTTTCCAACTTGGACCTGGATGAGGCCATCGGCATCGGACACAGCATACGTGCGCCAAGATTCGCCATTGATCATACTGGTAGCGAAGCCATCCTGGTAGGACGCAATAAACGGCTGCGAAGGTGAATTCGGTGAGTGCAGCAATAACCGGCCATTGGCAAGCGAATAGACTTGTATTTCCAAATTGGCGTCGTTTTCTACCGAAGGTGCTGGGCTTGCCAGGCGATAGCCTCGCGGCAGCGCCACGTCCTCGAGCCCTTGAGGCAAGGACTCCAATGCCGTAAATCCGGCGCGCTGAAGGCTGATATCCCATTCGCCGGTACGCTCACGCGTGCGATCACGCTGAACCCAGGTAAGCAAAATGACCCAGGCAATCAACACCGTGATCAGCATGCCCAGCAGCAAGCGCCATCGCAATGAGTTTTGCGTAGGTACGCGACTCATGCGGGCATACCCTTTATGCGGTAACCGTAGCCGTGTACCGTCTCGATCAGATCGTCACCTAGCTTGCGCCGCAATTGATGGATATAAACGGCAACCGTATTGCTGCCCGTCGCGCCGCTATCACCATAGACCGCACTTTCCAGCGCCGCACGGGACACCGCTCTACCGCCACGTTCTACCAGGGCAAGCAAGGTCCGATACTCGAGCGAGCTCAGCGCAACGGGCTCGCCTGCGTGAATGACACGTTGATTGGCGGGCTCCACCGTCACGTCCCCCACGATCAGGATAGGGGCCACGCGCCCCTTGCTGCGGCGCACGGTCGCGCGCGCACGCGCCAGCAATTCATCGATCTGGAAAGGTTTGACGAGATAATCGTCCGCCCCGGCGTCGAGCCCGGCGATCCGCTCGCTCAGACGGTCTCGGGCCGTCATGATGATCACCGGCGTCGTGTCATAGCGGCTGCGCAACTGCGACAGAATGCCCATGCCGGATCCCCCTGGCAAGCCCAGATCCAGCAGTATCAGTTCGTAATCATGGTCGACCAGCGCCGTTTGGGCCAATCGTGCGTCGGCCGCGATATCCACGCTAGCCCCTTCGCGGCTGAGCGCCAGTTTAAGCGCATCAGCCAGCATAGCGTCGTCTTCGACCAGAAGTGTGCGCATAGGAGTATGTCCTTTTTCAATGCGCGCCATTATTCCGCGAACAGATTAAGTCGAGTTTAACGGTCACAGGTCTCATGAATACGAGCATCGTGGCCACAAGGGGCGAAAGCAGAAGACGACGGAAATGACATGCAGCGAAGCCGCTGCGTGCTGGCGCCCGACACCGGATCACCAAGTTCTTAAAAAAATCCTAAAACTGTCTAGGCAGTATAGCGGCTGAAATCAGGTCGCCGCCCATGCGGCAAATGACTACGGAATACAAGGAATACCCATGCAAGCAGTCACAAAGGCACGCTACGCAGTCTCTCTGGCACTGTTCGCGAGCGCGGGACCAGCCATCGCCGAAGGAACGAATTTCATCGGGGTAGGCGTAGGTTACGTCCCCAACTATGCCGGCTCCGACGAGTACCGGGTTGTCCCGACGCCGTTGATCAACTATCGATCCGGAAACTTCTTTGTTACACCTCGTGCTGGTTTGCCGGCCATGGGGTTGAGCTTTGAGCTCGCACCCGACCTCGAAGCCGGTGTGTTTGTCGGTCTGGAACTCGGTCGGGATTCGGACGATTCAGATCGTACTCGCGGCATGGACGACATCGATTTTCATGGCGCGTATGGTGCATTTGTAGAATGGACACCGGGCCGCTACTCGCTGGGAGCCGCCTATCGTCAGGCAGCCAAATCCGGTTATGGCGGCGCACTGGAACTGCGTACATCCTATGCCGTCGTGCAAACAGAACAGCAACAACTGCGGCTCGGTGTCAGCACGGAATGGGCCAACAGCAACGATATGCAGACGTGGTATGGCGTGAGCACATCCGACGCCGCGCGCAGCCGTGAGCATCTTTCTCCCTACACGGCCTCATCAGGATTCAAGTCTGCGGCGCTATTCGCCAGCTGGAAATACGACCTGAACAAAGACTGGATCGTCATGAGCACGGTGGGCGTGAGTACCGTGCTTGGCGACGCGCGCGACAGCCCGCTGACGGAACGCAAGACAAACCTCTTTGGCACGATGGGCGTGGCTTACCGCTTCTGACGCACGTTAAGTCAGAGGCGGCCTACACCGCCGCCCTATCGTCAAGCTGTCACACCGCTGCAATGCTCCGATGCGGTAATACCGACGCTCCAGGTGATCTATGACGTTCACGTCGTGGCTTGCCTGGTCCCGCTACGCCGGTAATTCCATCGGCGCATTTCATTGGGGCAGACTTGGACATGGATCGCAGAAAATTCCTCAAATGGGGCAGCTTCCTCACCATTTCCACCGCTGCCGCGGGTTTGGCTGGCTGTAGCAACAGTGATGACGATGATGACAGCGATACTGGCGATGGCGGCAATGCCGGTCCGATTCAATATCCCCAAGGGGTCGCCTCAGGCGATCCCCGCCCTGACAGTGTCATCCTCTGGACACGTGCGATAGGCGAGGATGCCACCGCGGTTTCTGTCCGAGTGCAGGTGGCAAGCGAGGAAAACTTCACGCAGCTCCTGGTCGATGAATTGGTCAGTGCCGAACCCGACTGGGATCATACGGTACGTCACAAGGTGATCGGTCTGGATGCGGGAACCGACTACTACTATCGCTTCGTGTCGGGCGACAGCATCAGCCCCGTAGGCAGAACGCGTACTGCCCCCTTGGAAAACGCTGACGTTGCACAGCTAAAGTTCGCGTTCATCTCCTGTCAGGATTGGAGCGTGAATCATTGGGCCGCCTTTGACGAGTTGCTCACTCAAGATCTGGACTTTGTGGTGCACCTGGGTGACTACGTCTACGAGACCGTCTCCGCTGATTTCCAGAGTGGCGCGGTAGAAAGCGCGCACGCGCCGCTGACATTGCCCGATGGCACGGTCCGCGACGATGGCGCGACATATGCGACAACGTTGGCAGACTATCGGACCTTGTATCGCAGCTATCGATCCGATCCGCGGTTACAGGCACTGCATGCGCGTTTTCCGGTTATCGGTATCTGGGACGATCACGAATTTTCGGATGACTGCTGGCAAGATCGGCAAACCTACGAAACCACGGATGATGAGACTCGGCACACGCCGCGTCGGCGTAGCGCGAGCCAAGCCTGGTTCGAATTCATGCCTGCCGACGTTTCGCTGGATCTGGAGAACCCGTCTTTCGATAATATCCAGATTTATCGCGCGTTTCGCTTTGGAACATTGGCGACATTGTTGATGACGGATGAGCGCCTTTATCGCGCGGATCACATCATTCCCGAGCAACAGGTTGGTAGCGATATTGGTAGCAGATACTTTGTTCCCAAGAGCTTGCTGTCGCAGGTCGAAGCGCAGAAGATGGCTAACGCCGGCGGTCAGTTGGGACCGGTGTCTATCCTGGGCGATACGCAGAGGGGTTGGTGGAAGACCCAATTACGTTCCAGCACCACAACGTGGAATCTTTGGGGCAACGAAGTGTCGTTGCTGCGCATGCAGTTTAACGGCACACTGGCCGTGGCGGGTTTGCTGGCGCAAGGATTGGTTGCAGCCATCCCCGCGCTGGCGCCCCTGGTCCCTGAGATAGCAAAGGCACTGGCGCAAGACCTGGCGAATGCCGATCATAGTAGTGGAAAGCCGGTGACCGACTATCCCGCTTTATCTGCCGTGCTCGGCCAGGCGGGTATTCCTGCGGCCGTCGTGGCCAGTCAGATCAAGCCGCTATTGGATGCGCAATTACCCCCCTCGCTGCTGTTGGATGAATATCTGCTCAACGCGGACCAATGGGATGGCTATAACGCCGAACGTAAAGACCTGATGGCCTTTGTAAGAGATACGGGCATTCGCAATCTGGTGGCACTGACTGGCGACATTCATGCGTTCTTTGCGGGGCCTGTGATGGACGATTACGATGCAAATCATCCACAGCCAATCATGGTTGATCTGGTAACGGCAGGTATCTCCAGCAACTCATTTTTTAGCTATTTCAAGAGCGTGGTCGACAACGACCCGACGTTTCAGGTCGCTAAGCCACTAATCTATACCGAAGAAAATGGCGTGGTCGTCAATACCTTCAACGACACATTGAGGCAGTTCAATGCGGATTGGCTGCGCTATATCGATACCGATGCACAGGGCTTCGCGACGGTGACGTTGACGGCGGCCAAGTTGAGCTGCGTCTTCAACAAGCTAAAGCCGCTGGACGGCGGGCAGGCACCCGCAACGCCCGCGGTGGCATCACAAACGTTGTTGACGGTAACCGCCGGCACGCCTGGTGTGACGCTGGGAGCATAGCCGCTTTAAAAAGGTGTCAACTGTATGGCGCGGCCTTCATATTGAGCACGGGCTTTGGCTGGAATTCGAGAGGCTTCGTTGGGGCGCATGATGTCATGGGGTTTCAGCGCCGCCAGCATTATTCCGTCGAAATATTCCCTTTCTTCACAACCTCTGCCCAGCGTTTTTCGTCTTTTGTAATTAAGGAACGAAACGCGTCAGGCGCGGATGGTGCCGGGACCATCCCTTGAGATTCGAACGCCTTTGCGACTTCCGTTTCTGCAAGGATTTTGGCGATCTCCTGATTGAGGCGGTCCACCACGTCTGGCGGCGTGCCTTTCGGGGCGAGTACGCCGTACCACATGTCCAAATTATCCGAGGTCACCCCCGCCTCGGAAAGCGTCGGCACCTCGGGAAGCTGCGGGAGACGTTTGGCGCTGCCCGTGGCGACGGCTTTCAATTTTCCGCTTTGAATGTGCGGCAGAGCGACATGTACCGGCAAAAACATGTAGTCAATGCGGCCGCCCAGCAAATCGGTCACTGCCCCCGCCGTCCCCTTATAGGGCACATGTAGCATGTCTACGTTCCCTTGCTGCAGGAACAGCGCCATGGCGAGATGATGCGGTGTCCCCACGCCCGGCGTGGCGTACGTAAGCTGCTTCGGACGCGACTTTGCCAAGTCAATGATGTCTTTGACTGTCGACGTTTTTTGTACCGATGGATTTTCTACCAGCAACAATGTTCCCCACGATGTCTGGGAAACAGGATCAAAGTCATTGACGGGATCGTAAGGCAGCTTCGGATAGAGGCTCTTGTTCATGACCAAGGTATTGACCTGCACCAAGAAGGTATAACCGTCCGGCTTGCTCCGAGCGACTTTTTCGCTGCCGATGTTCCCGCTCGCTCCTGGCACGTTTTCAACAATGACGGGTTGCCCCAGCGCTTGAGGCAGGCGGGCCGCCAACTGACGCGCGATGGTGTCGATACCGGTCCCCGGGGTATAGGGGACTACAAACGTAATGGGGCGATCAGGCCACGCGGCGTACGCGGGCGACATCGCGGCGCACATCATCGCCAGGCCCGAAAACGTATTCATCCATTTTTTCAACATGCGAAGTCTCCTCGCTCGACCTACATTGTTTTATCTAAATTCCACGCCTTCTTGCGTGGTCAGACTGCGAAAGTGAACGTCAATGAGCCGGCTCTTTGCTGCCCTCCGGTCAGGAAACTAAAGAAAGGAAGGGCGGTTTTTAAGTTGAGCGGGGTCATATCCGGCCACTCGCTTATAGCGATCGGAAATGCTCTGTAGCTCCGACCGCGAGACGATTTCCTCGAGATTATCGAATCGCTTGCCTCCCGATCGTTCGTAGACCTCACGCAGGATCGCGTCCGGAGGCGTCTTTCTGTTGGTCAGCACGACATTCGTCGTGGCCGGGACCCGCTCTTTATCGTAGCTCTCAAGCGCCTGCGGGCTGACGCCCTCCCGCTTGAGCCATCCTGCAAGACAGCGCGCATCAATGATGGCTTGACCTGCGCCGTTGGATCCGCGCGGCACCATGGGATGTGCGGCGTCTCCCAGGAGGGTGATCCTGCCGTGCGTCCAACGTGGCAGCGGGTCTTGGTCAACCATCGGGTACTCCAGGATCGAGTCCGCGGCACGGATCAACGCCGGTACATCCAGCCAGTCGAATTTCCAGTTCTCGAAAACAGGCAGAAAGTCCTCCAGGCGACCCGCGCGGCTCCAATCTCGTTGTGCAGGTTGCTCGGATTCGAGCTCCGCCACCCAATTGACGAGTTGGCGTCCTTGCTCGTCAATGGCGTTCCGGATGGGATAGATCACCATCTTCCCGATCGAAAGCCATCCCGCACGGATCATGCTGGCCCCCGACAAAATTGGCTGCCAGCGCGTTACGCCGCGCCACATGTTTACGCCAGAATAACGGGGTGCGCCTTCGTTGGGATAGAGTTTCTTTCGCACAACCGAATGAATGCCATCGCATGCAATCGCCACAGCGGCCTGAATATTTTCTCGCGGCCTACCGGCAGCGTCGACAAAGCTCACCGTCACGCCGTTTGCGTCCTGGGTGACATCCACGCAGCGATGGTCACACACCACGCTGTCCTGCCCAAGCCGTTCTTGCACCGCGGCCAACAGCACGGTCTGGAGGTCACCCCGATGAATAGAGAACTGCGGCCAGTCATAACCTGCCGCAGCGCCAGCGGGCTCGTTGAAAACAAGCTGACCGTGCTCGGTGAAAAAGACGGCCTCTTTGGTGCGCACGCTCACGGCGTCTAAGGCGGAAAGCAACCCTAATTCACTGAGTTCACGGACTGCGTGGGGCAACAGATTAACGCCGACGCCGAGCGGCTTGAGCTCCTGGACCGCCTCGTAGACCTTACAAGGAATGCCTGCCTGATGAAGGCTCAGCGCTAGCGTAAGGCCGCCAATGCCTGCCCCAAGAATAGCGACGTGCTCATTGCAACTCATGATTCTGTGTCCCGCGATCTATTGTGATTAGCCAATGGAAGGCTCCATGTTTGCTGTATTAGGCATCACTTCATAAAATATGGGAAATTTAGATATCACATGGACTCATAACAAAACCCTATGAATCTATCGATGCGCCAGATGCGTGCATTTCGCTACGTAGCCCGCACGGAAAGCTTCACGCGCGCCGCCGAACTCGCACACATGACTCAAGCGGGACTGAGCATTCTCGTTCGCGAAATGGAGCGACAAATCGGTACGCGGCTATTCGACCGGACAACAAGAACCGTGCAACTGACGCCCGCAGGACGACGCCTGGCGCCGGTGGTGGAGAGGGTGCTCTTGGAGCTTGATGGCGTCACAGAGGAAATCGGTGCACTAGGCGACACGGCACGCCAGACGTTGCGCATTGCGGCAACGCCTCTGGTGTCGTCGCATCTCTTGCCACAGTTGCTGGCGACGTACAGAGAGACGCACCCTAACGTGCAAGTCCGCCTGTTTGACGCGCGGCTCGAAGAAGTGGAGCGCGCCGTCCTGGCCGACGAAGCCGATCTGGGACTCGGCTTTTTCTTTAAAGCAGCGCCAGGCCTGACACGCACGGCAATCGCGACCTTTCAGTTGATGCGGGTAATGGCTGCTGGCGGATTGCAGCGAAAACCAGGGTCGGTACCGTGGTCTGATCTCGCCAAGGCAAAGATGATCGGCTTGCCCGCCGGCAACCCTATTCAGAAGGTCATTGATGCGCAATTGTCCAAGCTGGGTATCGTCAACCGTGACGGCCAATGCGTCAGTTTCTTCAATACGTTGATTTCGATGGCTGAAGCGGGATTCGGAACCGCCGTGATGCCGACATTCGCCATTACCGCTTGCAAGCGGCACGACGTCAATATTGACTTGCTCACGTCACCCAAAGTCGCGCTATCGTTCTATCGCATCGCAAAGCGGGGGACGAAGGACTCAGAGGCCCTCATCGACTTTGTGGACATCCTGAAAGATCGATTGCCGCTCATGTCTCGGTAAAGCATGCTTCGATCAAACATGCGCAGCGACAGCAGTTCAAGATATACGGCGGCCTGTCGGCATCTGCAGTCATCCTGCCGAAGGCGCGTGACCACCAGACAGCTGTAACGGCAACGCGAGCGTGACCCGCGTCCCCCCTTCCAGCGCCTCGATATACAGCGTACCGCCCAGAAAAGCAGCGCGCTGGCGCATGTTGTGCACCCCGGCTCCACACTGGCGCGCCCCCGCATAGGGGACGCCATCATTCTCGATGACGATACGCGCGTCGCCCTGCGGTCCCGCGCTGCCACGCACGGCAATATACGAGGCCGGACCGTGGCGCAACGCGTTGGTAATGGCTTCTTGTACGATGCGCAACACGTTCAACGCTTGGGCCGGCGTGACGCCGGAAATTTCGGGCAACCGCAGCATCGACCACTCCAACTCGACGCCCAAGCGCCTGAGCTGGGACTCCAGCCGTTCGCGCAGACCCGAGAGCGCAGCCACGAGTTCGCGGTCGCCGATATCCAGCGAATGAATCACCAGGCGCAAGTCATCGAGCGCCTCGCGTGCGGTGTGCTCGATATCGGTTGAGCGCTCGCGTTCAGCTAACGCGATGATCGACGCCAGGTGGCCGCTCAAGCCATCATGCAGATCGACCGTAAGCCGATGGCGCTCTTCGCTACGGACGAGACGGGCGGCCTCGGTACGCTCTTCTTCATACAAGCGCTGCAGCTCGGCCTCGCGCTCGGTCAGGCGCTGTTTGAGATGGGCATTCGCATCGTCCAGCCGCATCAGGCTCAAGCCCAACCGACGCATCAGGATGACCGCGATCGCCACGATCAACAATTGCCGGTAGTACAGAGACAGAAATACCGGGCCGTCCACCGTACCGGCGATTAACGCACCGTCGTACAGCGTGGCCAGCGAGAAGAAGCCAAGCGGCAACAGCAGCAGCCAGGCTTCCCGCACCTTCTTTGCCAGGGCTCCCCAGGCTGATATGGCGACCGTAATCACGGGCGAAATCACCATAATGGGCATCACCACGGTAAACAACACGACACGGGCCGGCACTACGCCCAGCGCCATCGTCAGCAAGCACAAGCCAGGTACGACGACCACACACGCGCGTAGCCAACGCGGTGGTGCCGTGCCGTTGATCTTCAGCGCAATAATGTGCAGGATGAACACGCTGGACATGCTGACAGTGAAGGCATATGGCAGCCAGTTGAATACGCCGGGAAAGATGTCGGCCAGCAGACCCGCATACGAGGCCGTGGATACCCCGTGCAACAGGAACAGCCAGCCGTACAGTGTCTCTTGTGGCCGGTAGATCCAGGCCATCAGGGTGGCAATGGCCAGCAGCAACTGGCAGGCCAGCACCATCATGCGTGTGTATTCCAGCACCAGAACCTGAAGCCTGTGATATGGCGCAATCTGCTTCGCAGTGCCTACATACAGAGGCGATAGATACCCACGCGTCACGCCCGGCGCCTCCAGCAGTATGTCGATCACATGGGGGCCAGCGGTCAGATGACGCGCCGACAGCGGCACCAGCACCGATATGCCTAGCGTAATGCCTGGGATCAGAGAGTGGGTGCCGGTGTCTAGCGCCACATCCCCGTCCACCGCGATAACCGCGCGATAGCTAAGCATCGGAATGAATAAGTAGAGCTGTTGCGTGGGAGGCTGGGCCAGCTCGAAAGTCATACGGTAGTAGCCCGTCGCGCGACGGCTGCCCTGAACGTGGGGCAATGCCACTGGCATGGCAGTGTTGTCAGCAGCCGTGAACTGGGCTTGATCGATCACCAGGGTGTGCGACGGTACAGGGAGCGTCAACCATAGCGGGGCACTGGCCGCCACCGTCGCCAATACGGCCAGGACAGCCCAGAACCACCGCGGCCCTACAACCATATCAGACCCAGGCGCGAGGCTTCGAACACGGCTTCCGAACGGTTACCGACTTGCAGCTTGCGATAAATGCTCTTGATATGCACGGGCACGGTCTGTCGCGAGAGGCCAAGCTGCTCGGCCACTTCGGCATAGGTCAGGCCCTTGGCAATGCCCCACAGAATATCCGTCTCGCGCGGCGTCAGCGCAGCCGATTCCCGCAAGGGCGCCGCGGCTTGGGCTTGCGGCGGTTGTCCACGCTCGCTCAGCCGCCGGACGATGACGCGCGCGATGGACGACGAAATCGGCGAGCGCCCTGCGCGCAACTCTTCGATGGCCTGAATCAGATCCGAGGAGTCGATGTCCTTAAGCAAATAGCCTGTTGCCCCGGCTTCGATGGCCGCGATCACGATTTCGTTGTCGGTCAGCGCCGAGACCACCATTGCCTCGGCGTGTGGGTTGATCGCGCGCAAGCGGCGAATGCCCTGAATGCCATGACCGTCCGGCAGGCGCAAGTCGGTAATGAGCAGGTCGACGGGCTCGCGTTGCAGGACGGCCATCGCCTGGGCCAGCGTGCCACAGGCGGCGACCACGCGACCGCCGCGCCAACTCGACAGGATCGACTCGAAGCGCATGCGTAGAGGAGTGTCATCCTCAACCAACAGCGTGCGACACAACACCGTGCTGTTGCCCGGGCTCGTGTCGGTGTGGGGGTGCGCTCCCGCAGATTCCATCGACCTTACCCTTTTCATGGTATAGGCTAGCAGCAAGCTGGCCGTTAATCTATTGTCACGAGTTTTCTTAGTTTGTCACGACCTGGCTGGCTTGTCACGCCCGGTTCCTAGATAAGGGGCGCACGTCCATGCTTGCCAAACCACCCAGGTTCGCCCTCGCGGTAGCACTGGCGGCGATGACCGCACTGCTGGCCGCTTGCTCAGACAATGATTCTTCCTCGACGAATAACCCGCCCAAGCCCGATCCAGTCGCCTCGTCCAAGCCCAATATTCTCTTCGTCGTGCTCGACGACCTGGGCGTGGACCAAATGGCGATCTACGGCTACGGCGGCGTGGCTCCGCCCAGAATACCCAATCTGACCGCCATCGCCCGAGCCGGCGTCCAGTTTCGCAATGCATGGGCAATGCCCGACTGTACGCCTACGCGGGCCACTTTTTTCACCGGGCGCTATCCGTCTCAGATAAACGTGCTGAACGCCCTGGTCGCGACCGATTTGGCCAATTCGGCGCCCTCTCCCTACGAAATGACGTTGCCCAAGCTCCTGAAAACACAGGGCTACACCAACGCACTCATCGGCAAAATGCATCTCACGGGCTCGGACCTCAATGGCGGATTCAATCTACCGTACGGTTATGACAGCATGTGGAAGTTAGGTTGGGATTATTTCGATGGTTTCCTGGATGGCGCGCCCTATAACATCGACACTCGGGCTGGGCTGACGACCAAGGGGGCCGACGTTGACAGCGGCCCCTATAAGTGCGGATTCATCCCGACGACCCGGATCGACAAGACCAATGGCGCGGATTCGGGCGCCTGCTACGTCGCCAGCGGCAGTTGCTCGCAGATGGCGATCGGCACAGACATCACCACGCCGGGGCGCAGTTGCCTCGAACGCGGCGGCATCCTGGACCCGGGCCAGTCCTGCCAGTCCACACTGCCCAGTTACATCGATTTCACGGCGCAGAACGGTTATTACACGGGCCGATGGGTCAAAAGCACCGCCGAGGGCGATGGCCGTGTCATCCCGGCTTCCGATCCGTCCTCGCGCGGCTACCGCAGCACTCTGGAGACGGACCGTGCCCTCGAATGGGCCGGGCGGCAACCTGCCGGCCAACCCTGGATGTTGACGGTAGGCTATTCGGCCATTCATACGCCCCTGCAGGTGCCACCTGTGGCACTGATCCCGGAAGGCACACCGGGTCGCAACGATAACTTGGTGTGTTCGCCCTTGGCCGACTCGGAAAGCACGCCAGTCCTGACGCAAGCCACCGACCTCATCGACGCCCATCTCATCACTAACCTGATGATTACGGCCGTGGACAAGAAAATCGGCGACCTGCTGGTGGGTTTGGGCTTGGCTCAGTACAACGCTGACGGCACGCTGAACTACCAGCCCGAAAAAACCAATACCGTCGTGGTGGTCGTAGGCGACAACGGTACCTACGTAAACAGCGTCAAATTCACCTCACCAGGCAAATTCGATCCCACGCGCGCCAAGGCCTCGCCTTATCAGACCGGCGTGTGGGTACCGCTGTTGATAGCCGGGCCAATGGTCTCATCACCTGGACGCGAGATACCGCACATGGTGGGCTCGGTCGATCTGTATCAGCTGTTTGCCGACATCGCGGGCGCCGACCTGAACAAGGCGATTCCTGCCAATCGTCCGCTTGACGCGCAGCCCATGCTGGCTTACCTGACCGACGCGGGGCAGAGCAGTATTCGCAGCACAAACTTCACGGAGATGGGAACCAACCTCAGGGCGGTCGGCTCGGAGGAGGAGCAATCCGCCTGCGTCATACCTGCCGCCAACAACGTCTGCACCACACTTTTCCCGCAAAAGGGGGTGTGCCTGGCCCAAGGCGGTATCTGGTACGGAGACAACCTGTCCAGCGACACCAGCGACGTGCCCGCGGCGGGCTACAACAACTGCTGCCAAGTCCAGGCGTACCGGTTGGCCCGGGACGAATCGACTACTTTCCTGCCCACTGCCACCAAGGCGGTCACCGATGGCACCTATAAGCTGGTGCGTCAGACACGTAACCAATGTGATCCAGTCATGGGCTCCGTCAGCGATCCCAGCGCCTACCGCTACAGCGCGACGGGTTATGACGTTGCTGACGAGTTTTATCAGATCGATACCGCCACCCCCGATCCCAAGCTAGACAAGGAAGGCAGTGAGTTGATCGCGATTACCGCGCCTCCCCTGGATACCTCGTCGTTGAACAATGCGCAGCAGCAGGCCTACACCACCCTCAGCGCCGAGATGGCACAGCACGATGCCGTGGCCAGCTACAACCAGGACTACGACACCGTCAGTTGCCCGGGTGACGGCAATCACGACTTGGTTGTAGATCAGAAAGACCTGGCCAACTGGCAGGAACTGAGTCGGTTGAACAGTGGCCAATCAAGCTGGTACGACTTCAACCATGACGGCAAGACGGATGCGGCCGACCAGATGATTATCCAAAACAACATGGACAAGACTTGCAGCGGTAGCAGCAACACTTGATTGAAGCCGACACCAAAGAAGACCTGTGTCGCTCACTACGGACAATGAACCTGACCAGAATGAATACCTATGCTCTCCATTAAGAAGAAACGGCTGGCCCTGGGCGCAACACTATGCGTGGCCCTGGCCGGGGTGGGCTGGTTCACCGCCCAGGCCCTGTCGTCTCCGATCGAACGTGTGACCATCGCGACCAAGCCCATCCTGGGCAACGGCGTCGACACGCCCAAGGCCATGGCCTGGGTGCCGGGCGGCCCTTTCCAGATGGGCAGTGACAGTGCATTGGCCAATCTCAATGAGCGCCCCGCCCATCAGGTACGGGTACGGGGCTTCTGGATGGACATCACCGACGTCACCAATGATCAGTTCGCCGAGTTTGTAAAGCAAACCGGCTACGTGACCACCGCGCAGCGCAAGCCCGATTGGGAGACCATCCGCGTGCAGTTGCCCGCCGGCACCCCGAAGCCACCGGACAGTGTGCTGGTGCCCGGCGCGATGGTGTTCACGGGAACCGCCGCGCCGGTACAACTGGACCAGTATTGGCGATGGTGGCACTTTGTCCCTGGCGCTGACTGGCTCCACCCTCAAGGCCCCGGCAGTAGCATCGAGGGCAAGGGCGACCACCCCGTGGTACAGGTCAGCTACGAAGATGCCCAAGCCTACGCAAAATGGGCGGACAAGCGCCTGCCCACCGAAGCCGAGTGGGAATTCGCCGCGCGTGGCGGCCTGGAACAGGCCGATTACGCCTGGGGCAACGTCCTAGCGCCCGACCGCCAGAAACACGCCAATTACTGGGACGTGAATCAAGGCACCTTCCCCGCACTACAGCCCGACAGCCAAGTCCGCGCCCCGGGCACGCAGCCCGTCAAGACCTATCCGGACAATGCCTATGGCCTGTACGACATGACCGGCAACGCCTGGCAGTGGGTAGCCGATTGGTATCGCACCGATTATTTTGCGCAGCAGGCCGCCAAGAGCACCCCCATCAACGACCCGATAGGTCCGGCCGACACCTACGACCCCTCCGATCCGGGTGTGCCGGCCAATGCGCCGCGCCGGGTCATCCGCGGCGGCTCGTTCCTGTGCAACGAGGATTTCTGTAC
Organism: Bordetella tumulicola; assembly: GCF_054779135.1. Lineage (NCBI taxonomy): Bacteria > Pseudomonadati > Pseudomonadota > Betaproteobacteria > Burkholderiales > Alcaligenaceae > Bordetella > Bordetella tumulicola. The sequence continues at coordinate 307,878 of NZ_BAAGYU010000010.1, read as the reverse complement.
CTCATACCGTCCCAGCGCCAGACGTGGCGCCGACCCCTACAGCCCCATGTCGCACCTGGGCTTTCGGCTGGTCAAGGACGCTACGCCCGCCGTGGCTCGCGCCGGAGGCTGAACCATGGAGCGTGTCTTGAAGAAACCCTTTCGCACCCTGCTTGTAGCGGGGCTTGCCGCCATTGTCTTGAGTGCATGCGATAACAGTGGCAGTGATTCTCGCGATGAAAGCGCCGCACCTCCCGATCAAGCACAGACATCGAACATTTTGTTCGTCATCATGGACGATGTAGGTATCGACCAGATGGCGTCCTTTGGCTACGGTGGCGCAACTCCGCCGAGCATGCCGAACATTGATGCAATTGCACGCGCAGGCGTGCGTTTTCACAACGCGTGGTCCATGCCCGAATGCTCACCCGGACGGGCCGCGTTCTTTGTGGGACGTTATCCATTTCGCACCAACATGAATCAGGCACTCGGCCCCAACGATCTCGCCAATTCGCAGCTATCACCCTATGACTCAACAGTGCCCAAGGTACTGAAACGGGCGGGTTATGAAAATGCCATGTTCGGAAAATTTCATCTGGCCGGGCCCGAGAACAACGAGGCGGAGAACGCAACACCAAGGGTGTTGGGCTGGGATCATTTCTATGGCTGGATCGGCGGGCTGCCTGGCTCCATCGACACCACTGCCGGCGGTATCGCACCCGAGAAAACCTACTCTTGCGGCTTTGTTCCGGGCGCCCAAGCCGGTGGTACGGATTCGGGGGCGTGCTACCAGGCTGACAACAGCTGCAGTGTCATCAAGCGCACGGCCGCGTCCCAAGACGCCCCCGGCCTGCAATGCCTGTCGTCGGGCGGCATTTTCGTTCCAGACCAGAGTTGTGGCACGCCACCATCGACCTTGAATTTCGATCGCGAGAACGGCTACTACGTTTCACCGCTGGTCATCATCAACGGCCCCAGCCTGGAAGAGGTGCCCCTTACCGACCCGCGGGCCCGCCAATACCGCACGAAAACCGAAGCCGACGCGGCAATCGACTGGATCAAAGCCCGCCCGGGCGACAAACCCTGGATGGCCACGATAAGCTTCAGTGCCCCCCATACACCTTGGCAACAGCCACCTGGCGATTTGCTCGATCCGCGCAACGGGCTTTCCTCGGACGGATGGAGTTGCCAGGAGACAGCAACGGGCCGACTCATTCAGAACAAAATGACCGAGGCGATGGATACGGAGTTTGGCCGGCTGCTGGTCGAAACCGGATTGGCCAGCCAAGCAAAGGATGGTCGCCTGATCTATGATCCCATGGCTTCGAATACGGTCATTGTCATCATGGGTGACAACGGCACGCTGGGCAACGCTGTCAAACTACCCTTCTCGGGCACTCAAGCGAAGGGCACGGCTTATCAGACGGGTGTCTGGGATCCCCTGATCATTGCCGGACCGCAGGTTGTCGAGCCTGGCCGGAAAGTCGATCATATGGTCAATGCCGTGGATCTGTTTCAGTTCTTTGGTGAGATCGCAGGCCTGGATGTCCATAAAGAAGTCCCGCGAGTCGTCGATTCGGTAGGCATACTGCCTTACCTGAGCAATCCGGGGCAGTCCAGCCTGCGCACCATCAACTTCACGCTGGGCGGCGTAAACCTGCAGGCCAACGGTGGCAGGAATGCGCCCTGCGTCGTCAGTACGAGTTGCACGCAGATTCCGGTCAGCAAGAGCGTCTGCGAAGATAACCTGGGCATTTACTGGGGGCCTGGTTATACCGATCCTTCTGTGGTGGACAACGGCGGTGCGGGATACAAGATGTGCTCCGATGTGAACCAGGCGCTCTATGATGCGGGCCGTCCGCTGTTGAACATCTTGCCGGAAACCTCGATCGCGGTTCGCAATGATCGTTTCAAGCTGGTGCGCAATTCCACGCAGAATTTCAACACCACTACCCGAGAGGCCGAGACCGATGTGGTTGATGAGTTGTATGAAATCGATCAGGCGGTTCCCAAGCCCCTGCTCGACACGCTAGATCGCAATCTACTGGTGACCGCACCGACTACGGAAAACCTGGCCGTCTATGACGACCTGCGCGCAACGATGGAGAAGATACTTTCGTCTGAACCTGATTGCCCGGGCGACGGCAACAAGGACGGCGTCGTGAACGCGAAAGATCTGGAGAACTGGCGCAAGATCGCCAATGGTTGGGGGCTGTCCAGTGTTTACGACTTTATCGTCGATGGTGTGCTGGATGGCTTGACCAATAATACCGACGAAACGATCATCCAGAACAACTTGAATACCAACTGCCCTGCCGCATATGGCGTCTACTAAGTAAGAGCCGCATACGGTGTTGGGCGGCGCGCTGTATCGGCTTTCATCCCCACCAAAAAAATTCAGCTCGGCTGTTTTTGGGTATGGCCAAGCGCTGTTAATTTAACCGCAGCCCTGGCACCGGACAATCGTCAATAGCAATCAATCTGCCCGAGCCGCTCAGCGTCACGTACAGCGTCCTCATGTCGGGTCCGCCGAAGCACAGATTGGTCGGATAGCGATCAGGCAATGGCAGGTGTCGGCAGATACGGCCGTCCGGGCTAATGATGGTAATGCCCCCGTGCAGCAAAGTTCCGATATATAGATTGCCATATACGTCCACTGCCATGGAATCAAAACGCTGATATTGGCCGCCCGGCGCTGCCGTCAGCAATCTGCCCCCATGCATCGAAGGCCATGGATCTCGCTTGAGGCGACCTGGTTGCTCGATGTCGAACGCCCATAGGCGGGCGCCTTCTGTTTCCGCATAATAAAGCGTGGCACCGTCAGGAGACAATGCAACGCCATTGGCTGTCATAACGGGATAGGCAACGATTTGCGGCTTGGCCCCGACCTCGGGCACATAGAAAACGCCACCCCAATCCAAGTCATGTTGCCGTGCTTTGCCTAGGTCCGTGAAATAAAAACCCCCATGCTTGTCGAAGACAAGATCATTAGGCCCTTTGAGCCGTTCCCCGTCGACTTTATCGAAGAGGCGCTCGACGTTTCCGGTGTGAAGATCGACGCGTTCAACTCTGCCACCGGAATAGTCTGCAGATTCGTGCCCAGGCTTCAAGGTGCCGTCATCTAGGGTAGTGAACCGCAGGCCGCCGTTATTACACACGATGACGTCGCCGTTTGGCGCGAGTGCCGCCCCGTTAGGACCGCCACCAAGAGTCACGAGTCGATGGACTTTCCCGTTTGATGAAACACGCGTAAGCATGCCGCTGGCGATTTCGACTAACAGGACTGAGCCGTCCTCCATAGCAATAGGGCCTTCCGGAAACTGCAGCCCGGTGGCAATCTCGCGAATTTTCATGATAGACGGCCTTAAATCGAAAGACTCAAAGTGGATGTGTAAGACTCAAGCGATGCTGGCCAATCGCCCAGAGGGGTTTCCCATCAGTGTGGTCCTGTGCATGCTACGGTTTTCGGACGCATCATAATCAGCGAGCGCGATATGCATGACACAACGATTGTCCCAAAGTATCGAATCGCCCCTTCGCCAAACGTGGCGATATACATTCTCGTGCAGCGTACTTCGTTTATATAAATACTCAAGCAACGGCTGGCTTTCTTCTTTGGTCAGTCCATCAATATGCGAGGTAGTCATCTCGCTGACATAGAGCGCCTTGCGTCCAGTTGTGTCATGAGCTCGGCAGATTGGTTGAAGGACAGGAGGGTTGCGCAGAGCGATCTCTTGGAGTTCGGCAGGCGTGCGTTGCAACCGTGTTTCTCGAGCAATGGTCATGTCGTGAACGGCGCTTCTATCGCCAAGCCATTGCTGTAGTAGCGGCGACAACCCTTCCCAGGCACGATACATATTGCAGAACAAGGTGTCTCCGCCAACAGAAGGCAACTGGACAGCATGGAGCAGCGATCCTTTAGCCGGTCGCAAGGTGGTGGATAGATCCGAGTGCCATTGACGCCCGACCGACAGCCGCTTGTTCGTTGCGGCTTCCCGATTGTTGACCAACAGGATTTCGGGATGATTGGCGTGACGAAATTTCGGGATAGCCGCGTGGTCATCTAGTTCCCCGAAATATCGGCTGAATCCAATCTGTTGTTCTGGTGTCAGGGGCTGATCTCTAAACAACAGGACCAAATGCTCGGACCAGGCAGTGTGCAGTGCGGCTATCGTATTTGCATCAAGCTTCTGGCAGAGATCCAGCCCTTTGATTTCTGCTCCCAAAGCAGATCCCAACTTGCATACTTCGAAGCTCATTGACGACCCCTAAAATAGGATGTGTAGTGGTTCAAGTTCCGGGAATCCTGTTTTGATCTGCCCAGAACAACAGTTTTTTCTGTATCCAGTGCATGATCAAGTGAAGCGTGATTCCAATGCTGGAAAGGCAAACGAGCACCGCGAAAACACCTGCGGTGTCCAAGTTGATATTCATCTGCATGATCAAATTTCCCAGTCCAGCTTGCGAACCGACGAATTCACCAACGATGGCGCCGAGTAAGCTGAAGATGATCGCGACCTGAAGCCCGGCGAAAATCATAGGCAGCGCACTAGGCAGCATCACCATCTTGAAAATTTGCCAACGAGAGGCTCGAAGCGAGCGCATGAGCTCTATCCGTTGAGGATCGGTAGAGCGCAGTCCGGTAATGACATTCACCAAGATAGGGAAAAAAGCGATGATTCCCGCAATAATGATTTTGGACGAAATGCCAAAGCCAAACCAGATGATGAATAGCGGTGCTATGGCGACCTTGGGCGTTGTCTGGATAGCGATCAGATATGGGTAAATGACGCGCTCCACGAATCGCGATTGAGCGATGAAGCTACCTAAAATTATGGCCAAGACAGCGGCGCCGAGGAATCCGAGTAAGGCCTGAGTCAAAGTAACGAGACCATTGGAGATAAAAATCCCGCTGGAAATTCCCCTTATCAGCGATTGCAAGACTGCGGACGGTGCCGGTACAACATAGGCCGGCACATTAAACATTCTGATGATTGCTTCCCAGCCTCCGACCACAATAACAAACAACAAAGGGATACAGAGCCATTCCAACCAGTTGCGCGAGGCGGCAGGACCATCGGATGGCAACGATTCGAGCGTTGCATTCTGGGAATGTCGAGTCACGAGTTCCTCTTGTATCAGGCTGTCGTGGCTACGTACTTGTGCGCTGGTCATTCTATTGCTCCACTGGAATTAAAGTGGCGCCGAATACGGCGTGTGTAGGTACCAAAGGCATCGCTGGTAACCTGGTCCAGCGTTCTGCCAGCGCCAAGGTCGACGTCAACGACCTCCGCAATCTGCCCGGGGCGATTGGATAACACCAAGACTCTTGTGCCCAGGAATACCGCTTCCGGAATCGAGTGAGTGACAAAGACGACCGTTTTCCCCGATTCGGCCCATAACCGCCTGATCTCCACATTCATGTTTTCCCGCGTCATGGCGTCCAACGCACCAAACGGCTCGTCCATCAGTAATGTGGACGGCTCATGCATCAAGGCTCGAGCAATGGCAACACGCTGCTGCATTCCGCCCGAAAGCTCGTTCGGATATTTGGCATGGAAATCGCGCAGGCCTACCATTGACAGAAGATCCAGGGCACGCGCTTTGCTTCGGGCCGTATCGAGTTTGTTGACGGCAGCGGGCAACATGACGTTTTCAACCGCGGTTCGCCAAGGCAATAGCACAGGGGATTGAAATACCACACCGATATCCTGCTGCGGCCCAAAGACCGCTTGGCCACGCATGTGAATATGGCCCGCGCTTCTCGGGATCAAACCGGCCAGTAGCTTCAACAGTGTGGATTTCCCGCAACCAGAAGGTCCGACGATAGTCAGGAACTCCTTTTCCCGAATATCAAGGGTGATGGGGCCCAGCGCACGGATGCTTGCGCCGTCCTGGGATCGATACGATTTCTCAAGACCATCAATCTTGATGAACGGCCGCGATGAGGCCAACTCGGACAGGTGATCGGTGGTGATGTGATCGTCGGCTTCAATTGTCATGTGAAGTTTCCAGTGATGCCGCGTGTGCGGTGCTTAAATAGCCCAGCCCTCCACCCGCCTGAACAATCTGGAGCAAAAAGTCCGGAAGTGGCGTCGCCTCGATTTTTTGATTGCGAGTTATATTTTCTATCTGGCCAGTCCGGAAGTCGACGCTCATCTGATCGCCATCATCGAACATGCTCAACGCCTGCTCGCTGAGTTCCAACAATGGAATTCCGCTATATATCGCAAGACGAAACGGAGGGCGAAAAAGCCGGTGCGCCAGCAATCCGAGTCCCATTGCCCTCATGGCAAGGAAGGGGTGCGTATGCTGGCTTCCATGAGCGAAACGCTTGCCGGCCACGATAAGATCGCCCGCCTTGGCTTGCGAGGCGAGTTCGGGTCGAACCTCTGCAAGAAGATGCTTGCGCAACGTCTCGGGGTCGTACTCGAAGACGTGACGTGCGGAAATCAGTTCGTCGCTGGATATATCGTTGTCCAATTTCCAACAGCGGCCTTGGTAAACCAGATTCATACGAGACCTATTCCTGACAAAGAAAGCGGCGGACATCTGTTATATGCCCGGTAAGCGCAGAGGCGGCTACGGTAAGCGCACTGGCCAGGTAAATGTTTGCGTCAACGCTCCCCATCCGCCCGCGATCATTGCGCGTACTTGTACTAATACGAGTCTCTCCAGCACTTAGTTGTGCCAAGCCACCGAAGCAAGGCCCACAGGTCGAAGGAGAAACTTGGGCACCCGCACGCATCAATGTATTCAACGTACCGTCTTGCATCGCCTGCTCATGGATCTTTCGAGTGGCGGGAATAACCAACAGCTGAACATCAGGATGAACACGGCGTCCTTCCAGCAATCGGGCCGCAGCCTGCAGCTCGGCCAAGGTCCCCGAGGCGCAACTGCCGATATAAGCATGGTCTATCCGCACGGACTCCAGTTCGGTGACATCACGAACGTGCGTCGGCGAAGGCGGAACACAGACTTGCGGCGCCAGCGTCGCGGCGTCGATATATATTTCTTTACGAACCGGGGCATCGTCATCTCCCGCCAAGACTACTGCGTCATTAACCCCGAGTGCCTGCAAGGCTCGTATCGTCTTGCTATCGGCCGGCACGATACCCGTTTCGGCACCGCAATCAATACTCAAACCGGCTATGGTCATGCGTTCCGGGATCGAGAGTGCCGCCATGGTATTGCCGGTGTACTCAATCACGCTATAACTTGCCGTCTCCTCGTCGATCTGTCTGAGCGCCGCCAATACAATGTCGCGTGCGCCAACCCCAGTGGGCATCGTACCGTCGACGCGTACCCGTACAGTGCCGGGTACGCGAATCCAGATATCGCCGCGCGCCATGGGCATGGTTATCTCCATACCAAACGGTATGGCCAATGCCCCGGTCCCGCCGATTGCCGACGTATGCGTGTCCGCGCCCACCACGAACATTCCTGGCCAGACCAGACCTTGCTCAACAACCAGCGGATGCGTGATACCCAGCCCATCGTAGAAATATCCCACCTGTGTGCTGGCTGCCAGTTGCCGGGTCAAGCGATTACGGTCGGCGCCTGCCGTACTGTGGACCGGCACTTCGTGGTCGATCGCCACGACGATCCGCTCTGGGTGGGCGAAAGCCTCTACGCCGATATCTTTCAAGCGCTTCACATAAGCAGGAAACGAGACTTCGGGTACCGTGATCAGATCCGGCTTGGCCCAAATGATTTCTCCCTCCTCCACGAAGGACTTGCCGCTTGCGCGTGCGAGAATTTTTTGCACTAGCGACATCGCCATGACTACCTCGCGTTTCCAAGTATTTGTGATTCAAATTCTGCATACTGCTTGGCGTCAAGCAGCTCAGTGAGCTGGTGCAACGGCAGCATGACGTCGATAAAAGCAGCCGTGCTGCCTTTATGCTTCAGTTCCGATAAGAGTGCGCGTTGCACGTGGACGATCGCCTGAATCAATGAAATTGAATACAACACCATGCCCAATCCCGTGGACTGGAGTTCAGACTGGGTGAAAACCGGTCGTACCGTCTCGGCCACGGTATGCAACACCGGGACAGGAGACGCCCGAACGACGCGTTCGATGTCTTCGAGGCTAGACAGGGAAGGAACCATGACCGCATCCACCCCACTATCGGCCATACATTGACACCGCCGGATGGTTTCCGGCAGGCCGGCGATCGTCAAAGCATCGGTACGCCCGATAATCAGCATGTCGTGACGGGCGGCAACGGCTGCGCGCAAGCGCTGAGACATTTCCTCGTCGGACACCAACGCTTTTGATGCCATGGCGCCGCAACGCTTCGGATTCACTTGATCCTCCAGATGTAGCGCGGCAACGCCGCCACGCTCGTAAGCCTTTATCGTCGCCGCGATGTTGTTGACCCCGCCGTATCCGGTATCGGCATCAGCCACAACGGGTAACGTCACCGCGTCGGCAATGGCGATAGCCTGCGCCGTCATCTGGGTACCGCTGATCAATCCGATGTCGGGTACCCCGTGACTGGCGGCTACGGAGTACCCGGATACCGAGACTGCGTCAAAGCCAGCTTGCGCAATAAGACGTGCGCCTAGGGGATCATGGCAGCCGGGCGCCGCAGTGGCAGATCGGTTGTTCAGTAAAGCTTTCAGCCGCTTGGCCGGCGTACATGTTTGCGCTGGTTGCCTCATAGACGGTCCTTGTTCTGGCGACAGAGAAGTCATTCCCCCAGTGTTGCTGCTTGTTTCTCTATGGTTTTGGTATCAAAGTCATTTACCGCATCGACAAATTGATTGGTATAGAGCGTTTCCGGATCGAGCTCGCCTTTTACACGGCCATTGGTGCGCATAAACTGCACCATCGTCTTAGCCGCGTCGGCGGGAAATTCTCCCCAGCGCTCATTGGCGTCTAGCTCGATGAACTCGCTACGGACCTTGATCAAGTTAAGGGCCTGCGCCAACGCGTCGGCATCGCTCAGGTTGGTCGGTTTGCTGCTGGGATACACGCTCCAGTGTGCCTTGACCGCACCCTGTGGGTTGGCCAACACCAAGGCGGAACCTTGTGCAACACAACGCAGTACTTTCCGTATGATTTCCGGGTGTTTTTCGATGTAGTCGTCGCGCACGAAGTACGATCCGCCAAAAACCAGCTTTTCGGCGGCAGGGGTGGTAAAGCGGCGTAGCTTGATGCCCATATTTTCGGCAGTGGCGATCTGCGAATCCCAGGTGCCCCAAACGTCGACCCGACCGCTGGTGAGTGCCGCGATGGCCTGCGCTCCTGCGCCTGTTTCTACGAACGTGACGTCTTTATTTGGGTCGAGGCCCGCGTCGGCGAGCATGCCTTTTATGATCTCGACCAACTGGGCGCCATAAGAGATGACGCCGATGGTCTTGCCCTTGAAGTCTTCGATAGACTGGATTTCGCTGTCCGCGAGCACCACGGGAAACTGAAAGTTTCGACGCATGTTCAGATAAACAGCCTTGATAGGCGCCCCTTTAGCGCGTGCGAGTATCGCCGCGCCCGGCCCCATGTTCACGAACTGCGCCTGGTCTGACAGAACGGCTTGCATGGCTGATGAGGAATTAGTAGGCTGGATAGTTACGTCGAGCCCTTCCCGCTTCCAACACTCAGTCGCTATTGGGACCGATGTGTTGTTAGCTTGAGATGCATCCAGGACTGTCGTACCGATGGCGATGGTCACTTTGGTTGACTCTTGGGCTGCCGCCGTATGGCCAATACATAATGCGATGGTCAACGCTGCGCATGCGGCAGCGCGTCGTGTGGGATTTATCATGATTTGTCTCCTGTTGTGGTTTTAGGTGCACTGACGTTTTCTTCGTCGACTAGCGCACCGTTGCGTCTGCCCATTGGCTGAATCGGCGTCCCACCAGTCCACCTGCAATCATGGTTCGGTGGATGTCCAGCGGGCCTCCGGCAATGGAATAGCCACGCACATATCGGTATCGGCGTTCCACGCCTAGATCCTTGAGGTAGCCCGCGCCGCCCATCAACTGAATGGCATCGTCAGACACGCTCTTGGCAGCTTCATTGCCGAATACTTTGACCATTGACGACTCTTGTGCGTCAGGCCAGCCGTCGCATGCGTCCAGCGCGTGATAGAGCATCAACCGAGCGGCCTGAATCTGGATTGCCATGTCTGCCAAGCGCATTTGAACTGCCTGAAACGACGCCAGGCTTCTGCCGAACTGTTCCCGATTCGATACATGATCCAGCGCGACGTCATAAGCGCCTATAGCGGTTCCCAGGATCAGCGCGGTGCCACCGCATCGCTCCAGGTTGTAGCAGTTGGTCAGTTCGGCAAACCCGCCTTCACCCGCCAGCAGGTTGCCAATGGGCACGTTGCAATCATCGAACAGCAGATCCGCCTGGTAATGCCCAGCCATGTTTTCACTCAGCCGATCGACTGAAAATCCCGCTGTTTCACGCTCAACGAGTATGGCGCCTATGCCTTTCGCGCGAGGTGCGTCACTGACACGGCAATACACGATAAAGAGTCCCGCGTTGGGAACATTGGAAACATAGTGCTTGCGTCCGTTGATAGTGATGCTTTCCGCACTGAGAGCGGCGCGCGTGGTCAACGCCGTTGAAGCGGTGCCCGCGCCTGGCTCGGTGATGCCGATCGCGACGGTATATTTTCCCGCGCAGATATCTGGCAGATAGCGCCTGCGGTGCTCTTCGGTGCCAAACGCGTAGATGTAATACGCCTGACCCAGACTAGCAGCGGACATGAAACCGGCAGCATCCAAGCTATGGCGTGCCATTTCCTCTATGCACATAGCGGCATCCAAGTGAGGCAGGCCGATACCGTTGTATTCCTCCGGAATATTAAGCCCGAGCATGCCGCCTGATCCCAACAGGGCCAACAACCTGGCACCATAGTCGGGATCGTCCCCGGCGCTTTGCTCCAAGGGTAATACCTCACGTTGTGCAAAGCGCTTGACTTGGTCAATGAGCGCGCGTTGTTGTTCGGTAAGCCGAATAGTCATTGGGTGTCCTCAGTCACGCTGTTCAAGTAATGTTTATCGATGATGGGCATCGACTAATGACGCCACTGTCGGCGAGTCGACCAAGCTCTTCTTGGGTATAGCCAAGCAAGGCACTTAGAACCTCGTCGGTATGCTCACCTAGCAGAGGCGGCCTGCGGTAGGTATTTATGGGGTCAGATGCGTAGCGGATCGGGTTCGCGATGACGTCAAGAGGCGCTCGCGCGTCCTCTTGCACAGGGGTGCGCAAATTGCGGGAAACGACCTGCGAATCGGCAAAGACTTGCTCAATGTTGTTGATGGCACCCGCTGGAATATCGGCGGCAACCAGTGCGTTCAGGCATTGCGCTACGCTACGAGTCGCGAAATGTGCCTCCAAAATGGGGATGAGCTCATCACGATTTCTGATGCGTTCGACGCCGGTCGAGAAACGGCTGTCGTCTGCCCACTCGGGAGAACCCAATGCGCGGCAGAACCGGACGAATTGGGCATCGTTGCCGACGGTGAGCATGACGGAGCCGTCGCGGCACTGAAACACCTGAGATGGCACACCCCCATTACCGTAGTTTCCTCGGCGAGGCAGCATCTGCCCCGAGATCAGGTAATACATGGCGTAATGCGACATGGCCGCCACCGTAGAGTCCAGTAGCGCGACATCAATGTAGTCGCCGCGTCCCCCGTTATGGGCACGAGCGTGCACGGCTGCGATGATCGCCACGTCCGCGTACAGACTTGTAATGACATCCGTAATGGAAAGGCCCGTGCGCATGGGGCCACCCGCCGGATGATCATCGGGATAGCCAATGCTGCTCATCAAGCCACCCATAGACTGGAAAATTGCATCGTAGCCAGGACGCTTGGCGTAGGGTCCGGATTGACCGAAACCAGTCAGTGAGCAATAGACCAATCCAGGGTTGTCTGCTGAAAGCGCTGCGTAATCCAAGCCATAGCGTGCCAATGTGCCAACGCGGAAGTTTTCAATGACGACATCAGATTTTTCGATTAGTTGCCGAACTATGCGGCTGCCTTCAGGTTTGGAGAAATCCACGGTAACTGACCGCTTATTACGATTTGCCGCCAAGAAAAACGCTGTTCCGCCCTCCTCTTGTTCACCAAAAAAGGGCGGCCCATAGTGGCGCGCTTCGTCCCCAGCGCCGGGCTGCTCGATCTTGATGACTTCAGCGCCCAGGTCGGCCAGCATCTGGCCAGCCAGGGGCCCGGCGAGTACCCGGCTCATGTCAACGATGCGGATGCCGTGCAGCTTATCCATCCTGTCTCCGTATGTTCTTGTCTGGCGCGATTTCGTCGCGTCCTTGATGAAGGCAATTTCAAGTCATACGAGTTTTTCTGTCAAATGTTATTCTTATAGGAGATGATTTAATTCTCTATAGAAAATGAACAGAAAAAATATAGACGCGATCGACGGTGAGGAGCGCTCTGCCGGCAAGTTGCAAGACCTTGATCTTTCGGCAGGAAAGGTAGTAGGCGCTGCGGTGCAAGCCGCCAGACTGATGACCTATGCGGCCAATCGCCGAACGCCGTGGAGTGCGCCAGAGGTTACGCGCGAACTCGGCATGAATCCCAGCACCTGCTTTAACCTGATTCAAACGTTACTGGCCGTAGGGTGGCTAGCCTCCGCCGAGCTCATCGGTCCGGGCAAGCGCTACGTACTGGGCGGCAGTTTCGTGAACCTCGCGCACCGTACGGCATCGCGGACAGTCGTCCTGCGTGATGTCATGCCGCGATTGCAGGAATACGCCGATCGATGGAAGGTCACCGCGACAATTTGGCAACGTCAATCTTTGACGCGTATGGAATTAGTCGCCGTCACTCATTGCCAGACGGCCATCAACGTGCAAATGCCGATTGGTAAGCGTCTACCCATTCTTATGGGAGGTATGGGGCGTATCATGGCCACGCAGGCGGGCTTCGATGACGCCACGCTTGTTGCGATCTTCAATAGCTTGCGTTGGGATCGTCCGTTGACATTTGCACAGTTTATGGCTCAGGCACGGAAGGCGAAGCGGGTTGGATGGGGGCTGGATGATGGATATATGAACAGGTCCGTTACCGCACTATCGGTACCCGTAATGCCCACGGCGGACGGTTCAGTGGAATATGTGTGCAGCGCGACGATGTTTCGCCATCAATATGCCAGCGCGGTTCTTCCTTCATTGGCAGATGGCTTAATGCCTATTGCAAGCAGCGCACAGGCGATTATTTATGGTGATCAAGCATCCAATGATGTCTACACCACACAAGGTTGACGTCCGGTCATAACCGGATATTCATGCATATCTTTATCAGCCATGGCAAGTATGATCCCAATACGGTCAATCTCGACTCGTCGTTTGCGATGTAATCCGCGCGGGCACATTACCAAGTACCTTATTCACCATCACAAAACGATTATTCAAGCGCCCTTGACTCACCGCTAGATCACGGCGTGCCGCGACGTAGCCGCGTTGGGTGTCCAGCACGGTAATGAAGTCGGCAACGCCTCCGTCGTAACGCGCTTGCGCCAGCTCGTAAGCCTGCTGCGCCGCATGCACGCGCCGTTCGAGCTCCTCAAGCTTCTGCTGTTCAGCCGTGTATCCGCTCAGGGCGTCGTCGATTTCCTGCCAGGCCCTCAGAACCGTCTGTTGATAGTTCACGGCGGCTTCCTGCTGTTGCAGCTCACGCAGTTGCACCACGCTTTTACGCCTGCCGTGATCGAAAATCGGCAGGCTCAGAGTGGGGCCAATGGACCACGTGCGACTGCCCCAATCCGCAAACTCGCCACTGAGATAGCTCTCGTATCCAAACTGTGCGCCCAGGCGAATGCTCGGGTACAGATCCGCCTTAGCGATGCCGATGCTGGCGGTTGCGCTGTGCAGACGCGCTTGGGCGGCACGGATATCGGGTCGACGCAGTGCCACCTCTGACGGGAGACCCAACGCCAGATCGGGCAACGCAGCCGTCGCTGGTACGGGGGCAATCAGTTCGTCGCGCAGCGTACCCGGACGTTCTCCCAATAACAACGCGATCTGATTGATGTTGACCCCTTCCTGCGCCAACAGGTCGGGCAGTTGCGCCCTCAGTGTAGAGAGCTCTGCACGCTGCTGTTCGAGAGAAAGGTGGTTGATCATCCCTGCGCTCACCTGCGCCTCGAGCAATCCTAGGCGATCCTGCAGCGTGGCGATGTCCTCGCGCGTCAAACGGATCTGGCTCTGGGTAGTCCTCAAATCAAAGTAGTTGCGCGCGACGTCGCTTGCCAGCGTCAACCGGGTCAAGTCCAGCAAGGCAGCCTGCTGGGCGACGTCCGCATCGGCCGCTTCGACAGATCGGCGCACGCGTCCCCACAGGTCCAACTCCCAAGAGGCGTCAAAGCCCGCCTGGTAGAGGGTAAAGGGTTCGGACAGCAACTCAACAAGCTCCTCCCGATTACCGGGAGCCGCGACCGCATCGAGCAGCCGCGTACCGGCACCATACTCGCTTTGGCGCTGCCGGGTTACGCCTGCGCTAGCATTGACGTCGGGCCCCCACTGAGCGGCCGTGGTGGCGCGCTGCGCGCGTGCCTGAGCAAAGCGCAGCGCCGCCGTGCGCAGATCGGGACCGGCGTCAAAAGCCCGCTGCTCCAGCCGATCGAGTACCGGGTCGTCGAATGCACGCCACCACACCTCAGGCAACGCCGCGCCGGCGATGACTGAGGCACGCAGGCTGTCATCGCTACTGCGCCAACTAGTCCAATCATCCGGGGCCTGTGGCGTGGGCTTGCCGAAGTCCGGACCGACTGTGCATCCACCTAGCGTCAAGACGACCAGGCACGATGCCAGAAAGATGAAGGAACGATTGGGATGGAGAATATCGGACATGACAACGACCCGAATCAGGAAAGACGGTGGCGAAACAGCCAGGCCGCCAGCGGCAGGGTAATAGAGGCAATCGCTAGTAGCGGAACAAAATCCAGCGCAACATCAGCCAAGCCCGCACCTTCGAGATAGACGCGCCGCACAATGCTAGTACCAAAACGCAGAGGATTGAGGTAAGTCGCAATTTGCAAGATATCGGGCATATTTTTCACCGACGAGATCAGACCCGACAGCAGCATCAACGGCATGATGAGCAAGAAGGCGTAAAGCATGGCCTGCTGCATGGTGAGTGATAGTGCGGAGATCGAAAGCCCGAGTCCGACGGATGCGATGGTGAACGTAAGCAGCCCGAGGTACAGCAGCGCGACCGATCCGCTCATGGGTATCTGAAACCAAAAGCGAACGACCAGAAAAATAATCGTGGACTGCAGCAATCCGATCAGGATCGCCGGTATCGCCTTGCCGATCAGGATCTGCATCGGCGTGAGCGGCGTCACCAGCAACTGATCGAAGGTGCCTTGCTCGCGTTCGCGTGCCACGGACAGCGCCGAGATCAGCAAAGTCTGCAGCATACTCAACGCGCCAATCAACGCGGACATGATATTCCATCGAGACTCGAGGTTGGGATTGAACCAGGCACGTCGTTCGATATCGATACCCGGCGCCCCCACCCCCCTCGCGGCGTTGTAACTAGCGACGATGGAGCCTATGTAGCCGGCAGCGGAGGCGGCAGTCGAGGAGTTGCGTCCATCCAGAATCACTTGCAGGGGAGCGAGCTGGCCAGCATTGAGGCGCTGGTCGAAGTCGAACGGAATAGTCAACACCACCAGCGCCTCGCTGTCATCAATCACCTCGGCGATCTGCGAGGATGAGGTAAGCGTAACGGCACGATGAAATACACCCGTGCCGTCCAGCCTCGCCAACAACTCTGTAGCGGCCTGGCCACGACTCTGGTCGAGCACCGCGTAAGGCACATGCGTCAGATCGTAGGTCGCGCCATAACCGAACAGCACGGCCTGAATCAAGGCAGGAGCAAACAAGACCACCCGACTAGCCGGATCCTTTAACAAAACGAGGATTTCTTTGCGGATCAGTGCGGCAATTTGCGCGAGGGTGGCAATGAGATCAGTCGTCATGTCACTCCAGCGTTTTGCGCAACTTGGCGTGGGTGGCAATAGTCAGCACCACCGCGTAGAGCGTCAGTATCGCCACGCTCTGGATAATGGTCGGCCAGTGATCGCCTGCCAGAAACAGCGTCTTGATCAACGTCATGAAGTGCGTGGCCGGCAACAATTGGCTGATGACCTGAATAGCCACGGGCGTATTGCGCAGATCGAACACAAAGCCCGACAGCATCATGGCCGGCATGAAACTGACCAACAGAGCAATCTGGCTGGCCTGGAACTGATTGCGCGCGGCCGCTGAAATAAACAGGCCCAACAGCAGCGACACGACGAGGTACAACATCGAAACCATCACAATCGCCATGAGCGAACCGCGCATTGGCACGTGGAAAAGAAAGTGCGAGGCCAGCAGACACATCGACAGATCGATGACACCTATGACCAGATACGGCGCGACCTTGGAGAGCACGATTTCCAGCGGCCGAACCGGCGTCACAAACAAGGACTCGAGGGTGCCGCGCTCCCATTCACGCGCAACCAAGAGCGAGGTCAGAAATGCGCCTATCAGCGTCAGTACGAGTGCGATGAGACCCGGCACCAAATACCACCGGCTTTCGCCCGCCTCGTTAAACCACATGCGTTGCACCACCTCGACATTGCCTGTCGCGGGAGGCTTGTTGCCATTGCGATCGGCCTGCTGTTGTGCCCAAGTACCGATGGCGCCGCCCACGTACCCTTCGATGGTGAAGGCCGACGTGGAGTCAACGCCATTGAGCACCAGCTGAAGACGGGCGTCACCCTGATTGAGGCGACGCGAAAAATCCATGGGCACGCGCACGATGGCGTCGACGTCACCCCCTCGCATCAGGCGTTCCGCTTCGATCATGTCGGTCACGAACACAGGCGCGAGATAGTCCGAGCCTTGTAGGCCGGCGAGCACGTCGCGTGCGGTTGGCGACCGGTCTTCCATGACCACGGCAACCGGTGCGTGCTTCACGTCGAACGACAGGCCATAGCCGAACAACAGAATCAGCGCCACCGGCAGCAACAAGCCGACGGCAAGATTGCTTTTGTCGCGCAACACCTGCCTGACTTCTTTACGCAGCAAGGCGACAAAACGACGGGAAAAACCGGAGGTATACACCGACGCACGGGCTTCGCTCTCGTGGTGCGCCGGCCCATGGATATTCATGCCGTGGCTCCTGGCACCGATGAATTTGTCGCGCGAGCACGGCCTTGTTCGACGATGGCGATGAAAGCGCTATTCATATCCGTGCCTGCCTCGTCGTACCGCACGGGATCCGCCTGCTGGCGTACTTCTCGCGGCGTGCCCAAGGCCAGCATCTTGCCCGCATCCTGGATCGCGATACGGTCGCAATATTCCGCTTCTTCCATGAAGTGGGTCGTAATGATGATGGTCACACCGTCTTGCGCCAGTGCCGTAATGGTGCGCCAGAATGCGCGGCGCGCCAGCGGGTCGATCCCGCTGGTGGGTTCATCCAGGAACAGAATTTCTGGCTCGTGCAGCAGACCGGCGGCCATCGCCAACCGCTGTTTGTAGCCGCCGGGTAATAGACCGCTAATGGCTTTGGGCGCCAGTCCGAACTGTTCGATGGTGGCGGCGACGCGCTGTTGAAGTCGTTGGCCGCGAAGGCCGTACGCGCCACCGAAGAACGCTAGGTTTTCGCGGACCGACAGATTCTCGTAGAGCGCAAATTTCTGGGAGACATAGCCAATACGTGCTCGTGCCTGGGCTCGCGCAGTGCGCAAATCCAGACCCAGGACGTCCAGATGCCCGCTGGAGGCGGGCAGCAATCCGCACAACATCCGAAAGGTGGTGGTCTTGCCCGCGCCGTTTGGACCGAGTAGGCCAAAGATCTCGCCGCGCGCCACATCGAACGAAATGTGAGACACCGCGGTGAAATCACCAAATTTTCGTACGAGATCGCGCACAACGATGACGGGCTTGTCGTTGTCGGTCTTGGCCGGGCTCAACGATGCCGCGACATGTGGATGCGCAACGGCGCCGTCGTCGTCCTGATGGAGACGCAGCATCATCATGAAGGCGTCTTCGAGCTCTTCTGGACGCGATTGTGGGTCGAGATCGCCGAGCAATGCATCCACCGCCTGCGCATCGGCCTCAGGGTCCCGAATGAAGCGCACGGCGCCGCCCTTGGGCACCGCGTCGATGATCAGCGCGTCGGCGTCGATGAGTCGTGCTTGCAGGTCGCGTGCGGGGGTTCCCTGGGGCGCAGGCACCACGAAGGTCAAGCCGCGCGCACGCTCAGCCAGCGCCGCCGGCTCGCCCTCGGCCAGCAGCTTGCCCTGGTTCATCACGTACACCTGAGCGCAACGCTCAGCCTCGTCCATATAGGCTGTGCTGACGATGACGCTGAGTTGTTCGTCTTCAACCAACTGCTGCAGGATCTTCCACAGCTCGCGCCGCGACAACGGATCAACACCCACGCTGGGCTCGTCGAGCAACAGCAGGTCGGGCGAGCGTACGAGTGTGCAGGCCAGGCCAAGTTTTTGCTTCATCCCGCCGGACAGCTTGCCAGCCGGGCGATCGGTAAACCGGGCGAGATCCGTCATTTCCAAAAGCCGCGCGAATCGTTCGCGGCGCACGTCGCGGGGCACGCCGTGCAGGTCGGCGTAAAGATCCAGGTTTTCCTGCACCCCTAAGTCTTCGTACAGACCAAAGCGCTGCGGCATGTAGCTGATGCGATCCTGCACGGCCTGCGGGTGGGCGACCACGTCGATATCGAGTACGTGCAGGCTACCGGAATCGGGCCTGAGCAGGCCGGCAGCCATGCGTAGCAGTGTGGTCTTGCCTGCGCCATCCGGACCCACCAGCGCCGTCAATCTGCCACGACGGACGGTCAGTGAAATGTCATCTATCGCGTGCAATGGCTCACCGGTTGGCGAATCGAAAACCTTGCGCAGTTGCTGAGCGAGGACGATCGCGTCGGAATCGCGCATCGGGTCACTCGCCATTGACAAAGTGCACGGTCGCGGGCTGCCCGAGCCGCAGACGATTCTCGCCATCCTCGACGAGCACACGCACCTCGTAAACGAGGCTTGTGCGCAACTCCTCGGTTTGTACCGACTTGGGAGTGAACTCGGCTACCGACGAGATGTAGCCCACCTTGCCGTGAACGGGCTGATCGGGATAGCTATCCGTAAAGACCTCTGCGGCCATACCCAGCGCAAGCTTGCCCAGGTCTGGCTCGCTGACATACACGCGCACCCATTTGGGCTGGCTCAGCGCCAGCGCGAACACCGCCTTCTGGGGGGAGGCCATGTCACCCGGCTCAAGCAATCGAGAGCGCACCACAGCATCGGCCGGCGCCTTGAGTTCGCCCTGGGCGATCTGGTGCTCCAACAGTGCCAGTTGCGCCTGAGACACTCGCAACTGGGCCTCGGCGCCCGCGATGTCCTCCTTGCGCGGCCCCTGCTCTATCAAGCGCAGGGCGTCCTGCTGTTCCGCCACGGTGGCCTGAGCTACCTTGACACCACTGCGAGCCCGGTCCAGATCCTGCGCGCTCACCCCACGTCCCCGCGTCTTGGCCGCAATACCCTGGAGGCGGGCCAGATCCTGCCGGGCACGTGTCGCGTCAGCCTGGGCGGCGGCCAGCCGGCTACGGGCCTGGGCGATTTCTTCCGGGCGCGACCCGTTGTGCAGGCGCGCCAGATTCTGCCGCTGCACTTCGATCTGCGCTCGTGCCTGCTCGGCCTGCAGCGCCAAGGTTCGAGTGTCGAGCACGCCCAATACGGCACCAGCCTTGACGCGATCGCCCTCGTCGGCGTGCAGTTCAACCACCCTGCCGCTGCCGTCAAAGGCCAGCGAAATCTGCCGGATATCCACGTTGCCATGCAGGCTCAGCTTGCCGTTCGCATCGGTATCGCGGAAATACCACCACGCTCCGCCCACAACGGCCAACACGACGACAACCACAACGACGATGAGAGTTTTTTTCATGACGAGCGGCACCAAGAGGAACTATGCGCCAGTGGTGCGTGAGCCGACGCAGCGATTCTTGCACGACATCTATATAGTATAGATGTCGTAGGCATTACTAGATTCTGTCTGTGCGCGTCGAGCCAGATGGCGCTAGCGGCGCATCCTAGCGTCGAGATGAAGGACCTCAAATCCTTTCTCGATCTGCCGCCCAGCATGCGGCGCTGATCTCTCATCCCGATCCATATCGAATGCGACTAGCTCTCGGCCTTTTTCCGCCCCACCCGGCGCGCCTTGCGCGCCACGGTGCGGCGTGACATTTCCGAGTCCAGGATCAGGCGACCTTTCAACTTGCCGTGCATGCGCGTCACCGACCGCATGCAGTCGTGCATGTGATCGCTCATCAATGTTCGTACGCGCTCGACATCGCGGTTGCGCGCGGCTTGCAGGATCTGCTTGTGAAATTGGGTGTTCGACACGCCAAATTTTTCCTGCTCCTGCGGCGGCATTTCGTTGTCGAACACCGTCAATTGCCGAATCATCTGATTAATCATTTCGCAACTGAACCGCAAGAATGAATTCGGGCAGGCCGCGGCCAGAATGTCGTGAAAGCTGATTTCCTCCTGGCGCTGCGCCAAGGGGTCCTCGACATGCTCGGCCATGGGATCGCAGCACTGGATATTGTGCTCCAGCGCGGCAAAGTGCGCCTCGGTCAAATGCGGGACGGCGCTGGCAATCAACTCCGGCTCCAGCAGTTTGCGCACCTGGTAGATGTCCTCGATGCGCACTTCCTTGAAAAATAGATAGTTCTGCATCAACTGGAACGTGCGATCCAGCGGAACCTCGACCACCATGCCGCCCCCACCCGGTCCGGTGCTGATTTTGATCAACCCCTGCACTTCCAGCGCCTTGAGCGCTTCGCGCATCGTGCTTTTGCTGACAGCGAACAGGCTCTGCAGTTCGCTTTCGCGCGGTAGTCTGTCGCCGGGCAACAGATTCTTGGCAGTAATCAACCGCTTGATTTCTTCGGCGACCAGATCGCTGCGCTTAGGCTGGCCTATCGCTGCCACGGACCGCATCTCCTGACTGTCGAATTCCATAACGATCCTTTGACCTCCGGGTCACGCTGTTGTCGCCCGCGGGGTGACCCCGGCACGAACCCAAGGGTTAAACCTGATATTCACATTCTTGACACTGATTACTGCCCTGCACGATGATCATATTAATCCTATTTATCATGATAAATAGGATTGCAGCACAACGTCAGGGGGAACGCCAAGTCCGCCGCGAGTCAGAGTTCGTTGTACAAGAATGTGCGCGACACGCGCTCATCAACGTCTATATGCCGCAGCCCACGCATGCCGCGGCCAAGGAGAAATATCTTGAATCGCCGTAACCTCTTGAAGATGGCCGCGTTGAGCGCCGTGCCGGGGTCTTTGTGGGCCGCCCGCTCCGCGTTTGCACAATCCGCCAACGCCATTCAGTTCGCCTGCCCGGTGCCCATGTCGGGGGCATTCGCCGCCAACGGCAAGTTCGCCGACCTAGGCATGAAACTCGCATTGGAACAATACGGCAAGGCGCTGGATCGCCCGTTGGCCTATACCGTGCTGGACACGGAAGGCAAGCCAGCCACGGCGGTGCGCAAGGTCCAGGAGATCGCGCAACAAAAAGGTGCCAAATTCTGGGCCGGCGGCATCCTGTCTTCCGAATCCCTGGCGATGGGCAAGGAAGCCCAAAAAGCCAACGCCGTATTCATCACCACCGCCGGCGCGGACGAAATCACCGGCAAGGACTGCAATCACGCCACGTTCCGCTGGTCGGTACCCACTTTTGGCGCCATCGAACAGACCGTGCGTCCCCTACTGGCCGAAAAGCCCGAGGCCAAGCGCTGGTACACCATCACACCGCAATATGTGTTTGGCGAAGGCCTGCTTAACGCGGCCAAGGCGATCTTCGAGGAAAAAGGCATCGAACACGTGGGCAACAGCTATCACTCGTTGAACGAAAAGGAGTTCAGCGGCTATCTGACCAATGCCATGGCCGCCAAGCCCGATGTACTGTTGATCCTGAACTTTGGATCGCAATCGTCCGACACACTGCGCCAAGCGGTCAACTTTGGCATGAAGCAGAACTGCACCATCCTGGTCGCGTGGGCATCGGGCCTGGAACAATTCGAAAGCCTGGGCGCCGACCTGTGCGAGGGCGTGTACTTTGGCGCCCAATATTGGCACGGCATCGACTCCCCGCTAAACAAGGACCTGGTCAAGCTGACGCAATCCAAGCTGAAGATGAATCCCAACTACAGCCTGGCCGGTTCGTATATCTGCACACGTATCATGCTGGACGCCATCGTCAAGGCCAACAGCGACGACCCCGGGAAAGTCATCGCACAAATGGAAGGCATGCGTTATGACGGTCTGACGGGCACCGAGGAAATCCGCAAGGAAGACCATCAAGTGCTGAAGAACTACTACCTGCTAAAAGGCAAGGCCAAGTCCGCCATGAAAGACAAGGACGATTACGCGGATATTGTTCATTCCGGACAATCGTTCTTGCCCGTCAGCAAAACCGGCTGCAAGATCTGATGCGCGTACGCCGCGATGCGCCTGACATGAGGCGCCGCGGCGGCTTTCGTCTGCGGACGTTCCTTCTCCTCTGCACGCACCATTCATGAACGTATATTTGCTTCAGATCGTCAATGGAATCGGCGTGGGTATGCTGTACTTCCTGCTGGCGGTCGGTCTGTCCATCATTTTCGGATTGTTGCGCTTCGTCAATTTCGCGCATGGTTCGTTTTATCTGCTGGGCGCCTATTTCTGTTTCCAGGCCATTCAATGGGGCTTGAGTTTCTGGGTCGCACTAGCGGTCGTACCGCTGCTCGTGGGCGCCTGTGCCTGGATCGTCGAAAAAGTGCTGTTGCGGCATGTGTACGCACAAGCCCATGAATTCCATATCCTGGTCACCGTCGGTCTGGCTCTGGTGCTGCAAGAAGTCATCATCGTGATCTGGGGGCCGCTTGGCGACAACGTTGCGGTGCCGGCGGCGTTCCAAGGCGTCGTGATGTGGGGCAGTTTCATTTATCCCAAATACCGCTTGTTTGTCATCGGTTTCACCGCCGTGTTCGCATTGCTGCTGTGGTACGTACTCGAAGGCACACGGCTGGGCAGCGCCGTGCGCGCGGGCAGCGAATCGACCGAAATGGTGTCCCTGCTGGGCATCAACGTTTTCCGTGTCTTTAGCCTGGTGTTCGCGCTGGGAGCCGCTACCGCGGCGCTGGCTGGCGTACTGGCCGCACCCATACGTGGCGTTGAGCCATTCATGGGTATCGAAGCCTTAGCGATTGCCTTCGTCATTGTCGTGGTGGGCGGCATGGGCAGTTTTTCGGGTGCGCTAGTGGGTGGCCTGCTGATCGGTATCGTGCAAAGTGTCATGAGCACATTGTGGCCCGAAGGCGCCCGCCTGATGATCTACGTGGCCATGGCCTTGGTGTTGCTGTTGCGGCCGCACGGCCTGCTAGGGAGAGGTTGATGGTCCGCTTGAAATCCCACATGCAACTCGTACTGGCGCTGCTCGTCGCGATCGCGCTACCGTTGTGCATGCAGTCCGGGTCGCTGGCGACCGAAGTCCTGATCTACGCCATGGCCGTGCTGGGCTGCAATCTGCTGCTGGGCTTTACCGGTCTGCTGTCGTTCGGACAAGGTATTTTCTTTGGATTGGGTAGTTACACGGTCGGCATCCTGCTGACGCGCTTCGCGCTGCCCATGCCGCTGGCGCTGGCGGCCGCCGTCGTGGTGGGCGCCCTGGCCGCCGCCCTGGTGGGCTGGTTCGCCATACGCCAACGCGGCGCGTATTTCGTCATGCTGACACTGGCCTTTGCGCAGATGTTTTATTTCCTGGCCTATAGCTTGCCCGACCTGACGGGTGGCGACAACGGCCTGCTCGATGTGCCCCGTCCGCCGTTGTCAGTGGCGGGCGTGGAACTCATGTCGCTGGTGTCGCCTTGGCAGTTCTATACCTTTGTGGCGGTGTGTTTCCTGATCCTGTTCTGGCTGTTGTTGCGCGTGACGAATTCCGTGTTTGGCCGCACGTTGCTGGCCATACGCGATAACGAAGCGCGCGCCGCGGCGGTGGGCTATAACGTGCGGCTGTTCAAGCTGGCGGCCTTTGCGATCTCCGGCGCGGTTACCGCCCTGGCGGGTGCATTCCTGGCCATGATGACCGGCATCGCCCCGCTGTCCAGCATCGAATACCATACCAGCGAGATGATCCTGGTCATGACCGTGATCGGTGGCACCGGCAATCTGTTCGCATCGGTACTGGGCGCGGCGTTCTATGTACTGTTTTCGGACTGGCTGTCCACGTTATGGCCGCGTTGGCTGATGCTGCTGGGCTTCTTGTTGATCGCCGTCAGCCTCTTCATGCAAAAAGGATTGTGGGGCCTGGGTGAACGCATCTGGCTGGCGCTGCGCCGCGGGCCAACTGCGAGCGATGCCGCAAAGGAGAAACGCGCATGACGACGCACGACATCCCGGCCACCGCCACTGCGTCCGCCGCGGCCCACCAACCCCTGCTGCACGCACGCGGCATCATCAAGCGGTTTGGTAAATTCGTCGCGTTACATGGTGTGGACTTGCAGGTTTATCCGCGCACCGTACATTCCGTGATCGGTCCCAACGGGGCGGGCAAGACGACCTTGTTCCACACGCTAACCGGCACGTTGCGTGCCAGCGAAGGCAGCGTTGTGTTCGATGGCCGCGACGTCACGCAGGAAGCCGACCATCAGCGCGTGCAGCACGGCATAGCCCGTTCGTTTCAGGTCACCAGCCTCTTCATGAATCTATCGGTACGTGAAAACCTGCGCCTGGCCGCCCAAGGCGTGCACCGCTCGGGCGCGTTCGACTGTTGGCATCCACCGTCGGGCGCACGCGCGCATACCGACGTCGTCGACACGTCGATGGAGCGCATGGGCCTGACACGTCAAGCAAACCTTGCCGCGGGCACGCTGTCGCACGGCCAGCAACGACGACTCGAGGTAAGCATGGCGCTGGCGAGCAAACCGCGGGCCGTGTTCCTGGACGAACCCACGTCCGGCATGGGGATCGACGATATTGATGAAATGAAGCACCTGATCCGCAGCCTGCGCGACGACCATACCGTGGTACTGATCGAACACAATATGAACATCGTGATGGATATCTCGGACACGATCACCGTCATGCAGCAAGGCCGCATCCTGGTCGAAGGAAAACCCAATGACATCCGTAACGATGAACGCGTGCGCGCGGCGTACCTGGGCAACATGATTACCGGGGGCCGCGCATGACCTTGCAGATCGACGCCATCCACAGCTATTACGGTAAAAGCCATATCCTGCAAGGGGTCTCGCTAACAGTGCCCGAGGGTTCCGTGGTCACGCTGCTTGGCCGCAACGGCGCGGGGAAATCTACCACGCTCAAATCAATCGCTGGCGTGATTGCGCCCCAGACCGGAAAGATCCGCTTGAACGACCGTGATATTACGGGCCTGCCCGCGCATAAGATCGCCGCGATGGGCGTCTGCCTGGTGCCGGAACATCGCGGTATTTTCAAGTTGCTGACGGTCGAGGAAAACCTCAAACTGGGCGCACGCCGCCAATCCCCCTGGCAACTGAACGATATTTACCAGATTTTTCCGCGCCTGAAAGAGCGACGCCGTAATGGCGGCGGGCAATTGTCCGGCGGCGAACAGCAAATGCTGTCTATCGGCCGGGCCTTGATGAATCATCCGCGCGTGCTTATGCTGGACGAACCTGTCGAAGGCCTGGCGCCGGTGATCGTGGAAGAAATCGTGGCGCAGATCAAGCTCATCAAACAAGCCGGTGTCACTATTTTGCTGGTTGAGCAAAACCTGGAAGTCTGCACGCAACTAGCGGACCAGCACTTCATCATAGAACAGGGCACCATTGTCTACGAGGGCACCAATGCTGCCTTCCTGGCCGATGACGACGTCAAGGATCGTTACCTGGGCGTAGGCGTCTAGCGCGATCACCGCGCGGAAACTATACAAGACTCACGGAGGAACCCATCATGGAAATGAACACGCTGGAAGCCGTCAGCGCGCTGCGCGTAAACGGAGAGCGTCTGTGGAATTCACTGATGAAGCTGGCGCAGATCGGCGCCACCGACAAGGGCGGCGTCTGCCGCCTGGCGCTGACCGACCTGGACCGCCAGGGCCGCGACCTCGTATCGTCCTGGGCCCGCGACCTGGGCTGCACCGTGCGCGTGGACGCTATTGGCAACATATTCATGCGTCGCGCCGGCTTGCGCGACGAGCTGCCTCCGGTCATGACCGGCAGTCACATCGACACGCAACCTACCGGCGGAAAATTCGACGGTAACTACGGTGTACTGTCCGGCATTGAGGTATTGCGCACGCTACGCGATCACGGCATCGAAACCGAAGCTCCCCTGGAGGTCGTGATATGGACCAACGAAGAGGGATCGCGTTACGTGCCCGTCATGATGGGATCGGGCGTGTATGCCGGCGCCTTTACGCTGGATCATGCGCTGGATGCGACCGATCGCGATGGAATATCGGTGCGACAGGCGCTGAACGACATAGGCTATGCGGGTACGGAACCCATAGGCGGGCGTGATGTCAGTGCGTATTTCGAAGCGCATATCGAACAGGGACCGATCCTGGAAGCGCGAAACATCACTATCGGCGCCGTCCAGGGCGCGTTGGGCCAGCGTTGGTACGACATCACCATCACCGGCCAAGAGGCTCACGCCGGCCCCACACCCATGGAACTGCGCCGAGACGCATTACTGGTGGCCGCCGAGGTGATACGCGCGGTAAATCGCATTGCGCTCGATCACGCCCCTCATGGCCGCGGCACCGTGGGGTGCCTGGATAACTTTCCGAATTCTCGCAACGTCATTCCCGGCCGCGTCGGCCTGACCGTGGACCTGCGCGCGGCCGATGACGCCACATTGGACAGCATGGCCGCCGCATTGGCGCGCACATTACAGGAACTGACCTTGCCGGGCAAAATCGAGATTGAGTCGAAAGAAGTGGTGTATTTCCCGCCACAACCGTTCGAGCCCGGCTTAGTCCAGGCCATCCGCGATGGCGCGGCCACGCTGGGCCTGGATCACCTGGACGTCATCAGCGGTGCGGGACACGACGCCGTATACATGGCACGCGTCACGCCGACAGCCATGATTTTCGTGCCGTGCAAGGATGGCATCAGCCATAACGAAATCGAAGACGCCCAGCCCGACCACCTGGAGGCGGGTTGCAACGTGCTGCTGCACGCGATGTTGCGTTGCTGCGGCGAAATCCGAACCCAAGCAGCAAAGGTTTCCGCATGAAAGTATTGATCGCACGCATGAACCACGAGACCAACACTTTCTCGCCGGTTCCGACCCCATTGTCGTCGTTCGGCAACGACGGCCCTACCTACGACACGGCCGCATACGAAGAAAACAAAGGCAAGCGCACGGCCATGTCGGCATTCATCGACCTGGCCGAAGCACGCGACGCCGAGCTGGTTACTCCTGTTTCGGCCACGGCCTATCCCAGCGGCCGCGTGGACGCGCAGGCCTATCAGCAGATCTGCGATCGCATCGTGGCGGCGGCGCCGGGTTGCGACGCCATCCTGCTGGATCTGCATGGCGCCATGGCTGTTGAAACCACCGACGATGGCGAAGGCGATCTGCTGGAGCGCGTGCGGGCCGCAGCCCCCAACGCACCGATCGCGGTGGCGCTGGATCTGCATGCGAACGTGACGCAAAAGATGGTGGATAACGCCAACGTCATCGTCAGCTTCAAGACGTATCCGCATATTGACATGTACGAGACCGGTGATCATGCGGGTCGCCTGTTGTTCGCGAGTTTGGAAGGAAAGTACAAGCCCGTGCTGGCATGGCGCAGCCTGCCGCTCGTGTCGCATACGCTGCGCAGCAACACCGCCGATGGCGCCATGCGTGACGCCGTGCAAGCCGCGCGCGATGCCGAGGCCGCTGGCGCGCTGGGTGTTTCTATCTTGGCGGGATTTGGCCTGGCCGACATCCCTAACCCGTGCTTAAGCGTCGTCGTGGTTGGCGATGGCGACGCCGCGGTTGCGGATCGCGTGGCCGCCCAGATTGCTGCATCTATCTGGGCCAATCGTGACGGGTTCCTATACGACAGCGAGCCGTTGGCACAATCACTGGCACGCGCCAAATCGTTAGCTGAAACAGCCGACAAACCCGTGTTGCTACTGGATCACGGCGATAACTGCATGAGCGGCGGCACCTGCGACACCATGGATGTACTGATGGCCGCGCTGGACGTCGGCCTGACCGGCATCTACGCCGGACTATATTGCGATCCCGAGGCCGTGGAGATTCTGTCCGAAGCGGGCGTGGGCGCCACAGTCGAATTGCCCGTGGGTAACAAGCGTCCCATCGCGGAAATCGGCCGCGACACGCCGCCGGTCACGTTGCGCGGCACCGTGCGCGCCGTCACCAACGGCGAATACGTGATTTCAGGCCCCACCTATACCGGACAGCGGGTCAGCATGGGCCGCAGCGCCGTGCTGGACATTGGCGCGGCGCAACTGGTGTTGACCGAACGCACGCATGAACCCTGGGACCTGGGCGTGTTCCGCAGCATGGGGCTGGAACCCACGCAGGCCAAATTCATTCTGGTGAAATCACGTATGTATTGCCGACCGGTGTTCGTGCCGATTTCGTCCGCGCTGATCGAATGCGACAGCCCGGGCGTGACCAGTTCGGACTGGTCGCTGTTCGACTTCAAGAAACGCGTTAAACCCTTGTTCCCGTTGGAACCCCTGGCTGTGGATGCATATGACCCTGTACGAGGGCGTTGACGGCCCAGCGCGTATAGCCGCCGCGGGACTCGCGGCACGGCATTTGCGTGCCTTACCATAACCGTTGTACCCCACGCCATAGTTTGCTAAAGATCCCTTCTTAGCCAACTCCTACGCTACGGCTATCGTGTCGCCGGGTACTCTGGTTTAAGCGCGAATGGCACATTCAGAGCGTGCCATTCCACCTCTGCAAGGAGTTGATTATGAACAAAATCCTCGTTCCTATCGACGGCTCCGAGTGCTCTATGCACGCACTGCAGACAGCCATTGCCATGGCAGGCCTGCGCCAAGATACCGAACTGCACTTATTAACCGTGGCTTTTCCCATTGTCTCAGGCCACGCCAAGATGTTTCTCGACCAAAAAGTCGTCGAAGATTACTACAACGACGAGGGCGAAAAAGCTCAGGCCGGCGCGAAAAGCGTCGCTGAAAAATCAGGGGTTAAATTCGTAACTACGATCAAGGTGGGCCAGTCTGCCCAAACCATCACCGATTTCGCGCGCGAGCAGCAATGCTCCCAAATTGTCATGGGCACGCGCGGTCTTAGTGCTTTACCCGGCATATTATTGGGGTCGGTCGCCAGCAAGGTTATCCACCTCGCCGACGTGCCTGTCACGCTCGTGAAATAAGCATAGCGTTCGCGATCGTCAACGCTGGTCGAGTTACTTCAAAACCGTGGGAGGAACCCTATTATGTTTTCACATGTATGCGTCGGCGTCACCGATTTCGATCGTGCCTTGAATTTCTACGAGCGGCTGTTTGCCGTATTGGGAATAGAGCGACGATACTATGACGCGAACGTGCCCTGGGCAGGTTGGCATTCTGCCGGGGGCAATCGTCCTCATTTCATGATCAGCAAACCGTTCAACGACAGCCCGCACAATGCCGGCAATGGGCAGATGTCGGCCTTTCTCGCGTCGTCTCGCGAGCAGGTTCGTCAAGCACATGCCGCCGCACTGGCTGCAGGTGGAACTTGCGAAGGTGAACCGGGTTTGAGGCCGCACTACCACGCGAACTATTTCGGTGCGTATTTCCGCGATCCCGACGGCAATAAGTTGTGCGTGGTGTGCCACCAGCCTGAGTAGACGTGAGCGATCTTTGCATCCGAACGACGCACATCCGATAGCTAACCACTTGCAGAGTCCGCCCGGACTTAAACGTCAATGCGCGATGCGCGTTACAACGCGCTGGTGAAAATGTCATCCCTCGCTCAAGTCCTCCAAGATGCGGCGCCCCGCTTCTCGGGCCTCGTCTTCGGTGGGGAAGTCCTCCTCAGAATAATCAATTCGGCCACGCGTGCCAGGGGATTCGAGTGTAGTAATACACCATCGATATCGTCCTGCGTTCTCGACAACGTCGAAACCGTACCTCTGATCGCTTGCCATGAGTGCTGCCCTCGTGGATTCAGTTTCCCATCGTACCCCACCCCTCACGGGACGGTTCGGAATAAACACCCGGCCGACGGGTGGCCGTTATTGAAACGATAGAGATCCCCCGGCGGCGCTCGTCAGCCTGGGATCAATAGCAAACGGCCAGCCTGGCATGAGTCAACGCGGCCTCGCCTGCCCCACCTCAACCCGTTCATGGCGTTCCTGCGCTTCGATACACAACTCCGCAGTGGGACGAGCCAACAACCGGCCTAGGCCGATAGGCTCGCCACTATCCCGACACCATCCATAGGTTCCATCCTGGATACGCTCGAGCGCATGGTCGACCTTGCGCAATTGTTTGTATTCTCGATCGCGCAGCCGCAGTTCCAAAGTGTGCTCTTCTTCAATGGATGCAGCGTCAGCGGGATCGGCATGCGCTTCATCTTCTTTGAGTCGGCTCTGCAAGGCGTAGGCCGACGCTAGTAATTCCGCGCGCGACTGAGCTAAAAGAACACGGAAAAACTGTAATTGGCGTTCTGACATGTAGTCGCTTTTGGGCGCTTTCAGCAGCGTCGCCAGGGTCACTGGCTGACCGACCTTTGCCAGAACATTGGCATGCTCAGCGGATGGAATTTTCATGACTGCTCCCACAATTGGGGGCATCTGCCGGCCGGCCAATACGACGCCAGCCCTCACAGTTACAGGAATAGTGATACACCTAGGTGAGGACTGCGGCCCAGCACATGCACACTAACACTCAGCATACGCCTATGGTGTGAAGATAACGAGATTTTCGGTCTATGCCAGATTGCAACTTGTAATCTCGCTCTACTCGCCTCGTTCGACGTGAACAAGCATGGCTATGAGCCGCATTACGATCTGATGCGCCCCCAAAGATGATCGACCGCAGCGACATCCCATGCACAAGCATATACCCAGATATTCTTTGTCCCTGCCTCGCACGTTCCCTACCATGACCAAAGGTTATTCAACTCAGTCTCGGGTCAAGCATCATGGGTTCGTCCGCCAACAACACCTCCATCAATCTATCACGCCGCCGCGTGCTTCAGTTCGGTGCCGCCGCCGTTAGCACCGTCGCCCTACCGGGCCTGTCCCTCGCGCAAACACGTGAGCAAGCCACCTTAGCATCAGGCAGTGCTGGGTATACGTGGGCGTTGCCTTTTGTCGCGGAAGGTGCCGGCTATTGGAAAGCAAACAACGTAGACCTGAGGGTCCTGGACTTCCCCACGGGACGCGACTCGATGCAGGCGCTGCTGGCCGGCTCCGCCAATTTCTCCACTACCACGGACACCCCTCTCGTCTTCGCGGTTCTGCGGGGGTTGAAGCCCAGTATCCTGGCCAACTTCAGTCGCTATTCCTACGACATGAAGATCGTGGCGCGCGAAGGCAGTGGCATCGTGGCCGACCAGCCCGCCAGTATCAAGGGTAAGAAGATCGGCACGCCCGCTGGCACATCAGGCCAATATGCTTTGGCCAAGTATCTGGAATTTGCCAAACTTTCCACCAGCGACGTCCAACAAGTCAATCTCGCTCCCACTGATCTTATCGGTGCACTGGTACGCGACGATATTGACGCGTTTTCCTGGACCGCGGTTGCCGGCAAAGCCGCCATCCGCCAAAGCGGTGGCAAGGCATTCGTATTAACTCAGGATGGCTATGAAAAATTCTTCCGTAGCCATCAGTTGTTGTTGGTCAACCAGAATACGTTGGAAACACGCCAACCCCTGGTGAAAGATGCGATTGCGGCTTTGCTCGCCGCCGAAAGGCGGATGGCACAAGACCCCACATGGCCAGCCCTGATCGCTTCACGCATCCGCAGCACACCGGAGGAAGTCAAGGAAGCGACAGCCGTATTCGAGTTCAAGCTCGGTTTCGACAAAAGCTTTCTTGACGATCTTGTCACGCAGGCGAAGTGGGCCATCGACGCCAAGCTGGCGCCTGCGCCAGCAGGCGATCTGCGTGCCCTGTTTCGCGCGGTGATCGAGACCGCGCCGCTTCAGGCCGCCGCGCCAGATCGTGTGACACTGGCCTAACCGCATGGGTACGCTCATCGAATTCCAACGGGTCTCGCAATTCTTTCCAACGCGAGGCGACGTTCCAGCGCAGGCGCTGCAAGAGGTGTCGCTGGATGTACGCGCGGGGGAATTCGTCTGCCTGATTGGACCTTCGGGATGCGGCAAGACCACGCTTCTTCATCTACTTGCAGGGTTCCTGCAGCCGACCGAGGGCAAGGTGCGGTTTAACGACCAGACGGTGCGTGAACCGGGACCGGAACGAGGCGTGGTGTTCCAGGAATACGCCCTCTTTCCCTGGATGACGGCGCGCCAAAACGTGGAATTCGGCTTACGCGCGCAGGCCGTACCGACAACGCAAAGACGGAATCGCGCGTTGTTGGCCTTGACGCGTGTCGGACTAGAAGCCGCCGCAGATCGATATCCACACGAATTATCCGGTGGCATGCGCCAGCGCATCGCGGTGGCACGCTCGCTGGTCGTGGAACCCAAAGTGTTGTTGATGGATGAGCCGTTCGCAGCTGTCGACGCTATGACACGCAGCACGCTGCAGAAAGACTTGTTGCGCCTTTGGCAAGAAACCGGCGTCTCGGTGTTGTTCGTGACCCACAATATCGACGAGGCCATTTTCCTGGCGCAGCGGGTGGTGGTCATGGCGCCGCACCCGGGCACAATCAGTGCCGATTTTTCAGTGAATCTCGGCTATCCGCGCCAGCGCGGATCCCTCGATTTCGCGAACTACTACAACCGCATCGAGACTGCATTGGCAGCCGGTGCATTCAGGCAAGTTGCATGACATCTGCAGCCTTAAAACGCGTCCCGCAGTCAGATTCCACGCATGGGGTCTATGATGCACATCCGACAATCCACTCAAGCGACGTGGGCCAGCGCTTTCAACAGGAACATCGCAGACTCGCACGCAGCAAGCGTCGGCACCGCGTGATACTCAATATCGCCGGTCTGGTCTTCTTTCTGCTGGCCTGGGAGGCGATCCCGCATCTATCTTCGTGGATGAACCCGGCACTTTTCCCTCCACCATCACGGGTATTTACCGCTGCCTTGCCGCTTATCGCTTCTGGCGAACTGGCCACACATATTTCTGCGAGTCTTATGCGTGCGACATCAGGATTCTCCATCGCGCTGGTGCTTGGCATCACAGCGGGATTCCTGACGGCGCGCATAGAAACCCTGCATCATCTCAGTGAGCCGGTACTGCACGGGTTCAGATCAGTGCCATCGCTGGCGGTAGTACCACTGGCGGTACTGTGGTTTGGCATCGGGGAATTACCCAAGATCGCGCTGATTGCCTGGGGTGCTTTCTTTCCCATCTGGATCACGACCTTTATCGGCGTACGAGACACTAACATCGTGTATCTACGATCTGCAGCGGCGCTGGGAGCTAGCCGTGTGCGCACGCTCTTCCTGGTTATTCTTCCTGCTGCGCTGCCATTTATCCTGGCAGGTGTCAGGCAAGCCATTGCCGTGTCGCTGATCGTGCTGGTTGCTGCCGAACTATCTGGCTCGAACGCGGGCATTGCCTACATGATGTCCTTGGGTCATCAGTTGTTCCAGGTCGAGATCATGTTTATCGGGCTGGTGTTATTGGGTGCATTCGGTTTTGTGGCTGACCGACTTTTTGTATGGGTCGTGAAACGCCTGTTCCCTTGGTACCAGAGCGCATCCTGATTCGTCAGATTTGTACATAGTTATGTCACTCCCCATGCCGCGCACGCTGGTGTTGCACAACGCTCGCATCCATACCTTTCACGATGCCTACCCGCGCGCACATGCCATCGCGATCGTCGACGGTCGTGTCGCGGCCTATGACAACGCGGCATTAACTACCGCCACCTCGAATGACCAGGCACAGGTCATTGATCTGCAAGGCGCCTGCGTCATCCCTGGCATTAATGACGCGCACGCACACATGGAACGTGAGGGCCTGAAAACCTTGCGCCCCTCGTTGGCCCATGCACGTACAGTCGAAGATGTGCTCCAGGTCATACGTGAACAAGCAAGGATCACGCCCCCAGGGGTTTACATCGTCACTATGCCCGTGGGTACACCTCCTTATTTCTTTGGGGGCGCCGCCCAACTGGCCGAAAGTCGCTTGCCCACTCGCCAGGAACTAGATGCAGCCGCGCCCGAGCACCCGGTCTACATCCCCGCCCCTTTCGGTAATTGGGGCAAGCCACCAGGCACTGCGGCGCTAAACAGCCTGGCCCTGCAGCGCAATGGCCTGACACCTGCCTCGCAGCCGACCTGTGCCGGCATCGAGATCGGTAAGGACGCCTCCGGGGGATTGAGCGGGATCATTGTGGAGCGCAATACACGCCCCGCCGTGGAATTCGATCTGTTGCCGGACATTCCGCGCTTCGGGTTTGCCGAGCGGTTAAAAGGCTTGCGCATATCGCAAAAAATGTATCACGCGAAAGGCACCACTAGCATCTACGAAGGTCACGGCAGTGCACCCGAAACTATTTCGATCTATCGCAAACTTTGGGAAGAAGGAGACCTGACGATGCGCACGGGGTTGGTGGTCAGTCCGACGTGGGGCAATCTGCCCGAGGCGGCCCGCGCCATGCGCGACTGGCTGGCCGCCGCCCGTGGTCGCGGACTGGGAGACCCGTCGTTTCGGATTAGCGGCATCCACATCGCCTACGGAGGCGATCCCCTAGTTGCCTGCTGTGCGCGCGCCAATCTGCCCGACACCGGCTGGTCAGGTTTTGTGGAACAGGCCGTTACGCCGTCGGATTTTAAGGCGCTGTGCCTTCTGGCGGCCGAGCACGATCTGCGCGTCAATGTGATTGTCTCGGACAAGCTTCACGAGATCCTGCCCGTCCTGCTGGCCGTCGATAAGAAATTTCCGCTGGCGGGAAAACGTTGGGTATTGCAGCACATTGCCCGGGCGCGCGTGGAAGATCTTCAGGCGCTGAAGGCTTTGGGGGTGCTAATCACCACCATCCCCACGTACTTCCTATGGAAAGGTGGTGCCGCTTATCTGGACGAGGCGGATGGAGGTGACAGCGTGGTGGCACACGCCACCATGCTTGAACTTGGACTAGACCTTGCACTTGCGACCGACAACATCCCTTACGATCCCTTTTTCACGCTATGGGTGGCGGGGGCTCGCCAAGAAAGAGTCACGGGCCAGGTGATCGGTAGCCATCAAACCCTGTCCGCAGATGCTGCCTTGCGTGCTTTCACCATCGCGGGCGCGCGACTGACATTTGACGAACATTGGAAAGGTCCGCTGGCGCCCGGCTTTGCGGGTGACCTCGCCGTTCTTGATCGGGATCCGATGACACTTTCGGTCAATGCCTGGCGTGATATCCAATGCACGATGACAGTCGTTGGTGGACGAATCGTGCACGGCACTGACAGTACTTGACTACTTCTTAGGCCCGCCACCCAGCAACTTGAACGAATCATCCACCGCACGCAGACTCCGGGTCTCACGGTGCCAACCGATCTGTCGACGATAGCTCCCCAGCAGGCCCGCATCGACGAGTTCAGTTTCGTCCACCACGGTCGGCCCGTCGGCATTGGGCGAGACATACATGGCGTCCTCCGGACACCACGCCTCGCACATGAAGCAGGTTTGACAGGCATCCTGCCGTGCAATGATCGGCGCGGCACCTTCAACGATATCGAATACATTGACCGGGCAGACACGCACGCAGATATTGCAGGCGGTGCAGCGGGTGTCGCTGATGAGTTCTATCATGCTGCCAACATTTGTTTTGCCGCAGGAATTTCCCGCGCGCTTACCGGGAGCGGCTGTACCCACACCTCGTCCAGACCACCCGAGATCAAGTGGTGATACTGCGCTGCGTCCTGCTCGAGAAAATCATAGCGTTTATGCATGCCACGCGTTTCACGACGCGCCAACGCACTGCGATACATCCAACGTGCCGTGGCCAGCATGGCAGCAGCCTCACGTGTAGCGAGCAAAGATATGCTATCCGGCGCCGCGGTACCTGCCAGCGATCGCCACTGCGCATCCAGCCGCGCGATGGAAGGCTCAAGCACATCGGCGTGGCGGAAGTAATTGCGCTCGAACGGCATGACCTCGTTCTGTACCCCGCGGGTCAGCGCGGCGGCATCAGCGGGACGTACGCCGGTGCCGCGCAGGCCCGCACGACCGGCCCCCACCGCCGTCCGAGCTACCCCACGCCCTCGCACTTCGATCGCATGCGCTGCCGCCGCTTCCCCCGCCCATGATCCTGATGAAATCGCCCAGGCAGCGTTATGACTGCCCCCGCCGGTAAAACCACCGCAGATCGGCTCGCGCGTGGCGGCGTCACCCGCCGCATAGAGCCCTACAACAGAGGTCGCACAGTCAGGGCCCATAAGACGCAACCCACCTGTCCCGCGCACGGTGCCTTCCAAACGCAACGTCACCGAAAACCGCTGCGTGAAAGGATCGATCCCATTGCGGTCAAACGGGAGAAAGAAATTAGGTTGGGCGGCACGCATGGCGCGCGCAGTCGCTTCATCTGCCTGATCCAGGCGTGCATAAACTTTTTGGCGCAACAGTTCACGAGCGATGACCGAACGGCCACCTTTGGACGCCGCACCCGGAATCACCACACCTTCGCCGTCTGTAAATGTGGCCCAGTTGTAGAACAGCGTCTTGGTGATCGACCCAAATTCCGGCGCAATTCCATAGGCATTGGAAAACTCCATGCCCGACATCTCGGCACCCAGTTCGGCAGCAATCAGCAGGCCATCGCCGGTGAGCACGTTACAGCCCAACGCACGACTCAAGAACGCGCAGCCCCCGGTCGCAATCACCACGGCGCCTGCGCGCACCGACCACACGCGCCCGCGCTGGCGATCGATGCCCGCAGCACCCGCCACGGCACCGTGCTCGTCACGCAACAGCTCAAGAACCGGGCTGTGATCCAGAATCTTGGCGCCCGCACTTTTTACCTGCTTGCGCATCAAGCGCATGTATTCCGGACCCTGCAGGGAGTTTCGGCGCGACTGCCCTGTTGGATCTTGTGGGAAAGGATAGCCCCAGTCGGCAAGCGTGTTGATGCCATCCCAGGTCCGGTCGAGCACACGGCTCATCCAGCCATGATCGGAGAGCCGGCCACCCATATCGTAGCGGCTAGCCATGGCGAGTTCCCGTTTGTGCGGATCGGGATCTACATACCAGACCGCCGTACCGGCGGCCGCGGTCGCACCAGACGAACCGCAATAACCCTTGTCGACCAAGATGACGCTGGCACCGCGTTGTGCCGCATTGACTGCGGCCCATGTACCCGCGGGCCCACCGCCTATGACGAGGACATCGGCTTCATAGCCTGCTGTGGCGCTGCCTTGTGGCGTAGATGTGTTCGAAGTCATGGATCTCTTCCCTGATGACATGCAAGGTAAAGATCGATGGTAGATGCCGTGACCCCGATAACGAACGATGCATTCGTGATTTACAAATCACCTGCGCTGTGGCTGTGGTCGCTGGCTTAGTCAGGCTGGGTGTTCGCTCATCGGATGACGGCAGCCCGTTCGCCATATCGGTCAGCCAATATGCCCGGTAGGCTGTTCTATTTTTCAGCGATATCGGCGTCCTTAATAATGCCGGGCCACTGCGCGAATTCGTGGTTCATCAAGGCATCGAGGTCGGCGGCAGAGCCGCCGATTGGACGTGTACCACCTTCTTGCAGCTTGGCCGACACCATCGGATCCTGTACGGCCTGCATGAATGCCTGCTCCAGACGGGTGCGCACGGCGGGCGGCACGCCCGCTGGCGAAACAATGCCTATCCAATAAGTGGACTCGAAGCCCGGATAGCCCGACTCAGCAACCGTGGGTACGTCGGGCAACTGGGGCATCCGCTGTGCACTGGTCACAGCATACAGCTTCAACCTGCCGGCATCGACGAACCCCTTGGCAGTGATGTAGGCATCGGCCTTGATCTGGTACACGCCACCCACCAAATCAGCCAATGCGGGCGCCGCACCCCGATAGGGGATATGTACCATGTCCAGCCCGGCTGCGTGCCTAAACAACTCCATCGACAAATGCGGGAAGGTCCCCGAGCCGGCACTACCATACGAGACTCTGTGGGTCTTGGCGTAGGCCACGAATTCCCCCAGGGTATTGGCGGGCACCGATGGATGAGCCACCATCAGGCCCGGCATGTCCCCCACCAGTGAGATAGAAGTAAAGTCTTTCCGGGTATCGTAGGGCAGCTTCTTGTAGATGGATGGATTGGCCGTATGCGAGGTAGTGACCATCAACAACGTGTAGCCGTCGGCCTCCGATTTCGCCACGTACTCCGACGCGATCATGCCACCCGCCCCTGCACGGTTCTCGACCACCACAGGCTGGCCCAACCGTTGGGCCACCTGGGCGGCGACCAGGCGTCCGACCAGATCGGTGCTGCCACCGGGCGAAAAGGGCACCACCAGATGCAAGGGTCGATCGGGAAACGTCTGCCCGTAAACGGCAGTGGTCAGCAGGGCCGCGCCAAGCAGGGCCTGCAGCTTGCAGAAAGCGCTACGCATGACAAGTCTCCTGGGCAAGCGCCGCAACGCCTGCCTTGTTATGAAAGGCCAGACACGTGCCCAGCCACTACGTGGGGCCGGTCTAGCCCCGAGCGGGCGCGCCGTACAGCGCATTGGGATTGGTAACCAGGATGCGCTCACGGTCGGCCGCATCCGGCGCCCAGTCGGCCAGCAGGTCGAATAGTTCACCGTCATTCGGCATGCCTCGCCCCACCATGTTCACGTGCGGCCAGTCCGAGCCCCACACCATGCGCTCGGGTGCATGGCGAATCAGTGTCCGTGCAATGGGCGTGACCTCAGCGTAAGGCAGGTCGCCCTTGGCGCAACGCATGGGGCCAGACAGCTTGATCCAGACTCGCCCGGTATCGAGCATTTTCAGCACGGTCTTCAGCGCGGGTTGGTCCGCGCCCTTGGCCGCGGGAATACTGGCGAAATGATCCAGCACGATCTTGCTGCTGCGTAGCGCCAACAGCGACTCGGCGTACTCAATAATGTCTTCGCCGTGAGGATAGAAGTGCACCGGCCAGCCTATGTTCTCGGCCTGCGCGGCCATGTCGGGCAAAATCTGCGGCAAGTTCGAAGCGCGCCGGGCGCTGACAAAACGCACACCTCTGACGCCGAATTTATCCAAGCGTGCGAACTCTTCGTCGGGCAAGGTATCTGGTGGCAAAATGACTCCTACGAACCGTTGCGGAAAGCGTCGCAGCACATCCAGCAGGTAACGATAGTCGCGGCCATAGCCACCGCCGCTGACCACCACCGCACGAGCCAAGCCCAGCGTGTCGAGCAGCTTGATCGCGGTTTCGGGCAAGGCTTCGCCCGACACATACGGGCTGTCCGGATCAAAGGGATACTGATCCGCCGGGCCGAACAGGTGGATCTGGCAGTCCCATCCGCCAGGAGGCACCGTGGTGGCCGGTGTCCTGGGTGAGGCATCCGGCGCGGGAGTCAAGTACGGCATGGCGTGTCTCCGTTATATAGGTATCAAGTTGCCGTAGTATGGTGGCGCTGCGCACGCGCTGGGAAATGCCTTCTAGGCCAGTAAGATGCTTTTTTCTTATGTCTGCCGCTGTCGTGCGAGTGCGCCGTGGCACCGCAGCGATCGCCTGACCGGAGTCACCATGGACCTACGCCAGCTGGAATATTTCGTGCACGTCGCCGAACTGGGCAGTTTCACCAAGGCCGCGGCCATACTTGATGTGGCGCAACCTGCGCTCAGCCGGCAAGTGCGCAGCCTGGAGATCGAACTGCGGCAGACCTTGTTGTATCGCAATGGCCGCGGCGTCAATCCCACCGAGGCCGGCCAGCGTCTATTGGTGCACGGGCGTGGCATTCTGATGCAGGTGGAACGCGCACGACAAGAGGTCGAGGACGTGCGCGGCGCGCCCATCGGTCGTGTCGTAGTGGGTGTACCTTACTCGGTGGGTCGCCTGATCACCGCCCCGCTAGTTACCGAGTTCAAGCGCGCCTTTCCGCAGGCCTCACTGTCAATGACCGAAGGGCTGACGGTGCACCTGTGTGAATGGCTGTTGTCCGGCCGCATCGACATCGCGCTGCTGCACGACCCGGTACCATCACCAGAGCTCGAGATTATCCCGCTGCGTGAAGACCCACTTTTCCTGGTCGAGCGACGCGGAACGGCCCCAGGGCTGCGTGGCTCCGTGCCAATGAGGCACTTGGCCAATGTACCGCTGATCATCCCCAGCCGCCCGCATCCGCTGCGCATGCAAGTCGAGACCCGGCTGGCCAACATCGGCAAGAAGCCACGCATTGCATTGGAAATCGATGCGGTTGGCGCGATTGTCGATCTGGTCGACCAAGGCCTGGGGCAAGCCATCGTTACGCTTAACGCTTTGCTTATTTCCCGTGCCGCACCGGCATTGTCTGCGCGGCGCATTATCTCGCCGCGCATGACCAGCGTGCTGGCGCTGGCCACCTCGACCGAGCGGCCCGGCACCACGCTGGCACGCCACACCGCCGCACTGATCCGCGACTTTCTGCCGCGCATCATGGCCGAGGCCGAGAAAGCCTCGCCGCTGTTGCAGCAGCACACCCGCACGCCCTGCCTTTGACGATCTCTTGCTCAGGCGGATGACGTGCAGACTGGCAGTGATATTCCTGTTTCTCATAACAGCTAGATCAGAAATGCCATTTCGGTATCAAAGCGCAGCGATTAGCATTCGAGCACTGCGCGAGCAGCCGCAGCCGTTGCAAGGAGTCCCGCATGCTGATTACCGATACCCAGGTGCATTTCTGGGAGGCCCATCGCGCCGACCAACCCTGGCCCGCCGAAGAAATCGGCAAGAAAACCTTTGTCGCCGTTCCCGGTGCCCGACCGCACCGCGAGGCGCCGTTGCTGGCCGAAGAATTTCTGCCCATCATGAACGCCGCCGGCGTGGCGCGGGCCATCATCGTGCCTCCCTCGCCCGTGGGCGACAGCAACATCACCGCACTGCGCGAGGCGCAGCGCCACCCTTCGCGGCTGGCCATCATGGGCCGTTTCAATCCCGATGCGGACGATGCATGCTCGCGACTGGAACAGTGGCTTGAACAGCCACAGATGCTGGGCATCCGGATGACCTTCCATAAGCCCAAATGGCGCGGCTGGCTGGAGCCCGGCGTACTGGACTGGTATTGGTCTGCCTGCGAGCGCATGGGCATTGCATTGATGCTGTTTGTGCCGGGTGCGGTAGACAAGATTGCACCCATCGCACAGCGTTACCCGGGCCTGACCATTGTGCTCGATCACATGGCACGAGAAAGCCAATTGCGCGACGATGCCTGCTTTGCCGACCTGGACCGGCTGTTGGCTCTGGCGCGGCTGCCAAACGTCTACGTAAAGATGTCGGCCGCGCCTTGCTACAGCAGCGAGCCCTATCCGTTCCAAAACATTCAACCGTACCTGCGGCGCATCTATGACGCCTTTGGCCCGCGGCGAAGCATGTGGGGCTCGGACTTCACCCGCCTGCCCTGCACCTATCAGGAATGCGTGGATCACTTCCGTCTAGCCCTGAATTTCATTGACCCCGAAGACCTGGAATGGGTTATGGGCAAGACCGCGGCACAGGTACTGCGCTGGCCCGAGGCGGCCGCGCTGCGCGGCTGATATTCGGCGCAGACCGTTCAATCGAATCACAGGAGACCCACTATGAAAGCCATATCCATCCGCACGTTGATCCCGGCGCTGGCCGCCGTGGGCGTACTTGCGCTGGCATTACAGCCCGCTTGCGTCCAGGCACAGGATGCTTACCCCAGCAAGCCGATCCATTTGGTGGTGCCGTTTCCGCCAGGCGGCGCTGTCGACATCCTGGGCCGCCTGATAGGCCAACACTTAAGTGAACAACTGCACCAGTCTGTTGTCGTAGAAAACCGTGCGGGTGCCAACGGAACCATTGCCTACGAATACACCGCCAAATCTGCGCCTGACGGCTATACCATCCTGATCGGCAGCAACGGGTTGGCAACCAACACCTCGCTATATCCCAATCGCACTTTCTCGGAACTGGAGTCGCTGGCCCCCATTGCCAAACTTGGCTCGTCGCCCCTGATCATGGTGGTGCCGGCCAACTCTCCCTATCAGACGCTGAAAGATGTCACCGATGCGGCCAAGGCCGATCCCGCCAAGATTTCGTATGCGTCGGCCGGCAGCGGCAGTTCGGCCCACCTAGGGTCGGAAATGCTGAAATCGGTCACCGGCACGGACATGCTGCATATCCCGTACAAGGGCGGCGCGCCGGCCATCGTCGACCTGACTGCCGGGCGAGTGTCATTCATGCT
Source organism: Bordetella tumulicola (assembly GCF_054779135.1). Classification (NCBI taxonomy): domain Bacteria; kingdom Pseudomonadati; phylum Pseudomonadota; class Betaproteobacteria; order Burkholderiales; family Alcaligenaceae; genus Bordetella; species Bordetella tumulicola. The sequence continues at coordinate 265,437 of NZ_BAAGYU010000010.1, read as the reverse complement.
GCTCGACCCCCTGCAGGCGCTGCCCCAGATCGAATCGAAACGGTTACGGCCGATCATGGTGGCCGACCCCGCGCGCCTGCCGCTTATCCCGTCTGTACCGTCGGCCGTCGATGCCGGCTATCCTAAACTGGAGGCTTCGGTATGGTGGGGCTTCGTGGCCCCAAAAGATACGCCTCAACCCATCATCGAGGCGCTGAACAAGCAGATCAACGCGGCGTTGACCAAGCCCGACGTACGCGAGAGATTGTCTGCCATGGGCGTCAGGGAGGCATCCGGTTCTCCGGATGATTTCGGCACCTTCCTGCACGACCAGGCCGCCACCTGGGGCGCATTGATCAAATCGGCCCACATCACGAACGAATAAGCCTTTCGGCGCATGGCAACGCACGGCCGCCAGCGGCCGCTGCGCGTGCTACCGTACGGCATGCAGATTGACTTCCTGGGCATGCAAGCATTTCTGGCAATTGCCGAGCATGGCAGTTTCCAGCAAGCCGCCTTGCATCTGAACCTGTCGCAAACCGCGGTCAGCCATCGCATCCGCAAGCTGGAAGACAGTCTGGGCGTGATGCTGGTGGCGCGCACGACGCGCGACGTGACGCTTACCGATGCCGGCAGAGCGCTACTGCCACGCGTGCGCAGCGCCATGCGCGAACTGGCCCTGTCTTACGAAACCGTGCGCCAGCACCGCAGCACCGCGCCAAAATGGTTGGCGTTCGCCTGCCTGCCGACGCTGGCCGCGCAGCGCATATCGCCAGTGTTGCGGCATTTTTCCAGTGTGTACCCTGAGCTGGCAATACGTGTCTTCGATAGCTCTATCAGCGAGATCGCCGAATTGGTCGAATCCGGTGTCGCCGCATTCGGTGTGTCGATCACCACGCCAGCTCGCCCGGCACTCGCCATCGAGCCCTTCACTGAAGAGCCGTTCATGCTGGCGTGCCCCGCTGGCCACCACCTGGCACAGCTGGCGTCAGTAACCTGGGACCAACTGGCGGGCGAACCCCTCATTCGCATCAGCCTGTCGGCGGGCAACAGCACCACCATCGACGATGCACTGGGCGAACGGCGGCTGGGCTTGCGCTGGATCTACGAAGCGCAGCACACTGCCGTGGCACTCAACTTCGTGGAGGCAGGCTTGGGGCTGACAGTAGCGCCGGCATTATCGATGCGCGCGTCGGCCGGCATTGTCGTCAAGCCACTGGATCAGCCGCGCATCACGCGCAAACTAGCGATCATTACCCGCCATGGCGCCGTCTTGACACCCCCCGCAGCCACCTTGCGCGACCTGATCGTGCAGACACTGACCAACTCCGCTAGCGCCCCGCCCACAACGATCCCGGCACCCGCACCCGGCCATCCATGATCAGCGCGGCCGTGCGCAACAGCGCCGCACGTACCGTATCCTCGGGTTGGTCCGCGCTGTCTTTCTCCAGATCTACCGTGAACTCGCCAGTCGGATGTTCGATGACCAGGCGTCGGGCCAGCCCGTCGGGCACCTGCGCAATTCCTTGCGTCACCGAACCGGGCAATACCGCCGCCGTCGCCACGCTGACCGCCCCCAGCACGCCGATGGAAGCATGCACTCGGTGCGGGATAAAGGTGCGTGTGCAGACCGCGCCACCCGCGCGCGGCCGCGACACAAGGGTCATTTTCGGAACCGTGCGCTGCGCGACGTTGCCCAAGTTCATCATGGATCCGGCCTGCAGCCGGATGGCTTCTATCCGCGACCTGAGTGTCGCATCGGTTTCCAGCGTGTCGCGGTCTTCGTAACCGGAAATGCCGAAGTCGGCAGCGCGCAGCAATACCACCGGCATACCATTGTCGATGCAAGTCACCGCTACGCCATCGATCTCATCGCGCGCGCGGCCGGTGGGCAGCAGCGCACCGCAGGTCGATCCAGCAGTATCACGGAACTCGATAGGCACCGCAGCCGCGGTGCCGGGCACACCATCGATTCGCGCATCACCCTCATAGTTGACCTGTCCATTGGGCGTACTGACGTCAGCCACCGCGATTTGCCCCGTATTGACCATATGGATGGCCACGCGTGTGCGCTTACCCTGGATGGCCACCAGCCCGCGTTCGATCGCGAAAGGTGCCACGCCGGCCAGGATATTGCCGCAATTCTGTCCGTAATCCACGCGCGGTTCATTCACCAGCACTTGCGCGAACAGGTAATCGATATCGGCATCTGCTCGCTCGGAAACATTGACGATGGCGATCTTGCTAGTCAAGGGATCGGCGCCGCCCAGGCCATCTATCTGGCGTGGATCTGGCGATCCCATGACTCGCAGCAACACCCGATCGCGCAACGTCGCATCGGCGGGCAGATCATCGCGCAGGAAGTACACGCCCTTGGACGTGCCACCGCGCATGACGGCGCAAGCGATGGATGTCATGCCAGATTCTCTGGAACGGTGGGTGTCAGGCGCATATACGCCTCGGCGTACTTGATGTTGCGCGCCGCGGTGATGCCGATGTTTCGCTTGGCCTGTACGCCGCGCTGCAGCGCAACCCGCGTGTAGTATTCCCACAGGTGCTCTTGCCCCGCCATGGCCTCGATCGCCTGCCGCTTGGTGTCCCACACCTCGGTGATATCCAGAAAGGTATTGGGGATCCAGCCGCATTGCTCGGTCTGGTGAGGTTCGAAGGCCAGCACGTGCGGCGCGCCGATGATGCCGGCGCCGGGCTCGTAGCCTTCGGCCTGCGCGATAATGCGGGCCTCTTGCGCAACGCGCATCGCCAATGGGTGATCGTAGTTGTACGGGTCTTGCTCGGAATGGCTCAACACAAAACTGGGCTGCAGCTCGCGGTACACATCGGCCAGGCGGAACAGCGCCTCATCCGGGACGCGCAGCGGATAGTCGCCCAGGTCAAAAAATTCGATCTCGGCGCCCAGGATATCGGCGGCGACCTGCGCCTCTTCCCGCCGCGCCGCCTTGACACTGGACTCGGTCATGCCCCCCTTGCGCCACAGCTTGGCCGACTCGCCGCGCTCACCGAACGACAGGCACACCACTTTCATGCGAAAACCCTGCTTCACGTGCAAGGCAATGGCTCCGGCCGCGCGCCACACGAAATCGGCAGAATGCGCGCTGACAATCAGCCCGGTTTTCTGGGAAAGGGGGGAAGAAGACATGAATACTCCAGCGGAAAGGGTCCAATGTAGACCAGGATAACGTAGCCCGTAGCTTCGCCCCACCGTGGTAATCCCGCCAATGACTATCGCCGCCGAAGCGATGAGTTCTTTTTATATCCTGCCGTGATCGTGTTAGGTCAGGCGGCAGCGGCGGTCTGCCGCAATGCAACAAGAAACGCCGTCATCGCGGGCGACGGCTCGCTGTCACGCAAATACGCCAAGCCGATACGCCGTTGCGTATGCGGCACCGACACAGGTACCGGTACGACCCGCAAGATGCCCTGCTGCAGTTCCTGCTGCACCTGGCGAGTCGACAACAAGGCCATTCGGTCGCTGGACAGCAGCAAGGCACGGACAATGGATGGGCTGTTCGCTTGGACCGCGACCTGAGGCGGCTCGACGCCTTCGGCGCGAAATGCCCGCTCAAACGCGCCCCGCGACGGCGTGCCCGCCAGAGGTAACACCCACGGTTCGTCGCACAATTCGCGCAGACTGGTTAGTGTGCCGCGCCGTAACACGGGATGATGGGCACGCACCACCACATTCAATGAATCGGTGAACAGCGGCTCGTGCCGCGCGTAGGGTTCCTGGTCGTCGGCGCGCAACGCGCCCACAATGACATTGACCTCGGCGCAGCGCAGACCATAGCTCAGCGTCGCATAGGTACCGTCGATGATGCTGATGCTTAAGTCCGGATGCGCCCGCAAGGTACGATCCACCGCGCCAGGTACCAGGTAGCCGCTGGACAGCGGCAGCGCGCCGATGACCAGTTGCCCGTTCAGGCGCCCGCGCATCGATGCCAGCTCTTCGCCGGCCACACGGATCTCGGCCAGTGCCAGCTTGGCATGCCGCAACAGCGTTTCACCAGCGTCGGTCAGGCGCGTGCCGCGGCCCGACCGCACGAAGAGCGCCACGGCGGCCAGCTCCTCCAGTTGGCGCAAGGTGCGGTTTAGCGCGGGCTGTGTCACCCGGACCATCGCCGCGGCCGCCGACTCGCCGCCATGGCGCGCAATAGCCACCAGCGCACACAGCATGCGCTCGGTAATCACCTCGCCCAGACGTCCAGACCGGACGACCCCGCGCGACCCGTCGGCCGAAGACCGGATCTCGGATTCGGCCAGTTGCAATTCCCGCAAGGCCCGCTGCGCGCGCCGCCATACCAGTTCGCCCGCTTCGGTCAGCGTCATACCCTTGGTCGTGCGCTCGAACAAAGCCGTGCCCAGCGTGTCCTCGAGTTGCTGCACGGCACGCGATACAGCAGGCTGCGACAGGTGTATCACCTGGGCCGCGCGATGTACGTTGCCGTGCTGCGCAACGGCCTCGAACGCTCGCAATTTATGCAACGGCACAATCCCTGGATAGGCATGCTTCATCGGGGCTCTGGCGGGTTTGTTGGGGAAAGATCATGATACGCCGGCGTCATATATGAACGCCCCGCATCAATCGGGACAAACAATTCATTTGTCATGACCTTCCCGCATACCTAGACTGCGGGCAGTCCACACCGATGGACATGGCGGCATTGCCACGCCGCCTGATACTCACAACGAGGAGACTGACATGCGCAGTTCCATTGCGCCATCGCGCCGTGCCATGTGCCGCCTGCTGGGTGGCCTGCTGGTGATGGCTTGCGTCGCAAGCCCCCCGCACGCCGCGCCCTCGTACCCAGGGGACCGGCCCATCCGCTTCATCGTGCCTTTCGGGGTAGGCGGTCTGGCTGATATTTCGCTGCGCCTGGTCGCGCAAAAAATGAGCGAGCACTTCGGCGAGAAAATCATCGTCGAAAACCGGCCGGGCGCCGGTGGTATCGTCGCGGCCAGCGCAGTGCTGAACGCACCACCCGACGGTTACACGCTGGCCGTGTTTGCCAATGGCACGGCGATCAGCAAGTCGCTGTTCAAACTGCCTTTCGATCCCGAAAAAGATTTCGCACCCATCTCAACCGTTGCCTACTTCGACCTACTGCTGCTAACCAACCCCAAGGGCAAAATCGGGAGCGTGGCCGACTTGCTGGCCGAAGGCAAGCGGCGCCAGTTGATACTGGGTACCATCAATCCCGGCAGTACCCAGAACCTGTCGGCCGAGCTGTTCCGCTCGACCGCCGGGCTCAATGCCATCATCGTTCCGTTTCGGACCACGGCCGATGTCATGTCGGCACTGGTCCGCGGCGACATCGATGTGGCCTTCGAATCCTATGCCGCGCTGAAGGGGCCCATCGATGCCGGCACGGTGCAGCCTATTGCGGCGACCGGGGACAAGCGTTCTTCTTGGCTACCTCAAGTGCCCACCGTTAAGGAAAGCGGGCTACCCGACTACGACGTCACGGGATGGAACGCGCTGTTCGCGCCTGCTGGCACGCCGCCCGAGGTGATCCAGCTCCTGAACCGCCAGTTGGCCGAAGTGCTGCAACTGCCTGACCTGCGCCAGCGCTTCGAGAACCTGGGTACCGAGGCCCGAAGCAGCACACCTGAAGAGATGGGCGCCATCCTGCACCGCGACGTCGGCAAATGGGCCGCCGTTATCAAACAAGCGGGCATTCAACCCCAATAAGCAACACGGAGCATTTCATGGCATTGACGACTCATCCGGAACACGGCCTGCTTATCGACACGCATGTGCATGTATTCACACAAGATATGCCGCTGATCCCCGATCCCCGCCATCGTCCTGACTACAGTTTCACGGGGCAGCAACTGATAGACGTCATGGATACGAATGGCGTGCGCTTTGCGGTGGTGGCCGCGGCTAGCCCCTGGGGCGACTACAACGACTACATCATCGAGACGCTGCGACGCTATCCGCGCTTGCGTGGCACAGTCATCCTACAGCCCTCGGTGGAACGCATTGTGCTCGACGAGATGGACCGCGACGGCGTGGTGGGCGTGCGGTTACCTTTCATCAGCATGACAGAATTGCCCGACCTGGACAGTTGGGACTACCGAAAATTCCTGCGTCGCCTGGTCGACCTGGACTGGCACGTCCATGTGCACATTGATGGGCCGCGGCTGCCACGGGTATTGCCTCTGCTGGAACGTTCTGGCGTGAAGATCGTGATCGACCACATCGGCCGTCCAGACCCGGTTGCCGGCATTGACAGCGACGGGTTCAAAGCCATGGTGAAATCAGTAGAAAAAGGCCGCACTTGGGTCAAGCTGTCGGGCGCCTACCGCCTGGGAGAAAACGCCCGCGCCTGCGCACAAGAACTATGCCGGCGCGTGGGATACGAGAAGATGGTGTGGGCCAGCGATTGCCCATTTGTGGGCGGAGAACAAGATATTGATTATCCCGCTGCAATTCAGTGGTTGAACGAAACCATCACCAATGAGGCTGACCGGCGGCGGGTGTTTGGAGAGAATGCGTTGGAGTTATATTTTTCGTAGCGCATTCGTCTCATTTTTAAGCGTTGTGGATTCAAACGCTCACTGCAACATAGTATCCAGCGCTTTAGCTGGGTTTGCGGAAGTCGTTTTCGACCCAAGCCGTGGCTGTACCAAGAGTGAATTTGAAATTCGGAGCGACAGTCACCTCGGCGATCGTGTCGCCGTATTCACCCACGGCGCTAAGCACCGCGAAGGGCTCGTCTTCGTCGGGGACGACATCCAGCTTGACCGTGAGTGTGGCTTCCGACGTGGCCACTTTGACGCTCTTGTGTAGTTGCGCGTGCAGCTGTTGCTCGTGCCGGCGAATAACCTCGGATGCCGTCTTGATCAGGGTGCGAAAGGCGGAGGGATCCAATGGCTTGGGGTTCTTTTTGTCCCGTCCCATGGTCCAGGGGCCCACCAGCGCTGGCTCGGACTCGCCCTCGCGGGTCATCTCGACGGCCCAGCCGTCGTCGTCTTCGTTCTTGATGACGCGTGCGGTCCAGCCGTCGTCGCGCCACAAGCGTGGCTCGTGGATGCTGTCGTCCGTAGTGTCTTCGCCATCGTGCTCAAGGGCGGGTGCGTCTTGGTGTATGCCCACAGTGGGTGCTCCGTGTTGCGATGCCAGCCATCCGGGCTGGATACTGGATATTTATCCACTATTATCGCAGGGAATGCGAGCGACGATGGCTCGTAACATCACTACTCCAACACGTCGTCAACCCGGTGCAATTCGGATCAGGGTTTTCTCTCCGGTAGCCATTCTCGAGCAACTCTTGATCGCTTCGAGCGTCAACACCTGTTGCAGCGAAATTTCTTTGGTGTAATGGCTGGCAAACGTACTGGTCAGTTCGTCGGAGACCCGCTGCTGAAGCTGCTGTGTCCGTTGAGGCCCAAGACGTTGCAGGAACGGAAAGACCAACCAACCGCCGACGCCCCAGGCCATCCCGAAGCTGCGCTCAATTTCGACAGGTGCTGGATTCAGGCCACCATACAGGTACACCTGTTTATGGATGTCAGTGCCATAACGGCTATAAACATGCCCAGGCTGGCGCAACAAGGCTGCCTCCATCGCGGCAAGAATCTGCCCAGCAAGTCGGCCGCCGCCAATCGCATCGAAAGCCAACGTCGCGCCAGTCGCTGCAATCGCGTCGACGAGGTTTGCCGTAAAGTCGGGAACACTGCTGTCCACCACCTGTAGCGCCCCCTGCTCTCTCAACAAAGTTGCATGCTCAGGTTTGCGCACGATGTTCACCAGAGGCACGCCATCTTTTAAGCAAATGCGGTTGAGCATCTGACCTAGATTGGATGCGCCAACGGTATGTACCAGCGCACGGTGGCCCTCAGTGCGCATGGTCTCGACCATGCCCAGTGCCGTGAGCGGATTGATAAAACTTGACGCGCCTTGGGTTGCTGTCGCGCCGGCGGGCAAGGGTAAACATTGCTTGACCGACACTGCGCGATATTCAGCGTACATCGCACCACCGTACAGCGCGACCCTTTTACCCAGCAGCGCCTGAGCTTCAGCCGCATCCCCGGCGGCAATCACGGTACCCGCGCCCTCGTTGCCCACGGGCATCGCGGTGCCCACCCTGGCTGTCCCGGCCGCCATCGCGCCGGCGGACAGCGGCGCGGTGATGACGGGTCGCTCGACACTGCCGGACTGGCTCGCCCGAGTCATATCGGCGCCCGCCAAAAGCAAGCCCATGTCTGAAGGATTCAGCGGAGAGGCTTCCATGTGCACAAGCACTTCGTCGGAAGCAGTGATCGTTGGCATCGGCACCTCAACCAGCGATAGCTCCAACGTGGCATCTGGCCGAACAAGGGAACGTAATTGCAGGGGCATACGACCTCCGGAGGGATTATTTAGGAGAGTCTATCCGGTTAGCGATTCGGTGCAAAGGCTGAAGAACGGCAGGCTGAAGACAGCGCCATAGGGATCAGCAAATCCCGGTGTCACAATCGAGCTAAAATCGGCAAGCGTTTCGAACCGCCCGCCTCCACAGGCGGGCCCCCTGAACGAAACTTCCTCTCAAGTGCTGTCCACCATCGACACGCCCTCTCCGTCCGTCCCGTCGTCAGGCTCATCGTACGCCGCGCGCATCCATCGGGTGCAGGTCGACGCGCTGCGGCAAAGCTTTCCGTTTGCCCTGGCGGGATCACTCATCTGCGCCTGCTTTGCCGCATACGCGCTACTTGAGGTGCTGCCCCGACAAGAAATCGCTCTGTGGATCACCTTCACACTAGTCATCGGCGTCTTGCGACTGGTCGCCATGCTCGCGTACGACCGCCACCGCACAGATCCGCTAGCGTCCCGGCTCTGGGTTCGCCGTATGCTGATTGGCAATCTGTGTTCGGGCATGATGTGGGGGCTGCCCTTCGCCTACTGGACGTTCTTCGTTCCACTGGAATATCAGCTCTTTTTCATCGTCATCCTGTTCGGGCTGGGTACGGGCGCCATCTACTCGAACTATATGTTGCTGCCGGTCATGTACGCGTTCGAAATACCGGCTTTCGCACCGATGTTCATCGCGTTGGCGGCGCAGCCGTCCGCCATCCACTTGACGCTAGTGACGGGCGGCCTCGCGTATTTGATCGCGACCCTGGCGTTTATTCATCGCATGAATCGCACCCATCTCGACGCCTTGCGATTAGGTTATGAAAACCTGGCGCTACTGGATCAAGTACGCCAAGAGAAAACCGCTGCTGAGCGCAGCGACCTAGAAAAATCCCGCTTTCTGGCCGCCGCCAGCCACGATCTGCGGCAGCCCGTGCACGCAGTCAACCTGTTCCTGGGCCTGCTGACGAACGAACGTATGTCCCAGCACGGACGCTACCTCGTCGACAATATCGCTAGCGCGATTTCGGCAATGGGCCTTTTGTTCGACGCCCTACTGAACCTGTCGAGGCTGGATGCGGGTGTCATCAAACCTCGCTTTCAGACGTTCCCATTGAGACCGCTGTTGGATCAATTGCGGGCCGAATATGCACCGCAGGCCAACGAGAATGGCATACAACTACGCGTGCGAGCGTGTCGGACCAGCATCCGGTCAGATCCTATGCTGCTGGAGCGCATCCTGCGCAATTTCATCAGCAATGCCATCACGCATACGGCTAACGGACGCGTCCTGATCGGTTGTCGCCGCGTCGCGGACCAATTGCGCATTGAAGTCTGGGACAACGGCCCCGGCATCCCGGCAGACGAGCAAGACCGGGTCTTCTGGGAATTCCATCAACTCGACAATCCCGAGCGTGACCGCAGCAAGGGCCTGGGCTTGGGCCTGGCCATCGTGCGCCGAACCGCCCGACTGCTTGGGCACGAACTTTCACTGCGCTCCAAAGTGGGGCACGGCGCCGTCTTTACGGTGATCGTTCCTGTCGCGGATTTCGTGGTCCCCCACGCGTCCGTCGCCGAGCCAGATCCCACTCCACCGGCGCCCCCTGCCTCCGAAGACGGTCTACGTGGAAAGCTGGCGCTGCTGGTAGACGACGATGCACAGAACCTCGCGGGCCTCTCCATGCTATTTGAAAGCTGGGGTTGTCGAGTCATTGCCGCCACCAGCGGTAATGCGCTGTTCGAGCGCGTGTTGCCACTCGCCGAGCCCCCATCCTTGATGGTCAGCGATTACCGACTGCGCGACCATGAGACCGGCATCCACGTCATCGAACGCCTGCGAGAGGAATACAACGATCCCGACTTACCCGCGCTACTCATCAGCGGTGACACCGACCCCGCGCGACTGGCTGAGGCCGCTGCCCGCGGCATCTTTCTACTGCATAAACCGGTGCAGGTTCAAGCCCTGCGCGATCATGTGATAAACATGCTACGCGCCACACACCCTAATCCCGTCGGAGATACCGAATGACGGCCGCGTTATTGATTGACGATCATGCGATGTTCCGCGAGGCGCTAGGCATGGCGCTGATCAGCGTCATGCCGAATCTGACACTTCATCCCGCAGCCAGTGGCCAAGAAGCGCTTGACGTGCTAGACCAGCATACAACGATCCAGCACGCCATCATGGATCTCTACCTGCCCGACATGTCAGGGGTCGATCTGCTCAAACGCCTACGTCAACGTCGAGGACAACTGCGTGTCTTGGTACTGTCTGCTTCACAGGATCCCGAAGACAAGCGTCGTGCGATGGAAGCGGGTGCGCTGGGCTTTCTCAACAAATCCGCGAGTTGCCAAGACCTGGCTGCCGCATTGCTCGCCGTCAGCGACGCACCTCTTCAGCCCTATCGCAGTGGACCCGCGACCACGCCGCGCGCCGGTGGATCAGATGACGCCGTGTTGCTATCGGCACTCACGCCACGCCAAAACGACGTCTTGCGCCTGATGTGCGACGGGTTGCGCAACAAGGAAATCTCGGAGCAGTTGAACATGACGGAAAAAACCGTCAAGACACACGTATCCGCTATCCTGGCAACCTTGGGCGTGCTCAATCGTACGCAGGCGACATTAGTGGCTCGGCGTGGGGGAGTGTTCGGGAAGCCGGTGTAGATGCGGTCACCCGGCTGCTGTCGCTGGCAACCTTACCCGCCACCAACGAGATTTCACGCCCGGCCGCCGCGATCGTGTCGGGACGATGGGCCACGATCACGCGCGTCATGTGAAGCTTGGCAATCGCCGTGTTAACCACCCGTTCTCGTGCAATATCCAGATGGCTCGTCGCCTCGTCCAGAAACAGGATAGCCGGCTGCTTATACAGCGAACGCGCTAACAGCACGCGCTGTTTCTGGCCGCCAGAAAGCACCGTGCCCATATCGCCGACCAGCGTGTTGTAGCCCATCGGCATGGCGCTAATGTCGTCGTGAATTGCGGCAATCTCCGCACACCGACTGGCGCGCTCGGGATCGTATTGTGGATCGAAGAAGCTGATGTTCTCGGCGATAGATCCCGCAAACAACACGTCATCCTGCAGCACGGTACCCGCAATCCGGCGCAAAGCCGCTGCCCCCGCGCCTCTTGCCGGGACACCGTCGACTAAAACCTCGCCGTCAGTCGGTGCCAGAAAACCCAACAGGATGCTGATCAAGGTGGTCTTGCCGCTTCCCGAGGGCCCCGTGATCGCGACAGACTCGCCCGGCTCGATTTTGAAGCTGACACCATCCAGCACATAGGGCTCCTGCGGACTATATCGGAAACGCAGGTTGCGAACCTCGATCACTGGTGAATGCGTCGGAGGGCGGCCCGTGGTCGACATCTCGCCTGTGGGCTCCGGTGGCTCGCGCACGATATCGGCCAGACGTTCACCCTGTAGCCTCAGCATCTGCACTTCCACGAGCTTGTCTAATAGGGCCGCGATGCGTTGGCCAAACAAGGTGTTGTAGACGATGAAGGCCAGCAGTGCGCCCACCGTAAACTGGCCGTCCAGTACGAGCCTTGCTCCCAGCCAAAGAATAGCGATCGAGGACAGGCCGAACAGCAAACCATCAAACACGCGAAAAAACAGCGTCCACTTCTGCACACGCAGATCCGCATTGATCTCGTTCACCAAGAGCGACAGCCACCGAGAGCGTCGATCATCCTGATGCTGGAACAGCTTGATCGTCTTGACGCCCCGCACCGTTTCCAGGAAATGCGACTGTTCTTTAGCGGCATGCACGATGTGTTCCTCAGTCGCATGCCGCAGCGACGTATAGCAGGCCCAACGCGCCAACCCGTATAGCGCCATCGCGCCCAGCGCGATCCATGTCAGCGACGGGCTGTACAGGAACATCAACACCAACGTGATCAACATGACCAACCCGTCCAGCATCGCCTCCAGGAACGACGTCGTGACAGTGCGTTCAATCGTATCGATCGCGCCGAACCGCGACACTACGTCCCCCAGATGTCGTTTTTCAAAATAGCTGATGGGCAGACGCAGCAGGTGCGTAAATACATTGGCGCGCCACTGCAGATTCAGCGTCGTCCCCATGACCATCAGCATCCAGCCGCGCGCTACCGAGGTCAGTTGTTTCATCACCATCAACAGCCCGAAAGCCAGTGCCAATGTGGTCAAGAGATCTCGGTCGCCAGTATTCAGCACATGGTCCACGACCCACTGCAGAAAGAACGGCTGAACCACGGTCAGGATCTCTAGCGCCAACGCCAGCAACAACACTTGCGAGACTGCCCCGCCCAGGCCCGAAACGCGCCCCGTCAGTTCGCGCAGCCGCACGGGCTTGTTCTCGCGAACCTCCACGAAATCCGGCGTCGGCCACAGTTCCAGCGCGACGCCGGTGAACGAAGATGACAGCTCACTAATAGAGCATTTGCGTGTACCGGACGCCGGATCGATAACGGTAGCCGAACGCGCGCTGACCGACGTCAGCACCACGAAGTGATTGAACTCCCAATGCAGGATGCAAGGCAACTTCAGATTGTTCAAGGCATCCAGGCTGACCTTGACGGGCCGTGACGCCAGGCCCAGCTGGCTGGCCACATGGATCAGCGTCGCCAGCGTTGCCCCTTTCAGCGACACCGGGAAACGCCCGCGCAAGGCCGCCAGAGTCTGGTGGTGACCGTAGAACCCCGCGATCATGCCCACGCAGGCCAAGCCACATTCGGCCGTTTCGGTCTGCAAGAGCCGGGGCACTCGCCGCTTGCCCCCCAACATCAGGCGATCAAGCATGATCAAAGCTTCTCTGAAAGCCGGTATGCGGGATCAAATGCCCACTGATACAAGCGGCGCGTTTGCTGAAGCAAATCCGCCTCTAACCGCATCCCGGGACGCAGCGCCAACGCCTGCCCTTGAAGTCCCCGGGCCGGTGTGGCCAGCGACACGGTGATCCGGTACACCGCCTCTTGATCAGAGTCGCCCGCCGCGGCATCGTTTAATTCCCTTGGTGGCAAGGCACTGCGGGTCACCGTCTGAACCACACCCGCCTGCTGCCCGAAGGTCTGATAGGGATATGCCGCAAAACGAATCAACACGCGGTCCCCAGGCGCCACAAAGCCCACCGCCCGGCTCGGGGCAAACAACTCAGCCAATAGCTTGGCATCGGCCGGCACGATGGTCGCCAGCGGTCGCCGGCTGTCCACGGCCTGCCCCACGTCGGCGGTCACGGCGGTCACGACACCCGCCTGAGGCGCAGTCACCACGACGCGACGCTTGGCTTCGCTTTGTGTCAGCTCGACCACGACATCGGCGAGATCGCGATCCAGTTGCGCCAACTGATTCTGCTGGCGCAGCGCCAGGTCGGCCAACGAGGTCTGCCGATTAGACAGATCCATCTCGATGCCGATGCGATCCCGTAGCAACACCTGCAGATCATTGCGCTGCTGCAAAAGCTCCGCGCGCTTCTCGTCGACCTTTGCAGATGACAGAAAACCCTCACCCATCAATTTACTAAACCGTTGAACACTGGCCTCAGCCAATTTGATACGACTGCGTTGATCCTCAACCTGGCTACTGATGGCCGTCAGCTGTGCCTTCAGACCGGTGATGGCGACCGCTTGGTTGTTGTGCTCACTTTGCTGCAACAACACGGTCTTGTCGCGCACCTGCCGCAGACTGTCCCGACGCTGCCGGATCTGCGCACTGATGGCTTCCTGTGTATCGCCCAGCGTGCTCTGCTGATCCCCGGATACCACGTAAAGCATATCGCCCGCGTTAACATGCTCGCCCTCGAGTACATAACGTTCCAGCACGATCCCGCTTTGCGGGACGTAGAGTTTGAGCAACCCGGTATCCGGCATTAATTGGCCATTGACCGTCGCGCGCTTGGTGTAAGTGCCCAGCGCCAAGAACACACACACAGCCAGCACAAAACCCGCCAACACTGTCGTGACAAGCGCGAACGACACCGGTCGAATCAGGACGATATTTCCCAATCCGACGGAACGTTGCGCGGCAAGCGCCTCTTTGCGATAGAGCGACACGGCGTCAAGACCTGAAGACAGTTGAGGCAAGCATGGAAAGCCCCGGGAAAGGAAAAAAACCGCGGCGAACGGCGCCGCCACGGCTCAAGCTTTTTCGCCGGTGTGGCAAAAGCTGCGGCATAGGTGAAAACCAAGCCGCCCTAGGGGATCAGGCAGAAAAAACCGATTTCCCGCTACCAAGCGTAGAACGGCTACGTGCCGATGACAGCGAGGCACCCAACGATCTCTTTGAACCCACGCCGCCACTGACAGCCTTGATTTCTTCCAGGCTCAACGGCACGATCTGGCCCTTAGCTTCATCCTTCTGCGGGAAAGATTCCTTTTTTTTCATATCAATCTCCTATTGCTTGCTGACGGAAGAAGCCGCGCCAGCCTCGGCAGAGCATCAACGAACGAACAGCTCCCATCTGCATTGCCATACAGATGGGAACACCGTGGCGCAACCGCTGACTGGCTCAGGGGCGACAATAGCAGCCACCTATTACATGCGCATCGGTCTTTAGTCGTAGAAAACAGTAACGATCTCAAAAAAGAGGTGCAGTTGAACAGGAGGCGATTGTGGTGCGATCGCACCAGCCGACAACCGTTTGCGCAGCAGGCTGACAACAGCGGCGAGTCTCTTCCGTTCGAATAAGACTGCAAACTGAGGTCGCTATCGCTCATGGAGCAGTCAACTAAGCAGCGTCCCGTGCGCGTGCATTCTGTTGAGTTTTGACATATTGGCCAGGCGGCATGCCGGCGTACCGAGTGAAGGCTACTGTGAAAGTGCTCGACGAACTATATCCGACTAGCGCCGCGACCTCGGCAATCGTCTTTTCCCGCTGAAGATAATCTCTTGCCAGTGCCATCCGCCACGACAGCAAGTAGTCCATTGGCGTGGCACCCACGGCTGAGCTGAATCGCTTAAAAAATGTAGAACGAGATAGCGCCGATGCTTTCGCTAAACGCTCAACGGTCCAGGGCTCGTTTGGGCTTTCATGGATAAGTCGTATTGCGCTTGCTAATCGGCTATCGGTAAGTCCGCGTAGCAATCCCTGCGACGTTACCGCATTGTTCGAAGAGCGTAAGGCTTCTATCAATAGGACCTCTAGCAGACGCTCAAGGACAACTTCTTTCGCAGGTCGCTGCGAGCGCGATTCATCGATGACTAACTGAACCAGCGCAGACAGTCGACAGTCACCCCTAATATGTACCAGTTTCGGCAGCAGCGTCAAAAGCAAAGCGGAGTCTGGTGATGCTAGACGGCAAAATCCAACTAGCGTTCGTACGTCTGCATCGGCCGCGACCAAGCCGCTACGGTGTTCCCCGTTTTCTAGCAATGTAGGTTCCGACTGCCACTCATCGTCGGAAGGGACTTCGTAACTGGTTACCGAGAATTCCGACATCGACGGAATCAATACAAAATCGCCGGCTTCAACGACCAGTTGAGTTCCATCAGCCGTGTAACGCATCCTGCCTTCCATAATGACGCAGCAAAACAATGGCGCATCATCGAATTTGCCGCGCAGGCCCCAGCGTCCTGCACCGGTCACAATTTTCGAATACGCCATCTTTGGCTGGAGGAACGTTACAACGGACGTTAGAGGATCAATCACATCGGACTCTTGCAAACAAAATTAGGACTTTTGATTGTAGATGGTTTGCATTGCACGGACTATTGTCGTGTTTCCCCTGACGTTGTGAGAATTCGCATGAAAACCGTTTTAATCACTGGCTGCTCTTCCGGATTTGGACTGGAAATCGCCAAATACTTTTTAGAGCGTAATTGGAAAGTCATCGCCACAATGCGTACGCCGCGCGAGGATGTTCTGCCCAAATCAGAGCATTTGCGCGTCTTAAAATTGGACGTAACTGATGCAGAGAGCATCCGACATGCAGTCAAGGAAGCCGGGCAGATCGATGTCTTGGTGAACAACGCTGGTGTCGGTATGCTAGGGCCATTCGAAAGTACTTCGATGGATGCGGTACGCGAAGTGTTCGAAACGAATACATTCGGTACGATGTCCATGATTCAGGCATTTCTAGCCCAATTTCGGGCGCGTCGTGCTGGCACTATCGTCAATGTCGCTTCGACCGTAACGCTAAAAGCATTACCCCTGCTTCCCGTCTACACGGCCAGCAAGGCTGCGGTAGTCGCGTTCACGGCGTCCTTGGCGCTAGAACTGCAGGATTTCAACATTCAGGTTGGTGTCGTTCTGCCAGGTATGGCTCCGGAAACTGCTTTTGCCAACAACGCGCATGCAAGAATCGCTCAGACCTTTCCCGAAGATTACGCTGCCGCCATGGACTCAGTGCTCTCCGGATTTCAAAATTACGACGGCTTAGTCACACACTCGACTGATGTCGCAGAAGCTGTCTGGAATGTTGTGCAGGGCGGCACGACTGCATTCCGCGTTCCAGCAGGAGCCGACGCGATTGAATGGTTCAATCAGAGCAAATAGAAGTGTTGGTTGGACAGCAGAAATACGACACACATTTCCGGTTGTATGGCGTACTCCAGCACATCTGCTGATGATCGCCAAGGCTGTGTGAAAACGCACGTTCGTTATGGACTTTCGCCATATCGACCTCTCCGTTCCCCGCAGGATCGATTTTCTTGGACTCGGCAAGGAGAGGGGCAGCGACCTTTAAAACTGTCAGCGAATCGCGTTTTCTCACAGCCTCGGCCGATTGCGAAGGAACGCCAAGCATCCTCCACCAAAGAGGACAAGACATACGCCTATTCCCATGGGCAAGGTAATTGACTCATCGAAGAACAAGGCTCCAAAGACAGACCCGTAGATTATCCAAGCATATCGAATCGGCCCAACTACGCTGGCGTTTGCTTGTCGGAACGCGTTGATATTGCAGCACTGTGCCAATATGGCGACGGGACCGAGCATTAAGAACGCGAACAACCATTGGAACGGAATGGTCTGCCAGCTGGAAATCCCGAGCCATGCAAGAATCATGGACCCGAATAGGTTGACATAGAACAGCACGGTAAGCGCGGCTTCGGTCCTAACCAGAGTCTTGATCATGATGCTTTCAATCGCGATTAGCATTGCGCCTGCAAGTGCAATGAGCGCCGGACCGGTGTATTCCACGTCCCAGTTCGAAAACGCCCCCTGTGCCCCGACAACCGTCATCGCCCCTGCCAGGCTCGCTATCGTCGCGAGCCATTGACGCAGGGGCACATATTCCCGAAGGACAATCAATCCCAATAGCACTGTAAACAGACCATCTAATAGCCCTATCGCGCTAGCTGAGGCGACGGGCATGTTGCCCGCGACGAATACGGCCGCGACACCACCGAATCCCCCGGCTGCAGCTCTGCATGCGTGAAGAAAGGGCTGTGTCGTTGACAGGATGCCGACAATGTCGCGTCGTACGAGCAAAGCCACTACCATTGTCGCGAACCCGCCGACATAGCGCAGCCATATGATCTGAAGCGCAGAAGCTTCAGTGCCGCTGAGCCTGCCGGACACATAGATGAAGGCGAATAATCCGACCCCCGCAAGGGCCCAAAGGACTCCGCTTAGGTTCGAAGCGCCTTGTGATCGTGTCAAGTGATAGTTACGGTTTGGTATAAAGTAATCTCTAACTGGTCTAGCAACGAAGGATGCGGGCAAAGATTACGACACGGACCCAGATTCGCGCTTTCAAAATATTGCGGTTCGCGGCGCGTGACTCACTGGCGGGAGATTCTATGAAGGTCGATTGGATTCCGGGTGCACCCCATACCGTTCGACACACCATTACGTATACAGCCCCCACGATCAGGATTCGCATGGGATGCGGATTCGGCGCAGAATCTTTCAACGGTGAACCACTCAGTCAGACGCTTTGGCCTGCTGGAGCGTTAGAGTGCATCCCGCCCGCAGTGGAGCATTCGCACACCACTGACGTGGATACGGACTGGTTGTCCGTAGCGTTCGACGACATTGAGTGGGAAGATTTCATCGATATCGGTGGCGCTAAAGGCGATTTACTTCGATGCGATGCCGGTCAACGCTATGTGGATTATCAAAATCTTATTCACTGCGTCTATGGCCTTATGGCTGTGGATCCCCAGGATGCTGCGTTCTCCCGACATGCTTTAGGCATCGAGATCGCTAACTATTATCGGTCTATGGTCGCGCCACCATCCCGTGATCGAAATTCAGGCTCCTTGAATTTTTCGACACTTAGGCGACTCGCCGATTTTGTCGAAGATCATTTGCACTCGGGCATAGGACTTGAGCAGATGGCTAATGAGGCGCGGCTAAGCAAGTTTCATTTCACATCCGCATTCCGTCGCGCAACAGGCTCGACGCCTTATCAGTATGTCGTCGACCGTCGCCTTATCCGAGCACAAAAACTGCTTCGCCGCTCAAGAGAGTCCATTACCAACTTGGCCTTGGAGTGCGGGTTCTCCAGTCATGCTCATTTGAGCTCGGCGTTCAAGTCCAAATATGGAATCTCTCCGACGGTATACCGACGACACACAGCATCCCGTTAGTCTCGCGACAGATAGTTTCAGAAAGCTGCTCCGACTCGCTTTTCAACAGGATAGGCCAACAGTAAGCATCGACGCCAACATCGCGCGATTCAATTCTGCGCTGTCTGGGGGGGACACTATCTTCGGAGCGTGCGTTATGCTGATGCTACAGATACAGTATCAACTCAAGTAATGTGCCCTCGTAATGAAGCGCTGCGAAGCCACATTCCGGAAGAGGAGAAGAGCAATGCGACATCCCGTCATGATCCAAATGGAGCAGCACAAAAATGGGTAATCTCGTTCTCTTGTTGCTAGGCGTTGATTCTCTGAAGCACCGAGCTCGAGCACTGGTCGTCATTGGCGCGATATTCCTGCTGGCTGGGGTGGTACTGGTCATCGACGCGTTGGATAACGCACTGTATTTCCCAATCAATTTCTTTGCCGTGTTGTTTGTCATAGATGGTGTGGCGACACTGATCATCGCGCAGTCTGGCGTCGGCGGCCAGCGCGTCCTGCGCTATGCGAAGGGAGGGTTCATGCTGGTCGCCGGAATCCTGATTCTGGCTGGCCATCATCATGGACACTTCGTATTGTCGATGATCTTCGGCCTGCTGTTTCTGGTCGACGGACTGATGCAGTGCATTGCCTCTTATGTTGTACGTTATGAACGCTGGCGCTACGTCTTCGCCTCTGGCGTAGCCGAAGTGTTTTTGGCCATCTTCTTTTTCCAGCCCTATCCCACGCACTATGCCGGCACTGTTCCGTATTTTCTTGGATTGTTCCTGATATTTTCGGGGCTGAAGCTATTATCGTTGGCTCGACGCGCTCAGCGACTTGAGTCTAATCCGGGCCTCACCACTAACGCGCATCCAGATTTCATGCCGACGCGTGCCGACACGACACGACAGACGGTATTCGACGGTCCCCCTCAAGCGTCGGAGCATGCGCTCACCGTCCACGTCTGGACACCCTCCGGTTCGGCCAAAAAAGAAACACGTAATTATCCCCTGGTGGACCGCTACATCGCCGCGGTTGACATAAACGGGGTGGTGTCCACCGGACATGCCGCGCTAGAAGCCCCGGAGGGCATATACGTTAGCCTGTATCCCGCTGCGGAAATCGATCGTTCCCCCGAACAATTCGGAACGCTTTTACGCGCCACGGCCGAAAATAACGTCCCCGGGGTATTCCAGCCGGACTACCCGACTGAATCCAAAACGTGGTGCCCATCGACTGTGCAGGTACGCATCCGCAACTACGATGCGGCAAAACTGCAAGCATTCTGGAACGAATACCGCGAGAACACGACGTATAACCTGACGCACCGCAATTGCTCCAGCTCGGTGTCCGCTGCACTCGAAGCGGCCTTGGACGGTGTGGTGGGACGCCTGCATGGGCCGAATGCCGGTTGGAACGTGTTACTGCGCCTCTTGCTGACCCCAGAACTTTGGGTAGCGTCGCAGATCCGCAAGCGAGCCCTGACGATGGCGTGGACACCGGGCCTGACGTTGGACTATGCGCGCGCACTCAGCATGCTGGCGGACCCGCGCCCCTTCGGTTGGTGGAAAATGTCCCAGGCGGCCATACGACAAATCTCTGAACTACGTGCGGGCTGGCGCAAGCAGGATCGCCAAGCAGTCTCGCGCAATACGCAAGTCGAGTCCGCACAAGAAACGCAATGATCCGGTGCGCAGACACCTGCTCGTGGCTCCCGGCCCACCGGCTAGACCTTCGATGTTGAGGTATCAAACAAGTCGGGGTGCTCGGACGCCCCTGCGAACAGTACCGATAGAAACCGCGGCACCACCGGATTAAGGTTATCGGTTCGCCATGCACAGGACAGCGCCGACGTCGGCGCTACACAGCCTGCCGGCAACGCCAGTTCTCTCCATTCCAGTCGACCCGTCATATCGCGCATCGCTGAGATGGGTGCCAACGCGGCCCCCATGCCCGCCTCCACTAATGCCAATAGGGTAGGCAGCAAACTGACATGTTGCACATCGGGCTGCACGTTTGCCGAGCCAAGAACTTTTTCCTCCAGTTCATGGAAATAGCGAGCACCCTGGGGCGCATATCCTACCCAGGGCAGGCCCTGCAGAAGATGAATCGGCACGCGGGTGTGCGCGGCCAGCGGATGCCCCAGCGGCAGCACCAGCACCATGGACTCATGGGCAATCACTCGTGACGTCAGATCCGCGCTTTCCATTGAAGCGGACAACCGGAGTATGGCAACGTCCAGACGGCCACTGCGCACATCTTCCGCCAACAAGTCGGAGGTCAGCTGCCGCAGTTCGAGCCCCACCTTTGGAAAGCCTTGCCTGAAAAGCTGCAGTGCTTTGGGTAAAACGCGATAGACCGTGCTGTGGCTAAATCCCAAGCTCAGCAATCCTTCGTCGCCGACAGCACAACGCCTCACCGCGTGCAGGGCAGCTTCGGTGTCGGCCAGCAGCAGGTGGGCCCGCTCTAGCAGCAAGCGTCCTGCGGGCGTGAGGTGGACAGAGCGTGTGGTACGCACGAACAGTGTCGCACCCACGTCCTCTTCGAACTGCCGGATTTGCTGACTGAGGGGTGGCTGGCTGATGTGTAGCCTCTGTGCAGCCCTGCCGAAATGGAGTTCCTCGGCCACCGCGACAAACGCCAGGAGATTGCGAGATAACATGATTATGTCGATATACGTCTCAATTCTGATCAATTTTATATTAGACGTATAAGTGACATGCACGTAGGCTAATGCATGCTTTCCCCAACTCTCACTGTTGCACGACCATGACCTACTCTTTCTGTGCCTCCCGTCGCATTTTCGTGACGTCGGCCACTCTCGCTTTGGCCATTGCTGCTACACCCGCGCGTGCACAAACCACCGCGCCCGATAGCTATCCCAGCAAGCCCATCACCATGGTGGTTCCTTTCGCGGCAGGCAGCGTGACGGATATCCTCGCGCGCATCGTATCGCAACGCCTTGGCGACGCGTTGGGACAGTCCGTCATCGTGGAGAACAAGGCGGGCGCCGACGGCAATATCGGTGCCGCCTACGCGGCGGCAGCGGCACCGGACGGCTACACCTTGATGATGGGCGCAGCCAGTACCAACGCGATCAATCCCAGCCTGCATAAAAATTTGAAGTTCAATGCGCTTAAGGACTTTACGCCCATCACGAATGTCGCGTCCATGCCAAACGTCCTGGTGGTGGGTCCCGACGTGCCCGCGCGCGATGTCAAAGCATTCATCCAGGCGGCGAAAACCGGACAGTACAGTTTCGCGTCCAGTGGCGCCGGCGGCAGCATGCACCTGTCGGGTGAACTGTTCAAAAGCATGGCCCAGATTCCCGACTTTCTGCACATCCCTTACAAAGGCGGCAGCGCGCCAGTCACCGATGTGATGGCGGGTCGTGTCAACGCCATGTTTTGCAACTTGCCGCTATGTTTGCCCCATATCCGGGCCGGCAAGCTCCATGCGCTCGGTGTAACGTCGAGTACCCGTACACCGTTGTTGCCCGATGTGCCCACGATCGCCGAGGCGGGCGTTCCCGGCTATAACGTCATCGGCTGGTTCGGGCTTTTCGTTCCCACTGGGGTGCCGCAGCCCATCGTTGAGCGGCTTAACCACGAGGTCGTGCAGATCCTCCATGACCCCAAGGTAAAAGAGTTGTTGCTGGCTCAAGGCGCCGAGCCAATCGGCAATAGCCCCGAAGATTTCTCGGCCTTTGTGCAAAACGAGCATGACCGTTGGGCGGAGATCATCCGTGAAGCCGGCATCAGCCCTCAATAAATCACGACAACACAATAATGAAATCTCCGAACCAGCTATCGGTGTGGCAAGCACTGCATGCCATGGAAGAAGGCCGTCTCACGAGCGAAGCGCTCACGAGGGCATGCCTGGAACGTATCGAAGAGCGTAACGCGCAAGTCCAGGCCTTCACGGCAGTGGACGCCGAATGGGCGCTGGAGCAGGCGCGAGCTGCGGATCACAACCCTGTCGGGCCGTTACGCGGCATCCCCTTTGCCGTAAAGGACGTACTGGATACCCGGCATCTGGTCACCGCGTACGGCTCTCCCATTTATACCGGGCATCGGCCTCAGGCAGATGCGGCTTGCGTCGCGCGTGTCAAAGAATATGGAGGGCTTATCCTGGGCAAAGTCGCGACGAGCGAGTTCGCGACACAGACGCCGAGCCAGACCCGCAACCCACTCAATTTAGCGCATACCCCAGGGGGATCATCCAGTGGGTCGGCCGCGGCTGTCGCGGACTTCATGGCGCCAGTCGCCTTTGGTACGCAAACCACCGCCTCCACGGTAAGACCCGCGTCGTATTGCGGCATTGTCGGCTACAAACCCACCTATGGTTTTGTGAACGTCGCGGGCCTCAAGCCGTTGAGCCCCTCTCAGGACACTATTTCCATTCTGACCCGCTCGGTAGAGGACGCGGCATGGTGTGGTTTTGGCGTGCACGGTGATCGAGTTCGCGTCGAGGTCATCGAGCGCCCTCGATTGGCCGTCTGTTATTCATCGCAGTGGGATGCGGTGCGGCCCGAGATGGCGCAAGCCATCGAAGATCTGGCGGCAGCGGCCGAGCGTGCGGGAGCATCGTTAAAACGCATCCGTCTTTCCGCAGAAATGGAATCGCTGATTGAGTTGCAAGGACAATTGTTTGCGTTTGAGGCCCGCCAGTCTTTAGCCGACGAGCGACGACATCACGCTGCGCAGTTTAGTGAACGTCTGAAAGCTCGCCTGGCGGGCGGCGAAAACATTGATAGTAAGCAATACCT
Organism: Bordetella tumulicola; assembly: GCF_054779135.1. Classification (NCBI taxonomy): domain Bacteria; kingdom Pseudomonadati; phylum Pseudomonadota; class Betaproteobacteria; order Burkholderiales; family Alcaligenaceae; genus Bordetella; species Bordetella tumulicola. Next base: position 241,848 of record NZ_BAAGYU010000010.1, on the reverse strand, counting down.
GTCCATGCGCCAACGTGCGCTGACGGCTCGACACGAAATGGGCGAGCTGTTCGACCATATAGATGCGCTGCTGTATCCGCCTGCTCAGGGTGAGGCCGACGAAGGCATCGCCGACTCAGGGTCTGCGCAGTTCGGCGCGCTATGGAGTCTGATGCACGTGCCTTGTGTGTCCGTGCCCATGGCCAGAGGTCCACGGGGGTTACCGATGGGTGTCCAGGTCATTGGTGCCTACGGGGATGATTTACGTACTTTGCAAGTCGCGGCATTTGTCGAACGTACCGCGTCAATGTTCCATTAACCCCGTCGTTTCGGTCCGCCAACTAGATGTCATCCCAATACGGCGGACTCCCGATTGCATCGAGCAAGAAATCCAGCACGACTCGGACTTTATGCGAGCGCAATCGGTTTTCCGGTGAAATGAGCGAAATATCGATGGGGGTCGGATCCTGCGAAGGGATCCAGTCAGGCATTAGTTTGACCAGTTTCTTGCTATGAAAGCAGGTCTTGTCGAACATCCATGTCGGAAACAGCACGATCCCCCTACCCGCCAACGCCGCCGCGACCAGTACTTCAGCATCGTTGCTTTTCAGCGGTCCATCAACCTGTACGGGATGCGTCGCGTCAGTGTCACGTTGTCGAAAACTCCAGCGCTGCGTACCCAACAATCCTTTGTAGGATAGACAACTGTGATCTCGCAGATCTTCGGGCGTCCTCGGTTTGCCAAATTTTTTGATGTATGACGAACCCGCGCACAGCACATACTTCTGTTCACCAATTCTCCGCGCGATCAAGCCCGAATCGGCCAGTCTGCCTATACGTAGGGTAATGTCGGCGCCTTCTTGGATCGGGTCGATATACGCATCGGTCAACGTGAGTTCGACAGACAGGTCAGGATGTGCCGCCTGCAACCTGTTGACTATCTCCGCAATATGCAACCTGCCCAGCGCCACAGGCACATTCAGGCGAACCAATCCTCGCACGTCTGTCTCTTTCCCCGCGGCTTGCTCGGTGGCGATGTCCAAGGCGTCGAGGACTTCGCGTACCTGCAAGTAATAGCGCTCACCGGCCTCGGTCAGTCGCACCGAACGCGTGTTCCGATAAAACAATTGCTGGCCGACCTCGCGTTCCAGCGCGGAAACGAAGCGCGACACCGATGATGGCTGCACTTGGAAATGCCGCGCTGTACCGACAAAACTGCCGGTCGCGGCGACCATCACAAAATATCGAAGTGCGATTAACTGCATGGTGTGCGGTACCGATTTCACCGGTTGGCCCAGAGATTATCTGGATTGATGTGATTATCGCAATTATGATTTGCTTATTTCTATAATTGTTGTTCTAGCGTATCTCAATTTAAGATTCTTCGCATCAGCATCGATGGCAGACAGAACAAAGTCTGCCCATGATCCGAAGGAACTCCAGTAATGAACACGCTATTTGAAAACTTCAATTTATCCGGCCTGACACTCCGGAACCGCATCGTGATGGCGCCGTTAACCCGCGCACGCGCACCACGGGATATTGCAGACGAGCGCGTCGCGCTGTACTACGCGCAGCGCGCCACAGCGGGCTTGATCGTCAGCGAAGGCACGCCGATTTCACGCGAAGGTCAAGGCTATCTGTTTAACCCCGGCATCTTTACGCCCGAGCAGATCGCGGGCTGGCGGCTCACCACAAATTCCGTCCATGCCGTCGGGGGCCGCATCTTTGCGCAGATCTGGCACGTCGGCCGCGTATCGCATCCTTCTATTCAGGCTAACGGTCAGTTGCCGGTCAGTGCCAGCGCCAAGCAGCCCCTCGGTGCGAAAGCATTTGGCTACGACGAAAACGGTGTCCCCAATCTGGTTGAATCACCCGCCCCCCGCCAACTCGGCACGGAGGAGATCCCGCGCATCGTCGAGCAGTTCGCACAGGCCGCCGACAATGCCGTGCAAGCCGGCTTTGATGGCGTTGAAATTCATGGCGCGAATGGATACCTGTTCGAACAGTTCATGAATCCTCTGGTGAACGATCGCACGGACCAGTACTCGGCCAAAACCATGGCGGATCGATTGAGGTTCACACTGGAAGTTGTGGATGCGGTGATCGCAAGGATTGGCGCCCGCAAAGTCGGCATCCGCATTTCCCCATACGGACAACTCTTTGATATGCCGTTGCACCCAGAGATCGATGACACTTATACCCAGCTAGCCATCGAACTCGGAAAGCGCGGGCTGACGTATGTCCATGTGATGGATCAATCCGGATTTGCCGTCGGCGACGCCACGATCGAAGGTGCAGCGTTGTCGAAGTTCGATGCGCTTTTGCGGACCATTAAAAGCCACCTGCCCAAGACTGCCCTCATTCTGGCCGGCGGGATGACACGTGATCGCGCAGAACAAATGATCGAGAAAGGCGTCATCGATCTGGCGGCATTTGGCTCGAGCTTTATCAGTAATCCAGATCTGGTCGCACGACTGCGCAATCGCTGGCCGTTGACGGATCCCGATCGCAGCACATTCTATGGTGGCGATGCGAAGGGCTATATCGACTACGAGCCTTACACCGCGGTCTAAGTGCGCAGGGGATTGAGAGAAACACTCAAGCGTCAGTTTTCATCACTATTCTAAAAGTGATGAAAACTGAGGTCATGTCATCATGAATCTCGGCCAAATGCACGACATGACCACCCAAACCGTAGAGCGGAAATCTCAATCCGCGTAGCCAGGCATCACTCGGTCCAACACCCTCATCATCGCTTCGAAATAGAGCCTCTCACGCTCCTCGCGGGAATGGCTGTCTTCGGGGTTGGGGGTGTCCACCTTGTCCACGAGCGCGTCTGGCAGCAGCGAAAGCGGTTTACCGGCCGACATCGCCAGGACCTGGGCGCGACACACCTTCTCGAGCCGATACAAGCGACGGTACGCCTGCGCCACGGTATCGCCTACCGCCAGCACCCCATGGTTCTTCATAAAAAGCACCTGCTTGTCTCCAAGCTGGGTGGCAAGGCGCTCTCCCTCGCTCAGTGCCGAGGCCAGACCCGTATACCCATCGTCATAGGCGATATGCTTGGTGATAAAGGCTGCCGTCTGACTGCAGGGTAATAGCCGGTTGTCCTCCAGCATGTTCAGCGCCAGTGCCCAGGTCTGGTGGGTGTGCAATATGACCTTGGCGCCGGTGATCCGGTGCAGCGGCGCGTGGATACAGAATGCACTCAGCTCCAAGTCTCCTTGGCCTTCCAGCACCTGTCCGCGCTCGTCGAAGACAATGAGGTCGCTGGCGCGGGCCTCTGACCAATGGCGGCCGAACGGCAGCACCAGGTAGCGGTCTTCATAGCCGGGCACCATCATGGTGAAATGGTTGTCGATGCCTTCTTCCAACTCGTCGTAGACGGCGAGTCGATTCGCTGCCGCAAGATGGACACGGGCGAGCCAAGCGGCATCAGCGTGAGTTTCGGGCGATTGGGGGGATAGTGAACGGTTCATGCGCGGCTTCTCCAATGGGATCCCTCCGTTTTAATCGATACCCCAAAAAAGCTCCAGCGGTAACTCCCGGGGGCTCCCTCAAACCATACGAATCGGGCTTCCCTGGAACTAGGGGCAAGCGTATCGCTCAACGTGGCGCAAGTACATTCACTGCCGTGGCAGCTTCGCCTGACTGACGAGCTTTTCTACAATAGGCTGCTCATTACGAATCTGTTCGGTGAGCTCGCGTGCGGATCCTGACCGCGGCTCGATGCCCATGGTCAGCATTCTGTCACGCACGGCTGGATCTTGCAGTGTGGTGGTCAAGGCTTGTTGCAACGTGGCCAGCACATCGGATGGCGTGCCGGGTGGGGCGACAAAGCTAAACCAAGCACTGAGGTTGAATGACGGATAACCTTGTTCCGCCAGCGTCGGTACATCAGGCAGAGTGGGTAAACGGCTCTTGCTCGTAATACCGAGCACGTTAAGCTTGCCGGCCGTGACCTGAGGCATGCCAGTCGCCACCATATCGAAGAACAGATCGACGTCGCCGTTGATCAGGGTCGGCAAGGCCTGCGTCGCGCCCTTGAACGGCACATGCAGCAGATTAATTCCCGCTTCTTGTTTAAATAATTCGCCGGCCAAGTGCGATGAGGTACCCGGCCCGAAGGAAGCGAATGTTAGTGGCTCAGGACGCTGCTTGGCACTTGCCACGATGTCGGTGATTTTGGTGAAGCCGTTTTTGTTGTTGGTTAGCAGAATCATTGGGCCAATCCCAACCATGCCGATGGGGGCATAGGCATCTGGATCGTACGGTAGTGATTTATACAGATAGCGGTTGGTGACCAAAGTTGAGTTGGTAGCCATCAGCAATGTGTAGCCATCGGGTTTAGCCCGCGCGACATAAGAGGCTCCGATGGTGGTGCCGGCACCTGCCTTGTTCTCGACGATGATTTTCTGATCCAGCGCCGTGCTCATGCGACTGGCCAGAATGCGAGTCAGCGCATCGGTAGCACCACCCGCGGGAAAGGGCGAAACGATGGTGATGGGTTGTTCTGGATAGGCGGCATGGGCCAGTCCCGCGCATGCCGACAGTGCTAGCGCGGCGGCAAAGGTAGAGACTCGTTGGAACATATTTTTCCCCTTGATGTGGTGGACGAGGCTATCTACTTCTTGTAAATTCCGAACAATGGAATTTAATTCCATTATTAGAAATTAACTATAAAAGCGAAGCAGCCTCTATGCAACCCCCAGTCGATTCATCTGATCCCGGCGAAGAAACTACCGAACGAAGCGGACCTGCGCGTCGTCGTCGAGGCAGCAGCCAGGGAAGGTCGGGGCCCAATTTCATCGAAGCATTGGCGCGCGGGCTTGGGGTATTGCGCTGTTTCGGGCCCGGGGCCACGATCTTGGGCAATCAGGACCTAGCGGGCCTGACTGGGTTGCCTAAGCCAACCATCAGCCGCATCACCTACACCTTGGCCGAGTTGGGCTATTTGCGCTATCACACCGATAGCGGCAAGTATTCCCCCGGCTATGGTGTATTGGCACTGGGGTTTGGCGTACTAGTCGGACTGGAAGTACGCGAGTTGGCGAAAGCGTCGATGGTGCAACTCGCACGTGAGACAGGCGGTGCAGTAGCGTTGGGCACGTTCGATGGCGATGCGATGGTCTATGTGGAAGCCATTCACGGCTCGTCCGAGTTGTATTTGCGTCTGCCCGTGGGATATCGGGCCAGCCTGGATAGCGCGATGGGACTGGCTCACGTCGCGGCCTTGCCCGATGTGTCGCGCGACGCGTTGCTACAGCGTCTGGGACGAGCGGCCCCAGCTGGGGATGTCGTGCAGCAAGCTTGCTCGGATCTGGCGGCTACCGGATGTTGTTTCTCGTTGGAAGCCTGGAAGACGGGTATTAATGCCGTGGCGGTGCCGTTCCAGGCTGTCACGGGCGAAGGTGTATTCGTGATGAGTTGCGGAGGGCCGGCGTCACTGTTGCCTGCGGCGGTGTTACGTGAACGGGTGGGGCCTGCGTTGCGGGATATTGTGCGGCAGTTGTCGGGGATACGTTAGACGGAAATTTCGGTGAGATAGAATTGCATTTGCAACCGAAATAATATGAGAGAAGCTTGGTTATGACAGCGGCAAAACCTGACCTTTGGTACTCATTTGTGCGCGCACATCGAATGATGATCCGGGAGGTTGAGCGCCGTTTGGCGGATGCCAATCTGCCCAGCTACGCGTGGTATGACACGCTCTGGGGCTTGGAGAGCGGGCCGGGAGGAACGCGGCGCATGCACGAGCTCGCCGACACGCTGGTCATTGAGCGCTACAACCTGACGAGACTGGTGGACCGCCTGGAGCAAGAAGGCTTGGTGACACGCAGTCGTTCGGCCACGGACGGCCGTGCGGCCTACGCGTCCATCACAAGAGAAGGACGCGTACTACGCAAGAAGATGTGGAAGGTGTACCAATCCACCATCACCGAACTGTTCCTCAATCAGTTCAGCGCCAGCGAACAGCAGGCCTTGGCCGAGGGTCTTGATCGGACTTTCGAGACCGTTCGTGCATCTAGGGACAGCGCCGTTGCGTAAGTTCATGCATACAGTGCCCATTAATGGCAAGCCTCTTACCTAACAGGTTGCAGAAATTTTTATTTGTCCATAGAATTGCAATTGCAATGATTGCAATTGCAATTCTATGGACAAATAAGAGGCAACCATGAATCACACCAACTCCCTCACGTTCTATACCGCGAACACGCCAAATGGACAGAAGATCGCTATCTTCTTGAATGAGGCGGGGCTCGACTATGACCAAGTGAATCTCGATCTATCGCGGGGCGATCAGCACCAGCCGAGCTACCGGAGGATCAACCCCAACGGCAAGATTCCGGCCATTTTTGATAAAGAGTCCGGTGTGACGGTCTTCGAATCGGGAGCCATTCTTTCCTATCTATCGGCAAAGACTGGATGCCTATTGCCACCGACGGACGTCGAACAAGTGGCCGTCCAGCAGTGGTTGCATTTTCAAATTGGAGGCATTGGCCCGATGCTTGGTCAATTATGGTGGTTTCTCCACGGATCAAAGACTGAAAATCCTGAGGCCATTCAGCGGTACCGGAAAGAGGCATTGCGTTTGTATCAGGTCGTGGATGCTCGACTAAGCGAGTCCGCTTTCATCGCTTTGCCAAGCTACAGCATTGCGGACATCGCGGCATTCGCATGGTTGCGCACCTGGAGCGAATTGAGTTTGGACATTTCGCCGTTCTCGCATGTTCGCCGTTGGCTGGATTTGATCGAGTCAAAGCCTGCCGTGCAGCAAGGACTCTTGGTGTCCAAGCAAGAGGGCTCTCCTTTCGATCAGAACCAACTTGATCTTCCGAAAGGCTGAACCATGGCATGGACATATCTATTCCTTGCTGCGGCGTTGGAAATTTTGATGGGGCTTTTCCTGAAGTTAAATGAGGGTTGGTCAAGACCTGGGCCTAGCATCGTTGCCGTGATGGCCGCGTTGAGCAGCATCTTTTTGCTTGCACTTGCTCTTCGTTCATTACCGGTCGGAACTGCCTATGCCATTTGGACAGGCGTAGGCACCATCGGTCTAGTTCTGATCGGACTCGTGTTCTTTAACGAGCAACTCAGTTGGACTCGCGTCTTCTTCCTTGTATTAGCGATCACAGGTATTGCAGGTTTGCGCTTCTCCGAGGCTGCATGAAGAACATGCCACACTCAACAGTAGGAGACACCTTGTGTAAGGTTAAAAATCAGCAACCGCGCCTGGTGACGATGCGTCAGGTGAGCCATTGCGTCTCCCCACTCAACCAGCAGCCTGGCGCATCGGTACGGCGACGTAGCTGGATTGCCGAGGGCGAGCCCATCGCCACGCCCTGGCGCACGGTACATATCTGGTCGGCCGGCACCTCGCCCACGCTGTCCAAATGACCCCACAAGGCTGCCGCGGCAATGCCGGTGGCGGCGTCTTCAGGATAGCCCGAGGCTTTAGGGAACTGGCGTGCAAAGACACCATCGTCCGAGACGGCATACGGATACAAGCCAGTGGAATCGATGGCGTCGCACAGGTCACGCATCGCACCGAAGTCCGGCGCCAAAGCATCCAAAGCGGCTGCGTCAGGCATCCGGACCAGGGTCTTGACTCGGCTCGTGCTGGCATTGACAGCGTGCAGTCCGGGATCAATCCGCAAGACTGTGGCGATCGCGTCACACTGTTGGGCGGGCAGCAAAGCCAAGGTCACGGCGGGTTGCGATATCCACGCCCAGCCGCGGGCCTCGTCCCATTCGATGTCGACACTGCCACTAAGTGTCTGCACACGCGCCCAAGGCGTAGTCCAGTAGCCCCATTGCCGTAGCGCCCACAGCGCTCCCACCGTCGCATGACCGCACATCTCCATTTCATGGCCGGGCACGAAGAAGCGCAGCCGACACAGATAGTCCGGCTCATCGGCCGGCAGCACGAAGGCAGACTCGTGGCCATGGTAGGCGGCCAAGGCCTGCATGTCCTCGGCCTGCATCCCGCGGGCATCCCGCACGAGAGGGACGGGGTTGCCGCCAGACACGCTGGCGGACGCGTCGACAAATACGCTCAGCAACGCTGCCTCGCCGGCCTGCGGCTCCACGGGGCGAATCGAAGAAAGATCAGTCAAACTGGACTCCATTTTTCTTGATGAGCTCGCCCCAGAAAGCGAGATCTTGGGCAACGCTACGGGTCAGCGCATCAGCCGTGTCCGGCCGGACATCGACGCCTTTGGCGGCCAGATCCGCCGCGATGGCCGGATCCCGCAGCGCGGCGTTCAGGGCGCCGTTCATCCGCTCTACGATGGCGGGTGGCGTATCTTTCGGAAAAGCCAGACCGTACCAGAGCGACTGCGTGTAGGTCGGCATGCCCTGCGCGGCGAATGTCGGCACGTCGGGCAGAATCGGCGTTGCGGCCGTGGTGGCCACAGCCGCGAGCTTACCGCTCTGCACGAACGGTGCGAGGCCAACGGGGTTGTCGAACATGACATCGACTTCGCCGCCGACCAAATCCGTATAAGCCGGAGCAGCGCCACGGTATGGGATATGAGTCAGGTCCAGCTTTTCGTCCTTCGCAAACATTTCACCAAGCAGGTGCGACACGGTGCCGGCGCCGACCGAGGCAAAAGTGCCTTGCCCGCGGGATTTCAGCGCTGTGATAAGCGCGGGCAACGTGAAGGCTTTAAGAGACGGGTGCGCAGCCAGGACATACGGCGACGTTCCGATGAAGCCGACATAGGCAAAATCCTGCGCGGGACGGTAAGCCAGATTCTTGTAAAGATTGGCGGCCAGGGCTGTGGTGCTGGTGGTGACGGCAAGAGCCGTATAACCGTCCGGCTTGGCGCGCGCTGCCTGTCCCGAGCCGACTGTTCCGCCCGCGCCACCGGCGTTCTGGATGACGACAGTCTGGCCCAATTGCTTGCTCAGAGCCGGTTGCAGCGTCCGCACGACCAGATCGGTTCCCCCGCCAGCCGGGAACGGTACGATCAGGGTGACCGGTCTGTCCGGCCAGGCGGAATCAGCAAAACTCGCAGCCGGGACCGCGGACAGTACGAGGCCCAGGATCAGGGCGAATGACGGTGTGCGCATCATGCACATCCCCTTGTAATGGTTTAGTGCGACTTATCGTAGAGATGGCCGGAAACCCACGCGAACCGAAGAGCGACAGAAGACAATCCCAAACGCGACAGCGACCCGCAACCTTGCATTAATAAACCGGCGCGCCGATACTGAACCCCATTGTCTGCATGCGCCGCCAGGGCGCGTGCCGTTGTTTCGTGCCTCCCGCTCTACTGCCATGACGCGCTGCACTACACTTTCGTCCAAACAGAAACTGATCGCTCAAGCCGGCTTTGCTTTTGCCACCAGCCGTGAACCGCGCTACGCCTTTCATTGGCATGAGCACGATTGCGCCATGCTGCTCTGGCCGCGTGCAGGCGTGCTTGACAGCGCGTGGCAGGATGACGGAGGTACGCGCCGCCGCGGCCGGTTAGTGCGAGGTCAGGCGCTCTTGCTCCCGTCCTACTTCAAACACAGTACGCGCGCGGAAAGCGTCGCCCAGCAGCATGGCGAACTGTATCTCGCCCCCGAACTGCTGCGTAACTGCAACGCGAGCGGCGTCCTGCAACTCGATGGCGCCGCCCAGACCATGCTAGATGCACTCTGGAAACCGGCGCTGTCGCCCAGCGCCTTGCCGGCGTTAATCTCCGCATTGATTGCACAACTCGGCAGTAGTCGGCCCATCGAGGTCTTGCTCGCTGGCTCGCCCAATCTGGCACAACGCTGGGTCGACGCCCTGCGCGAGAAGCTCGAGGAAGGGCACTCCCCGCCCGCCGTAGCCGATTCGGCGGACGCGCTGGGTGTTTCCACGCGAACGTTGCAACGCGCATGCCTCACGGCCTACGGGCTCCCGCCGGTTGCGTTGCGGCGCATACTCGTGGCGCAGGCCGCTCGTCAGCGCATCGCCCTCGGCGAGGCGGTGGCGCGCGTGAGTACCGACCTGGGTTTCTCTAGCAGTGGGCATCTCGGGCGCCTTTTGCGCGCGATCGACGCGACCCAAGACCTACCGGGCAAGGGCGAGTGAGTGCGACTCGTCCAGGCCGCTAAGCAGCCAGCGAAAGCAAATACCTGAACAATGCTGCTGTAACGATGCCCGCCGCGATGGCTGGCAGGGGCTTCTTCAACAGCAGCATGGTCGTCGCCGTCGCTAATAGCGCGAGTCGTGCACCGTTATCCCCATGCACCGCCATTGGTGCCAAAAGTGCTACCAGCACCGAGCCGGACATAGCACTGATGAACTGCTTAACTCGGTCGCTAATGGGAACGAGCGACATGATAAACACCCCGCCCCAGCGGGTGGCCAGCGTTACGACCGCGACGACCAGCACGACGGCCAGTGTGCCGGTACCTGACGTTTCGATATTCACTGCCCTTTCTCCGTCCAAAAGGCGCCGAACGTGCCGCCTGCCAGGGCGCCCACCATCACATGACTGTTCTCGGGCAGATACCCGTCAGCGATCAACGAAGAGCATGCCGCCACTACCCATATAAAAATCACGCGCGGACTCTTCCGTCCGCCAACCGCCATGGCCAAGAGGAAGCAGCCCATTACCATGTCCAAACCCAGACTCACGGGGTCGTGAATGACGCTACCCACGTAAAGGCCCAGCCAGGAGCCTAGTATCCAGGACAGCCAAAGGGCAATTCCACCGCCCAGCAACAATCCCATGCCCGACTCTCCACGTCCAAACGCCTGCATGGACATAGCCCAATTGGCGTCAGACACAACGAGCATCACGCCGTAGCGCTTCGCGGGCGACAGATGGCACAGCCATGGGAAGAGTGCAGCGCCCATCAACAGATGACGAGCGTTGATGGCAAACACGGTAATAGCCAGAGGAACCAGCGGCACTTGCGCGCCCCACAGATCCAGCACCGCAAACTGTGCCGCGCCAGCAAAGGCCAACGTGCTCATGAGAACGACCGAGACACTGTCCAATCCCATCTGCTTAGCCGCAAGTCCGAATGCCACGCCAAAAACAGTCACGAAAATCGCTATGGGAAGCAGCTGCGTGAAACCGGACCATACGCGATGAGGATCAAGTGCATATAAATCTACGGCATCGCGTGTCAAAACGGGGACTCCTTCATCGATATCCACCAACCTGCAAGTACGGCATCCATGACTTGCAACGGCAAGCTAGAGACCGAAAGTCTGCACTGGCGATGAACTATGCCTCGGATATTGGATGTTAAAAAGCGCATAATTCTTCTGTATGCCATTTGAAAAACGAATACATAGGAAATGCCATGGCCTATCCGGATCTACATGTCGATTGGCTTAGATGCTTCGTCACAGTCGTGGATGCGGGCTCGCTGTCCAACGCTGCGCCAGAGGTGCACAGGTCCCAGTCGGCCGTCAGCATGCAGTTGAAAAAACTGGAGGCCGCCGTAGGGCGGCAATTGCTTGTAAGAGGCCCCCGGGAGCACCAACTCACACCGGATGGGCAACGTCTGCTGGGTTACGCTCGACGAATACTCGACCTACACGCGGAAGCGCAAACGGCCTTTCATGGCGAGACAGTAGGAGGCCGCATTCGCCTTGGGGTGCCTGACGACTACGCTGCCAAATACCTGACGCCAGTCCTCAAGCGTTTTGCACCAAGATACGGCACCGTTGACATCGAACTGGACTGCGAGCAGTCGACATCCCTTATCCCTCGTGTCGAACGTGGCGACCTAGACCTGGCGTTGATTTCACGGGATCATGCACGACGGGGCACCTTGCTGTTTCATGAACCGATGGTGTGGGTGGGTTCGCCGCAGTTCGATACCTGGCTGCGCGACCCGCTGCCTATTGCCGTCTATGAAGACAGTAGCCTTGCCAGACGAAGCGCGATCAATTCATTGAACCTGCAAGGTCGCCGATATAGGGTGGTCTACAACAGCTCCAGTCTGGCGGGTCAGATTGCCGCCGTCGAAAGCGGATTAGCCGTCGCAGTCCTGACCCGGTGCAGCGCACCTGCCCATCTCGAAATCCTGGACAGCGCGCATGGACTAGGGCCTCTCAAGCCGATGGAGGTGTCGGTGTATCGCAGCCGTGCTTCACAAGGCTCCAAGGCTGTCGACAGCCTGTACCATCTACTGATCAAGACGCTCAGAATCTCTAAGCCCTCGTGATGGGATAAAAGGGGCATGTCGGTGCCGCGTCACGCGGCGGCTTTCGAAGTCGTTTACACCGTAACCAGCGCCGCCACTCGCGAGCTGATCGAAGAGCGCGGTCAACAAGACTGGGACCCTGAGTTCGGCCGCATACCCCGCCTGTTCAAGGGACCCGAGAGCGTGCCCGGGTTGAATTGGCCGACTATCGCCTTCGACGACCGTTATGTGATCGAGCTAAGCGGTAGCCGCGGCACTGTGGCATGGAACTCTAGAAACTGATGGTGGCGATAATGGTGTCACGATAGGTGCCTGGAGTGGGCGTACTCTGAGCAGGCACTGACCCGTAGATCGTCAAGGTTTGGGCCAAGCCACTACCTGCTGCCGTAACTGCTGCCGTACCACTGGTACCATCGCCCCAGATGACGCTACGAGCACTACTGGTGTATAGCTGATAGCGCACAGCACCTCCTCCGCCGACACGTTGCATGGAACGGGCGCTTATGCTGCCGCTACTGCCGCCATTTAGCGATACGCGATACGCATTTCCATTGGTGCAGCGTACGCTCAAGCTTGCGGTTCCATCAAGTCGCGCTTTTAGTACACCAGTCGATGGAAAATTCAGGTTGGTAGCGGATATGGTGCAGTCGTTAATGACTCGTGCTGTGGCGGTGAAGGGAAACGTCGATGCCGTCTGCTGTATGTTCGGGCAAGTTCTGTCGATGATCTCGAAGAAGTGGGTGTTCAGTGAGCTTTGGTTACCGCTGAAAGCCGTGGTGTAAGAGGTCGCAGTACTGCCCACTAGCGGAATAGTAGGCTGATTGGCCTCGACGCGTCCGTAGTAGGTGATCGCCCGGCTGGCAGTTGTACCAGCGATAGGCTTTGCCAGCACGAACGTGATCGGATTCGGGGTCGTGGTCGAGTATATGGATCCCCAGATATTGGTGCGCGCGGCATCCTGGAACAAATTAAACCGGATCGCGTTGCTGCCGTTCGTCAGGAAGCGGGGCGCGCTACCACTGGAGTTGACGCCAGGACCGAGATTCAGGCAAATCCGAGCATTTCGGTTCAACGTGACCGCCGGCCACGTGCACGTCACCGTGACCGTACCGGTGCCGTCGACTGCGCTCAGTTGAATAGGGCGCACATCGCCGAAATTTATGGGCGAGGCACTGGCTGTGCAGCTTTGGGCTTGCACCCCTGAAACGCTGAAAAGCGCTAGGCAAATAATTGCTGCAATGGTCGCATGTTGTGCCAATGAGTGTTTTATCCAGATGCGTCGCATATTAAGGGACCGATGGTAGGAAGCTCGGAAGCGTCTGTATTCTTGAACGTGAACTGCACTTGACAGGTGTTGTTCTCATAACGAATACGCAAGTGGTTGGTGGCTGCCAGCTGTTCTACGAAGGCCACACCGTCATACCCTACCACGGTGCGTGCCCCCGACTCCTCATGGTAAACATCAGCGCCGACAGGGATAGCCTTGCCTTGTGCATCGCGCAAAATAAGCGAAGCAGCTCGGTATTCCGTAACCAGGAATTCTGCCAATACACCCGATCTCGCCTGTGGCACAACTTCCGCGTTGCTTCGCGCCAATTTGAAATTGGACGGAAGATCCAGGCCATCGATAGATATCCGATTGCGCTGGTACGAATTTAGGTCGGGGATCAAATAATGGCCGCTTGCGTCTGTGACGCCGATGACACGGTTTTCGTGAAGCACCGGAATGTCGGCTATACCTCCTGTGGATACCAACGCAAAACCGTCGTACAAACGTCGCGACGCCGTAAGACTACCGTCCATCAGCGTGACGGCGCCAGAGGCGTTTAGCGCGGCACTACCGTGGCCGTCTACTTGCTGGGCCAACGCCGTGACTTCACCATATCGGCCGCGATAGGTTGTCTGCGCCTGCCCCCAACGCGCCGAGGCTGTTTTGCCCGCCTGTAGGCCCCAACCCCAGCCGCCTTCGTAGTCGGGCGAGCGCGACGCCGTTAGGTTGAAGCTGGTATCACCGTTTTGCCGGCCACCATAGGCGCCCAAATACGTGCCTCCATCAAGCGAAATGCTCACACTCAGGAACAAGCCTGTGTCCTCGCGTCCGCCAAAATCCCGGTATGCGCTGAGGTTCGTTGAAACCCTCTTTCCCAGATTCGCCGTATAGCCGACCGAGCCGACATGAGATGGCTGGTAACCGGGCAGTGTATAACCAATGTAGCTAGCAGCCACAGAGTGATGTTCATCCAAAGAAAACGAGACCGTGGCCCGATCCATCTTCTTTGCCATGGGATATCCATCCGTGGTGCCGAGGTCCCGGTAGTTGGACAGGTTGCGTATTGTTTGAAGGTCCAAAGAGAACCGTTGCTGCAGCAACTGGTATCCCAGCGCGACCCTCGCTCCCGTGCCGGTGCCCGCGCTAAGTGACAACGCTCCGTTCAGGACCCCATTGGCACCCAATCCCACCAGGGCACCAGCGCCCAGGTTGTACACACCCACGGTGGCTTCTGCATGACCTTCAACAGTTAGGGCGTTAGACAGCCCATACCGTATGGTGCCGGAGGCTGCAGGATGACTGTCGTAGTCGAACGATTCCAGCGCGTAACGCCGGCGAATGAACCCCGCCTCCACCGAGTACGACGACAACCCGGCGGCCAGCATACGGCGGTCGATGTAGATAGGCAGCGTCGTCGATACCGAGCGGCCTAACGCATCGCGGGTGACGATGGTAGCGTTGCCGGCACCCGTTATCCCGGGTGCGTCATTAAAGATAAAAGGCCCATCAGGGACCTCGGTACTGAAGCGTCGCATATTGTTGATATAGAGGTCAACCGTGGAAGGTACAGTCGCGGTTCCGCCCAACTGCGGCAGTGGGAATGTGATGAGATCCGGCCGCAAGTCATAGTTCCGGCTGAACTGTATGCCAGCCATGCGTACTGGCCTTGTCCAGTCCAAGGCCGAAGAAATGGTGTCTCCCAAGCGCAAGGTGCGAAGACGTACAGGATCTGAGTGAGTCCATGATGTATCGAAGCGAACATAGCTGTCCTCACCGCGGTACGACCCTGTATACAGAGTGCCGGAATTCTCCAGTACGCCATTAGAGTCAAAGTAGCGTAGCTCGTTCCAGATAGACAGTTGAGAGCGATGCGCGTATTGATAGTAGGCATCGTAGTTCAGCGCCAAACCTCGACTCGACGTTGCCTCACCAACCGCGGTCGTTGGTGCTTGTCCGTACCTGTACGGCGTACGCAACGCGGGGGGCACTTCAATGGCTATCGACTGCCGGGCCGCAGAATAGCGGTATGTCAGCTGAGCGATTGAATCGAGCGGGATAACTTCGCTGCTGAAAGTATGCGCGTCGACGTCGATGCCGATGCTTCGGAGGTCCGCCTGCTTGGCCCACAGTTTGCCGTTGCGCACATAGAAGCGGGCCAGCGCGCCCGTATCCTGGCCATTCAGCGTCACCGCTAAAAAGACGTCCTGCTCGTTTTGGGCGCCAAGCTGAGCAATGGATAGTGAATCCAATGCCGAAGATTGACTAAAGGCAGCCGTTGCTATGCATTGGCAGGACGCCGCGACAACCAGACGTACTGCTACTCGGCTAACCGCTTTGCCGTGATCTGCTGGCGCAATCGCACAATTCGAGGGGGCCACCAACATACCGGAAGATAGCATTCACGGTTCCCCCCCTGCCGTGCGGCCCGCTTTGCCGTTGCCAGGCGAGATCATGATATTCGCCTGAGCTGGCCGCGCGTTAATGGTGGCGTGGATCACTGTCTTAGCGCCAAACGTGGCGTTGGCCGGGATATCAAGTGGCCATATTTTGTAGCGCCCCGGTAAGGCGTAACCCAACAATCCCTCTTGGATGTCATAGCGCCTTCCTCGGGTGTCGACTATCCAAACTGTGTTGATGCGTGCTCGCTGTCGGCCTCTGTTCTCGACACGGAGCGTCCAGTCGCCACCTTCGCGTAGCAGCGTCCAGGCCAGTACGGGGCTATCCTGCGCCGACAGCCCGTTATCGACGAACACCGGAATTGAATAGCGCATCCGGATCAGCACGCCGCTACGCGGCATGGTCTGTTCGTGCGGAATTTCGTCTATCACGATCCGGTAAGCCTGCTCAACCGCGGGTTTATCTCCCGGCGTACGAACCAGGCGTACGAGTTGGTCGCCGCCTGGCGTCACCTGAATCAGTGGGGGGCTTGCTACCAGCCGTTCCGTCGGGGCAAGCGTGTCTTCGCCATTGTGCTGGTCCCACTCGAACACCCGTACCTGCCCATACACGGGAGTGTCGCCGGGATTCGTCAATGTTAGCGCTGCACCATTCTGACCTTGCGCCATTTCAATCGTGACCGGTGATACCTGTAATGTGACACCGGCCGCCCGTGCGGTGAACAGGCACAACGCCAGGCCTACGATCGCAATCCGCCCACGCATCATCAAACGGCGTCGCTCATTGGTCCATCTCACCACGACCTAGAAGAACACGGTGGCAGTGACAGTTGACTGGTAAGTGTCGGCCGTAGGCGTAGTCTGGGGCGGTACGCGACCATAGACAGGGATCGTCTGCGCGGTGCCTGTACCGACGCCGCTCAGCGTGTCGGTAGGTTGGGTGTTACCCCAGACCGTCGCTCGGGCGGCATCTTGATATAACTGGTAGGCGACAGTTGTTCCGGTATTGCCTCCGGTTGTGCCTGCCAGCAAACGATTAGCCACGGTCGAGCCTGTAACGTTACCTTCATTGAGTCCGATGTTATAGGGCGTGGTGTTGCTGCAAGTGACCGAAACAGTCGTCTCCGCGTCGACATTAGTATCCAATACGCCGGACGTGCCAAAACTGAGTGGATTGGCGGCTATGGTGCAGTCAGATTGAATGATCAGGTTGACGGTGAAGGTTGCTGTAGCGGTGTTGTTGTACACCTGTGCACTTGCCGGCAACACAGCTATGCCGGCAACCAGCCCAACCCCAAATAATGAAATACGCGTGAATCGATTCATAGTGGAGCCCTTCCGGTGAAATTAACTGCAAGAAACAGTCTAGTCTCCTTCCTACCATATCGACGATATGAAACTATTTCATTGATTTGCGTATTTTGTTACCCTTTTTACCAACAATAAGGACGAATAATGCACGTACTGTTACGCCCTTCGCTATTTATGCGCGTGCAAGGGGCGTATGAAGGACTAAAAGGCTCAGAACGCAGGCTTGCGCATAAAGACTCTGTTCGGGTCTTCGCTATATTCACCGAAAGGCTCACAACACGTGCAACCGCAGCTAAAAACGACGCCATCCGGCAGCTCGCGCGTGAGTTTCACCCTGCCACGGCACATTCGACCACGCACTCCACCCGACGGCCGCCAGCAAGTACATAAAATCTAAGCCACCCTAGGCTGGTCCGCGTCAATCACAATTAAGTGATGAACAATAGGCATCGACCGACTTTATTTTCATTCTTCACAAATGAAAAAGCCTGACGCCCCTACTCCACCGTCACGCTCTTAGCCAAGTTCCGTGGCTTGTCCACATCCGTGCCACACACGCCTTGTGATAAGACAGCAGTTGCAACGGAATCGTACGCACGATCGGTGACAGCATGCCGTAGTGTCCAGTGGAATACGCCCGCACTCGCCTTTGAGCGAAATAAACGGCTTTTCTATAGCTCGGACTCGACGAGATAACGAATTGGAATCGCTAAGCCTAATTCGATTTTGCACACGGCAGCGCCCGCTAACACAATGGTTCATTAGTCTTTAGCAATCTCTTCCCCGAAGAGGTCAGGGAATTATGACGAAGAGCCGCATTAGCATCGATATATCGCTTGACGAAAATGGCAAACGCTCCGGAATCGCACGACTTCCGCACTCAGTACATCGCTCAGCCTATGGATGGTTGCCGATACCGTTGGTCAGCATACGAAACGGCGACGGCCCGCGTGTACTACTCATGTCCGGCACGCACGGCGATGAATATGAAGGGCAAGTCACACTGACGCGGTTGGCACAAAGTCTCGATGCGGAGAACATTCGTGGACAAATTCTCATCCTGCCGATGGCGAACTACCCAGCAGCGAAGGCCGGACTTCGCGTGTCGCCGATCGACGGCGAAAACCTAAATCGCATCTATCCGGGGGATCCGCATGGAGGTCCTTCGAAGATGATTGCCCATTTCATCGAGACCGAGCTACTGAGCCGCGTTGACGTGGTATTGGACTTGCACAGTGGGGGCTCGTCGCTGAACTACCTGGGCTCAACGGTATCTCTGGCCGCGGATGACCCTCATCTCCTGGAACAGAGCCAAGAGATGATGCGCGTTTTCGGCGCGCCTTACGGTGTATTGTTCGAGGGCCGAGGTGGTATCGGCAGTAGCTACGATGCCGCTGTGCGGAACAAAATAATCCGCATCGGAACCGAACTCGGCGGCCGTGCCTGGGTCAATCCGGCGCTGAGGAAATTATGCGAAGCCGGCGTACGCCGGGTACTCGCGCATTTGGGCGTCATTTCGCCCTCGCTGTGCGAACCCGCCGGGCCAGTCCAGTTCATGCGCGTGTCTCCGCAAGCATTCGTTTATGCGTCGACCGACGGCATATTCGAAGCAGCGGTGTGTCTCGGCGATCACGTGAACACCGGAGACGTCGCCGGCCACATCTACTTTCCGGATGCGCCGATGCGTACGCCAATAGAAGAAAAATTTCAATCCGATGGCGTCGTCATCTGCGAGCGCGCCATTGCGGCGTGCCAAGTCGGTGATTGCTTATTTCATCTCGGGCGTCCGGTTTAGTTAACTAGACGTCCTATTTCAAGAGGAAATTCATGAGATATCAAAACATCCTTCGATGTGCCCTCTCTTTGGGCCTATACGCGGTCGTCACAGCGACCTATGCGGCGCCGTATCCGGATCGTCCTATTACCGTAGTGGTGCCGCAAGCCGCCGGCGGTGCGAGTGATGTTGTTTCCCGCATTGTGCTGCAGAAAATAGGTAGTATCTTGAATCAGAGCATTGTGGTGGAGAACCGCCCCGGGGCGGGAGGCAATATCGGAATATCGACGGTGGCCAGGGCCCCCGCGGACGGGTATACGCTCTTGTTCAACGTCAGCAGTGCGCATTTAATCAATCCGTACCTGTATAGCGAGCCCGGCTTTTCGCCGGAGCGAGATTTTGCGCCAGTTTCCCCATTTGGAACGGGCAGCATGTTGCTGGTCGCGGCACCGGATTTTCCCCCCAACAATATCCAAGAACTCCTGGCGCTGGCAAAGGCCAAGCCAAATGAAGTCACCTATGCATCCGCGGGTAATGGCACGCTTAACCATCTCATGGGAGAGGTCTTCAATAAATCGGCCGAGGTGGAAATGATGCATGTTCCATATCGCGGCGCCGCCGCCGCGACGACAGACGTCATGAGCGGTCGAGTATCGGTGGCATTTCAGGCGGTTGCGTCCAGCATTTCGCAAGTGAAAGCCGGAAAACTAAAAGTTTTGGCGATCGCAAGTACGAAGCGGTTGCCCGATCTTCCTGGTGTGCCGACCATCGGTGAGAGTATCCCCGGTTACGGAGAGGATCCTTGGTATGGCTTGTTCGCTCCGGCCAAGACACCCGTCGACGTACTCGACAAACTATCGCAAGCGACTCAGAAAGCGCTCGAGGACGAAGGCGTACGCCGTAGTCTCGCCGCGCAAGGAGTAGAACCCTATTTTTTGTCGCGAGCTGAATTCGCCAAGCTTATCGGCACCGAGCTACCACGGTGGGAGAATATCGTGAAGGATTCTGGCGCGAAGGTCGACTGAGGGCGTGCAGTACATCGACAAAGACTGTGCATGGTCAGACCGGCACCATGCGAATTCGACGCTATCCTGGTTAGAGACTATCGCGCCAAGTACCGGCGGTCATCCAGTCGCAAAATGTGCTGGTCGCGGTGCTGACCGCTGCGGGATTCCAGAGAATGCCCAACGGCCTGAGCGACTCTTGGCGTTGAACGTCAAGAGCACAGACGCTGCCGGACATCAGTGCGGGCCCGGCAAAACTGGCCGGTAGCACAATAAGTGCGTCGCTATACGCAACAAGGCCAGTAATCGCGGATAAGGACGAAGTAGTCACGTTGGAAACGACAGGATAAGGAACGCCGCCAGAGAACCAACTCTCGAAAATAATCCGACTCGTCGATTGCAATGGCAATATCAGCCATTGCTCATCACCTAGCACGTCCAGCGACAGCGCCCGCCGATGCGACAGCCGGTGTCCCGTGCGAGCGAGCACAACGCTGTGGTCATCCTCTAACGGTTCGAACTTCAGTGGGCTGTGACCAATCGTCGGTGTGCGTGTCAATACGGCATCGTAGACGCGACTCATGAGTAACTCGTGCAGATGATCTTGGTCGTTTTCTTCAAGATGCAATTGAAATTGCTGAAATCGCTGACAGAACTGAGCGATGCCTCTCACGAGGGAACCATTACATGCCGCGGGCAGGGCCCCGATATGCATGGTACCTGTCTTGCCCGACTGCACGGCGTCGAGAGTCTTGGCGCTACGCTGGACCAACAGAAGCATCGCTTGAAAGATCGGCAGCAGAGTCTTGCACGTTGACGTCTGCCGCATACCTCTGGAATGGCGCTCGAAGAGGGGCTCACCAACCACGCCCTCGGCCATAGCAAGAAATTTGGCAATACTAGGTTGACTGATGTTGGCCATCTCTGCCGCCCGATGCGTACTTCCGAGTTCTGCCGTCAGAACCACAGCTTGTAAATGACGAAAGCCGAGTTTGGCGAGAAGGCGGTTGTGGATCGATGCTTTATTGCTCATCACTTGCCCAGTCATTGAAAACGAAACGGAATCGCTTCACTGTTCTTATTTGCGCAGCTGCTGGCGAAGATTACTACACTTCAATCACAGAATATGACAGCGTGAATCGCCGATATCGAGAAACAACGCAGAGTCAGATATTCCTCTCATCACATTCGAAAAATTTCCGTGCTTCCGATTTTCTGATCATTCTGGTAACTAAGAAAGGACCTCCATGTCAACGCGTCGCCAAGCAATCAAGCTTGTCTTTGGATCAGCCTTAGTCGCAGCAACGGGAGCGCCCAAGGCTCAAGAGTCCACCGGCCCTATTCGTATCGTGATTCCGGGTCCTGCCGGCGGAGGCGCCGACAATATCGCGAGGATCGTAGCGGAGAAGTTGCAAACGATTCTGGGACAGACGGTGCTGGTCGATCCCCGTCCCGGCGCGACGGGCTTGATTGCGAGCAAGTATGTCATGAGCCAAGAGCCAAATGGTCAAGTGCTTTATCTGAGCTCTTCCATGCTAGCCAGCGCGCCCGCACTGGATCCAGAACTTCAGAAATTCGACCCGATACGAGACTTCACGCCGATCGCGCAGTTAACAAAAAATACAATGCTGTTTATCGTCAGAAGCTCTCTGCCAGTCAGTAACATGGAAGAGTTCATCGCTTATTGCCGACAGAATCCGGGAAAAGTATCGATTGGCACGATAGGGCCATCGTCCAGTACACATCTCATGACTGCTTATTTGGCCAAGGCAGTCAATCTCGATATCAATATCGTTCACTACAAGGGCTCAGCGCCAGGTAATCAAGACCTCATGGGAGGTTTCATCGATGCAAGGATTGATAACCTGGCGGGTGTCTTTGGTGTGCTGAATTCTGGCCATGCCAAAGCGATCGCGGTGGCGGGAAAGGATCGTTCTCCGTTGTTTCCGAAGTTGAAACTAGTGTCTGAAACAGTGCCAGGCTTGTATTTTGATGACCACTTTGTGATCGTGGGTCCGGCAAAAATGGATGGCAATCTCGTTGAAAAACTCAGTGAGGCTCTACGTACAGTCGTTTCTATACCCGAAGTTTCCGCGAAGCTAAGGGAACAGCTCGGTTCCGTTTCTGCGCCGCTTTCGCCGGGCGAAACCGAGACGGCCATGCAGAATATCTACGAAAGTACGAAGCGCATGGTCACACAAGTTGATTTGAAACCGTAGGGGGATTGATGTTGTACGCTCCTCCTCCGCGCGTCACAGGGACGTTAGTTGCAAGCCTCCCCGACGAACTACGTACAGGTGATCCGCAATCCGGCCTGAATGCCAATCAGCCGTCCGGATTAGTGGCCACCTCTTTCCTGGAGGGACCAAGTTTCGATCGCGACGGTGTCTTCTGGTGCGTCGATATTGTAAATGGACGCTTGCTAACTCTGGATACGGATGGCCAGATACGTATCGCGTACCAGTACGACGGATGGCCCAACGGCCTGAAAATTCACCAGGATGGTCGGATCTTCGTCGCCGATCATAAGCATGGAATCATGATCTACGACCGCCAGCGACAGCGCATTGAACCGTTGCTGCAGGAATACGGATCCGCGCGTTTCAAGGGCGTGAATGATTTGTTCTTTGCCGGCAACGGAGATCTGTACTTCACAGATCAAGGTTCAACCGGCCTGCATGATCCGACGGGCCGACTGTTCAGGCTCAGCGCAGACGGACGGCTCAATTGCTTGTTGGACAATTTGCCGAGCCCGAACGGTCTAACGATGGACCTGCAAGAGCGCACACTGTTCTTGGCGATTACGCGCGACAATAGCGTGTGGCGGGTGCCATTGGGGCGGGACTTTCAACCCTTAAAAGTGGGGCGCTTCGTTCAGATGTCAGGTGGGATAGGGCCGGATGGTCTGGCCCTATCCGCTCAGGGCGAACTACTGGTGGCGCACGCCGGTTTAGGCTGCATATGGCTATTTTCGGCCGAGGGCGAGCCGCTTCGGCGTATTGATGCACCACAAGGAAAGCTAGTCACTAATCTCGCGTTCCGAGACTGCGCGGCGGAGATCTATTTCATCGAGTCGTCCAGCGGTTCCATTTATAAAGCAGCCATGCCAGGACTTGGCAAGCCAATGTTTTCGCACGCACCGCTAATAGCGTAATCCCGGTGTCATACGCGGGTATCCACGATAAGCCTTACGATTACCCGGTTGGTGCTTAAGCCATATAGCGCAACTGCTGAGCGTGATGAGGGCTCCCCCACCTTTCGGAATCGGTACCCGCTGCCACGAGGGCTAGTTCGGCTTCCAGAATACGTACTCAGCTTGATACGCGACTTCCTCTTGGTCGCCGACATTCGAACTAGTACATGGTTTATGGGGTGGCGCTCCTCCCGTGTCAACTAACCGCTGAATATAAGTGACGCCCGTCAGTAGCCCAACGCCGATCGACGGATTAGCCATGACTAATTGGTCATAAAGTCGTTCCGTTCCCGAGCGAACACGCACTATTTCCAATCCCGTCAACGTCGACCCATCGGCGCTTTTCCAGGTTTCCGGTGGGCTTGTGTATGTGCCGCTGAGGTTTCCACTGCGATCGCCCAGCGTGGCCGAAGCTGAGCCGACTGTCCATACAGGCTTTGTCGCGTCGGTAGGGCTCGTCCGACACACATACGTGATGTGACCCGTCGCAGGCGCATTCCAAGCGATAGCGTTGCCGGCAGGTACTTGCATGAGTACCGGCACTTTGGTATCTGCCATGGCGTTTGTGGAAAGCGTAGCCAGCACTATGGACATTATTAAACCAATCCGCGGCGTACGGATGTGCAATTCGCGCTTCTTCATGTGTATCCTGAAATAGCCAAAACGATGGACGTTCGAATAAAACCACTTGCGAAAACTACTTCTCTATTGCTCCAAAACCCGTAAACGAGTGGATGAGAGTAGTTTTATAAGTAGCGCGAGCTTTAGTTCGCATTTTGAGATTACTTAATCGATAGGACCCGGTCAACGATGATTCGTGGTACTTAAGTGAAAACTGGCGGTGGCTGCTCTTGCGCGCTGATCTGATATGGAAGCTAATCGGATAATGATCTTCTGCGTGCTTAATTTGACTAAAAACATGAGGGTACGCCAATGCCTCAAATTACGTTCCACCATCAACAGTTTTTGTTGTCGCGATAGTTTGTGCATAGCCTCACTATAATTCCTGCGCAGATGATCAAGAGGCACAAGAGCCGCTTCTCGCGTATCCTGCGTACCCATCAGCGCACGGTGGGACGTTAGGCTTTTGATATTGCATGAGCCTCTGCCCAGGCGTCAGTACTCCAGTGTTTATTTTCAGGGATATTCGTTTTGGAGGCATTTACGGTTGTCATGGCGATGTTGGTCGCCGTCTTGGTCAGCGGCTTTCTGGTCCGCATGATTCCCTTTGCCATTCCCTTGCCCTTTGTGCAGATAGCGCTAGGTTTTCTGATCGCCACCGTATTTCAGCGCGGCGTACTGATCGAACCCGACATCTTCTTCCTATTGTTCCTGCCGCCCCTGTTGTTCTTCGACGGCTGGCGAGTGTCCAAGCTGACCGTGCTGCGCGAGTCCTCTTCCATTCTGCAGCTGGCGTTTGGCCTAGTGTTCCTGACGGTGATCGGCGTCGGCTACCTGATTCATTGGATGATTCCCGCAGTGCCCTTGCCGGTCGCTTTCGCCATAGCGGCCATTGTCTCGCCGACGGATCCGGTTGCCGTCGGAGCGATCTCGCGCCGGGTGTACATTCCTCGCCGCATGATGGCAATTCTGGAAGGCGAGGCGTTGTTCAACGACGCGAGCGGCCTGGTCGCCTTTCGCTTTGCCGTTGCAGCGGCTGTGACCGGCACGTTTTCGCTGTCGCAGGCGACGCTGTCTTTTTTTTGGATGGCCATCGCCGGCCTGTCGATCGGGGCCGGGCTCACGTGGCTAATCATGCAGATGCGGATGTTCATCACCCGGCGGCTTGGTGAAGAGCCAGGCGCCGAGGTGCTGCTTAGCCTATTGACGCCGTTCTTTGTTTACATCGTGGCCGAGCACGCCAATGCCTCGGGGATTCTGGCTGCCGTCGCTGCTGGCGTCATGATGAGCTATATGGAATTGTCCGGCGGGGCGCTTGCCGCCACGCGCATGGAACGCCAGTCTGTCTGGAGGATGGTGCAGTTCACGCTTAACGGCATGATCTTCGTGCTCTTGGGTGAGCAGTTCCCCACCATTCTGGCGGGATTGTCGCTTGCCGCGGGCGAGGCCGGCGGGCAGTCACTGTACTGGCTACCCGTCTACGGCCTAGCGGTGTGTCTGGGCCTGGTCCTGTGCCGATTGCTGTGGGTGACGGTGTCACTCAAACTCGGCGCGATCAGGGCCCGGCGGCGTGGGATTGAGCCACCCGAGATTGGTTTGCGCCTGATTTTGGCCGTGTCGGTGGCAGGGGTACGCGGCGCGGTGACGCTGGCGGGTGTCATGACGCTACCCTTCACCCTGGATACCGGAATGCCTTTTCCCGCGAGGGACCTGGCCGTGTCGTTGGCGGCCATGGTGATTGTGTTTTCGCTGTTGCTGGCCAGCGTGACCTTGCCCGGTCTGATGCGCGGGTTGCATTTTCCGCCCAATAGCCGGACACAGCAAGAGGCGTTGCTGGCGCAGGATGCCATGCTCCAAGCGGCACTGGATAGCGTGGCGCAAGGCACCAAGCGCCGGGTTGCCGAGCAGCCAGACCAGGCCGCCCTGTATCTGGAGGTCGCTGACAACTTGACAGCCGCCTTGCGACGTCAGGCCGGTGAAACGCCGGACGGGGCATCTGCTGAAGAGCTGGTCAAGCAGGCTGCTCTTGAGCGGCAGTTGCGCCTGGAAGCAATAGCCGCATCGCGGGAGGCAGTCTTCCATCTGGCCCGTACGCACCGCATTTCCGACGAGTTGGCGCGTGAACACGTCCGCTTGCTGGATTTACACGAGGCCCAACTGCACTAGCGCGCGGGCCGATGCCTGTTCGGCGCCCGATGCCATGGGCGCCACGCTTGCGTTTTCGTTGGACCGCATTAACGTCACAAGCGCAATGAGTATTTAGAAACGAGTGGCACTCTGGAGATATCGTCATGTTTGATGTGGAAGCCGAGTCCTTCAACCGCCTGCGTGTTGCCAATTGCGGCTGCCATAACCCGGCGGCTGCCCGTATCAATGCCTTGTATGCTGTTCACGAAGCGGCACTGGGGCCGATCCGTCCCGACGGCGGTCACGTGCAGACTACACCGAGGGGTGTGCCTCGCAGGGCAGCGCCGCACGCTGGCGATGCTGCCCTGCCGGGGGCCGAAAGCGCGCCACTGGCTTTCGTCAATGTACGTATCTTCAATGGCGTGTCGGATCAGTTGCTGACCGGCATGCGTGTGGTAGTTCAAGGCCGGCAGATCAAAGCAGTGGAACCGCAATCGTTGCCACTGCCCGAAGGTTGCCAGATGATTGACGGCAAGGGCGGTGTCCTGATGCCTGGCATGATCGATGCGCACTGGCATTCGATTCTGGCGCGGCCCAGCATGCTCATGGCTATGACTGCGGATTTCAACTATGTGCATACGATGGCCGTCGTGGAGGCGGGCGCGACGCTGATGCGCGGATTCACCACAGTGAGGGACATGGGCGGACCCGCCTTCGGTCTGAAGCGCGCCATCGACGAGGGTCTGACGCCGGGGCCACGCATTTATCCGTCTGGAGCGTTCTTAAGCCAGACCTCCGGCCATGGTGATTTCCGGATGCTGTCCGATTTGCCAAGATCGCCAGAGGCCGGTCTAAGCTATGCGGAAAAAGTCGGCGTCACCGCTATTTGCGACGGGACGGATCAAGTGCTGCTGCGTGCCCGCGAGCAGTTGATGCGGGGAGCGTCGCAACTGAAGTACATGGCGGGCGGCGGCGTGATGTCCTCGTATGACGGACTGGACGTCACCGAGGGGTCGCTGCAAGAGTTGAAGGCGGCAGTGACCGCGGCCGAGAATTGGGGCACATACGTCACCGTACACGCCTACACGTCGCGCGCGGTCGGCATGGCGCTGGATGCCGGGGTGCGCTGCATCGAGCACGGCCAATTGATTGACGAGGATACGGCACGTCGCATGGCGGACCAGGGCGTGTGGTGGAGCCTGCAGCCGTTCTTGGACGACGAAGATGCGGTGCCCACTCAATCGCCGGCGTCACGCCAGAAGCAACTGGCCATGGTGGCAGGCACTGACAGGGCGTATGAGATGGCGCAGCGCTTGAATATCAAGACAGCTTGGGGAACGGATACGCTGTTCGACGCCCGACTAGCCACGCGCCAGGGGGCCCAATTGGCGAAGATGAGTCGTTGGTATGGCGCGGCCGAGGTATTGCGGATGGCGACCAGCGTCAACGGTGAATTGTGCGCGATGGCCGGGCCGCGCAATCCTTACCCGGGCAAACTTGGGGTCGTGCAGAGCGGCGCAATGGCCGACCTATTGCTCGTCGATGGCAATCCACTGGAAGATCTTCAGTTGCTCACCCGGCCAGAGCAGAGTCTGCTCGTAATTATGAAAGACGGCAGGATCTGCAATCAATTCCAAGAATGAAGTGGGGTGGTGGCGTATATCTCGACATAATTTTACAAAAAGATACAATTATAAGATAGCCAAGTGGCAAGAAGCCTAGGACAGCTCGCCCTAACAATGCAATTTATTACTGAGCCCCACGGAGAAATATCAAAATATTAGCAACTTTATGTGCCTAAGCGAAATTTCTGGTATCTTGACCCTGTCGGCCATCGCATAGGGAATACGCCTATGCGATTTACGTCCACCGCTTACCACTGAAGCTCCAGAAGCAACTTATGAGAACTCATGAGCACTAAGCCCATCGACCAGAAACTCGGCCTTGTGGCGTTGGTTGCCATTGTTGTGAGTTCAATGATTGGTAGCGGCGTCGATAGCCTGCCTCAAAACATGGCCGAGACGTCGGCGTTCGGGCCTGTGGTCATTGCCTGGCTCATCAGCGGTTTTGGCATGTTTTTCATCGCCAAAACCTTTATGGTGCTTTCCGATCTTCGGCCAGATCTTCAGTCTGGCATTTACATGTACGCCAGAGAGGGCTTCGGTCCTCTCAGTGCGTTCGTCGTGGCATGGGGCTACTGGCTCATGACCATTTTCAGCAATGTGGCGTTTGCTGTAATGGTGATGGACACCCTCAATTACTTTATGCCGGGCGACTTCACCGGTGGCAACAATCTCCCTTCTATCGTTGGCGCTTCCATCCTGATCTGGGGCTTTCACGCCCTGGTGCTGGCCGGCACCAAGATGGCGGGCATGATCAATACCGTCGGTACTTTTGTGAAGCTCATTCCGCTGGTGGTGTTCGTCGGCGCAGTGACCTATTTTCTCGATTACGCCCAGCTCACCACCGATATCTGGGGGCACCATCCCACGACAGGCGCCAAGCCGCTAGGCTCTATTCTGTCGCAAACGCTCTCGCCCATGTATGTAGCCCTGTGGTGCTTCATAGGCGTCGAAGGCGCTGTTGCGCTGTCGGGACGGGCCCAAAACAAAAAGGATGTGGGTCGCGCGACGCTGATCGGCTTCATTCTGGGCCTGCTCATCTGTCTGATCGTGTCGGTGCTGCCCTTTGGCGTGCTATCGCAACAAACACTCAGCGTGATCCCCAACCCGTCCACCGCTGGCGTGATGAAGTCGCTCACCGGCAACTGGGGTGAATGGCTGATCAATATCGGGGTCCTGATTTCAATTCTCACCAGTTGGCTGGCATGGACCATGATCTGTGCCGAAATTCCACAGGTGGCGGGTCGCAACGGCACCTTCCCCAAGGTGTTTGCCACGGAGAATCAAAAGGGCTCTGCATCGACTGCACTATGGGTCAGCAGCGGGCTCATGCAATGCGTAGTGCTGATGGTGTATTTCTCGCACGACGCTTGGCTCACACTGCTGGGCATCTCGGCCATTTGCGTGCTGCCCGCCTATTTTGCGTCGGCCGCCTACCTAATCAAAACCTGCCTCAACGGTGAATACAAGCAGCACCAGTCTGCAGGACGTGGACTGGCGCTGTTCAGCAGCCTGGTGGGGGCTGGCTTCTGCCTGTTCATGCTGTACGCAAGCGACTTGCAGTACGTGGCGATGACCCCGCTGCTGCTTACCCTGGGCCTGCCTCTGTTCTTGTGGGCTCGCCGACAAGATCGTTCCTCCGACTCCATGCTGAACAAAGCCGAGCGCCTCGCGCTCCTGCTTCTGTTGGCCATCGATATTCTAGTAATCGCGCTCTATTTCATGGGACACATCAAACTGTAAACGGTCCGTTTTCAGTTTGATGATTTCCCGTAATCACTATCGCAGACCGGATGAGCCGGTCGACTTCTACTGAGAGCCATGGAGAGTCATGAAATGAAGTTCAATCACAATGCGTTGTTCGTGCTTTCTGATGCCTTGGTAGCTGGCATGCCTGCTTCCCAGGCCATACAGGCATTGGAGGCGGCGGTCGCCGAAAGAGGGTTTAACGTCCAGCTTGCCGCCAACCCCCAGGCGGGCCTGACCTATATACGGCAAAGCCCACATTACAGCTTCATTGCCATTTTGTGGGATAGCCGCAATCCTGCCATCGTCGGCGAGAGCGACGCACTTATCCAGAAGGTACGCGAGCGCAACGACTCGGTTCCCGTCTTCCTGCTTTCCGAGGACGAAACCGTCAATGGAATTCCGGTTTCCGTGCTGAAAGAGGTCAATGAGTACGTTTATTTGTACTCGGAGACCGCCGAATTCACCGCCAATCGGGTGTACACGGCGGTTCATCGCTACGCTGAGAAACTGCTTCCCCCCTATTTCAACACTCTCAAGAACTTTACCGAGGATGGCGACTACTACTGGGACTGTCCAGGACACATGGGCGGCATGGCCTACGTCAAGCACCCGGTCGGCATTGAGTTCATCAATTTCTTCGGCGAAAACATGATGCGCGCCGACATCGGCGTCGCCACCGCCGAAATGGGCGACTACCTGATTCACTCGGGACCACCCAAGCAATCCGAGGAAATCGCCGCTGAACTGTTTGGTTCCAAGTGGACGTTCTATGGCGTAGCGGGATCGTCGGGCTCCAATCGCGTGGTGGCGCAAGGCGCCATCGGTGCCAACGAGATTGCCGTGGTAGACCGCAACTGCCACAAATCCCTCAACCATGGGATCACGCTCGCGCAGGCTCGGCCGGTTTACCTGACGCCCAGCCGCAACGGCTATGGCTTGATAGGACCCATCCCCGCGCAGCGCCTGCAAAAAGACAGCATCCGCCAACTCATCCAGGCCAGTCCCCTCACTGCCGACGCGGTCAGCCCGGATCCCAGCTATGCGGTAGTCACCAACTGCACCTATGACGGCTTCATCTACAACGTCAATCAGGTGGTGGGCCAGCTTAGCGAGAGCGTGCCGCGCATTCACTTCGATGAAGCCTGGTACGCCTACGCCAAGTTCCATCCGCTCTACCGTGGCCGGTTTGCCATGGATGTCGACGACAACCTGCCCAACCGCCCCACACTATTCGCAGTGCACTCCACGCACAAGATGCTGCCGGCGCTTTCCATGGCCTCGATGATCCACGTCAAGCCCAGCGAGCGCGCGCCACTGGATTTTGACGACTTCAACGATTCGTTCATGATGCACGGCACCACGTCGCCGTTCTATCCCATCATTGCGTCCATCGACGTGGCCGTGGCGATGATGCAGGGCAAGGGCGGCTACTCGCTGGTGCAGGAATCCATCGAAGAAGCGATCGCCTTTCGCCAGGCCGTGGTGAACGTCAAGCAAGAGCTCGCCGAAGAAGACGGCGAGGCATCGTGGTTCTTCGACGTGCTGCAGCCCACCGAAGTCAAAGATCCCGCCACCGGCGAAACTCACGCCTTTCACAAGGCACCCATCGAGCTGCTGAGCCAGACCCCGGAGCTGTGGCGACTCAACGCCGGCGAAAGCTGGCACGGCTTTGCCGCGCAAGACATCGGCGAAGCCGACTGCATGCTCGACCCGGTGAAGGTGAGCATCACTTGCCCGGGCATCACGCCCGACGGCCAGCACCTGGCCCACGGCATCCCGGGCAGTATCGTCAGCAAGTTCCTCGATGATCGCCGCATCGAAGTTGCCCGCACCGGCGATTACACTTTACTCATTCTGTTCTCGGTGGGCGTCACCAAGGGCAAATGGGGCACGCTCATCGAGAGCCTGCTGGAGTTCAAAAAGCTTTACGACAATGGTACCAAGGCGACAGACGCCATTCCGTCGTTGTCGCCCAAGTATGCTTCGATGACGCTCAAGGCGTTGTGCCAACAGATGCACGACACCATGCAGGAGCTGGATCTGATGAAGCACAGCAGCGACGCCGTGAGATCCACGCCCGAGCCCGTGCTCACGCCCGCCGAGGCCTACCAAAAGGTAGTGCGCTATCAAACCGAGCGCGTCAAGGTTGCCGACTTTGCCAACAGGATCGCTGCCAGCATGCTGGTGCCCTATCCTCCCGGCATTCCTGTACTGATGCCGGGCGAGCGCCTGCCGGCCAACGATACCGGCATTACCGGCTATCTCGAAGCCCTGCAGGAGTTCGATAAGCGCTTCCCCGGATTCGAGCACGAGATCCAGGGCGTCAGCATCGACCAGAACGGCGACTACTGGGTCCGGGCCATCGTAGAAGAAGACAAGCAACCTCGGCCCACACCCAAGCACATCAGTTTCAAAAGCCCCCGCGTTTCTTCAATTAAGAAGGGACGGCAATAAAGCAAGTGGCCGCCCGGTGCCCGGGCGGCATTTCCTTCTTAAGCGCAAGGCAGAAAAATGACTGATACAACTCAAGTAAGTGCAAGCGCCGATGCCTCGTCGAGTGCGGGGTCGACCGGGGCGAAACTTGGCATGCTGGCTCTCGTAGCTATCGTAGTGGGCTCGATGCTGGGTGGCGGCGTCTACAGCCTGCCACAGAACACCGCGGCCACCTCGGCAATGGGGCCTGTCGTTATCGCCTGGATCATCGCCGGCATTGGCGTTTACTTCATTGCCAACGCCTTTCGCATGCTGTCCGACTTGCGGCCCGACCTGCAGGCCGGTGTGTACATGTACGCCCAAGAGGGGTTTGGCTCTTTTATTGGCTTTAACGTGGCATGGGGCTATTGGCTGATGACGTGCTTTGGCAACGTCGCCTTTGCCGTCATTCTCATGGATGCCTTCGACCAGATTTTTCCGGGCGTATTCACCAACGGCAATAATCTGAACTCCATTATTTGCGGCTCCATCTTGATCTGGGGCTACAACTATCTGGTGCTCTCCGGCACCAGGGTAGCCGGCTTCGTCAACACCATAGGCACTATCGCCAAGCTGGTGCCGCTCGTGCTGTTCGTGGTCATCCTGGGTTTATTGATCGACTACTCCCAGTTGCTCAGCAATGTGTGGGGCAGCTCACCTCAAGTGCTGACCGGCCCTGGAGATAAGGGCACGCCGGTTTCGCTGACGGCGCAGATCATGGCGCCCATGACCGTCACCCTGTGGGCCTTTATTGGTGTCGAAGGCGCCGTCGTGCTATCGGGTCGCGCCCGCAAGAGAAGCGACGTGGGCAAGGCCACCCTGCTGGGATTCATGGTCGCCCTGATCATTTATATCTTGCTCTCGGTCTTGCCTTTTGGCGCCATGACGCAGCTCAATCTCGCCCAAGTGGCTAACCCGTCCACCTCCGGCGTGCTGGAGCACGTAGTGGGATCGCCCTGGGGCAGCTGGCTGATGGATGCCGGGCTGATTGTTTCAGTGCTGGCTGGATGGCTGGCATGGACCATGCTCTGCGCCGAAATTCCCATGGCGGCCGGACAAAACGGAGCGTTTCCCAAGGCGTTTGCCCGAACCAACAAGAACGACGCAGCCAGCGTCTCGCTTTGGGTAAGCAGCGGCGTAATGCAGGCCGCCATGCTGTTGGTGTATTTCTCCAACAATGCCTGGAACACGATGTACAACATCAGCGCGCTGATGGTGGTACCCGCATACATCACCACCACGCTTTATATGGCCAAGCTTTGCCTCACCCACGAGTACAAGAAGTACTCGAACAAAGGCATGACGCTTGCGCTCATCAGCGGCATCATGGGCGTGCTTTTCTGCCTTTTCATCTTCTACGCCAGCGAACTCAACTACCTGGCCCTGGTCCCGATCCTTTTGACTTTCGGTCTGCCTGTATTCATCTGGTCGCGCAAAGAAAAGAAAGATGGCAAGCCGATCTTCGAAGGGCTAGAGAAACTCTACGTCGCCATCTTGCTGATAGCCGATATTGTCGTGATATGGATGTTGTATACCGGGAAGATCACCCTATAGGCCAGGCCGGCAACCAGGCACACGCAGCCACTTCACTCCGGCAAAAGTAAATGACACGTTGTTCTAAGGTATTGGGGATGGTCCTGCTGGCTTCGGGATCTGCGCAGGCCACGGAGTTCAGGCCCAATGGCAGCTTGGGCCTGACTCAAACCTTTTACGGTGATTCGGGAAACTACCAAACCGCCACCTCGCATCCGTCGCTGGTATTGAACTACCAGTTCTCCCCCAAGTGGAGCGTGGACCTCGAGTGGGATCGCACCTGGAACCTTTATTCGTACACCGGTGGCGCCAAGCAACAGAACAACGACTACAGCGAACCCTCAGGCACCCTGAACTACGCCTACGGCAACCTGGGCGCATCCAAGGTGAATTGGTCGTCATCACTCAAGGTAGAAACCCAGAGCAATTTCGACAATAGCAGCCAGGGCTATGTGATGGGACAGACAGTTTTCGACTTTTCCAAGTATCTGCCTTCCAATGAATACATCCAGCCGACCCAGTTTGCGCTCGCGCCTATGTATATCTATGGCACCAATGTCAGCGGTCCTTCGGGCACGGTAAATACTGCCGGGTTGGGTCTACTCACCAGTTGGGATCTGCCGGCGAATTTTTCCATTACCCTGAACGCCTATGTTTTCAAGGATTGGTACAGCGGCAGCTTCGCCATCAGCAACGACACTAGCACATACAAAAGCGCCACCTACTTCATGCTGTCAGCGTGGCTAGAGTATTCAAAGACCCTGCACCAGTTCAATGACCGAACATCGTTGGCCTTCAATTTTGCAGGAGGCCTCGACCCCTATGTCATGTCCAACCGTCGAGCGGCCTGGGATCCCTTCCTGGCAGGCGACGATATGTACCAGTGGCTCTCGCCCACAGTGATGGATGGCAACTACAAGGACGCGTATGACCTGTTTGCGCTGCCCCAGCTTAACCTTACCTACAACTTCAACAAAACATTCTCAGCCAATGTTTTTGTGCAGGTGAAATACTCCAATCAGCAATGGGGCAGCAACGAGAAAGACTGGCGCTTGCAGCCTCAAGCCGGTTTTGGTGTCGTCTACCGCTTTTAACGGTTTGAAGATGCAATTTTCCTGCATATACGTGACGTGGAGTTGTACTGGTAGTGACTTTATTGACGTATTAGCTGTGCCGTCACCCCGGACATGTACAACTAGGATGGCCTTTTACCGCTGCGTATTCTCGAGCGAGCGAAGCAAAGATTATTTACGGATAGGGTGTCTGAGTGGCTTTCAGACTGTCAGGGCCGCAATGTGTCTGATCGTGTGCGCCAATCGTACATGTGACGCCGGGCAAGTTTTCTAGATCTTTAGCCACTTGCTCTTCGCCGGTCGTACAGCCGGGTAGGATAACGAATGCAAGCGTGCAATAAAGCAGACATGAGATAGGTTTCATTGCTATTTCCTGCGGTGGGCGTATATAACCGAGTCGATTCTTGGGGCTAATCATCCCGCCACCATTGCAAGGGGCGGCGGGTAAATAGCGAGCGGTGTTGTTTTGCTTAGTGCGACGTCTTTGGCGTGCGCAGACGTACAGTGGTTGAAGTCCCACGCTCGCCAGTTTTTTTCGCGCCTGACATTATTTCATTAAATAAGGAGCACTACATGCTGAAAAAAAGCGTTCTTGCGTTGTATGCACTGGTCGCTGTCGGCACCGCCCATGCTGCCGGCCCGACGAGTGAACAAGTTAAGCAAGCACTGTACGATCGGTACGCGACCACTCAAGGTGCAGCCGATCTACAAAAAGCACTCGATAAGGAAGTAGCAATCGGCGCTTGTGAACCGACGGGCGAACAGTATCGCTGCGCAGTCGAAAACAAGGCCCTGGGCACCTCGAATCCTATGGTTTTTGCTTACGACGCAATGGTGGGGAAATGGAAGTTTGTGAAAGAAGAGAGCGCTAGCTCACAGAATCAAACTCGGTGAGACCCTGCTGGCATCCGACAATGCGTTGCGAGGTGCTGATCGTGGGCCGATCCCGCGACAAGCTCGATGCGGCGTGCGAGCGGCTGCGAGCGTTTGGCGCGCCCCGCTTGCATCCAGCGGATGTGACGAGCGAAGCGCAAGTGCAGCAGCTTTTTGAAGAATCAGGCCCGGTGGATCACCTGGTCTGCACCGCAACCACGCGCCGGCGCGACACCATGACATTGGCGCAATCTCGACTGATGAAGCGCACCACCTTTACACGGCTTTTTAATACGTACCCATGAAGTCACGCTTGCCGATCTCCACACCGTTGTGGCGCAGCAATGCATAAGCGGTGGTCACGTGAAAAAAGAATTGCGGCAGGCCGTACTGCAGTAGGTAAACACGACCCACAAGCGTCTTCTCTTTGGGCGTGCCGGGCCGCAGCACGATCTCGCGGCTTTCGCTCTGGACGAACTGCTCGGGCGTGACGCTGTCCAAATGGGCCAGCGCCTTGGTGATCAAGGCCTGCAATTCAGCGAAGGACGTTTCGGTTTCGGGCCACGAAGGCACCTCGATTCCGGCCAGACGCGCGCTCACACCCTTGCTGAAATCAACCGCGATCTGAACCTGGCGGACAAAGGGCAACATGTCGGGAAACAGGCGCGACTGGAGTAGCGCAACCGGCTCGATCTTTTTCTCGATCGCATGGGCTTCGGCTTTCTTGAGCACGTCGGACAGCGCCGTGAGCATTTGCTTGAAAACGGGGATGGATGCATCGTACATGGAGAGTGTCATGGCTACTTTCATAAAAGGAGAAAATGGCGCAATACCGCTACGCCGGGACTGAAAGATTAGCAGGCTTACGGTTTCATGTTTGATAACGCGCGTGGCTTACAAGCGCAAGAATGACGACAGCGTGATCAAGGTTCGCGAACGGTGCGGACCCCATACTCGCGCTTGCGTTAGCAGGTACCGTCTTCATAGATAGTCAAAAAACCTGACGCCCCCTACTCCACTGTCACGCTCTTAGCCAAGTTCCGCGGCTTGTCCACATCCGTGCCGCGCACGCATGCCGTGTGATAAGACAACAGTTGCAAGGGAATCGTGTGCAAGATCGGTGACAGCACGCCGTAATGTTCCGGCATCCGGATGACGTGCACGCCGTCGTCGCTAGCGATGCGGCTATCCGCATCCGCAAACACGTACAGTTCACCGCCACGCGCGCGGACTTCTTGCATGTTCGATTTCAGTTTTTCCAACAAGGCATCGCGCGGCGCGATGGTGACGACCGGCATCTGGTCCGTGACCAGCGCCAGGGGGCCGTGCTTGAGTTCTCCGGCGGGATAGGCCTCGGCGTGGATATAGCTGATTTCCTTCAGTTTGAGCGCACCTTCCAAAGCGATGGGGTAGTGCATACCTCGGCCCAAGAACAGGGCATTTTCTTTGGTAGCAAAGCGATCGGCCCACGCCATGATTTGCGGCTCGAGCGCCAGGACCGAACCGATGGCTGCGGGCAGGTGACGCAATGCTTTCAGGTGCTCGGCTTCTTGCTCAGGTGTCACCGTGCCACGGCCCTGGGCCAGCGCTAGCGTGAGCAGGAACAAGGCCGTCAATTGCGTCGTAAAGGCTTTGGTGGATGCCACACCAATTTCAACACCGGCGCGCGTGATGTACGACAGTTTGCATTCGCGCACCATGGCGCTGGTAGACACGTTGCAGATAGTCAGCGTGTTTTCCATGCCTAGCGACCGTGCGTGTTTCAACGCGGCCAGGGTGTCGGCGGTTTCACCGGACTGAGAAATGGTGACGACGAGCGAACGCGGGTTGGGTACGCTATCGCGGTAACGGTATTCGCTGGCGATTTCGACGGAAACAGGGATCTTGGCGATGGACTCGATCCAGTACTTTGCGGTCAAGCCGGCGTAGTAGCTGGTGCCGCAAGCCAGGATGAGCAATGAATCGATGTCCTTGAAAATCTTGTGTGCGCCGTCGCCAAACAGATCAGGCGTGATGGCCTCGATGTCTTGCAACGTGTCGCCCACGGCACGCGGCTGCTCGAAGATTTCCTTTTGCATGTAGTGGCGATAGGGGCCGAGCTCGGCGGCACCCGTATGCACTTGCACGTTGTGGACTTCGCGCTCGACGGGCTTGCCGTCGATGTCGGTAATCCAGACACGCGACAGTTGCAGATCGACGACGTCACCGTCTTCCAGATAGATGATCTGGTCCGTGGTGCCGGCCAACGCCAGAGCGTCAGAGGCAAGAAAGTTTTCGTTTTGGCCCACGCCCACTACTAGGGGCGACCCCTGGCGGGCACCAACCACGCGGTGCGGTTCGTCGCGGCAGAACACGGCAATCGCGTAGGCGCCTTGCAGGCGACGAACGGCTTGTTGCACAGCGTCGAACAGGTCACCGTTGTACAGGTGGTTAACCAAATGCGCGATGACTTCGGTGTCGGTCTGGCTCTCGAAGACGTAGCCGGAGGCTTGCAGCTCGGCGCGCAAGTCGTCGTGGTTTTCGATGATGCCGTTGTGCACGAGCGCGATACGGGGCTCGTCGTTACCCAGGTGCGAAAAATGCGGGTGGGCATTGTGCGTGGCGGGCACACCGTGAGTGGCCCACCGGGTATGGGCAATGCCAGTAAAGCCAGACAGCTTGTCTTGGGAAATCTGGTCGCCCAACTCGGCAACGCGCTGCGTGCTGCGCGTACGGCGCAACTGTCCATCCATGTACAGCGCCACGCCGCACGAGTCGTAGCCGCGATACTCCAGCCGCTTGAGACCTTCGACCAGGATGGGGGTGATGTCGCGCTGGGCGACGGCGCCAACAATGCCGCACATGAGGAGACCTCCGTTAATGTATCTATGAGGCGCATTGTGCTATGGATACGATGAAATTTGATTTCTTTATTTGGTTATATATGAAAATTTATTTTCTTACAGAATCGTGATTAAATATAATTCCATATTTGCCACTTAATATGAAATAAAAATGCGAGACAACAACGCGAATCCCGTAGATTTAGATGATTTGGATCGCCGCATCCTGAATCAGCTGCAGCACGACTGCGCGCTGACCAATCAGGAGCTGGCCGCGCGCGTGCATGCCTCGGCACCGACCTGCCTGCGACGCGTGCGACGATTAGTGGAGACGGGGGTAATCGCCCGGCAAGTGGCGATTCTGGCGCCGGAAAAGCTGGGCAGCAACCTGACCGCAATTGTGGAGATCACGCTGGATGTACAGGCTGCCGAAAAGTTGGAGGCGTTTGAGCGCAGTCTGGTAGACGAGCCCGCCGTATTGCAGTGCTATCGCGTGTCGACTGGGCCGGATTTTGTCGTGGTGGCTCAGGTGCGTGATATGCCTGCCTATCACGCACTGGTGCACCGGGCGTTTACGGCGCAAGCGAACGTGCGCAATGTTCGCACGTTTTTTTCCGTGCATCGAGCGAAGTTCGACACGCGAATCGAGGTGCCCGATGCCTAGCTAGGCAGGGTTTAGCGTGCGGTCAGCAAACGCTCGAACTGCGCCAGATATCGGCGTCCCATCTCTGTGACATCGTGTTCGGTGCGTACGTAGTCGTAGGCGCGCTGCGTGCAATCGGCACGGAATGCGACATCGTCCAAACAACGGATCATGCCTTGGGCCATGGCCTGAAAGTCCCCCACTGCGCACAACACGCCGCGTCCGTCGGCCAGGCTTTCTTTCAGGCCACCGGCATCGGTGGAGACAACGGGCACACGTTGCAAAAAGGCGTCCAGGACACTGCTGCCTAGAGCCTCCTCCATCGAACTCATGACAAAGACGTCAAAGATGCTGTAGTAGTCTTCGATTCCTTTGCGAAAGCCGGCAAATAGATAGACATCTTGTAATCCCAAGGCTTGAACTTCGGCGCGCGACTCGGCCTCGCGATCGCCGCCGGCGCCAAAGTGAACGAAAACAAAGTCACTGCGCGTGCGCGCAAGCTCGCCCACCGCGCGAATCAGAGTGACCGGATCTTTGTCGCGGATCAGGGCGGCGGAGGTGGCGAGAATTTTTTTGCCCTGCAATCCCAATTCGGCCACTAGGCCCTCGACGTTGCGGGTATCGACGGCGTGTGGCTCGACGGCGCTGCGGATGATGACAGGATCGATGCC
Organism: Bordetella tumulicola; assembly: GCF_054779135.1. Taxonomy (NCBI): domain Bacteria; kingdom Pseudomonadati; phylum Pseudomonadota; class Betaproteobacteria; order Burkholderiales; family Alcaligenaceae; genus Bordetella; species Bordetella tumulicola. Next base: position 202,565 of record NZ_BAAGYU010000010.1, on the reverse strand, counting down.
CAGACGGCGTGGCTCTGATGCGGCCATTTCACTAATGGCCACAAAGCAGTCGACCCGCCGCCATTTGGCGCCTGTCTTCCATTCTTCGTTGGGCTTGACTTCGAATGAGGTACGCCGGGAGAACACGACAGGCCGTTTGTGCAGCGCCTTGGTCAGCACCGCCCAGGTGATAGTGTTGGCCGTCTGTGCATGAATAACGTCGAAATGGCGCCCTGCCCGGGCCAGGTAGGCCAACTGCCCCGGCACGTTGCGCACGCCGTGCGTGACGAAACCTTCTTCGATCGCGCGTGCCTCGAGGGGGCCACCCGAGCGACACAGGAGCTCGACAACGTGCCCCGCCGCACGGAAGGCGCGCATGCAATACAACGTTTGACGTTCGCCGCCACGCCAGCCTTTTTCGAAGTTGAGTTGCAGAATTTTCATGCGCAGCGCCTGAAGAGGTCATTCGCCGCATTATAGAGAGGCGTCGCAATGGCCACGCTACCCCGGTTTGCCTGTCGACACCTTCTTCACCCGTACGACATTGACCGCGATGGCCAGCGCGGCACAGAGTGTCGCCAGAAGCACGGCCACGACGGGTCCGTGCGTTCCAAGTCCAAAGGCAATGGCGACCAGCGCGGTACCGAAGCTTTGACCGAATACCCGGGTCGTCGCCTGCATACCGCCTGCCGCACCGCTACGTTGACGCGGTGCGGAGGAAAGCATGGCGCGATTATTGGGCGTTTGAAAAAATCCAAAGCCCATTCCGACGACACACATGGCCGTCATGATCCATACGTTGCTCACGTTAAGCGGCAGGAAGGCCAGCGTGGCAAGGCCAATCACCATGGCCGCTGCCCCTGAACCGCTGAGGACGGCGGCCGAATAACGGTCGGACAGCCGCCCGGCGACGGGCGCCACGATTGCTGTCCCCACGGGCCACGCCCCCATGAGCATGCCGATTTCCAGATAGGAACGTCCCAGTATCTGCTGAAAGTAAAACGGTAACGAGACGAATGAGGCCATTTGTGCCGCGAACGTGCACGCGGAAGCCGCAACCGCAAACGCCACGGGCCGAATACGCAACAGGTCCACTGGCACCAAGGGTGCGGGTAAATGGCGGACTCGACGCACCAGCAAATACCCCGCGCCGGCGGCCACTGCAATCATCAACAATCCATGCCAAATGCTTTGGCCCAGCACGTCAACGCCAGAAATGAATATGCCCAGCGTCAACATACACAGCAAGGCGCTCAACCAGTCGAGCTTTACGTTGGTACGCGGGACCTCGGGCAAATAACGCAGGCCAAACATGACGGCCACACAGAATGGCAGGTTGATGGCAAAGATCCAGCGCCAATGGGCGATCTCCAGGATGACCGAACCGATGCTCGGCCCAATCACCGACATGATGGCCACCGTGGTGGCATTCAAGCTGATCCCGCGCCCTAGCATCCGCAACGGATAGATGTTGCGCAGCAGGCCACCAAACATGCACATCAGCGAGGCAGCGCCAATCCCTTGTACCACCCGCGCGGCCGTCAATTGCCATAGAGAGGAAGAGAGGGCACCGCAAAGCGACGCGACGGTAAACAGGACCAACCCTATCGAAAACATGCGCCGAAAGCCGATACGTTCGGCCAGCGCGGACAACGGCAGCAGCAGCATCACCACCGACAGGTTGTAGGCGTTGACGACCCACACCGCTTGCGAGGGCTTGGCGTGCAGATCCGCAGCGATCGTGGGCAGGGCGATGTTGGCGATGCTCGTGTCCAGTACGGCAAGACTTATGCCAGTGAGCATCGTCGCGGCTGCCCAATACCGCCGGGGTACAGGCAAGCCGTCGGGGAGCGCCTGACTGGGGCCAGGCTCTGATGATGCCGGAGGAGCCACGCTCACGATTTTTTCTGGGGGCGCTGCCAACCCTCGATGGTGGTTTGACGGGCGCGCGAGATGGTCAACTGACCGGCTGGCGCATCACTCGTCAGTGTGGTTCCCGCACCCAACGTGGCACCGCGGCCCACGCGAACAGGGGCCACCAACTGCGTATCCGAGCCGATGAAAGCGTCGTCCTCGATAGTGGTGCGGAATTTATTCGCACCGTCATAATTGCAGGTAATCGCGCCAGCACCCACGTTGACCCGGGCGCCAATGTCGGCGTCACCGATGTAGGCCAAATGGTTGGCTTTGCTATCGACATCAAGCACGCTGTTTTTGATTTCCACGAAGTTGCCCACATGGGTGCGATCACCCAATTGCGCACCCGGACGCAGACGGGCGTACGGGCCGATACGCGCATCGCTGCCAATGACGGCCTGCTGGATATGACTGAACGCCTCAATCTGCGTCCCTGTGCCCACGGAAACGTCGCGCAGAACGCAGTGCGGCCCGACACGGACCCCATCGGCAAGCTCGACCTGACCTTCAAAAATGCAGCCAACATCGATAAACACATCGCGCCCGCAGGTCAGCGTGCCACGCACATCGAAACGTGCCGGATCCGCCAGCGTGACGCCGGCCTCAAGCAAGCGACGCGCCTGCTCCTGCTGCCAGCGGCGTTCCAGCTCGGCTTGCTGCACGCGGCTGTTAACACCCAGCGTTTCCCAACCGGCGTCGGGCTGTGCGGCACCGACGGACACCCCGTCGGCCACCGCCAATCCCACGATGTCGGTCAGGTAGTACTCGCCCTGTGCGTTGTTGTTGTCGATACGGCTCAACCAGTCTTTGAGCTGTGCCGTCGGCGCGGCCAGGATGCCGGTGTTGACTTCGCGAATGGCGCGCTCGGCCTCGCTGGCGTCCTTGTGCTCGACGATGCGGATCACGTGACCTTCGTCGTTACGAACGATGCGGCCATAACCGGTTGCGTCATCCAGCACTTCGGTCAACACCGCTGCCCCCTGCCCACGAGCCTCGAGCAGACGGCGCAGTGTCTCGGGTTGCACTAGCGGTACGTCTCCGTATAGCACCAGCGTCACGTCATCGTTACCGTCTTCTTGCAAGAGCGGAACGGCCTGCTGCACCGCGTGGCCGGTACCGTGCTGAGGTTGTTGCAACGCAAAGCTCAAGCCCTCGAAACCCTCGAAGGCCGCGCGGACGCGCTCGGCGCCATGACCCACGACGACAACGATACGACTGGGGTTCAACTGGCTGGCGCTATCGAGCACATGCGCGAGCATGGGTTTTCCCGCCAAGGAATGCAAGACTTTGGGAAGATCGGACTGCATACGTTTGCCCAATCCGGCAGCAAGAATAACGACGTTTAGCATAGCGATGAAAGTGTGATCGAAATGATAAGGGCGGCGGCCAGACAGCCTGCCGCACGATTGAACGGAAAATTCAGGACTTGGGTGCGGCTGGCGCACGTTTCGCCGCCGTCTTGCGCGGTGCCCGCTTGCGGGCCGCCGGCTGAGGGGCAGCCGTGGCTGCGGTTGCACCCTGGGCTGCGGCTTGCGTGGCGGCTTTCTGCATCGCAGCGGCATCCGGCATGCTGGATGCCGTGGCCGTCGCGATTTGGTTGAACTGTTGCTGCAACAGGCTCCACCACGCCTGCGAGGCCGATTGTGCCGCCTGGCTCACCTGATCTGCCATGTTGGCCGCATCGGCATCTGTCGATGCGCGGGCCTTGTCATCCGAGGCCGGGGCAGAGGCTTGGGCTGATGCCGCAGGTTGAGCCGGAGCAGCAGGTTTGAGCCCCAGCACCACCTCTAGCGGAGATGCATCTGCACCTTTGGCGGCGCCTGCCACAAACGAGCGCAGCGTAGTGATGGTGGAACGCTGCACCTCCATCCCCTGGATGGCGCTACTCAGCATGGACAGATTCATACGCAACCAGCTTTCCACAGTGCGCAGTTCGTTAATGCGGCGCTCGAGGTCGTCGAGATTCATCGGTGGCGCCATCGGCAGCGACTGTGCCAACCCGCCCGGACCCGCCAGGTCTGACCATGCTTTGCGCATCATTTCCATACTGGCCAGGAGCGGGTTGCCGGAAAGATCGCCATCCTGCCCTAAGCCGGGCAATACAAAGGGATTGTTTTTGGACGTAGACATGCAATCTCCAGGAGCCATGCTTAGCGCGGCAGCAGTTGATCATCCCGATGCGGGCATGATCGCCCAACGCGGGAACTGGGGTATTTAGATGATACCCCTATCAGGATTACGGCTGGGCGTAACGCGCCTACGCGCGGTATCGGCGTGTTGCGAACGTGACGCTTTGCAAGGCGCAACCTCTTGCCACAGCATCCGATTCTGGGACAATGACCGTATGGACAAGCCCATTTCTTTGCCCGAGCTGGAGCAGGTGATTAATTATTGGCGTACCCGCCAGCCCTCACAGGGGGAAGAGTCACGCCTGTGCGCCGAGGCTGCTGCCCTGGCGACGCCGTATGCCTTGATGATCATGAGTCATCGGCGCGAAATCACGCCAGCTGAGTTGCCGCCCGCCGCGCTGTCGGCTTATCAGGCCTGGCGCGCGGCCAGTGGCGGCACCGAGTGATTGCGCTTAACCAAGCAGCGCCTTGATGTCGTGCACCATGGCGTCGACGCCAATCGTGCTATTGGCCAGTACGCGCGACTCGCCCTTGCCGTCAAACAGATAAAACGCCGCCGTGTGATCCATTGTGTAGTTCGCGCCGTTGTCGGTCGGCACTTTGGCGTAATACGCCTTGAATGACGCCGCGGTCTTTTTGACCTGATCCGGCGTACCCGTCAGGCCTAGAAAGCGCGGGTCAAACGATGTCACGTATTGTTTGAGAATTTCAGGTGTATCCCGCTCAGGATCGACGGAAATCAGCAGTACCTGCACGCGGTCGGCGTCGGGACCGAGTTTCTCCATGACCTGCGACAGTTCGGCTAATGCGGTAGGGCAAACGTCGGGACACTGGGTAAAACCAAAAAAGGCCACCATGACTTTGCCTTCGAAATCTTGCAGCGTACGTGCCTCGCCATTGTGGTCATTCAATGCCAGTGCTTTACCCAACCCCGTGCCAGTGATGTCATTACCCTTGAAACTGGGGGCGGGGTCACTGCAGGCCGACAGGGCACCCGCCAATACCACTGCGGTCGCACCACGCAGCACGGCGCGACGCTGGGTAAAAAACACGGACATGAAACTGAATCTCCCGAATCAAATCAACAAGGTGACCCAATGGTCCACCAACAAGGCCAAGAACAGCAGCGACAGATACAAAATCGAATATCGGAACAGCCGGCGTGCCAGCGCGTCGCTATATTTTCGATAGAGTTGCCAGGCGTAGCCCACAAAAATAGCGCCCAATACCAGCGCACAGCTCAGGTACAACACCCCGCTCATGCGAATGATGTAGGGCAAGATCGTGGTGGTCAGCAACGCCACGCTGTAGAGCAAAATCTGTAGTTGTGTGTATTGCTGCCCGTGTGTGACCGGCAACATCGGCAGGCCAGACTTGACGTAGTCGTGCCTGCGATACAGGGCCAGCGCCCAGAAATGCGGCGGCGTCCAGATAAAGATGATCAGCACCAATAGCCACGCCTCAGCGGGCACGGTATCGGCAACGGCCGCCCAGCCCAGGGCCGGCGGCATGGCGCCCGACAAACCACCAATGACGATATTTTGCGGGGTACGCGGTTTAAGAATGATCGTGTAGATAACCGCGTAGCCCACAAAGGTGGCAAACGTCAGCCACATGGTCAGTGGATTGACGAGGTGATACAACACCAACATGCCAACCCCGCCGAGCAGGCCTGACAGGGCGATGACCTGAGTGGAGGAAATCGTGCCACGCGCCGTCGCACGGCGAGCGGTGCGCAACATGCGCGCATCGACTTCCTGTTCGATCAGGCAGTTCATGGCAAAGGCGGCGGCGGCCAAGAGCCAGATACCCAACGTGCCAAAAACGACACGATTGAGATCGGGTATCCCTGGCACAGCCAGGAACATGCCGATAAAGGCGCAGAACACGGCCAGTTGAGTCACGCGCGGTTTGGTCAGCACGAGATACTGGCGTATTAAGCCGGATTGAGGAGCGGCAAGACTGGACATAATGAGGTTATTTTAAACGCCAACGCAAATTATGCCGCCAAGGCGGGCCGGCCGGCGCTGGACAGTCGCACCAGCATGACAACGCAGGCGAGGGTCAGCCCGGCAGCTCCCCCATTATGTAACACAGCGATCAGCAACGGCCACTGGAAAAAAATCGTGGTCAACCCTGTGCCCAACTGCGCCGCCAATAGTACCAGCGTGAGGGTGGCCGGCCCTCTCAGGCCCGGCTCGGCCCGCAAACGCCAAGCGAGCAGGCCCAGATAAATCAACACAACAAACGCGAAATTGCGGTGCACCCAGTGAATCGCCGTCAGGGCGTGCTGGGAAATCATTTCGCCAGAGGGTAATTCCCCCAGCCCACGGATCACCGAGAACCCATTACTGAAATCCATGTCTGGCAGCCATTCGCCATGGCAGGTCGGAAAGTCCAGGCAGGCCAGCGCCGCGTAATTGGTGCTGACCCAACCGCCCAGGAAAACCTGCACGGCCAGCAGCACCACACCCCCGATCAGCCAAGGTCGCCAACGAATGGCGGCGGTAGGTAGGGGCGCGTGCGGACGCTCACGGGCAGACAGCCAGGTCATCAACGCCAGCAGCGACAACCCCAGTACCAAGTGCGAGGTCACGACGACAGGCATCAACTTATGTGTCACGGTCCAGGCGCCAAAGGCCCCCTGTATGCAGACGGCGATCAGCGTCACGATGGCCAAAGCCGGGGAGCGACCCAGTTCACGCCGATAGCGCCAAGCCATGTACACAATGGCAATGATCAACATGCCCAAGAAGGCTCCGACATAGCGATGGATCATTTCGATCCAGGCCTTCGAGAGCGTGACCGGTCCAAAAGGCATCGCCTGAGCCGCTTGATGGATATCGTTCATAGCGCCCAGAGGGGTGGCGTTGCCGTAGCAACCGGGCCAATCGGGGCACCCTAAACCGGAGTCCGTCAGGCGTACGAATGCGCCGAACATGATCAGGTCCAGCGTCAAAAACCAGGTAAAGAAAACCAGCTTGCGGTAGCGTTGTTTGATGTGTTGCATAGTAAAACCGGCAGTCAACCAATGCGCGAGTTGTAAACCAGCTTGCTGATGTCTTTACGCACTTTGACGCCATCGGCGTCAGGGGGAAACTGCAGCATGAGATTGCCCAACGGATCGATGATCCAAATGGGGTCCAGCAGATTCGCCGTGACATCGTCGGCCAGCAGGAAACGCGCCAATTGCTCGGGCTTGGCACGCACCATGACAGTGCCCTGGTAGGCCTGTAGTACCTTCTCGGGGACTTCGGCGTCGTCGGTAATAAACCAGACACGCGCCAGACGATCGACGTTCTTGCCCTGGCTGGCGTGCGAATTACGCGTGATAAAGAGCTTGCGAGCGCATGACTCCGGACAAGCTGCCTCACCCGCACTGAGCAGTAACCATTTGCCCGTCAAGCTTTGCAGATCAAAAGGCTTGCCGTCCAGGGTAGTCAATTGCAGCTCGCTCGCGTCGGGCATGGGACGCTGCGGCTCGATCAGCGACCCGTAATTGCTGGCACTGTCAGGCCACCATTGGGGGTTGTTATACAAGACAAACGCCGCCAGCACCGGGGCCAGGGTGAACAGAAACACCACAATCAGTGGCGTAAGCGAACGCTTTTTACGAGGGACGGTTGGAGTAACTTGAGCCACGAATACTTTCCTGTAAATCGTTGAGCCTAGGAGGGCTTGCGGCGACGTAGGGCACGCCAGGCCACCACCAGCCAGGCCACTGCGGCAATTGCGGCAAATGAAAACCATTGCAAGGCGTAACCCTGATTCTGGTTGTAATCCACCGATGGCTGAGGCCAATCGCGCACCAGTGTATCCTCACCGCGCGTTTGCATCAGCACGGTAGGCAGCAGCCTCAGGCCGGTGGATTGAGCGTAGGCGGTCAACGCCAGATTCTGGACTTGCGGCACGCTGCCATCGGCCATCGGTAGTGTCGTGGGCAACTGGCCTTGCGACTCGCCCCCCAACGACCAGACTTCAAACAGGCGCGGCACACGGTCAGTCAATTCGCCCACCACGGACAGCGCCCCCCCCGAGGTATCGGGCAGTTGCGGGCGTTGACCCGGCAAGGTCCGTGGCAACCAGCCCCGCAGCACCAACACCGCGTGGCGGCTCGCCGCATCCAGCAGCAAGGGCGTGGCCAGCCAATAGCCAGGCTTGCCCGCCTGATTGCGGTTATCCAGCAATACGCTGTATTGATTTAACCACTCACCCGTGGCCTGGGCGGGCCGCCAGGCAGTCAATTCGGCCGAAGGCGTCGTGGGCCTCAATGCTAAGGGCGGTTGCGCCCTGCCTGCTTCAATTGCGGCCTGGATTGCGCGGCGCTCGTCGGCGCGGCGCAGTTGCCAAGCCCCCAGCGAGGCTAATATGGCGACGGCCACGCCCAGCAGCACCAAAGCTGTCACGATTCGCCGGACTGAATGAGCCATGTCTGCAATAATTCCGTTTTACCCGGAGGCCAAAATGCGTATTTTTGTCGTCTTGGCATTCATCGGGATCTTGGCCAGCCTTGCCTCTGCGCTGATCTACCTGATGAAGGACAAGGGCACGACCAATCGAACCGTCAACGCGCTAACCGTGCGTATCGGACTATCTGTCGCCCTGTTTCTGTTCGTTCTACTCGCCCATCACCTGGGCTGGATAGAGAGTACAGGGTATCGTTAACGGCCGCAGGATATCTCGCCAGCGAGGTGGCCCCAGGCGTGCGAATGCCCCCTTTCGGGGGCATTCGTTATCTATGCCAGCGATCAGAACCAATATACAAACAGGTACAAGCCCAGCCAGACGACGTCGACAAAGTGCCAATACCAGGCTGCGCCCTCGAAGCCAAAGTGATGATCGGCGGTAAAGTGCCCGCGCAACAAACGAATCAGGATCACGGTCAGCATGGTCGCCCCCATGATGACGTGGAAGCCGTGGAACCCTGTCAACATGTAGAACAGCGAGCCATATACGCCCGAGTTGAACTTCAGGTTCAGTTCGGTAATGGCGTGGTGATATTCGTATGCCTGGCACGCCACGAAGACGAAACCCAGGATCACGGTGGCGGCCAGCCAGAATATGGTTTTGCGACGATGATTTTCACGCAAGGCATGGTGAGCAATCGTCAGTGTCACACCGGAGGTCAACAACAATGCCGTGTTGATGGTGGGCAACCAAAACGGGCCGACCGTCTGGAAATGCTCGACGACCCCTGCCGGACCAAAGTTAGGCCAAGCAGCCTGGAAGTCAGGCCATAGCATCAACTTGTGGTCCAGATCACCCAGCCACGGCGTGGTGATCGTCCGCACATACCAAAGGGCGCCAAAAAAGCCCGCAAAGAACATGACCTCGGAAAAAATGAACCAGCTCATGCCCCAGCGATACGACAGGTCGATGCGCTTGCTGTTCATTCCTGCCTCGGATTCCTGGATGGCATCGCCAAACCAGAAATACAAGACAGTAATCAAGCCGAGCACACCCGCCAGCACCAGCCATTTACCCCAGCTGACGTCATTGACCCAAGCTGCGGCACCGAGCCCCATCGCCAGCAGCGCCACCGCCGTGCGCACAGGATGAGCGGAATCCGCCGGTACGTAGTAGTACGGTGCTTCTTTTCCTTGAACCGAGTGGCTTGCACTCATGGTCTTCTCCCTGGTACTGATTTGTTGAAATGCTTGTTGCTTAGCTCAAACTCGCGACGGCCCAGCGCACGATCAAGACGAGCACCGACACAAAAATCACACCGGCCAGCACACCCGCCACGATCAGATGCACGGGGTTGAGTTTGCCTGCATCCTCTTCGTAACCCGCTGCCCGGCGCACACCGAACATTCCCCACAGCACCGCCTTCAGTGTTTGCAGGAAGTTCAGCTTGCGCTGCGATGCGTCCCGAATGTCGTGTGTCATCACTCCCTCTACTTGATGGCCGTGCCAGTCAGGATGGCCGAGCCGCGAAAGAATGTCCAGGCAAACAGGGCCAGCACCAATACCAGCAGAATCAGCCCGACAGTCTTGTTGCGACGGCGTTGTTCAGGAGTCATGACAGCGTACTCAATCGACTTACTTTACTTCTGGGGGCAATTCAAAGGTATGGAACGGCGCCGGCGAGGGCACAGTCCACTCCAGACCTTCGGCGCCTTCCCAGGGTTTGGCGGCAGCCACTTCACCCTTGCCACGATAGCAACGTAACATGGCGTACAGGAATATCAACTGTGACAGACCAAACCAAAAAGCGCCGATCGTTGCGATCTGGTGGAAAGTGGTGAACTGCGCGGCGTAGTCAACGTAACGACGCGGCATACCGGCCAAACCCAGAAAGTGCATGGGGAAGAACGTGACGTTGAACGAAATCAGTGTGGACCAGAAGTGGATCTTGCCCAGCTTTTCGTTGTACATGCGGCCCGTCCACTTGGGTACCCAGTAATAGGCACCGCCAAACAGCGCGAACAGCGAACCGGCCACCAGCACATAATGGAAGTGCGCGACCACGTAATACGTGTCGTGCACCTGAATGTCGATCGGGGCAATCGACAGGATCAGGCCGGTGAAGCCGCCCATGGTGAACACGAAAATGAAGCCGATCGCGAACAGCATGGGGGTTTCAAACGTCATCGAGCCGCGCCACATGGTGGCGATCCAGTTGAAGACTTTTACGCCCGTCGGGATGGAGATCAGCATCGTGGCGTACATGAAGTACAACTGGCCGGTGACAGGCATCCCGGTAGTGAACATGTGGTGCGCCCATACGATGAACGACAGCACCGCAATCGCCGACGTGGCGTAAACCATGGAGGCATAGCCGAACAGTTTCTTGCGCGCAAACGCCGGCACGATGGCAGACACGATGCCAAACGCCGGCAAAATCATGATGTAGACCTCGGGATGCCCGAAGAACCAGAACACGTGTTGATACAGCACGGGGTCGCCACCGGCGGCGGCATTGAAAAAGCCGGTGCCGAAATGGCGGTCAGTCAGCACCATGGTAATGGCGGCGGCCAGCACCGGCATCACGGCGATCAGCAAGAAAGCCGTGATCAGCCAGGTCCAGCAGAACATCGGCATTTTCATCAGCGTCATGCCAGGCGCGCGCATGTTCAGGATGGTGACGATAACGTTGATCGCACCCATGATGGACGACGCGCCCATGATGTGCACCGCAAAGATGGCCAGGTCCATGCCCGGACCCATTTGGGTCGAAAGCGGCGCATAGAGGGTCCAGCCAGCAGCCGTGGCGCCACCCGGTACAAAAAACGAGGCAGTCAGCATGATCGCAGCCACCGGCAACAACCAGAAACTGAAGTTGTTCATCCGGGCAAAAGCCATGTCGGATGCGCCGATCTGCAACGGAATCATCCAGTTCGCAAAGCCGACGAACGAAGGCATGATGGCGCCGAACACCATGATCAAGCCATGCATGGTGGTGAACTGGTTGAACAGTTCAGGCTGGAAGAACTGTATACCGGGCTCGAACAACTCGGTGCGCAACAGCAGGGCGAGCGTGCCACCCTCGAGCAGCATGACGAACGAGAAGATGAGATACATCGTCCCGATGTCTTTGTGGTTGGTGGCAAATAGCCAACGGCGCCAGCCCGTAGGTATAGCGTGGTGATGTTCATCGTGGCCATGGTCGTGGCCGTGGCCGTGGCCGGGCGACACGTGATCGACTGTGACGCTGCTCATGATCGACTCCTTCCTGCTGTATGCCGAACTCTGTTCAAGAGGCCGGCAGATGTCTCGTAACGGGGTTTGCTACCAATAGGACGGGGAGTGCGCGCAATCAGCGCGCCGCCACAGAGTCCTTGGGCTGTACCACGGGGTCTTCGCCCTTGCCCGCATTGCTCCAGGCGTGACGGGTATAGGTGATGACCGCAGCAATTTCAACGTCATTCAGTTGGCCGCCAAATGCCGCCATGGCCGTACCGGGCCGCCCATGCAGAACCGTCTTGAGCTGCTCAGCCTTGGGACCCAACACTGTCTTGTCGCCGTCCAGCGGAGGGAAGGAGCCCGGGACGCCCTTGCCGTTGGCCTGGTGACAAGCCACACAGTTGGCGCCAAAGACCTTTTCGCCACGGGCGATGAGCTCTTCTTTGGTCCATTCCTTGTTGGGGTCGTCGGCGTTGGCCGCCATTTTCTTTTTCTGCTCTTCGGCCCATGCGTCATAGTCGGCCTGAGGCAGAACCTCGACCACAATGGGCATGAAAGCGTGATCTTTGCCGCACAACTCGGCGCATTGCCCCCGATAAATACCGGGCTTTTGCGCGCGGAACCAGGCGTCTCGCAAGAACCCCGGGATCGCGTCTTGCTTGACGCCGAAGTCAGGAATCATCCAGGAGTGGATAACGTCGGCGGCCGTCAGCACGATGCGGACCTTTTTGTCGACCGGCACCACCACGTGGTTGTCGGTTTCCATCAGATAGAACTCGCCCTTGGGTTCGCGGCCATCAATTTGACTGCGCGGCGTGGAGAGTGTCGCCAGGAACTTAACCCCGGAGGCCGGGCCATCCAGGTATTCGTAGCCCCACTTCCATTGATAGCCGGTGGCTTTGATGGTGAGATCGGCGCTGGACGTGTCTTTCATGGCGACGACCGTTCTGGTGGCCGGCAGCGCCATGGCAATCACGATGATGAAAGGGATGACGGTCCAGGCGACTTCGACACCCAGATGCTCATGAAACGTGGAGGCTTGGTGCCCGCGTGATTTCCGGTGCGCCCAGATAGAGTAAAACATGACGCCGAACACGCCAATGAAAATCACACCACAGATAATCAGCAGCAGCCAATGCAGCCACACGATATCTTGTGCAATTTGGGTAACGCCTTCGTGCAAATTAAGCTGATCAACTCTGGGACCGCCAGGCATATCTTGTACTTGCGCGCCTGCAGCACAGCTGAACAGCAACACACAGGCGCCCAGTATCCCTCTCCACCACTTCTTCATGCTTACTCCGAAACATGTCGCGGGCTCTTCCGCACTCGCTCGATTGCGAGTGGCGGAATCCACACAATTATTAAGACGGCAGGTACGAAACTGACTCGCAGCCGGTTTGCCCCACTCGAATCACAAAGAACCGCAGAATTATAGCGGACGCACCCTATCCAATGTTATCCAGCGCTCTCGCATCATACACAACTGTGTCGATACTGCCTCGCTGGCGGGTCCGGCGTGCACTAAAATTCGGTTATGTCGACCTCCCAATTACATGACCAATCGGCCCAATTGGCCGCGCTTTATACGCAGTTAACACAGCGTGTACAAGAGCACCCACCCGAGTTGGCTCGCCCCCTCTACATCGCGGATCGCTGTTGTGGCTGGGCGACGCACGCCGCCTGTGATGCACTCAAACATGTGCCCCAAGTGCAGGTACAGGCCGATGCCCTGCGCATCGGCACCGGGTTTACCGCTGGCCCCGAACTCAATGCGCTGTTGACCCATGTCGCCGAAACGCTACGCAGCGCGGACTGCCTGCGCGGCTGGCGCAACGAACTGATGGACGTGACTGCGGCGGACGACTGGTTGGGCGTCATCGAACGTGCCGCCATGCGGCCTCTGGGCCTGCTGACCCGCGCCGTGCACTTGAACGCCTGGACGCCCGACGGACGCCTGTGGATTGCGCGCCGTGCGCTCAGCAAATCCACTGACCCCGGTATGTGGGATACCTTGGTTGGAGGCCTGGTCGGCACTAAGGAGGATCTGGAAGACGCTCTGCTGCGCGAATGCGCGGAGGAGGCGGGCCTGGCGCCCGCCTGCCTGGCACAACGCTCACCGCTACGCACAATACTGCGTATGCATCGCAGACTGCCCGAGGGATATCAAGTAGAAGATTTGCTAACGAGCACCTGTGTCCTGCCTCCGGATACGCAACCCGCCAACCAGGATGGCGAGGTCATGGAGATTACCCATGTCACGACTTCCGAAGCCGTACGCGGCATCATCGACGGCGAGTTCACCCTGGAGGCCGCGCTGGTAATCCTCGAAGACATCACGCGGCGCCGGGCTCATGGGGAAATCTAGTCCTCAAGCCTCGTTCGGTGTCGACGGAGGAACGGGCGGGCGAACGGCGCCTGACTGAACAGATGACGCAGACGAATCGAGCGGCACTGTCGGCGCAGTGGGCGGCGTGACCTCCCCTGTCTCCGAGAACTGCTTCCAGACCTCGATGGCGCGCTGCCGCTGCTTGGCGACGACTTGGACCCGGTCTTTCAGATCCGCGTCCCGCGCCAATAGCGCATGGACGTCGCGTAGAGACAGCATCAACAGCTTGCTGTATCCCCGCGAATGCACGTCCAGCACAACGTCCAGTTCGCCCAAAAGAGCCAATTCGCCAAAAAATTCGCCACTGCCCAATTCGACCGTCGTACCGTCGGGCAACCGCACCTCGACGGCACCAGAAGCCACAAAACACATTTCCTGCCCGTGCCGCCCGCGTGTCAGAATCGCCTGATCAGGCAGGGCCAGGCGAGGTCTCAACAATTTGCTGATGGCGCGCAGGGAATCCGCGTTCAGGCCTTCGAACAAAGGCACGCGGGTAATGAGCTCTGCCGCCCCCAATTCCATATCCAGAGGGGGATGTCGGTCGATATGGCGCCAGCGACTTTTCAGTTGAGCCATCAAATCGGCATAGACCTCGCCGCTGATCAAGGATTGTTCGAGCATGTCGTGGTAACGGATACGCTCGAATTCTCGCGCGGTGCGGCCCAGATAGCTTTCCTGCAGCCACAAAGCGTACGACGGATATTGCAGATTCAACGCCTGTAGCGCGTGCCCGATCAAATCCAATCGGCGCTGATGTACCGCCACAATCTTCTGAGCCGCTGTCTCACCCAACAGCGGCGCGATCTGCTCACGCGAAAAAACGATCAACCGCTGTGCAACAGATTGCTTGGTCAGCAAACTGGCAAACCGCCGACCCAACTCATAGGCCAACCAGCTCTGAAACCCAAACGTGTAGTGCATGCGCAAGGCCACGCGAAACGCGATGGAATAACGCACGTCCGCCACCATGCCGCGCTCAAAACCGGCCAGCCCCCCCGCCCGCACGACGTCCTCGAGCCGCTCGGAGCGAGCCAACAAGGACTCGGCCAGTCGCCAATCCACAATCTGCGCTTTCAGAATGTCAAAGAACAGTTCCTGTTCGCGCTGCGCCAGGATGGCCAATCCCACGGAAACGCGTTGCTCGTCCGTCATCTGGCTAACCTGGCCATCATGTACGCTGGCCAGGCTGGCATCGAACACGGCACTAATACGATCACGCGCCTCAGGATTGATGTGGTCAGTATTGGCCACTTCGTTTGTCTTTTCCTGGATACCTGCCAGTGCCACCACCAGCACCTGATTGCGTATGGTGCGTTCGGCCATGGACAACTGGTTTAACCCCAGCATGCGGATCAACGGACGCAAGGTCATGCCGTTAATGAACAAGGTCGCTAGCACAAAGCCCGTCGTGACAACGGCGATAAAGTGCCGTGTGTCTTCGGGCACCGCGTTCTGCTCAGTCACCGCCAATGCCAGAGCCAATGACACGGCGCCCCGCAATCCACCCCACATCATCACGGTCTTGTACGGTGTGCTGACCTTGGTACCAAACCGCGTCAACCCCAGCAATGGCAATAGCCCAAATACCACCACCCCTCGGGCCACTAGCGTCACGACAAACACCACCACCACCAACATCAACTCTTGCAGATCGGTCGCCGCCATCAATTTGGGAACCAACATCGCCGCAAAAATAAAAATCAGCGAATTGGCCCAAAACCCGAATTGCTCCCAAGAACTGGCCAGATGCTCGAACGTCACGGGCGACATGCGCGTGCGCCCCGTTGATCCTACGACTAGACCAGCTATCACGGTCGCGACCACCCCCGATACGCCCAGATAGTGCTCGGAAATAAAAAACGACAGATAAGCCAACGTCAGTGTCAGGGTGATCTCGGCAGTCGGATAACCTCGCAACCAGGCAAATAGGAAACACGCGCCGCGCCCCATGGCAAAACCTGCGAGACCGCCTCCAACAAAGTGCACGACAAAATCGGTGAACACGCCGCTGACCGACAATGTCCCCGTCCCGCCCAGCACCGCAAGCAGCACGGAATACAGGGCGATCGACGCGGCATCATTGAACAGGCTCTCGCCCTCGACCAGCGTGGTCAGGCGCTTGGGCGCGCCGACCTCACGAAAAATCCCCACCACTGCGACCGGATCCGTGGTGGCCACGATAGCGCCCAGCAAGAGGCAAGCCACGATCCCGTAAGACGACACGGCGTCGACCACAAAACCGACCGCTACCGTACATACCACCACCGCCACAATGGCCATCATCAGGATGGGGCCGATATCATCCATCAGGCGGCGTACATTCATTGCCAGCGCCGTCTCAAACAACAGCACCGGCAAGAACACCGTCAGAAAGGTTTCGGAGGAGATCTCGAAACGTTCGATCGTGTCCAGCAAATCACTTAGCACGGGCGGCGCCCAGCCGTGTAAATGCAGGCCTATGCCCAGCAAGCAACCCACGATCGCCAACAACACCGAATACGGTAATTTGACGCGGCCTGCCAATGGCGGCATGAAGCACACTAGCGTGAGCAAGCCAGCAAGACCAAAGACAATAAGACCAATATCCATGAAGGAAGGCAAACGCCATGCATATCAAACGGAGCACCAAGAATAGCGTTTTTTCCCGTTCTCCAGCGGACAAACGGCGGACAACCACGTTTCGTTACGGGTCGTTCACATTCAGAGGGCCTGCTACGAGGCTTTTTGGGTAAGGTACTGAGCTTTTATTCGACAATCAGGAGGCCCCTTGCCGGCTTCAACTTCCAGCGCTGGCCGGACCGATGCGCCGACGCTGCTGGTGCAACTCACCGATACGCACCTGATGGCGCGGGCAGATAGCGTGATGCATAACGTCAACACCGACGCCTGTCTGCGCGCGGTATTGGACTTGGTGCGCATCAATCGGCATCGCCCGGATCTACTTCTGGCCACCGGCGACTTGACGCAAGACGGGTCTCCTGAGGCTTATCAACGCCTGCGCAGCGTACTTGAGCAAGCCGATTGGCCAGTACGGTGCCTGCCCGGCAACCACGACGATCCG
Source organism: Bordetella tumulicola (assembly GCF_054779135.1). Classification (NCBI taxonomy): domain Bacteria; kingdom Pseudomonadati; phylum Pseudomonadota; class Betaproteobacteria; order Burkholderiales; family Alcaligenaceae; genus Bordetella; species Bordetella tumulicola. The sequence continues at coordinate 185,464 of NZ_BAAGYU010000010.1, read as the reverse complement.
CAGGCCCTGCGCCAAGCGATGGGCCTCTGGGCCCAGCCCGTCACGGATATCGGCGCCTGGCGCATTATTTTGTTGGACTCGACCGTACCGGGCTCAAACGCGGGCCATATTGATGACGCCCAGTTCGACTTGCTAGAGCAGGCTGCCGCCCTGGCAGGCGACCGCCATGTCCTGATCGCGCTTCATCACAACCCCGTGCTAATACAGAGTGACTACACCGACACCATGATGGTCGACAATGCCCAGGAGCTATTCCAGCGCCTGGCCGCCATCCCACGTGCACGCATCCTGCTTTGGGGGCATGTGCACCAGGCCTTTGATCGCCGCCGCCACCATCTGCGCATGCTGGCCACACCGTCGACTTGTTTTCAGTTTGCGATCCGCGACGGTAAATATGTCGTGGACGATAGCCCGCCGGGTTACCGCTGGCTAAAGCTATACCGCGACGGATCGCTGGCGACAGGCGTGCGGCGCCTGAATATCGCGACATGGCATGACATCTTGGCAGCCCACCGGGAACCCCTGGCAACGCCAACACCACCGATGCCAGCACCATAACGTTCAGGCAAAAAAATAGGGCGCCGATATGCGAGGCGCCCTGCAAGCATCCGTTTCATAGGGGAGGGGAAGAGGAGAAGCCGAAACGGATACAAGACTACAAGCCGGGTAGCGGCTAATGCGGTCTACGTAAGTTAGTACACGCCGCGAGCAATAAGTTTCGGTCCTGAGTGGGTTTGACGCACCAAAATTGAATCAAAATGTGTCAACACGAAGAATGCCTCGGACAAGCGAAAACCCCGGCGAATCGCCGGGGCTGTCTGGATATCGCAACCGATTGAAAATCAGGCGGGGCTCAGGGTGCCGCGCATTTTTTTCAAGGCAGCGGATTCGATTTGGCGAATACGCTCGGCAGACACACCGAACTCTTGGGCAAGCTCTTGCAGGGTGGTCCCGCCTTCGTCTTGCAGCCAACGAGACTCGATGATGCGACGTGAGCGCTCGTCCAACGCTTGCAGTGCGTGAGTCAAACCCGCGCTCTGCAGGTCGTCGTGGTCGCGACGGTCAAGAACCTGCGTGGGCTCTGCCTGCCCCTCGTCAGACAGGTACGAAATGGGGGCATACGTCTCATCATCGTCGTCCTGCTTTTCCAGCGATAAATCACGGCCGGAAAGGCGGATTTCCATTTCGCTGACGTCTTCGCGTCTTACGTTCAGCGCTTGGGCGATGTTATCGACCTGTTCGGGATCCAGCGTCTGGCCATCGGGACGCATACTGCGCAGGTTGAAGAACAGCTTGCGCTGCGCCTTGGTGGTCGCGACCTTGACCATGCGCCAGTTACGGATGATGAATTCGTGGATTTCGGCCTTGATCCAGTGCACGGCGAACGACACCAGACGCACCCCGCGTTCGGGGTCGAAACGCTTGACGGCCTTCATCAGGCCGACATTGCCCTCCTGGATAAGATCGGCGTGCGGCAGGCCATAACCGAGGTACTGGCGAGCCACCGACACCACGAGGCGCAAGTGCGACAGCACCATCTCGCGGGCAGCCTCGAGATCGTCGTGCGCCCGCAGACGGCGGCCGAGTTCGGTTTCGCGCTCGGCGGTCAACATGGGCAGTTGATTGACGGCCGAGATATAGGCCTCGATGGAGCCAAGCGAGCCTGGATTGGCAACGGCCAACGCCAGGGCGTTGCCGGACAGGGCCAACGAATGACTGGGTTGTTTCATAGTTGCGGTCTCCAAGTGAGAGGTTGACAGCGACATAAAGCGATATTAGCACTCTATACAGGGGAGTGCTAATTCGACTGCGGCAGCGCACCAAAGTTCCGTCGTATTCGGCCGTTGCCGCGCTACCAGCTCAGTTGTCGCAGTGCGTCTTCCGTAGCCTGCCCATCGGGCCGGATGACCACGCCCCCCCGGGGATCCATATAGATCTGGTAGCGCGCCCCGTCCAGCATGGGCATGTAAGCGGCACTACCGTATTCCACATCCACAAAGGGCAGCCAGTTTGGGAAAACCCGCCTGAGCGTGGCCAGATCAGGCACCGGCCAATCGGACAAGTCATGGACGCTGCGCACTCCGGTTTTCTCTTGCTGGACGTCGCGATAGCGGCCCGAAAGCCGTTCGAACTTGTACAGGGGCGGTGCCCCAGCCAACAAAGCCGGCAGATTCCAGCGGATCACTTTGGCGTCGATCTGCCATTGGTCGCCGGTCAGCGTGTAGAGGCGATCCGCTTTGCCTGGCACCTGGGCCGTCACGAGGAACGACGAGGGCGCCTGTTCGTGCATTTGCACTGAGGCAACTGGGACATCGGTCGTCAGATGCAAGAACTGTACCAACGTCAGCGCCAGCATCGCCGACACCCCCGCCAGCGCGATCAACAGAACACCAAAGAGACGTCGAATCGGCCGCAACCGAAAAATCCGCCGTCCCGAGGCATCGCGCGGCCCACCCCGACCGAACAGCAGCATCATCCCGGGAATCAAGACAATCAAGGCCGCCAGGGCCATCCAGACAAAGGGGGCAAAACCATTGATCACTGATTGATCCTCACATGCAGGGGCAAGGGTGGCTCAGTCAAAAGCAGGGTGACAAAGCAGGTGTCGCCACACGATAGCCCGGTTTGTCGATACGCCGCTTTAACAATGTTGATCAGCGTGAAACCGCAGGTGATCGTGCATAAAAGTGGAAATAAAGTAATAGCCGTGATCGTAGTCGGCGTGGCGGCGCAGCGTCAGGGGCTGATCGGCCTGACGGCACGCATGCTCGAATACCTCAGGATACAGTTGCTCGGCCAGGAAGCTGTCGGCCAACCCTTGGTCGATCAGAATACCCTGCGGAAAAGGCCGGTGTGCCCGCGTCATCAACTCGCTGGCGTCATACGCCTTCCAGGTCTCGGTATCGGGCCCGAGATAGCGGCTGAATGCCTTGTGCCCCCAAGGACATTGCGTCGGCGCCGCGATAGGCGCAAAAGCGGACACCGAGGAAAATTGGTCCGGATGGCGCAGCGCCAGGACCAACGCACCGTGACCTCCCATGGAATGCCCAAATATGCCGGTACGCGACGCATCGCCCGGTAAATCCCGAGTCGCGATGCCATAGAGCTCGTCAGTGACGTAGCTTTCCATGCGGTAATGCGACCGCCAGGGCTGCTCGGTGGCGTCGAGGTAAAACCCCGCACCGGTACCAAAATCCCAGTCGTCGTCCTCTCCTGCGATGCCCGCGCCGCGAGGGCTGGTGTCAGGCGACACCAACATCACACCGAGTTCCGCCGCGAGACGTTGTGCACCGCCCTTGATCATGAATGTCTCTTCGGTGCAAGTCAGCCCCGCCAAATAAAACAGCACGGGGACACGGCCTCGCTCCGCCTGGGGCGGGATATACACAGAAAACCGCATGGGCAGCCCAATAGCGCTCGAGGCATGCCGATAATAGCGTTGCCAGCCACCGAAACAGCGGTGTTGCGAAATCAGTTCCAGATCTGTCATGGCGTGTGAAATTCCCTGCTGATTGCGTTAACAACTGATGTTAACCTGCACAAGTGACTCGCCTGCGGATAGCGACGGGGACGTCACAGGCCACCACCCCCTCGCTAATCCCCTCTCGACGGCTGTGGCACTATTTATATATAGTGATCAAACCCACCGTTCTTTCTGGCTTGGTGCCCGTTCAACGCTATGGCTCGACTGCCCCGCTTGTATGCCCCTGGGTTGCCCCAACTGGTGCAGGCCAATTTCGTTCAGCCTTTAGCGACGCCGTCACAACCGGCGCCGCAGGATGTGCTCAACCAATTGACGACCTGGCTGGGTGACTCCGCCCAACGACATCGGGTCGCCGTGCACGGATGGGTATTGGCAAACGACCGCATTCTGCTGCTGGCCACGCCCACCGACGAAGAAGGCCTGCCGCGCCTGATGCAGACGCTGGGCCGCAATCTGGCGGCACGTTTACGGGGTGGACGCGTTTTTGCGGGCCGCTATCGATCCGCCTTGCTGGAACCCGGTGTATGGGTCTTGCCCGCACTGATCTGGCTGGAGACGTATCCGGTGCGTAGCGGCAGCACATTCGATCCGGACGCCTGGCCTTGGTCGTCGGCAGGAGGCCATACCGGCAACACCGCCGCCGCCACGCCGCCATCGCCCTGGCAGTCCGATCACGCCGACTATTGGGCCTGCGGAAACACGCCCTTTGATCGCCAAGCCAATTACCGCCGTCGCTTGCAAGAAGGCCTGTCACAAGAGGAAAGCCTGGGCATTGACCAGGCCGTGTCCGGACAGTGGGCACTAGGAGGCCCGAATTTCATCGCCAGCCTGGCTCATACGGCCAGCCGTCGTGTGGCCCCGGGGCAGCGGGGCCGTCCCCGCAAGAAACCCGCTGATGACGTAGCGTCGTAGTCACGCGTGTGTCCGGCTTGGCCACGTAGCTGGCGACCAGGTACCCGCAGACGCAAGGCCCAATACACGTTGTGCGTCGCACCAATCAACATTGATTGATGCAAATAGCCAGTCCCTGGCACGTGCCGCACGACCCATTCATAACAAAAAATTCGTATTAATTGGGGACATATAGACCCTTATATGCCGGGATGTCCCGTGCGTTTTCCCATTCTGATTTCCTCTATCAATTTAAGCTATTGATTTTCAGTTATTTTTAATACGTCCCCTTATTTAGATATGAACTTGCTTTATTCCGTAAATAAGGGACGCACCCTTAATTTTTTCATTGCGCTCTAAGGCATGCCGCAGTATCGTCGAGACCTTGCACTGCAACATCCACGCAGTCCTCTGCGGAGCGCGTTATGACATCGACTTCTCAAACAGATTCCTGTCGCCCGATCGTGGCACCTATTGATGCGACCCGCATCGGCATCCCCGTACGGCAGGGCCTGTACAACCCCCAACAAGAGCATGATGCCTGTGGGGTCGGCTTTGTCGCCCATATCAAGGGCCGCCCAAGCCACGCCATCATCCAGCAAGGCCTCAAGATCCTGGAAAACCTGGATCACCGTGGTGCCGTCGGCGCTGACAAACTGATGGGCGACGGCGCGGGCATTTTGATCCAAATCCCCGACGCGCTGTACCGCGACGAACTGAGCCATCAGGGCATCACGTTGCCCGCGCCCGGTGAGTATGGCGTGGCCATGGTGTTCTTGCCCAAAGAAACCGCCTCGCGTCTGGCCTGTGAGCAAGAACTCGAGCGCGCCGTGCGTGCCGAGGGCCAAATCATGCTGGGCTGGCGCGATGTGCCAGTCGACGTCGAAATGCCGATGTCGCCCACTGTACGCTCGGTTGAGCCCGTGATCCGTCAACTGTTCATCGGTCGTGGGGCCGATGTCATGGTGCCTGATGCGCTGGAACGCAAGCTGTACGTGATTCGCAAAACGGCCAGCCACGCCATTCAAGCCATGCGCCTAGCGCATGGCAAGGAATATTTCGTGCCGTCGGCCTCAGTCCGCACGGTCGTATACAAAGGGCTGCTGCTGGCAGATCAAGTCGGCCGCTACTACCGCGACCTGGCCGACCCGCGCACGGTATCGGCTCTGGCGCTGGTCCACCAACGGTTCTCAACCAATACCTTCCCCGCCTGGCCGCTGGCCCACCCCTATCGCATGATTGCCCACAACGGTGAAATCAACACCGTCAAGGGCAACTTCAACTGGTTGCGCGCCCGCGAAGGCATGATGCAATCGGCCGTGCTGGGCGATGATCTGAAAAAGCTGTACCCCATTGTTTACGAAGGACAGTCTGACACGGCAACGTTCGACAACTGTCTGGAACTCCTGGTGAACTCGGGCTATTCGCTGGCGCACGCCATGATGATGATGATCCCTGAGGCCTGGGAACAGCATACGCAGATGGACGAAAGCCGCCGCGCGTTTTATGAGTATCACGCCGCCATGATGGAGCCCTGGGATGGCCCCGCCGCTGTGGCGTTCACCGATGGCCGCCAAATCGGCGCCACGCTGGATCGCAACGGCCTGCGTCCCGCCCGCTATCTGATCACCGACGACGACATGGTCATCATGGCGTCCGAAGCCGGCACGCTGTCCATCCCCGAAAATCGTATCGTCAAAAAATGGCGGCTGCAGCCGGGCAAGATGTTCCTGATCGATCTGGAACAAGGCCGCATCATTGACGATACAGAAATCAAGCTGCAACTGGCCAACAGCCGTCCGTACCGTCAGTGGATCGAACGCCTGCAGATCAAGCTCGAATCCCTGCCCGCGCCGCGCCAAGCCGCCCAGGCACAGCAGTCGTCGGTCTCGTTGCTGGATCGCCAGCAAGCCTTCGGCTGGACGCAAGAAGACTTCAAGTTCATCCTGGAACCCATGGCCGCCTCTGGCGAAGAAGTCATCGGCTCCATGGGTAACGACGCGCCACTGGCCGTACTGTCGAACCGCGCCAAGCCGTTCTACAACTATTTCCGCCAATTGTTCGCCCAAGTGACGAACCCCCCCATCGATCCCATTCGCGAACAGATGGTGATGTCGTTGGTGTCGTTCATCGGCCCCAAACCGAACTTGCTGGACATCAACAACGTCAACCCTCCGCTGCGACTGGAAGTTACGCAACCGGTGCTGGACTTCGCCGCGATGGCGCAGATCCGCGATATCGAGCAAGTGACAGGCAAGAAATTCCGCAGCTATGAACTCGACATCACGTATCCGGCCGCCTGGGGCTCCGAAGGTATCGAAGCCCATATTGCCGCACTATGCGCCCGTGCGGTCGATGCGGTGCAAAGCGGGTACAACATCCTGATCGTGTCTGACCGCCTGGTCGACCACGAGCGCGTGGCGATCCCGGCCCTGCTGGCAACGTCGGCCGTACACCAGCACTTGATTGTCTCGGGCTTGCGCACGGCGACCGGTCTGGTGGTAGAGACGGGCTCGGCTCGGGAAGTACACCATTTTGCACTGCTCGGTGGCTATGGCGCCGAAGCGATTCACCCGTATTTGGCGCTGGAGTCGCTGGGCCGCATGGCTGACCCCGACAAAGCCGTCAAGAATTTCATCAAGGCGATCGGCAAGGGCTTGAACAAGGTGATGTCCAAGATGGGCATTTCAACCTACATGTCGTACACCGGCGCACAGATTTTCGAAGCCGTCGGCCTGCGGCGCGTGTTGATCGACAAGTACTTTACGGGTACGGCCTCGAACATCGAGGGCATTGGTATTTTCCAGGTCGCCGAAGAAGCCCTGCGTGAACATCGCGCGGCATTCAGCGCCGATCCGGTACTGGCCAATGACCTGGATGCAGGGGGTGAGTATGCGTTCCGCATCCGTGGCGAAGAGCACATGTGGACACCGGACTCCATCGCCAAGCTGCAACATGCCTCGCGTGCCAACAATTACCGCACGTACAAAGAATACGCACAGATCATCAACGACCAGACGCGTCGCCACATGACGCTGCGTGGCTTGTTTGAATTCCGCTTTGATCCGTCGCGCGCTATCCCGCTGGACGACGTCGAACCGGCCAAGGAAATCGTCAAACGATTCGCGACCGGCGCCATGTCGCTGGGCTCGATCTCGACTGAAGCTCACTCGGTCCTGGCCGTGGCCATGAACCGCATTGGCGGAAAGTCCAACACCGGCGAAGGCGGTGAAGACGAACTGCGTTATCGCGCCGAAATGCGCGAAGGCAAGAGCACGATCAAAGACGGCGACACGCTGTCATCCGTGCTGGGCACCGATCGCATCGAAGCCGATGTCCCCCTCAAGGCGGGTGATTCGCTGCGCTCGCGCATCAAGCAGGTCGCGTCGGGCCGTTTCGGTGTAAGCGCCGAATATCTGTCCAGCGCGGATCAAATCCAGATCAAGATGGCCCAGGGTGCCAAGCCCGGCGAGGGCGGTCAACTGCCTGGCCACAAAGTCTCGGACTACATCGCCAAGCTGCGGTACTCGGTGCCTGGCGTGGGCCTGATTTCGCCTCCGCCACACCACGATATTTATTCGATCGAAGACTTGGCGCAGTTGATTCATGACCTGAAGAACGTCAACAGCAAGTCGTCGATCTCGGTCAAGCTTGTCTCGGAAGTCGGTGTCGGCACGGTGGCCGCTGGCGTCGCCAAGGCCAAGGCCGATCATGTCGTGATCGCCGGCCATGATGGCGGCACGGGGGCTTCCCCCGTCTCATCGATCAAGCACGTCGGCACCCCCTGGGAACTGGGCTTGGCCGAAACGCAACAGACGCTGGTGCTCAACCGCCTGCGCAGCCGCATCCGCGTACAAGCCGATGGTCAGATGAAAACCGGTCGTGACGTGGTCGTTGGTGCGCTGTTGGGCGCCGACGAATTTGGTTTTGCGACAGCACCGCTGGTCGTGGAAGGTTGCATCATGATGCGCAAGTGCCATCTGAACACCTGCCCTGTGGGCGTGGCCACCCAGGATCCGGTTCTGCGCCGCAAGTTCCAGGGCAAGCCCGAGCATGTCGTGAATTTCTTCTTTTTTATTGCCGAAGAAGTCCGCGAAATCATGGCGCAACTGGGTATCCGCAAGTTCGACGACTTGATCGGCCGCGCCGACCTGCTGGATATGCGTACCGGCATCGAGCACTGGAAAGCACAAGGCCTGGATTTTGCGCGCGTGTTCTATCAACCGCAGATCGATACGGAAAAACGCCAAACTGAAGCACAGGATCACGGCTTGAATGGCGCGCTGGATCACTTACTGATTGAACGCAGCAAGCCGGCCCTGGAACGTGGCGAGAAAGTCTCGTTCATCACGCCGGTGCGCAACCGCAACCGTACCATCGGCGCAATGCTCTCGGGCGCCGTCGCGACGCGTTATGGCCACGATGGATTGCCCGACGACACGATTCACATCCAGTGCAATGGCACCGCCGGGCAAAGCTTCGGCGCGTTCCTCGCGCAAGGCATCACACTGGATCTAGTGGGCGAAGGCAACGACTATGTCGGCAAGGGCTTGTCGGGCGGCCGCATTATCGTGCGTTCCCCCAATGACTTCCGCGGCTTTGGTCCCGATCACATCATTGCGGGTAACACGGTTTTGTATGGTGCACTGGCCGGCGAGGCCTTCCTCAATGGGGTGGCCGGCGAACGCTTCGCCGTGCGTAACTCAGGTGCGGCGGCGGTCGTCGAAGGCACCGGCGACCACGGTTGCGAATACATGACGGGCGGCACCGTCGTCGTTCTGGGCGAAACGGGCCGTAACTTCGCGGCCGGGATGTCGGGCGGCGTGGCGTATGTCTGGGACCCGGATCGCAGCTTCAAGCACCGCTGCAACCTGTCAATGGTCGAACTCGAAGCCATCGTGCCTCACTCGGAGCAGTTCACGCAAGACGACCGGGCCGGTTGGCACAGCGTTCAGCGTGGCGGCGAACGCGACACGGACGAGGCGATTCTGCGCAAGTTGATCGAAGATCACTTCCGCTATACCGGCAGTTACCGCGCGCGTGAGATTCTGGGCGACTGGGAAACCTCGCGCGGCAAATTCATCAAGGTGATGCCGACGGAATACCGTCGCGCATTGGGCGAAATGTGGCATGCAGCCAATCCAGAACAATTGGCTGCCTGAGGCCTAAGGATCAACCATGGGAAAAATCACTGGATTTATGGAATATCAGCGGCTACAAGAAGCCGCTGAGGCACCGCAAAAACGCCTGAAAAACTGGCGCGAATTCGTTCTGCACCTGACGGACGACCAGTCCAGGCAGCAAGCGGCTCGCTGCATGGACTGCGGCATCCCGTTCTGCAATAGCGGCTGCCCGGTCAACAACATCATCCCTGACTGGAATGACCTGGTGTACCGTCAGGAATGGCGCCGCGCGCTTGATGTGCTGCATTCTACGAACAACTTCCCCGAGTTCACCGGCCGCATCTGCCCGGCGCCCTGCGAGGCCGCCTGTACGCTGAACATAAATAGCGACGCGGTGGGCATCAAGTCGATTGAACACGCCATCATCGACAAAGGCTGGGCGGAAGGCTGGGTGGCCCCGCTGGTACCGGCCCGCAAGACCGGCAAAAAGGTTGCCGTGGTCGGCTCAGGCCCTTCTGGCCTAGCTTGCGCGCAACAACTGGCGCGCGTCGGTCATGCCGTGACCGTCTTCGAAAAGAGTGACCGCATTGGGGGCCTGCTGCGCTATGGCATTCCCGACTTCAAGTTGGAAAAATCGCAAATCGACCGTCGCATGTCGCAAATGGAGGCCGAGGGAGTGGAATTTTCACCGTCCACGTACATCGGCCAAGCCAGCGATCCGGTCGCTGATGGCCTGACGGTGCGCACACCCGAATCGCTGATGACCGAATTCGACGCCGTCGTGATGACGGGGGGTTCGGAAAATCCGCGTGACCTGCCGGTACCGGGCCGCGAGCTCGAGGGCGTGCACTTTGCCATGGACTTCCTGCGTCAGCAGAACAAGGCTGTCGCAGGAGACCGCCTGACCAAGCAAACGCTGGCCAAGGGCAAGCACGTCATCGTGATCGGCGGTGGCGACACGGGTTCGGACTGTGTCGGCACGAGCAACCGCCACGGCGCGGCTTCTGTCACGCAATTCGAACTGATGCCCCAACCACCCGAATCGGAAAACAAGCCGCTAGTGTGGCCCTATTGGCCGCTGAAAATGCGCACGTCTTCCTCGCACGAAGAGGGTTGCGATCGGGACTGGTCGGTGACCACAAAGCTCCTGAAAGGTAGTAACGGCAAAGTCGAAAAGCTGGTCGGTGCACGGGTTGAGTGGTTCAAGGACGAAGCCACGGGTCAGATGAAAATGCGTGAGGTCGAAGGCTCGGAATTCGAAATCCCGGCGGATCTGGTGCTATTGGCCATGGGCTTTGTATCACCGGTACAAAACGTCCTCGATGCCTTTGGCGTGGATCGCGATGCACGCGGCAACGTGCGCGCCAATACGGACGACTACCGAACTAACGTGGACAAGGTATTCGCCGCTGGCGACATGCGTCGCGGTCAATCGCTGGTGGTCTGGGCCATCCGTGAGGGCCGGCAATGCGCCCGTTCGGTTGATGAGTACCTGATGGGCTCTAGCGAATTGCCGCGTTAATCGGCAAGCAAGCGGCATAATGGTCGATCCGCGCTCTATATCGAAGAAGAGGAGTCTCCGCGAATGAAACCCTTACGCCCCTTGCTGACAAGTCTCCTGGCAATCACCACGTTGGCGGGCGCGTCGTGCGCTCGCGCCCAAGACGCCGGTGACTGGCCGACCAAGCCCGTCACCTTTATCGTGCCCTACGCGCCAGGTGGCTTTGCCGACACCCGCATGCGCCTGATCGCCCGCAAGCTGAGCGATGTCCTCAAACAACCCGTGGTCGTCGAAAACAAGGCAGGCGCAGGTGGGGTCATCGGCACCAACCTGATTGCCAAGGGCGCCCCCGATGGCTACACGATCGGCGCCGGCAACTTGGCCCCCCTGGCGGTCAATCCCAGCCTGATGAAACAAATGCCCTACCAGGCGGACAAGGATCTGGTCCCGGTCCTGCTGATCGAGACCAGCCCCCTGGTGCTCAATGTGACGAATTCGCTGCCGGTGAAAAACCTGCAAGAATTGATTGCTCTGGCCAAAAAAGAACCCGGTACGTTGACCTTTGGCTCGTCAGGCGTCGGGGGCGCTCATCACTTGTCGGGCGAAATGTTCCGCGAACAGGCAGGTATCGATATCGTACATGTGCCCTACAAGGGCGGTAGCCCGGCCTCGGCCGACCTGATGGGCGGCCACATTTCCATGATGTTCGAAATGGGCTACGCCGCGCTGCCGGCGATTCAGAGCAAAAAAGTGCACCCGATCGCCGTCACTTCGACCAAGCGCCTGGATGTGTTGCCGGACGTTCCGACCCTGAGCGAGGCGGGCCTGCCTGGGTTTGAATCGTATAACTGGCAAGGCATCGTTGCACCGGCGGGCACACCCGCCCCCATCATTGCCAGGCTCAACAGTGAGTTGAACCGCATCCTGAAAGACGCGGAAGTGCAACGAGCCATTGCAGATTCGGGCAGCCAGGCCGCCGGTGGCACACCCGAAGAGTTCGGCACATTTATTGCCGCCGAAACCCAGAAATGGGCAGAAGTGATAAAAAAGGGCAACATTACGCTGCAATAAAGGCACGTTGACGGCGGTAGCAACTCAAGAAGGGCACGTTACAATGGTCCCCGACCTGGGAAGGCATTACCACGATGATCGCGGATGCCCACCTAGAGCCCCGGGTGACCCATGCCTTGACCGGCAAAGTCGAACACCTTAAGGTCACACCCTCTTGCCGGATCCATTTGCTCGCTCCGGCTCACGCCAGTTGCCTATGACCGATCACACGCTCCACAGCCCGGCCCCCGCCCTGTCACTCGACGCAGTGGCGCTCGGCTATGGAGATTTCACGGTATTGCAAGATATCGACATGGTCGTACAGCCAGGACAGGTCGTGGCCATCATGGGCGGATCAGGTTCAGGCAAGACCACGCTACTGCGCGCGGCCACTGGCCAACTTCAGCCATCACGCGGTCGGGTCAGGGCATTCGGCGCCGATCTCAGCCAAGTCGACCGCGATGGGTTGCAGGCGCTGCGTAAACGCATGGGTGTGCTATTTCAACAAGGCGCGCTGTTTACTGACCTGAACGTCTTCGAAAACGTCGCCTTTCCGCTACGTGAACATACCCCCCTGTCTGAATCCGAGATTCGGACGCGCGTGCTGGACAAGCTCGACGCGGTGGGGCTACGCGCCGCGGCGCATCTGCGCGTAGCCGAAATTTCGGGCGGCATGGCCCGGCGCGTGGCGTTGGCCCGTGCCGTGGTGCTCGAGCCCGAGCTGATTTTGTACGACGAGCCCTTTGCCGGCTTGGACCCGATTTCCCTGGGGATCACGGCCCGCCTGATTCGCGACCTGTCTGACCGGTTGCACTGCGCGTCCGTCTTGATCACGCATGACGTACAAGAGTCGTTCGCGATTGCCGACAAGGTTTACCTCGTTGGTCGAGGCCGCCTGGCGATGGCCGGATCACCACAAGCGTTGTCCGAATCGCAAGACCCTTATGTCAAGCAATTTCTGCGCGGCGAACCCGATGGTCCGGTCGCCTTTCAGTACCCTGAGACACCGGCCTTTCAAGCATGGCTGGCCAATCAAGAGGGGCGCAAATCATGATCAGTCCGATCCGCGTACTCTCCGCACTGGGCCGTAGCATCCGTAACAACATTCGCGGTATTGGCGCCTTTACCCGCTTTGCGAACAGTCTGTTGATGCGCAGCGGCATCGCCGTATCGCGTCCCAGGCTGGTGTCCCAGCAAGTACACTTCATTGGCAATCACTCTCTGCTCATCATCGCCGTATCGGGCCTATTTGTGGGTTTCGTGCTGGGATTGCAGGGGTATTACACGCTAAATCGCTATGGCTCCGAAGAAGCCGTCGGCCTGCTGGTGGCCCTGTCGCTGGTACGCGAATTGGGTCCCGTGGTGACGGCGTTACTATTTGCCGGCCGCGCAGGTACGTCACTGACGGCCGAGATCGGGCTGATGAAGGCGGGCGAACAGCTTTCCGCCATGGAGGTCATGGCCGTTGACCCGATGCGGCGCGTGCTGGTGCCGCGCCTCTGGGGCGGCATCATCGCCATGCCAGTGCTGGCTGCCGTGTTTTCCATGGTAGGGATTCTCGGTGGCTGGATCGTCGGGGTACTGCTCATCGGCGTCGATGCTGGCGCCTTCTGGTCGCAAATGCAAAACGGCGTAGACGTCTGGAACGACGTCGCCAACGGTGTCCTGAAAAGTCTGGTGTTTGGGGTCACGATCACGCTGGTGGCTCTCTACCAAGGGTGGACCGCCCGCGCGACACCCGAGGGTGTCGCGCGCGCAACCACCCGCACCGTCGTCGCCGGCTCACTCGCCGTCCTGGGGCTGGACTTCCTGCTTACCGCCCTGATGTTTGGCAATTAATACGGATTTTCATCATGTCACGCGAAAAAACCGATTTCTGGGTAGGACTCTTTGTATTGCTCGGCTTTGCCGCAGTGGTATTTCTGGCCCTGCGCGCCGGTAATCTCAACAGCTTCTCCTTTGCCCCGACCTATACGCTAACGGCGGATTTCGACAACATCGGAGGCCTGAAAGCGCGCGCCCCTGTGAAAAGTGCTGGCGTGGTGGTGGGCCGTGTCAACAAAATCAGCTTTGACGACCAGACCTTCAGGGCGGTGGTGGTTCTCAATATGGAAGAAGACTACCAATTCCCCCAGGACACGTCTGCATCCATCCTGACATCAGGCCTGCTGGGTGAGCAATACATCGGACTGACCGCTGGCGGCGACGAGAAAAATTTTGCCGACGGAGGCAAAATCCGCTATACCCAGAGCGCGGTCGTTCTGGAAAACCTGATTAGCCAGTTCCTGTACAACTCTGCGGAAAATCAGGGCGCAAACTCGGACAAGTCCGGCCAACAGCCCAGTACGCCCCCGCAACACTGACATTTACACTATCGTCATCCATTCGACCTAGTCCCCCATTACTATTTGGCCTGTCCCGACAAGACAGGTGGCTTGCGAACAGACCCCTTGCCCGGCTTTACCCCAATATGAATATGCCTACCTACGCTCGATTTGCTTCTGCCCTGGCCGTCTGCGCACTGACCGCTGGTTGCGCAACGCAAGGCACCCCCGATCCCCGTGATCCCTGGGAAGGATTTAATCGCGGCGTATATAAATTCAACGATACGGTTGACCGGGCAGTATTCAAACCGGTTGCGCAGGCCTACACCTACGTCACTCCCCAACCGGTGCGCAGTTGCGTGCACAACATGTTCAGCAACGTGGGTGACCTTTGGGCAGCCACCAACAGCTTTCTACAGGGTCGCGGTCACGATTTCGTCAATACTCTGGGCCGCTTCCTGTTCAACACCACCATGGGCGTAGGCGGTTGCTTTGACGTGGCCTCGGCCAATGGCGCCCGCAAGATCCCCAATGATTTCGGCACCACGCTCGGGGTATGGGGCTTTGGTCAAGGTCCGTATCTGGTGCTGCCAATCTGGGGCGCCAGCAGCATCCGTGACGGCGTGGGCCTGATCGGCGATTGGCAAGGTACGATGTATACCTACAGCAGCCCCAGCGCCATCGACAACGTCGCCATCCGCAATTCGCTGTGGGGGCTGGACCTTGTTGACACCCGCGCCAGCTTGCTCGACACCACCGACATGGTCGATCGGGTCGCACTGGATCCCTATAGCTTTATCCGCGACGCCTACCTGCAACGCCGGGCCGCCATGGTGCGCGGCAGCGCCGTAGGCGAGGGCAATCTGCCCGATTACAGCATCGAGGATGACGGTGATGACGCCGTTCCGGCTCAGTCGGAGCCGCCCGCGCCGGCGACCGCCAAGTGATCCCTGCGACGCACGGCCCCCATTCATAAGGAGTACGCATGCGAATTTCCGCTTTTCCCCTGCTGCAACGCCTGTGTCTGGCCGCTGTCGTCGGCCTGATGGCCGCGACCGCCGCCCATGCTCAAGCCAAACCCGATGCTCATGGCGCCCCGGACAAGTTCGTGCTGGATACTGCTAACGCGGCACTGGCCGTGCTCAAGTCCGACGACAAGGTCAAGAGCGGCGATCTGGCCCATATCAACCAAGTCGTCGATACCCAGATCCTGCCCTACGTCAACTTTCGCAAGACGACGCAATTGGCAGCCGGCCGCTACTGGCGCCAAGCCACACCCGAGCAACAAACGGCATTGGCTGACGCCTTTCGTGGCACGCTGGTCCGCACCTACAGCGGCGCGTTGACAGGCGTAACACAAGCCACCACGATCAAGCTGTTGCCATTTCGCGGCGATCCTAACGCGGATGATGTGGTGGTACGCAGCCTGATCACGCAATCCAACGGCCAACCCGTCGGCGTTGACTATCGACTCGAAAAAGATCCGCAGCAAGGCTGGCGCATCTATGACATGAATGTCGAAGGCATCTGGCTGATCCAGAATTACCGCAACCAATTCGCGCAGCAAATCCAGCAATCCGGCATTGATGGGCTGATCAAGGCGCTGAACCAGCGCAACCAATAACCCCGGCCGGCGACCAGGACAAGGCCCCCACGAGGGGGCCGCCATTTATAATGGGCGATTCGTTCTTTCCCGGGCCTTCGCCTTTGCCATGTCTGCTGTCTGTCTAGAACACGTATCCAAGATTTACCCGTCGCATCAGCCCGGCTGGAAGAAGCTGCTTGGACGCCCCCCCGCGCCGGGATTTCAGGCACTGAATGACGTTAGCTTGCGCGTCGAGCCCGGCGAGTTTTTCGGGTTGCTCGGCCCCAATGGCGCAGGCAAAACCACCCTGATTTCCGTCCTGGCCGGCCTGGCGCGCGCCTCCAGTGGTCATGCCAGCGTATGCGGCTACGACGTCACCGCTGACTACAAATCGGCCCGTCGCGCCCTGGGCGTGGTGCCCCAAGAGCTGGTTTACGACCCGTTTTTCACCGTACGCGAAACACTGCGCATCCAGTCAGGCTATTTTGGCCTGCGCAACAACGACGACTGGATCGACGAGATTCTGTTCAATCTGGGCTTGGCCGACAAGGCCAACGCCAATATGCGCGCCCTTTCCGGCGGGATGAAGCGCCGGGTCCTGGTCGCCCAGGCCTTGGTGCACCGCCCGCCTGTGATCGTGCTGGACGAGCCCACTGCTGGCGTTGACGTTGATCTGCGACGCACCTTGTGGGAATTTATCTCACGCCTGAACAAGGCCGGCCACACCATCATGCTGACCACGCATTACCTCGAAGAAGCCGAGGCGTTGTGCGGGCGTATCGCCATGCTCAAAGGCGGCCGGATCGTCGCGCTGGACACCACCCAGGCGCTGTTGGCACGCGTGGGCGGCGTAGACCTTGAGGACGCTTTCGTACGCATCATGCATCAGGATTCCCCTGAGGCTCCGGAACTGGAACCCGAAGAGGCCCTCTCGTGACCCCCCCGCTTACCCCGACCACACAACCCCTGGTGCAGCCCCGCCTGGACGCCGGTTCGGGCTTTCCCACCCTGGTGCGCAAAGAATTACTGCGTTTCTGGAAGGTCGCCTTCCAGACCATCGCCGCCCCCGTGATCACCGCCTTGCTTTATCTGCTCGTGTTCGCGCACGTTCTGGAAGGCCGGGTCGTGGTGTACAACACCGTGCCGTACACGTCATTCCTCATCCCAGGGTTGATGATGATGAGCATGCTGCAAAACGCCTTTGCCAACCCTTCGTCATCGCTGATCCAGAGCCGTATCACCGGCAATTTGGTGTTCGTGCTATTGCCGCCGTTGTCACATCGCGAGATTTTTGCGGCCTACCTGCTGGCCGCCGTCGCGCGCGGTTTGGCCGTGGGTCTTTGCGTATGGCTGGTGGCTCTCTGTTTCACGCCACTGTCACTGGCACACCCCGGCTGGATCGTATTGTTCGCTGTACTGGCCTGCGGCATCATGGGCACACTAGGCATCATCGCCGGGCTATGGGCCGAAAAATTCGACCAACTCGCCGTATTTCAAAACTTCCTGATCATGCCGGCCACCTTTTTGTCCGGCGTGTTCTATTCCATTCATACCCTGCCGCCATTCTGGCAAGCGGTATCGCACTGGAACCCCATTTTTTATACGATTGATGGCTTTCGCTACGGATTTTTCTCCGTGTCGGACATGTCCCCGTGGCACAGCCTGGCAGTCGTCGCCGGGGTATTCGCCGTTCTCACGATCTGCGCGTTGCGACTGCTGGCCAGCGGCTACAAACTGAGGAATTGACGCCCATGCTGCCTACTCCCGAGCAGGTTCGCCAATATATCGCTGACGGACTGCCTTGCAATCATCTGGATGTACAAGGAGACGGTTCGCATTTCGACGCCGTCATCGTCAGCCCCTCTTTCGAGGGCAAGCGCCTGATTGCACGCCATCAAATGGTGTACGCGGCACTGGGTGACCGCATGAAAGCCGAGATCCACGCGCTCTCGATGCGCACGCTGACGCCCGAGGAATACGCCAAGGCAGGTCAATAATGGACAAACTACGCATCACCGGCGGCGCCTCCCTGCGCGGCGAAGTCATCATCTCGGGGGCCAAGAACGCAGCCTTGCCTATTTTGTGCGCGAGCCTGCTTACTGCCGATCCCGTGGTCCTGCACAACGTGCCGGATCTGAACGATACCTCCACCATGCGCCGCCTGCTGGCCCGCATGGGTGTCAAGGCCGAGCGCAATAGCGACGGCATCGTCACGCTACAGGCCGATCAGGTAGACGACCTGGAAGCCCCGTACGATCTGGTCAAGACCATGCGCGCCTCGATCCTCGTGCTCGGTCCCTTGCTGGCACGCTTTGGCGAAGCCCGCGTCAGTCTGCCGGGTGGTTGCAGCATCGGACAACGTCCAGTCGACCAGCACATCAAGGGCTTGGCGGCGCTAGGCGCCGATATCAGCATCGAACATGGCTTTGTCGTGGCCAAGGCGCCACGCCTGAAAGGTGCGTCCATTCGCACCGACATGGTCACGGTCACGGGCACCGAAAACCTCCTGATGGCAGCCGTATTGGCCGAAGGCCAGACCGTTCTCGAAAACGCGGCCCGCGAGCCCGAAATCGTTGATCTGGCCGAGTTGTTGATCAAAATGGGGGCCCGCATCCATGGCCATGGTACGGATCGCATCGTGATCGATGGCGTGGCCCGCCTGAACGGCGCCGAACACCGTGTCAGCCCTGATCGCATTGAGGCGGGCACGTTTTTGTGCGCAGTGGGTGCGGCAGGCGGCGACATCGTCGTGCGCAACGTCGCCCCCGACGCCATGGGTGCCACGTTGGACAAGCTCACCGAAGCCGGCCTCACGCTGGAAATCGGCCCCGACTGGATTCGCGGCGCCATGCAGGGACGCCCGCGCGCCGTGGGCGTCCGAACGCACGAATACCCGGGTTTTGCGACTGACATGCAGGCCCAGTTGATGGCGTTGGACACGGTCGCCGACGGCACCTCGGTCATCGTGGAAACCATCTTCGAAAACCGCTACATGCACGTGCAAGAACTTCGCCGCATGGGTGCAGAAATCGACATCGACGGCCACACTGCCGTCGTGCGCGGCGTCCCGCGCTTGTCAGGCGCCATCGTGATGGCAACCGATCTGCGCGCCTCGGCCAGCCTGGTCATCGCGGGTCTGGCCGCTGAGGGCCAAACCACCGTCGACCGTATTTACCACCTGGACCGCGGCTATGACCGCATGGAAGTCAAACTGCGCGCCCTGGGCGCCGACATCCAGCGACTGACAGGCAAGGAATCCACATGATCGCCGTCGCCAACGCGCCCATCACCCTGGCCTTGTCCAAGGGGCGTATTTTCGAAGAAACGCTACCGCTGCTGGCCGAGGCTGGCATCGACGTCCCAGAAAACCCCGAAAGCTCGCGCAAACTGATTCTGCCGACCAGCGATCCCGGCCTGCGCCTGATCATCGTTCGGGCATCCGATGTACCCACCTACGTACAGTACGGCGCGGCCGACCTGGGCATCGCAGGAAAAGACGTGCTCATCGAGCATGCGGCCCAACATCCCGGCGGTCTGTATCAGCCCATAGACCTGAACATCGCCAAATGCCGGCTATGTGTCGCAGTACGCAACGGTTTCGACTACGAAGCCGCAGTACACCAGGGCGCGCGCCTGCGCGTGGCCACCAAGTATGTGCAATCCGCCCGGGAACATTTCGCCTCGAAAGGCGTCTACGTCGATATCATCAAGCTCTATGGCTCGATGGAGTTGGCGCCGCTGGTCGGACTGGCAGACTGCATCGTCGACCTGGTGTCGTCGGGCGGCACCCTGCGTGCGAACGACTTGGCCGCCGTCGAAGACATCATGGCCATTTCGTCGCGCCTGATCGTCAATCAGGCTTCGCTCAAGACCCGTGGCGCGCGATTGCAGCCCCTGCTGGATACGTTTCAACGAGCGGCGAACGCGGGCGCCGCCGCCTAACGCGGCACGAGCGGCACGCGCCCGCTACACTATGTTTTTATGCGCTTCGGCGGCGGAGCTCTACCTTGCCGCCGCCTGCGGCCTTTTTTGTTTCACCATGACGCCATGGCTCTGATCAATCGCCTCGACTCCCGCCAGCCGGATTTTGCCGCCGCGCTGTCCAAACTGCTCGCTTTCGAAGCCACCGAAGACGAATCCATCGACCGTGCAGCCGCTGGCATCCTGGCCGACGTGCGCCACCGTGGCGACGCTGCCCTGGTGGAATACACCCAGCGGTTCGATCGCATCGCCGCCACCTCTGCGGACGCGCTGGAGATCCCCAAAGCCGACTGGCATGCCGCGTTGGCGACGCTACCGACCGCACAACGTAACGCCCTGGAAACCGCCGCTGACCGCGTCCGTGCCTATCACGAACACCAACGCAGCGAGACATGGACATACACGGACGCCGAGGGCACCCTGCTTGGCCAGCAGGTCACCCCCCTGGATCGCGTGGGCTTATATGTGCCGGGCGGCAAAGCCGCCTACCCATCGTCAGTGCTGATGAACGCCATCCCCGCCAAGGTCGCTGGTGTGCCCGAGTTGATCATGGTCACGCCCACCCCCGACGGCGTGCGTAACCCCATCGTGCTGGCCGCGGCCGCCATCGCTGGCGTCGATCGCGCGTTTGCCATCGGCGGGGCACAAGCTATCGGCGCACTGGCCTACGGCACGGCGACGGTTCCCGCCGTCGACAAAATTGTCGGCCCCGGCAACGCCTATGTGGCCGCGGCCAAGCGCCGTGTCTTTGGCACGGTGGGCATCGATATGATTGCGGGACCCAGCGAAATCCTGATCATCTGCGACGGCAAGACCCCGGCCGATTGGATCGCCATGGATCTGTTCTCCCAGTCCGAACACGACGAACTCGCCCAATCCATCTTGTTGTGTCCTGACGCCGCATTCATCGACGAGGTCGAGACGGCCATCGAACGCCTGCTGCCGACCATGCCACGCGCCGATATCCTGCGCGTCAGTCTGGCGAATCGCGGCGCGCTCGTGCTGGTGCGCGACCTGGACGAAGCCTGTGCGATTGCTAACGAGATCGCCCCCGAACACCTGGAAATTTCAACCGAACAGCCCGAACACTGGACGGCCCGTATTCGCCACGCCGGCGCCATTTTCATGGGGCGTTTCAGCTCCGAATCGCTGGGTGACTATTGTGCTGGCCCCAACCACGTACTGCCGACCTCGCGTACGGCCCGCTTTTCGTCACCGTTGGGGGTATACGACTTCCAGAAACGCTCCAGCCTGATCCAGGTATCACGGCAGGGGGCTCAGACGCTGGGTCGCATTGCCGCTGAACTCGCGCTCGGCGAAGGCCTGCACGCCCATGCGGCGAGCGCCCAATACCGGTTGGAGCCCCAACAGGACAAGCCATGACACGTCTCGCCGCGGCCGATCGCGTCGCCGCCACGGTTCGGGCTGATATCCGTGCGCTAAACGCTTATCCCGTGCCGCCCGCCTTGGCAGGCGGCATCAAGCTCGACGCCATGGAATGCCCATACGAATTACCTGAGTCGGTACGCGACGAGATCGCCCGTGCTGTGCGCGACACCGCGCTCAATCGCTATCCCGCGGGCGACACTCAGGCGCTGGCGCATGATGTCCGCCATGCCTTCGACATCCCGGCAGAGTCCAGCCTGCTGTTCGGCAATGGGTCTGACGAACTCATTCACCTGATTGTGCAGGCTTGTTGTGAGCCCGGCGACATCGTTTTGTCGCCCTGGCCGTCATTTGTCTATTTCGACATGGCGGCACGCTTTGATCACGCGCGTTTCGTCGGTGTGCCGCTGACAGCCGATCTGCAATGTGATCTACCCGCCATGTTGCAGGCTATTGACCAACATCGCCCCAAGGTCATCTTTCTGGCCTTACCCAACAACCCCACGGGCGGATTGTGGCCGGATGAAGCCGTTCGCGCCATTATCGACGCGGCCCCTGGCCTGGTGGTATTGGACGAGGCCTACCAGCCCTTTGCCGACCACACCTGGATGTCACGCCTACCCGCATTACCCCAAGCCGTGATCTTGCGCACCGTCTCCAAGATCGGCCTGGCGGGCCTGCGTTTTGGCTATTTAGCCGGCCACGCCGACTGGATTGCGCAGTTCGACAAGGTGCGTCCGCCCTACAATCTGAACGTGCTGACTCAGGCCGCGTTACGCGCTGTGCTACGCCACAAAGCGGTGCTCGATGGACAGGCCGCTCAATTATGCGTCGATCGCGCTCTGCTTGCCGCTGCACTGGCCGACTTACCCGGTGTGACCGTCTATCCGAGTGCAGGAAACTTCGTTCTTGCACGATTTTCGGGTGAACTCGACGGCAACGCTGTGCATCTTGCCCTGAAAACGCGCAAAATACTGGTAAAGAACTTCTCCAGCGCGCATCCGCTGCTGGCAAACTGCCTACGCATATCGATAGGCACGCCTGCCGAAAACACCGCGCTGTTATCCACCCTGCAAGATATTCTTTGTTCCTACTAGGCTCGCCCCTCTTGTTATGCGTACCGCCGATATCACCCGCAATACCAACGAAACGCGCATCCGCGTAGCCGTCAATCTGGACGGCACCGGCAAACAAAACCTGGATACAGGTGTGCCGTTTCTAGATCACATGCTGGATCAAATTGCCCGACATGGTCTGATTGACCTGGACATCAAGGCCGAGGGCGACCTGCACATCGACGCGCACCATACCGTCGAAGACGTCGGTATCACGCTGGGCATGGCCGTCGCGAAGGCGGTCGGCAGCAAGGCCGGCCTGCGCCGCTATGGACACGCCTACGTCCCGCTGGACGAAGCCCTCTCGCGCGTCGTAATCGACTTTTCCGGCCGCCCAGGTCTGGAATATCACATCCCATTTACCCGTGCACGCATTGGCGATTTTGACGTCGATCTGACCCGTGAATTTTTCCAGGGCTTCGTCAATCACGCCCTGGCCACACTGCATATCGACAACCTACGCGGCGTTAACGCCCACCATCAGTGCGAAACCGTCTTCAAGGCCTTTGGCCGTGCGTTGCGCATGGCGCTTGAGATCGATCCCCGCATGGGCGACGTCGTGCCCTCCACCAAGGGCGTGCTGTAGCCCCACCCATTCGCCAGGCAGATTTCAGTGACTACCATTGCCATCGTCGATTACGGAATGGGCAATTTCCATTCCGTGGCGCGTGCGCTGCGCTACGCTGCGCCCGACGCCGACATTCGTATTTGTAACCGTGCCGCCGACATCGACGCGGCCGACCGCGTCGTTTTCCCTGGCCAGGGCGCCATGGCCGACTGCATGCACACCCTGAACGAATCCGGCCTGCGCGAGGCCGTCCTGCGTGCCGCCCGCAACAAGCCCTTGTTGGGCGTTTGCGTGGGCGAACAAATGCTGTTCGACGCCAGCGAAGAGGGTGACACCCTTTGCCTGGGCTTGTTTCCAGGCACCGTACGCCGCTTTGCGGGCAGCCCCTTTGCCGATGGCATGCTGGCCAACACGGGTGACGAGCGCCTGAAAGTGCCCCACATGGGCTGGAACCAAGTCCGCCAAACGCGCTCTCACGCGTTATGGGACGGCATTCCGGATTACACACATTTCTATTTCGTACACAGCTACTATGCTGCACCGGCCGATCCCGCATTGACTATCGGCGAGACCGACTATGGTGTTACGTTTACGTGTGCCGTAGCTGCCGCCAACATTTTTGCGGTGCAGTTTCACCCCGAAAAAAGTGCGTCCCACGGTTTGCGCCTGTACCGCAATTTTGTAGACTGGCAGCCGTAACCTCCCGCACGCTCTCGGATCTGACCCTTTTTCAACCCATTTCTTACGCTCGCTATTCACCATGCTGCTGATCCCCGCCATCGATCTCAAAGACGGACGCTGCGTGCGCCTACGCCAGGGAGACCTCGACGAGGCAACGGTATTCTCTGAAGAACCCGCCACCATGGCGTCACACTGGCTCGACCTGGGCGCACGACGCCTGCATCTGGTTGATCTGAATGGCGCCGTCGCGGGTGTACCCAAAAACAACGCCTCCATCAAGGCCATCCTGCAAGCCATCGGCGACGAAATTCCGGTGCAGATCGGCGGAGGTATCCGCGACCTCGACACCATTGAGGCCTATCTGGATGCCGGTATTTCGTACGTCATCATCGGCACCGCCGCCGTGAAAAACCCGGGCTTCTTGCAAGATGCCTGCGGAGCGTTCCCAGGCCAGATCATCGTGGGGCTTGACGCGCGCGACGGCAAAATCGCCACGGACGGCTGGAGCAAGCTCACCCGTCACGACGTCCTGGACTTGGCCAAGAAGTTCGAAGACTACGGCTGCGACTCCATCATCTACACCGACATCAGCCGCGATGGCATGTTGTCAGGCGTCAACATTGATGCGACCGTCAAGCTTGCCCAACACGTGCGCGTCCCCGTCTTCGCCTCGGGCGGTATTGCCGGCATGCAGGACATCGAAGCCCTATGCGCCGTCGCCGACGAAGGCGTCGAAGGCGCGATCCTCGGCCGCAGCATCTACGAGGGTACGCTCGACTTCCAGGCTGCCCAGGACCGCGCCGACGAACTGAACCCATGAACACCCAGACGACCACGACGGCAATACCGCCCGGCGTATCAACCGGGCTGACTCGCCGCATCATCCCTTGCCTGGATGTCACGGCAGGGCGCGTCGTCAAAGGGGTCAATTTCGTCAATCTGACGGATGCGGGCGATCCTGTCGAAATCGCTCGACGTTACGACGAGCAGGGCGCGGACGAACTCACATTCCTGGACATCACCGCCACCAGTGACGGCCGCGATCTAATCCTGCCGATCATTGAGCAGGTCGCCTCGCAGGTCTTTATCCCCCTGACCGTGGGCGGCGGGGTCCGCCAAGTCTCGGACGTACAACGCCTGCTTAACGCCGGCGCCGACAAGATCAGCATCAACAGCGCCGCCGTCGCCAATCCTGAGCTGGTCCGCGCCGCAGCGAGCTACCACGGCTCGCAATGCATTGTGGTGGCCATCGACGCCCGACGCGTTTCTGCCCCAGGGGAGCCGGCACGCTGGGAGGTCTTTACCCACGGTGGCCGCAAACCCACGGGCCTGGACGCCATACAATGGGCGAGCCAGATGGCCGGATATGGAGCGGGTGAGATCCTGCTGACCAGCATGGACCGAGACGGTACCAAATCCGGCTTCGATATCGAACTCACCCGTGCGGTATCGGACGCCGTACCGGTGCCCGTGATCGCCTCGGGTGGCGTAGGCAGCCTGCAACATCTGGCCGACGGCGTCACCGCCGGACGCGCCAACGCTGTACTGGCGGCCAGCATATTCCACTTTGGCCAACACACGGTGCGCGAGTGCAAAGCCTTTATGGCAGAACAAGGCATCGCTGTCAGACTGGATTAGACTGCATTTATGAATACCGATCCCGCCTGGATGGCCGACGTCGTTTTTGACGACAACGGCCTGATTCCCGCCATCGCACAAGACGCCGAAAACGGCCAGATCTTGATGGTGGCCTGGATGAACCGCGACGCGCTGGCCGAAACCGCTGCCACCGGACGCGCGGTCTACTGGTCTCGTTCGCGCCAGCGCCTGTGGCGCAAAGGCGAAGAATCCGGGCATACCCAGACCGTGCACGACCTGCGCCTGGACTGTGATGGCGACGTCATCCTGCTCAAAGTGCACCAAGAGGGCGGCATCGCCTGCCACACCGGCCGCGCCAGTTGCTTCTTTCGCCACCTCGAAGGGCCGGCGGACAGCGCATCCTGGGTCACCGTCGACCCCGTCCTGAAAGATCCGGAACACATTTACAAATGAGCAATCCCTTGTCCGGCAATGACATGCTGGCGCGCATCGCCGACACGCTGGCCACGCGTCGCCCCGAAAACGGCGGCGATCCACAGACGTCGTACGTCGCCAAGCTGCTGGCCAAAGGCCCCGACGCTTTTCTCAAGAAAATCGGCGAGGAAGCTACTGAATTGGTCATGGCCGCCAAAGACGGCGACCCTGAACGCATCGTCAGCGAAACGGCTGATTTATGGTTTCATTGCCTCGTCACGTTGACTCACTACAATCTGCGGCCCGAAGACGTGCTGGCCGAGCTGGCACGCCGGGAAGGCCTGTCTGGCCTCGAAGAAAAAGCACGGCGCCCTGCGTCCTGAGTACGGAATCAACATGAGCCATAACTGTATTTTCTGCAAGATCGCCCGCGGCGAAATCCCCTCGAAAAAGATCTTCGAGGATGAGGAGTTCGTCGCGTTCCACGACATTAATCCGGCCGCCCCGGTACATCTACTGCTGATTCCGCGACAGCACATTGTTTCGCTGCAAGACGTCGGCCCCGACGATGCGGGCTGGTTAGGTAGAATGACAATATTGGCGTCCCGCCTGGCGGCGGAAAACGGCTGCCGACCAGGCCCCGATGGGGGTTTCCGCCTGGTTGCCAACGCCGGCGTCGACGGCGGCCAAGAAGTCTCGCATTTGCATTTCCACATTATCGGCGGTCCGCGTCCCTGGAAAGGGCGCGTGGCTCCCAACGCATAACCCCGGAGAACCGTCATCATGGGTAGCTTTAGCATTTGGCATTGGTTGATCGTTCTGGTCATCGTAGCCCTCGTATTTGGTACCAAGAAACTGCGCAACATCGGTGGGGATCTTGGCGGCGCTGTCAAAGGCTTCAAAGAAGGCATGAAAGAAGCCAAAAGCGATGAACCTGAGCAGGTCTCGCAACAAAAAGTCGCCGACGACACTATCGACGTCCAGGCCAAAGAAAAAACCAACTCCTAATCTACGTGGCGCGGGTGTGATCCCCCAGGCAACGTCTCACGACGTTGCTTGGCCGCGTTTCCCGTTATCTCTTTGTTTTTAAGCGAGCAGATGTCGCATGTTTGATGTCAGTTTCACTGAACTGATGGTGATTGGCGTCATTGCGCTGATTGTCATCGGGCCCGAACGGCTGCCTAAAGTGGCACGTACCGTTGGACACCTGCTCGGCCGCGCTCAACGCTATGTCAATGATGTAAAAAGCGACATCAAGCGCGAGGTTGAGCTCGACGAACTACGCAGTTTCAAGAAAGAAATGGATGACGCTGCCAGTAGCGTCACGAGCTCGCTGCGCGACACCGAAAACTCGATACGCACCGGATTGAATGACACCGCGCAGACCGCGACCAAAGAAATCTCCGATCTGAAAAAAGAAGTGGAATCGCCCGCCGGCGTAGCGAATCCGTCCACATCAGAATCGACGTCCGCCGGTGCAACGACCGCAGCGACGGCGTCTGTCGATGTGTCGCCTGCAGGCGCTACCGCTCCTGCCGATACGGCACCTGACGCCCCGGCCGCCCCCCCTCAACCGAAAACACCCATCACACCGTGACCCAGAACGCCAAACCCGACGAGCTGGACCAGGAACAGCCGCAAGAAACCTTCATGTCCCACCTGGTCGAGCTGCGCAGCCGACTCATGAAGGCTGTCGCGGCCGTCATCGTGGTATTCGTGGTGCTGTTTATCTACCCCGGCGCCTCGGCCATCTATGACTTGTTGGCGCAGCCCATGCTGGCCTCGTTACCCGAAGGTACGCGCATGATTGCCACCGGCGTCATCACGCCGTTCATGGTGCCCGTCAAGGTCACCCTGATGGCCGCGTTTGTCGTCGCATTACCGATCGTGCTGTACCAGGCCTGGGCCTTTGTCGCGCCTGGCCTCTATCGGCACGAAAAACGCCTGGCCATGCCCCTCATCCTATCGAGCACACTGCTCTTTATCCTGGGCATGGCATTTTGCTACTTCTTTGTCTTTCGCACGGTCTTTCACTTCATTTCGACCTTTGCGCCGCAATCCATCACGCCCGCTCCCGATATCGAAGCCTATCTCAGCTTTGTCATGACGATGTTCATGGCATTCGGCATTACCTTTGAGGTCCCGGTAGCAGTCGTCTTGCTCGTCAAGACAGGCATTGTCGAACTCGACAAACTGCGCAGTGCGCGCGGCTACGTCGTCGTTGGCGCATTCGTCATCGCCGCCGTCGTCACCCCGCCCGATGTCGTCAGCCAGTTCATGCTGGCCGTACCGCTGTGCATCCTGTACGAGGTCGGCCTGCTCTGCGCGCGGGTGGTCTCGTCAGGCAGCAAAGAGACCGATACCGAAGACACGACGGGCAATCTGACTGAACGTCCCTGACAAACGGGGTCTGGGACGCGCTTGCGCGGCCCAGAAAAGGCTCTCGCCCCGTTTACCGGGGTGGCGTCGGCCGCGTCCCAACCGTGACGGTGACAGTGCGCGATTTGCCACCGCGCACAATATCCAGCGTCGCCTTTTCTCCGGGCGGCAGTGCGGCAATCAACCGCAGCATCGTCATCGTGTCCAGTACCTGAGCATCATCGACCGTCTGCACGATATCGCCGACACGCAGCCCCGCCTTGCCCGCCGGACCATTGCGCATCACGCCGGCAATCACCACACCATGCGTATCCGCCGGCAGCCCGAAAGCGCGCGCCAAATCAGGCGTAATGTCCTGGGGCTCAATCCCCAGCCAACCACGCTGCACGGCACCAGTCTTGATGATTTCTTCCATGATCTTGCGCGCGGTATCGACCGGAATCGCAAACCCGATTCCTAAAGACCCTCCTGTTTCGGAGTAAATCGCCGCATTGATGCCCACCAGGTTGCCTTGCGTATCAATCAACGCCCCGCCTGAATTGCCCGGATTGATCGCCGCATCGGTCTGGATGAAATTTTCATAGGTATTGATGCCCAGGCCATTGCGGCCCAATGCGGACACAATCCCCTGCGTGGTGGTCTGCCCCACGCCAAACGGATTGCCGATCGCCAACACCACATCACCCACGTGCAAACTGCGATCGGTGGCAAACTTTGCGACCGGCAGCGGTCGCAGACTATCGGACAGTTTCAACACGGCCAGATCCGTCTCGGGATCGGCCCCTACAACCTTTGCCGTCCCGGCACGGCCATCGGCCAGTGCCACTTCGATCGCGTCAGCGGCCTCGACCACATGGTAGTTTGTCAGGACATAACCGTCGCCGTTGACGATGACACCCGAACCCAGGCTGGTCGATGCCTGACGCCGGCTCAGGCCCGGCACCTGCCCAAACAACTGGCGCAGCGCCGGATCGTCAGGCAACGGTACGATCGGCACATTCACGTGCTTGCTGGTAAATACGTTCACTACTGACGGCGCCGCCTGTGACACGGCATAGGCATACGAGGACAAGCCACGCTCTCTGGCAGCCGATCTGTCCATATCGCGGGGCGGCTGGGTTGCCACGCCTGGTACCGGCGCGGGCGCAGGATCGGGCGACGACAGACGCAACCAATCGGGCCGCAACGTAGTCACGACGAATAAAATGGCCAGACACACCGTGACGGCCTGAGCAAATATCAGCCAATAGCGACGCATGATCCTGACAAGGTAAGACAATGAAAACGATCGACACCCGCGAACTGGCCGCTTGGTTAGACACCACGCTGCAAGCGTCGCGATTCAAAGACTACTGTCCCAACGGCCTGCAAGTCGAAGGCAAACCGCGCGTAGGCCACATTATCACCGGAGTTACCGCATCCGAAGCATTACTGCGTATCGCGATCGAGCGCGGTGCGGACGCGGTGCTCGTGCACCACGGGTGGTTCTGGAAAAACGAGGACCCTCGCGTACGGGGCCCACGCCGCACACGCCTGGCCCTCACGCTTGCGCACGACCTCAATCTGTTTGCGTACCACTTGCCGCTGGATGCACACCCTGAGTGGGGCAACAACGCCCAGCTCGCGCGCGTCCTCGGCCTGACCCCCGAACGTGATGCCGATGGCGTACCCCTCACATGCGGTTCCGGCGATCTGATCTGGCTAGGCAACGCCCCAGCGCTCGCCACATTGGGCGACCTGGCCACGCGAGTGCACGAACGCCTCGGGCGCCAACCCCTGGTCATCGGCGATGCGGATCGGCCGCTACATCGCATCGCCTGGTGCACGGGTGGTGCACAAGGCATGCTGGCCGATGCCATTGACGCGGGCGCAGATGCCTACATCACGGGCGAAGCCTCTGAACCCACCTTTCATCTCGCGCGTGAAACCGGAACCGGTTTCATCGGCGCCGGTCATCACGCCACGGAACGCTACGGCGCGCAGGCCCTGGGAGAAGCCGTGGCAAAACAATTCGGCATCCAGGTCGAATTCGTCGACATCGACAATCCGGTATAACGCCGAATTCACGCAGTACACCGCGCATCCTTGCGCGGTGTACTGCGTGAATCCCGGCCCGCCTCGCAGGGCAGGCCACCCACGGCTTACTTTCTCAGCAAGTCGCGGATTTCGCGCAACACCACCACGTCTTCAGCGGGCGCCGCCGGCGCGGCGGGAGCAACCTCTTCGTCCTTGCGACGAGCAGAGTTGATCATCTTGACGATGATGAACACCACCAATGCCAGCAAAATAAAGTTGATAAGAATCGTGACGAAGTTGCCCCAAGCCAACACATTAGCTCCCGCGGCGCTCAAATCAGCATACGTCATGGGACCGGTATAGCCCTCGGGCATGGACAATACGAGGAATTTGTTGGAAAAATCCACCTGGCCGCCGAGGATGAAATTCACCAACGGCATGATCAAGTCTTTCACCACCGAGTCCACGATCTTGCCAAATGCCGCTCCGATAATGACGCCTACCGCCAGGTCAACTGCGTTGCCTTTCACCGCGAAATCGCGGAACTCTTGAATAAAACCAGATGCCTTGCTCATAGAATTTCTCCTTACGTTCGCCCGACACCGGGCTGGCGCTATAATAAGCGGTTGCGACACTGTTACATGTTTCACAAACAGATGCTACGTACCTGATGCTATACAGGTAACGCAAGTGCATCAACGAGGATGGGAAGATGAGTCAGGATACGCTGTTGCAGGACGAAGATGGTGCGGTTGACCCCAACCTGCCACCGGATCCATCCCGCCGCTTTTGGGTCGGTACGGCCTGTGCGGTGGGCGGTGTGGCTGGTGTAGCAACCGCCATTCCATTAGTTAGTACTTTTGCCCCATCCGAGAAAGCCCGTGCTGCGGGCGCTCCTGTCGAAGTCGACATTGGCGACTTGGCTCCGGGCCAAATGCGTACGGTCGAATGGCGTGGCAAGCCCGTGTGGCTGCTGCGTCGTGATGATGCCCAGCTCACCGGCATCAAAGAACAAGACCCCTATCTCGCGGATCCCAATTCCGAACGCCCTGGTTACACGCCCGAGTACGCCAAGAACGAATACCGTTCGCGCAAGCCCGAACTGTTCGTCTGCGTCGGCATCTGTACCCATTTGGGATGCTCGCCCACTGCCCATTTCGCACCGGGCGGCGGTGGCGGCCTACCGGCGACATGGGAGGGCGGTTTCCTGTGCCCTTGCCACGGCTCCACCTTCGATCTCGCCGGTCGCGTGTACAAAAACAAACCCGCGCCCGACAACCTCGAAGTTCCGCCGTACCAATACCTGAGCGACACCCGCATCATCGTCGGGGTTGACGAAGAAAACAAAGCCTGACGCGCGCCTCGCGCCGCGTTACCCCGACTTTAGCAAGATACGCCTCGTATAGAAGGAGCCATTCATGGCTGGCGAAAAAACCGTCGAGACAACAGGACTGCTGGGCTGGCTGGACCGGCGCTTCCCGGTGACCTCCACCTGGAAAGCGCATCTGTCCGAGTACTATGCGCCCAAGAATTTTAATTTTTGGTATTTTTTTGGGTCCCTGGCCCTGCTGGTACTGGTCCTTCAGATCGTCACCGGCATCTTCCTCGTGATGCACTACAAGCCCGATGCCGAACGCGCGTTCCAGTCGGTCGAATACATCATGCGCGAAGTCCCATGGGGCTGGCTGGTGCGCTACATGCACTCCACCGGCGCTTCGATGTTCTTTGTCGTGGTCTACCTGCACATGCTGCGTGGGCTGTTCTACGGCTCCTATCGCAAGCCGCGCGAACTGGTCTGGATCTTTGGCGTCGCCATCTTCCTGTGCCTGATGGGTGAAGCATTCTTTGGCTACCTGTTGCCCTGGGGCCAGATGTCCTACTGGGGCGCACAAGTGATTGTGAACCTGTTCTCGGCCATTCCGTTCATCGGCCCTGAGCTGTCCATCTGGATTCGCGGCGACTATGTTGTCTCCGACGCCACCCTGAACCGCTTCTTCTCGTTCCACGTCATTGCCATCCCGTTGGTACTGATAGGCCTGGTCGCGGCTCACCTGGTCGCTCTGCACGAAGTCGGCTCCAACAACCCCGATGGCATCGAAGTCAAACAGGGCCCGAAAGACCGGCACGGTCGACCGAAGGACGCCATCCCGTTCCATCCGTTCTACACCGTGCACGACATCATGGGTGTGGCGGGCTTTCTGATCATCTTCGCGGCGATTGTGTTCTTTGCCCCGGAAATGGGCGGCTACTTCCTGGAATACAACAACTTCATTCCCGCCGACCCGCTCAAGACGCCTCCGCATATTGCCCCGGTCTGGTACTTCACGCCGTTCTACTCCATGCTGCGCGCCACCACGGCCGAGTTCACCTGGGTGTTGGCCGGCGCCGCCGTACTGGGCGCGATCGCACTACTGGTCAAGAGCAACCTGAAAGGTATTCTGCGTATTGCGGTACCCGCCCTGCTGATCATCGTCGCCGTCCTCCTGCGCACCATCGACGCCAAATTCTGGGGTGTCGTTGCCATGGGTGGCGCCGTCGTCATCCTGTTCTTCCTGCCTTGGCTGGATCACTCCCCGGTCAAATCGATCCGTTACCGTCCGTCGTGGCACAAGTGGTTCTATGGCATTTTCATCGTCAACTTCCTGATACTGGGCTTTCTGGGCACGCAGCCGCCCAACGACGTGTACAACCTCATGTCGCAAATCGGGACGCTGATCTATCTGGGCTTTTTCTTCCTGATGCCCATCTGGAGCCGTCTGGGGACTTTCAAACCGGTCCCGGACCGCGTGACGTTCCATGCCCACTGACCCACGAGCCAATAACGGAATGACCATGATCAAGAAGCTGATTGGTGTAGCCGCGTTAATGTTCGCGTGTACCGGCGCGTACGCCGCCGAGGGCGGCTACCCCCTGGAAACCGCGCCCGATCGCGTGAACGACGTCGCCGCTCTGCAAAACGGTGCAAAACTGTTCGTCAACTACTGTCTTAACTGCCATAGCGCCTCGTCCATGCGCTACAACAAGCTGCAAGACATCGGCCTGACCGACGAACAAATCAAGGAAAACCTGTTGTTTACGGGCGAAAAGGTCGGCGACCTGATGCACGTTGCCATGCAGCCGGAAGACGCAAAAAAATGGTTTGGCACCGTCCCGCCAGACCTGTCCGTCATCGCCCGGGCAAAATCCGTCAACGCCGGCCCCTCGGGCGCTGACTACATTTACACCTATTTGCGCACGTTCTATCGTGACACGGCACGCGCCACGGGCTGGAACAACCTGGTGTTCCCCAACGTCGGCATGCCGCACGTCCTCTGGGAGCTCCAGGGCCCTCGCGAGCTCACTACGGTCGCCATGCACGAGGTCCAAAGCAAGGACGGCGCCCATAGCTGGGAACGCATCACGACCACCTACGACGACCAGGGTTATGCCCAGGTCAAGACCGAGCCTGTCGCCGATTTTCACGGACACGCTACACTTGAGGCTAAGTTCAAGGCCCTGGATCCCGCCAAAGCAGCCGCCTACAACAATGATGTGGCCGATTTGACCGCGTTTTTGTCGTGGATGGCCGAACCGCAGCAATTGTTCCGCAAGCAGTTGGGCGTCTGGGTACTGATGTTCCTGGGTCTGTTCCTGCTGGTAGCTTGGCGCCTGAATGCCTCCTATTGGAAGCACGTACGCTAATGATCGCCCCGCCATGTGGCGGGGCAATGCAATACACTTCGGGGCCGGCAACACAATCCCGATCGGGCTGTACGCCTGTCCCACCCTGGTAATCGGGGCCAGCGTTTGCTAGATTAGCGGCGCTGGCCTTTCGCTTTTCATACAAGGACTTACCGCCATGATGGTGCTCTATTCCGGAACCACCTGCCCCTTTTCGCAACGCTGCCGCTTTGTGCTCTTTGAAAAAGGAATGGATTTCGAAATCCGCGACATCGACCTGTACAACAAACCCGAAGACATCTCGGTCATGAACCCGTATGGCCAAGTCCCCATCTTGGTCGAACGCGATCTGGTGCTGTACGAGTCCAACATCATCAACGAGTACATCGACGAGCGCTTTCCGCACCCGCAATTGATGCCGGCCGATCCGGTCATGCGCGCACGCACGCGCCTGTTCCTGTACAACTTCGAAAAAGAGCTGTTCGTGCACGTCTCCACGCTGGAAGACCGTAGCTCGAAGCCCGACGAGAAGAAGCTGGCCACCGCGCGTCAGAGCATTCGCGACCGCCTGGCGCAACTGGCCCCGCTGCTGTTGAAAAACAAGTACATGCTCGGCGACGAATTCTCGATGCTGGACGTTGCCGTGGCGCCGTTGCTGTGGCGCCTGGATCACTACGGTATCGAACTGCCCAAGAACGCCGCGCCGCTGCAAAAGTACGCCGAACGCATCTTCTCGCGCCCGGCTTACATCGAAGCACTGACGCCGTCTGAAAAAGTGATGCGTCGCTAAGGCGGGAGGATTCTGTACGATGGGTGAAACTTCCACCAAACCGTATCTGTTGCGCGCTTTGCACGAATGGTGCACCGATAACGGCTATACGCCGTATATCACCGTACAAGTCGACGAGCATACCCGGGTGCCTATGGGACATGTACACGACGGTCAGATCACGCTGAACGTCGGTACATTGGCCACCAACCAACTGGTGCTGGGCAACGAATTCATCGAATTCCAAGCCCGTTTCAACGGCATCACGGAAAACGTCTGGGTACCCGTGGCCACCGTCAGCGCCATCTATGCGCGTGAAACCGGTGCTGGCATGGGTTTTGAAGTACAACCCTACGAGGCGCCCAGTCCCACGGGCACCCCCGTGCCGGCCGAAACCGCGCATGTCGAAGCCGGCGAACCCGCGGCCGCCTCAATCGAGACGGACAACAACGGCGACGACGACGAGCCCAAGCGCCCTCATCTGACAATCGTCAAATAAGGCGCCGGATCATCACGGCAAAGCCTCTGGGATTTGCCACGGAAACCACAGGGCGGGCAACATGCTTGCCCTGAGTTTCCTATACAATGCAAACCCTTCACCCGTCATGCCCTCGCATGGCGCCGCGTCTGCCGGTGTAGCTCAGTTGGTAGAGCAGCTCACTTGTAATGAGAAGGTCGAGGGTTCGATTCCTTTCACCGGCACCAATAAAATCAAGTTCCGCATAATTACCGCCGATGGCAAAGCTGATCTGCCAGATCACGCGCAGGCTGAACAAGTCATCACGATTTTGAAGCCTAGCCGGAAGATCGCCCCGGGCAGATTGTCCAACGTGTCGAAAGATCGACAAATATTCGACACGTTTTGAGCATATGTCGATGCCGTGTACATCAAAGATCTAACTGCTCAAACAAAGCAACGACCGCCTGACGCTCAAAATGTCTGCCAGATCATGTGCAGGCTGACCAAGGTCATCACGATCTTGAAACCCAGGCGGAAGGTCGCTTCGGGCAAGTTGTCCAACATGCGGGTGCCTATCCAGGTACCTACGACGCCGCTGGCGATCATCGCCGCGATGAGCGGGGCCCATTGTGCGTATGCAAAGCCCAACGTGCCGAAGACCACGATCTTCATGCCGTGCTGAATCACCATGCATGCGGCGTGCGTGGCCACCAGCGGTTGTTTTATTAAACCGGTACGGGCCAGCAGCGCAGCCACCAGTGGGCCGGTAGCACCCACCAGCATGGTGCAGAAACTCGAGATCGCCCCGCCCACCACGAAATAGGTCTTGCCGTGTCGCTGAGCTGTGGCGCTGGGCTTTTTACGATAGATCGACCACAGAATAAACAGTGCCAACGCCCACTTGGCCAGCGCGTCCGGAATGCTGACGACCACCGACGCTCCCAACGCGACACCAACCAGGCTACCTAACGCGAACCACAACAGCAACGGGAGCACCACATGACGGCGCTGGATGATGACGCGCCCACTGTTCGATCCCATCTGAACCACGCCATGCACGGGCAGCACACTGGTGACCGGCAAACCCACGCTTAACACTGCCAACATGGCTACGCCCCCACCTAGACCCATCGCGGCTGTCAGGGCCGATGTGAGAAAGCTGGCAATGACCAAAATAGTGGCGAAAACAGAGGTGATCTCGGACGGAACGAAGGACATTGTGTTCTCGATTGAACGAAGGGCAGCAGTGTAGCGCCAAGCTGCCGCGCGATGCGTACCACACGGTCTTGAGCAACACCGAACCGCACTGAACGACGCAACTGATGTCGTGACTAATGTTGCAACCAGCGACGCTGGACGACGCGCATATAGGCGATGCCTCCCCTACGCATCGACAGCCAGCCTAAGCATCAAAGCCATACAGGCGGGCAGGATTGTCCACCAGCACTCGCTGCCTGACTTCGGCCGATGCCCAGCGTGACAACAAATTGCACAATTCTCCGTCGTCCGGCATACGTCCTTGCTCGTAATAGTTGATGTGGGGCCAATCGGTACCCCATACCACCTGCTGGTTATTAGCATTCAGTATGGCCTGCGCAAACGGGTCGACATCGTGATAGGGCGGTCCATTGCTTGTGTTGCGGTCGGCCCCCGATATTTTTGCCCACAGCGCGCCCTCGGCCAGCTGCCGACACAGGAACTGAAAGCCTGGATCGTCGACGCCTCGACTCGTATTCATGCGCCCCATATGGTCGATGACCAGCGGTAAATTCAGTGCCTTGAGCGCCGGCATCAGTGTCGGCAGATCGGGGGCGTGTACCCAGATTTGCGCATGCCAACCGCGTTCTGCCAAGCGGGGCGCCAGTGCCTGCAACACGTCGAGCCCCACGCCATTGCGATACACCGCTGCGCCATTCAGTTGATACAGATTGGCCCGCACACCGCGCACACCCGCCTCGGTGTAACGATCCAGCTCGGCGTCGCTCATGTCCGTGCGAGGCACAATCACGCCACGCAAACGCTGCGGGTATCGGGTCAGTGCGTCAAGCACGATATCGTTGACGGTGCCAGAGGCACTGCCCGTGACAAGCACGCCGCGCTCCAGCCTCAGTTCGTCCAGGTGCGCGATGAAGGCCTCAGCCGGATATGACGGCGGGGTATAACTGCGCTCCGCATCCAGCGGAAAACGATCGAAAGGTCCGAATACGTGCGCATGCGCATCGCAGCTGCCCGGAGGCGGCCTGAAATCGAGCTTCTGGTGTTCAATTCGTGCGGGTAAACAAAGCTTAGTCAAAGCGTTTCTCAGTTAGCGGCGAGTTTGCCTTGCGCATCGAGCTGACGCGCAGTTTCCAGTTCAGCTTGCAGTATTTTTTGCCATTCGGCGGGGGTCGTTTCCAGAGCAACGCTGCCCGTGTTGTGCAAGCGTTCACGCACAGCATCGGCCTGCAAAGCCTTGTTTAGTGCTGCGTTCAACTGCTGCACAATGGCGTCAGGTGTACCCGCCGGCGCCATCAGGCCGCACTGCGTCATGGAGGTCAAGCCAGCGAGCCCGGCTTCGGCGAGCGTCGGAACGTCTGGCAGGAAGCGATCGCGCTCGGCGGACAACACCGCAAGGCCGCGCAACTTACCCGCCTTGATATTGGCATAAGAGCTCGTCACCTGATCGATGATGGCGTCGATCTGCGCGCCCAGCAATGCCGCAATCGCCGGCGCCGAGCCTTTGAATGGCACCGCCGTAAAGCGACAACCCGCCGCCTCTTCCAGCTTGAGCAGGGCGATGTGGTTGGTCGTGCCCAGACCTGAATGCCCGAGCGTGACGGCGCCCTCGCTGCGCCGCGCTTCGTCGAGCAATTGCGCCATTGTCTGGAAGCGGCCCCTGGGATTGACGGCTACCACCTGAGAGGCCGAACCCAGTCCGCCCACGGCAGCAAAGCTCTTCAACGTGTAATGGGTATCGACCATGAACGGCGCCACGGTAATCGCGTTCGGCGTCGTCACCAGCAGGGTGTAGCCATCGGGCGCCGCCCGGGCCACCTGGCTAGCGCCGATCACCCCGCCCGCACCCGGCTTGTTCTCGATCACGACGGACATACCCAGCGCGGTGCCCAGCTCGGGCGCCACCGCGCGGGCCACCGTATCCAGGTTGCCACCGGGCGAAAACGGCACCACCAGCACAATGGGTTTGCCCTTCTGCAACGTCTGCGCGTGCACGCGCGTCGTGACGGCCCCCAGAATTGGCGCCATGCCGGCGATCGCGCAGAATTTTCTTCTGTCCATGCTACGTCTCCTTATTCGGTATTTTCTTTATCAGGTTGGAGCACGCTCCGCTGGCCCTCGAGCCGGCTGGCTCTTTTTTAGGATAAATAGTCGGACCGCCCAGCGGTAGTTGCCGATGGCGCAAGAGGTATTCATCATTCGTGAAGCATGCGGCGACGTCACGACATATCAGGACCACCCCAGGCGACATGTCAGTGCAGCGGCCGATTCGCGCAGCAACGCGATCCAGGCCGGCAGCTTGGCCGCATCGAAGCGGAAATCGGGCACCGTAAGCGTCAAATTCCCCCGGACCTGTCCCTGGTTGTCAAAAAAGGGTACGGAGACACCATGCGCCTCGGGTGCGCGTTCGGCATAACTGACCGCATAGCCCTGCTGCCGTATCTGTGCCAGCGCGGCGCTCAACTCGTCGGCGCTCAATGGCCGGCCATTGAGCGGTGAAGGCTCGGCGCGACGAATAACTTCGTCGATTTCCTGCGGAGAAAGAAACGCCAGCAGGGAACGCGCGGTAGCTCCCCAACTGAGCGGCTGCAAACGGTTGAGCTGAATGGTGTAGCGCAAAGGGTGCGCAGGTGAGGCTGACAGCGAGAAGTACATCTGTAGCTCGCCGCGATCAAGCAGCGTCAGCAAGACCGTTTCGTCGGTACGGTCACGTACGTCGCGCAAGATGGGTTCGGCCAACTGGTTCAGCGGCATTTCCGACGCCAATTTCCCCGCCAGCCGGTACAGCGCCAGACCGGGCTGATACAGGCCGTCGGTGTCTTGCATCACGAAATTCAGCGGCTTGCACAGACCCAACAAGCGATGCATGGTGGCCTTGGGTAAATTCAGCGCCTTGGCCAGGTCATTGAGACCCCAACGCTCTTGTTCGGCAAAACAACTCAACAGACGCAGCGTGCGATTGACGGTACCGCTGTCGCCACTGCGCGCGAACGCCGCGGGCGAGTCCGATGATGGAATGACCCTCTTGTCGGTCTTGGGCGAATGGGATACCATGGTTTCACTCATCGATATATAGTTCCGATTAACGGAACTATAACACTCAATTCCCCACCATGCAATCCCGCTTATTGGTGCCTATGACAGCCTCAATTTCCCGCGCGCTTGGCCAGTTCATCCATGACGGCAGATTCGACGACCTACCTCGAGACGTCGTCGATTTGGCCAAGGCCTGCCTGCTCGATTCGCTGGCCACCGCGTATGCGGCACGCAGCCTGCCGGTCCCTGGCATTGCCCGTCGCTTCGCCGGACAAAACGCAGGCGGGGCGGTCATCATCGCCGGAGGCCAGCGCGTACCCGCCGTCGATGCTGCGTTCATCAACGCCACGTTGGTCAACGGCTGCACGCACGATGATTTCTTGTACAAATCGCACCCCGGCGCAGTGGTGATTCCAGCGGCTCTGGCGATTGCCGATGAACGCGCGTCCTCGGGCAAAGAGGTCCTGACGGCGATCGTGCTGGGCTACGACTTGGTCGCGCGCGCCTATCTGGGCGGCCCTGATATGCTGCCGGCATTTCGGGCGACGGGCGTGGCCGGGGCCATCGGCGCGGCCGGCGCGGCCGCCAGACTGCTGGGCCTGACCGCCACGCAAGCCGCGCATGCACTGGGTTGCGCCGCGATGTTCGCATCGGGATTTGGCGAAGGCTTTCGGTCGGGTACGACGGAAGTAAAACTGAACGTGGGTTGGGCCTCCCGCAGCGGTGTCTCAGCAGCCCAATTGGCACAGGCCGGCGCCACCGCGTCGCCCAGCATATTCGAAGGCGAATCAGGCTATTACCAGGCCTATGCGCGAACGGCGCAGCAGGCGGGTGCGTCCATTGAACAATTGGGCAAACGGTTTCTGATCGAAGACACCGTCTACAAAGAACGCCCAGTCTGCATATTTGTGCAAACGCCGGTACATCTGGCCCATCAGTTGGCGGTTCAACATCAACTTGATGCTCATCGCATTACGCGCGTTACCGTGCGTGCCCCGATGCTGACATTGACCAATCCCGGTTACCAGAACGTAGCGCCTTATGCATCGCCCCTGAAGGCGCGCATCAGCGCCCGCTTCACCGTGGCCGCGGCCCTGCTAGGTCGACCCATCGACACTTACGCCTACTACGACCAGACAGACGACAGTCAGGTCCTTGGTCTGGCCGACAAAATCCATTTGCTTGATCCCTCGCCTGACCAGCAAGGCCGGGTCGATGTCGAAGTGACCTGCAATGACCTCACCTATCGCGCGTCGGGCCTGGAAATGGATACCTTGCGTCCGACAACAGACAAGGTTATTGCCAAATTCCGGCGGCTGACGACTGACCTGGCATCCGAAAAATCCGAACGCCTGCTGCAAACCGTGTTGAGCCTGCAGGATCTGCCACATATCGATGAGCTGACTTCACAGTTGGAGACCCTGTGACGTCGGCTTTGCTTGTCGATGATTCCCTCCCCACAACTACCACGACAGGAATGAATCATGAATCCTATCCGCATCCTTTCAGCAAGCTTGGCGGCCATCGCATGTGCCGCGGCCACTGGGGCTCATGCCGCGTATCCCGATAAACCGATTGTGCTAGTGGTGCCCTTTGCACCGGGCGGATCGACAACCGTGGTCGCGCGCGCGGTCGCCGAACGCGCCCAGCAATTGCTGGGCCAGCCCATCATCGTGGAAAACAAACCCGGTGCGGGCAGTGTGGTGGGCAGTAACTTCGTGGCCAAGGCCGCGCCCGATGGCTACACCTTGCTCGTCGGGCAAACCGGCTTTGCCGTCAACGAATCGCTCAGAAAAGACCTACCCTACGATACGCTCAAAGACTTCACGCCCATCGCACTGCTGGCCGACCACCCCGGCGTTTTCCTGGCGCAAGCCCAAAAACCCTACGATACGTTCGAGCAATTCATTGCCTACGCTAAAGCCAATCCGGGCAAAGTGACGTACTCATCGGCCGGCGTCGGCAGTTGGCCCCATCTGTCCATGGCCATGTTCGCCAATGATGCCAATCTGTCCTTGGTCCACGTGCCCTATCAGGGAACGGGCCCTGCGAAAGCCGATCTGGTAGCGGGCCGAGTTGACGTCAAGATCGAGGCCTATGCGACGTCGCGCGCCATGGTGGAAGACGGTCGCCTGAAAGTCCTGGCGGTCACCAGTACGGAGCGCGCCGCCGAGTTGCCCGACAAACCTACCATCGCCGAATCTGGTTATCCCGATTACGAAACATCGTATTGGATAGGTGTTCTCGGGCCCGCGGGGTTGCCGGCCGACATCGTATCCAAACTGCAGCAAGCCTTTACGACGGCGGCAAAAGATCCGAAGGTAATCGCCCAGATGGAACAACAAAGTATCGTGCCACGCGGACTGCCGGCCGCCGATCTGGATGTGCTGCTCAAAAAAGAAATCACCAAATGGCAAAAGGTCATCGAGGCCAGCAACATGGAAAAGCAATAAGGAATCCGATTCATGCGTGCTCGCCTCGACACTGCTGCCAGCAACACCTGCTTGGCCTATCAGCTGGATGATTTTTCCGACGGTTGGCTCAACGCACCGCACGTCATGCTGCTGCATGGTATCGCCGAATCGGCAGCGGCATTCAATGGCTGGGTGCCGCATCTGGCTCGCCAGTACCGCGTCATCCGACCGGATTTACGAGGGCACGGCCAATCCGCCGCACTGCAAGCACACGAAACGCTTTCGGTGGCCAGTTTGGCCGACGACGTTCAGCAACTGGCCACCGAGTTGCGCCTTGAACGCGTCCATGTCGTGGGTGCCAAGTTGGGTGCTCAGGTCGCGCTGGAGCTCGCCCAGCGCCAAGTGCCATGGATGGCCTCGCTGACGTTGGCCGGTGTGCTGATTTCCCCAGCGGCTGCATTGAGCAAGTGGTTGGGACAATGGAATCAACTGCTCGACGAAGAGGGAGTCGAGGGCTGGGCACGCGCCACTATGCCGGGCCGCATGGGTGGTGCACTGCCTTCCGAGGGACTGGCGTGGTGGACACAATACATGGCCAACACCTCGGCCATAACCGTCAGGGCCTGCTTCCAACTGATCGCGGCGTCGCAAGAACCGAGAGCACTCGAACAGATACGGTGTCCCACCCAAGTCATCGCGCCGGTACAACCCGGACCATCCAGCCAGTTCAATCAACAACCGTCGCTCGACGAAATCCGTAGATGGCTCGCGCGCGTACCCGACGCAAAGCTGGTCGAGCTGTCCGCCGATTCATATCACATTGCCGCCACGCATCCAGATACCTGCGCGACGTTGACGGCCCGCTTTATCAAGGAGCAAACATCATGATGGGATGGCGAGGACGCATCGGCTTTCTGGTGCCACCCGGCAACCCGACTGTCGAACCTGAAATGATGCAATTGACGCCAGCAGGCGTGTCGCTGCACTTCACCCGCATGGTCGCGCATGGCAACACGGGCGCGCACGAAGGGCAAGAAGAACGCAACCGTGCGCAGATCGCTCATCTGGACGAAAACGCCGCCTTGCTGGCCATGGTCAAGCCCGGCGTCATGGTGATGGCGCACACCGCGACCAGCTATACGTTGGGCAAGGACGGCGAAGCCACCCTGATCGATCGCATGCAGCGCGAACACCGCATCCCGTTCATCACGGCATTCGGCAGTGTCGTGGCCGCCCTGGCGCACCTGGGAGTACGACGCGTCGCTTACGCTACACCGTACAACGAACAAGTCACGGCCCTGGGCAAGGCTCATCTGGAAGCACACGGGCTGCAGGTCGTCGCGCACGGCATACTGCCCGGCGTGAAAAATATCTACGACGAAACTCCCGAGCGCGCCTACCAGTTGGCGCGTCAGACCGACTGCGCCGACGCACAGGCCGTGTTTCTAAGTGGCGTCGGCATGCCCACGATTGCCGTGCTCGACAAACTGGAACAGGATCTGGGCAAGCCGGTGATATCGAGCGCGGCGGCCATGATGTGGAACGCGCTTCGTACTATCGGTGTGTGCGAACCGCTGCAACATGGCTCTTGCCTGCTGACAGGTATTGCACCGACCGGCACACAGGAAATCAAATCATGATTCGATATTTATCAGAAGACGACGTCCGCCAACTACTGACCATGCAGGACGCCATGGAGCAAGTCGAACGTGCGTTCACGGCACACGCGCAAGGCCAGGCGTTCGACGTGCCGCGCGTGCGTACGCGACAACCTGGCGGTCACTTGCATATTCTGCAAGCCGCGGCGCCTGAACTCAATTTCATCGGCTACAAGGCGTATTACATCCAGCCCGATAAATCGCGAACCTCGCTGCTGCACTTGATCAACATGAACCAGGGTAATCTCGAGGCCATCATCCAGTCCGACTGGCTGGGACAAATACGGACTGGCGCAGCCACCGCCAT
Source organism: Bordetella tumulicola (assembly GCF_054779135.1). Lineage (NCBI taxonomy): Bacteria > Pseudomonadati > Pseudomonadota > Betaproteobacteria > Burkholderiales > Alcaligenaceae > Bordetella > Bordetella tumulicola. Next base: position 141,848 of record NZ_BAAGYU010000010.1, on the reverse strand, counting down.
AGCGTTACGCGCGCTGGCTCGCCAGGACTCCCGCGTACTGGGACTGTTCGGATCGGGACGCCATGCGCAGACACAGCTCGAAGCCGCTTGCGCGGCCCACGCACTAAAGGAAGTCAAGGTTTTCGGACGTGATATGCAGCGCGTGCATGCGTTCTGCACCAAAATGGCGAAAGCGACCGGTGTCAACGTCCGGCCCGCACAGTCGCGCGAAGAGACCGTTAACGGCTCGGACATCATCCTGACGATCACACGCAGTAGCGAGCCCTTGTTCGACGGACACTGGCTTGAGCCCGGTCAATGCGTGGTAGCTGTTGGGTCCAATGCACTCGACCGCCGCGAAATAGATACCCAGACCGTACGACGCGCCGACCTGATCGTGGCCGATTCGGTACAAGTCGCGCAGCATGAATCAGGCGACCTATTGAGCGCCTACGAAAACGGTTTGATCTATTGGGAGAACCTGGCCAGCTTGGGGCAGGTGTTGACCGGCCTGCGTCCCGGCAGGACGCGCGACGATCAGATCATCCTGTTCGAGTCACATGGCATGGCGTTGCAGGATATCTATGCCGGCGCGCGCATTCTTGAACTGGCGCGCAACCGCGGCATGGGCCAAGACCTGCCCATCGGCGCCCGATAACGCCAACAGGTCCGCACATGCATCATTTCGATTGCGCCGTCATCGGTGCCGGCGTCGTGGGTCTGGCGATCGCGCGCGAGCTCGCGCTGGCGGGCCGTGAAGTCGTCATTCTCGAGGCCGAGCAGACGTTCGGCACCCAGACCAGCGCGCGTAATTCCGAAGTCATCCATGCCGGCATATCGTACCCGGCGACTTCGCTAAAAGCCCGGCTATGCGTACAGGGCAAGAATGCTCTGTACCAATACTGCGCCGAACGCGGCATCGGCCACGCGCGCGTTGGCAAACTCATCGTTGCCACCGAGACGGGTGACCTCGCCGGCCTGCAAGACTATGTCAAACGCGCGCGAGATGCCGGCGTTGGCGACTTGCGCATGATCGACCAGCACGAACTGGCCGACCTGGAACCAGAAGTTCTCGCGTCCGGCGCAGTTCTCTCGCCGTCGACAGGCATCGTCGACAGCCATGGCCTGATGCTGGCGTTGCTGGGTGACGCGGAAAATGCCGGCGCAATGCTGATCGCCAACAGCCCGGTACTGGGCGGCGAAATCACATCCGACGGCATCGTACTGCGCCTAGGCGGTGCGCAACAAACGGAAATCCAGTGCGCGCACGTCGTCAACAGTGCGGGCCTGTACGCCGCACGGGTCGCAGCCAGCTTGAAGAACCTGGACAAACGTCACGTGCCGCGCATCCACTATGCACGAGGTCGCTACTACACGATGAGTGGAGCGTCGCCGTTCCGTCACCTGGTTTATCCCGTGACTCGGGAAGCCACCATGCGCGTACATGTGACACTGGATCTGGCAGGACAGTGCCGATTCGGCCCGGATCTGGAATGGATAGACGAGGTCGACTACCATTTTGGCGACGAGCGCGAAGCGCTATTCTATGCGGGTATCCGGCGCTATTACCCGAACCTTCGTGACGGGACATTGCAACCCGGCTATACCGGCATCCGGCCGCGACTTGCCGGGCCAGACGCACCGCTGCATTCCGGCGCCGAGGATTTCCGCATCGAAGACGCCAGCCATCACGGTGCCCAAGGATTGGTAAACCTCTTCGGCATCGAATCTCCCGGACTCACTTCCGCGCTGGCGTTGGGGGCATATGTGCGAGATCAGGTGACGCTAGCATAATAGTGTTCTAGATCATTGAAAGCTGCGTCGCGCCTGCGTGACTGACCGCCCCCACTAAAATTGAAACTAAATGTATTTCTATTTAGAGAAAACCAACTCGTAAACATGGGTATCCACGACACAAGGCCGAGCAGGAACGCGTTGGCGTCTACAATGGGCCGTTATCTAGAAAGACTGGGCTCTGACCCTGACCCACTATGTCTATCGCTCAACCGACTTACGAAAAGGCTTATTCTGACCAGCGCTTTTGGCGCAAGGCGACGCGTCATGCGTCAGCCGCAGGCCGACAAGCCCTGGAAAAAGCCCTGTGGCTGTACTACTCCGTAAAAAATCCCGACACACCCAAGTGGGCGCGCCGGGTCATCTACGGTGCGCTGGGCTATTTTGTGTTGCCGCTGGATGCCATCCCGGACTTGGCGCCGCTAGTGGGCTACACCGATGACCTGAGCATCATGACAGCGGCGCTCGCCACGGTGGCGTACTACATCAATGACGACGTCAAACAACAGGCTAGCGACAAGCTGCAAAACTGGTTTGGAACGTCAGAAAACACCGACGCAACGCCTACCAATCGTTAATGGTGCCTCGTGCCGCCGCAATGACGGCCCCCCAGACATCTCCTGCCTGGCAAGCTCACTGGTTGGCCGAGACCATACGCCTGCGCGAAGAGCATTGGGGTCCCCTCGAGGATGCCGACGCCATACGCCAGGCACGCAATGGGCCTGACACCCTCCAAGGCCGCATTGTGCAGCGCGCCCATTTGCTGGGCCACCGTGAGGGTCTCACCGAACTGATCGTGCGCTGGCGCCAAGGCGCCTTCATCAGTTTGTTGCTGTTACTGCTAATTGCCGTACTGGCCGGCGTAGGCTCGGCAGCAGGCGCCTTGGGCGACGGGGCACGCCCCGTCAATGTGCTGTGGGCCATCGGGGCGCTGTTGGGGCTGCATCTGCTGACGTTTGTACTGTGGCTGGCCTCCTTTCTGGTGCGACCGAGCCACGCCACCGGTCTGGGAAGCTTGTGGCTATGGGCGACGCGCAAATTTGCACGCGGGCCCGATGCCGCCCTGGTCCCGCAAGCCCTGATGAATCTGTTGGCACGCGCGGGGGCCTTGCGCTGGCTGTTCGGCGGGATCAGCCACTCGCTGTGGCTGGCCGGCCTGCTCGCCGCCCTCGTTACCCTGCTGGTCATGCTGTCGACCGCCAGTTACCGCTTCGTCTGGGCGACCACGTTATTGCAACCGGACACGTTCGTTTTTCTGACGCGCGCACTCGGTTGGCTGCCCGCGCAATTCGGTTTCGCTATTCCCGCCGAGGAGATCGTGCGCGCCAGCGACAATAGCCAGCCCCTGCCCGCTATCGCGCAAGCACAATGGTCTGTCTGGTTGATCGGCGTCATCGCAATATATGGTGTGTTGCCCCGGCTTCTCGTCTGGTTGCTTTGCCTGATACAAACCGTCCGTGCGCAGCGCCGCTTGCAAATCGATCCGGCCTTGCCGGGCTACGCCGCGTTGCGCGACCGCCTACTGCCCGTCGTGCAATCCAGCGGCATCGACCGCCCCGTCGACCCGCTGCATCAGCCACACGTCAATGCGGGCCGACTGATTGACCAGGGCGCCCTGGATCAACTAAACAATCAGCCGCTATTGGTCGGTCTGGAATTGCCTGGCGATCTGGCATGGCCACCCACCGATCTCCCGGACGGCGTGTACGACGGCGGCAACCTGGACTCGCGCCAACAACGCAATCGTTTACTGGATGCACTGGCGCTGGCTACGACGCCGCGGTTGCTGATTGCGTGTGACGCCCGGCAAACGCCTGATCGCGGAACATTGGGCCTCATCGCCGCCCTGGCCGACAAGGCCGGGCAAGCACGCGTCTGGCTCTGCGCGGGCAGCGATCCGGCTCCGTCGCCCGAGCGCCTTCAAACCTGGCAAGACCGCTTGACCGCCGCGGGCATGGCGGCGACAGACATTTTGCGCGACGCCGACCAACCCCTGCGCTGGCTGGAGACGGGCCATGGCTGACTCGATGCTGAAAATCGCCGTCGTCGGGCACACCAATACCGGCAAGACATCCTTGCTGCGCACCCTGACACGCAATAGCGGCTTTGGCGACGTAGCCGACAGCCCGGGAACCACACGCCATGTCGAAGGCGCGCGCCTGAAACTAGACGGCAAGCCCGTGCTCGAATGGTTCGATACGCCCGGCATGGAAGACAGCATTGCCTTGCTGGAATACCTGGAGCGACTCGATGATCCGGCGTCTCGCCGGGACGGGCCCGGCCGTATTCGGCGCTTTTTGGACTCTCCGGAAGCGCATCGACGCTATGAGCAGGAAGCACGGGTGCTCACCAAAATGCTGGACTGCGATGCGGCCCTTTATGTCATTGACGCCCGCGACCCGGTGCTCAGTAAACATCGTGACGAATTGGCGTTGCTGGCCGCCTGCGGCCGCCCCTTGCTGCCAGTATTGAATTTCGTCAATGCACCGGCGCATCGTGCCGATGAATGGCGCGATGCCATGGCACGCTTGGGATTACATGCGGCGCTGGAGTTCGACACCATCGCGCCCCCGCTCGATGGTGAACGTCAGCTATATGGCAAATTAGCCGTCCTGCTGGATCGTCATGCAGAGACCTTGCGCCGCCTTTCCGACGCGTTGGCACGCCAACGCAACGAGCGCAATCAGGCCGCCTGGCAGTTAGTCGCTAATCTGTTGGTGGATGTGGCGGCGCTGCGCCTGGCGAGCCCGGCCGATGACGACGCCTTGCAAACGCACGCCGCCACCCTACGCGAGCAGGTCCGCAATCGCGAACAAGCCTGCGTGGATGCCTTGCTGGCGCTGTACAACTTTCGCCGCGACGATTACGCCGAGGATGACCTGCCGCTGACGGATACGCGCTGGGGAATGGACCTGTTTCACCCTCAAGCCCTGAAAGACATGGGAATTAAACTTGGCACCGGCATGGCCGCGGGCGCTATGGCGGGCGCCGCCGTCGATATGCTCAGTGCGGGACTCAGCCTGGGCACCGGCATGCTGATCGGCGCGACCGCCGGCGGCCTGTGGCAAGGCGCAGAGCGCTTGGGCGGACGCATCCTGGGAAAACTGCGCGGCTATCGTGAAATCACGGTGGACGATGCGGTGCTGCGTCTTTTAGCGTTGCGACAACGTCAGTTGATTGACGCACTGGAGCACCGGGGTCATGCCGCGCGTGACCCCGTGCGCCTGAACCAGCCCGCCGACCAAGCCTGGCGCTCCGGCCGGCTACCCGACGCACTAAAAGAAGCCCGCAGCCGCCCCGAATGGTCCGCCCTCGGCAAAGGGCACGAGGACGACGAACGCCGCAAGCGCGTCGTGGCCGATCTGGCCCGTGCCCTGGCAACGCCAGACAGCACATCTTAAGCGCCGTACAAACAGTGTTTTTCACTGATCGCAACCACGTACTAACCCCAAGCTCAAACGGTTGACGCTTAAAGCATTGCATCTATAAGATTCGACATGCCTTGGCACACCTATCCTGGGCCAGGAAACAGAATCACCTGAGGTCAGGTCTATCGTGAGCTCGCCGTCCGATGCAGTGATCGCCGTTAATGTTGCGCCCCCCTTTGCGCACGCCGTCGTCCGCCGCCTACCGCGCGCCCTCACATCGTAGTTAGCAAGACGCCGAGCCCCCGGCCTGAATCAACCTATAGGGGCGGGGGCCCTCACTTCTGTCGCGCAATCCGCGCACAACACGGAGCACAAAGGGCTATGCTTATCAAACCACTTCTCAAGCATTCGGCGCTGGCGCTGGCCATTTGCGCCGCAACACTGGCCGGCACGGTACAGGCCAAAACCCTACGATGGGCCTATCAGGGCGATGCGACCTCGATGGATCCCATGGCCTTGAACGAAACCTTCACGCTCGGTTTTCAAGGCAACATCTACGAGACCCTCGCGGGCTACGACGGAGACATGAAGCTGGTTCCGCTACTGGCGGAGAGCTGGGAAAACCCCGAGCCGACGAAATGGATCTTCAAGCTGCGCAAAAACGTCAAGTTCCATGACGGCTCCCCCTTTACCGCCGACGATGTGATCTTCTCCTGGAAACGCAGCCAGACCCCCGGCTCGGACATGAAGGCCTATGGTTCCAAAGCCTCCGAGATCAAAAAGATCGATGACCACACCATCGAAGTCATCACCCCGACACCCAATCCGATTCTGCCGCGCGAGTGGACCTTTCTCTACATCATGAGCAAATCGTGGTCCGAGAAAAACAAGACCACCGAGGCGACCAACGTCAAGGGTGATAACCAGGGCAACTACGCCAATCTGCATGCCAACGGCACCGGGCCCTTCATGCTGACGGAGCGTCAGCCCGACGTGAAAACTGTCCTCAAACGCTACGATGGCTATTGGGACAAAAACATCAAGACCAACGTCGACGAAGTCATCTTCCAGCCCATCACGCAAGAAGCCACGCGCGTCGCGGCATTGATCTCGGGTGAGATGGACATCGTGCAGCCAGTGCCGGTGCAGGACTGGAAACGCCTGGAAGACGCTCCCGGCGTCAAACCGCTGACCGAACCGGAAGCGCGTACGGTCTTCATCGGGATGGATCAACACCGCGACGAACTCCTGTACTCCAGCGTCAAGGGCAAAAATCCCTTTAAAGACGCGCGTGTCCGCGAGGCCGTCGTCCTGGCGGTAGACATCGAAGCCATCAATAAGAAAATCATGCGTGGTGCCGCCAAGCCCCTGGGTTCGCTCGTCGCCACGGCGGTCAACGGCTATGACGACTCGTACGGCGCGCCGTACAAGCCTGATCCCGAAAAGGCCAAAAAACTGATGGCCGAAGCCGGCTATGCGGACGGCTTCAGTGTCACGCTGGATTGCCCCAACGACCGCTATGTCAACGATGAAAAAATTTGCCAAGCCGTTGCCGGCATGCTGGCACGTATCGGGATCAAGATCAATCTGCTCGCGCAGACGAAATCAAAGTATTTTGGCAAGATCCTGCTGCAGGCCGGCAACGACACCAGCATGTATATGCTCGGTTGGACACCGAGCTCGACCGATGCCCACAACGTCCTGTTGAACCTGACCTCGTGCCGCGACGCCAAGACCGCGGCCGGCCAGTTCAACTTGGGCGGCTATTGCAATCCCAAGGTCGATGAGCTCACCGCCAAGATCGGCGTGGAAACCGATCAGGCCAAACGCGATGCCATGATCAAAGAAGCCTTTGAGATCGTGCGCAAAGACTATGGCTACCTGCCGCTGCATCAACAGCCCATGTCCTGGGGTATCAAGGACAAACTGGAAGTCGTGCAACGTCCTGACGATGTACTGGACTTGCGCAACGTCGTAATGCCTTAAAACGCCAGCCCCGGCGAGGATCGCGGACGGAGCCATCCGCCCGCGATCCCCGTATCCTGCCTATCCGGTTGCTCTCACGGAAGCCTTCCATGCTTGCTTTTATCGGGAAACGCTTACTGCAATCGCTCCTGGTCATGCTGACCGTTGCGCTGATTGCGTTTGCCATGTTCCGCTACGTCGGGGATCCCATCGTCAGCATGGTGGGACAAGACACCACTGAAGCCCAGCGCGCCGAGCTACGCGAAAGCTTGGGGCTAAACGATCCATTCATCGTGCAATATGCGCGCTTTGTCGTCAATGCCGCACAGGGCAATTTCGGGATTTCCTATCGCCAGCGACAACCGGTCAGCGATCTGATCGAACAACGTCTGCCGGCGACCCTGGAGTTGTCATTCGTCTCGGCTCTGATGGCGCTCGCCTTTGGCATTCCCATGGGCATCTACACCGCATTGCGACGCCATGGGGTGCTGTCGCGCGCTTTTATGGCGCTATCGCTCGCAGGTATCTCATTACCCACTTTTTTGATTGGCATCCTGCTCATCCTGGTGTTCAGCGTGCAGTTGCGCTGGCTACCCAGTTTCGGACGCGGCGAGGTCATTTCCATCGGCGGATGGACCACCGGCTTGCTCACGCCATCCGGACTGGCCGCGCTGATTCTGCCATCCATCACGCTCGCGCTGTTTCAGATGACGCTGATCATGCGACTGGTACGCGCGGAAATGCTGGAGATCATGCGCGCTGACTTTATCAAGTTTGCCCGCGCGCGCGGCTTGCCTCAGCGGTTGATCAATTTTCGCCATGCGCTCAAGAACACCCTGGTGCCCGTCATCACCATCACGGGTTTGCAATTAGGCTCCATCATCGCCTTTTCAATCATCACCGAAACGGTGTTTCAGTGGCCTGGCATGGGCTTGCTGTTCATTCAAGCGATCGGCACCGTTGATATTCCGGTGATGTCCGCCTACCTGGTGCTCACTGCGTTCTTCTTTGTCTTGATCAATCTCATTGTCGACATCTTGTATGTCGTTGTCGACCCGCGCCTGCGCGTGCAAAGCAAGTGAAGGAACATCCATGATTGCCCGCCTGGCTCCTCTGTTTACCCGCGCGGCAGACAGCGACCTTTGGTATAGCTTCAAGCGCACACCCAGCGCCGTGATATCGGCCATCGTCACGCTGGCCATCGTCGTGGGCGCCCTGTGCTCCCCCCTCATCGCGCCGCACAATCCCTTCGACCTGGCATCGCTGAACATCATGGATGCCAATACCCCGCCTGTCTGGCATCCTGACGGCAGCGCAGACTTCGTACTGGGCACGGATGACCAGGGCCGCGACATTCTGTCAGCCATCTTATATGGATCGCGAGTCTCACTCTTTGTCGGCTTTGCGTCGGTACTGTTTTCAATGGTGTTGGGCGTGTCGCTGGGGCTCATTAGCGGCTACATCGGTGGTCGCGTCGACAGCATCATCATGCGTATCGCGGATGTGCAGTTATCGTTTCCGGCGATTTTGATCGCACTGCTGATCGATGGCGTCGCGCGTGGCCTCTTGCCACGCGACATGCATGATCAACTGGCCCTGTATGTGTTGATCTTCGCCATTGGTATCTCGGGTTGGGTGCAATATGCGCGCACCGTGCGCGGCTCGACCATGATCGAGCGCAACAAGGAATACGTGCAAGCGGCCAAACTGATAGGCATTGGTCCTTTAACGATTTTGCGCCGGCATATCTTGCCCAATGTCATGGGACCCGTCCTCGTGATCGCCACCATCCATCTGGCGATCGCCATCATTACCGAGGCCACGTTGTCATTCTTGGGAGTCGGCGTACCGTCCACCTCGCCCTCGTTGGGCACCCTGATCCGCATCGGCAACAGTTACCTGTTTTCGGGCATGTGGTGGATTTCTATCTTCCCGGGGATTGCCCTGGTCGCTCTGGTGCTGTCGGTCAACCTGCTCGGTGACTGGCTACGCGACGCACTCAATCCCAAGCTGCGCTGAAGGACTGTCATGGCATTACTCGATATAGCCAACATGCGAATCGAATTCGCCAGCCGGCGTGGCACGCTGGTGGCAGTGGAGGGCGTCTCGCTCAAGCTGGATCGCGGTGAGATTCTGGGTGTGGTCGGCGAATCGGGCGCCGGCAAATCCACCATCGGCAACGCGGTGATCGGTTTGCTCGAATTCCCAGGCCGCTTGGCGGATGGGGAAATCCATCTCGATGCCCAGCGTATCGACAACTTGCCTGAGCCCGACAAACGCAAAGTCCGCGGGCGCCGCATCGGGATGATCTTCCAGGATCCGCTGACCTCGCTCGATCCGCTGCAAACCGTGGAAAGCCAGTTGGTGGAAACCATGCTGGTGCATCTGGATCTCAGCCATGCCCAGGCTCAACAGCGCGCCGTTGAACTACTCGAACAAGTCGGCATCGACCAGCCCGATTTGCGGGTCAAACAATATCCTCATCAGTTCTCTGGCGGCATGCGCCAGCGTGTGGTGATTGCGCTGGCGCTCTGCTGCGAACCCGAAATCATCATTGCCGACGAGCCCACCACTGCACTGGATGTCTCGATCCAGGCGCAAATCCTGGATCTGCTGCGCAAGCTGTGTAGAGAAAAACAAGTCGGCATGATCATCATCACACACGATATGGGGGTGATCGCCGATATCACCGATCGCGTGGCCGTGCTCTATCGCGGCAAACTGGTCGAGCAAGGTCCCACCGCCAAGATTTTGGGCAATCCCGACCACGCCTACACACGTAGCCTGATTTCCGCCGTTCCGCGGCCGGATATCAAACTGCATCGCTTTCCGCTGGTCACCTATATCGAGGACGTCAGGACACCCACCAAGCCCATGGATATCGCGACACACTGGCTGGGGCAGCGCCGTGATTTCGGTGAGAACGCCGGCGGCCCCCTGGTGCAAGTGCAGGATATTGGCATGCGCTTTATCCTGAAGAACGCCTTTCTGGCGCGCAATCGGCGCACGCTGGATGCCGTCAAACACGTCAATCTCTCGATCTCGCAGGGCGAAGTCTTTGGCCTGGTGGGTGAATCGGGCTCGGGCAAATCGACCATGGCGCGCTTGATCAGCGGCCTGTACACACCCAGTAGCGGGTCAGTAGTATTCAATGGCACCAATCTCACCACCCTGAAAGACGACAAGCGTATGAACGCCTTTCGTCGTCAAATTCAGATGGTGTTCCAGGATCCCTTTTCATCGCTCAATCCCCGCATGCGGGTGTTGGACATCGTTGCCGAGCCTATCCGCTTTCATAAGCTGGCCGACAGCGAGGACCAGACGCGCGGCATTGTGTCCGACTTGCTCGACGTAGTCGGGCTGGGCGCGGCCGCCGCTCGCCGCTATCCCCATGAGTTTTCAGGGGGGCAGCGCCAACGTATCTGCATCGCCCGTGCGCTCGCGACTCGACCGCGTTTTTTGATCTGTGACGAGCCCACGTCGGCATTGGACGTGTCTATCCAGGCGCAGATTCTGAATCTGCTGAAAGACCTGCAAGAGCAGTTGGGCCTGACCATGCTGTTCATCAGCCACGATCTGCCCGTCATACGACAGATGTGTGATCGCGTCGGGGTAATGCGCCACGGCGAATTGCTGGAAGTCGGCGAGACGGAAACGCTCTTCAATACCCCACAACACGAATACACCCAACACTTGCTGGGCCTCATGCCACAACTGCAGCTGATGTCACGCAAAGGACTCGAGATCGAGTCGACCGCAGTTTAAGGTGATTGATGTCTTTCGGTTGATGTTTCAGTCGGCGTCTGGCGGTTAGTCTCGCAGTTGATTCCTGCGGTTGACGTCTTGCGCGTGGCCGCTTGCGCCTGATGCCTCACCCGCTGCGTCATACGAGGCGCGACGGTGGCATCCGCCTACCAACGACCGGACGCGCCGCCCCCGCCACTGCGACCGCCGCCGCCGCCAAACCCGCCACCAAATCCGCCTCCGCGACGCCCTCCGCCGAAACCGCCACGGCCACCGCCAAATCCCCCGCCAAACCCACCTCCACCACCACCGCCGCGGCCGAGCCATTTTCGAATGAGCGTCTTGATCCCTAACACGCCCAGCAACCCGCTCAGGGCAAAGCCAGCGATGCCGCCGACAATGACGGCCGTCATTGTCCCAAACATCATCCAGGCGATCACCGCCGCACCCACGCCAGCAAATAGCGACGATGCGCCGAGTATCAAGACAATAAGCCCCATTGCCAGGGGCAAGACCGCATCGGTGCCCAACTCATTGAGGAAGTCGGACTGCGCGCCATCGGACCGTTTAGCAGGGGGGGGCAGGGCCTCGCCATCAATCAGTTTCTGGATCGCCGTCACACCGGCTTCGACACCGCCGGCATAGTCACCTTCCCGGAAGCGCGGCACGATTTGCTCGCGAATGATGCGACCCGACAGCGCATCGGTAATCGCGCCTTCCAGGCCATAGCCGACTTCGATACGCAAGGTGTGATCGTCTTTGGCCACGATCAACAACACGCCGTCATCGGTCCCTTTGCGTCCCAGTTTCCAGGCGTCAAAGACACGCGTCGCAAACTGCTCAATCGTGTCCGGTCCCGTCGTGGGAACGATCAACACGGCAACCTGCGCGCCTTTGCGTTGCTCCAATGCCGCCAGTTGTTGCTCCAGCGCCTGGCGGCGAGCCGCGTCCAATGTGCCCGTCATGTCGGTAACACGTGCCTGCAACGTCGGCACGGCGCTGATCGCGTCGCTCGGCGTTGCGGCCGGCGGCGTTGCAGTCGGTGTAGCGCTCGGTGTTGTTGTTGGCGTCGTCGTCGTTGCAGAGCCCGTCTTCGTCCCTGCGCCTGTCGTCGCACTGGGCGACGACGGCCACGGCATGACGACAGACGGCACCGAATCACGCTGCACCGGCGTGGGCAGGGGCTGCGCCCCCACTGGCACGCTGGCCAGCATGCCGCACATCGCCACGCCTCCCAGCCACTGACCGATACGAGCGACTGACAACCGCATCAACGACAACGACATTTTCCGCGTGACGATACGCAACGACACCGAGCTCGTTATCACGGGCTTACTGCGCAGGCGCGGGCGTCGGGGCCGGCGCAGGTGTAGGAGCGGGTGCGGAATTCGACGCATCGTTGCTGAAGCGAATTTCTGGTGGGCGCGAAATCGTTGCCTCGTTTTCGACGCCGAAATTGGCCTTGGGCGCATAACCCAGTACCTTGGCCGTGATCACAGCGGGGAACTGGCGCACCAGCACGTTGTAGGCCTGTACCGACTGCACGTAGCGGCCGCGCGCGACAGAAATGCGGTTTTCCGTTCCCTCGAGTTGGGTCTGCAAATCGCGGAACAAGCCATCGGCCTTGAGCTGTGGATAGTTTTCCGACACGGCAATCAGGCGCGACAACGCAGAACTCAACTGGCTTTGCGCCTGTTGAAAGCGCTCCAGCATCGCCGGGTCTTCCAATTGATCCGCCGTGATCTGTATGGTGCCTACTTTGCTGCGCGCCTCGGTAACCTGGGTCAGGACCTCACGCTCGTGTGTCATATAGGCATCGACCGACTTGACCAACTGCGGTACCAGATCGGCGCGCCGCTGGTATTGGTTCAACACTTCGGACCAGGCGGCCTTGACCTGCTCATCTGCAGCCTGAATGCTGTTGTAACCGCAGCCCGATAACAAGGCGGCAACCAGCGCCAGCCAAGAAAGCCCCAACCAACGGGATATTGTCATTGTGTCCTCGTTCCTTTTCTATAAACACGACAAAACGGCACAAACAGCGGCGGCGCGCCACCATGCAGTCCATTCAACGCCGTCATTACAGCAGGTCAGGTCCACTTTGCCCAGCACACTGTGTAACGCCCCCTATCGCTTGTTACTTGGCGTAGCGTGGCCTTGAGCTACAATGCTTGTCGTGTGCTTAGCCAATCAGCGCACATTCGTTGGCGTATCCCTGCCACGCTTGGCCCCACCCTAACGCGGGGCCATTCCTTTATCTCCTCACCCGTATGCCTTGATTGGAGTCTCTCAACTTGAGCGACAGGCTGCCGCTGGAGTTGTTTTGACTGCCACTGTTTCTTTTGCCGACCTCGGGCTGGCCGATCCCCTTTTGCGCGCCATTGCCGAGACCGGCTATACCGCGCCCACCCCCATTCAGGCGCAAGCGATCCCCCAAGTCCTCAAGGGCGGTGATCTGCTGGCCGCCGCGCAGACCGGTACCGGCAAGACCGCCGGTTTTACGCTGCCCATCCTGCATCTGTTGATGCAAAATACGCCCGCGCTGAAAAAGCCGGGCCGGCCGCGCTGCCTGATCATGACCCCCACGCGTGAACTCACCGCCCAGGTCGCCGAATCAGTGCAAACCTACGGCAAGCACACGCCCCTGACGTCGATGGTGATGTTCGGCGGGGTCAACATCAACCCGCAGATCAGTGCACTCAGAAAACCAGTAGACATTCTGGTGGCCACGCCTGGCCGTTTGCTGGATCATTGCGGGCAAAAAACCGTCGATCTGTCTGGCGTCGAGATTCTGGTGTTGGACGAAGCCGATCGCATGCTGGATATGGGCTTTATCCGCGACATCCGCAAAGTGCTGGCCTTGCTGCCCAAACAGCGCCAGAACCTGCTGTTCTCGGCCACCTTCTCGGACGAGATCCGCAGCCTGGCGCGCGGCGTGCTGAATAACCCGGGCGAAGTCTCGGTCACCCCGCGCAACACGGCCACCGAACTGGTCACGCAGACCGTTCACCTGATCGAACAGCACAACAAACGCGACTTGATCAGCCACATCATCCGTGAAAGCGGCTGGCACCAGGTCCTGGTATTCACCCGCACCAAACACGGCGCCAACCGGTTGGCCGAAAAGCTCGTGAAAGACGGCCTGACCGCCGCCGCGATCCACGGCAACAAGAGCCAGGCCGCACGCACCCGTGCCCTGGCCGGCTTCAAGGACGGCAAGGTCGCCGTGCTGGTCGCGACCGATATCGCCGCACGCGGCCTGGATATCGACCAATTGCCCCAAGTCGTGAACTTTGAGCTGCCCAACGTCCCCGAAGACTACGTGCACCGCATTGGCCGTACCGGCCGTGCCGGCGCAACAGGCGCGGCTGTCTCGTTGGTCGACAGCAGCGAAATCAAGCTCCTCAAGGGCATTGAGCGCGTGATCGGCAAAACCATCGAGCGTCGGCCTGTCGAAGGCTGGACACCGCCGGCCGGCAACAGTGCCGCGACCTACGAGCGCGGTGAACGCGACGAAGACAACCGTCAGCCTCGTCGCCAGGGCGCGCCCCGAGGCGGCAATCGCAATGGTGGCGGCAACGCAGAGCACCGTCCAAGCCGCCCCGGCCAAGGACCGCGCCAAACGCCTGCCGCTCGTGGCGACCGCCCGGCCAATGGTCATCGGCCGGATCGTGGGCAGGCGCAATCGCCTCGCAGCGCCGAGGGTAACGGCCGTCCGTCAGGTCGTCCCGCAGGCGCCGGTCGTCCTGCAGGATCAAATCGTCCTGCGGGCGCTCCCCGCGCGGCGCTGCTGGGCAAGTAATATTCGTACTCCGTTCCACTCACCCGCGGCATCCTGCCTATAAGCGACCATCATGACGCTCTCGACCTGGCTGACCTTTTTTGTGGCTGCATGGGCCATTTCATTCTCGCCGGGCGCGGGCGCCATTTCAGCCATGACCTCGGGGCTAAAGTACGGCTTTGCCCGCGGGTACTGGAACACACTGGGCTTGATCATCGGGATCATGGCCCAGTTCCTGATCGTCGCGGTGGGCTTGGGCGCCGTGCTGGCCACCTCCGAAATCGCGTTTTCCGTCGTGAAGTATTTCGGAGTGGCCTACCTGATCTATCTGGGTGTGCGCCAGTTCCGCACGGATGCCTCGCCAGTCGCAGTCGATACCGGCAACCCGGCCGACTTTTCGATACGCGAACTGGTCATGCGCGGCATTCTGATCAATCTGCTGAATCCCAAAGGTACCGTATTCCTACTGGCCGTGGTGCCTCAGTTCGTGAACCCCGCCGCACCGCTGACACTGCAATACCTGACGTTGGCTGGCACGCTGGTGCTTACCGACACTGTCGCCATGGGGATCTATACCTTGCTGGCGGCCAAGGTATTGCGTTTGCTGCGCAGCGCCCACCACATCCGCTGGATGAACCGCATTTTTGGCTCTCTATTCATTTTGGCGGGCACGTTCCTGGCCACTTTTCGTCGTTAACCGTAACGAAGCCTTTATCACGGGGCCGGCGAGCGGCGTACGATTTGCGTCAGTAAAATTGCATCAACCATGAATATTTCCCAAGAAGTCGCCCGGCGACGTACCTTCGCCATCATTTCCCACCCGGACGCCGGCAAAACCACGCTGACCGAAAAGCTACTGTTGTTCGCAGGTGCCATTCAGATCGCGGGTAGCGTCAAGGCACGCAAAGCGTCGCGCCACGCCTCATCTGACTGGATGGAGATCGAAAAACAACGCGGGATTTCAGTCGCCTCCTCGGTCATGCAGATGGAATACCGCGATTGCGTCATCAATCTGCTGGACACCCCGGGTCACCAGGACTTCTCCGAAGACACTTATCGCGTGCTGACAGCGGTCGATGCCGCCCTGATGGTCATTGACGCGGCAAATGGGGTCGAACCGCAAACCATTCGCCTGCTGCAGGTCTGTCGCGCACGCAATACGCCCATCATTACGTTTATCAACAAGATGGACCGCGAAGTCCGCGAGCCCCTCGAACTGCTCTCCGAAATCGAGGGGCACCTGGGCATGGACGCCGTGCCCTTCTCGTGGCCAGTGGGCATGGGCAAGGCCTTTGGCGGCGTATTCGATATCCGCCGCGACCGCATGCGCGTTTTCCGTCCCGGCCAAGAACGTCGATCCGACGACAACGATTTCATCAACGGCTTGTCCAACCCCGAAATCACCAAGCGATTCGGCTCGGCATTCGAGCAAGCCAACGGCGAAATCGAGCTCATCCAGGAAGCCGCCCCCGCCTTCGACCGCGAGGCCTTTTTGGCGGGCAAACAAACACCGGTATTTTTCGGTTCGGCGATTAACAACTTTGGCGTCCAGGAAGTCCTCGACGCTCTGGTAGAACAAGCCCCAGCGCCGGGCGCGCGCCAGGCGCTGGAGCGTCTGGTCGAGCCCGAAGAGCCCAAATTCACCGGCGTCGTATTCAAGGTGCAGGCCAACATGGATCCTGCCCACCGTGACCGCGTGGCCTTCGTGCGTGTCAGTTCCGGGCGATTTGAGCGCGGCATGCGCCTGAAAGTCGTGCGCACGAACAAAGAGATGCGCCCGAACAACGTCGTGTCATTCCTGTCCCAGCGTCGCGAGCTGCTGGACGAAGCCTACGCGGGCGACGTGATCGGTATTCCCAACCACGGCGTACTGCACTTGGGCGATGTGCTCACCGAGGGCGAGAGCCTACAGTTTACAGGCCTGCCATTCTTTGCTCCCGAACTCTTTCAGGCCGTCGAAGTCAAAGATCCTTTGCGCATCAAACAATTGCGTATCGGCCTGACACAGCTGGGCGAAGAGGGCGCGATTCAAGTCTTTCGCCCGGAGTCAGGGGGCACGCTCCTGTTGGGCGCAATTGGGCAACTGCAATTCGAAGTCGTCGCGCACCGCCTCAAGACCGAATACGGCGTCGAGGCCCGGATGATGCCGTCGCGCTACAACATGGCGCGCTGGATTACGTCCGAGAATCCACGGGCGCTGCGCAAGTTCATGGATGCCAACGCAGCACACATCGCCTATGATGTCGTAGATGCGGCGGCTTTTTTGATTAGTTCGCCTGCGCAGTTGCGCGTGGCCGAAGACCTGTATCCGGATGTAAAGTTCCACGCCATGCGCGAGCACGGCGGCCAGGTTTTCGGGAGCCACGCCTAATCTGGGCGGGTCGCCGCAAAAATGAGGGTAGCAATGTCTTGGCGAGTATTATTCGCGACGCTTCTGCTGGCAGTGGGTGCCGCGGCATGGGCAGGAATCCAACTGGGTGATTGGCTGGTGGCGCACGCACCCAAGGCCTCCGCTGCGCCAGGACAAGAAGCCTTGGCCTCTCAAGAACCCATCCTGGACGCCGACGGCCGTCCCTATGTGGCACAGCCGCCTCAGCCCCGGGTTGATGGCAGCCTGGGCGTGCCTGACAAACCCGGTGGAAAAAGCTGGGAGATCTCGACCGTGTCCTTGTTCGAGACCACGACCGACCCCTCCGTACAAATTTCGCGCGACAACATCAGCGTCGACGAAGCGCGCGAATTAGCGGCAGCCTCTCGGGTACCGCTACCGTCTGGTGCATCGGATGTCACGACTCTGGATCTGCAGGCGCTGCCGCCCACGACCACCGTGCCACCGCCTCCTGGCCAACAAGACTACGCCGTGACAGCAGCCAACACCGCACCCGGTGCCACGCCCCAGGGCGGCGCAGTCGCAGGCAACTGGCAAGCCGCGCTCAAGCGCGAATTGGCGCAATGCGCCAATGAGGGTTTTTTCCAGCGCCCCACCTGCTCGTGGAACGCGCGTAACAAATACTGTGGCCCGAATCGCGGATGGGGCACCATCGCGGAATGCCCGCCACGCCAGTAACGCGTCCAACACAGTTCGCTGGCATACCGTGAGCTGATTCACGATAAAACAACGGATACGACCGCCACTGAAAATGGGCCGTCCCGCACGGGGCAGCCCATTTTTTTTGCAGATTTTTATCAGAAACGGAATAAAGTGAATGCTGGAGCGTCTCTAGTGAGTTGTTCCCGTTTTCCTACACTGAAAGGCACGCCATGCACACTCGAATCGCCGCAACTCTGTTCGTTTCCTGCGCCGCCCTGTTCTCAATCAGCGCCCACGCCCAGGACGTCAAAACCCAGGATGGCATGCTGGTCGACAACGCCGGCATGACGCTCTATACCTTCGACAAGGACGCTGACGGCAAGAGCGCCTGCTATGACCAGTGCGCCAAAGCCTGGCCGCCCGTGACGGCCTCCGCCGATGCCCAAACAAAGGGCGACCTAAGCATCATCACCCGCGACGACGGTACCAAACAGTGGGCCTACAAGGGCAAGCCCTTGTATTTGTTCGTCAAAGACAGCAAGCCGGGAGACAAGACCGGCGACAACGTCAAGGACGTCTGGCACATCGTCAAGCCCTGAGCAGTCACAGCGCCAACGCGTCCCCCAGTCAGGCCTCCCGACGCTGAAACGTCGCTCCTGGCCGCTAACCGGGACACACTGCATCCGGCCAATGCATAGAGCCCGTACATACCGGGAGGTATAAACGGGCTCTTTATCGCGCAACGTGCAGCGCGCTGACAGTTATCAGCTATCCACTTCCATCTGGCTTTGCAGATAGTTTTGCAGGCCGACTTTATCGATCAACTCGATCTGGGTTTCCAGATAGTCGATGTGCTCTTCGGTATCGTCCAAAATGTCCTGGAACAGGTCCCGCGACACGTAGTCGCGCACCGATTCGCAATAGGCCATCGCTTCTTTCACGGTAGCTTGAGCGCCTTGCTCGACCTTCAGGTCACAGGCCAGCAACTCGGGCACGTTTTCACCAATCAGCAACTTGTGCAGATCTTGCAGATTAGGCAGTCCGTCCAGCATCAAGATGCGATCGATCAAGCGATCGGCATGCTTCATTTCGCCGATGGATTCTTCATATTCGTGCTTGCCCAGCTTGTTCAGGCCCCAATGCCTCAAGATACGGGCATGCAGAAAATACTGATTGATGGCCGTTAGCTCGTTGGTCAGTTGCTTGTTCAGAAACTGGATGACGGTTTTATCGCCTTTCATGATGAACTCCTTACGATCCCCGGGGCGCGGCGCCCGCGCCCCTGCATACGCCTAATCGCGTAGCAACGACCGCAGGCTAACACTGCGCACGGGCATACCGCTAGGGCCGCGCCGCATTTGATGAATAGCTTTGCAAGCGCGATCTGAAAGCGACAACAAAATGAGAATGAGTATGCGTTTTGGATGGCCCCCAGACCCGGTAACGCCATGCATAGCGTTGCAGCAAGTCAATAGGGAAAATCTACCCGGAAAAACCCGCATCAGTGGCTAAATTGCACCGATACGCACGCGTAAATTGACCGTCTGCGCGTCAACATTGTGATGTTGTGAAATAGCAACATCCATGCAGGACGAAGCAGGGCGCCGATTTGATGACACCCAATAGAGGCGGTTTTGTAAAGCGTCTAGGTGACGCTCAAGCCGCAGCGACCAGGCGAATAGGGAAGCTATTCGCGGCAGAACCCGCGCCACCGACCACGGGTGCCGAGGTATTGACCTCCACCGTGACCGATTGCGTCTGGCACACGCTGGAACAGCGCCCACCTGGCAAATATTCCTGAGCCGTCTCCGCACAACAGCCACAACACGACGCGACGCCCAATTCGAACTGCAAATCGGACAACGTCGTGGCACCCGCGTCTACGGCGGCGTGAACTTGGCGTTCAGTGACAGCGTTGCATATGCAAATGTACATGAGAATAATTATCGTGACTTATTCCCGCAAAAGCAAGTCGCGCCTCTACCACGTCCACCACCGCCTCACCGAGCGGCGTGAGCTTTGCGTACGGAGGCCGGCGCAATGCGCAGCACCTCGCGGTACTTGGCCACAGTGCGGCGCGCGATCACGATGCCCTGATCGGCCAGGCGCTGCGTAATCTGGCTATCGGACAGTGGCTTGATCCGGTCTTCGTCGGCCACCATTTGGCGAATCACGGCTTGCACCGCCGTCGCCGAGGTCGCGTCACCCCCCTCGGTGGCCACCCCTGCCCCGAAGAAATGCTTAAGTTCCAGCGTGCCAAACGGCGTCAACATGAATTTCTGCGTCGTCGCTCGGGAAATGGTGGATTCGTGTAGGCCCAATTCGTTCGCGATGTCTTTCAGAATCAGCGGTCGCATCGCCGCAGGGCCTTCGCTGAAAAATGCCGTCTGATGCGCCACGATGGCCTGCGACACACGCAGAATCGTGTCAAAACGCTGCTCCACGTTGCGTATCATCCAGCGGGCCTGTTGCAATTGCGCATGCAATCCCGCATGGCTGGCCTCACGCTGATTGCCCAGCAACTGGGCATATAGCGTATTGACCTGCAAGCGCGGCACGGCGGCACTATTGAGCACCACCTGCCATCCCCGGCTCGTCTTACGCACGATCACGTCGGGGATGGCGTAATCGGCGGCAGGCACCGTCCAAGCTCGACCGGGACGGGGGTCTAGCCTGCGAATCAACGCATGGGCCGCGCGGGCCGTCGCCTCGTCACAATGCAACGCGTCACGCAATCGTGCCACGTTGCCGACGGCCAACAGCGACAAATGATCGGCACACAATCGGCGGGCACAGGCCAGCACCGTCGGATCGGCCGCTTCGCGCAACCGCTCCAAATCAGGGTTGCGTAATTGCAACACCAGGCATTCCGCCATATCGCGCGCGCCGATGCCCGACGGATCAAACGATTGCAACAGCGCCAACGCCGCCTGCAACTCATCCAAATCCGCCTCGGCCTCGGGCGGCAGCCAAGTCAGAATCTCGTCAAGCGACGAATCCAAATAGCCATTCTCGTCGAGCTCGTCGATCAACAACATGACCAGTGCCGCGTCCCGACGGGCTGCGCGTGTCAACCCTAATTGCGAGAGTAAGTGCTCACGCAGTGTGTCGCTGCGCGCCGTGTCCGGACCATCGGTTCGATCATCGGGATACACGCCGCCAGAGCCAGGCATCTCTTCGGCGCGGGGCTCCGAGTCGCGCAAAGACTCGTCATCCATCGTCGTTTCGCGCTCTGCGGGCGCATCGGGTTCGGCCTCTACGTGGTCCTCATTGCGCTCCAGCATCGGGTTGTCGGCCAAGGCTTGAGAGATTTCAGTTTGCAAATCCAGCGTAGAAAGCTGCAACAATCGAATGGATTGCTGCAGTTGGGGGGTCAACGTCAACTGTTGACCAGTACGGAGTTCTAACGCGGGCCGAGTCATAGGTACAATATTTTGCATGATGAATGCCACCTCACCTGAACGCATCCGCCAAGATAGCCGTCTGATCGGCCAAACCCTGCTGAAATTAGCGCTGCCTCGCCTGATAATTCGGGCAGGCGTGCTGGTGGTCGCCGCCATCATATGGCTGTTAGTGGCTTTATGGCTGCTAAATTTCGGACGTGACCTCTCCTTTGAAGGACTGCAAGCCTTTGGCCCGCAAGTCATTGAGGTCCTGACCCGCGTCAATCCTTACCTATGGTGGGGAATCGTCGTCATCTGGACGCTGATCGTATTTTTCGCCGTGCGAGCCTGGGTGACCGGAGATATCGCCGCGACACGCGCCAAACCCATCGAAGCCACCGATCTGTCCGCGCTGACCAGCCAGCTATCGGACGAGGTCACCAACGTGCTGCGTTGGGTATGGGGCAGCCGTGAAGAGCCTTTTACGCTGGGCGATCTGCGTCAAGCCTCGATCGAAGTCCGCCATAGCCGTATCGACAAAATAGACCTGGTTCGTCAGCAAAGCCGTATTCTCGATACCTCGACACCGCCCCAATCATCCGCGCGCACACCGCCCGTTGGCAGTCCCGCGCCCACCGCCGAGCCGAAACCTGTCGTAGTGCCTCCCGATCCCCGCTCGACCGGCGGCCGCATCGAACCCAATTTGTAATTCTGCCTCCCCAGAAAAATCGCCTCCGGTTTGTGTGAACCGGAGGCGATTTTTCTGGGCAACTCCCTACGGCTTTTTCCGGGCGACTCCCTCCTGCGGTTGCACTTTGCCGAAAAATATGTTCGACTAGCAACATATGGCCGATATCCGAATCTCCCTCGCGATTGCTTCCGGACGCTCCAGCGTACCGGGCGCCGGCCTGTGCGCTCGCACCTCTCTCCTCGCGCTATCGCTATACCTACCGATCGGTTGCCGGGCCTCGCGCCTGTGGTAGCTCGGCAGCCTCGTACGCCACACGTTTTCCCCCCTGTTCATCGCTTGATTCCAGTCGACCCATTCACGGTCAATTGACGGCCTCAGGATCAGACCCCTGATTAGCCTGCCGAACAGGGCATGCCGGAAAGACCAAGACCGGAATACTTCTCCCGCCACCATCGGGATCTTCGCTGAAGGTGTAATGATGCTTGCCAACCCCGCTACCAAATACGTACCGTTTGCCCCGTTCGCGCGTGATTTTTCTGAACGCACCTGGCCCAGCCGCCGCATTACGCAGCCACCCATCTGGATGAGCACCGATTTGCGAGACGGCAACCAATCCCTGATCGAACCCATGAGCATCGAACGCAAGCTGCGTTTCTTTGAGCAACTGGTCAAGATCGGCTTCAAGGAAATCGAAGTTGGCTTTCCCGCTGCCTCGCAGACGGATTTCGACTTTGTGCGCAAACTGGTCGACGAAAAGCGGATTCCGGACGATGTCACCATCATCGTCTTGACGCAATCACGCGAAGATCTGATCAGCCGGACCGTCGAGTCGGCTGCGGGCGCCAAACAGGCCATGGTGCACTTGTACAACGCCTGCGCGCCAGCCTTTCGCAAGATCGTCTTCAACATGAGCAAAGACGAGGTCAAGCAGATCGCCGTCACCGGCACGCAATGGATCATGCACTACATGGCCCAGCATCCGGAAACGCAATGGCGCTATGAATACTCGCCCGAGGTCTTCAGCACGACCGAGCCGGAATTCGCGCTGGACGTCTCCAACGCCGTGGCCGAAGTCTGGGACGCAACGCCAGATAACAAGATGGTGCTGAACCTGCCGGCCACCATCGAGGCGACGACGCCCAATCTGTACGCCGACCAGATCGAGTGGATGCACAAGAACCTGGCGCGCCGCGACAGTATCATCGTGAGCGTGCACCCGCATAATGATCGCGGCACTGCCGTCGCGGCGGCCGAATTCGCCGTCATGGCCGGCGCCGACCGTATCGAAGGCTGCCTGTTCGGTAGCGGCGAACGTACGGGTAACGTTGACTTGGTCACGCTTGCCCTGAACCTGTATACGCAGGGCGTGCACCCTGGTCTGAATTTTTCCGATATCGACGAAGTGCGCCGCTGCGCCGAGTACTGCAATCAATTGCCCGTGCATCCGCGCCATCCGTATGCGGGTGACTTGGTTTTCACGGCTTTTTCGGGCTCGCATCAAGACGCCATCAAAAAAGGCTTTGCACAACAAAAGGCCGACGCCGTCTGGGAAGTTCCTTATCTGCCGATCGACCCGGCCGACTTGGGCCGCAGCTACGACGCCGTCATCCGCGTCAACAGCCAGTCCGGCAAGGGCGGAGTGTCGTACTTGCTCGAACAAGAACACGGCCTGGTGTTGCCGCGCCGCCTGCAAATCGAATTCAGCCGCGCCATTCAGCGTGTCACGGATGAAACCGGCCGCGAGGTCACGGCCGACGACGTGCACACGATCTTCAATCGCGAGTATCTGGAACAACACACGCCCTGGACGCTGGTGCGCCACCGCATCGACGGCGATCCGAGTGCCGGCGAAGGCAAGCAATTCAACATCCAGGTCGAGCTCGACTACAACGGTGAGCGCCGCATTGTCACGGGCTCGGGCGACGGCGCCATCTCGGCCTTTGTCAATGCGCTGAATGTCCCCGTGCGCATCATGGACTATCACGAGCACGCTATCGGTACCGGCACCGATACCCGCGCGGCCAGCTATGTCGAGCTGCGCGTCGGGGAATCCGCAACGGGCTTTGGCGTGGGCATCGACCGCGATATCGTCACCGCGTCGTTCCGTGCCGTGCTTGGCGCCGTCAACCGGCACCTGGCCAGCAGTGCTGCCGAACAAACCGAAAACGAAACTGCCCAGGTTGCGTGATCCGCACCTCCGGTAAATCAAAAAGCTCGCCTTATCCGGCGAGCTTTTTTTTCGCACTCGGACGACGATAAATACGTCCGCAACATGTCGTCATGATGACCCGTATTGCGGCACCGCAACAGCGGTTTTCCTTGGCAGGGTGAAGGTCTCACGGTACCGTATCCCTGCAATGTGGCTGTCATGCATTACCCCTAGAATGAAATCGTTTTCATTGTTGAGCTTGCCGTGACTGCAAAAAACTCGCGCCGCCCGTCGATTCTGGAGATCGCCCGCCAAGCCAGCGTATCGCCCGCGACCGTCTCGCGCGCGTTCAATCAACCCGAGCTGCTGCGGCCTGAAACGCGCGCGCGTATTGACGCCGTCGCGCAACGCATCGGATTTCGCCCCAATCGTGTCGGTCGCAGCTTGCGTGCCGGGCGCACGCGAACGATCGGTCTCTTGTTACCCACGCTGGCCAATCCCGTTTTTGCGGATTGCTTCGAGGGGGCCGAACAATACGCGCGAACTGCGGGCTATAGCGTCATGATGGGCATCACAAGCTACGACCCCTCGGTCGAGTCGGAATGCGTACAGGCATTGATCGACCACCAGATTGATGGCTTGATCCTGACGGTCGGCAATCCCTCTCGCAACGCCACCCTCAAGGCTCTGGACGCGGCAAACATGCCCCATATCCTGGCCTACAACGAAACCACATCACACCCGTTTGTCTCCGTCGATAATAGGGCGGCCGCCCGCGATATGGTCACGCACCTGAACGGCTTGGGACACCGTCGTATCGCCTTTGTCAGCGGCCCGTTGACCGCGTCGGATCGCGCCCGGCGCCGACTCCAGGGTGCGCAAGCCTGTGCCAAATCATTGGGCCTGCCCGAGATCCCACACTGGGTCATGCCGGCCCATACCGAATCCAGTGCCTCGATGCTGCGTGCCATGCTGTCGGGACGCGATGCCCCGACCGCGCTGTTTTGCTCCAACGATCTGCTCGCCGCATCGGTGATCGCCCAACTGGCCGCCTTATCTATTCGCGTGCCCGATAACGTCACGGTATGTGGCTTCGACGGCGCCAGTATTGGCGCGCTCATGCTTCCACCGTTGACAACTGTGGCTCAGCCCAACCGCGAGATCGGCGCCACCGCCTGCGCGTTATTGCTGGCCAGCCTGGATGGCAACAAACCCTCGTCCGTGCGCTTGCCCCATCGTATCTCGGGTGGCGGTACCGCCACTGCTCTTTCCCTTCCCCCGACAAGGAAACGCCGCTCATGACATCGTTTATCCACCATGCGTTACGCGCTGCCGCGCTAACGCTCGCCCTGACCGGTGCTTCGGCACAAGCCCAAAACGCCATCTGCTACAACTGCCCGCCGGAATGGGCAGACTGGGGCACACAGCTGAAGGCCATCAAGAAAGCCACCGGCATTAACGTCCCCGCCGATAATAAAAACTCAGGCCAGTCGCTGGCCTCGATTGCCGCCGAGAAAGGCAATCCCGTGGCGGACGTCGTGTATTACGGCGTCACGTTCGGCATCCAGGCAGCGCAAGACGGTCTCGTACAAGACTACAAGCCGAAGCATTGGGACCAGATCCCCGATGGCATGAAAGATCCCAATGGCAAATGGTTTGCCATTCACTCTGGTGCGCTCGGCCTGATGGTCAACGTCGACGCCCTGGAAGGCAAACCCGTGCCACGCTCCTGGGCGGATCTGCTAAAGCCGGAATACAAGGGCATGGTGGGATATCTGGATCCGGCCTCGGCTTTTGTCGGCTATGTAGGCGCTGTCGCGATCAATCGCGCCATGGGTGGGTCGCTCACCGACTTTGGCCCGGCCCTCAAGTGGTTCAAGGACATGCAAAACAATCGCCCGATTGTGCCCAAGCAAACCGCTTATGCGCGCGTGCTCTCTGGCGAAATCCCGATCCTGATCGACTACGATTTCAATGCCTATCGCGCCAAATACAAGGACGGCAGCAACGTCGAGTTCGTTATCCCAGCGGAAGGCACCATTGCCGTGCCTTATGTCATGAGCCTGGTCGCTAAGGCGCCGCATGCGGAGAACGGTAAAAAAGTGCTGGATTTCACGTTGTCGGATGAAGGCCAGTCGATCTGGGCGAACGCTTTTCTGCGCCCGGTACGGCCTGAGGCCATGTCCGCCGAGGCACAAAAGAAGTTCCTGCCAGAATCGGAATATGCCCGCGTAGGCACCGTGGACTACGTCAAGATGTCGGCGGGCCAACGCGAATTCTCGCAACGGTATGCGAAAGAGGTGAACTGATGTTCCCCTTCGGGCATATGATCGCCGTCAAAAGGGTACGCTGAAATGCGGCACCGCGGATGGATGTGGTTCGCTGCGCCCGCTGCCACGCTGTTCCTGGCGTTTTGGCTACTGCCGATGGCAGGGCTGGCATTGATTGGCGGGGAAAGTCGTGACGGGCAATCCGCCTATCTGACCGTGCTGACGGGACCGCAGTATTGGATCAGTTTGTTCAATACGGTTGCCCTGGCGTTGGCCGCTACCCTGGTCACGCTGCTGGTATCACTGCCTGTGGGGCGTTTTCTAGCACGTCACAGGCACTTTACCGGGCGGCGCCTGCTGATCTCGATGCTGATGTTTCCGTTGGCGTTTCCGGGCGTCGTCGTCGGTTTTCTGATCATCTTGCTGGCGGGGCGCCAAGGCGTGATCGGTGCCCTGACCAAGTGGCTGACCGGTGACACGATGGTGTTTGCATACGGTATGGCCGGGCTGTTTCTGGGATATCTGTATTTTTCGCTGCCGCGTTGCGTGGGGGTGCTGACGGCCGCGGCAGAGCAGATCGACCAGAGCCTGCTCGAAGCCGCCTGCACCCTGGGCGCGAGCCCATGGCGGCGCTTTATGGATATCGAACTGCCTGCGTTGACGCCGGCCCTGATCGGCGCCGGCGCGATGAGTTTTGCCACGAGCATGGGCGCCTTTGGCACGGCATTCACGCTGGCCACACAAATCGATGTGTTGCCCATCACGATTTATAACGAGTTCACCAACTATGCCAACATCCCGGTCGCTGCGGCGCTGTCGATCGTGCTGGGGCTGGCGACCTGGGCGGTGCTGTATGTCGCGCATAGTCTGGCGGGCACACGTGCCGGCGCCGCGGCGTAGCGAGGCAAATGATGAATGCTTCCAAAACAGAGACCCGCCTGGGACTGACCGTGACGCTAGCCGTTGCCGCATTTTTGATCGGGCCGGTCGTACTATCGATCCTGGCCGGCCTGACCAAGAACTACTTTGTGGGCCTGTCCAGTGGGCTGACCCTGCGTTGGGTGGAGCAGGTCTGGTCGCTCTATTCCGATACCATCTGGCGTTCGTTCACGGTGGCCCTGCTGACACTGGTCATCTGCACGCTGACAGGTGTACCCGCCGCGTGGGTACTTACCCTGCATCAGGGTCGCCTCGCACGCGCGCTCGAAGAACTGTTGACCTTACCTGTAGCGGTCCCCGGCCTGGCCTCGGCACTGGCGCTGATTGTGTCGTGGGGCACCGTCGGGGGCATACGAAGCAGTATCTGGTTCATCGTTATCGGCCACGTGCTGTTCACCTTGCCCTTTATGGTGCGCGCGGCGCGCGCCAGTATGCAAGGCGCCAACCTGGCCACGCTAGATGAGGCCGCCGCCACGCTAGGCGCCACGCGCATGCAGCGCTTTATGCACATCGTCGTACCCAATGCGGCGCCAGGCATTGTCACCGGCGCCCTGACTGTCCTGACGCTTTCCATTGGCGAGTTCAATTTGACCTGGCTGCTGCACACCCCATTGACCAAGACGCTGCCCGTCGGCCTGGCCGATAGCTACGCCTCGATGCGCCTGGAAGTCGCGTCGGCCTACACCCTGGTCTTTCTGTTGATGCTGATCCCGCTATTGGTTGGCCTGCAATGGCTGGCCGTCCGGGGCGAGCGCTCAACGCAACCTCCGTCACTCGGGACCTCGTCATCATGACTGACCCTGTTGCCATTACCCTCAAGGACTGCGCCAAGACGTGGCCTAATGGAACACGTGCCCTGCACTCCATTGATCTACACGTACAAGGCGGTGAAACCGTGGCATTGCTAGGCCCGTCAGGCTGCGGCAAGACGACCCTGCTGCGCCTGATCTGTGGTCTCGAGGACGCCGACGCCGGTGCGTCGATTCGCTTTGGCAATGAGGAAGTCTCATCACTGTCGCCCGAGGCCCGCAAGGTCGGTGTCGTCTTCCAAAGCTATGCGCTGTTCCCCAATATGTCGGTCGCCGAAAATATCGCCTATGGCTTGCGCGTGCGCAATGTCAGTGCGAGCGAGCGTGCACGGCGTGCCCGCGAGTTGCTGGAACTGATGCGCCTGGAGGCTTATGCTGATAGGCGTATTGATCAATTATCCGGGGGCCAACGCCAACGCGTCGCGCTGGCCCGTGCACTGGCAATCAAGCCGCGTGTGCTGCTGCTTGACGAACCGCTGACCGCGCTGGACGCCAAATTGCGCGAACATCTGCGTGTCGAGCTGGCGCAGATGCTGCGCGAATTACACATCACCACCGTGATCGTCACCCACGATCAGGAGGAAGCCATGGTGCTGGGGGATCGCATTGCGATCATGTCGGCGGGAAAGCTGGAGCAAGTCGGGTCGGCCGAATCGTTGTATCGCGAGCCGGCCAGCGATTTTGTCGCGGAGTTTCTGGGTACGTTATGTCGCGTTCGCGCCAGATTGCATGACGGCGTCCTGGTGTCGGGAGATGAGGCGCTCGCGTTCCGTCCCCACGAGGCACGACTCGAAGCGCCGCGCGCAAACGCATTGCCCGCCCGTGTGTGCGCGCGCTTTTTTCTCGGAAGTTCGGTCCGTTATGAGATCGAACTGGATGATGGTCAGCGCTTTCCGGTAGTGGCGCCCTCGCACAGTATCCACGCGACGGGGGACACGGTCAGCGTGGCGCTGACACGACCCATCGCTGCACCTGCGTCGAACGCAGCCCCTCATTTGTGATCCTTATCTCAACGTCTCATCATGCTCATCGCACAAATCACAGACTTGCATATCCGCATGCCGGGCCAAAAGGCTTATCGCGTCGTCGAAACGGATCAGTATCTGCCCCCCGCCATCGAAACGTTGAATCGCCTGGATCCGGCCCCCGCCCTGGTTGTCATTAGCGGCGACTTGACGGATTTTGGTCGCCCCAAGGAGTATGCCCATCTGAAGCGCATGCTCGAGAGTCTGCGCATGCCGTACTTGCTCATGCCAGGCAATCACGACGCCCGCGACGCACTGGTGGCGACGTTTCCCGAACATTCGTATCTACAGGGTGCGGACGGCTTTGTTCAATACGCAATAGAAGAGCATCCTTTGCGCCTGTTGATGCTGGATACAGTTGTTCCGACGCAAAGCCACGGCGAATTATGCGAAAAGCGACTCGGCTGGCTGCGTCAACGGCTAGCGGAGCAACCCGGGCGTCCGACCGCAATCTTCATGCATCATCCGCCGTTTATCACGGGCATTGCCCACATGGACGACATCGGCTTGCTATCGGGCGCTCCCGAACTGGAGAAAATTGTCGCTGCGCATCCCAACGTGGAACGCATCTTGTGCGGTCACTTGCACCGCACCATTTTTCAACGCTTTGGCGGCGCTATCGCCTCGACATGCCCGAGTCCCGCGCATCAGGTAGCACTGGATTTACGGCCGGACGGACCCTCGGCATTTGTCATGGAACCCCCCGGTTTTCATCTGCATGAATGGCGTAATAACGTGCTTGTCACGCATCATGCGTATATCGGTGCCTATCCCGGCCCTTATCCATTTCACGAAGAAGGCGGCGTCTTGATCGACGAGTAGCGACAGGCCGAATTGACACTGCCATGTCATGTTTGCGCTGCAAAATGAAAAGGTTTTCATTGTGGTCCAGAATAAGACTCTCGCACTTCAGTTCGGTAGCGCTACGGCCATCTGACACACACGCTTGATTATGTCTACGCTCACCTTGAAAGACCTGACGAAACAGTACGGCGATGCAGCTGCCATTGAAGGGGTCAGCTTTACCGCGCCCACGGGCAGCTTCACGGTGTTGCTTGGCCCCTCGGGTTGCGGAAAATCAACGACCCTGCGCATGATCGCGGGGTTGGATACGCCAACATCGGGCCAGATTCATATCGGTGATCGCGATGTCACGCATCTGCCACCATCGCAACGCCGCATCTCGATGGTGTTTCAGTCGTATGCGTTGTTTCCGCATCTGTCGGTGCGAGAAAATATTCTATTCGGCCTGAAAGTTCGCAAAGAACCCGCAGCAGGCTATGCACGACGCCTCAAGCGCGTGTCGGACCTGCTGGGGCTATCCGCGCTGCTGGATCGCAAGCCATCACAACTCTCGGGTGGACAGCAACAACGCGTGGCCCTGGGCCGCGCGGTGATTTCGGATGCACCGGTGTGCCTGATGGATGAGCCGCTGTCGAATCTGGATGCGCAGTTGCGTCACGACATGCGGCGCGAGATTCGCGCCTTGCAACAATCGCTCGGCATCACCATGGTGTATGTCACACACGACCAGACCGAGGCTATGAGCATGGCGGATCAAGTCGTGCTGCTGCGCAACGGGCGAATCGAACAACGGGATACGCCAGATGGGCTTTATGCGCATCCCGCGACCGAATTCACGGCGCGCTTTATCGGTACGCCGCCCATGAATCTGATCGATTTGGCAGCGCCCGGCACCGACCGCGGCATTGCCGGTACGCAGGGATTGCCGGTGACAGGGACGCCAGCCGAGGCCAGGCGCCTAGGTATCCGTCCCGAACATATACACATCGACGACAACGGCCAGCCTGCCGTCGTCGAAAGCGTCGAATACTTTGGCGCGGATTCTATTGTGGTGTGCCGCATCGGCACCTGCAGTGGCGTCGCCGTGCGCGTGCCAGGACATTTGCGCGCCAACGCGGGCGACGCATTAAAGCTGGCGTGGCAACCCGAACATCAGCATTTTTTCGCCGCGGATGCGGCGGTGATTTCCCCCTCTGGGCGCTCAAGCGCCGATTCTCTGTCCATTTAGGAAAGCCATCATGCGACGCACCGCTCTCAAGGCCCTTGCAGCCAGCCTGGCTGGCGCCTTTTTTTCGTTGCCCGCCTTCGCGCAGGCCAAACCTGTCGAAGTCGAGTTCTATTACCCCGTCGCCGTGGGCGGTCCGATTACCAAGATCGTGGACGATATGGTCGCCGCGTTCGAAAAGGACAACCCCGACATCGACATCAAGCCCATCTACGCCGGGACTTATCAGGATTCGATCGCCAAGGCATTGACGGCGCTCAAGGGCGGCACGCCGCCCCAGTTGGCCGTGCTGCTGTCGACCGACATGTTCACGCTGATCGATGAAGACGCCATCACGCCAATCGATAGTCTGGCCAAATCCGACGCGGACAAAAAATGGCTGGGCGGTTTTTACGACGCGTTCATGCAAAACAGCCGCACGGGCGACCACGTGTGGGGCGTGCCGTTTCAGCGCTCGACCATTGTGATGTACTACAACAAAGATCTGTTCAAAGCTGCAGGCCTGGATCCGGAACGCGCACCCGCCACCTGGGACGAACTGGTCACATACGGCAAGAAGCTCACCAAGAAGGACGCCTCGGGCAATGTTTCTCAATGGGGCCTGGAGATTCCGTCGGGCGGCGCGTTTGCTTATTGGCTGTTCCAGGCGTTAACCACACCCAATGACGCAATCTTGATGAATGAAGCCGGCAACGAAGTCTATCTGGACAAACCCGGCGTCATCGAAGCCGCGCAGTTCTGGAATGATCTCTCGGCCAAACATGGCATCATGCCGCGCGGCACGATCGACTGGGGTACCACACCCAAAGATTTTCTCGAAAAGAAAGCGGCCATGGTCTGGACGACGACAGGCAACCTGACCAACATTCGCAAGAACGCCGATTTCCCGTTTGGCGTAGCCATGATGCCCAAGGCCAAGCGCGGTGGCAGCCCCACGGGCGGTGGCAATTTCTACATCTTCAAAAGCGGCACGCCTGAACAACAAGCCGCCGCACTGAAGTTCTCGCAATGGGCCACCTCGCCGGAACGCGCGGCGGACTGGAGCATTGCGACCGGTTACGTGGCAGTGACCCCCGCTGCCTGGGAAACCGACAAGATGAAGAAGTATGCCGAGGAAGTCCCCGCCGCCACGGTAGCGCGTGACCAATTGGAGGTCAGCGTGGCCGAGTTCTCGACGCACGAAAACCAGCGCGTGACGAAAACACTGAACGATGCGCTGCAGGCCATGCTGACGGGTTCGAAGACGCCGCAGCAAGCCTTGAGCGATGCACAGCGCGAGGCTGATCGCGTCCTGCGCGCGTATCGTTAATCAGGGCATCGTGCGATGACCAGATCCATGCAAGCCCTCTATGCCTGGCTACTGTTGTTGCCAGCAGTGGTGTTGCTGGCCGCGTTCACGCACTATCCCGCACTGGCCACACTGTGGCACAGCTTTTTCTCTACCCCGCGAGGCAGCCGGCCGGCACGCTTCGTGGGGCTCGAGAACTATGCCCTGATGATTGACGACCCCGTGTTCTGGCAAGCGCTGTGGAACAACCTGTGGTTTGCGTTGGGCACGATCCCGACCTCTATCGCGATTGCGCTCATCATGGCCCTGTGGGTCAACCGCAATCTGGCGGGCCGCGGCTTTCTGCGCATGGCGTACTTCACGCCCACCGTCTTGCCGATGGTCGCCGTCGCCAATATCTGGCTGTTTTTCTACACACCGCAGTACGGCCTGATTGCGCAAGTGCTGCAGATATTTGGTGTCTCCAGCCCCAACTGGCTGGGCTCTCGCGAGACTGCATTACCGGCCCTGATGCTGGTCACCATCTGGAAAGAGTCGGGCTTTTTCATGATTTTTTATCTGGCCGCGTTGCAAACGGTATCGCCGTCATTGCGCGAGGCCGCATTGCTTGAGGGCGCGTCACGCTGGCAGTACTTTCGCCGGATATTGTGGCCACTGTTGATGCCTACGACCTTGTTCGTCCTGGTCAACGCGTTGATCAATGCGTTCCGCCTGGTCGATCATGTGGTGGTCATGACGCGTGGCGGACCGGATAACGCCAGCACCTTATTGCTGTACTACATCTTTCAAGTGGGCTTTAGTTTCTGGGACACCTCGTATGCGGCTACGTTGACCGTCGTGCTGTTGGTGATCCTAGCCATCACCGCGCTAGTGAAGTTTCGCTGGCTTGATCGAAAGACACACTATCAATGACCCAAAAACTCGACACTCTGGGTGCCTGGCTGCTGGGCCTGTTGTGGATTCTGCCGCTGGCTTATGCCCTGTGGGCGGCATTCCATCCGCCAGCCTACGCCACCCGTTTCGAGCTGCTGGCGCCATTGACCCTGGAGAACTTCAGCCGGGCCTGGCATGCCGCGCCATTTCCGCGCTACTTCCTCAACACTTTTTTGCTGGTCACCATGGTGTTGGTCGCGCAATTAGTCCTGTCGACGCTGGCGGGCTATGCCTTTGCACGCTTTGAATTCCGCGGCCGCGACCTGCTGTTCATGTTGGTGCTATTGCAATTGATGATCATGCCCGACGTGCTGCTGGTCGAAAACTATCGCTCGATGAACCTGCTGGGTGTGCGCGACACCGTGTTCGCGATAGGCCTGCCATATTTTGCCTCGGCGTTCGGGATATTTTTGCTGCGGCAAACCTTCAAAACGGTCCCACGCGAACTAGAAGAGGCCGCCCGCGTCGAAGGCGCCGGCCCGCTGCAAATACTGATGAAGGTCTACGTGCCACTCGCCAAGCCGATCTACGTCGCCTATGGACTGGTTTCGGTCAGCCACCATTGGAATAACTTCTTGTGGCCCCTGATCATTACCAACTCAGTAGAGTCACGGCCGCTCACAGTAGGCTTGCAGGTGTTTTCGTCCACCGACCAGGGCATCGACTGGTCGGTGATCACAGCGGCCACGCTACTTTCCGCCGCACCGCTGCTGATTGGCTTCCTGCTCTTTCAACGCCAATTCGTGCAGTCATTCATGCGCGCGGGGATACGCTAGGGTCTGCACGGATCGATGCTACGTCGCATGGGCAGGTCGCCCGGGCGGGGTCGGTCGATATCAATACCCGACGGATAGCCCCGGCAGATCAACGATAATACGCGCCTTGTCCAGGGCCAGGGCGGCATGCTGGGCAAACTCCTGGCTTTCCTTGGCATCGGACGACAGGGTTTCATAGCCGAGTGCGTCCGCCACGCCCATGATTTTGTCCAGCAAGAGCACCTTGCCACTGGGCCGCAGGGGTTCACAGCCCAGAGTGTCCCAGGCCGCCTCGAACCAGTCGCGCGCATCGCTCGCCGCCTGAGGAGACGGCGCCACATCGACGGACAGGTCGACGCTGCGGCGGGCATCAAAAATGACAGTCACATCGCTGCGCATATCGAGTCTCCGGACATTACCAACCCTTGGTGGCTTCCCAAGTGACGTCGACGCCGTCCTCTAACGAGCGGCGCATCATGTCCACCAGCGGGTAAGCCCGCTGATGTAACTCAACCGTCTGGGCCATCGGTGCCACCGGCTTGTCGTCGTCTGATTTGTCGTCTTCTTCGGGGCGACCGTGATGGGCCTCGGTCTTGATCGCCGCCTCGATACCCGCAATGGCAGCAGGCAGTTGCTCGGGCGTGAATACGCCGCGCTCGGGAACGTCGTCGCTAAACGATTTACCCGCAGCGCGCAGCAACTGGGCGGCATGGACCGACAGCATCAACACTTCGGCGACAGTTTTGGAGTGAAATTTGATCAGCATATTGAGACTTTCCACAAAGGACGATTCTATACACTACCGCAATGTGCCTGACAGCGCCAATGGCAAGTTGCGAGACAAAAGCATGTCCCTCAGAACGCCGCGGCCGGCTAACCACCGTCACATTGCCGTTACACGGGGAAAACACATCAAATCACGCTATGATCTAGGGTATTCCTGTAACTGCCACAATAAAAGATGGGCGGGCGTGCATCAACCGGCACATCGCCTCCTGCAAGGCCTATTTGACCCTCCTGAAATGGGTATCCGGCATATGCAGACTGGCCTCTCGTCACTGGCACTTAACACTTTCTGCTGATTTCTCTCATGCTCCCAGAGCAACAACAACAACTCATCTCGCTGATTCACGCGGCTGTCGCGCGCTGCCTACCCGATGCTCAGGCCGAGGTACTACTGGAGCGCCCCAAGGTGGCCGCGCACGGTGATATCGCGACCAACGTGGCGATGCAACTGGCCAAACCGGCTCGCCGCAACCCACGCGAATTGGCCCAGGGCATCGTCGACGCCCTGATGGCCGAAACCTCCGCGCGAGCGCTGATCGAAAGCGCCGAGATCGCGGGCCCCGGGTTCATCAATTTCCGTATCACAGCCTCCGCTCGGCAAGCCGTTATCCAGGCCGTGGCCGATCAAGGCGAAGCCTATGGACGCACTCCCGGCCAGGGCGAGAAAGTGCTGGTCGAATTCGTTTCGGCCAACCCGACCGGTCCCCTGCATGTCGGCCATGCCCGCCAGGCCGCGCTGGGCGATGCAATCTGCCGCCTGTATGCGGCCACGGGTTGGGATGTCACCCGCGAGTTCTACTACAACGACGCTGGCAACCAGATCCGGAATCTGGCGATCAGCGTCCAAGCGCGTGCGCGCGGCATCGGCCCGGAGTCTGCGGACTATCCCGCCGACGGCTACAAAGGTGACTACATCGCCGATATCGCACAAGACTTCGTCGCCGGTAAAACGCTGCAGTCTGATGGCCAGACCATCACGGCGACGGGCGACATCGACAATCTGGACGACATTCGCATCTTTGCCGTCGCGTACTTGCGCCGAGAACAAGACCTGGATCTACAAGCGTTCGGCCTGGCTTTCGATAACTACTATCTCGAAAGCTCGCTGTACACGTCGGGTCGCGTGGAACAAACCGTGCAGGCCCTGATCGCGAAGGGCCACACCTACGAAGACGGCGGCGCGCTATGGTTGCGCACCACCGAGTTGGGTACGGGTGACGATAAGGACCGCGTCATGCGCAAAAGCGAGGGCGGCTATACGTATTTTGTGCCCGATGTGGCTTACCACAAGGCCAAGTGGGAACGCGGCTTTCATCGGGCCGTCAATATTCAAGGCAGCGATCACCACGGCACCGTGGCACGCGTGCGCGCCGGCCTGCAGGCCCTCGAAGAGGGCATCCCCAAAGACTATCCCTCGTATGTCCTGCACAAGATGGTCAAGGTCATGCGCGGCGGCGAAGAGGTCAAGATATCCAAGCGTGCCGGCAGCTACGTCACCCTGCGCGATCTGATCGACTGGGTGGGCCGCGATGCGGTGCGCTACTTCCTGATCCAGCGCCGCGCCGATACGGAATTCGTCTTCGATGTTGACCTGGCGTTGTCCAAGAGCGACGAAAACCCGGTGTATTACATCCAATATGCCCACGCCCGTATCTGCTCGATGATCGTCAACGCCGGGGCCGACGACGCCCGCATCGCACAGGCAGATACGGCTTTGTTGACCGCTCCCTCCGAGTTCGTGCTGATGCAACGCTTGGCCGGGTTCCCGCAAGTTGTGGCGCTGGCCGCTCAGGAATTATCACCGCACCATATCGCGTTCTGGCTACGCGATTGCGCCTCTGACTTCCACGCCTGGTATAACGCTGAACGTGTTCTGGTCGACGACGAACCCCTCAAATTGGCCCGCCTGCGCCTCGCCGCCACCACGCGGCAGGTGCTGGCCAACGGCCTCGCGCTGCTGGGCGTCTCGGCCCCGCAACGAATGTAAACAGCTTCATGGCAACTAAACGCAAATCAACCTCCCCCCAACAACGCGGCAGCACGATGTACGGCGCACTGACCGGACTGCTTATCGGCCTGGTCATCGCGGCAGTGGTGGCGTTCTACGTCACCAAGGCGCCTGTGCCCTTTGTCGATCGGACCGGCCGCGACCCCGCGCGCACAGCGGAACCGGATCCGCGCCAAGCGCCTGATCCTAATTTGGGTCTGTACGGGCGAGACGGCGCGGCAGGCACTCCTCCCACCGGCCCAACGGCAACCACTCCCGCGCCGCTGCCCAATTTGGCGCAAACTGCCCCGCCCCCCGTACCGGGCGCGCCGGCCGATAACAAGTCCCCTGACGAGCTCGGCGCCCTGATTGCCACGTTGCCACGCGTCAGCAGTGGCGAGCCAGCCACTGCACGTACACCCGCGCCCGCACCTGTCGCACCAAAGGCTGCGGCCTCAGCGAATGGCAAATACTTTTTGCAGGCCGGTGCTTATCGTAGTGTCGAGGACGCCGACGCCCTGAAAGCCCGCATCCTGCTGCTGGGTCTGCCCGCGGCGATACAGCGCGCCCAAGTCAATGGCATGCAAATCAACCGCGTGCGGGTCGGCCCGTTCGCGCGGCTGGACGACATGAACCGCGCTCGAACCCAGCTCGGCGAGAACAAAATCGAGTCGGCCGTGGTCCGACAACAATAACCCGGCGTTATCGCTATTGTTACCATGCATGCGATAGCCCACGGCTTGGCCCAGGAACTTATCTCCGGTACAACCTGTCTGTCACCGTAATCTTTTACTCAGGAATACGCCCAATGCAGTTCTCC
The DNA here is from genome assembly GCF_054779135.1 of Bordetella tumulicola. NCBI lineage: Bacteria > Pseudomonadati > Pseudomonadota > Betaproteobacteria > Burkholderiales > Alcaligenaceae > Bordetella > Bordetella tumulicola. The sequence goes on along the minus strand of NZ_BAAGYU010000010.1, from coordinate 104,322 downwards.
ATGCTTACCCGCCTCGTCGCCGCCGCCGCATTGGCCGCCTCCACCTTGTTCGCCCCTGTCAGCCACGCCCAGGGCAGCCAGCAATACATCGCGGTCAATCCGCCCTTGCCGTCGGACACCCCGGGCAAAATCGAGGTCCTGGAGTTCTTTGCCTATACCTGCCCGCACTGCGCCACCATCGAACCCATGGTGGAAAAATGGGCAAAAACGGCACCGGCCGACGTCGTGCTTAAACAGGTTCCGATTGCTTTTAACGCCAGCATGAAGCCGCTGCAGCAGTTGTACTACACACTACAGGCGCTGAACCGGCCCGATCTGCACGGCAAGGTGTTTACCGCCATGCACGTCGAGCGAAAACGCCTGTTTGACCAGAAAGCCATGAGCGACTGGGTCGCGGAACAAGGCGTCAAGCGCGAAGAGTTCGATGCGATGTTTGATTCGTTTACGGTGAAAACCCAGGTGCAGCGCGCCGATCAATTGGCCCAGGCCTACAACATCGACGGCACCCCGACTTTCAGCGTGGGAGGCAAGTTCATCACTTCGCCCAGTCTGGCCGGCAATAGCTACGAAGGCGCACTGAAAGAGGTCGATCGACTGATTCCGATGGCGCGCAATCAATAATCTTGCGCCGGGCCGCCGCGGGATTCTCGGGCGGCCCGGAATGTCTTAGCCTGCGTGATCTAGTGCTTGCGTCAGGTCCGCGATCAGATCCGCGGGATTTTCCAGGCCGATGTGCATCCGCACCAGGGCGTGCTCGCCACCGGCCCAGTATTTATGACGTGCGAGTTCGCCGCGCGTCACCCACTGCACCAGGCTCTCAAAGCCGCCCCACGAGAACCCGATCCCGAATAGCCGCAACGCGTCAACAAAGCGACGGGAGGCCTCGGGCGACAAGCGCAGCTCGACGGCCAGCATGCCATTAGAGCCAGTGCAATCCCGTTGCCACAGCGCATGGCCCGCATCGTCCCGCCAGGCGGGATGATAGATGCGCGCCACTTCGGGGCGCCCCGCCAGGAACTCGCATACCTGCAACGCATTGTGCGCGTGCTGCGTCATGCGGATGGGCAAAGTACGCACACCTCGCAGAGCCAGCCAGGCATCATCGGCACTGATCGAATATCCCATGGCGTACTGCGCACGATTGATACGCTGTGCCAGGTCTGCATCATTGGTCACGACGGCCCCCAACATCAGGTCGGAATGGCCGCCAACGTACTTAGTGCCGGCCACCACAGAGACCTGGGCGCCCAGGGCCAGGGGACGATAGATGTAGCCCGATCCCCAGGTATTGTCGCAAGCCAACACTAAATCATGACGCCGGGCAAAATGCGCCAGCGCCGGGAGATCCAGCATCTGAAATAGCAGCGACCCCGGAGACTCGACGTACAGCATCCGGGTGTTGGGTCGTACCAAAGATTCCAGATCATCATCGGCCGAGAAGTAGGTGATCTCGATGTTCAGCCGTTTGAGCACGGCAGCCTCTAGCTCATACACCGGGCCATACACACAATCGGCCACCAGCGCGTGATCGCCGGCAGACAGCAGCGACAACATCACCATGGTGATGCCTGCCATGCCCGAAGACGCCAGATAGGCATGCGTGCCACCTTCGAGCTCACAGAACACCTGCTCCAGCGCCGCGTGCGTGTCCAGGCCCATGCGTCCATAGGTCGCGGCACGCTGACCCGCTGCCTTGCGACGCTGCGTGGCTTCGAGCGCGTCCAGGCTCTCAAAACGTACCGTACTGGCTCGCATGGACGGCAAATTCACCGGGGCGGAGCCCGTCTGCGAGTTGAAGGGCGCCGTGGCAGTGTGCTGCAACAAGGTGTCGATATGCGGAACGGGATCTTTGGCCATAGGGGTACGATAAAATTTGGCAAAAAACAGTCGGAACCCCGATATTAGGAGATTCGCCTTATCTATGCCGACTTGTCGCGTGCTTCGCGGATGATATCCGACACGCAGATGGGCGACGTTGATGGCAAACCGCGTCGAACCGATTGCCCGGTTCGACAGGCCGCAGTACCCTTGAAACCCGCTCTGACCGGATGGCGCGCACCGCCCGCCCCTGCATCATGCTGCCCTTTGATACGCTGCTTGCTTTCTTCGGAATCGCGATTGTGCTGGCCCTGACACCCGGGCCCGACAATTTGTTCGTCTTGATGCAATCTGCCTTGTGGGGACGATCAGCCGGCATGTGCGTCGTCCTTGGACTGTGCACCGGTGTATTGGGGCATACCGCGGCCGTCGCGATTGGCCTGGCGGCAATTTTTGCGACATCTACGTACGCCTTTACCATCCTGAAACTGGCAGGCGCGGCCTACTTGGCCTATCTGGCCTGGCAAGCACTACGGGCACGCGGCAGCCCCGTCGGCGCTGAACGTCCCACCGCGATGGCGCCCGGCGCGCTCTACCGGCGCGGCGTCATCATGAGCCTGACCAATCCCAAGGTGCTGTTGTTTTTCTTTGCTTTTCTACCGCAATTCACGTCACCCAAGCCCGAATACGGGTCAGTGGGCCTGCAAACGGCCGTATTGGGCGTGATATTCATGGTCGCCGCACTATTGATTTTCAGTACGATCGCGTTCTTTTCCGGCGCCTTTGGGCAATTGCTGCAACGCTCGCCCACGGCAACCCGCTGGTTGAACCGCGTAACGGGAGTCGTGTTTCTGGGGCTGGCCATCCGCTTGGCGACAGCCAGCCGCTAAGCTCAACGCGCAGTGAATCTGATGATCCCGTCTTCGCCCGTCTGACGGATCAGCTTGCCCTCAAAGTACAGAGTATGCAAATGCGCCAATGCCTCGCCCATGGCGAAGGTCAGTTGGTGCAGATCGAGTTTGCGCTTGAACAGCACCGGCACGATGTCCGCCGTCGATTGGGGTTGCGCACAAGCCTCCAGCACCTCGGCCAGACGATCGGCATGGTGTTGATGCTGCTGGGCAATGCGCTCGTGCAACCCCTTGAACGGACGTCCGTGCGAGGGCAGCACCAACGTATCGGCTGGCAGGTCGGCGTAATCATCCAGCGAACGCAGATACAAGAACAAGGGGTCGGACTCCGGCTCGTAGGCGAAGACACTGACGTTGGTCGAAATACGCGGCAGCACCATATCGCCCGAGATTAAAACTGCCAGATCCGGGCTATAGAGCGAGACATGCTCGGGCGCATGCCCGTATCCCACAATGACACGCCAATCATGGCCGCCGATGGCGACTTGGTCCCCATGTAGCACACGGATGTATTCGCTGGGCATGGACGGCACCAGATTGGGGTAATAGCCTGCCCGAGCACGGATCTGCTCCAGCGCCTCGACGTCGGTCAACCCATGTCGCGAGAAATGATCGACGCCCGCTTGCCCGTTCGGCCCGCCCCCGGTTGCTTGCGATGACCACAACACGGCGGTCATGTAGTCGGTCATGCTCATCCACAGCGGCGCATTCCAGCGCTCGCAGAGCCAATGCGCCAGGCCAACATGATCGGGATGCATATGCGTCACGATCACCCTCAGCACCGGCAGCCCTTCCAGCTCATTGGTAAAAACCTGATCCCACAACGTGCGGACCTCGTCACGACTGATGCCACAGTCAACAATAGTCCAACCCTGGCGGCCGTCTATCTCATCGCGCAGCAGCCACAAATTGATGTGGTCCAACGCAAAGGGCAACGGCATGCGGATCCATTTCACGCCCGGGGCGACCTCTTGGGCAAAACCGGGTTCAGGTTGTCCATCCCCCCACGGATACTGCAATTGATGCTCGTTGGGATTCATAGGGAATATCTCGATTAGGCTGTTGAACAGGATGAATGATGAAGAGCACGCTTGACGATTGTTCCAGACCATCATAATTTACGTTTACGTAAACTGCCAAACCTCGCATGCCACCGACCTGGACCATTTCCGAGCTCTCCCGCGAGTTCGACATCACGCCACGCACGATCCGCTTCTATGAAGATCAGGGGATCGTCAGTCCAACGCGTGATGGCCGCAACCGTGTGTACAGCCCGCGGGACCGTACCCGCCTGAAACTGGCGCTAAGGGGCAAGCGGTTAGGGCTGCAACTCTCGGAAATTCGCGCGCTGATCGACATGTATGACAGCCCGAGCGACAACGCGATGCAATTGCGCCAGTACCTGGACGTGCTGACCAAACACCGTACCGCATTGGAACAACAGCGCCGCGACATCGAGGACACCCTGTCCGAAATCACAGAGCAGGAACGGCAGTGCCACTTGCTACTGAGACAGAAGCCGTGACCCTGCTGCATACGCTGGGGTTGTACGCCCTGACCGCATTGGCCGAGATCGTCGGGTGTTATCTGCCCTATCTGTGGCTCAAACAGGGCTATTCCGCATGGCTGCTGCTGCCGGCGGCGTTAAGCTTGGCGCTGTTTGTCTGGTTATTGACCTTGCACCCCACGGCGTCAGGCCGCGTCTACGCCGCCTATGGCGGCGTGTACGTCAGCGCGGCGCTACTGTGGCTATGGGCGGTGGATGGCGTACGTCCCGCCCTGACGGATTGGGCGGGTGTCGGCCTGTGCCTGGCCGGCATGGCCTTGATCATGACGGGACCGCGCACAGCGTAGTCTGAAGACACTACGCGCCTGCGGATTATCCACCACAGTCCCACCGTTTACGGATGTTTACGCGATCCGTCTGGGTAGTACTGAGCTTGCTCGGTCGTCGCCCCGCTAGCATCGAAGGTCTTGCTGGAAAGCTTCGCACCATTGGGCCCGTAGGTAGTCTCATGAGTCAGTTTGCCTGCCTCATCGTATTGGCGATGCACCCCTACAGGGCGAAACTGCCCCTGGAATACGCCTGAGGATTGCAATATCCCTTGATCAGAAAACCGTTCCACGTACGAACCTGGCACACCGTCGGGCTCATGGATGGACTGATCGATCCGCTTTTCCTTGATTTTGCCGTTCATGTACCAAAGCGTGGCGTTCATCTCCTGGCCTGCCAGAAATTCCTGCTCACGCACGGGCGTGCCATTGTCCAGCCACTCACGTTCAGTGGCCTGAATTGTCTTGGTACCGCCCCGCGAGACCTCGCGCTCAGTAACCTCATAAATCAGCGTGCCGTTGCGGGCATATTCCTTGGTCTGATGACCGCCGTCGATCTGCTTGGTCACGCTTTGGCCCGCTAGATCGGGATTGGACTCCGCATGGGATAACCCGGGCAGACAGGCAAGAACCCACACAAGCAGAAAACCCAACAGGCGTGTCATCAGATGCTCCAAAGTCAAAGCCCCCAACTTTCAACAGATTGTTTGACTACTGCACCGTAATCTTACTTTCACGGATGATGCGCTTATTGTTTTCGTAGTCTTTACGGACCTGTTGCGCAAACTCGTCACCAATACCCGTGCCCGGTTGCATGGTTTTTTGCTCCAGCATTTCCCGATACTGGGGGCTGGCCATTGCCTTGGCCAACACTTCCTGCATGGATTTCAGAATCTCCGGTGACACACCAGCCGGAGCAAACAGCGAGAAATTCGAGAAATATCGAATATCGGGCAGGTTCAACTCGGCCATGGTCGGGACATCGGGCCAGGCAGCCAGCCGTTTCGGCGCCATGACAGCCAGTGGCGTCAACGTGCCGGCGGTGACGTGAGGTAAAACGATATCCGTATTGACGACCAGCAGATCGACCTGACCGCCCAATCCGTCGGACACCGCCTGACTGCCCCCACGATACGGGACTTGCAGCATATCGATGCCGGCTTGCTTGTTTAATGCTGCCATCCCGATATGAGCGACCGATCCCAGGCCTGGAATGCCAAAAGTGATCTTGCCGGGCTGCTTCTTGGCCTGCTCCACCAACTCTGGAAAGGTGCGCACGGGCAGCGCCTTGGTCGCCAGGATACCGACCGGCCCGACCGCCACGCTGGCGACCGGGATGAAGTCCTTCATGGGGTCATACGCGGTTTTCACCAGATTCGGGAAAATCGTCAACGGACTGGTCGACGCCAGCAGCAGGGTGGCGCCATCGGGCTTGGCCCGCGCAACGGCATCCGCCCCGACGCTGCCACCCGCGCCCGGCTTGTTCTCGATGATCGTGGCAGTGCCGTATTCCTTGCGCAGGATATCGCCCAACGTACGGCCCAGTGTGTCATTCGTGCCGCCGGCGGTATAGGGCACCACCAGCGTCAACGTTTTGCCCGGCCAGGCTGGCTCGGCGTGAGCAATCGAGGCCATTGTGGCAACGGCGACGATCGCCGTGGCGCGGATCAATGTTGAACATACAGCTGCTTTGATCATCTTTTACTCCGTAAGACCCCGTTCATCGTGCCGGGGAACTGGTTATAGGTCACGCCAAATAACGCTGCGCCAAACGGATCCAATATGACGCGCCAACCGGAATCAAACGGTCATTGAAGTCATAACTGGTGTTATGCAGCATGCAAGGCCCTAAACCGTGGCCCGCCAACCGATGCGCGCCATCGCCATTGCCCAGAAAAACATAGCAACCCGGCTTGGCCTCCAGCATGAACGCAAAATCCTCGGACGCCATGACAGGTTCGATGACGGCCGTCTTGTCAGCGCCCACCACGTCCCGCATCACATCCAGACAAAAGGCTGTCTCATCCGCCGTATTCACCAGCGCGGGGTAGCGACGCTCAAAGTACACTTCTGCCCGGCACCCATGGGCCGCGGCAATGGGCCCGGCCAATTCGTTCATGCGACGTTCAATCAAGTCCACCACTGCGCGGCTGTAGGCACGTACGGAGCCACCCAGCCATGCACTGCCAGGGATAATGTTGGTCACGTCGCCACCGGCCTGCACCTGCGTGATGGACACCACGGCCGCATCCAGGGGACGCTTGCTGCGCGTCAAAATCGTTTGCAGGGCCTGGCCGATCGCCAGTAGCGCGGGCACCGGATCATCACAGTCGTGCGGTGCCGCGGCATGCCCCCCGCGACCAATCACCGTGATCTTGAATGCATTGGCTGCGGCCATCATCGGGCCACTGCATACCCCGAATCCCCCCTCGGGCATACCGGGCCAGTTATGCATACCGAATACGGCCTCGCAAGGAAAGCGGTCGAACAATCCGTCTTCGATCATGCTGCGGGCGCCGGCGCCGCCGTTTTCTTCGGCCGGTTGAAAAGCCACATACACCGTGCCGTCAAACCCACCGGCCTGCTTGAGATGGCGGGCGGCCGCCAGCAGCATGGTCGTATGGCCATCATGGCCACAGCCGTGCATTTTGCCGTCATGACGCGAGCGGTGCTCGAACGTGTTGGCCTCTTGAATGGGCAGCGCATCCATATCGGCCCGCAACAGAATGGCCCGCGACGAGGTCCCCTCCTTGAGCACGCCCACGACACCCGTGCGTCCGATGCCCGTGTGGGTTTCGATCCCCCAGCTCCTCAGGCGCTCAGCCACCAGGGCGGCCGTACGATGCTCGTCGTAAGCCAGTTCGGGGTGCGCATGAATATCCCGGCGCAACGTCACCATCTCGTCCAGATCGGCGAGTTCTATCACAGCAATTCCTCCCAATACCCATCCCGGCCATCAAATCAGCCCGTCAGACAAGTTGCAGTCAGATTCTTACATGGTCTAACAAGTAAGCGTCGAAATTGTTTTAGGGGAAAACCCGCGTTCGACTTTACGTTTACGTAAACGTAATATTTAGCCTCTACATTGCTTAGCGATCCTTGGTGGCGCATGATGGATCAGGCAAATGACTCGGCGCGTGCGACATCACGGAATGTAAGCACCCACTCTTATGGAGACTGCGATGAATCTTCCCGGTTTGAATTTCAATTTGGGTGAAGACCTGGAAATGCTGCGCGACGCGATACGTACCTTTGCGCAAGCCGAGATCGCGCCGCGCGCGGCTGAAGTCGATCGCAGCGACCTATTCCCGATGGACTTGTGGCGCAAGTTCGGCGAGCTGGGCGTGTTGGGTATGACTGCCAGCGAAGAATACGGCGGCGCCAACCTGGGCTATTTGGCGCATATGGTCGCCATGGAAGAAATCTCGCGCGCCAGCGCCTCGATCGGCCTGTCGTACGGCGCGCACTCCAATCTCTGCGTCAACCAGATCCACCGCAACGGCACTGCCGAACAAAAAGCCCGCTACCTGCCCAAACTGATCTCGGGCGAACACGTCGGCGCGCTGGCCATGAGCGAACCCGGTGCAGGCTCGGACGTCGTCAGCATGAAGCTGCGCGCGGACAAAAAGGGCGACCGTTATGTGCTGAACGGCACCAAGATGTGGATCACGAACGGCCCCGATGCCGACACTCTGGTGGTGTACGCCAAGACCGACCCCGAGGCCCACCAACGTGGCATCACGGCCTTTCTGGTGGAAAAGTCGTTCAAGGGTTTCTCAGTCGCACAAAAACTGGACAAGCTGGGCATGCGCGGTAGCCACACCGGCGAACTGGTGTTCCAGGATTGTGAAATTCCTGAGGAAAATGTGCTTGGCCAGGTCAATGGCGGCGTGCGGGTCCTGATGAGCGGCCTGGATTACGAACGCGCCGTACTCTCGGGCGGCCCGCTAGGGATTATGCAAGCGGTCATGGACGTGGTCGTGCCGTACATCCACGATCGCAAGCAATTCGGCCAGGCGATTGGCGAGTTTCAATTGATCCAGGGCAAAGTCGCCGACCTGTACACGACGCTGCAGGCCAGTCGTGCATTTGCCTATGCCGTCGGCAAAAACCTGGATCAACTCGGTGCGGAACATGTGCGGCAAGTCCGCAAAGACTGCGCGGCCCTCATTCTGTACACGGCCGAGAAAGCCACCTGGATGGCCGGAGAAGGGGTACAGATCCTGGGGGGAAATGGCTATATCAACGACTATCCCACCGGCCGTCTGTGGCGCGATGCCAAGCTTTACGAAATCGGTGCCGGCACCAGCGAAATCCGGCGCATGCTGATCGGTCGCGAACTGTTTGCGGAAACCGCCTGATCCGAATGACGAGACCGAGTGGTAACAACCGGCCGTCAAGACATTGTGTAGAGGCAAATGGAAGAGCTTTTCCCGTACGATAAGGACAGGAGGTTGCCCCCTGATGCGACCCCATTGATGTCCAATTCGTAACACCCTTTTTATCGCTAATTCCCAGGAGTACCCATCATGTCTGATCCTGTCGTTATCGTTTCTGTTGCCCGCACGCCCATGGGTGGGATGTTGGGTAGCTTGTCTGGTCTCGCCGCCCACGAACTGGGCTCTGTCGCCATCAAGGCGGCCGTCGAACGCGCCGGCATCAAACCCGAGCAGGTCGACGAAGTCATCATGGGTAACGTGCTGCAGGCCGGCCAAGGCCAGGCCCCCGCCCGCCAGGCCGCGCTAGGTGCGGATCTGCCGCTGGGCGTCTCTTGCACGACGATCCACAAGGTCTGCGGTTCGGGTCTGAAGGCTGCCATGTTCGGCCATGACTTGTTGATGGCCGGCTCGGCCCGCATCGTCGTCGCCGGCGGTCAGGAAAGCATGAGCAATGCCCCCTATCTGATGCTCAAGGGTCGACAGGGCTACCGCTTTGGCCACAGCACCATATATGACCACATGGCGATGGACGGTCTAGAAGACGCCTACGACCGCGGCAAAGCTATGGGGGTATTCGCCGAAGACTGCGCCGACAAGTACAGCTTCACGCGCGAACAACAAGACGAGTTTTCACTGGAGTCGCTGCGCCGCGCCCGCGCCGCCTCTGAAGACGGCACCTTCAAGTGGGAGATTGCTCCCGTGACGGTCGCGGGCCGCAAGGGTGACACCGTCATCGACACGGACGAAGCTCCCACCAAGGCCATGCCGGAAAAAATCCCGTCGCTCAAGCCCGCCTTCAAGAAAGATGGCACGGTAACGGCCGCTAACTCGTCATCGATTTCCGATGGCGCGGCGGCAATGGTGCTGATGCGTGCGTCCACCGCCGAAGAGCTGGGCCTCAAACCGCTGGCTCGCATTGTGGCCCACAGCCAGCACTCGCAAGAGCCCAACTGGTTCACCACGGCGCCCGTCGGTGCACTGAAGAACCTGTTCGCCAAAACCGGCTGGAAGGCCGAGGACGTGGATCTGTATGAAATCAACGAAGCCTTTGCAGTTGTCACCATGGCCGCCATGACTGACTTTAAATTGCCTCGTGACAAGGTCAACGTGCACGGCGGCGCGACCGCGCTGGGTCATCCCATCGGTGCCTCGGGGGCGCGCTTGATGGCCACCCTCGTGGGCGCGCTGCGCAAAACCGGCGGCAAACGCGGCGTTGCCACGCTGTGCATTGGCGGCGGTGAAGCCGTCGCCATGGCCATTGAAATGATCTAAAGGCAGTAAACGGGTGTGCCAACTTCCTCCCCAAGGCGGTTGGCACACCCGAGCAAGACCGCAGCCCCGCTATCAGATATCAGGTCTCTCAGCAGACCTGGTCCTTTGCAAGATCAACAGACAAGCCTGCTTGATGAGTGCCACAGCGTCCAGACCGGTGGCGTCTCGCAGAGCCTGTCGCTCACTTTGCACGACGACGGTCCGCCATGCCCACTATCGAATCCCGCATCAACCCGCGTTCGCAAGACTACGTCGACAACGCACGCGCCATGCAGGCGCAACTGGACGATCTGGCTCAACAGCTCGCGCAGACTGCGTTGGGCGGCAGCGAAGCTGCGCGAGCCAAACACGTCGCACGCGGCAAGCTTTTGCCGCGCGAACGCGTCGAGCGGCTGATTGATCCCGGGACCGCCTTTCTCGAGCTCTCGCCACTCGCCGCACATGGCATGTATAACGGTGAAGCGCCCGGGGCCGGCGTCATCACGGGCATAGGCCGTATTGGTGGTACAGAATGCATCATCGTATGCAACGATGCGACCGTCAAAGGCGGTACCTACTACCCCATGACCGTCAAAAAACATCTGCGCGCACAAGAGATTGCCGCGCAGAATCATCTGCCGTGTGTGTACCTGGTGGACTCGGGCGGCGCCAATCTGCCACAGCAAGACGAGGTCTTTCCTGACCGTGACCACTTCGGCCGCATTTTCTACAACCAGGCAGTGATGTCATCGCAAGGCATTGCACAGATCGCTGTCGTGATGGGTTCATGCACGGCGGGTGGGGCCTACGTACCGGCCATGAGCGATGAGTCCATCATCGTGCGCAATCAGGGCACGATTTTTCTCGGCGGCCCGCCACTGGTCAAGGCCGCGACCGGCGAGGAAGTCAGCGCCGAGGACCTGGGCGGCGGCGATGTGCATACGCGCTTGTCAGGTGTGGCTGATCATCTGGCAGCGAACGATATGCACGCCCTGCAACTGGCGCGCAATGCCGTCGCGCGACTCAATCGCCAAAAGCCCACACCGCTGGCGTTGGCGCCCGTGCGTGACCCGCGCTATGACCCGATCGAGCTCAACGGCATCATTCCCGCCGATACCCGCAAGCCTTACGATGTCCGTGAAATCATCGCCCGCATCGTTGACGGCTCCGATTTTGATGAGTTCAAAGCCCGCTTCGGCACCACGCTGGTAACCGGCTTTGCCCATATCCACGGCATGCCCGTCGGCATCGTGGCCAATAACGGCATCCTGTTCTCGGAGTCGGCGCAAAAGGGCGCGCACTTCATCGAGCTGTGTGCCCAGCGCAAGATCCCACTGGTGTTCTTACAGAACATCACCGGCTTCATGGTGGGCCGCAAATACGAAAACGAGGGAATCGCCCGCCATGGCGCCAAGATGGTGACGGCAGTCGCCACGGCCAATGTCCCAAAATTCACCGTCCTGATTGGCGGCTCGTTTGGCGCCGGCAATTACGGCATGTGCGGTCGCGCATATTCGCCACGCCTGTTGTTCATGTGGCCCAATGCCCGTATTTCCGTCATGGGCGGCGAACAGGCCGCCAGCGTGCTGGCCACGGTCCGTCGCGACGGGATTCAAGCCAAGGGCGGCCAATGGTCGCGCGAGGAAGAAGAGGCCTTCAAAGCGCCGATTCGCGATCAGTACGAACGTGAAGGGCATCCTTATTACGCCACGGCACGCTTGTGGGACGACGGCATCATCGCGCCCGCCGACACCCGTCGCGTACTGGGCCTGGCGCTATCAGCAGCACTGAATGCCCCGATCGAAGACACCCGCTTCGGTGTCTTCCGGATGTGAATGGAACCCACCCCCTACGCGCTTCGCGCGCCCCCTCAAGGGGCAGAACTGGAGGACCGGCGGAGCCGGATCCTCGGCTCCCCCGCTTTGGGCGAGTCTGGCCAGAACGGTGTGTTGTGCTTCTAGCGCGTAGTGGTGTTTCTTGTGTGTGTTGAGATTGTAGTTACGACAAATTTTGTTGGGATGACATCATGTTCGATACTCTGCTGATAGCTAACCGTGGCGAGATTGCTTGCCGTGTCGCGGCGACGGCGCGCCGTCTGGGCATACGTACGGTGGCGGTCTATTCCGACGCTGATGCTGGCGCGCGGCATGTGGCGGCCTGCGACATGGCGGTACACATTGGCGGGCCTGAGCCGCGTGCCAGTTATTTGCTGGGTGATGTCATTCTGCAAGCCGCGCGGGATACCGGCGCGCAGGCCATTCATCCGGGTTACGGGTTCTTGTCCGAAAACGAAGCCTTTGCACAAGCCGCGGCCAAGGCCGGCATCGCGTTCGTTGGCCCCCCGGCCTCGGCCATCGCCGCCATGGGTAGCAAATCGGCGGCCAAGGCGTTGATGGAAAAGGCGGGCGTGCCACTCGTACCCGGCTATCACGGCGACAACCAAGATCCCGAATTTCTAAAATCGCAAGCCGATGACATGGGCTATCCGGTACTGATCAAGGCCAGTGCAGGCGGCGGCGGCAAGGGGATGCGCGTTGTCGAAACGTCCGACGCTTTTCTGAATGCGCTGGCCTCATGTCAACGCGAGGCGGCCTCCAGCTTTGGCGATGATCGTGTTCTGATCGAACGCTATCTGCAAAAGCCGCGTCACATCGAAATCCAGGTTTTTGCCGACACGCATGGCAATTGCGTCTACCTGTTCGAACGTGATTGTTCGGTACAACGCCGTCACCAGAAAGTCATCGAAGAAGCCCCCGCCCCCGGCATGACCCCCGAGCGCCGCCAAGCCATGGGCGAGGCCGCCGTGGCCGCTGCGCGCGCGGTGGGCTATGTGGGTGCAGGCACGGTGGAGTTCATCGCCGAACCAGATGGGAAATTCTATTTCATGGAAATGAATACCCGTCTGCAAGTCGAGCACCCAGTCACGGAGATGATCACCGGCCACGACCTCGTGGAGTGGCAACTGCGCGTGGCCGCAGGTCAACCGCTGCCGGCCAGACAAGAAGACCTGCGCATCGAGGGCCACGCCATCGAAGCCCGCATCTATGCAGAGAATCCTGATAAAGGATTCCTCCCCTCCATTGGCACACTGGCCTACCTGGAATTACCGCCCCACACCGCCTTTACGAATGGCGACGTACGCGTAGATGGCGGGGTCCGTATGGGCGACACCATCACGCCCTATTACGACCCCATGATTGCCAAGCTCATCGTACGCGGAGCCGATCGCGACCAGGCCCGTGCACGCATGATCCAGGCACTGGCCCACACCCATGCGGTGGGCGTACAGACCAACGCGGCGTTCCTGACCCGACTGATGCAGGACGCGGCCTTTGCCCAAGGAGATCTGGACACGGGGCTGATCGAACGCCGGCGCGACACCTTGCTGCCGCCTGCGACCCCGGCAGACACCACCGATCTGGCACTGGCCACGGCTGCCGTGCTGGTACGACAAGGACAGGTCTCGTCATTCCGCTCGGCAGTGAAGCCCGCCACCGATCCTTGGGGCCTGCATGACGGGTGGCGTCTGAGCGGCCATTATCAGCAAACCGTGCAATGGCTCGATGGCGATGTGCTACGCGACTGGATCGTTGCGCGAAAGGGCCAGGCCTGGACGCTAGTCGGCGACGGGCCATCCCACGCGTTTTCCTGGCGCGCTCACGCGACCGCCAATCCCAACCTAGTGTATGGCCTGCGCATCGCGCTGGACGGCCACGAAAGCACGGGTACCGTGGTATTGCAGGGCGACAAAGCCTATGTGTTTCGCGAGGGGCGTACCCAACTCCTGGGCCTGCACGACCCGTTGGCTCATGCGCTGGATGGCCAATCCGACCACGCGGGCGGGCTGACGGCTCCCATGCCGGGCAAAATCATTTCGATTGCCGTGCAGGCGGGCAACAGCGTATCCAAGGGCCAGGCCCTCCTTGTCATGGAGGCAATGAAAATGGAGCACACCATTTCAGCCCCCACCGACGGCAAGGTTGAGGAAGTGTTCTATAACGTAGGCGACCAAGTCGTCGAAGGAGCCGAATTGGTTTCAATCGTCGCATAGCGCCCCTGTGGCATGACGGCATCCCACTATGAAGGGTGCCGAGCAGGGTGGACACACGAAAAACAAATTGTCGCTGGACGACCATTTGTTGCGGTGCAACTTTACCCCGCCCTCCAGCCTTTTTATCTTGTGGCCATGTTCCCCCAAACAGGCTCGGCCACTTTCATGCTTAAGCAAAACAGCACCGCCGTTTCTGCCACTCAAAAGACTTGCCGGGTACTGGCCAGCCTGTCAGACCAGCGCGTGCACCGGTTGACCGATATCGCGCAGAGCGCCTCGCTGGATATCTCCACAGCGCGGCGCATCCTGAAGGAACTGGAAGCGGAGGGCTTCGTCGAGCGCGACCCGGTCAACAAACATTACATGCTGGGCCCCCAGGTCTATGCCATGCATCACGCCATGGTCGACAGACTGGACTTGCGCGGACTGGCGCGGCCCGCCCTGATTCGTCTCGCGCGTCATTTTGGCGACACCGTCATTCTGTCGCTGCCAATGGGTTGGGAATCCGTCTGTCTCGACCTATGCTTTGGTGATTACCCCATCCGGGCGAACTACCTGCAGGTGGGCAGTCGCCGGCCGCTAGGTGTGGGCGCAGGCAGCCTCGCGCTGCTCTCGGCGCTGGACGAGATCGAAGTCCAGGCGGTGCTCCCCATGGTGCAACAACGCCTCGCCATCAAATATCCCCGCATCTCTCTACCCGCATTGAACGTCGCCCGACAGCGTGCGCACGACTTGGGTCATGCCATGCTGCTGGACGTGGTGGTGGAAAAAATGGGCGGTCTGGGCGTCGCGGTGCGAGGCCCCAGTGGGCGCCCGATCGCCGCGCTCAGCATCGCCGCTCTGAACGAACGCATCGAATCCCGAGAACAAGAACTCGCACAAGCGCTATCGCAAGAGGCCCGCGAGATTGAACGCTCATGGTGGCCACATGCTTGATCAGCGTTATCCCCGTGCCTATATCCAGGCCGCGGCAACGACCCGCTATGGCCGTCACGAAGGCCGCAGTGCCCTGGACCTGATGGCCGAGGCCGCCAATAGCGCCCTGGCGCAGTCCGGCCTGGCGCGCGACCAGATCGATGGCGTCCTGTGCGGCTATGCCACAACCTTTCCACACCTGATGCTGGCCGATCTGCTCAGCGAGAAATTGGGCCTCCAGCCCGACTATGCTCACGGAATGCAGATGGGCGGCGCGACCGGTGCGGCCATGGTCATGCTGGCGCGCGAACTGCTGCGCGCAGGATCCTGTCGGCGCATTTTGGTCGTCGCGGGCGAAAACCGCCTGACCGGGCAAGCGGTGGACACCTCTATCCAGACCCTCGCCCAAGTCGGCGAGGCCGACACCGAAGTGCCCAATGGCGCCTCTGTTCCGGCTTATTACGCCCTGATGGCATCGACCTATATGCATCGCACGGGCATTGATCGCGAATCGCTGGCCGAGTTCGCCGTGCTGATGCGCAATCACGCCAGCCAGCATCCTCACGCGCACCTGCGTGACCTGATTACCCTCGATCAGGTCCTGACGTCGCGACCTATCGCCACGCCGCTACATCTGCTGGACTGCTGCCCCATCTCCGACGGCGCGGCGGCGCTCGTACTCAGCGCGGACGAGGGGCCCGTACAAGTCACGGGCGGTGGCCAGGCGCACCGTCACCAACACCTGTCGGCCATGCGCGACGTGCTGGACACCGGCGCCGCACGGGCCTGCACTCGAGCCTTGGCTCAGGCGCAACTGGATGTGGAACAGATTGACTACCTGGCGATCTATGACTCGTTCACTATCACGCTGGTTATGTTGCTGGAAGAACTCGGCTTTGCCCCGCGAGGTGGCGCGGGCGCGCGTTTGCGGCAAGGAGACTTCGCGGCAACGGGCGCCTTGCCGTTGAATACGCACGGCGGGCTCCTGTCTTTCGGTCACTCTGGCGTGGCGGGCGGACTCGCCCACGTCGTTGAAGCCTGGACGCAGTTAGCCGGCCAGGCCGGGCCGCGCCAGATCGCGCCACGCCACCGGGCCCTGGTGCACGCCGACGGCGGCGTGCTGTCGGCACACGTCAGCCTGGTTTTGCAGGCAGAGGGGTCAGCATGAGTATCAGACATCCCCTGGACATACAGCGCTGCGACCACTGCGGCGCCTGGTGGGCTCTGCGCCCCTATGCCTGCGCCGCATGCGGCGGCACGACATTGACATGGCACCGGGCGGCAGGCGAGGGCGTCGTCATTGCCCGCAGTGAAGTCCATCGGGCGCCCGATGCGCAATGGCGTGCGCTGGCGCCCTATGTGCTGGTGTTGGTGCAACTGCGTGAGCATGTCGCGTTAATGGGACACGCGGATGCCGCCATCACCATTGGCCAACACGTCAACGGCCATGCCGTCGAGTTGAACGGGGGCGTACTGCTGAAGTTCGAAGCCTGCCACCCTCCCTGATATCCCTGTCGCAACCACCGCTTCACCCACATAACGATAAACCCGATGATGAAAACGTCCCGCGAGGACGGAGGAGACACGCATGCCTGCTATTTCCCTATGGCGCGCCACGTTGGCCGCGATTGCCCTGGCCACGGTCACTGCGGGGGCCGCTGTGGCCGCCACGGACTGGCCTTCCAAGTCCATTACCTTGGTGGTGCCGTATCCGCCTGGCGGACCGACCGATATTGTCGCCCGCTCGGTCGCACAAGGCCTCAGCGAGGAACTCGGACAAACGGTCATCGTCGACAATCGCTCTGGGGCGGGTGGCAATATCGGTGCCGAGTTGGTCGCCAACAGCGACCCCGATGGTTATACGCTGCTGCTGGGCACCACCGCCCATGCTATCAACATGTCGCTGTTCAAAAATCTGAACTACGACACGCAAAAAAGCTTCGCGCCGATCTCACTGCTGACGCAGGGTCCGTTAGTGATCGTGACACGGCCCGACTTGCCCGCCAAAAACGTCGGCGAGCTGATTGCACTGGCAAAAGCCTCGCCCGGCAAACTCACCTTTGCGTCATCGGGCAACGGGCAATCCACGCATCTGTCGGCGGAGTTGTTCAACGCCATGGCTGGTACCCGCATGGTGCACGTTCCCTACCGCGGCAGCGCGCCCGCCATGACGGACGTCATGGGCGGCCAGGCAGACCTGATGTTCAACACCATGCTGTCGTCCATGCCCTATGTGCGCGACGGCAAACTAAAAGCCCTGGCGGTGACCAGCGCCGCGCGTTCGGCAGCGGCGTCAGATATACCGACCATCGCGGAAGCTGGGTTGCCGGGCTATGAAGCCACCGCCTGGAACGGCTTGCTGGCTCCCGCTGGCACGCCAGACGCCGTCCTGCAAAAGCTGAGCGCCGCACTGAAAAAAGTGCTGGCCCGTCCCGCCTTGCAGAAACAGTTTGCGCAACAAGGGTTCGACGCCCAGTGGATGACGCCGGCCGATTTTCAGAAATTCATCGATAACGAAGTCAAGAAATGGGCGGAAGTCGTCAAAGTCTCTGGCGCGACCGTCAACTGAACGTCATCCCTATCACAGGAATTTTCATGGCCCCGGATTTCTCCCGCCAGCATGGTCTGGATAAATTGCTTGCCCCCGCCTCCATTGCCATCGTAGGTGCTTCGGACA
Organism: Bordetella tumulicola; assembly: GCF_054779135.1. Lineage (NCBI taxonomy): Bacteria > Pseudomonadati > Pseudomonadota > Betaproteobacteria > Burkholderiales > Alcaligenaceae > Bordetella > Bordetella tumulicola. The sequence goes on along the minus strand of NZ_BAAGYU010000010.1, from coordinate 86,427 downwards.
ACCCCGACAAAATCGGAGGACGGCCGATTCACTACATGCGGCGTCACGGCTATACGGGCACGCTGTATCCCATCAACCCGCAACGTACCCAGGTGCAGGGCGAACGCACCTGGCCTAACCTGGACGCGCTGCCTGCGGCACCCGATCTGGCCATCGTGGCAGTGGCTGGCGAACAAGCCGTTCAGGCCGTGAATCGCTGTGCCGAACTCGGTGTTGCCGCTGCGATCGTAATCTCGGCGGGGTTCTCCGAAACAGGCGCCGAGGGCAGGGCCCAGCAAGACGCCATGACGGCGCGCGCACGCGCAGCCGGCATGCGCATCGTCGGTCCGAATTCGCAGGGCTTGGCGAATTTCGGCAATGGCGCGATCGCCTGCTTTTCGACCATGTTCCTGGAAATCGAACCCGCTGACGGCCCCGTCGCCGTCATCAGTCAAAGCGGCGGCATGAGCGCGATGGTGTATGGCTTGTTGCGTCAACGCGGGCTGGGCGTGCGCCACGTCCATGCCACGGGTAACGAGGCAGATGTCACCGTCGCCGACCTGGCCTGCGCCGTCCTGCGTGATCCGGAAGTCCGTATCGTCTTGCTGTATCTGGAGTCCCTGCAAGATGTAGGCGCCCTGGCCCATGCCGCCGCGCTGGCTCGCGAGCGCGGCGTACCGTTGGTCGCCGTCAAATCAGGACGCTCAGAAGCCGGCGCCCGCGCCGCCGCATCGCACACAGGCGCCATGGCGAGCGAGGATCGGGTCGTGGATGCGTACTTTGAACACCACGGCATTCTGCGTGCGCGAGATCCGCACGAATTGGTGCGTATTGCAGAACTAGCGCTACGCAGCCCCTTGCCGCAAGGGCCGCGCGTCGTGGTCGTCAGCAACTCGGGGGCGAGTTGCGTCCTCGCGTCAGATGCCGCCATCGAACACGGCTTGCAGATTGCGCCACTGGCGGATCCCACACAGCGGGAGTTGGTAAACCGTCTGCCGGGCTATGCCACCACCACCAATCCGATCGACATCACGGCCGCACTGTTATCGAACAACGGGTTATTTGGTCAAGTCTTGCCGGTGATCGCCGATGATCCCGCCGCGGATATGTTCCTGATCGATATCCCGGTGGCCGGACGTGGCTATGACGTCGGCACGTTCGCCGCCGACACGGCGGCGTTTGCTCAGGCGTCAACCAAGCCCGTGGTCGTCGTAGCCTGGCAAGACAATGTCGCCGCGGCCTTTCGCGCGCAGGGTGTCGCCGTCTATGCCGACGAACAACAGGCAACGCGTGCGATGGCTGCCCTGCATCGCTTGCACCAATGGCAGGCGCGAAACGCCGGGCACCGTCATGCGCTGGCACACCGCGACTCATCGACCTCGACGCAAACGAACCCGGAATCCACCACAACCGATGCATTCGGGTCTTTGCATTCCCGGTCGTCCTTTCTCTCCGAATCTCAAAGCCTGGCGCTGCTGTCACGCTACGGACTGACTGTCGCGGATCATACCTGCTGCACCGATGCCGATGCCGCCGTCGCGGCCTGGCGCGCCATCGATGCGCCAGTCGCTCTCAAAGCCTGCTCGGCCCGGTTGCCTCATAAATCAGAACACGGCTTGGTCACGCTCGGTCTGAACGACGAATGCACGCTGCGCGATGCCTTCGACCGACAAGCGAAAACGCTGGCGGCGCTAGGAATCGACGACGCAACATGGATCGTCGCCCGCATGCAGGATGGCTTGCATGAATGTGCCCTGGGCATGCGCCACGACCCCGTCTTTGGCCCCGTGATCATGATCGGCAGCGGCGGCAAATATGTCGAAGCCATGCAAGACGTCGCGTTGTTGTTGCCTCCCTTCAGCGCCGAGGACGTCATCGAGAAACTGCAAGGCCTGCGTATCGGCACACTGCTCGCCGGTGTGCGCGGCGATCCGCCTGCCGACATTGCGGCATTCGCCAGACAAGCTGTGCAATTGGGCGATTGCGCGTTGGCCGCGAACGGCAAACTCGCCTCCATTGACATCAACCCGGTACTCGTTCGCGCACAGGGCCAAGGCGCTATCGCCCTGGATGCCCTGATCGAATTGACGACAACGCCTGATCCGGAAAACCCCTAGGTAAGATGCTGGCCAGCGCTGTGTTACGTTTCGAACTAGTGGTGCCACACGCACGGCCACCATTTTTACTTGGTCCCCACGTCCGTTGACAGGAAAGAACCTTGACCAGCGCCGAATCCAATGATGCCTTACCGCGCAACGCGGCCAACCATGTTGCGCTGACGCCCTTGGGTTTTCTGCAATGGGCCGCCGCGGTCTATCCGGAGCGGCCTGCCCTCGTGCACGGCAGCCATCGTCAAAGCTGGCAAACCACGCGGCAACGATGCCAGCAAATGGCGGCCGCGCTGCAAGCATGGGGGGTGCGTCGCGGCGATGTCGTTGCGGTGTTGGCGCCCAACACCCCTGCGCTGTACGAAGCACACTTCGGCGTACCCATGGCCGGTGCGGTACTCAATGCACTGAATACCCGACTGGACGCGGCGACCTTGGCTTTCATCCTGGCGCATGGCAGCGCCACGGTATTGTTGTACGACAGCGAATACGCCGGACTCGTTGGCGAGGTCTTGGATCAACTCGCGACACGCCCTCGCACGGTACGCATCGAAGACCGCGAGTACGACGGCATCCATGGCACGCTGGGTGATGCCGAATACGAGTCTTGGCTCGCCGCACAATCGGCCGACACGCCATGGGAATACCCAGACGACGAATGGCAAAACATCTGCTTGAACTATACGTCGGGCACCACGGGAAACCCCAAGGGCGTGGTCTATCACCATCGCGGCGCCTATCTCAATGCCACGGGCAATGTGCTGGCCTGCGGCATGCCGCCGCACGCAGTCTATCTGTGGACATTACCTATGTTCCACTGCAACGGTTGGTGCTTCCCCTGGACACTGGCCGCGCTGGCGGGCACCAGCGTTTGTCTGCGCCGCGTCGAGCCGGCGGCGATCTTCGAGGCGATCCGGCGCCATCGTGTCGGATTCTTCTGTGCGGCCCCTGTCGTATTGAACATGCTGATCAACGCCCCTGCCGAGCAACAGTACCGTGCCACCCATCGCGTGCAAGCCCTGACCGGGGGTGCGGCGCCTCCCGCTGCCGTCATCGAATCCATGGAACAACTGGGCATCGGCGTCACACACCTGTACGGACTGACCGAGACCTATGGGCCCTCCATCAGTTGCGCCTGGCACGACGAATGGGATGCACGCCCCCTGGCCGAGCGTGCCGCACTGAAAGCACGCATCGGCGTACGCAAACTCAACGTCGAGCACGTACAGGTCGTGGATGAACAACACCAGCCCGTCCCGGCCGACGGTACGACCATGGGAGAAATCGTGCTGCGCGGCAACACCCTCATGAAGGGCTATCTGCGTAATCCCGAGGCCACCGCGCAGGCCTTTGCGGGAGGCTGGTTTCACTCAGGCGATCTGGGCGTTGTCCACCCCGACGGCTATATCGAGATCAAGGATCGCGCCAAGGACATCATCATCTCTGGCGGCGAAAACATCTCCACCGTAGAAGTCGAAAGCGTGTTGTACCGGCACCCCGACATCCTTGAGGCTGCCGTCGTCGCCAAACCGGACCCCGTATGGGGAGAAACTCCCTGCGCCTTCGTCACCCTCAAAGAAGGCGCGCAGTGCACGACCGACGACGTGTTACGCCATTGTCGGGCCCATCTAGCTCGATTCAAGATCCCGCGTACGATTGTCTTCAGCGCACTCCCCAAGACCGCGACGGGCAAAATCCAGAAGTTTGTGCTGCGAAACCAGGCCGCGGCGTTGGATACTCCGGATAAATCGTAACGCGCACCAGTGAACAGGGCCGCGGATGCGGCCCTGTTCACATCACGATAACGACAGCAATCAGGCTTTGCGCACCGAGGTAATCACCTCGTCCAGCAAGGACAACATCTGTGTGATCTCTTGCTCGGTAACGTTCAGTGCCGGCATAAAGCGCAACAAGTTCGCGCGCGGCGCATTCAACAGCATGCCTTGCGGTTCCAACACACGTGCGGCTTCGACAATAGCAGCGCCATCATCGCGATCGAGAATCAACGCCCGCAGCAATCCCATACCGCGCTCGCCGCCCATGCCCCACTTGGCCGACAGCGCCAACAAGCCTTCGGACAACTGCTTGGTCCGAGCCTGCACCATCTCCATAAAGCCTGGCGACGTCAAGGTATCAAACACCGCGACACCCACGGCAGCCATCAGCGGGTTGCCGTTATAGGTGCCGCCTTGATCGCCATGCGAGAACACGCAGACCTCTTCGCGCGCCAGCAATGCGGCCAGCGGCACGCCGCCGCCAATGCCCTTGGCCAACGTCATGATGTCCGGCACAACATCAAACTGCTGATATGCAAACATAGAACCCGTACGGCCCATCCCCGTCTGCACTTCGTCGACAATCAACAGCATCTGATTTTCATCAGCCAACTGGCGCAGCCCCTGCATAAACTCGCGAGTCGCCGGATTAACGCCGGCCTCGCCCTGCACGGGCTCGAGCATGATGGCGACGGTCTTGTCATCGATCAGCGCACGCACCGAGTCCAGGTCGTTGAGCTCGGCCTTGGGAAAGCCGTCGACTTGCGGCGCAAACATCGTATCCCAACCCGGCTTGCCCGACGCCGACATCGTGGCCAACGTGCGGCCATGAAAGCCGTGGTTCATCGTGATGATCTTGTACGCGCCATTGCGATGTACACGCCCCCACTTACGCGCGAGCTTGATCGCGCCTTCGTTGGCTTCGGCACCGCTGTTGGCAAAGAACACACGGTCAAAACACGACGCGCTGGTCAAGCGCACCGACAAATCGATCGACGGCTGGTTATAGAACGCCGGCGACGGGTTCATCAGTTTGTCAGCCTGCTCCAGCAGAGCGCGCTTCATCGCAGGATCGCCATGACCCAGCGTGTTGACCGCCCAGCCCTGAATAAAGTCGAGATATCGCTTGCCGGTATGGTCCTCCAGCCACGAGCCCTGACCGCGCACGAACACGAGGTCCGGGCGGGAGGTGATCTCCATGAGGGCGTTGACGTTGAACTGGCTGAATTCCATGGCGGTTCCTACGGAATGGGAAAACAAAAGAAAAAGGGAGAGGTAAAGAATTTAGCACCGTATTGTGGCCGCCGGCGCGCGATCCACCACGCCGACGCAACGGGCAGGCGGTACAGCCTGGCCCGTGCCCTATCGGCTCAGCCCACGCGCGGCGATTGCCCACACATCCTCGACCACCCCATTGCGGTAGGTCACCAGGCTATCGTGCAGGTTAAAAGTCGGATCCACATGCGAGGGAATCAAGCGCAGGGTATCGCCCAGGTCGACATCGCCCGATGCGGTATCAGCGCCGCCTGAGGCCGATTCAGCGTCGAAAGGGGACTCAACGGCGACTGACGTTGCCACCCGTCTCACCACGCCATGCTCATCATTCGCGGCGGCGTACTGCAGCCCCGCCTGATCGGCCACCCGAGGCAAACCACATTCGACCGTCGTCGATTTCAGCCCGGCATCCACGATCACGCGGTCAGACGTCGGTACGCTCATCACCGTGGTCAACAAAAACAGACTGTTGCGAAAAGCCAACGGGCCGGACCAGTCATTCGCGCCGTAGTCGCCATCCATAAACGCATACGAACCCGCTTGCAACTCCGTATAGACCCCCGAGGCCGCGTCAAACTCTGCACTTCCGGTCCCTGCGCCCGTAATGCGATCACAAACGATGCCCGCCGAACGCAGGTGCTCTGCATAATCGGCAGCAGCCTCGGCCGCACGCGCCGCCACCGCGGCACGCTCGGCGTGGCCCCGCACATGCTGCACCGAGCCATGATAGGCCTGCAAGCCACCGAAACTCACACCAGGCAAGTCCTGTGCCTGCCGCGCGAGCGCCAGCACCGTTTGCGCATCCGCCACGCCACAGCGCCCCTGGCCCACGTCGACCTCGACCAATATCTCGATCTGTGTCTGCGCCTGCACCATAGCCGCCGAAATGTCCGCCAGATTGACGGCATTGTCCACGCACACACTGATACGTGCAGCCCGAGCCAGTTGCGCCAACAAGGCCAGCTTGGCCGGTCCCACAACCTCGTTGCTGATGTGGATGTCATCAATCCCCGCTTCGACAAAGGGCAGGGCCTCACTGACCTTTTGGCAGCAGATACCGCGTGCACCCAATGCCAATTGGCGTCGCGCGATTTCCGGGCACTTATGCGCCTTGCCATGCGGCCGCAAACTCACACCGTGGCGATCCGCCCAATCCTGCATCGCGCGCAGATTCGCCTCAAACGCATCCAGATCAAGCACCAGACTTGGTGTGTCGACGCGAACCAATAAATCTCCCGGCACAGCAGCAGGGGGCAGCGACGGCACAGCGGGGATAGCAGCCATGAATGTGCATTTCCTTATTCGAACGACCCCGCGCACGCCGATTCAGGCCGCCACGAGAAAAATGTAGTGTATCCCCGCAACCACCCTCAAACAGCGGCAACACGAGCAATGTACAGAACGAGCACCACACTGCCCCGAGACGCCCCCAAGTTGCCCCCAACGAATTTTCAGCGTACATTTGACTGCATGTTTGCTGGTTTGCCGATATCCGGGCCGACTGTGCAAACCGGCACTACCTTGCGCCATATGTTCGATATCCTCGTTTATCTGTTCGAAAACTATTACACGCCGCAAGCCTGTCCCGCGGCTGACATCCTGGCCAAACGCCTTGCTGCGGCCGGCTTCGAGCACGAAGACATAGACGACGCCCTGGGCTGGCTCTACGGCTTGGCCGAAACCACCGAGCGCTGCGTCGATCTAGCCCAAGTGCCCAACACCGGCACCCGCATCTACACCGATTCCGAATACCGGCAACTCGGTACCGAATCCATCGGTTTCATTGCTTTCCTCGAGTCGGCGGGCGTGTTGCCCGCGCCCTTGCGCGAAATCGTCATCGATCGCGCACTGGCGGCTCCCGAAACCCCTGTCTCGCTGGCCAAGATCAAAATCACCGCCCTGATGGTGCTCTGGAGCCAAGAAGCCGAAATCGATAATCTGGTCCTGGAAGAACTGCTCGACGACGACGGTGTACGCCGACTCCACTAAGTCATTGCACTACGTCGGTCGTTTTGCCCCCAGCCCCAGCGGGCCGCTGCATCTCGGCTCCCTGGTTGCCGCGCTGGCCAGTTGGCTCGACGCGCGCGCGCAGGGCGGTCGCTGGCTGCTGCGTATCGAAGACGTCGACCGCCCCCGCACCGTTCCCGGTGCCGCCCAGACCATCATGGACCAGCTACGTGCCATGGGCCTGCACTGGGATGGCGACATCCTGTGGCAGTCACAGCGCGATGCGATCTATCAACAAGCCTTCGACGGGCTGACCGCCCGCGGCCTGACCTATGGTTGCGGCTGTACCCGCCGCGAAATCGCCGACTCCGCACTACGCGGCAACGGCCCGGCCCTGGACGGAGAGCACCCTTATCCCGGCACCTGTCGCCACGGCTTGCCTGCGGGCCGCCAGGCGCGCGCCTGGCGATTGCGCGTACCCGAAGGCACGGAAACTTTTGTCGATCGCTGGCTGGGGCCCCAGCAACAGGACGTCGCCCAAGCCGTGGGGGATTTCGTCCTGCGACGCGCAGACGGCCTATGGGCCTATCAATTGGCCGTCGTCGTCGACGACGCACAACAAGGTATCACCGACATCGTGCGTGGCGCGGATTTGCTCAGCTCTACGGCGCGCCAGCGAATCCTGGCCCGACTGCTGGGGGCCGAGCCGCCTCGGGTCATGCACGTGCCGCTGATCACAGACCCGGATAGCGGCCTGAAACTGTCCAAACAAAACGGAGCCGCGCCGCTCGACGCGACGCAACCCCTGGCCATGTTGACCCAGGCATGGAACGCGTTGGGCTTTTCCCCCTGCGCCGCCTCCACACCCGCCTCCTTTCTCACGCAGGCGACTGCACAGTGGGCGCGGCGCTTTGCCCTGAACTAACCCTACAACGGTTGGCGATCTGGCCCCAGCATGCGCACCAATAGCCCCGTGCCATCCTCACCCACGCGCACTTCGCCATAGCGAGCCTGCGCATAACGATCGGCCTGGCCCTCTGGGAAGAAATACGCATTCGTGACGATACGCACGTCACGACCCCGGATGCGATATCGCAACGCCGTTTCCTCACCCGTGAGCGGTTGCACATCGGTCTGCGTGCGTACTACCTGCGCCACGCCGTTAGTGTCAGGCCTCAACACCAGATAGCCGTCCGCCTGTTCCGCCAATGGATCAGAAATAAAAGACGGTGGCCTCAGCGACCCGCCCGCGGCAAAATTCAGGGCCATATAGTCGCCCTGCATCAGCGAACGCGGATCTACCGGCGCCAACTCGAGAATGACCGTCCGCCCCAGCGTCAACAAGGTTTCGCGTTGCCAGATCGTGTAATTGACCACGGCCAGCCCCGCCACCAAGCCGCCCAGCACCACGGCCGTGCGCCAACGCAATGCGGCCGTCACCGGAGGACGAGGCGTCGCGGCAGGCAAGTCGATCGTCTGCATCCAGCGCGGCACCAGATACACCAGGGCCCGCAGCGCAAACAACAGCAACGCGGCCCCTCCGAGCCACAGCGCCTTGTCCAGCAGCGGGATCTCAAGCTGGTAGTAATACATCACCAAATACACAAGCAGGCTGACACAGCCCACCACCGTCAAACGTATGTCGCGCAGACCAAAACCCAGCAATAGCCAGGCCAATGCGAACGCCACGCCGGGACTCGGCAACCAGAACAAGGCCAAAGCCAACAGGCCGAGCGGTACCCCCCACAGCACCCCTGACGTCAACAGCTGACGTCGCGGCCATAGCACTGCCAGCGCGCACGCTACTGGCAACAGCGCCCCCGCCGCGATCAAAAGCGTGGCGATCGCATGCATCCGCCACAGCGTCGGCAGTTGCATCAGTGACGTCCCACCGACCTTCCACACCGTGAATTGAACCGCCAGCATGAACGCCCAACCCAAAGGCAACAAAACTGGCCGGGTTTGCCCCACAACCAACGCCACCGCAGCCGCCCAGGCGCCTGTCACGGCCACGGGCAACCACATTATCGTGGCGTCCAGTCCATCACGATCTATCCATTGCCACAGCGGCTCGTAGTGCGCCGGCCCCGACCACAGGGACTGCACAATCAACCCGGCCAGCGCGAATGCCATGACGCCAGCGCTCAAAAACCGCAGCAACACTTCCGGCGCCAGAACATACACGGCAGTCCCGAGCAACAGCACATAGATCCAGACGCCGCTACCCACCGTGTCGGCGCCCGAGTCAGTAAGCAGCAAGGCCACCAGCACCAATATCTGGCCCGCAAACCCCATTGCCGTCAAACATTGCCGCCAAAACAGGCCGGTCGTAATACGCAACCCAACAACGGCCAATACGCATAACACCAGCCCAACCGCCTGCGCGCCGTCCTCCGAGGTGATCACCTCGGAGATCACCAAGAATAATAGGAGCAACAACGTGGCCAGCCACGCGCTCAGGCCCAGCAAGCCCTGGACATACCACGCCGGGCCTGCCCGACGCTGTGCACCATCACCGCGTGAAGCGTCGTCGTGACGCGTGTCAGCGGGTGTCGCGCCGGCAAGGGGATCTACCGGCACAGCACTAGCGGTGCGGACGCCTGGCCCGGCCTGCGCCGACGAATCACCCGTCGAACCACCCTGAAGGCTATTTGCGGGCATCGAGGCGGCGGCATACGAGGTGCTGCCACTACCCCCCTCACCGGACGGCGATCGCCCGTCTACGGGCTGCTCAGCCAGCCCACGCAGCCAACGCGCGGCGAGCACGGCCTCGCCCACCACCAATCCTGCCAAGGGCAACATCACCCAGCTGTGCCTCGCGAAATCCCCCGTGAGATCCAGCAGCCATTCCCCCACCACCCTCAGCGACATGCAAATCACGCCGGCCGCCAAGAGGGCCAGGATAATCAAGTCGCGGCGTTCACGCAGATAGTAGTAGCCCAGCCCCAGAGTCACCACGACCCAGAGCAGGCCCGCGACGGAGCCCAGTCCAGACAGACTCGCCGTTTCAAAGAACGCCTCGAACACCAGCACACCGACGATCCACGCTACCAGCACCCTGGGCCCCAACGTCGTATTGGCGCGCCACCGCCGGCCCGCCCACTCCCAGCCAGCCAAAAACAGCAAATTCAGCAGCGCCACCAAGGCGGCCGACCCCGTCTGATCCATCATCCACAAAAACGCGCCATCCTGCAGATAAAGCATCGTGGCGATATTGACCACGACCATCCACAACAGCCATACCGCCTGACTCATCGCCACCGACGCCCAGGGAAGCAGCAAAATCCCCCACCAGGCAAAAAGCTCCCAGGTGTCGGCGCCCGTCTGATAAGTCTGCCCCAGCAAAGCCAAAAGGCCGCCCAGCAGCAAGCCCGCCAGCGCCAGCAAAGCATCAGGCCCATAGCGACGTGGCCCCTCAGCGCCGCGCAGACGCCAGCCCAGCCAGGCAGCGGCCACCACGCACACCGCCAATAGAGCCTGTGCGCCGGCAAATCGCTGGGTTTTTGACAGGTCCTGCCAATTGGCAGCCACCCCGCAAATGACAGCGAACCCCAGCAGCCAAACCCCCAGCCACAAGGTCCCGCGAGCCAGGAATTTTCGCCAAGCGTGCAATTCCGATCCCACTTTTGTTTCCACCTTGACTTGCATGCGGTGAATCTCCCCTCGTATCATCCGCGCTACACCGGCGGGTCTACCGCCAATGGATAACCATGAGCAAAACGCTGATTATTGCCGAGAAGCCCTCGGTGGCCCTTGATATTTCACGCGCCCTCGGAGGCTTTGCGCGAGAGGGCGACTATTTTGAAAGCGAACGTTACGTGCTGGCGTCCAGCATCGGGCATTTGCTAGGTCTAGTCGCCCCCAATGATCCCGTCAAGGGTAAGTGGAGCTTCACGCACCTACCCGTCATTCCGCCTGAATTCGAACTCGGCCCCGCCGACAAGAGATCAGCCGAACGCCTCAAGCTGCTGGTCAAGCTGGCCAAGCGCAAGGACGTGGATGCCCTCATCAATGCCTGTGACGCGGGACGGGAAGGCGAACTGATCTTCCGCTACATCATCCAGTACGCGGGGGTCAAAAAGCCCATCCAGCGACTGTGGCTGCAATCCATGACCCAGGCGGCCATTCGCGAGGCCTTCTCCAATCTGCGCGACGACGCCCAGCTCAAGCCACTGGAGGCCGCCGCGCGCTCACGCGCCGAAGCCGACTGGCTGGTGGGCATCAATGGCACCCGTGCCATGACCGCCTTCAACAGCAAAGACGGCGGTTTCTTCAAGACCCCCGTGGGTCGTGTCCAGACCCCCACGCTCGCCATCGTGGCCGAACGCGAAGAGCGTATCCGCCGTTTTGTGCCGCGCGACTACTGGGAAGTCCACGCCACATTCGTCGCCGCCGCCGGTCTGTACCAGGGCCGCTGGATCGACCCCGACTTCAAGCGAGACGAACGCGACCCTGAAAAACGCGAATCGCGACTCTGGTCACAAGCCGCGGCGCAAAGCGTGGTCGCGGCCTGCCGTAACCAATCCGGCATCGTCACCGAGGAATCCAAGCCCTCGACCCAGATGTCGCCGGCCCTCTACGACCTGACCTCGTTGCAGCGCGAGGCCAACGGCCGCTTCGGTTTCTCGGCCAAGACGACGCTGGCCCTGGCTCAAACGTTGTACGAACGCCACAAAGCCCTGACCTACCCGCGTACCGACTCGCGCTACTTGCCCGAAGACTATCTCAGCACGGTACGCGAAACCATTCAGGCGCTGGCCAAGGGTGGCTCCAATGCCGTGGGTCAACTGTCTCGCCATGCCGAGACCGTGGTGGCCCAAAGCTGGGTCAAGCCCAATCGCCGGATTTTCGACAACAAAAAGGTATCGGATCACTTCGCCATCATCCCCACGCTGCAGATCCCGCACGATCTCAGCGAAGCCGAAGGCAAGCTGTACGACCTGGTGCTCAAGCGTTTCCTGGCCGTGTTTTTCCCGGCCGCTGAATACCGCGTCACAACCCGCCTGACCGAAGTCCAGGGCCATCGTTTCAAAACGGAAGGCAAAGTCTTGGTATCGCCCGGTTGGCTGGCGGTCTACGGCAAGGAAGCCCAGGGCGAAGACGCTAATCTGGTGCCCGTCGCCGATAACGAAACCGTGCGTACCGAAGACGTCGATGCCCTCGGTCTGTCGACCAAGCCCCCGGCCCGCTTCAACGAAGGCACCTTGCTGTCCGCCATGGAAGGTGCAGGCAAATTGGTCGACGACGAAGAGCTGCGCGAGGCGATGTCCGAGCGCGGCCTGGGTACGCCGGCCACCCGGGCAGGCATCATCGAAGGCCTGCTCGGTGAAAGCTATCTGCGCCGCGACGGTCGCGATCTGGTACCCACCGCCAAGGCCCGCCAGTTGATGACCCTGCTCTCCGGGCTGGACGTCACCGAACTCACCTCGCCCGAACTCACCGGCGAATGGGAACACAAGCTCAAGCAAATCGAGCAGGGCGGCCTAGGCCGCGAAGCCTTCATGCGCGAAATCGCGCAGATGACCCAAGTCATCGTCAAACGCGCCAAAGAATACGAACGCGACACCGTGCCGGGTGATTACGCCACCTTGACCACCCCATGCCCCAAATGCGGCAGCGTAGTCAAAGAAAACTACCGTCGCTACGCTTGCACCCAGTGTGAATTCTCGATCGGCAAACATCCCGGCGGCCGCACGTTTGAACTACCCGAGGTCGAAGAGCTGCTTGCCAAGCGCGAAATCGGCCCGTTGCAAGGTTTCATCAGCAAAATGGGCCGGCCGTTTGCCGCCATTCTGCGCATCAACGACGAGGACAAGCTGGAGTTCGACTTTGGTCAAAAAGACGACGACGACACCGAGGCCGTCGACTTCTCGGGCCATACGCCCGTCGGCAACTGCCCCAAGTGCCAATCACGCGTATTCGAACATGGCCTGAGCTACGTCTGCGAAAAATCCGTCGGGCCCGACAAGACGTGCGACTTCCGCTCCGGCAAGATCATTCTGCAGCAAGAGATCTCACGGGATCAAATGCAAAAGCTGCTGACCGATGGCCGCACCGACTTGCTCGACGGCTTTGTCTCCAGCCGCACGAACCGCAAGTTCAAGGCTTTCCTGGTACGCCAGCCTGACGGCAAAACCGGCTTCGAGTTCGAACCCCGCGCAGCCAAACCTGGCCGCGCACCGTCCAAAACCGCCAGCAAAACAGCAACCAAAACCGCCACGAAAAAGGCAGTTAAAAAAGCGGCGCCCAAAAAGGCCGCCGCAAAGAAAACGGCGGTAAAGAAGGCGGCTGCAAAAAAGGCGGCAACCAAAACGGCCAGCTGACGCACGACACGCATGGCCGTCCCCACGGTAAACCGGCAGCCCGATGAGGGATAACCTGTTCACCGTGACCCAAAGACCGTGGCTCGCCACGGTCTTTGGCCATTTGCGGTATCGTTATTCCCAAACAGTCACGACACAACAACATTCCGAGACGACAACTATGCAGCGATCTTCAGTACGTGCGGGCAACACCACTCGCCGCCATTTCCTTGCCTCGACCGCCGCGCTCGCGGGCGCCAGCCTGCTCGGCGCTCGGTCCGCGTTTGCCCAGACATCGCTGGGCAAGGCGGCATTCGGCCTGGGCAGCATCGACCCCTTTTTCTCCGCCGCCTACGTCGCGTTCAAGAAAGGCTACTTCGGCGAAGGCGGCCTGGAAGTCGAATATCTGAACTCCCAAAGTGGCCCGCGCACCATGCAGATGCTGGCCGCTGGGCAGATCCTGTTCGGCGCCACCGCGGCCACCGCCGCGCCCGCCCTGACGTTGGCCGGCAAGCCGGCCACCCTGATCTTTGGCTTTGATCGCAAACTCACCTATGCCAACGTCATCGTGCGTCGCGAAGACTTCGACAGCGGCAAAATCAAGACACTGAAAGACCTGGCGGGCAAACGTGTGGGCGCCACGCAACCGCAATCCAGCACATGGCTCATGGCCGTCTACCTCATGCAACAGGCCGGCATCGCCGACAAAGTCGACGTCCGCCCGCTCGGCGATTTGGCCACCATGCTGGGTGCGCTGAAAACCGGTTCGGTGTCCGCCAGCATGGCTACCATGTCCATGATGGAGCAGGCTCAGGCCGAAGGCTGGGGTGTGCCGATTTTCGATGCCACCACCGAGGCCTCATGGAGCAGCTTCATGGGGGGCGATGTCCCTGGCATTGCCGCGCTGACGCTGCAAGACACCATCCAGAAGCGACCCGAAGTCGTGCAGGCATTCGTGACCGCCATGGTCAAGGCGCAAGATTTCATCAGCGCCAACAGCGCCCAGGCCATCACCGACGCGATCTACGACGACTACCTCAGCGCCTTTCCCCGTCCGGCCGTTGAAAAAACACTCGGCATCTACAAGGAAACCGTCTTCCTGAAAGACAACATCATCACCGAAGACGCCTACAACCGCATGGCCGGCATCATGGGCGACGGACGCCAATTCTCCAACGAAGAAATGAAGAAAGTGCCCTACGCCACCTGCGTCGACATGTCGTTCGTCAAACAGGCCCGCAAGGCATGATGAGCAATCGTGGCGTGTCGTACGGAGTCCTCGCATGATTGAACTGGAAGGGGTGGGCAAAGCCTACCAGGCGCGCGGCGGCACCGTGCACGCCGTCGGCAATGTATCGCTCTCCATCGCCGAGGGCGAATTCGTCTCCATCGTCGGACCGTCGGGTTGCGGCAAAAGCACCTTGCTGAACATGATGGCCGGTTTCCTGCCGGCCACGACTGGCACCATCCGGGTGGCGGGGACAACGGTCAACGGCCAAGTGCCGCCGGCGCTCGGCTACATTTTTCAAAAAGACACGCTGCTCCCCTGGTTCAGCGTGCGCAAGAACGTCGCGCTCGGCCTGAAATTCCAGGGTGTGGCGGCCGCGCAGATCGAGCGTCGCGTCGCCGATCTGCTTGAGCTCGGCCACTTGAGCGCCTTCGCCAACGCGTATCCGCACCAACTGTCCGGTGGCATGCGCCGTCGCGTCGCGCTGCTCATGAGCCTGGCCGTCGAGCCCCGCATCCTGCTGCTGGACGAACCCTTCGGCGCGCTGGACACGCACACCAAAACGCATCTGCACCGCGAGCTCATCGAGATATGGCGCAAACTCGGACAGACCATCGTCATGGTCACCCACGATCTCGACGAGGCCATCACCCTGTCGGATCGCGTCATCGTGCTGTCTGGGCCACCCAGCCATGTCTTGCTGGACGAGCGTATCAACATCCCCCATCCGCGCGATGTGTTCATGCTGCGCGAAACGCCGCAGTTTGTTTCCCACGTACAAAGCCTATGGAGCGTACTGGGCGAGCAGTTCCGCGCCGCCGCCTGACCCGACTCCACATCCCATGAACGTCTCCGCCGTACCCAATCTGCAGGACCAATTACTTCAAGACCGCCGCGCCCTGATACAACGCCGGCTACGCATCACCGCGTGGCAGTTGCTGATCCTGGCCATCATCATCGGCGGCTGGGAAACTCTGACCCGCATCCCGTGGTTCACGCAGAACACCATCTTTGATCCGTTCTTCATCAGCCAACCCTCCCGGATCGCTGTGCGTCTGTGGGAATGGCTGCAACCCGGCCCCCGCTCCGTCTGGCCGCACCTGTGGCTGACCCTGCGTGCCACACTCGTCGGCCTGGTAGTTGGCGTGGGCAGCGGCTTTATCGTCGGGATGGTGCTCAGTCGTAGCCGCATGCTCGCCGATGTGTTCAATCCCTTTATCGTGGCATTCAACTCCATGCCACGTATCGCCTTTGTCCCCCTGATCACGATGTTCTTCGGACTGGGACTCGCCTCCAAAGTAGTGACGTCCTGGTTCGTTGTGTTCTTCCTGGTGTTCTTCAACACCTATAAAGGGGGGCGCAGCGTAGAACGGGAACTCGTCGATTTCTGCCGAACACTGGGGGGCTCGCCCCGTCAGATTCTCTGGCGTGTCCGCGTCCCCACCGCCGCGGCATGGACCTTTGCGGCCCTGCCCAACGCCATTAGCTTCGCACTCATTGGTGTTGTGCTGGCCGAGTTCGTCGGATCCACAACCGGCATGGGCTACCTCATGGTGACAGCACTGGCGACGCTGAACGCCACCGACATGTTCGCTGCCGTGACGCTGCTTTCCATCGTCGGCATCGTGCTGGTCTATGCGGTCACCTGGATTGAGCGCAAACTATTGCACTGGGCGCCCGAATTCCGCGACTGATTCACTCTCGACCATGAACACCCCTGTTGCCTCTCAAGCTTACCTGCAACATTTCTCCCTGGCCGGCCAGGTTGCCCTGATCACGGGATCCGCCCGCGGCCTGGGTCTCTGCATGGCACGCGCCATGGCTGGCTGCGGCGCCCACGTTCTCATCAATGGCCGCAACGCCGAGGCCACCGAAACTGCTGCACAGGCCCTGCGCGCACAGGGCCTGGCCGCATCCGCCCTGGCCTTCGATGTCGCTGATGACAACGCGATGGCACGCGCCTTCGATCACATTGACCGCGAACACGGTCGCCTGGACATCCTGGTCAATAACGTCGGCGCCCGTAACCGCAAGACGCTGCAGGCCATCACCGCCGCAGAAATCCGTGCGCTGATCGACACCGATCTCATCGCCAGCATGTTGCTGTCCAAGTACGCCTCGGAACGCATGGTGCGCCAGGGTTCCGGGCGTCTCATCACCATCACCTCCATCGCCGGCGAGCTCGCGCGCTCGGGCGACGCCGTCTATCCGGCCGCTAAACAGGGACTGACGGGAATGATGCGCGCCCTGGCCGCCGAACTGGGCCCCCTGGGCATCACCAGCAACGCCATCGCCCCCGGAACCTTCGCCACCGAAACCAACGCGGCCATGGTCACCGACCCGGCTGTTTACGAAAAACTAGCCTCACGCAATCCCATGGGACGCTGGGGCCAACCTGAAGAAATCGCCGGCGCCGCCGTCTTTCTGGCGTCCCCCGCAGCCTCCTACATCAATGGTCAAGTACTCGCCGTCGATGGAGGACTATCCATTTTGTTTTAACTGCCCGGTACCCGCATACCCCGGCATTTCTGCAACGACATACTAGAGGCTCATTGGCATGAAGCAGCATTTCATTGACAACCGCTCCGTACCTGGCAACTCGGGTGAAGCCATCCCCGTCATCGATCCATCGACGGGTCAAGAATACGACAGCATCCCGCGCGGCAACGCCGCCGACATCGACCTGGCCGTGCAGGCCGCACGCCGCGCCTACGACGAAGGCGCCTGGGGCAAACTCACGGCAGCCGAACGCGGTCGACTGATGTTGAAACTGTCGCTGAAAATCCTGGATCACATCGACGAGCTGACCGGCATCGAATCGCGCGATTGCGGCAAGCCCACCAAGCAGGCTTGTGCCGACGTCACCGCCATTGCGCGCTATTTCGAATACTACGGTGGCGCCGCGGACAAACTGCACGGCGAAACCCTACCCTACCAAAATGGCTATACCGTACTGACCTTGCGCGAGCCGCACGGCGTGACGGGTCATGTGGTCCCCTGGAACTACCCCTTGCAGATTTTTGGCCGCAGTGTGGGCGGCGCCTTGGCAGCCGGTAACGCGTGCGTCGTCAAACCCGCCGAAGACGCCTGCCTGTCATTGCTGCGCGTCGCCGAGCTGGCGGCAGACGTCGGCTTTCCCCCGGGCGCCATCAACATCATCACGGGCTACGGCCACGAAGCCGGTGATGCCTTGACGCGCCATCCCGGCATCGACCACATCTCGTTCACCGGCTCGCCCCGCATCGGCGTACTCGTCACCCAGACCGCCGCGGAGCGTCACATACCCGTCACGCTAGAACTGGGCGGCAAGTCGCCTCAAATTGTGTTCGGCGACGCCGACCTCGACGCGTTGATTCCCGTCGCCGTCAATGCAATCGTCCAGAACGCCGGCCAAACCTGCTCTGCCGGCAGCCGCCTGCTGATCGAACGCAGCGCCTACGATCGCGTCATGGATCGCCTCTCGCAAGCGTTCTCGGCTCTGCGCGCAGGACCCGCCACCATGGACCTGGACTGCGGCCCGCTCATCCGCAAAACACAGCAAGAACGCGTCCAGGGCTTCCTGCAAGCCGCTGCACAAGACGGCATTACCATGGCAGCCCAAGGAAAAATCGCAGACGGCGCCCCAGCCGAAGGCTATTACCAGGCCCCCACGCTGCTGCACAACGTACCGATCGACCATCGCATCGCCCAAGAAGAAGTCTTCGGCCCGGTATTGGCCGCCATCCCTTTCGATGACGAAGCCGACGCCATCCGCATCGCCAACGCCACAGAATACGGGCTCGCCGCCAGCATCTGGACCCGCGACGGCTCACGCCAATTGCGCCTGGCCCGCAAGGTTCGCAGCGGCCAAGTCTTCATCAACAACTACGGGGCGGGGGGCGGCATCGAACTCCCGTTCGGTGGCGTCAAAGCCAGCGGCCATGGGCGCGAAAAAGGTTTCGAAGCGTTGTACGGATTTACCGTGTTGAAGACTATCTCCATTAAGCACGATTGAGTGCTTAAGACGCCGTTGCGCCGGTGTTAAAGGCACCGCCGGCGTAATCGCGACGGCTCGGCCCAACCAGGGGCCTCGGCTCTCGCTGCGCGAGAGCTGCCCGCCGCTCAAAACGCCGGCGGTGCCTTTAACACCGACGCAACGGCTCACAATGCCTTCAATTCACGGGGGCTTTGAGGCAGGGCTCACTGATACTGGCCATTGCATTGTTGATTGCAACATCGTGACCTATTGCCTTCGGCATGCCACTACTGTGAGTCCCTGTGGCGTGGCTGCGCGTGGAGCCAGCCTTTTGAACCTCGGGCAGTCCCGCGCAGCGGGACCGAGGCCCCTGGTTGGGCCGAGCCGAGGTGATTAGGCTGGCTCCACGCGCAGCCACGCCGCAGGGACGCCTCAATAGCTGACGCCCCCCGCAGCCACGTCAAACGGTATCGTCCTCGTACCAAACCCCTTCTGCCAGCATCATCCGATGATGCCCCTGACCTGCCGGCATCATGGGAAAGCAGTTCTCTTGCGCGGCAACGGCGACGTCCAGAAAGTACGGACCGGGATGGGCCAGGCACTGCGCCAGGGCTTGATCGAGTTGCGCCGGGTCATCGACCCGCGCCGCCCCCCAGCCAAAGGCTTTGGCAACGGCGACGAAGTCGGGGAGGGAGGCGTTGTAGCTGTGGCTATAGCGGCCGCCGTGGATGAGTTCTTGCCATTGGCGCACCATTCCCATGTAGCCGTTGTTGCACAGGACGACTTTGACAGGCGTCTCGTGTTGCGTGGCGGTGGACAGCTCCTGGATATTCATCAGGACTGAGGCGTCGCCGCTCACGCAGACGACGGTTTTGTCAGGGTGGGCGACTTGGGCGCCGATGGCGGCGGGCAGGCCGTAGCCCATGGTGCCAGCACCGCCAGAGGTCAGCCAGCGGTTGGGTTGGTCAAAGCGCAGGTACTGAGCGGCCCACATTTGGTGTTGGCCGACGTCGGTGGAGACGACGGCGTCGCGATCAGCCAGCGCGACGTTCAGACGCTGCATGAGCTGTTGCGGCAAGATGGCCTGCGCGCTGGGTGAAAAGGCCAGGCAATCTTTAGCGCGCCAAGCGTCGATACGACGCCACCAGTCAGTTAGCTTGGCGGGCGGGAACGGCTCGGCTTTCAGCGCATTGCGCAGGGCATCGATCAACGGTAGACAGTCGCCGACAAGCGCGACGTCGACGCGCACGACTTTGTTGATCGAGGCGGGATCGATATCGATGTGAATCTTGCGGGCGTGCGGACAAAACTCGGAGAGCTTGCCGGTGATACGATCGTCAAAGCGCGCGCCAATACACACCACCAGATCGGCTTCATGCATGGCCATGTTGGCCTCCAGCGTGCCATGCATGCCCAGCATGCCCACGTATTGCGGATCCGAAGCGGGAAACGCGCCCAGGCCCATCAGGGTCAGGGTGCAGGGCGCCCCCGTTTGACGCACGAGATCGGTAAAGGCCTCGCACGAGGCGGGGCCGGAGTTGATCAGACCGCCTCCGCCATAAAACACAGGACGGCGCGCCTGTGCGATCAAGGCAGCGGCACGGCGTACGGCGCTTTGGGGCAATTTCAGCGGGGCCTTGCCAGCCTGACGGCGTGCGCGCAGCGCCGCGACGCGCGCGCTTTCTGAGGGCTGCGCCGGGGGTAGGTGCGGGGTAAGCTGCACGTCTTTGGGAAAGTCGACGAGCACCGGGCCCGGTCGTCCCTGCCGGGTCAAGTCAAAGGCGCGACTGACCACGTCGGCCACATCGTCTACGACCCGGATCTGTGTATTCCACTTGGTCACCGACCGCGAGATCCCGATCGCGTCGCACTCTTGAAAAGCATCGGTGCCGATGGCGGACGTCGCCACCTGCCCGCTAATACACAATACCGGGATCGAATCGCACATCGCGTCCAGCAGACCCGATGTGGTGTTGGCCATGCCCGGACCCGAGGTCACAAATACGACCCCTGGACGGCCAGTCGTACGGGCATAGCCTTCGGCCGCATGCACCGCCGCCTGCTCATGGCGAACCAGTACGTGACGTAAACGCGACTCGTTGTACAAGGCGTCGTAAAGGGGCAGCACGGCGCCGCCGGGGTAGCCGAATACGGTATCGACACCGTGTGCAATCAGCGTGTCGAGCAAAATTTCCGCCCCGTTACGGGCGGGGCGGGTGTCGGAGTTCAAAGCGGCGAGAGCCTGGGCGTGGAGACGATCATTCATGGTAAGTATCTTATGCCTTTCTCTCTAGAATATTTCTCTCATTTCCTACAAAATTGGCCATTTTCCAGTAAATTTATCTGAGTTTTAGAGGAAATAAAGAAAATGAAACTGGACAAATTCGATTTGGCGATTTTGAAGGTCCTTCAGCAGAATGCCCGCGCCAGTCTCAATGAGATTGGCGCCGCGGTAAGTCTGTCGTCCACCCCTTGCTGGAATCGCATCAAGCGCATGGAGACCGCCGGCGTCATCCGCGGCTACACCGTGGATCTGGATCCCGCCAGCCTGGGCTTCATGGATACCGTCATTGTGCACATCACGCTGGAAAGCCACAGCGAAGAAACCTTGTACGAGTTCGGTCGTGCGCTGGCGCAAATCCCCGAGGTCCTCGAAGCCTTTCTCGTATCGGGCGACTACGACTACTACATCCGCATCGCCGTGCGTGACACCCGCGACTACGAACGTCTGCTGCGCGAACAGCTCTACCGCATTCCCGGCATTCGTCACAGCAAGTCCTGCTTTGTACTGCGTCGCCTGAAGGAAACCCAACTGCCGCTGACCACCGAGACATCGGACTGACCCTGTCACAAGTTCCCCCCTATAATCGCCGCTAATCCGCTACTTGGCTTTGCTTTCATGACCACTGCTGAATCACCCAAGCCCTGGCACGTCGTGCGCCGTTCGAAGCTGCACGGCAACGGGGTATTTGCCGCACGCAAAATCCCCGCCGGTACCCGGATCATCGAATACGTTGGCGCGCGCATCAGTGCCAACGAGGCTGATCGCCGTCACCCCACCAATCCCGACGATCCGTTTCACACGTTCTTCTTTTCGCTCAGCTCGGGTCGCGTCATTGATGGCGGCGACAACGGCAACGACGCACGCTGGATCAATCACTCTTGCGAACCCAACTGCGAATCCCAAGAGGGTAAGGGCGGCAAGCGCGTCTACATCATTGCGGCGCGCGACATCGCGCGTGGCGAAGAGCTGTTCTACGACTACGGCCTCGAGCTGGACGGCCGAATCACCAAAAAGCTCAAGGCGGCCTATCAATGCCTGTGCGGCGCATCTGGTTGCCGCGGCACCATGCTGGCCATCAAGACCCGAAAAACGAAGAAAGCTGCCACGGCGGACTAAGCGTACAATCTCCTCATGCCGCCTATCGCGGCATAGCAGTACGTCTTCAGGGCGGGGCGTAATTCCCCACCGGCGGTAAGTCACAATTACATGACAAGCCCGCGAGCGCCCGGCCTGCCGCATATGGCCGGGGTCAGCAGATCTGGTGTAACTCCAGAGCCGACGGTCACAGTCCGGATGAAAGAAGATGTGCCAGCTTATCCCCGCTCGCTCGCGGGCAGTCAGCATCGGCCGTCGGTCGTTGCGTACTGCCAGGCCATGTGTCCGGGGTGCGCTTGGCTATCCATTGCCCTGAAACGTTTTTCGCCAACCCTTCTGCGAGAGCGTTTCAATGTCCACCGCTATCTCTACCCCAAGTTCAACCACCGATCTCTTTGCCCAGCCATTCCCAACGCGGCTCACGCGTGCGCTGCATCACCTGCGCCTGGGACGCCCCGTGATTTTGATGGACGACGTCGATCGTGAAAACGAAGCTGACCTGATCGTCGCGGCCGACAAAATCACCGTACCCGTCATGGCCCAACTCATCCGGGACTGCAGTGGCATCGTCTGCCTTTGCCTGACCGATGAAACCCTGGATTTGTTGCGACTCCCTCCGATGGTGGCGCGCAACGAAAGCCGGTTCAGCACCGCGTTTACCGTGTCGATCGAGGCCCGTCATGGTGTCACCACGGGCGTTTCTGCCGCCGATCGCGTCACGACCATCCGCGCCGCGATCGCCGCAGGCGTACAAGCCGACGACATTGTCAGCCCGGGTCACGTCTTTCCCTTACGCGCACAACCCGGTGGCGTATTGACACGACGCGGCCACACCGAAGGGTCAGTCGACTTGGCCATATTGGCCGGCCTTCGTCCCGCCGCCGTTCTGTGCGAACTCATGAATCCTGATGGCACCATGACACGAGGCCCGGCCATTGCACGTTACGCAGCCGAGCATGGCCTGGTTGCCTTGACCATCGCCGAGTTGGCCGATCATCGCGAGCAGTTGGCGCAGGCATCGTCCGAACAAAATGCGGAAGCCGTCGTCGCGTAATCCACTCATCAACAGGCAATGCCTGGTCCAACAGGACTGGGCATTGAATCCTTGATGTCGGGCACTTCCCGTTCTAGCGCACCATTGCGCCGGATGCGATATTTGAGGATATCGGTCTGAAATCGATACCCTCGCTCAAACGGGGTAGTCACTAGACACCCATTACTCCTGAGCCATGCGCACCAGACACTGCGCCGCATCGCCCACCACGACTTTGACGCTGCAAGCCAACATCAAATTCAGATTCAAGCCGAAGTCTTCGACCGTATAACCCTCCGCATCCACATAGCGCTGAGGGTCCTCCCGCTGAGTCACCGCGAACCGTTGCACCAACGAATCCGCTTCGCTTACATACGCCCATACCGGCTTGTTCAGGGCAACGGCGTAACCGACCTCGAACACCGTGCCTGAGTCCGGCTCCGCGCCGCGAAACGCGTTTAGATTCGCCATCACCGCGTCGGCCTGACGAATCAGTGCGATATTGGCTTCGTAAATCCACTGGGCCAGTGCGCGACCCGATAAATCTGCCGGCGGCTCATTATCCAAGGGATACAACCCCTCAAAACCGTAGTCGCGGCACTGCTGTTTCAACCACTCACCGTGTGCCAGCGAATCTGCGCGAAACACATCAAAGCCGGCCAAATAAAGTGTCTTCATGATTCCTCGAATCCGCAGCAACACCGCAACCCGGTCACGGCCGTTTACACTGCTGCCGCACGCTGCGCCTGATAGACCTGCAAATGGGTATAAGCCACGCGCAAGTACGGCACATCCAACTGCAGCACCCCCGCACGACGGATCATATCGCCCACGATATGATCGGCCTCAACGGCTCCATTCAAGCTCAGATCGCGAAACATCGACGCCGTCATGGGCGAGTCGCGATCGATGAGCACCTTGAGCGCAAAGTTGTCGGCTTCTGCACGCACCGCGTGTCCCGACGCCGCCGCCACTTGCTGACACTCCCTCAGCAGGCCGCGCAAGACATCTTCGCCGGCATCGGTCGCGGCAATCTGCCCCACCGTGCCCCGCATCAAACACGTGGCCGATGCCAGCGTGGTCAGGAACACATATTTTTCCCAGATATCCTGTTGAATATCCATACTCAGACGGCTGGTGAACGCCGCCTCGCTCAATGCGGCCTCCAGGGCGGTACCACGCCCGCTGCGAGGCTCGCCGGCACGCTCGCCAAAGACAAAGCTGGCGTGTTGCCCCAGATGCTTGACCTGCCCCTGCGCGCCCAACGTCGCATTGATCTGGCACAGGCCCCCCAGCACCCGTGACGCACCAAACTCAACATCGAGTGCATCGTACTGCAGCACGCCGTTCATGATCGGCAAGATTGCGGTATCGGGCCCGATTGCCGGACGGATTGCCTCGATCGCGCTGGGCAAGTCATACGCCTTGCAACTGAGCACCACTACGTCATAAGCCGCATCCAGTTCGTCGGCTATCACCAACTTAGGTTGCACGACAGCATTGCCGAGCGGGCTTTCAATCTGCAAGCCGTCCGCCCGCAATTTCTGCGCCCGCGCCTCGCGCACCAAAAATGTAACGTCGGCGCCCGCCTGCACGGCCCGCCCACCAAAATAGCCACCTGTCCCGCCAGCGCCAAGAAAAAGCAATCGCATTCATATCTCCGGTCAGTTCGTCGCGCCGAGCCAGGGCGCGCACCTATTCATAGATTATGCACCGACAGAAACCTCACACACGCCGCAAGGTGCCTATAATCAATGCGCGCCGCTAACATTTCGCGGCGTCAGCCCCGTCATGTTGCATCGCACGCGCCCACGCCGTCGTTGTGGGGTATTGCGCTTCAGCGTTGCTTGGCCCAGGAACCCCGCCATGACATTTCGTTCTTCCCTGTCGACTGCCAGACGAACGCGACGTATATTGTTGCAGCAGAGTGCCGCCTTGGGTGCGCTGCTGGCGACAGGCAAGCTCTGGGCACAACCCCCCGCCTCTGTCGTTCGGGTCGCCGCCGCCTACCCCGTCCCGGTGGGACAACAATGGGTCTCGTGTATACACAAAGCGTTGGCGACCACGGAAGACCGCGGCGAAATCGACTACACCTATTCGGAAAACATCTCGCTCGCCGATTACGAGGCTGCCCTGCGCCAGTATGGCGAGCAGGGCATGCACCTCATCGTCGGCGAAGCCTTTCACGACGAGGCTCTCACTCGTCAGATCGCTCTCGACTATCCCGACACGGCATTTCTAATGGGATCCTCGGGCCGTCCGCAACATCCCAATTTTTCGGTCTTTAACAGCTACATCGAAGAGCCCACCTACCTGACGGGCATGATCGCGGGCGGGCTGAGTCAGACCGGCATCATCGGCCTGGTCGGCGCCCACCCCACCGGCAACGTCAATCGCCTGATGCACGCATTCATGGATGGTGTGTACGAGATCAATCCCGACGCGCAATTTCTCATCAGTTTCACCAACTCTCGATTTGACCCGCGCAAAGCCAGGCAAACCGCTTTCGCCATGATCGATCGAGGTGCCGACGTACTGTATGCCGAGCGCGTTGGCGTCGCCGAGGCTGCCGAACAACGTGGCAAGCTGGTCATCGGCAACATCATCGACTCGCAGCGCCAGTTTCCCGACACTGTCGTCGCCTCGGCCTTATGGGACATGGCACCCACCATTGAGCGCGCTCTGACGATGGTCAAGCGCGGTACGTTTCATGCCGACGATTACGGCAAATACTCCCAAATGCGCTACGAGGGCGCGATGTTCGCACCCTCTCGCACTCTGGAGGGCAAACTGCCCGGCGCACTGCTGGCACGCGTCCACGCCCGCCACCGAACCATCCTGGATGGCAGCTTCACGATCAAACTCAACGACAAGCCGCTCACGGCGACGAATCTTGCCGCGATCCCGCTTCAGACCAGCGGCAAATAAATACGCGTTTTCAGTTCTGCCGCGGGCGTGACCTTGGGATCATTCACGTACTCTTCCCACATCGGGAAATCACGCGTTTCATAACCACTTGCCGGCAGCCACTCGGAAAACAACCAATGATAAGCCGCCTCAATCTCGCTGTACGGTCCGATATATTCCAACACCGCGCAGGGCGTAGCCGGCAACGAAAATGGCTCAAACACCGCGGTATCCACGTCCCTCTCATCCGGTAGCGTCACACCGGCTCGCGCGCGCAATTGGTCGACAGGGACCTGATCGGGATCATCGTAGTACACACCAAACGACCGCGTCGCAGGTCCGATCAGCTCTCGGCTGGACGCCAGCAAGAACAAGCGATCAAAAGTCATGCCGATCTGCTGATAATCGCCACTGTGTGCCAGCGTCACCAACGACGCGCCTGCAAAAGATTCGATAGTTGTCGGATACATGCCAAGCTCCTGAGGATTAAAGGGCCTGGAGCGCGCATGTCGATAACGACCCGGCGGCATACCGAACACCGCACCAAAAGCCCTGTTGAAAGCGGCTTGCGATGTGTATCCGGCGCGTTGCGCCACCTGCTGCATGGACCGTGCACCCGCCAGATCTACGGACGCCTGATGCATGCGCAGGCGCAACATCGTGGCGTTCACCGTCTCTCCCATCAATGCGCGGTATACGCGGTGAAAATGATAGGGCGACAGGCATGCCAGATCGGCCAAGTGATACAACTCTGGCGCCGCGTCGGGATGCGAGGCCAGCCATTGCAGCACCGGTTCCAACCGGTTGGCATAGTGGATGCGCGTCTTGGATTTCATGCGTTCTCCAGGGCTGCCACTGTATCGACCACCACTTTGCAGATTTTGCGGTTTTTCGAAACGGAGCGAGACCTTCTCCCCACAGCGGTGTCGGGCACCGCTGTGGGGAGAAGGTACCCGGGGAGGTTTCTTGCGCGGCCAGGCGCCAGAACTGCGCGGTCAGTGAGGATACGTACCGGGCAGCAGCACGCTGCGGTCACCCGGCGTCAGCGACTTGCGTCCGCACAAGGCCATGGTCACGTCCATTTCCTTGTACAGGATCTCCAGCGTGCGCGTGACGCCCGCCTTGCCATACGCCCCCAGGCCGTACAGGAACGCGCGTCCGATCATGGTGCCGCGCGCGCCCAGCGCCACGGCCTTCAATATGTCTTGGCCCGAACGAATGCCGCCATCCATCCATACCTCGATGCGCGAACCGACCGCGTCAGCGATGGCCGGCAAGGCGGCAATCGACGACATCGCGCCATCAAGCTGGCGGCCGCCGTGATTGCTGACGATCAGCGCGTCGGCGCCGCTGTCGGCGGCCAGGCGCGCATCCTCAACATCCAGGATGCCCTTGAGGATCAACTTGCCGCCCCAGCGCTGCTTGATCCATTCGACGTCGGCCCAGCTCAGGCGCGGATCGAACTGTTCGGCCGTCCAGGACGACAGCGATGACAAATCGCCAACGCCCTTGGCATGGCCGACAATGTTACCGAACGTGCGGCGCGGCGTGCCCAGCATCCCCAGGCACCAGCGTGGCTTGGTAACCAGATTGAGCAGATTGGCCAGCGTGGGCTTGGGCGGCGCCGACAGCCCATTGCGAATATCTTTGTGGCGCTGGCCCAGTATTTGCAGGTCCAGCGTCAGCACCAGTGCCGAGCAGCCAGCCGCCTTGGCGCGATCGATCAGGTTAGCCACGAACTCGCGGTCGCGCATCACATACAGCTGGAACCAGAAAGGCTTGCCCGTGGCGCGCGCCACGTCTTCGATCGAGCAGATGCTCATGGTGGACAGGGTGAACGGCACGCCGAATTCGGCGGCTGCCTGCGCGGCCATCATTTCGCCGTCGGCATGCTGCATACCCGTCAGGCCGGTGGGCGCAATGGCCAGCGGCATCACCGCATCGGTGCCGGCCATCGTGGTGCGCAGCGAACGGCCCTCCATATCCACGGCCACCCGCTGGCGCAGCTTGATGGCCTGGAAGTCGGCTTGGTTCGCGCGATAAGTGCCTTCAGTCCAGGCACCGGAGTCGGCGTAGTCGTAGAACATGCGCGGCACGCGTTTCTGCGCCAGGACGCGCAAATCTTCAATGCAGGTGATCTTGGCTAGGTTCGGATTCATGGGACACTATTGACACTAGAGAACCAAAAGGGCGTAGCAAGTATACGCGCGCCCTCCGTACCAAGAGGAATCGCAGCATGCAAGTCCCCCAACACGAGACGGTGCACGTCATTATCAAGGGTGTGGTGCAAGGCGTGGGCTATCGGCACGCCACTGTGCGGCGCGCCCATATGCTGGGCGTTACGGGCTGGGTGCAGAACATGGAAGACGGCACCGTCCAGGCCCTGGTACAAGGCACGCCCGACCAGGTCGACCATATGCTCGAATGGCTGCGCCGCGGCCCGCCGGCCGCCGTCGTGCGCGACCTGATCAGCCAGCGCGATGATACCGACAAGCGCTACGTGCGCTTCGAGCAGTTGTAGGCCTGCTCGCATTAAAGAGACCCCACAACGCCTACGGGCCGCTGCGACACCAGGCGCACTGGTTTACCCGCACATGGTCCGACACCGGCATCGGGTAGATTCAGGGTGCGCCTTTGTCGGCGGGCGCGGTGGCGAGTTTCTCTGATTCGAGATAGACGGTCTGCGTCGAAAAAGCGAAATCCGCACCGTGCGCGTGCACAATCTCGACGATCTTCAAGTAGACCTCTTGTTGTGTGTGCAGCCACGCTTCCCAGTTGGTGGTTTTAGTGAAGCAGTAGACCATGACGTTCAGCGACGAAGCACCGAAGTCGTCGAAATAGACGAGTAGAGTCTGAGTCTGGTCTATTTCTTCGTTTCCGCGCAGCATGGTGCGAATGGCGTCGACGATAGCACCCACCTGGCCCGCATCTTCATAGCGCAGGCCGATCTGCGTATTGATCCGCCGGTTGGTCATGCGGCCGGGATTCTGCACGGTAATCGATGTAAACAGAGCGTTGGGAATGTACATCGGACGGTGGTCAAAAGTCATGACCTTGGTGAGGCGCCAGCCAATCTCCACGACGGTGCCCTCAATGTTCCTGTCCGGCGAGCTGATCCAATCGCCGATGGCGAACTCGCGGTCGTAATACAGCATGATGCCGGAGAAGAAATTGCTCAGGATATCCTTGCCTGCCATGCCGATGGCGATGCCGCCAATGCCACCGAACGCCAACAGTCCCGATACGCTCATACCGAAGTGCTCACCGAAAAGAAGCACTAGCGCGATACACAAGGCGACCTTGAGCAAGCGTGCCAGGGCCCGGGCCGAGGTTTGGTCCTGGCTGCGCCGCAACTGATATTTCTCCAGCATATCGATCAACAGGAACAATTGCCACATGACGACGATCGTCATCGCCAACAGGGCGCAGAGCGCGACGCCTTGCTGTACCGTGTTACCGAGTTGGTACTGCTGGATCAAGCCTTTCAGATACTGTTCCGTCGTCAGTATGGCCGCGCACAGCAACGCAGCCCGCAGGGCGTGCAAAGCGACTCTGCGGCCCAGCTTGCTGACCCGGCGTTCATGGCGCTTGAGCCAAAAGGCAGCGATCAGGCAGGAAAAGATAGCGATGGCGCCGATGCTGTAATTGATAAGCTGAGTCTCGGTCATGCGTGCGTTCCACCTGTGGCGTTTTGTCGTTGTCGGAAAGCGTACGGTATCGTTATGGAAGAAAAGGGCACAATTCAATCGCACCAAATCGCGCTGCGTGACTGTTCCATTGGAACGGTCGCCGTTTTATGTGAGTCATATTTCCACTTGAGAGTACATGCGATGGAACGAATCACGATAACAATCGACGACGACCAGCTTAAAAGTCTAGACCAGCATGTAGAGCGTCATGGGTATTCCAGCAGATCGGAAGCGGTCAGAGATATCCTGCGCGAAGCACAGACCAAAGAGCGAGAGCAAACCTCACCGCGCATGCCATGTTACGCGACACTCAGTTGCGTGTACGAGCACGGAACCCGCGATCTGGCGAAACGTTTGGCGGTAGCTCAGCATGAACAACACGATTTATCCGTGGCAACGCTCCACGTTCACATCTCGCAAAGAGAATGTCTGGAGGTCACCGTATTAAAAGGTCCTTTGTCAGAACTCAGAGCGTTCGCCGATGGGCAGTTCAATCAAAGAGGAGTTCGCATGGGAAACCTGCACGTTCTCGCCTCTGACAGGAACGACCCCCACTGATCGCTGGCTCACTGGTCTGTTTGATGTCCACAGCCGTCCTCAAGTGCCTTGGGGGGCTATGCTCGAGTCAACTTGCGAGCGACACAGGAAAAGCCGGCAAGATGGCGTCGGTAAGGGCCCTGCCTTGTCTCGATTTCAAGAACAAAGGGCTTTGGACCGACGCGGCTTCGATAATTCTTCCCTCATCCATGATCAACACTTTCGTACAGAATCTTTCCACCAGCCGTAAGTCATGGGAGATGAATAGATAGGACACGTCCTGGCTATGCTGTAACTCCGAGAATAAATCGAGTATCTGAATCTGCAAGTGCAGGTCCAGATTCGAGACGGCTTCATCCAGGATAATCAACCGCGGGCCCGGCGCCAGCGCCCTGGCAATGCATACCCGTTGCAGCT
The DNA here is from genome assembly GCF_054779135.1 of Bordetella tumulicola. Classification (NCBI taxonomy): domain Bacteria; kingdom Pseudomonadati; phylum Pseudomonadota; class Betaproteobacteria; order Burkholderiales; family Alcaligenaceae; genus Bordetella; species Bordetella tumulicola. Next base: position 55,896 of record NZ_BAAGYU010000010.1, on the reverse strand, counting down.
GGCCACCGCTCATCTGTTGAGGATACTTGTCATAATCGCGGTCGGACAGATGCACCGCCGCCAACAACTCGGATACACGCTCACGTATCTGCACCCGGGTGAAGCGCTTTAGAAATCGAAGCGGTTCGGAAATGATCTCTCCCACCGTATATCTGGGACTGACCGCGGTTATCGGGTCCTGAAACACCATCTGGACACTTAGAAATAGACGTCGCATCAATGCTTTGTCCCTTGGATCCACACGTTGCTCTTCAAACATGGCGTAACCGCTGCTTGGCGACTCCAAGCCCATCAGAATACGCGCGAGCGTACTTTTGCCGCACCCGCTTTTGCCGACCAGCGCGATTGTCTCCCCATACCCTATGGATAGGCAAACTTGGTCAAGAATCGGCCGATCACTGGACTGCCAGGGGCCCGACCGCTGGCGAAAATGTTTGCTGATCTGCAGAGCTCTCAACAAACTCATGCTGCGTTTTTCCTTTCGTAAAGCGACAAGTGCGCGTCAATCAGCAGTCGACTTGTCGCGGTCCTGGGCTGGTAGAACACCTCAGCGGTATGCTCTCGCTCGATGATTTTTCCGGCATGCATGACACAAACGCGATCAGCCAGGCTGGCAACTACCCCCATATCATGGGTGACCATCAGTATCCCCAGCCCTCGGTTCGCCCGAATGCTATTGAGAAGGTCCAGGATTTCCCGCTGCACGACGAGATCAAGATCGGTTGTCGGCTCATCCGCAAACAAAAAAGGCGCCTCGCTGGCCAGTGCAAGAGCGATCATCGTACGCTGGAGCATTCCGCCACTCATTTCAAATGGGTGAAGGTTCAGGAGATGTGCCGGATTTTTCAAACCCGCCTCGATGAGTGCCGCTTCAATTCGTTGGGTCCAGGATCGCTTATCGAAGCCGAGCGCTTTGAACGTTTCGTATGCGTGAGATCGGATAGTGCGAACCGGATTGAAAGCGCTGCGAGGATTCTGAAGGATGCTGGCAACCAGCCGGCCCCGAATAAAGCCCGCAGGTTGCACGACGTCATCGACCGCCACCGAACCTTTAACTTTATGAACACCCGGGGGCAGTAGATCCAATGCCGCCGCACAAGTCATGGATTTGCCTGAGCCGCTCTGCCCTATCAATGCCAGCACTTCGCCTGTTTTTAATTCAAACGATACATCCTCAAGCAGCAAATGCTGACATCCGCCGACTTGGGTTTGAACCGTTACACCTCGGACAGTGAGAGTCTTCATCTTTAATGCCCATGCTGCATACGTACGGCAGGATCCAGAACATCGCGGACCGCGTCACCAAGCGTATTACACGCCAACACACTCAGGAAAAGCGCCAGGCCTGGCCAAAATATCAGCATCGGTTCGGTCCAGATATACTGACGCGCGTCGGAAATCATGACACCCCACTCAGCCGTGGGCGCTCGCACTCCCAGACCCAGAAAAGACAGACCGGACACGTGCAGCATGATGTGTCCAATGTCTAAAGTCGCCAGTACCAGCAATTGGACAAACGTGCTTGGTAGGAGGTGCTTAAAAAACAGTTCGAGGCGCGTTAATCCCGCCATTTTTGCGGCGAGTATGTAATCCCGATGGATCAAAGACAGTACGACGCCGCGCACAATGCGTGCATACCATGCCCAATGGGATAACACGATTGCAATGATGACGTTGACCAGCCCCATCCCAAGTACTCCAACCAGGAAAAGTGATAGAACCACAGTCGGGAACGCAAGGAAAACATCCGTAATACGCATGATGGTCTGGTCGACTCTGCCGCCCAGATACGCGGCCGTACCGCCAATGGCGATTCCGAGTACAAGTATCAACCCCAGGCAGGCGGCTACAGTACCTAATGAAATGCGCGCGCCTGAAATCAAGCGAGATAGCATGTCTCTTCCCAGGTGATCCGTACCTAGCCAATGATGAAGATCGGGCGCTTTCAAGCGGCTAGAAAGGTCGACCAGATTCGGGTCGTATGGCGCCAGGGCCGTGCCCGTGATGGCAATGATCGCAAAGGCCATTGCGATTACCGCGCATAAACGGACGAACCAGTTGCTGCCTCGCCAAAACTGAAAGATCGCCCCTGAATGGATAATGGCCGTCGTCATGTCAGTGGACGCCCTTTGCCGATACGCGAATCCTGGGGTCCGCCGACGCATACACAATGTCCACAACCAGATTGCAAAGGACGAAGATGACAACCATCATGAGCGTAAAGCATTGAATGACAGGGTAGTCCCTGTTAAAAATCGCCGTGACTGCATATCGGCCGAGGCCCGGCCAGCCAAATACACTCTCAATAATCAAGGTCCCGCCGATCAGTTCGCCCACGTACATACCCGTGGCCGTAATCACTGGCAGTAAAGCATTACGCAAGATATGGCGACGCTCGACTTCCCTGTCGGAAAGCCCCCGAAGCCGCGCGTAAGCCACATGCCGCTGGCCTGATACGTCCAGCATACTGGCCCTGAGCAGGCGCGCATTAATCGCGAGCGACATGAAGGAGACAGCCGCCGCCGGCATGATGACGTAGCTCCAGCCATCCCGACCCATCGGAGGCAACCATCCGAGGTGCACGGAAAAAACAAGAACCAAGAGAAAGCCGAGCCAGAAATTCGGCATGGACACGCCGAGAGTGGCGACCAAGCGCACGATATGGTCGAAGGAAGAGTTCTTATATCGCGCCGCCCATATGCCTAGCGGTATAGAAAACGCCATCATGATGATGAGCGCCGTTGCCGCCAGTTGTAAGGTCGCAGGCAAAAAATGCACAACATCAGCAAGCACGGGACGCTGCGATGCGTAAGAGATCCCAAAGTCCAAATGCAACGCTCTCCATAACCAATCCAGATACTGGGAGAATATTGGCCGATCAAGGCCAAGCAACTCCCGAGCAGACTCGATCGCTGCAGGTGTCGGCGGAACACTGGACAACCGCAAGTAGTCCAACGCCGGATCTGACGGCCCAAGCCTCAACACTAAAAATATGATCAGCGAGGCGCTCAGGAGCATCGGAGGCAGCCAGACTAGTCGCCAGAAAATGAATCGCAGCATTTAGATCATTCCGGGGCGGGCTGGAGGGTTTCGAACGGTATGTCGCTGGCCATGGCCCCGAAGGATATGTTGCTGATACCAGGCCGAGCCAATGCCATGGCCGTGATATAAGTCAGAGGCAAATAGACAGCCTGCTCGTGCAACTCACTCAAAATGGAACGGTATATCGCCTGTCGCTGCTGTTCGTCTGTGCTGCTCAATACCTCACCGATCAGCGCGTCAATATGCTTCTTGCTGGGCAAGCCCGACTGAGCTTGATAGTCCGCATGCGTGGGGAACCTCATTGAGCTGACGAAGGCGTGGGGATCGTAAGGTGCGCCCCATGTACGATTGAATATCATCCCGAAGCGGCCATCCCGCTGTCTAGCATAGATACTGCTCTCTTCTTCGCCGATTAGCGTGATAGCGATCCCCACCTTCGCAAGATCAGCTTGCACCACCTCGGCGATCGACCGTGAAACAGGATCATTTCCGATGAAAGCCAGATCGATTTCCAATGAGGTCCCACCTCGTACGCGTATAGCGCCGGCCGCCGAACGTGTCCAGCCCGCCGTTTCGAGCATACGCTCGGCCAACTCAGGATCAAATTTGTACGGCTGCAGATGGATATCCGCATAAGGTACGTTTGACGCGAAGAGAGTATCGGCCTTCTTTTGAGTACCGTGGAGTATTGTTTGAACGATCAAATCCTTGTTTACCGCGTGATTGATCGCTTTGCGAACGCTCAAATCGGCCGTAGGTCCCCGGGATGAGTTCAGGGCAAACGTCAGGGTCTGATAGGGCTCGGACAGCTGAACGCTCAATTCCGGCTTTTTAGAAAATCTCTCATAGGAATCCGGCGATATGGGGCCGGACGTACCATATAGAAAGTCGATTTGGCCGGTCTCGAATGCGATGGAACGACTGTTAGGATCAGGCAATATCTTGACCTTGACAGCACCGTAGGCCGGTTTATCCCCCCAATATCCCTCGTTGCGCTCAAAACGATAGTCTTGTCCAAGATTCGACTGCACCAACTTCCAGGGGCCGGTTCCCACTGGCGCTTTGATTCCTTTTTTAGTGCCTCCATCTACGAACTGTGAGGGCGCGATGAATCGGAATGGACGCGCCAGCGCCAGCTCCTGCAAAATCGGGTAATACGGATTCTTCAACTCGAGTTCGAACGTGTAATCGTCAATCGCCTTGAACCGCCTGATCTGATTCGCAAGCTCCAACCATCTATGGCGGTCAATGTTGTCGAGGATCGCCCGAAAATTTTCCTGCACCGTATGGGCGGTGAACTGTTCACCATTAGAAAAACGCACATCGTCGCGCAGGTTGAATCGATACGTACGGCCATCCTCGGACACGGTCCAACTGCGGGCCAGCCATGGAACTGTGCTCCCATCGCTTCGATACTTCACCAGCGGCTCGAACACCATCGATTGGGCGAACATCTGGTTCGGAGCGTATAGATGCGGATTAAGCGGGCCGAGATCCACCGGCCAGGCAAAACTCAACTCGTGGTCTGACGCGGCTGCGCTCGAACATGTTGCAGCCACTAGCAAGAACAGTATTGCTCTGCGCCGAATCCACTTGAACGTCAACAGGAAGTTGCCCAGGAAACGATCCCGGTGCATGAATATGGGCCCCGTGATCAGTTGCGTTCGGTTGTCATTGCGGTGCATACAATTCCGCTAAATCGTCATACTGATTAGTAAAAAAACGGGCTGATTCAATGCGGTATGGCATTGAATCAGCTACCGGGAAGTGTGATCAGCTCAGTCGATCTTTTGGCGCTTGCTGTTCATCTCCCAAAGTCCATATGCACGCTCCCCATACAGCGCGTCGAGTCCCGCCTCCTGTAGCTCCGGCGGTACGCGCAAGATACCCAAGGTATCGATAATTTTGAGAATGACAACCGTAGCCGTCCAGGCGAAGGCAGCAACGACGATAACGGCCAGCGCCTGAACGCCCGTCTGCGCCAGACTGGCGTCCACCGCATTAATATGGGGGCTGGCGAACACCCCTATCAGGATCGCTCCCGTCATTCCGCCAACGCCGTGTGCGCGCCAGACTTCGAGCGTGTCGTCAATCCGAAGGAGTCTTTGAACATACTTCGCATGAAAACACACCGTCGCCCCGATCGCGCCGATCAACAGGCCGAACATGGGTTCGACATAACCTGCCGCCGGGGTAACGGTGGCCAGACCCGCCACGGCTCCGACCAGCACCCCCTCAAAGGACGCGCGGCCTTCTTTACGCCACTCCCAAAACATCCAGACCAGCATTGCGGCAGCGCCCGCGAGCATCGTGTTAGTGAAAGCGTAAGCGGCAAGCGCATCCGCTGCGTAAGCCCCGCCGGCGTTGAACCCGAACCAGCCGAACCACAGCAAGCCCGCGCCCAGTGCAACGAGCGGCATGCTGGCAGGGTCGGATCTCGATTCGCCGACAACGGCCTTTCGCTTGCCAAGATACTTAGCCGTGGCCAAGGCCGAAAAACCTGCCGCGGTATGGATCACAATACCGCCCGCAAAGTCGACTACGCCAAGCTTCGCAAGGAAACCGCCCCCCCATATCCAGTGGGCTGCGGGAAGGTAGACGATGATCGTCCAGAGTGAGATAAATAGTAGATATCCACCAAACCGGATTCGCCCCACAAAAGCGCCGGTCATCAGCGCAGGGGCGATGATGGCAAACATCATCTGATAGGCGAATACCATGATGAATGGCACCTTGTCGGAGTATGCCGAGTTGGGCTCCACGCCGATGTGATACATACCAAAATAAGGTCGGATGTCTCCGATTACCCCAGCGATATCGGGGCCAAATGCCAGGCTGAATCCGCCGAAAACCCAGATAATTCCAATGACGCCCATACATACAAAGTTCTGAATCATGATTGACATCATGTCCCGTTCTTTCACGAGACCGCCGTAAAAGAGCGCGAGAGCCGGCGTCATCATGCACACTAGCGCAGTACAGATGAGTACAAATGCGGTGTCACCCGGATTAATATTCAACATAATTCAATCCTTATAGTTAATTTTTAATGGTCGAACTGTTTAATGAATATGAGCACTCAAAGACGATATTAATCGGAAAGCAGGTGGTCCGATGAGGTCCCTACATGACCATGAGGAGACATCAGTTTTTTCGGCGCCATGAATAAATACAATACCGCTACATAGGGCATAGTAAATGAAGGCAATCCATCAGGAAGCATGATCGCATCCAACGCTCCTTGTATGACTACGGTCAAAATCGTCGCCAGTCCCGCGTAGGCTGCAACCCGCCAACCAGGGGCGAGAAACACCGCACCGACTGCCATTGCCGTAAGTACCGCGCTAAAGCCATACAGCCCTTGGGAGACTGAAGCCGGATCCGCACGCAACACTATCGCAGCGACGATTGCGATTATCGAGCCAAGACAAGCGGCGATACCCGCTCGTACCGACGCAATGAAGATTCCCAATAAAATAATCGCGCCACTGACAGCGCTGCCCAAGAGAAAGACCTGAGCAATGTTCCTGAAAAAAATCTCGATCAGCTCGGTGATGGATGGAATGATGGAAGCCCCCTGAAGGTAATCCGTTGCAAGCACAGGCCCCAGCGAGCTGACCTGTAAACCACCAAATGAGTATGCGCCCGCAACCATGAGCCACCCTAGCAAAACAAAAGGGCCAGTAGAGCCTGGTATTCCCCAACTTTTGGTCAACGTGGCGCTAAGCGCCGCGGTGACTACTGTCGATGCGGCTGCACCAAATGCGATGTAGAACCACAGTAGCGAAGACGGTTCGATCAATGTGGGAAGCGCAGCCCCGACGAGAATCCCGTTGAATCCATAAAGTCCCGCGGATATCGAGTCGCCATCATCAATCAGTGCAATGGCCGTCAGAGTAGCCACGACAACGCCTATCAGCGCGCCGATCGTCGTGGCCCACGCACCGGTGCCGTACGAGCTGTAGCCGATCGCGATAAAGAACAACACTCCAGTCCAGGCATTCTCCATGAAGAACACTTGGCTAGTTCCGTTAAGGCATGCTCTTACGAAACCGGGACGAGCATTGTGCATACCCTTCTCCAATGAGTTTTTACCGCCACAGAAATTCTTCAGGCAACGTTTTGCCACGGGCCGCTTGCCTGACCGTTTTCCAGAAACGCCTTACCTCACCCCTGACATCATAAGATTCGACCCCTACCGCTCTAAGCATCAATCCGGCGCTGTTGGGCAACGTTGATACGCCGGAAATTACACGAGAGTTCACCGAGTCAAATAAGGGCTCAAACCGCTCCAGGACCTCGTCCTGCACGCCCGCAGGCGCGATCAGCAATATGTTCGCGAAGGCGTCGAATCCCTTCATCACCGCCGGATACTCTACTGTCGCGTCTCGCGCCTCGATCAGAATCTTCTCAGAAAAAAGGGGGGACCCGTCCGGCCTGTAGACGTTGACCGCCATGGACGACACATCGCAACCGAAACGTTCCGCTACGTGATGATGCTTACGCCCGGACATCATCATTTCCCCATAAAGGGCTACAGCGTCCTCGGCAACAAACAAGTCAGTGACGTTGATAAACCTGGATTCCCGGTAGGGGATCGTGAAATCCGGCAGGTACTCAAGATAGGCCTCTTCCTCCAGCACAACGGTCTGATGTTGAGATGCGTAATTCGCATCCATCTGGTGCACTCTATTGGCGCTTTGTGAAGTGACCTGCGCACAAGCCCCTTTACGCACCGTGATGTCAATTTTGTAGCGATCGCCCTGCAGAATGCCCCCGCCCACCGAGATAATGGAGCAAATCGGCAGCTCGGGCATCGCCTCATCCCAGTAAAGCGCCTGCTGGACCAGCAGCGGTGCGGCACGGTACAGCTCGTCGAGAATCGATCGTCCGTCCCGCATGGAAAATCCGAGGCGCAAAACACCGATTTTTCCCGGCGCAGCCGCTCGCATTTGCCCAGGCTCGCTCTGAAACGCTCTCAGTTCCGTTGCATCATCGAGTTTGCGCAATTCTGGATGCAATTCCATGGCGAAAGACCCTACACCGTCTGTTCGGGACGGCTGACCTCGACATCGAATAACGCCATGTCGAGAATCAAGTCAATCAGCGACTCGACCCCTTCCCCTGTCTTGCAGTTGGTAAATACGAACGGCTTCTTGCCCCGCATCAGCTTTGAATCGCGATCCATCACCTCTAGACTCGCGCCGACATACGGCGCCAAATCCGTCTTGTTAATGACCAAAATGTCTGACTGACACACCCCAGCGCCATTCTTGCGCGGTATCTTATCGCCGCCCGCTACGTCGATCACATAGATGTAAAAGTCCGCCAGTGCCGGGCTGAAAGTCAGCGTCAGGTTATCTCCGCCCGACTCAATCAGGATCACATCGCTGTCTGGATAAGATTCCTCGAGCTCTTCGACGGCCGCGAGGTTCATGGATGGATCTTCGCGCACGGCTGTGTGCGGACAAGCCCCGGTTTCAACACCGACGATTTTCTCTTCGACGAGAATGCCTTTTAATGTCCGTCTGACCTGCTTGGCATCTTCGGTCGTCACCACGTCATTCGTGATGATCAAAGGTTTGATACCCATGTCGATCAATCTCGGCGTAATCATTTCGATGACGGCCGTCTTACCGGAACCTACCGGCCCACCGATGCCAATTCTCGTAATTTTCTTCATAGAGCGCTCCAACGGGTCAACAAGTTCAATTCATGAAAAGTCTCAGATGTGTTCGGGTGTGATGAGCAACCAACACATCAAAAACAGGCGCAAACGATGACATCTCATCGAGCTTGCGGTCCTTGACCGCAAGATAGTCTTCCTCTACGCGCTCTTGGCTCTCGAACAATACTCGCTGCGTATCGATATGATCGATCCGCATCAGCCGCACGGCCGCACTCAATACCATGGCAGCCACCCCATATTGATGCACAACGAACGCCTCCTGTTCGCTGGCGCCAAGTTGCGATAGGCAAATCGCCTGCCCTATCGGAAAGCATCCGGGTGTCATCTGCGATTTAATATCCTGCAGCCAAATTTCGAGAGTGGGGAAGTTTCCCATTTTTAAGCTGAGCTCGGCGAGTTTTTTGCCCATTCTGGCCAGCATCTGCTGCTGTTCTCGACCGACTCGTCTGCGCCAGAGCGCTGCATCGGCCTGCCTGACGCCCTCATAATCTGCATCGCGAACCGCCCGGTATGCGTGGATGAACGCGACGCCATCCATCCTGGCCGATTGCCGGATCACCAGTTCAACAAATTGATGCAAGCTTGCCCGATCGGAAACCACCCCTGTCTGTATCGCGGATTCCAGACCGTTGGAAAATGCAAAAGCGCCCACTGGCAATGTAGAGTCGGAAAACTGCAGCAGACGTGCCAGCCGCAGCATTGCGCCATGACTGGAAATGCCGGCCGTGCCAGCGCTACTTATTTCAGCCGGCATCTCAATGTTTATGGCCTTCATGATGCCCATGATGGTGGTCGTGCGAATGCTCGTGATTGTGCGAATGCCCGTGATCGGCGGCCTTGGGATGATGGTGATGTGGGGTGGCGTCAGCGCCTGCGAACAGCAGCCGGACTTCGTTCGCATCGAGCAAGGCGGCAATCTCCTCGCCAGGAGCGAAACGCGTCTTGATGTTCTGAAAGCCATGGGTCCGCATGACCGAGGCCATCATTCTCTGATCGACCGACAGCGGCACATAAACCGTGGATCCCTTGATGACAGCCGGCCAGTGTTGGTTTCCCAGTCCATGGCCGAGATCGAAACAGGCGCGCAAAATCTCTTGCGGCGCCAGCTTCTCAAGGCTCTCGAGCTCTATTACCAGGACCTCTTTAAGAGACACCTTCGCCACAACGAGTACGTTGTTAGCCTCGTCGAAGTGCAAAACATCGCCATTGTGCAGGTGCCGGCTTCTGTCTAGCGATATCGCCAGCTCGACGCCGCCTTCGCTTGCCTTTCTTAGACGATTCTTGGGTGCCTCCCATTGCTCGAGCACGAGATAATCCACTGTCGCCTTTGCGGATTTTTCTTTCCACTCGGCTTCATGAATATTGCCCAGGACACGTTCTACAAGAATCATATTTACTCCAAAGACACGCGGTTGCGAGATAGGCTAAGAAGAACGCGTCCGATACGTTGATGAAGACCGCTCCGATCTTGAGACGCGCGTTAATGCGACTTGCAATGGACGTTCCGATCTGCCACCGGATCAATGATCTCACCCCCCCTACGCCGACCCCCAATCCCATCCAACGCCCGCATGCATGAACCTCTTTAGCTAAAGAAATACAGCTGGTTCAAAGGCAAGGTCTCGGCGGGCTCAATGGTTGCATGCTTGCCGTCGACCTTGACCGCGAAGGTCTCGGGGTTCACTTCGATCGACGGCTGAGCCGAATTCCTCACCATAGACTGCTTGGAGATCGACCGCGTGTTGTAGACCGGCATGACTTGGGACTGGAGTTGGTAGCGATCAACAATTCCGTCTTCGAACGCAGCATGCGATGTAAAGGTCACGCGGGTCTTGGACACCGTCGAGCCCATCGTGCCGAACATCGGTCGGTAGATGACCGGCTGCGGCGTGGGCAGTGAGGCATTAGGGTCGCCCATCAGCGCCCAGGAAATGATGCCGCCCTTGATGACTAATTTCGGTTTCGCACCGAAGAATGCTGGCTCCCACAAAACCAGATCTGCCATTTTTCCGACTTCGACTGACCCGATAACGTGACTGACGCCTTGCGCGATGGCAGGGTTGATGGTGACCTTGGAGACAAATCGCAGCACACGCTGGTTATCGTTGCCCGATCGATCGCCGTCATAAGCACCCATCCTGTGCTTCATCAGGTGTGCCGTCTGAATGGTTCGCGTCCAGTTTTCACCCACGCGCCCCATGGCCTGGCTATCACTTGAGAGAATCGAGATCGCCCCAATGTCGTGCAGGACATTCTCGGCGGCGATGGTTTCCACACGCACGCGACTTTCGGCGAAGGCGACGTCCGTCGGAATACGCGGATTGAGGTTATGACAAATCATTGTCATATCGAACAGTTCCGCCTGCGAGTTGATCCCGTAGGGCAACGTAGGATTGGTAGAGCTGGGGATGACATTGGACAGCGATGCCACGCGGATGATGTCCGGTGCATGGCCGCCACCGGCGCCTTCAGTGTGGTACGTGTGGATCGTTCGCCCTTCAAATGCCGCAATCGTGTTCTCGACGAAGCCTGCCTCGTTGAGCGTGTCAGTGTGAATGCAGACTTGAACGTCGTGGATATCGGCGACTGAAAGCGCACTACGAATGGCTCCGGGTGTCGACCCCCAGTCCTCGTGTATTTTGAAGCCCATTGCCCCCGCGTGCAGCTGTTCGACCAAGGGCGCAGATGTTGAGCAGTTCCCTTTAGCAAGCACCCCGGCGTTGACGGGCCACGTATCGAATGAGCGAAGCATCATCTCGATATTCCAGGTACCCGGCGTAATCGTCGTTCCGTTGGTGCCATCGGTCGGCCCGACGCCCCCACCAAACAGCGTCGTGACGCCATTACTCAACGCCGCCTGAGCCTGTTGCGGGGCGATGAAGTGAACGTGAGCGTCAATCCCGCCGGCGGTCAGAATCAGATGTTCGCCCGATATGGCTTCAGTGGCGGATCCGAGCGCCAGCCCTGGCGTAACTCCCGACATGGTAGATGGATTGCCGGCTTTCCCGATACCACATATGCGGCCTTGCCTGACCCCGACATCGGCCTTGATGACGCCCATCACACCATCGATAATCGTCACATTGGTAATGACCAGATCAGGGGCGCCCGCCGCACTGGTGAGCTCATTGTCGTAGCCCATTCCATCGCGCAGCGTCTTGCCGCCACCGTATACCGCCTCCTCGCCATAGACACGCAGATCTTTTTCGATCTCGACGTATAGATCCGTATCACCAAGGCGAATTTTGTCGCCTACGGTGGGACCGTAGAGATCCGCGTACTGCTGTCTCGAAATCTTTGCCATCTCGTGCACTCCCTATCTTGTGAAAGGCTTAGTCAGTCGACTTTGCTTTTGAAGCCGTAGCGTGCGGCCCGTTCAACGGCATCCGTGAGGCGGGGACGGTAGCTGTCGTAGTTGACATCTCCCACCCATCCGTCCACCAAGTTGTTGAAACCCAGCACACGCTGCTTGCCTTGATAGGGAACCAAGCTCACTTTTTTTTCGTCGCCCGGCTCAAAGCGCAGTGCGGTCGTCGCGGGGATGTTCAGACGCATCCCAAAAGCCTTTTCGCGGTCAAACTCCAGCCATGAGTTGACCTCAAAAAAATGAAAATGCGAGCCCACCTGGATAGGGCGATCCCCAGTATTTCGAACCGTCAATTCCGTGACGGGGTACCCGGCGTTGAATTCAATGTCGCCTTTGCCGAATATAATTCCGCCAACAGCAACTTTGCCTGACTTTTTGTTCTTTTCCATTTGTGGCTCCTTTCGCTCAGGCAATCGGGTTGTGAACCGTGACAAGGCGGCTTCCATCGGTGAAAACCGCCTCCACCTGTACATAGGGAATCATTTCCGGAACCCCTTCCATCACGTCCTCACGCGTTAGGACGTGTCTGGCAAGTTCCATGACTTCTTCAAGTTTTTTTCCTTCCCTCGCGCCATTCAAAGCGGCGACCGAAATCAGCGATACCGTTTCGGGATGATTCAGCTTCAAGCCCTGGTCTTTACGACTCTGGGCGACCTGTGCCAACATATAAATCAGTAATTTGTCGACTTCCCGAGGGGTGAAGTGCATAGACGACCTCCTGTTAGGTTAACGGGTGCAGTTGACTGCCCCGCATGCTGAAACGTTCGTATGCCTTCAGCAAGCAGGCGACTCCGGACTTCGTATCGTTTGGCGCACGCCAAAGCGACATAGCGCCTCGATGCGGTTTGTTTGACACAGTTACATCGATTCTAAATTAGTTTGCGAGATTTGACTCGCCCTATCACAACCGTTACGAATGATGGAACCAATTAAAAAAGCTGCCCGTGGGCAGCTTTTTTTGCGCAATCTACCGTGACTCGGAAAAATCCGGATCTCAATAGGCTGTTACACGGTCACGCGTCAATATTCGATGCGGACAACGCGTGCGTTTCGATAAACGCCCGGCGGGGTTCGACATCGTCGCCCATCAGCGTAGTAAAGACTTCGTCCGCCGCAATCGCGTCTTCGATCTTCACCCGCAGCAGACGGCGCACCTTGGGATCCATGGTGGTCTCCCAGAGTTGCTCGGGGTTCATTTCACCCAGACCTTTGTAGCGTTGTTTGGAAACACCGCGCTCGGCCTCGCTACGTAGCCATTGCATGGCTTCGCGGAAGTCGCTGACAAACTGTTCTTTGCGCTTGTCGCCTTCGCCACGTGCCACCACGGCGCCCGCGCCGAGCAAGCCCAGGAACGTCTTGGCAGACTTGACCAGCACCGCGTAATCCGCGCCATTAACGAAATCGGCATCGATGACGCTCACGCGCACATTGCCGTGATGCATACGGCGTACCATCAAACGATACTGTTCGTTCACCTCGTCAAATTCGGCACTGACTTTCACCCCATTGCCAGAGATCGCATCACGCAACGCATCCGTCAACCGTTCAGCCGACGCAGTCGCAGCCTCACCCGACGACAGATCGATTTCCGCGCCCTCGGCCATGGCCGACAACGCATCCACATCGAACAAACGCGACAAGCGCGCGATCACGGCATCGGCCAGCACATATTGACGCGCCAACTCGGCCAAGGCCTCCCCCGTGATCGGGGCCGCGCCTTGTGATGGAATCAGTTGTGCGTCTTTCAGTGCCAACTGCAGCATGAACTGCGCTTCTTCCTGGTCGTCTTTCAGATAACGCTCATCACGGCCAACCTTGACCTTGTACAGCGGCGGCTGGGCGATATACACATAGCCACGCTCGAGCAGCTGGGGCATCTGACGGTACAGCAGCGTCAGCAACAGCGTACGAATGTGCGCACCGTCGACGTCCGCGTCAGTCATGATGATGAGGCGGTGATAACGCAATTTGTCAACGTTGAAATCCGGCCCGATGCTGGTTCCCAGCGCCGTAATCAATGTTGCGATCTGCTCGCTGGCAATCAAGCGATCAAAGCGCGCTTTTTCCACGTTCAGCACCTTGCCGCGCAGCGGCAGGATGGCCTGGAACTTACGATCGCGGCCTTGCTTGGCCGAGCCGCCTGCCGAGTCACCCTCGACGATGTACAGCTCGCACAATGCCGGATCTTTTTCCTGGCAGTCTGCCAGCTTGCCAGGCAGGCCCGCCCCCTCCAGCACGCTCTTGCGACGCGTCATTTCACGCGCCTTACGAGCCGCCTCACGCGCGCGCGCAGCCTCGACGATCTTGCCGCACAGTGCCTTGGCGTCGTTGGGGTTTTCCAACAGCCAGCTTTCCAGCGTACGTGCCACGGCGTCTTCGACGGCCGGCCGCACTTCGCTGGACACCAGCTTGTCTTTGGTCTGACTACTGAACTTGGGCTCAGGCACCTTGACCGACAATACGCAAGCCAAGCCTTCGCGCATATCATCGCCCGACGTTTCGACCTTGGCCTTTTTTGCCAGCTCGTTGTCTGCGATGTACTTGTTGATAATGCGCGTCATGGCAGCGCGCAGACCCGTCATGTGGGCGCCACCATCACGCTGCGGAATGTTGTTGGTGAAGCACAACACCGTTTCGCCGTACGTGTCGTTCCATTGCATGGCGACTTCCACACCAACCGGTACTCCGCCCGCGCTGGACTCGGCCGACACGGCGAACACGTTCGGATGCAACACGGTCTTGGAACGATTGATGTATTCCACGAAGCCACGCACACCGCCCGAAAACGCGAAGTTTTCTTCCTTGCCCTGACGCTGATCCACCAAACGGATCTTCACGCCATTATTCAGGAACGACAACTCGCGCAAGCGCTTGGACAAAATATCGTAGTGGTACTCGATGTTATTGAAGATAACCGGATCAGCCAGAAATCGGACTTCGGTACCACGTTTGTCGGTCGTGCCCGTGACCGAGAGCGGCGCGACGCGTGCACCCTGGCGGAACTCCATCTGATGCACCTGGCCATTGCGACGAATCGTCAGGCGCAGCCACTCGGACAATGCGTTGACGCACGACACACCCACCCCGTGCAAGCCACCGGACACTTTGTACGAGTTTTGGTCGAACTTGCCTCCGGCGTGCAATTCCGTCATGACGATTTCCGCCGCACTACGGCCAAATTCGTCATCCTTGTGGATGTCTGTCGGAATGCCACGACCGTTATCGGTCACCGAGATCGAGTTATCCGTGTGGATCGTGACCACGATGTCGTCGCAATGGCCGGCCAGCGCTTCGTCGATGGCGTTATCAACGACCTCGAACACCATGTGATGCAGGCCGGTGCCGTCGGAGGTATCGCCGATGTACATGCCGGGGCGCTTGCGCACGGCCTCCAGCCCTTTGAGCATCTTGATCGAATCGGCGCCGTAGCCGGTGTTCTCGGGATTGCTGTTCTGCTGATCTGACATGTTTGTATCGCTAACACTTCAAAAGACGGCCTAACGGCCAGAGCGTGGCAGGCGGGTACATACTCGCCCCCACGACATCAACCCATGACGCGGATTAAATCCGCATGGGCATGACGACGTACTTGAACTGATCATCATCGGGCAGGGTAATCAATGCCGACGCATTGGCATCCGGCATCACTGACCACTGAATGTTTTCAGTCTTGACGTTGGATAGAACGTCCAACAAATAGCTGACGTTGAAACCCACGTCCAGGGGCTCGTAACCGTAATCGATGTCGAGTTCTTCCTGGGCTTCTTCTTGCTCGGCGTTCGAAGATGAAATCTTCATCACATTCTGCGCCAATTGCAGTCGCACGCCCTTGAACTTATCCGTCGTCAAAATGGCGGCGCGTTGCAAGCTGCCTTGCAGGGCCTCGCGATTGATCACAAACTGGCGCGTGTAGTTCGAAGGAATCACACGCGTGAAATCGGGAAACTTGCCTTCGACCAGCTTGGACACGAGCTCGACTTCGCCGAAACGGAAACGAATCTGACCCGGCGCCACATCAATCGAGACGGGCTCGTCGGAGTCTTCGAGCAAACGCTGCATTTCCAGCACGGTCTTGCGCGGCACAATGACTTCGTGGCGTTCAGCGATGCCCTCAGCCTCGGTGGCGCAATGCGCCAGACGATGGCCATCGGTCGCCACGGCACGGATATGCCCGGCCTCGAACACCAGCAGCATGCCGTTCAGGTAATAACGAATGTCCTGTTGCGCCATGGCAAAGTGCACCATGTTCAGCAAATGACGCAACGTACGTTGCGGCAGGGTCAGCGAGACATCCCATTTTTCGGGCTGTGCGACGGTGGGAAATTCGCTGGCGGCCAGGGTTTGCAACGCAAAGCGGCTCTTTGCCGCCTGCACCGACAGCTTATTGCTGGCCAATCCCAGTTTGATTTCGCCCGTATCGGGCAACGCTTTCAAAATATCCAGCAGCTTGCGCGCTGCCACAGTGGTGGACTCGTTGTCCTGGCCAACACCGAAATCCGCATGCGTCGTGATTTGCACTTCGAGGTCGGTCGCGATAAAGGCGACCTTGCTGCCTTCCTTGCGCATGAGGATGTTCGCCAGGATGGGCAGGGTATGGCGTCTTTCGACGATTCCCGCCACTGTCGACAGCGGTTTCAGCAATGCATCGCGCGAGGTTTGTACGAGTTGCATGTTCATCCTTTTAGAGTTTGTTCCAACACGTGCAGGGTATGGTTCAGCTCTGCCTGCTTGGCGCGGGCATCGGAAATCTTGCGTACCGCATGCAGTACGGTCGTATGGTCACGTCCACCGAACAGATCACCGATTTCGGGCAGGCTTTTTTGAGTGAGCTCCTTGGCCAGGTACATCGCGACCTGGCGCGGCATAGCAATATTGGCCGGGCGTCGTTTCGAATACATGTCGGCGACCTTGATTTTGTAAAAATCAGCCACGGTTTTTTGGATATTTTCCACCGTGATTTGTCCGTTCGATACGGACAACAGGTCTTTCAGCGCCTCTTTACATACGTCGACCGACACCACGTCGCGGCCGTGAAAGCGGGCGTAGGCCAGTACCTTGCGCAACGCGCCTTCGAGTTCGCGCACATTGCTGCGCAAATGCTTCGCGATAAAGAAGGCCACCTCTTCGGGCATGGGCACGCCTTCGGACTCGGCCTTGCGCAGCAAAATGGCGACGCGCATTTCCAGCTCGGGCGGCTCGATAGCGACCGTCAGGCCCGAGTCAAAGCGCGAGATCAAACGGCTGTCGATACCGGCCAGTTCTTTGGGATACGTATCGCTGGTAATGATGATCTGCTTGCGCTGCGCCACCATGGCCTCAAACGCATAGAAGAATTCTTCTTGTGTGCGGCTCTTGCCGGAGAAAAACTGAATATCGTCGATCAGCAGCAGATCCAGCGAGTGGTAGTAACGCTTGAAATCGTCAAACGCTTTGCGTTGATAGGCCTTGACCACGTCGGACACGTACTGATCCGCATGGACATAACGGACACGCACCCCTGTACCTGCCGCCACCATGGCATTGCCAATGGCATGAATCAAGTGAGTCTTGCCCAACCCCACGCCACCGTACAAAAACAGCGGGTTGTAGGAAATGCCGGGATTTTCGGCCACCTGCAACGCCGCCGCGCGCGCGAGTTGGTTGGCCTTGCCAGTGACAAAGTTCTCGAAGGTTAAATCGGTGTTCAGGCGCGAACGTTCGTACACCACGCCGGCGGCATCGGCCTGCAGCGCCGCGGCGACTTGCGTCGTCGGGGCGGCTAATGCAGCGGCCGCTGGCGCTTGCGGCGCCGCCGCGGCAATCGCGGCGCCGACAGCGACCGGACCTGGTGGCGCGGCGCTGGGTACAGAGCCCGCTCGAGCCGCGATGGGTATGCGCGCCACCGTGCCGTTGGCCGGCAGCTCAAACGATACCTGCACCGGGCGCTGAAACCATTCCGCTGCCAGCGCTTCGATTTGGTGAGAAAAGTTCTTGCGCACCCAATCCAGCTTAAACCGGTTGGGAGCGGATACGCGCAACACGGCCTGCGCTTCGTCGTACGCAAGTGGTACCAGCGGCCGTATCCAGGCACTGATTTGCTGTGGGGGGAGTTCCTGCTCTAGACGACTGACGCAGGTCTGCCAAAATTCTTTCATGTCGCTCTTATTCAAACCTCGATTCTACCTTGGTTGAGGGCAGGTTATCCACAGGCAGATCGCGTCCCGTCCCCCAGTCGTTGGCGTAACTGTTTGACAAAGCAGAGAAAACTTGCTGAAATAATGGGCTTTTCCGAATTCTGTCTGTCAGAAGGTTCCTTTTATCTCTACGCCGAGGGTCTTACCTCCGGTGTTAATGTAATGTGCCATACAAATGCATGTACGCATTTGTATGGCCAGGAACCCGTCGGGCAGGTCCCTTCTGACTTTTGTTCTTTTTGTGGATCGTCCATGAAACGCACCTACCAACCTTCAGTTACCCGCCGCAAGCGCACCCACGGCTTTCGCGTGCGCATGAAAACCCGCGGCGGTCGTGCCGTGCTGAACGCTCGCCGCGCCAAGGGCCGCAAGCGCCTGGCCGTCTAACGCCAGCCGCCCTGGTCTTTCGTTTTTCGCGTATCGACCTCGGTTGTTCGTTCATGCCGCGCGCCACGCTTCCCCCAGAGGCGCGGCTGCATCGCCCCTCTGAGTTTGCTGTCGCTCTAAAAGGTCGACGGTTGGCCCGAGGGGCTTTCTTCATTCTCAGTGCCGCCGCGCCCAGTGGCTTGCCCACAGGTCAAGCCGCTCAAGCACGTCTGGGCATGGTCATTGCCAAACGCTTTGCCGCACATGCGTCGACCCGCAACGCCTTAAAGCGAGTCATCCGCGAGGCCTTCCGTCATCGTCGATTGCAACTGCCCGCGCAAGACTACGTCCTGCGCTTGCACAGCAAGCTGACCCCGACGTCCCTGACTGCCCTGAAACGGCAGGCACGCGCCGAAGTGGACGCTCACTTATCGCGCGTCAAGCCACGGGAATGACGTCATGATCAAGGCCTTGCTAATCGCGCCGATCCGGTTTTACCGATTTTTCCTCAGCCCGTGGCTGGGGCGGCAGTGCCGGTTCACCCCGACCTGCTCGGCCTACGCGATCCAGGCGATTGAGCAACATGGCGCATGGCGCGGCGGGTGGCTGGCGGCGCGCCGCATTGGCCGCTGCCACCCTTGGTCACCCGGGGGATACGACCCGGTTCCGCCTTCGAACCACTCCGATGGGGCCTCGTGCTGCGCACATCATCGCCGCACGGATCCCAATTGACGCTAAACTTGTGGGTTTGCCGCTCCTTTTTCGGCCAGCCCGCAAACCTACCGTAGGCACCATGGATATCCGACGAACCATCCTCTGGATGATCTTCTCCTTCTCGCTGTTGCTCCTGTGGAACAACTGGCAAGTCCACAGCGGCAAACCGTCGCTCTTTGGCACGCCTCCCGCAGCCAGCTCAGAATCCCCCGCCGCACCGCAGGCAGGCGCCGACGGGCAAGCCGCGACGCCGTCGGTGCCAACGGCAC
The DNA here is from genome assembly GCF_054779135.1 of Bordetella tumulicola. NCBI lineage: Bacteria > Pseudomonadati > Pseudomonadota > Betaproteobacteria > Burkholderiales > Alcaligenaceae > Bordetella > Bordetella tumulicola. The sequence continues at coordinate 36,276 of NZ_BAAGYU010000010.1, read as the reverse complement.
CTGCCACGGCAGCCGCCGCAACCAGCACCGTACCCGGCGCGAGCACCGCACCGGCTGCCGTGTCGTCGACCGAATCCGTCGTCATTACGACTGACGTGCTGCGGCTGACTTTCGACCCGGCCGGTGCCCAGCTCGTCCGCGCCGAGCTACTGAAATACCCGACCGCCGGCCAGCCCAACAAGCCGACCGTGCTGCTCGATCGGTCTCCTGAGCTTACCTACGTGGTGCAATCCGGTCTGGTAGGCGCCGCCGAGGGACAGAGCTTCCCGAATCACCTGACGCCGTTCCGTTTTGTCTCGAGCGAGCGCGAACTGTCCGGTGACACGCTGAATGTCTCGTTCGAAGCCGAATCCGGCGGCCTCAAGGTCGTCAAGACCTACACGCTGCACCGTGGCCGTTACGACATCGCCGTCCAGCATGCGCTGACCAACACCTCCGGCCAGCCGTTATCTCCCTCGCTGTATCTGCAGCTCGAGCGTGATGGTAACGACCCGGCCGATACGTCCAGTTTCTATCACACGTTTACCGGCATTGCGGTCTACTCCGAGCAAGACAAATTCCAAAAAGTCACCTTCTCGGACATCGCCAAAAACAAGGGCGACTACATTCGGCAGACGGATAATGGCTGGTTGGCAATCGTTCAGCACTACTTTGCGACGGCATGGGTCCCTCCTGAAGGCAAACCCCGCAGCAACGAATTGCTGCAAGTCCAGCCTAACCTGTACGCCGCGCGCAGCATCGAAGCCGTCGGTGCCGTACAACCTGGCGCAACCACGCAGGTCGACTCCCACCTATGGGTAGGCCCCCAAGACCAGAAAGCCATGAGCGCACTGGCCCCGGGTCTGGATCTCGTCGTTGACTACGGCTGGCTGACCATCATCGCCAAACCCCTGTTCTTGTTGCTGACGTGGCTGCACGGCTTGCTGGGCAACTGGGGTTGGTCCATCGTCGCCCTGACCGTCATCATCAAAGCGGTGTTTTTCCCGCTGGCCGCGGCCAGCTACCGCTCGATGGCGCGCATGAAACAAGTCGCGCCTCGCCTGCAGGCCCTGAAAGAGAAATTTGGCGACGATCGCCAGAAACTTAACCAGGCCATGATGGAGATGTATCGCACCGAAAAAATCAATCCGTTGGGCGGCTGCTTGCCCATGGTGGTTCAGATTCCGGTGTTCATCGCCCTGTACTGGGTGTTATTGGCCAGCGTCGAAATGCGGGGCGCCCCCTGGATTCTCTGGGTACACGACCTGTCGGTGCGTGACCCGTACTTCATCCTGCCCGCCGTGATGATGGCTACCATGTTCCTGCAGATCAGACTGAACCCCACGCCTCCGGATCCCATCCAGGCCAAGGTCATGATGATCATGCCGCTGGTCTTTGGCGGGATGATGTTCTTCTTCCCGGCGGGTCTGGTGCTGTACTGGTGCGTCAACAACACCTTGTCGATCGCACAACAGTGGACGATCACTCGCGGCATTGAACGCAAAGCGGCGGCAGCAGCGAACCGATAGCGGTCACCGCCACGCGCGCCATCTCGTGGCGCGCGGCCCACATAGCAAAATCCCCAGCTCAAGGCTGGGGATTTTTGTTTTACGCAGGTCGGTATGTTCTACACATACGCAGAGATTCTGGCGGCGACGTCCTTTTGTTGTTGCAGATAGTCCAGGCAATGAAACAAGCAGTTCCCGTCGCCAGGAATAAAGTCCGTATCCTTGCCATCGATATAAAAGTGATTATCTGCGAATGCAATCTTGGAAAAATCGAGCTGCCTGTTGTCACAGTAGATCTCGGCGAACGCCCGGTATTGATGTTCCTTGTCGGTGATCACTAACAGATCAATCAGTGCTGATTTTTGCGTGTCAGTATAGGTTCGATCACCCGACAAATATTCCATAACAGCAGCCCGGTCTTCGTGGGGAAAAATCTCCTCCCTCATTCGACGCTTGAACGCGCCTCCGTTGCCTGGCTCGCCACGCCAAATTGGGTCGTCGTGCGCAAGATCCTTGAGGTTAGTGATCACCGCATCCGCCAAATAGAACCCAATAGGCTCGTTTTCCTTTTCAAAGAGTTCCTCCTTGAGAAAAGCCGCCATGTCGCGTTTTAAGGCCGCGACATTAGTGGCGGGCGCGTGATGAGATGCTTCGTCGGGCATGGCAGAACTATTCCGTCTGGCAGCCTCCAGGTACACATCGTAATCGCCCCGTTCACAATCCAAGGCGATATTCTCTTTCGCGAATATCTGTCTATCGCCCACAGAAAACGTATAGCTCCAGGCGCTTCGATCAAGCGCTATCGACACATCCACCCTGAATTTATCGAGATGATGTTGTGCGGCCAACCCCCGAAGTGTCTCGAAACGCACCAAGCGCTCAACCTCCGAATCGAGTCCAGCTGAAAGATCATCTATCTGCTCGAAAAGTTTCTGAATCTGCGCATGCTTAACCCAGCCACGCAGAAAATCCATGACGTAGTCGATGATCCCCATGCGCTGGGCGTCGGCTAACGATTTCGAATTGAGAATGGTCTGAATGCGCGACTCATTAAACGCGTAATTGTCGATAGATATGGCCATACCTAGTTCCTGAAATGTAATACGTGTGGTGTAAGTAACACCCCGATTACCGTAGTTCCATCCTGGCCACACCAATCTCTAGCTAAAAAATATCAACGAGGAAACTTGATTTGTATCCTTAACATCAGGCAACTCACTCAATCTGTTCACGCCGCCGCGCTGCGCTTGAAATAGCCGAAGGCCACCAACAGGCGGGCTAACGAGGCCAGGTTAGCGCTGCATCCCCCAACGCCGCACCGTGACCCGCTCCAGCGTATTGAAAACCAGATTTTCTACCACCAACCCGATAATCACCACGGCGGCCAGGCCCGCAAAGACGCGATCGGTATAGAGCTCGTTGCGGTTCTGGAAGATATACCAGCCCAAGCCACCCTTGCCGCTGGATGTCCCAAACACCAGCTCTGCAGCAATGAGCGTACGCCAGGCAAAGGCCCAGCCGATACGCAACCCGGCGACGATTGCGGGCAGGGCGGCGGGCACCAAAATACTCAGCACATAGCGCGGTCCCTGTAACCCATAATTGCGACCCGCCATGCGCAACGTTTCCGGGACCGCCAGGAACCCCGAATAAATATTCAACGCCAGCGCCCACAAGACCGAGTGAATCAGCACAAACACCAAGCTGCCTTCACCTAAACCAAACCACAGCAAAGCCAACGGCAGCAAAGCAATCGCGGGCAAGGGGTTGAACATGGCCGTCAAGGTCGACAAAATGTCGCGGCCCACGCGCGTCGAGACCGCCAGCGTCGTCAACAAGAAGGCCAACACAATGCCGGCGGCATAGCCCTTTAGCAACACCAACAGCGATTGCAGCGCACGCGCCGGCAACTCTCCGTCGATCATCCCGTGTACAAAGGCTTGAGCTGTCTGCCAGGCCCCGGGCAACAGCAAATCGTTATCGGTATAGCGGGCCGCCGCCTCCCACAGCAGGGCCAGCGCCAGCAGGATCAATGTCTTGCGAAACGCCGCATGTTGCCGCAAGCGTTCGTACCAGGGCAGAGGCGCCTCGGCGGCCAATCCCGGTACAGGGGGCAATACGTATTCGACTTCCGGGCGCGCCAAGGCACCCTCTGCGCCTAGCGTCATGGCACATTCCTTGGTTAGGTAAATCAAGCGGCGAGCCGCTGCGTTTCTTGATCAGAATCTTGATGCGAAGGCGCATCAAACAGCAGGTCATGAATGCGTCGCGTGGCAGATTGAAATGCCGCGGACCCTTGGCTGCGCAGATTGAACTGGTGCGCATTCAGTTCGGCACGGACCCGGCCCGGATGCGGCGACAACAGCAAAATACGATTGCCTAGCACCAGCGCTTCTTCGATAGAGTGCGTCACAAACAACAACGTGAAATGCGCGTCTTCCCACAAGGCTTGCAGCTCTTCCTGCATCTTGCGGCGCGTCAATGCATCGAGCGCCGCAAACGGTTCATCCATCAACAACACGCGCGGCTGCATGGCCAGCGCGCGGGCAATCGCCACGCGCTGCTTCATGCCACCCGACAGCGTATGCGGGTAAGCATCTGCAAACGCGGCCAACCCGACTTTGTCCAGGTAATGCAGGGCACGCTCATGCGCCTCGGCACGACGCAGTTTCCCTGTCGCCACCAGTGGAAACACCACGTTGTGCAACACGGTTTTCCACGGAGGCAGTTGATCGAACTCCTGGAACACCACGATGCGGTCCGGGCCCGGGCCCGCGACCGCCTTATCATCCAGCAAAATCTGTCCGGAGGCGGGCGGCACAAACCCCGCAATCGCCTTGAGCAGCGTCGATTTTCCGCACCCCGATGCCCCCAGCAGAATGTACCGATCACCGTCATAGACATCGAAGCTGACCTCGTGTGTCGCACGGACGCGGCGCTGCGGCGTCTTGTATTCCAGGGTGAGATCGCGGACCTGCAGCAACGGGGATGGGAGGCCGGGCATATCAGCTCCCCTCGCCAATCGCAGGGTCGTCGAAAAAGTAATCACGCCACCTTTCGACCGGACGCTTGATCGCCCCAACCTTGTGCATGAACTTCGCCAGGCCCAAGGTATTGTTTGGCTGCAACGTGAACTTCACCTCTGGATCGGTAATGACCTTGATCAGAAAATCGCGATCCAACTTGGCGCCCGTGACACGCAGATAGATATCAGCCGCCTCTTGCGGATGCGCAGTCACAAACTCGGCCGCCTCCAGCAACGCCTTCAGGAACGCACCATAGGTCTCAGGATGCTCGTTGCGAAACCTCTCCGTTGCGAACAACACGGTCGAGGCCGCGGGCCCGCCCAGTACATCGTACGAGTTCAGCACGATGTGAGCATCCGGATTCTGTGCCAGCTCTTGATTTTGAAAAGGCGGATTGCCGAAATGGGCCGTGATCTCCGTCCCGCCCGAAATAATCGCCGCCGTAGCATCGGGATGTGGCAGGGCCACTGAAATGTTGTCGAGCTTGGCAAACTCGGCATCGCCCCATTGCTTTGCCGCGGCCATCTGCAATACGCGCGCTTGCACCGATACGCTGACTGCCGGCAGGGCAATACGATCCTTGTCCGTAAAGTCGGCAATGGTTTTCACGGCGGGGTTATTCGACACCAAGTAGTACGGGAAATTACCCAGCGACGCGACGCCTCTGACGTTCTGGCGGCCATGCGTGCGATCCCAAATCGTCAGCAAGGGCCCGACGCCCGCTGCCGCGATGTCCACACCACCGGACAGCAGCGCATCATTGACTGCCGCCCCGCCCGATAGTTTGACCCACTCGACCTCGATATCGACACCCGCTTGCTTGCCGTATTTTTCGATCAATTGCTGATCACGTGCCACGTTCAACAGCAAATAGACAATCCCGTACTGCTCCGCGATACGCAGACGTTCTGCTGCGATAGCCGGCGTCGGTGATGCAAGCGCCAGCACTGCAATGACAACGGCCAGCACGCCCGCGCCAACAGCGTGCCCCACACGTTCCTGAAAACTTCGAGAAATAGGCATGATTAGAATGGCAGATCGCCTTCAATGGTGGTTCGGTAGAGTTTTCGGCGCAAGTGCGTCGGCGTGCCGCCAGCCAAATGAATCAAGGATCGGTTGTCCCAAAAAACCAAATCGTGATCACGCCACTGATGGCGATAAATGTGCTCGGGCTTGACGCTGTGCGCAAAAACCTCATCCAGGATCTGCTGGCTTTCATCGGCGGGTACTCCTTCGATGCGCGTGGTGAAGCCTTCGCTGACAAACAGCGCTTTGCGCCCCGTCTCGGGATGTATACGCACAGCAGGGTGCACGACCTCTTTGACCTGTGCTAATTGCTCGGCGCTGAGGGTAGGGCGCCAATTCGCTTCTTTCTGCATCTGGCCGTATTTGGCCAAGTAAGAATGCACCGCCTGACGACCGTCGAGTGCCTGGCGCAGATGCGCGGGCAACGAGTCATAAGCCAGATGCATATCAGCGAACAAGGTATCGCCGCCCTCGGCCGGTAATTCCTGCGCATGCAGCAGCGACCCCAGACTGGGCAGCGGCTTGTAGGAAATATCGGAATGCCAGTATTTGCCCGCGTCGCCCAGACCCACCGGCTTGTCGTCCTCGATGATGTTCGAGACGATCAGGATCTCGGGATGCCCCGCCAGGTGAAACTGATGCAGCACGTGGATCATCAACTTGCCAAAACGGCGACTAAAGTCGATGTGCTGCCGCGGCGTAATGCGTTGATCGCGAAACACCACCACGTGGTGATCCAGATGGGCGCGATGCACGCGCGCAAAATCGCTCGTATTTAGCGGGAGCCCGAGGTTAATGCCGACAATTTCCGCACCGATACCACCCGGCAGAGGCAATACCTCGAATGCCTGGGCGGTGTCGTCGGACACCTCATCAAGACGTGCCGCGTTGCTTTGTGTAGACATGGGTCGCTCCGGAACTCTGAGCGACCCATTATGCAAAAGCCTTATTCAAACCCAAACAACGTTATCGGTGTTTGATCAGAGCTTTTTCTCATATAAACATCGAGCTATTAACTTATAAGCAAACTATGCCTTGGCCAGGAATCTCTCGACCAACTTGACCCAATAGGTGGCGCCAACCGGCAACAACGCATCATTAAAGTCGTAATTCGGGTTATGCAACTGGCAAGGCCCCATGCCATGATAGCTGGCAATGCGATGGTCACCCTCGCCATTACCCAAAAACAGATAACAACCCGGTACTTGCTCCAGATAAAAAGAAAAGTCTTCCGCACCCATAAAGGCAGGAATATCGCAGTTGACCTGCTCTTGGCCAAACACCTCGCGTGCCACGTCCGCGGCGAACGCGGTTTCCTTTTCCCAATTCACCAGGGGAGGATACGCGCGCACGAAATCCAGTTCACCTGTCCCGCCATACACCTGGGGCAGCGTCGTGGCGATACGCCGCATGCCTTCTTCGATCTTGTCCAGCACCTCGACCGTATAGGTACGTACCGTGCCACGCAAAATGGCTTCGCCCGGAATCACGTTATAGGCATCGCCCGCGTGAATCTGCGTAATCGTCAACACCGCCGACGCCAGGGGATCCTTGCTACGCGAAATCAAGGTCTGCAAGGCATGCACCATATCGGCCGCGATAACGATGGGATCCACCGCGGCATGCGGTTGCGCCGCATGGCCACCAACGCCACGAATGGTGATATCCCACCGATTGCTCGACGCCATGGCCGGGCCACTGCGAAAACCGAACTGGTTGACAGGCATGCCTGGCATATTGTGCAACCCAAACACCGCATCACAAGGGAACCGATCAAACAGACCATCGTCCATCATGGCGCGCGCGCCCGCATTGCCGCCTTCTTCCGCAGGCTGAAAAATGAAGTGCACGGTGCCGTCAAAATTCCGGTGTTTCGCCAGATACGCCGCCGCTCCTAACAATATCGTCGTATGCCCATCATGGCCGCAACCATGCATACGTCCGGCGATCGTCGATTTATGCGCAAAGCGATTGTGCTCAGGCATCGGCAAGGCATCCATATCGGCACGCAGCCCTACCGTCTTGCCACTGTTGCCTGATTTCAGCACCCCCACCAAACCCGTTTTTCCGAGCCCCGTGTGCACTTCTATACCCAAACTGCGCAAACGCTCGGCCACGAGCGCCGAGGTGCGGGTTTCTTGAAAGGCCAGTTCGGGATGTGCATGAATATCACGTCGCAAAGCGGTCAGATCAGCGTGGGCACGTTCGATTTCATCTAGAGTTTTCATGGCAATAGGGCAAAACAAATAGAGGCAAGACAACAAGAAACCGCGTCGGATGTCTAACTTTTAGCACATCACCATCACACGTCAGGCATTAACCGGACGGTGAGCGACCGGACAGCTCGTCGTTCAAATGACAGGCACTGGCATGGCCGGTCGCCACAGCGCGCAGCAACGGGCGCTCCGTGGCACAACGTGGCATGGCGTGCGGACAACGCGGATGAAAAGCACAGCCGGTAGGGGGAGACAGCGGCGACGGCAACTCACCCTTGATAGGCCGATAATCGCGACGACCCGGGCGCAGATCCGGCAGCTCTTTCAGCAAGGCCTGTGTATAGGGATGATTCGCCCGCGAAAACACCTCATCCGTGGGCGCAATCTCAACTATGCGCCCCAAATACATAATAGCCACCCGGTCAGAAATGTGGCTCACCACACTCAGGTTATGGCTGATGAACAGATAGGTCAGGTCCAGCTCGCGACGCAATTGCGCGAACAGATTCAATACCTGCGCCTGGATCGACACATCCAATGCCGCGACCGCTTCATCGCACACAATAATCGACGGTTTAAGCGCCAAGGCGCGTGCAATACCTATACGCTGACGTTGTCCGCCCGAAAACTGATGGGGATAACGCTGTGCATACGTCGGATCGAGACCCACCTGACGCATGAGCCCAGCCACATAGTTCGCCTTGTCACCTGATCGGATCAGGCCGTGTGCGACAGGCGCCTCGCCAACGATATCCAGCACTCGCATCCGAGGGTTCAGTGATGCGTACGGATCCTGAAAAATCATCTGCACGCCCAGCTCATAGGCACGCCGCTGCTTGCCCGACATCTGCGCGACCGGCGTGCCCTGATAATCAATCTCTCCCCGCGTCGGTGGCAGAATACCTGACACCATCCGACCCAACGTCGACTTACCGCAGCCCGACTCTCCGACGATCCCGATCACCTCGCCGGGATAGACCTCCAGATCCACGCCGGCCACCGCTTGGACCACCAACGTCTTCAGGCCAGCGCCGAACAGATTGGCAATACGGCCGGCGATATCGACGGGCTGCACGAAGTGTTGCTCGACCTGCCGCAACGACAAGATAGGCGCCGTGATCTCGCGAGCGATAGGATCCGGCTTTTCGAGCTCAACAGTCTGCACTAGCGTTCTCCTGCATGCCAGCAACGCGCCCAATGCCCGGGCCGATGCTCGACGGCTTGCGGCCCCTGTAGACAGGCATCCGTCGCACGACTACAGCGCGTACGGAACGCACAGCCTTCTGGCAGATTCAATAGCGACGGCGTCATGCCGGGTATCGGATCGAGCGGCTTGCCGCGCGTATGCGGCGTCGGAATCGACGCGATCAGGCCATGGGTGTACGGATGCAGTGCGTGACTGATCACGTCGGTTGTCGTCCCCGTCTCCACCACGCGGCCCGCGTACATCACGGCCACACGATCCGCCAAGCCAGCGACGACCGCCAGATCATGGGTAATCCAGATCAGTCCGGTGCCCGTCTCGCGGCAGAGCTTTTGCATCTCGTACAGGATCTGCCCTTGAATGGTCACATCCAATGCCGTCGTTGGCTCATCGGCAATGATCAGGCGTGGATCATTCAACAGGGCAATCGCGATCGCCACACGCTGCCGCATACCGCCCGATAACTCATGCGGATAGGCGCGCAATCGCTCCTGCGGCGAGGGAATGCCCACTTTGGTCAACACCTCCAGTGCGCGGGCATGTGCCTGGGCACGGCTGACACGGCGATGCGCCAATACCGTTTCTACCATTTGCGTATCAACACGCAGCACCGGGTTCAGCGTCATCATGGGATCTTGAAAGATCATCGCGATATCGTTGCCCCGCAACTCACGCCAGCGTTGCGCCGTCACGCCGCGCAGATCCTCCCCATTAAAACGAATCTCGCCGCCCACGATCCGACCAGGCGCGTCGACCAAGCCCAGCAAAGAGAACCCAGTGATACTTTTGCCAGAACCCGACTCGCCGACCAACCCCAGAATTTCGCCCGGACCTACCGACAAGTCCACGCCATCCACGGCCTTGATCACGCCGGCACGCGTAAAAAAGTGGGTTTTTAATTCGCGGACTTCCAGCACGGGCGGCTTAGCATGGGCCATGCTTTCGACGCTCTCGGGGGAACTCATTGTGGTAGGAGAACTCATGGCCCGTGCACCGGTTAAGCCGCGTTATGCGGGTTCAACACATCACGCAAGTGATCGCCCACAAGATTGATGCCGATGATGGCGACCGCCAAGGCGATCCCAGGGAAAAACGAGATCCAATACAGCCCTGACAACAAGTATTCAAAACCGTTCGAGATCAGCATGCCCAACGACGGTTCGGTCACCGGCACGCCAACTCCCAAAAACGACAGTGTGGCCTCAAGGGCAATTGCATGGGCCAAATCAATGGTCGCGATCACGATCAGCGGCGGCATACAGTTAGGCAGAACATGGCGAAACAGCACCCGCCCCCACCCCAGTGACAGACATCGTGCCGCCTCAACGTATTCTTTACCGCGCTCCACCAGGGCCGCGCCACGCGCCGCACGCGCAAAGTACGCCCATTGCACCACCACCAACGCGATGATGACCTTATCCACCCCTTTGCCCAGGATGGCCAGCAATATCAACGCCACCAAGATCGCTGGGAATGACAGCTGAATATCCACTGCGCGCATCAGAAACGCGTCAATCCGCCCCCCAAAATACGCGGCAATCAACCCGACCGTCGCCCCAATCGCGAAGGCTGCCAGGACCGAAATCGCCCCCACCATCAAGCTGGTCCGCATACCATACAAAATCGCCGAGAACACATCCCGTGCCTGACCATCGGTACCCAACCAATACGTGATGCTGCCATCGCTACTGACACTGCCCGGCGGTAATTTGGAATCCATAATATCCAGCGTAGCGATATCAAACGGATTCTGCGGCGCCAGCCACGGCGCAAACAACGCAGCGCCTACTGTCAACAGCAGCAGAAACACCCCCAGCAAAGCCAATTTACTGGCACAGAAATCCACCATGAAGCGACGCAGCGGGGTCTCTACCCGAGCGGTAGGTAGGGACGGCGCGGCCGTCTCCACCGGGGAAACCGGCGTCGTCATGCTCGGCGCTCCAAACGTACGCGCGGGTCCAATACGGTATAGATGATGTCCACCACGAGATTCAAAGTGACCAGGAAAAATACGATCAACATCAAATAGGCCACCACCACGGGGCGATCCAGATTGACGATAGAATCAATCAACAGCTTGCCCATGCCCGGCCATGAAAATACGGTCTCGGTAACGACCGCAAATGCGACCACCTGACCAAACTCCAGCCCGGCAATGGTGACGATGGGAATCAGGATGTTCTTGAGCAAGTGCACGCCCAGCACGCGCTTTTCCGCCAATCCCTTGGCGCGCGCAAACTTGATGTAGTCCATGGGCAGCGCTTCCCGCGTAGCCGCGCGCGTTACTCGCACAATCATGGCGCACTTGGCCAGCGCAATCGTCGTCGCAGGCAAAATCAGACTGGCCCAGCCATCCAGCGTCAATACGCTCAACTGCACACCAAACACAGGTACCGTATCACCGCGTCCGCTTGCAGGCAGCCAACCCAGCATGACGGCGAACAGCATGATCAGCATCAACCCGACCCAAAAATTCGGCAAGGAAAATCCCAGCACGGATCCCGTCATGATGGCGCGTGATCCTACGGCCGTGGGACGCAAGCCCGCCAAAATTCCCAGCGGGACGCCGATGAGCACCGACATCAGCATCGCAACACAGGCGAGCTCCAGCGTTGCCGGCATGCGCTCCAGAATCAAGCGCATGGCCGGCTCGCCGGTTAAAAAACTGCTTCCGAAATTCCCCTGTATCGCGTGTCCCAGGAACACCAGATACTGCATCCAGAGAGGCTTGTCCAAGCCCAGCGAGACGCGAATCGCCTCACGCTGGGCATCGGTCGCCTCCGGACTGGCCAGCATCGATATCGGATCGCCGACCAGATAAATCCCTGCAAAGACCAACGCCGACATGACCAGCATCACAACCAGCGTCTGCAACAACCTGCGAATGATAGTGGCCAGCACGTCGAGTCGACTCCTGGCTTATTTTTTCAACGTCGCGTATTGCACCAAGGTGGTCTGATCGGGTCGACCCTCATAACGGATATCGTTCTTCATCGCCCAAACCGACAGCTCGAAATGCAACGGCAGCATGGCGTAATCGTCCATCGCCATGTCGCTGGCCTTGATCAGCAACTCCTCGCGCTTGGCCTCGTCCATGGTGCCGGCGGCTTCACGCGCCAGCTTATCCATTTCGGGATTGGAATAACGACCCCGGTTGGTCGTGCCTTCGCCGGCATCCGGATTGCGGGTCATCAGCAGCGACGCTAACGGATTCAACATTTCGCCGCTGGTCACTGACCAGCCCGCCAGATAAGCACTGAACGCATAGCTATCACGCTTTTTGAAGAACACCGATGGAGCAAGCGCTTCAACGTTCGTTTTAACCCCAATGCGCGACCACATGGAAGCCACTGCCTGCGCGACCTTGGAGTCGTTCACATAACGACCTGAGGGTGCGCCCAGCGTGATTGAAAACCCGTCGGGATAGCCCGCCTCTTTCAACAGCGCTTTGGCTTTTTCCACATCGGCCTTGGGTGCCTCGGCACGCGCTTTCGATGCCCCGAACATGGGGACTGGCAGCATATTGCCCGCCGCCTTGGCCACGCCGCCCATCACGCGGTCAACGATCGCATCGCGGTTGATCGCCAGCGACAGCGCTTCACGCACCCGCTTATCCTTTAGCGGATTTTTAGTCAGCCCCGGAATCCCTGGCGAGGGCTCGGCAAACTGGTCCATCGCCACATACATCACCCGCACCGAAGGCGTTTCCTGGACATACAAATCTTTGTTCTTTTTCAGGTTGGCCAAGTCGTCGGTGGGAGGATCCTCAATCAAGTCCACGTCGCCCGCGAGCAAAGCGGCAACGCGGCTCGCCGCATTAGACATTGGACGATAGATCACGCGATCCCATTCTGGCGCTTTGCCCCAATAGTTCTCATTGCGTGCAAACACCAACTCCGCGCCCCGCTTCCAGGACACAAATTTATAGGGGCCCGTCCCCGCCAACCCATTGCCGCTATTGAGCTCGGTCGTCGTTTTGCCTTCCGGGGCAGGGCCCGCCGCCGCGGTCTTTGACAGAATCGGCAGCTGCGCCAGATTAATCAGCAGATTCGGCGCGGGCGCTTTGGTCGTAATACGCAGCGTCAGCGGATCCACCGCTTCGGTCTTGGCGACCGAACCCAAATACAGCGTGAACGGTGACGGACTATTAGGCACCTTGGGGATACGGTCGTAGCTAAACACGACGTCCTCAGCGGTAAACGGCGAGCCATCCGAAAACTTGACATTCGGACGCAGCTTGAATGTCCAGACATTTCCATCCACGGTCCAGGACTCAGCCAGCGCCGGTATCGGCTGTAATTTAGAGTCAGAACGCACCAGCGGATCAAACAGCGTTTGAGAAATCTGCGTGTTGGGCGTCAGCGCGTGATATTGCGGATCCATCGAGCTGGGCTCAGTTTTGAGCGCTACCACCAGATCTCGCGCCGCGGCAGGCGCCATCATGCTTAACGCGATCGCCGCCGATAGTGTGCCGCCCGCCAATAAACGTAACCAATGAGACGCCATCGTGCTCTCCTAGCCTGTGCAATGTGGCTGTGTAGGTTGGACTGCCGGCAAACATTAACCAGCAAACACTTGCCTGCGCAACAGTTATATTCCCTTATTGCCGTATTGAATGAATCACCCATGTCCCCGTCTACACAGGTCCCCATCGTCGCAATCGCCACCGCCCCCGGCCGTGGCGGCATCGGCGTTGTTCGGGTGTCTGGCCCTGATTTATCGGCCCTGGCACGTCATCTGTTCGGCCGCGCACTCACGCCACGCCACGCCCACTATTTGCCCTTCATGGCTGCCAACGGCGAACAACTGGACGAAGGTATCGCCTTATATTTCCGGGCGCCGCAGTCTTATACCGGCGAAGACGTACTCGAGTTACAAGGGCACGGTGGCCCCGCCGTCTTGCGACGTATTCTGGATCGCTGCCTCGAAGCGGGCGCCGATCTTGGTGTTCGGCTGGCCGAGCCCGGCGAATTCACCCGTCGCGCGTTTCTGAATGACCGAATGGACCTCGCTCAGGCCGAAGCCGTGGCCGATCTGATTGACGCATCGTCCGTAGCAGCCGCCCGCGGCGCGATGGCCTCATTGTCCGGCGAATTTTCCGCCCAGGTCAATGCCCTGTCAGATCGGATCATTCACCTGCGCATGCTGGTCGAAGCCACCCTGGATTTTCCCGAAGAAGAAATCGATTTTCTCGAAAAATACCAGGCACGCCCCACATTGGAAGCCCTGGCCGCCGACCTGAACACCCTCATCGCCCAGGCCCGCCAGGGCGTCATCCTGCGCGAAGGACTGCACGTGGTGCTGGCAGGCAAGCCCAATGTAGGAAAATCCAGCCTCTTGAACGCGCTGGCCGGCGACGACATCGCCATCGTGACCCCCATTGCCGGCACGACGCGCGACAAGGTCGTACAAGAAATCCACATCGACGGCGTCCCCCTGCACATCGTCGACACGGCCGGTCTGCGCGAGACCGACGACACCGTCGAAAGCATCGGCATCGCGCGCACCTGGAAGGAAATCGAGCGCGCCGACGTTATCCTGCACCTGCAAGACGCCACCCAACCCGCGGACGAACTCGATACGCAAATCGTCGCACGCTTGCCTGCGCGCACGCCATTACTAACGGTATTTAACAAGGTAGATCTGCTGGATCAGCCCTTTGTCGCCGTTCAAGGGCAATTGGGTATTTCCGCTCGCGAAGGCGCGGGTCTGGATGAGCTGCGCAATCAGCTCCTTGCATTGGCTGGCTGGAACCCCGGTGCGGAATCCCCCTGGCTGGCACGAGAACGCCACCTACACGCACTACAAGACGCCGCCGAGCATCTCAGCACCGCGACTGAACACGCCGCGCAGGACGACCGCGTATTGGATCTATTTGCCGAAGAGTTGCGGTTGGCGCATGACAGCCTGAGCAGTATTACCGGCCGGTTTACCAGCGATGATCTGCTGGGGGAGATTTTTTCGAGTTTTTGTATTGGGAAGTAATCTCAAAAAAACGGTCGCGAAGTCAACTCCAATCCCAGCAAAACCATAAACACCAGAAAGCACTGGCGGAATCGCTTGGGGCTGATCATCGCCCGCACTTTCTGTCCCAACCACATGCCAATCAATGCTGGAACGATGGCCAGGGCAGATAACCCCAACTGATTCAACTGAAACGCCCCATACACCATCAGGCCAATCGCCAGTGCAATCGTGGATACGGTGAATGACAGGCCCAGCGCCTGGACCAATTCGTCCTTGTCCAAGTTCAGGGACTGCAAGTAAGGCACGGCCGGGATAGCGAACACGCCTGTGACGCCCGTCACAACACCGGTCAACATGCCAATCACCGGTGATAGCCAAGATTCAATTCGCGGCTCAACGGACAACGCCGGTGCAAACAACGAATACACCGAGTACACGACCAGCGCCACACCTAGCGAAAATGCCGACCACAGCGGGTCCACGCGCACCAACAGCGCCGCCGCCCCTACCGTTCCCACCATGACCGCCAGCATCATGGGCCACAAACGGCGTAGCAACGACGCCGTCGCGGGTCCCGCCAGCAATTGCCAGACGTTGGTCACAAATGACGGAATCACCAATATCGCTGCCGCTGTCGCGGGTGGGACCACCGAGCCCAGCAATCCCATCGCCACGGTGGGCAGGCCCATTCCAGTAACACCCTTCACCAATCCAGCGGCCAGAAACGTCAGGGTGAAAGATAAAAAGAAAATCGTGGATTCAGTCATGTCGCTATTGGAGTCTTTTTCATAGCTTGGCACAATGCGGTTTTCGGGTGTTTGCCTTCGGACCATCCGAAGGCTGAAAGGAAGCGCGTGACGCTATGCGGTTTGACCTGGCAGATCTACAACTATTTCTGTGCGTGGTGGATGCCGGCAGCATCACTCAGGGTGCCGCGCGTGCGAACTTGGCACTGGCTTCTGCCAGTGAACGGCTGCGCAATATCGAAACGGACGCCGGCGTCGCCTTGCTGACGCGGCACTCGCGCGGTGTCCTCACTACCGAAGCCGGAGAGGCCTTGGCACATCACGCCCGCTTGATCCTGCGCCAACAGGATTTGCTTAAGGTTGAACTCAAAGACTTTTCCACAGGCGCGCGCGGCACGCTACATCTGTACGCAAACACGGCAGCACTCACGGAGTTTCTGCCGCAGCGGCTCGCCCCCTGGTTAGCCAGCCGACCACAGTTGTATCTCGATCTAAAAGAACGCACCAGTACGGAGATCGTCAAAACCATTACGGCTGGCCTGGCACAAGCCGGCATCGTGTCCGATGCCGTCGACGCGAATGGCCTTGAGCTACAGCCCGTCGCAAAGGACCACCTCGTTTTAATCGTGCCGGCAGGACACCGTTTCGAACAGCACCGCACCCTCCGCTTGACTGACCTTCTGGGTGAGTCGTTTGTCGGCCTGGCGTACGGCAACGCATTACAGGATCACATCAATGAGCAGGCCAATGCCGTCGGTGGGACGCTGACATTACGCATACGCATGAAAACCTTCGAAGGGCTGTGCGAAATGGTGGCGCACGGCATCGGTGTGGGCATCGTGCCGCAAGGCATTGCCCACCGTTATCAACGCAAGCTGGGTTACCACACCTTGGCACTGGCCGAAGACTGGGCACGCCGGCAACTGTGTCTGTGCTTCCGAGAATGGAAAACACTGACACCACCTATGCAGAGCCTTCTGACGCATCTGGGCGGTCGGCATCAGACCTGACATCGACCGATAACCATGCATCAGAACAGTGCATGCCCGTGCGCTAGCCCCATTTTTTGCACCACATTGAAGAACAAGCCAGGGATGTACCGCCCCCGAGGCCCGACTTGGCCGGGGTAATCACCAGCCTTCCTGCGTTGGCACACTTGTTGCTTTATCTCTCCTGACGAACTCCGTTCGGCACGACAACTCATTCAAGTCCCAGGCAATGGCGCCTTTGACCCTCTCCGGTCATGGGCGCCTTTTTGTTTTTTTGGCTGTTGAAAGCCTCTTTCCCGATATAGGAACGCAACATATGTCCTACCTGGTCCCTTCAGAATTCGTCACCAAGATGGTCGACGCGGGCGAGTCGAAAATTTATATGGCCACGCGCGACGCGTTGATTCGCGCTTGCATGGCCGGAGCCATTCTGGCGATTGCCGCCGTGTTCGCGGTAACGATCAATGTGCAAACCGGATTGCCTATTCTGGGAGCCGCCCTGTTCCCCGTCGGTTTTTGCATTCTGTATTTGATGGGTTTTGACTTGCTGACCGGCGTATTCATGCTGACGCCCCTGGCTTGGTTAGACAAGCGACCCGGTGTCACACCCGGCGCCATTCTGAAGCACTGGGGCATCGTTTTTGTCGGCAACTTTATCGGTGCGCTTACCGTCGCCGTATTGATGGCCATTGTGTTCACGTATGGATTTTCTATCCCCGCCGGGAAGGTCGGAGAGGTGATTTCACATATCGGGGAAAGTCGTACGCTAGGCTACAAAGAATACGGCGCGGCGGGTATGTTGACGATTTTTATCCGCGCGGTGTTGTGCAATTGGATGGTGTCGCTGGGCGTTGTCGGTGCGATGATCTCCACCAGTGTCAGCGGCAAAGTCATTGCCATGTGGATGCCCATCATGCTGTTTTTTTACATGGGATTTGAACACTCCGTGGTCAACATGTTCTTGTTCCCGTCGGCACTGATCCTGGGTGGCAATTTCTCTGTGATGGACTATCTGATCTGGAATGAACTCCCCGTGGTACTGGGCAACCTGATCGGTGGTATCTCATTGACCGGACTGACGTTGTACACCACCCATATCAGGACTGCGCCCAAACGTCATTTTAACTAATCGCAGTACCGATTAACGTCCGCATCGTTATGCCGGCCCCACACATGGATCGCTTCGTATTCCAACCTGTCGTAAAGCAATTACGCGTCACGGCAGGACAGTATTCCGACCGGGGCCGTAAGCCCAGCAACCAGGACTTTCACGGCCTATGTATTCCAGGCAAGCCGTTGTTGGACACGAAAGGCATTGCCGTCGCCATCGCCGACGGCATCAGCAGCAGCGGCGTCAGCCACATCGCCAGCGAAACCGCTGTCGCGAGTTTTCTTGAAGACTATTACTGCACCCCCGAAACCTGGTCGGTTAAAAAATCGGCGCAACGCGTCTTGCACGCCGCCAACGGCTGGCTGCATGCACAGACACGCCAGAGTCAGCACCGTCACGATCAAGATCGCGGCTACGTCTGTGCAATGAGTGCCTTGGTGTTGAAATCCACCACGGCCCATCTTTTCCATATCGGTGATGCCCGTATTTTTCGACTGCGTGGTGAAACGCTAGAGCAACTCACCGAAGACCATCGTATCTGGCTCGCGCACGATAAAAGTTATCTCAGTCGAGCATTGGGCTTGTCTCGCCATGTAGAGATCGACTATCACACCCAGCGCCTCGAAATCGGGGATATCTTTATCTTGGCGACGGACGGCGTGTACGAACATCTTCACCCCGCAGCCATCGTCAATGCCATTGCCATGCATGCCGATGTGCTGGATCTCGCCGCACAGACATTGCGGGACATTGCCTACACCTGCGGCAGCACCGACAACCTGACCGTGCAAATCGTGCGAATCGATGAACTGCCGTCGGCTGATACGAGCGAAATCGCCCATCTAGCGGGGACATTGCCATGCCCGCCTCTGTTAACCGCCGGTACCGTGTTCGAAGGTTTCCGGATTATTGAACAGCGCCATGCCAGCAGCCGCAGTCATGTCTATCGCGCCGTTGATATCGGCACCGACGTTCACGTCGCGATCAAGATTCCGTCGTTAGATCTACGTCACGATCCCGTTTATCTGGAACGGCTATTGATGGAGGAATGGATAGCCAGGCGTATTGATAGTCGTCACGTGCTCAAAGCCTGGCCGCAAACGCGCACCCGCCTGAGTCTTTACACCGTTTGCGAATATCTCGAAGGCATCACGTTGACACAGTGGATGGATGAACACCCCGACCCGACGCTCGATCAAGTCATTCACATCATCGAGCAGATCGCAAAAGGTCTACAAGCATTTCATCGACAAGAAATGATCCATCAAGATCTACGTCCCGACAACATCTTGATCGACCCAGACGGAACAGCTCGAATTATTGATTTTGGTTCGACACGGGTTGCGGGCATCGCGGAAATAGCGATTGGTCATCCCATCCCACAAATACTTGGCACCGCGCAATATTCGGCTCCTGAATATTTCTTAGGCGAATCCGGCTCTACCGTCTCTGACATCTATGCTTTAGGGGTCATTACCTATCAGATGCTCACAGGTCGATTGCCCTACGGTACGCAAGTGGCAAAAGTCCGGACGCGTGCCGCCCAACGCCGTTTGCAATATGACTCCGTCTTGAATGATCAACGCGCAATTCCTGCCTGGGTCGATAGGGTATTGAGTCAAGCCGTACATCCCGATCCGCAAGCGCGTTATCAAGAACTGTCCGAATTCGTCTACGCATTGCAGCATCCTCATGCAAACACCGGGCGCGGGCACATATCTCTGTTAGAGCGCAACCCGCTCGCCTTCTGGAAAGGGTTGAGCGTGATACTGGTCGCCATCGTCATCATGCTATTGGCGTTTCGCTAGGCACGCCGATGCCATCAACAGCCTGAATTGTCCTGGGTCACGCTATCGGACTCCCTCTCCCGTTGCAATAATTCCCGCTTACGTTCCACGCCCCATCGGTACCCTGAAATATCCCCGTCTCGCCGAATAACACGATGACAAGGGATTGCAATCGCCAACTGATTGGCGCCGCAAGCCTGGGCTACCGCGCGTACCGCCTTGGGCGCCCCGATTCGTTGGGCAATCTCGGCGTAGCTGACGGTGGTCCCTGGGGCCAGATCACGCAACGCTTGCCAGACACGTTGTTGAAATGCCGTTCCACGCACATCCAAAGGCAGATTCAATCCCAGCGCCGGTGTTTCGACAAACCCGACCACTTGGGCAACCCACTGTTCAAAAATAGGGTCGTTTCCGCTCAACTGGGCATTAGGAAAGCGATCCTGCAGATCTCTTACCAACTGATCCGCATCATCACCCAACCAGATCGCACAAATCCCTCGTTCGCTACAAGCCACCAAAACCGATCCAAGTGAGCACTCACCCACCGCGAAACGTATAACCGTATTCGCGCCTCCCGCCTTATAGTCGCGTGGGCGCATTCCCAGCATATCCGCCGACGCCTCATAAAATCGGCTATTGGAATTGAACCCAGCTTCGTAGATGGCCTGCGTAACAGTGCAAGCGCCGCTCAGTTCCTGACGCAAACGCTTGGCCCGATGCGCACTGGCGTAGGCTTTCGGCGTCAATCCGGTTTCGGCCTTAAACAAGCGATGAAAATGAAAGGCGCTGACACCCGCTTGTTTAGCCAAGGCTTCCAGACTGGGGGGCGTCTGCGCACTTTCTATCCAGCGACAAGCCTGCGCAGCAAGCGCCGCGCGACGAGCAGCCGCCACGCTACGATCTGCACTGGCGCGCTGACTAGGTCGATAACCCGCCGCTTGCGCCGCTGCCGGGTTATCAAAAAATCTGACATTCTCACGGCGTGGCAAGCGTGCCGAACTGCTGGGACGACAGTAAATCCCGGTCGTGCATACAGCGTAGACAAAATGCTCGTCGGCAGTAGCATCTCTTTCTTGTACCGCTCGCCAGCGGGCTTCTTCAGTCGTGTACAAATGATCGCTGGACGGGTTTACGTCAGTCAGCACGGTTGACATGATAGTCACCAAAAAATCACCCTTTCGATGGAAATATCACGGTAAATCAGAATTCAAGCACAAGAACTCCATATCTTGCGCTTGAATTCTCTAACAAAAATTTTTCTGCCGAAATTAGTAGAAAGTAAGCATTCACACACTATCTGAAAATCCGTCATTCCCCGAAAACGCCCCTGTGGATAACCTCTAGAACGCGAGACTGTGCACAGCGTGTGGACGCAAATTGAACAAGTCCCCCTTTTAGCCTGTCCCTCAAAAGTTGTTCAACTTCGTTCGCCCAACTAAACACAACTGCTGCACAAGCAAAAACCTCTACAAGTCCATGAAATAAAATGTTTTTTTTGAGTTGATGCAGTTATCCACAGACACCCATTAATCATTAGTCTTTATATAAAGAAAAAGATAAGAGAAAACATAGATACTCTATCGCCGGCGGCAACCAGTGCGAAAATAAGCCATGCGTATACTCCTCATCGAAGACGAATCCGAACTGGCACGTTGGCTGTCGCGCAGCCTTGCGCGTCATGCCGGATTTGTGGTGGAATGGGCAGACGATGGACACATCGCCGAAAGACGGCTCGCTGTGGAGGAGTTCGACGCCGTTATTTTGGATCTGGGCCTGCCCGGCATGGATGGGCACAGTTTGCTGGCTAAAATTCGAGGTCGCGATGACCGAACACCGGTGTTGGTGCTGACGGCCCGCGACTCGTTGACCGAACGTGTCGGTACGTTGCATCAGGGTGCTGATGATTTTTTGCCCAAACCTTTTGTTCTCGAAGAACTCGAGGCCAGGCTTGTTGCCTTGATTCGCCGCAGTCGCGGACGCGAACATCCGCGACTGACACTGGGTGATTTGGTGCTGGATACTTCTGCACAGCGGTTTACCGTTCGCGGTCAACCGTTACAGCTATCTCCCCGTGAACAAGCTGTGCTTCGCGTACTTATCCAACGCAGCGGCGAACCGATCAATAAACAGCAAATTCTTGATCGCATCCAGACTGATGATTCCGATATCAACCTCGAGGCCATCGAGGTTCTTGTACATCGACTGCGTAAAAAACTCGCCAACACCGGTGTACAAGTCGTCACCTTGCGCGGCATAGGCTATTGCCTGGAGACGGTTCTTGAAGATTAGGCCGCTACGTTGGGCACAGCCTGCCCATCGGCGCACGCTGAAATCGCTGCTGTTGTGGTGGCTGATTCCCGCGCTGGTTTTCATCATGTTGATCGCTTTGTGGCTGTCGAATTATCAACTGCGCGAACAAGTCGATCGCGCCTACGATCGTGCTCTGGCGGGGGCACTGCGTTCCATCGACCACAACATATCCACAGCAAGCGGCGGACTCAGTCTCGAACAGCCCTACCTGATGCTGGAGTTTTTCGAGCTCACAGCCAATGGCAGCCTGTACTACCGCGTTGCGACAGAAGACGGTTTGGCGGAAATTGGCAATCAAGACCTGCCCTTGCCCAAGGCACCGCTGATTTCGGGTCAAGCTCAGTTTTTTAACGCCGAATATCAAGGGTTGGCGTTGCGTATTGCCGCGATGGCCCGGCCAATGGATCCTCCCCTGTACAACAACTACGGGGGACGCGTTGTCGTGCAGGTTGCCGAAGCGATCGATTCGCGCCAAAGTTTCCTCAACCAGGCATTGCTGCGCTCGGTCGAGCGAGACATCCTGGTCATTCTGATCGTGGTGCTGGTCGTGGTCTGGAGCGTTTTTCGGACGGTTCGTCCCCTGGAACGATTACGTCAGGATGTGGAGAAACGCTCGGCAGACGATTTAAGGCCCGTAGACGCACCAGATATTCCGGGTGAGGTCGCTCCCTTGGTTGATGCCGTAAATCGTCACATGAGCCGTTATACGGCCCAGGCGAGGCTACAAAGACAGTTCCTGGACGACGCTTCTCACCAGTTGCGCACGCCATTGTCCGTTTTGCGAACTCAGACCGCCTATGCGTTACGCGAATCGGATCCTGCAGAAATCCGCGCGGTCCTGCTGGCCATGCAGGACGGCCTAGATCGAGCCGTCCGCGCGACAAACCAGATGCTGGCACTGGCTCGCGCCAAGAACGCCTCGTTCGCAGAAGCCGGCCTGATGCCCGAGGACGTCGATCTGGTCGAGATAGCGGAAGGCGTCATCCGCACGCTGTTGCCGGCCGCCCGGGCACGTCACCTGGATCTGGGGTTGGAGGCGTCCCGCCCGGTTCGCATCCAGGGGATAGACTGGCTATTGCGCGAAGCCCTCAGCAATTTGGTCGACAACGCGATTCGCTATACCGCAGCCAATAGCGAGGTCACCGTTAGGGTGTATGCCGATGATCGCCATGCCAGGGTCACGGTCCAAGACCATGGGCCCGGCATGTCGGCCAGCGACATTTCTCAGGCCACCGTCCGGTTCCGCCGGGGGGCCGCCGGGAAAAACAAATCTGGCGCGGGCTTGGGTCTGGCCATCGTCGGCACGATCGTGGAACTTCATGGTGGCAAGATCGTTCTCGAAAACCGAGATCCTCTGCCCGGCTTGCGTGCAGCACTGGTGTTTACCGTGGATTCATTCCCGGATGCTGCAATGCGGCATGAAATTGCAGGAAATTGAAAGGTTCCGGAAAGGCATTATTGGGTACGGTTCTGATCCGTTGGCCATGATCCCGTTTTTATGGGAGTGGCCCGCCTACGACGACATCCAAAAAATGCGATTCACGGAGACCGCAAGATGCAACCCTTCCTAAAAGCCCGCCTTGCTGCGGTATTTGGCGCATGTGCCCTATCTTTGGGCATAACAACCGCCCATGCTGCTGACGAACCCCGTCGGCCCGAGTGCATTGCTCCCGCTCAACCGGGCGGCGGTTTTGATTTGACCTGCCGTCTAGCGGTCGAAGGCCTCAAACAGAGCGGCGCACTAAAGTCCCCCATGCGCATCGTCTACATGCCGGGTGGCATTGGCGCAGTGGCCTACAACAACATCGTTGCACAACACCCTGATGAGCCAGGCAAGGTCGTGGCGTTTTCGGGAGGTTCATTGCTGAACATTGCCCAAGGAAAATTCGGCAAATACAACGTCAATGACGTGCGCTGGTTGGCGGGGATTGGTACGGATTACGGTGTCGCCGTGGTCCGCAACGATTCGCCCTACCACGACCTGAAGAGCTTGATGGAGGCCTTCAAGCAGGATCCGACCAAGGTTGTGTTGGGCGCCGGCGGTACCGTGGGTAGCCAGGACTGGATGAAAGCCGCCCTCACGGCCAAGGCTGCGGATGTTGATTTCCGCAAAATGCGCTTTGTGGCCTTTGAAGGGGGTGGCGAAGCCGTCACGGCGCTGCGTGGCGGGCACATTCAGGCCTATATGGGTGATGCTGCCGAGGCTTTTACCATGCTCGAAGGGGGCGCGCCGATTCGTGTGTTGGCCGTGTTCAACGACGAACGTCTGCCAGGCAAGCTGAATTCCGTGCCGACCGCTAAAGAACAGGGCTATGACATCACCTGGCCCATCATCCGTGGCTTTTACGTAGGCCCCAAAGTCTCCGACGAAGACTATCAATTCTGGGTCGATGCATTTAACAAGACCATGGCCTCGCCGGAATACGCGAAGTTGCGCGACCAGCAAGGCCTGTTCCCGTTTAACAAAACGGGTCCCGAGCTTGATGCGTACGTGAAACAGCAGGTGCAAAAGTACCGAGAGCTGGCTGATAGTTTCGGCTTGATCAAAAAATAAAAACGTAGTGTTGGGGGGCGCCCGCTCGTGGCGCCCTGTTTTGCGTCATCTTTGCGCTTGACCAAGCGTGGATGAACGGTTGACGCACATCGATTTCAGGAATCGGGATCA
The DNA here is from genome assembly GCF_054779135.1 of Bordetella tumulicola. Lineage (NCBI taxonomy): Bacteria > Pseudomonadati > Pseudomonadota > Betaproteobacteria > Burkholderiales > Alcaligenaceae > Bordetella > Bordetella tumulicola. Next base: position 11,742 of record NZ_BAAGYU010000010.1, on the reverse strand, counting down.
TGAATGATCGAACGCTGGGCATTTGTGCCCTAATTCTGGCTGCCTTCATGACATGGGCGGGCTGGGACATCGAAGCGCCTTTTGCCTATGAGCCTGTCGGGCCGCGCGCCTTCCCCATGTTGGTTGCCTTGATCATCGGCCTGTGCGGTTTGCGTCTGGCAATCAAGGGCGGCAATCCTATCGAAGGGAATTCGCTGGCGGCGAATTCGCGTATTGCATTGATGGTATTGGGGGCTGCAGGTTACGCATTCCTATTCCAGTGGTTGGGTTTCATTATTGCGACGGCGCTGATGACGGTTTATGTCGGTCGCCTGTTTGGCGGTGGATGGCTGAAATGCGTGGCGGGTGGCGTCATCATGGGCGTTTTCTTCTTTTTCTTGTTTGACAGACTGTTGGATGTTGTCTTGCCCACCGGTCTGCTGGGAGATCTGCTATGAGCGGCATCATGGATCATTTGTCCATTGGCTTTGGCGTTGCGTTCTCGCTGAACAATCTGTTGGTCGCCGCCATAGGCTCTTTTATTGGCACCATGGTGGGCGTGTTGCCCGGCCTGGGCCCGGTCAACGGCGTGGCAATGCTGATTCCGATTGCCTTTGCCATGAACTTGCCTCCGGAAACCGCGCTGATTCTGCTGGCCGCGGTATACGTCGGCGCAGAGTACGGTGGCCGTATTACGTCCATCTTGTTGAACGTGCCGGGTGAAGCCAGCGCGATCATGACGACGCTGGACGGTTATCCCTTGGCACGGCAGGGACTGGCTAACGTTGCGCTGTCCTTGTCGGCTTGTTCGGCGTTTATCGGCGCCATCGTGTCCGTGACCGGCATCATTTTGTTGGCACCCTTATTGGCGAAATGGGCATTGGCATTCGGGCCTGCCGAGTACTTTGTACTGATGGTTTTCGCATTTTGCTGCCTGACTAGCCTGTTGGGTAAAGAGCCTGTCAAAGGGGTGTTGGCAGCGATGATCGGTCTGGGCATTTCGGTGATCGGTGTGGACGCCAACTCGGGGGTGTATCGCTATACCTTCGAGTCCGTTCACCTGGCCGATGGCATCGATTTTGTCGTCGTCGTCATTGCGCTGTTTGCTGTCGCGGAAATGCTGGAAATGCTGGAGAAAGTCATAGCGGGCCAAAGCGTCGAAGTGACATCCAGTGGCCGCAAACTATTCAATCTGAAAGAGCTGGCCTTTACGTGGTGGAGTATTGTTCGCAGCTCATTGGTTGGCTTTGTCGTGGGGGTGTTACCGGGTGCCGGGGCCAGTGTTGCCGCGGCGGTGGCGTACTCGCAGGAAAAGCGCATCATCGAAGCGAAAGACCCCAATGCCAAATTCGGCAAAGGCGATATGCGGGGTCTGGTTGCGCCTGAATCTGCGGCCACGTCTTCCGCGATCGGGTCCTTTATTCCAATGTTGACGCTGGGTGTGCCGGGCTCAGGCACGACCGCAGTCATGATGGGCGCACTGACGCTCTACAACATTACACCGGGTCCGGTGTTGTTCGATACCAAGCCGGAGTTGGTGTGGGGGCTGATTGCTTCGCTGTTCATCGCCAACGTGATGTTGTTCGTCATGAACGTACCGTTAGTGCGGGTATTCTCCAAGGTCTTGTCTGTGCCGGGTTGGTTGATGGTGCCGGGTATTCTCGCCGTCAGTTACATCGGCGTTTATGCAATCAACGCGGGTACATTTGATCTGCTGTTGGTCGCCGGCATTGGCACGATCGGTTATTTCCTGCGCAAGTTTGGTGTACCTATGGCGCCCCTGGTGCTTGGTGTCGTGCTCGGCAATATGATGGAACAGAATCTGCGTCGCGCCTTGTCGATCACAAATGGCGAGATCTCCGTGCTGTTCGACAGCCCGGTATCGATCGGATTATGGGCAGCGGCAATTGCTGTGGTGGTGGTTCCGCAGATCGTGCGCAAATTACGCAAACGTCAAAAGTCGGAGCAAGTTACGGCTTAGTCGCACGACTTGCAGAAAATGGGGCGAAAGAAATGTTTCTTTCGGCCCATTTTTCTGGATAAACCAATAACGTGTAAACGGGTTTAAACGTCCGCTAAGCGTTCAATTGCTGCATCCAGGGTTGCGTCCTTCTTTGCGAAGCAAAACCGCGCCAGGCGATGATTAGAGGCCTCTGCATCGGGGTGCTGGTAAAAGGCAGAGATCGGTATCACCGTCACGCCGTGTCGCACAGTCAGATCCCGCGCAAAATCGGCCTCGGATTGTTTAGAGATTGCGCTGTAATCCGCCAACATAAAAAAGGTACCAGGACTGGGCAGCGGTTTGAATCGCGTGTTGGCCAAGCCTGCCGCCAACCGGTCGCGTTTGGCTTGATAAAACGCGGGCAACTCGGTATAGGGTTTGGGGTCCTGCATAAATTCGGCTAGCGCGAATTGCATGGGCGACGGTACGGTAAACACCATGAACTGATGCACTTTGCGCAGTTCGGCGCTTAATTGACGGGGTGCGCAGCAATAGCCAATCTTCCATCCCGTGGTGTGATACGTTTTCCCGAACGACGAAATCACGAAAGTATGTTCGGCCAACAACGGTCTCGTGGCCAGGCTGGCGTGCGGCTTACCGTCGAAGACAATATGTTCGTACACCTCGTCCGATAGCAGCAGGACGCCGGTTTCGCGGACAATACTTTCCAGGGCATCCAGATCGCTTGAATCCAGCACGGTGCCCGTAGGATTGTGCGGAAAGTTCAGCATGAGCAGCCGAGTCCGCGAGGTAATCGCGTCGCGTACGCGTTGCCAGTCGATGCGGTAGTAAGGATCCTCGGCGGTTGGTGCGCGCAGGGGGACGGGCACGGCAGTGCCTCCTGCCAAACGTATCGCGGGCAGGTATGAGTCATAGCAGGGCTCGATGACGACGACTTCGTCACCACTATTGACGGCTGCCAGTACGGTCGCCATCAAGGCTTCTGTTGCGCCGCTGGTGATCGTGATCTCGGTTTCCGGATCGTAGGTATGGCCGTAAAGCGCCTGGACTTTTTGAGCAATCGCCTGGCGCAACGGCGCGACGCCAGGCATGTACGGATATTGATTATGGCCGGCCGCCATGGCATCCGACACCAACTGACATAAGCGGGGGTCTGGATCAAAATCGGGGAATCCCTGCCCGAGATTGATGGCCTGATGCTCGATGGCCAGGCGGCTCATGACAGTAAAAATGGTGGTGCCCACATCGGGCAGCTTGGATCGGATCATGGCAATGACACAGTTTCAGTGGAGTAAAGGACCTGGTAAGTATCCCATTAACTCGACCGTCTGCACGCCAGATAGCCGGCTTTTATGACCGGTGTATTGCGCCGCCTGCAGCATGGGCAAAAAGCGACATAGGGGTAAACAACTATTTGTTTAACGCAATATGCGTGAGTATGCTGACTATCGCGGTTGATTCAAGCGTTGTACCGACCTTTCCAGTCGGCGTCCTTGATTCACTGGCAATTCGTTTTTACTACCAGGACGCTATACAAATGGTTCAGAAGGGCAAGGTTAAATGGTTCAATGCCGACAAAGGTTTCGGCTTTATTACCCCGGACACCGGCGGTACTGATGTATTCGCGCATTTCTCGGCTATTCAGGGCCGCGGTTACCGCAGCCTGAACGAAGGTCAGGAAGTGGAATTCGAAGTAAAGGATGGTCCGAAAGGGCCTCAAGCGGCCGAGATTCGCCCGCTTTAATTCGGGAAATCCCGCTTTCCCGTGAGCCAGGTTCGACCTGGCCTACAACGCCCCTTGGCCGCTTGGCTCCGGGGCGTTGTTGCATCTGCGCTCGGCGACCTGCGTTAGTGCAGATCACTCATGAAGGTCATTGGGGCCTAGTTATCCCGGGCTGTGGATAACATTGGGAGTAAGCGTGTGGACAAGGTGTGAATAAACAACCTACGTGAAAATCACGAGGCGTTGCCACATATTAAAAAAATCCTGGGTTTTGCACAGTGACGCTATATGAATGTCTCGATTCATAGTGTGTAGGCTATCAGGACAGAAATAACTGAGCATCCGCTAGCTGTTGATATTTTTCTTAGGTTTTTCAAGGCTTAAGCCGAGGTTCTTCTAGTTGGACGGTAAAACCTCGACAGATACGCAAGCTGGTCTATGGTTTTCTCGGTCCGATTCTTGGTTGCTTGATCAGAGTTGTTCACAAAGATATCCCCAGGCGATTTTGCACCCTTTTCTTCCAAATTCTGATCACTGAAAATCTTGGATTAGTTTGTGGATAGCTTTGTGATTCCCGCGGGATCGTGCGAGTTTTCTACGTAGAAAGTGTTGCCGTGACGTGTAGATAGGGGGTTGAACCCCAGTCTTATTATTTGACCCCACAACGATATTCACAGAAGCTGCAATTGACCACATATCGGTGTGGATAAGTGGTGATGGGTTGGTGCACGTGAAGCGCTAAATGTGGCACTCGGCGTTGAATACGAGTAGCGATGATTAAAAATACCTTGGTAGTTGTCTAGGGTATATAGATCGAACTCCTCGCTTCTTCCTACTCCATCGTATGTACCGAGCTATTCCCAGATAACAAACTGTCCGAGGATTTTTGGGATAAAGAAGAACATAGGAATTGGCATCCAACTGCGAGCTTTGGTCGTGGATCCTCCGTTACAGCTATGGTTTTCTTGGGGCCAGTAGACCAGACCTTCTTCGCAAATTTTCTAGAAGATATTGAAAATGGTCTTTGGTTAAGCGCGTTTTTCGCTTACGTTGTGAAAGCTCACGGAGTCACTGTCCCTTTGTGTTTCACGTGAAACGTGAGATCAATCCAGTACTTGAACATTGGGTTATGCCGCTGCCTACCGGTGGTGGACATTATCAATGCTCAGCCCTTCTCTTTCTGATAAACACTCCGTGAATCTAATTTTATTCGCTTCGTACTGTGAAAAATATGTGGGTGCTATGAGCTGGTTGTTCTATTAGCTACTGGTTTCGATATGTAGGTTTACCGATGTATGTCATGTCACGGGTAGCCGTTCCGTGCTTTAGCTTTGTGAAATGACATCTTCATGGAGTTTCCGCTATGTATGTTCCACGTGGAACATGTCTATTTCCTCCACTAGACACCTATCACCCCATTTTTGACTTGGTGCATCCAGCGCGAAGGCTTCCTACCATTCCAGTGGAAGAGAAGACTGTTCCACGTGAAACAATTTCATTTTGGATTCTTCTATGTGGTATTGGTGTTGAATAGCTCGGATTCATCTTCATAGGACTGACTTGGAAGAGCAGGCTGCAAATTGCGAATAGGCTTGGTGGCCCCATCATCGTGTTTGACTGAGTCGGCACCTCTGTTCCACGTGGTGCCGGAGAATAAGTCCACGGTGAAATAATCCTAGTTTGTCATAGACGCGATAGCATCACATGAAGCTGTAGATATGCGCGTATTTCTGAAAAATTGATCTATGTGCTTGTATCCGTATAGGGCCTGCCAGTGATCGATGCCTGCTGGTAATGTTCCACGTGGAACATCTTCCGACCTTCACGCCGCTGTTGATAGGCACGCCTATTCCTGTGGCTAGACTTCCATTGTTTCACGTGGAACAAGGGATCGTTCGAGAATAGCCGTGGCTACAGCACACGCACGGCGAAAAAATGCCCACCGTTGCAACTCCGTTGCATGTTTCACGTGAAACATCGGCGCTGGCACCTCTATAATGGAGTCTAACAAGCTCTTTCTCCCAGCCCTCATCATGAATTACCCGCGCGAATTTGACGTGATAGTCGTCGGAGGCGGTCATGCCGGCACCGAAGCTGCCCTCGCCGCAGCCCGCATTGGTGCTAAGACATTACTGTTGACCCACAACATCGAGACCTTAGGCCAGATGTCCTGCAACCCGTCAATCGGCGGGATAGGCAAGGGCCATTTGGTCAAAGAGATCGATGCCCTGGGCGGTGCCATGGCCATCGCCACGGACGAGGCTGGGATTCAGTTTCGTATCCTGAATAGTTCAAAGGGCCCTGCCGTCCGTGCTACCCGGGCACAGGCCGATCGTGTGCGCTATCGAAAAGCGATCCGGCATCGACTAGAAAATCAGGCCAACCTGTGGATTTTTCAGCAAGCCGTTGACGATCTTATGGTCGAAGGCGATCGCGTCATCGGTGCGGTAACCAAAATTGGATTGAAATTTCGTGCACGCACCGTCGTACTGACAGCCGGTACTTTCCTTAACGGGCTGATCCATGTTGGTTTGCAGAGCTATTCAGGTGGCCGTGCGGGAGACCCTCCCGCCACCTCGCTGGGGCAACGTCTAAAAGAGTTGAAGCTTCCACAGGGTCGACTGAAGACGGGCACGCCTCCTCGTATTGATGGACGCACGATTGATTACAGCGCCCTGGAAGAGCAACCCGGTGATCTGGATCCAGTGCCAGTGTTTTCTTTCATGGGGAACACGGCGATGCATCCCCGACAGTTGCCTTGCTGGATTACGCATACCAACGCCCGCACGCATGACATCATCCGTGCGGGATTGGACCGCTCGCCGATGTATAGCGGCGTCATTGAAGGAGTCGGGCCACGTTACTGCCCGTCCATCGAAGACAAGATCCATCGTTTTGCAGACAAGACGTCGCATCAGGTGTTCCTGGAACCCGAAGGGTTGGATACCCACGAGGTCTATCCCAATGGCGTGTCCACCAGCCTGCCGTTTGATGTGCAATGGGATCTGATCCACTCGCTGCCGGGTCTGGAGAACGCACACATCTTGCGACCAGGCTATGCTATCGAATATGACTATTTCGATCCTCGCGGTCTCAAATCGACGCTTGAAACGAAGGCAATTGCGGGTTTGTACTTTGCGGGTCAGATCAACGGTACGACTGGTTACGAAGAGGCGGCCGCTCAAGGATTGCTGGCGGGTGCAAATGCGGCATTGCGAGCGTTGGATCGAGAGGTCTGGACTCCTCGTCGCGATGAAGCCTATTTGGGTGTATTGGTCGATGATCTGGTCACGCGCGGCGTGACAGAACCCTATCGCATGTTTACCTCACGTGCCGAATATCGGCTCAGTTTGCGTGAAGACAATGCCGATCTACGCCTGACCGAAACAGGACGCAAATTAGGCTTGGTCGACGATGCGCGCTGGGACGCCTTTAGCCGCAAACGTGATGCCGTGGCGAAAGAGATTGAACGCCTGAAATCGACGTGGGTAAATCCCAGAAGTTTTCCTGCTGAAGTGGCCGAGCCATTACTGGGCAAAGCAATTGAACGTGAGTACTCACTATCAGATTTGCTGAAACGCCCCGGTGTTTCTTACGCCACGCTCATGGCGGCTCACAACGTCGATGGCACCTTGCTGGCGGGTCCAGGGGTTTCGGATGAGGATGTTCTGGCCGAGCAAGTCGAAATACAGGTCAAATACGCGGGTTATATCGCGCGGCAACAAGACGAAGTGCAAAAGCATCTCTCGCACGAACAACAGCATATCCCCTTAGACATCGACTATGATGCGGTCAGCAGCCTGTCTTTCGAGGTTCGCCAAAAGCTCAAAACGCACCGCCCTGAAACGATCGGACAGGCAGCGCGCATTTCTGGCGTTACCCCGGCCGCGATTTCGCTATTGCTCATACACCTCAAGCGCCTGCATTACGGCACGCGCCAACAAGCCGCATGAGCACCGTGTCTGACGCCGGTCTGGCACAGCAGCTGGAACAAGCCTGCGATACCTTGGGCTTGTCCGTTACGAGTGTACAAATCAATCTGTTGCTAGCGTATCTGGCGCAAATGCAACGGTGGAACCGTACCTACAACCTGACGGCAATCCGCGACCCCGAGCAAATGCTGGTGCAGCATCTGTTTGATAGCCTGAGCGTGGTGAATCCGCTTGTGCGCAAGTTCGATAGCGCTGTCACCGCCAAACTATATGACATCGGTTCGGGTGGCGGTTTGCCAGGCGTGGTGCTGGCTATCATGCGGCCTGCCTGGCAAGTCAGTTGTGTGGATGCGGTCGAGAAGAAAATGGCTTTCGTACGCCAGATGTCAGGGGTGCTGTCCCTACCCAATTTATCTGCGAAGCATGCGCGGGTCGAAGACCTGACGCCGGCAGATTGCGACATCGTCATCTCGCGTGCATTTGCCTCGCTTAATGATTTTGCATCGTTGGCCGGTCATCATGTATCCAACGATGGTACCCTCGTCGCCATGAAGGGAAAGCTTCCTGAAGACGAGATTCAAGTCTTGCATCAACAGGGCGCGTGGCAGGTTGAAAATGTCCAGCCTCTGCAGGTGCCGCAATTGGATGCGCAACGTTGCCTGGTCTGGATGCGTCGCAGTCAAGGAACTCTATGAACAAACCATCGTCCGACGCGCGTTCCACCCGCGTGTTTTGCATTGCGAACCAGAAAGGCGGTGTCGGCAAAACGACGACCACCATCAATCTGGCTGCAGGCCTGGCCACGCTAGGCAAGCGCGTATTGTTGATAGACCTCGATCCACAAGGCAATGCCACCATGGGTAGCGGCGTTGACAAGAGTACGCTGCAATCCACGCTATACGACGTGCTGATTGGCGATACCACGATCGAACAGGCCCGCGTACCTTCCGAGGCCGGTGGTTATGACGTACTGCCAGCCAACCGTGAGCTCTCCGGCGCCGAAATCGACCTGGTCAACATGCAAGAGCGCGAACGGCAACTGAAGTCCGCGATCCAAGCTGTCGCGACGCAATATGATTTTGTCCTGATCGACTGCCCACCGACGTTATCGTTGTTGACGCTCAATGGTCTGGCGGCCGCGCATGGCGTCATCATTCCGATGCAGTGCGAATACTTTGCCCTCGAAGGGTTGTCTGATCTCGTCAACACCATCAAGCGCGTGCATCGCAATATCAACGCGGATCTGCGCGAGATCGGCCTGTTGCGCGTGATGTTCGACCCGCGCATCACGCTACAGCAGCAGGTTTCGGCGCAGCTGGAATCGCACTTTGGCGAAAAAGTCTTCAAGACCGTCGTCCCGCGCAACGTCCGCCTTGCCGAGGCGCCTAGCTATGGCTTGCCTGGCGTGGTGTACGACAAGGGATCGCGTGGCGCCCAAGCTTATATTTCTTTCAGCGCCGAAGTCGTCAAGCGCGTCGAAGCCATGGACTGATTTTTTCATGACCATTCATATCGTCTTGCTGGGGTTATCCACACGTTCACGACATAGATGATCGGGCGTATCGTTCCCATTTGCGTTCCAAGCGTATTCCTTGGATTCTCGCCATCTATGCCACTCACAAGATATCCACAGCACGCATAGCAAGTTGTAAAAAGGATTTGCCACATGGCCACCAAAAAACCCAAAGGTCTGGGTCGTGGGCTGGATGCCCTGCTCGGTGCAGATGGGCCCGCGATCGATACCATCGGTAAACCCACTGCAGCCGCCGAAGCACCAGAAGGTCCGCCATCGATATTGCCCGTAGGTAAGATGCGCGCGGGCAAGTACCAGCCACGTACACGCATGGACGAGGGCGCCTTGAACGAGCTGGCGGAGTCCATTCGTACGCAAGGCATCATGCAGCCCATCCTGGTGCGCGCACTCAATGATGAGCCCGGGCATTACGAGATCATTGCCGGCGAGCGTCGATACCGTGCGGCCCAGTTGGCTGGGCTGAAAGAGGTTCCGGTACTGGTTCGAGAAGTCGCGGATGAAAATGCGGCTGTCATGGCGCTGATCGAGAACATCCAGCGCGAAGACCTCAACCCGCTCGAAGAAGCGCACGGTGTGCGCCGTCTGCTTGATGATTTTGGCCTGACTCACGAACAGGCCGCGACGGCGATTGGTCGTTCACGTTCGGCGACCAGCAACCTGCTGCGTTTGTTGAATCTCGCGGCGCCGGTACAGACCATGCTGCTCGCGGGCGACGTCGACATGGGCCACGCTCGCGCGTTGTTGGCGGTCGAGGCCGCTATGCAGATTCAACTGGCTAACGTGATCATTGCCAAGCGTTTGTCCGTGCGTGAAGCCGAGAAGCTGGTTACCAAAGCCGTCAAAGACAGAGATAGCGAATCGATGATTCGCAAAAAAAGCAACGGTGCTTCGCGAGACGTGACGCGTCTGGAAGAAGCCTTGTCGGATCAGTTGGGCACGCGTGTGGCCTTGAAAGTCGGCACGAAAGAAAAGGGGCAGATCGTGATCGATTTTCACGGTTGGGAACACCTGAACTCACTACTGGAGCGCCAGGGGCTCTCGGGAGTGCTGGATGCCTGAACGGCGCTTGCCGACGATTGTTGTCCTGGCGACGGGCGGCACCATCGCGGGCGCCCAAGCTGAGGCTGCCACGCACGCGTACCGTGCCGGCGCACTGGATGTTGGCCAATTGTTGGCTGCCGCACCCGCTCTGGCGCAATTGGCGCACATTCAAGCAGAGCAAGTGACCAGTGTGGGTAGCCAGAATATGACCCACGCCGTATGGGCCGACCTGGCCCGGCGCGTGGAGGCGCTGAGCCGGAATCCCTCCGTAGACGGTATCGTGGTGACCCACGGCACCGATACGCTCGAGGAAACCGCGTACTTTCTCAGTTTGGTGATTCGGCATGACAAGCCGCTCGTGCTGGTGGGTGCGATGCGTCCCGCCACCGCGCCGGGTGCCGACGGGCCGGCGAACTTGTTCCACGCCGTTGCCTTGGCGGGCCGCGCCGAAGCGGCCGGACGCGGACCGCTGGTCGTCATGAACGAAGACGTCCACTACGCGCGCGAAGTCCAAAAGGTTGCTTGCGCTGGGGTCAATGCCTTTGCCTCGCCCAATCGGGGTAGGGCGGCAGTCATGCGTGGGCCGGCCGTTCATTTTTTTTCTCGCAACGACAGCGTGCATAGTACGGCCAGCGAATTCTCGCTCGAAATGCTCGACAAGGCCGGTTGGCCGCGTGTAGAGGTGATTCATGCGGGCGTCGATCTGGGCAGCGATCTGATCGATTTTCTGGCGACGCGTGTGCAGGGGATCGTTTTGGCGGGGGTCGGCGACGGCAATGCCACGGATGTGGCGATGCAAGCCCTGGCACGTGCAATGGCCAACGGGGTGGCGGTGGTGAGATCCAGCCGGACTGGCAGTGGGCACGTTGGCCGCAATGTCGAAGTCGACGACGACGCGGCGGGATTCATCGCCGCGGGTGAGCTGAGTCCCCAAAAGGCCCGTATCTTGCTGATGCTGGGCCTGTCGAAGACGCAAAATTCCACTCAGCTACAAGATTTTTTCGATCGCTATTAAAAAAAATGCCAAATCCTTAAAAAACCCAGTCACTGGATTTGACTTTCATTTTAAAAGTGTCCATAATTTCAAGTTCTCCGGAGGGGTGCCCGAGTGGTTAAAGGGGGCAGACTGTAAATCTGTTGACCTTGCGTCTACGTTGGTTCGAATCCAACCTCCTCCACCAGAGACCCATATTCTGAATCCAGGCAGTCTGCCTGGATTCTTGATGTAAAGCCCTGTTGTTTGCGACTGATCGTACGACAGCCTGGGTGTAGCAAATGTGGGACGAGTGGTGAAAGGTGGCCCGCGGGTGTAGCTCAATGGTAGAGCAGAAGCCTTCCAAGCTTACGACGAGGGTTCGATTCCCTTCACCCGCTCCAAGATTGCCCATGTGGCTCAGTGGTAGAGCACTCCCTTGGTAAGGGAGAGGTCACGCGTTCGATCCGCGTCATGGGCACCACAAATTTTTTTGTTCTCTTCTAGTCAGAAGCTTCAATCCAGGTCAGGAGTCAGCCATGGCAAAAGGCAAGTTTGAACGTACCAAGCCGCACGTGAACGTGGGTACGATTGGTC
>NZ_BAAGYU010000009.1:0-187413 GCF_054779135.1 Bordetella tumulicola | reverse complement strand
TATTAACACACTTTTTATCGCCTGCGCAGTGAGATCCTAACAATCATCACCGCCGGTCTTGTGCATCCCCTACTCCGGCCCCGCCGCCTGAACACTCGTGTTCCAGCAGCGAAGGAGCGAGACTATACCCGATTTTTTGGGGCGGTGGCAAATCGGCCCGCAAATCTTGAAAATAAACTGGAGACGCATCAGATTTTGGATCTGTTTTCACTATTTCCTCCTTTTCTTCCCCTTGTTTTCGAGGTCCTTTCTTCGCGGCCCTCTGCTCGCTATACGTAACCCGCCATTGCGCGGGGCCTAGCGCAGGTGGTGGCCACGGCCCCCTTCTATATGGGGTTTGCGCTATTAGAGATTCGCTCGAAAGCCGTCCGTCACCGTTTACTATGCAAGTTGAATCCATGAAACGTCACTGCTGAGCTATGAGCGAAGATATCCTGATCAATATCACCCCTTTTGAAACGCGGGTCGCCTTGGTGGAACAGGGCGCAGTACAGGAGCTACACGTCGAGCGCAGCATTCAGCGCGGCCACGTGGGAAACATTTATCTGGGCCGCGTGGTACGCGTATTGCCAGGTATGCAGAGTGCTTTTATCGACGTGGGCCTGGAACGCGCGGCCTTTATCCATATTGCGGATCTGCGCGAGAATCGCAGCGAGCGTAGTCAGGGGCTGACCCCGACGCCTATCGAAAAGCTGTTATTTGAGGGTCAGACCCTGATGGTGCAGGTCATCAAAGACCCTTTAGGGACGAAAGGCGCTCGTCTGTCGACACAGATCAGTATCGCCGGGCGCATGCTCGTGTATTTGCCGCATGATCCCCATATCGGAATCTCGCAAAAAATCGACTCCGAATCCGAGCGCATTCAGTTGCGGGAGCGCCTGCAGGCGCTGATTCCGGCGGAAGAAAAAGGCGGCCTGATTGTGCGAACGCAGGCGGAAGGCGCCAGTGACGAAGAGTTGACCGCGGATATGGAGTATCTGCGCAAGCTCTGGAGCAGCGTACAGACCGCTGCGCGTAGTCAACCTGCCCCGACGCTGCTGCATCATGACCTGACGCTGGAACAACGTGTGCTGCGCGATATGGTGAGCCCCAACACCGGCGTCATACAGGTGGATTCGCGCACCACCACCACGACGCTCACTGAGTGGGCGCGAATCTATACGCCATCCGTCGCTGATCGTATTCAGCACTATAGCGGCGATCGGCCGCTATTCGATACCGCGAACGTGGACGAGGAGATTGCACGCGCCCTGTCACGTCGGGTCGATCTGAAGTCCGGGGGTTACCTGATTATCGACCAGACGGAGGCGTTGACGACGGTCGACGTCAACACCGGCGGGTTCGTAGGTGGCCGAAATTTTGACGACACCATTTTCAAAACCAACCTGGAAGCCGCTCAGGCCATTGCGCGGCAGCTACGGCTGCGTAATTTGGGCGGCATTGTGATCCTGGACTTTATCGATATGGAGGACCTGGAACACCGCGACACGGTGCTGGCCGAGCTGAAAAAGGCGCTTGCGCGTGATCGCACGCGCATGACGGTCAATGGGTTCACACAGTTAGGATTGGTCGAAATGACCCGCAAGCGTACGCGAGACTCGTTAGCGCATCAGCTCTGCGAGCCCTGCCCTATGTGCGAATCGCGAGGTAACGTTCGCACGGCACGTACTGTCTGCTATGAGATCCTGCGCGAGATTTTGCGCGAGGCCCGTCAATTCAATCCGCGGGAATTCCGCATTTTGGCCTCGCAGGACGTCGTCGATCTATTCCTGGAAGAAGAAAGCCAGCATCTGGCCATGCTAGGGGATTTTGTAGGCAAGCCCGTCTCGCTGGAAGTGGAAACGGCTTATTCTCAAGAGCAATACGACATTATTCTGACTTGAGGACTTTGGTCGCCTACCCTCGGACGGGGGGATCGCCTGGCTTCTCACTGCGTCTTCGTATCCAATAACACGCCTACCCGCGAGCGAGGGGCCTCCCCTGCAGGCGCAGCAGGGAGGGAATCGCCGCGACGCCTATCCACGTGCAGGGACACCCCAGCCCCACTGCCGGCCATGCCCGAAAATCAGTCGTTGCGGAATTGCATGTTGTATAGCGACGCGTAAAGCCCTTGGGCCGCCAGCAACTCCGCGTGGGCGCCCTGCTCGACGATCTGGCCGGCATCAAGCACCACAATGCGATCCGCGTTCTGCACGGTCGACAGGCGATGGGCGATGACCATCGTGGTACGGCCACGCATCAGGCGCTCGAGCGACGCTTGCACCTGACGCTCGGACTCGTTGTCGAGCGCGGAGGTGGCTTCGTCCAGGATCAGGACGGGCGCGTTTTTGATCAGTGCGCGCGCAATGGCCAAGCGTTGACGCTGCCCACCAGACAGACGGGCGGCATTTTCGCCCACCTGGCTATACATGCCCTGTGGCAGGCCGTCCACGAATTCGAGCAGGTTGGCCGACGCCAGGGCCTCCCGGATCTGTTCCTCACTAGCCTGGCCCAGCGAGCCATAGCCAACGTTCGCCGCGATAGTGTCGTCAAACAGCACGACGTCCTGGCTGACCAACGAGAGGTGCGAACGCAGGCTACGCAGGGTCAGCTCGTTAATCGGCACGTCATCAAGCAAAATGCTGCCGTCACCAGGCAGGACAAAGCGCGGCAACATGTTTGCCAACGTCGTCTTGCCACTGCCGGAACGCCCCACGAGGGCGATGGTCTGGCCCGGTTCAATCATGAACGAAACATTGCTGAGTGTGTCGCTATCCGCGTCCGGGAAACGATGCGAAACCTGGCGGAACTCTACTTTGCCCCGCACGGGCTCGGGCAGCGTCCGCGTGCCCGCGTCGATTTCAGGTTCCTGGTCAATCAGGGTAAAGACGCTTTCGGCCGCCACCAGCATTTTCTGCATTTTGCCGGCCAGATTGGTCAGGCGCTTGATGGGGTCAAAAATCTGGGCCAACGCGGCCATAAAGGACGCGAAGCTACCAACAGTAAGTGTGCCATTGTTGGCTTGGCCAAGTGCTACCGCAATGATGCACCCCACCGAGACCGCAATGCAGAACTGGGTTAGCGGCGTCATAGCGGCATCCGCCGTGGCAGTGCGCATGGCGAAACGCCGCAAGCGGGCGTTGACGAAGGAAAAACGACCTCGCTCGGCCTCGTAGCCATCGAACAATTTGATGACACGTTGGCCGTTGATGCCCTCGCTGGCCACACGGGTCAGCTCGGCATTCATGTTGACCGTTTCACGGTTGATGCTGCGCAGGCGTCGAATGAACACGCGGGCAATCAAGGTTGATATGGGCAGCATGACCAGGATGATCAGCGTCAACATCCAGGACATGTACAGCAACACGCCGATCAGCGCGATGACTACCAGTGTTTCGCGCACAAGTACCGTGATGACGTCGGTCGCGTAACCTGTTACATGCCCCGCGTCGATGGTGAAACGGTTCAGCAAGCGGCCCGTATCGCCGCGCTTGAAATCCGCGTCGGGTAGTCCGAGCAAGCGTTCGAACATGTCCCGGCGGATGCCAAGCAGAACATTGTTGGCCACCCAGGCCAACAAATACTCACTAAAAAAGTTGAATATCCCGCGCATCAGGATCAGCCCGATAACGGCAAGCGGGATCGCCCATACGTAGTAAGGTTTAGTGCCGTTGAAACCGTCGTCCAGCAACGGCTTCATAATAAGGGCAAGTGTCGGTTGCGTCGCAGCAGCACCTGCCATGAGCAGGATAGCCAGCAACAGGCCTTTCCAATAGGAACCCACGCGGCTATATACGCGTTTCCAGAGCTCGGTCTTGACCGGGTGGGAGCCCGCAGGTGCGTGACGTGCGTCAGAATTCAAGGGGAGACTCGCTTTAATACAATTGTGCCCGGGATTGTACCGTTCGACTGTCCAAGGAACTGCAGTTTGCCCTCATCCGAGATTTCCTGTCTATATGTCCGCCTGCCCAATTGGGTGGGCGACGTTTGCATGAGCCTGCCTAGCCTGTCATTGCTGGGAAGCACCGGTTTTCCCCTGGTGGTTTGTGCGCGCCCCTGGGCGCGCGACCTGCTGGAGGGGGTCGCCAAGCACGATTTCATTCCCATGCGAGGTCGCGTGCAGGACGACCGCCGGACGGTGCGCGAGCATCGGCGGACCTGGGGCATGAACGCCGCCCACGTGCGGGGACTGGCCTTGCCCGACTCGCTGTCCAGCGCCGCGGTCTTTCGACTGGCGGGCGTGCCCAGTGCGGGTTATCGCGACGATGGCCGCAGTCTGCTGCTGCGCTGGCCCATTGCCAAGCCTGCCGAAAGACTGCATGCCGTGCAGTCATGGTACTACCTGACGCGTAGCGCCCTGCAACGCTGGGGTTTGCCAGCCGACCCCGAACAACCCGGCCCAGCCCTGAATCTGCCGATGACGCCGGCTCACTACGCCGCGGCAGATAATCTGCTGCGGGAGTCAGGCTTGGCCAATCAGGTTTTTGTACTGATTGCCCCGACGGCAACGGGCCTGCACAAGGGAAAAGTCAAGGTCTGGCCAGGTTTTGATGTGTTGACCCGCTCATTACAATCACGCGGCTATACCGTGGTAATGTGCCCTCCTCCTGCTGAAATCGACGAAGCCCGGCGTAATGCCCCGACAGCCCGGCTATTGCCGGCGGTTTCTTTGGGCGCATTCGCCGCACTGACGGCCCGCGCCGCGCTGGTGGTATGCAATGATTCCGGGGTATCACACGTCGCAGCGGCGGCCAATGCGAGGCAACTGACGCTGTTCGGGGTCACGGACCCCAACCGCACGGGACCGTGGTCGGCCCATGCCGTTTGTGTTGGCTCGGACGGGAACTGGCCTGCTGCCAACGTAGTCGAACGCAAAGCCTGCAGCCTGCTGCCCTCAGTATGATCGGATTGTTTACATGACTTTTACGAGCTACCTGGCCAACTTGGTCATTCCGCAAAATCTCTGCCTGACCCTGGTCGTACTGGGGTTGGTGCTGGGGCTAATTCGTCTGCGCCGCACAGGCACAGCCGTGGCTGCCTTTGGGTTGGCCTGGTTGCTAGCCTGGTCGCTACCGATCACGTCGTTATGGTTAGGCGGCTCGCTCGAGGCACGCTACCCCCACCTGCCGCCCGCGCAGGTCCCCATGGCGGATGCGATTGTGGTGCTAGGGGGCAACACGGCCAATGGCAGGGCGAACTGGTTCCTGCCCTACGATAAGGAAACAGCGATCGTACGTGTTGATACCGCCATCAATCTGTACCAAGCCGGGCGTGCCCCCAAGGTGGTGCTGTCGGGCGGCGCCCTGGAGGGTGATGTCAGCGAAGCCCGAGGCATGGCACACGTGATGAAACAACACGGCGTCCCCGAAGAGGCGTTGCTACTGGAAAACTCCAGTCGCACCACCTACGAGAACGCTACCGAAACGGAAGAAGCCCTGAAAAAACAGGGGTTCAAACAAGTGTTGCTGGTCACATCGGCTCTACACATGCCGCGCGCTATGGCAGCATTTTCAAAACAAGGGGTCTCGGCTATTCCCGCCTCGACGCCGCCGCAAATCTTCCTGCCGCCAGATGGATCTGTGGCCGCCTGGCTGCCTCACCTGCGGACGCTGGAGGCCAGCCGGTCCATCATTAAAGAATATGCGGGCCTGCTGCTGTATTGGCTGCGCGGTTGGGTGTAGCCAGAGGATGCGCCACGATGTCTGAGCCCGCTGCCTTGGCATGCCGTCCGGGATGCGGGGCGTGTTGCATTGCCCCGTCAATCACCCGTCCGATCCCGGGAATGCCGCACGGCAAACCCGCGGGCATTCCTTGTGTGCAATTGATGCCGGATATGCGTTGTGCGATTTTTGGACAACGGTCACGGCCTGATTTTTGCGGGGGCCTGCAACCACAAATCGACATGTGCGGACAGGATCGTCACCAGGCGATTGTCTGGTTAACCGAATTGGAAATTGCAACTGCCCCTACTGCCTGAGGCAGGGCGCAGAGAGATCCGAGGTGGATCTGAGATGGGCCTGTTATCGGCTGGATGCCTGCCCCGGCGAGAATTCAGGCCGCCAGGGCTTGTCGGTAAACATCCACCGTCGCCCGGGCAAATTCTGTCAATCTAAAATGATCGATGGCACTGCGACGGGCTGCCGCCCCCATCGCGGACACGCGATCGGGATCCTGCAGGATCGTGCGCAGTACCTGCGCCATGGCGCCCACATCGCGCACCGGCACAATCCAGCCGTCGTGACCGTCGCGCACGTTCTCGGGCAGCCCGCCCGCGTTGCTGACCAGCGCGGGCAATCCCAAGGCCATGACTTCGCGACAGGCATAGGACAGGGCCTCTCGATAGGACAATACGAACCCGACGTGGCAACAGGCCAGGGCATCGCGCACGTCGTCCAGCAGTCCGGGAAACATGACCTGGTCCTGCATTCCAGCGGCCCGAACACGCGCCAATTTCTCGGCACTGGGAGGATCGCCCGCCACCAGGATTAAAATACGTTTTCGCAGCTCCGCCGGCAAGCTGCCGGCCGCATCGACGAGATCCAGCCAACCTTTGTCGTAATCGGTGCCTCCTGCACTGCCCAACAGTACACAGCCACGCCAACCCGAACCGAAATAGCGGTCGCGCAACGCGTCGAGTGTCGGTGCCGGCACGGGTGCAAAATAATCCGTATCAATCCCATGCCGGATCGTCGTGACGGGCAAACGCCGGTAGGATGACGCCATCAGCATATCCCGTACAAAATCGCTGACGGCAATCACTTGGTTGGTCGCCAGCGAGGCCCGCAACCGATGGCCGAACGTATCCAGTGGATGATCATTGTGCTTGGTAAGCACCACCTTCGGGCGGATGCGCAGGCCGATCAACGCGAGCATGACCTGTTTGTGATCTGCCGAACCATTAACGTGAATGATGTCGTAGCGTTCTTGCACGACCAGACGACGCAGGGCCGCGCGCTCGCCAAACCACGATGATGGCCGGGTCGAAAAATGCATGCCCACTATACGTACACGCGGAATCGCACCCGCGTAGCGAAACAGCCGGCTCGTATCAGGCGTAGCAACGGTGATCTGATGCTCGCTCGCCAGCGCCCTGACCAGGCTCGTGATGTAAGTGGTGTGGCCGCCGCCGTTGCGTGGATGAAAGTTGGTGTAGAGGATCTTCACTTAAGCATATTCACTTGCGCGCACTAGACATGAAACTGAGTTTGGCATAGCGAAAGAAACTACCCGCGGCAGCCGTCACGGCCAGCACCAAGCCATGGCGTCCATCCAGAAAACCCCGGCGGATCAAATAAATACGCACAAAGGTCCAGCACCCATGACCCAACGCGCTAAAGACCGTCGCCCGTTTGCCTCGCGCATACATCATCGCAGCGGCATCGGAGGAATAGCGATTGATTTTGTTGATCAGGGCATCCAGATTGGCGTAGGGGTAATGCTCGAAATATCCCGTCAGGCGTAACGTTGGGCTCTGCGGCACGACGCGTTCATGGACCGCGACATCGTTAAAGCGCGCAGTGCCTCGTTTGAACAAACGCAAGACGTAATCTGGCCACCAACCGCTGTGGCGAATAAAGCGGCCACAAAATTCAGAGAGGCGCGCGATTTCGTAAGCATCCGCTTTGGGTGCTGTGAGCACCGCCTGGATTTCCTGGGCCAGCTCGGGCGTGATGCGCTCGTCAGCGTCGATCGACAATACCCAGTCGCCCGTCGCCAGATCCAGAGCACGATTTTTCTGAGGTCCAAAGCCCGGCCAATCGGGGGTGATCTCCACCTTGGCACCAAATTCGCGTGCCAACGCTACGGTGTTATCGGTGCTGCCGGAATCCACCACGATGAACTCGTCCGCAAACGCCACGGACTTCAGGCAGTCGACGATATGCGCGGATTCGTTCTTGGTGATAATGATGACCGACAGTGTCATGCGCGATTCCTTAATCGCCTTTTCCAGGCTTTCCAGGCGTGATAGCGCGGCCCGATCACCGGATGACGCGACATCCAAATGCGACGATTCAGCCAGGAACCACCCAAATTTCGCACGGCAAAGCGATAGATATGCTCAGGGTCGGTATCGGGCAGGTTTTGTCCGAGCGCGTCGGTCGTGTACAGGTGCCGAAAGCCGGCATCGCGTGCAGCTTGTACGTATTCGGCGTCAAAATACCCTTGGGGCCAGCACAGATGGTCACTCACGCTTCCCAGCTCGCGTACGAGGGCGGCGCGAGAGTCTGCCAGCTCGCGGGCGATATGCTCACGCTTGGCCGCCACATCGGGGCCGCATTCCTTGTCCCAGCGGGTATGCGTATGCGTGTGGGAATGCACCTCAAAGGTACCTGCCGCCAACATTGCCTGTACCTCACTCCATCGCAGGATGACGTCATCCGTGCGCCCTGCCGCCACCAAACGCTTGCTTTCATGATGATCGGGTGATGCGGGCACGGGTTGCCCCTGCCCCACGTGCGGGCGTACGTCCCCCTGTCCGACCCACCCGGTAATCAGAAACAGCACGGCTTTCATCCCATAGCGCTGCAGCACGGGATGCGCGTAGGTCCAGTTGTTCAGGTAACCATCGTCGAAAGTGATCAATACGGACTTTTCTGGAACGTCACCACCAGCCAGATAATGAGCGAACTGTTCAGTCCCCAGCGAGGTATATCCCGCACGGGCCAGGCCAGCAATTTGCTGCTCGAAGACCTCGGGCGTCACGGCGATCATGCCGCCTCCCGGAGTCACATGGTGGTACATCAAAACCGGAATATTGGGCGCGTTGGACATGGAATCTTGGCTCGCAGGTGCGTTCATGATGCGCGGCGTTCGGCCAACCATTTGCGGTACACCGCCTCGGTATTTTCCGCCAGACGGGCGGGGGAAAATACACCCTCGTCCCACACCATACTGCGACCGGCCTCACCCATTTTTTGGCGTAATGCCGGATCGTCGATCAGGCGCTCCAGCGCGGCCTGTAAAGCAGGTTGATCATGCACGGGCACCAAAATGCCGGTGACGCCATCGCGCATCATCTCGGACACGCCCCCCACGTCAGTGCCGATCACGGGCAAGCCGGCAGCCTCGGCCTCGACAAACACCGTGCCGGAAGCCTCTTGCTCGGTGGCCAGTGCAAAGAGATCAAACCCGGCCAGCAAATTCGGAACATCGCGCCGCGTCCCCATCAGGTGAATGCGGTCTTGCAGACCGACCTCCTGGATATAGGCCTGGGTATTTTCGAAGGTGGGAGAGCCCGAGCCCACGAATACCATGTGCAGATTGGGACGTGTCTGCATCAGAGGGCGAATGGCATCAACGAGATTCTTGTGGCCTTTGGCGGCGCGCATCACTGCCACACAACCCACCACGATATCGTCATCGGCCAGCCCCAACTCGGCACGCAGTGTGGAGTGCTCGACGGGCGACGGTAGAACCACGGGGGAATACAGTGTCGCCGTATGCTCGGCCGGCACGCCGCGGCTGATCAGATAACGGCGCACGTAATCGCTGACCGTAGTCACGCGATGCGGCAACCACGTATACGACAGCATTGAGCCGACTTTACTCGCCAGATGGCGCGTGCGCACAATCAGCGGCGTACCCGCTAACCTGCCGGCGGTGCCGGCGATCAGGGTATCAATGCGGCTGTGGGTATTGACCACATCGTAATTGCCCTCGCGCAGGATACGACGAACGGCGACGACCCCTTTGAGATATTTGGGCAAGCCCCCCATCGGAACTGTGTGTACAGTAAAGCCCGCCTCGCGCAAGCGCGGTACTAGCTGGGCCTGCGGTTGGCAAACGGCCTCGATGTGATGACCACGCGCACGCATAGCATGCATCTCTTTGTAGATGCGGTGCTCTTGGCCACCGAACGCAACGGCGGCCTCGGAATGGAGTATGCGTAGCGGCTGCATTAGTAAGTCACCTCGACACCATCAGGATTGGCCCAGGCAGTCAGGTTATCGAGTAGCGTATCGGCCATGCGCACTCGCCAGCCTTCGCCCAACCGTACTGTGCATAGGAAATTATCGCGTTCATAGACAATATCGACCGGCACGCCAGGAACGCCGTTTTCAGGTTCGGCACGAAACGGATTCAGCATCTGATGCAGACGTTTGGCATCAGCCTGACCATTGAGCTTGATGCGCAACGATTTGGCGCGTGCCTCGCGGGCCAGCTGCAAATCGTAAAGCTCTTCGGCCACGATACGCATACCGCCCGAGTATTCGTCGTTGCTGACCTTGCCCTGAACAATGATCAGTTGGTCTTCGCGCAGGCGGGATCGATGCTTTTCATATAGCTCGCTGAAAACGGAAATTTCCAGTTGCGCGGTGCCATCGTCCAGCACCGCAAAAACCATTTTTCCGCGGCGCGTCATCATGGTGCGTACACCAGCCAATACGCCACACATCCATTGCAGGTCGCGCTGCGGCTCGATGCGTGCGAGCTGCGTCGGCACGATACGACGAACTTCGTCGCGCCAGTAATCAAACAAGTGGCCACTGAAGTAATAGCCTAACGCTGCTTTTTCCTGGGTGAGCTTGGCGTGCAAGTTCCAGGGAGCGACTTTGCTGAGCTCGCCCGCAACGACCTCGCTACTGTCGTCGCCAAACAACGAGGACTGGTTCGCGCTGCGGGCGGCTTGTTCGGCGGCCTCCATCGCGGTGCTGACCGATGCCAGCATCGCGGCTCGGTTGGGCTCGATGGTGTCAAAAGCGCCCGCCCGGATCAGGGCCTCAATCGTACGGCGATTGACCGAGTGCTTGTTCACGCGCCGGCAAAAATCGAACAGATTCGCGAAAGGCCCGTCTGCCTGACGAACACGCAGGATCTCTTCGACCGCGCCCTGACCGGTACCCTTGACGGCCCCCAGGCCGTAGCGCATCGTGCGCGGCGGCTTGCCTTGTCGGGTGTACTCGTCCTCGACGGGCGCAAAACGATAGCCCGACGCATTCACATCGGGGGGCAACACCACGACACCATTGTCTTGTGCATCGCGGCAGAAGATCTGAACCTTGTCAGTATCATCCATATCCGCCGACATCGTCGCCGCCAAGAATTCGGTCGGATGGTAGGCCTTGAGCCAAGCCGTCTGATAGGCAATCAGCGCATACGCGGCCGAGTGCGACTTGTTAAAGCCATAGCCCGCGAATTTTTCCATCAAGTCGAAAAGCTTGACCGCCAGATCGGGATCGTGGCCTTTTTCCTTGGCACCCTTTTCAAACAACTCGCGGTGCTTGGCCATTTCTTCGGGCTTTTTCTTACCCATGGCCCGGCGCAGCAAGTCTGCACCGCCCAGCGAATAGCCACCGATGATCTGCGAGATCAACATCACCTGTTCTTGGTAGACGATGACGCCGTAGGTGCTCTTGAGCGTACCCTCGAGATCAGGATGGAAGTAATCGACCGAGGCGCGCCCGTGCTTGCGGTTGACGAAGTCATCCACCATGCCGGACTCTAGCGGGCCCGGCCGGTACAGGGCCAACATAGCGATGATGTCTTCGAAGTTGCTGGGTTTGAGCTTTTTCAACAGCTCTTTCATACCCCGCGATTCCAGCTGGAACACGGCGGTCGTGTTGGCGTCGCACAGCACCTTGTAGGCAGCCAGGTCGTCGAGCTCCAGGGCCATGATGTCGAAGTCGCGTTGAGACTCATTGAACTGGCGCACATAGCGCACAGCCCAGTCCAGAATCGTCAGGTTGCGTAGCCCCAGAAAGTCGAACTTGACCAGCCCGGCGGCCTCGACGTCGTCTTTATCGAACTGTGATACGGCGCTGTTTTCCTGACCCGGCTGGCAGTACAGCGGGCAAAAATCCGTGAGCTTGCCCGGCGCGATCAGCACGCCGCCGGCGTGCATCCCGATGTTGCGCGTCAGCCCTTCGAGAGGACGTGCCAGGTCGACCAACCCGCGAACGTCTTCCTCTTGTTCGTAGCGCTCTTTGAAAGCAGGCTCGTCTTTCAAGGTGCGATCAAGCGACCACGGGTCGGCCGGATTAAACGGGATCAGTTTAGACAGACCATCGCAGAACAGGTAGGGCATGTCCAGCACCCGGCCCGCATCGCGCACCACGGCCTTCGCACCCAGTGTGCCGAACGTGGCAATCTGGCTGACGGCATCGCGACCGTACTTCATCTTGACGTAATCGATGACGCGTTCGCGGTTGTCCTGGCAAAAATCGATATCGAAGTCGGGCATGGAAACCCGCTCGGGATTCAGGAAACGCTCGAACAACAAGTCGTAACGGATCGGGTCGAGATCGGTAATACCCAGGGCATAGGCCACCAGCGAGCCCGCCCCCGAACCCCGGCCCGGACCGACGGGAACGCCGTTTTGCTTGCCCCAGTTAATAAAGTCCTGAACGATCAAAAAGTAACCGGGGAAACCCATCTGAATGATGGTGTTGCATTCCCAACGCAGGCGCTCGTAATACTGATCGCGCTTGGCGTCACGGACGGCCTGCTCGGGAAACAGGAATGCCAGGCGTTTTTCCAGCCCTTCTTCGGATAGCTGGACGAGATAGTCGTCCAGCGACACGCCGTCTGGTGTGGGGAAAATAGGTAGTCGTGGTTTACCCAGCACCAGTGTCAGGTTGCACCGCTTGGCGATCTCGACAGTATTGGCCAGCGCCGATGGCACGTCGGCAAAACGTCGGGCCATTTCCTCGGTGCTGAGCAGGTATTGATCCTGGGTAAAACGGCGCACCCTGCGCGGATCCGCCAGGATTTCGCCTTGGGAAATGCATACCCGTGCCTCGTGGGCCTGAAACTCGGCGGCATCCAGGAACTGCACCGGGTGCGTCGCCACCACCGGCAACCCCAGTTCCGCGGCTAGGCGCATGGCTGCCTGCGTATAAGCCTCGTCGCCGTCGGCGCCGCTGCGCTGCAATTCGACATAGAACGCGCCCGGAAACAATTGCGCCCACTGACGCGCCAATGACAGCGCATTCACGGCATTGCCGGCATCCAGCGCATGGCCGATATCCCCGCTACGCCCCCCCGAGAGCACGATCAGCCCTTCGCGATTATGTAACCATTCGCGTCGAACTTCCGGGCGGCCCTTACCCTGATTCGTCAGGAACGACTGGGTCAGCAACTCGCACAGGTTGAGGTAGCCTTTTTGGTTGCGCACCAACAACAACAAGCGAAACGGCTTGTCGGGATCTTCGTCGTTGGTCAGCCAGACATCGCAGCCGGCGATAGGCTTGACCCCGGCCGCTCGCGCGCCCTTGTAAAACTTGATCAGGCCAAAAATATTGGACAAATCTGTCAGCGCCACAGCAGGTTGACCCAGCTTGGCGACGCGTTTGATCAGATCAGGAATACGTACGATGCCGTCCACCACCGAAAACTCGGAATGGACACGCAAATGGACAAAGGCAGGCTTGGAGAGAACGGCTTCAGACATGCTCGGAATTGTACCTAGTCAGCTGCCGGCGCGGCGCGCGCATTTTGGTCGCCCTCCTATTTCAACCAGATATGAGAAAATAGGGCCTTTCCTGATACGGCTCACTCCGGGGCCGGGTTTGCGTTATGAAGTGGCTGATTCTTGGTATATGGCTGGCGTCGATATTGTTTGCACACTTCAGAGGCCGTGTGCGCCTGTCCCTGTCGCGCCAACTGCTCGATCATTCTGTACTGCTGGCGCCGATCAATGCCTTTATGGTGTTGTGCTCTCGTGTCCCGACAACGCCCTACCTGCCCTCGCGTGAAATTGCGGCGCTGCAGGTATTGGACGACAACTGGGAGGTCATTCGCGACGAGGCCCTAAAAATGGCCGAATTGCGCCGCATCAAGGCGGCCGAGCGGCACGATGACATCGGCTTTAATTCGTTTTTCAAAAATGGCTGGAAGCGTTTCTATCTGAAATGGTATGACGCTCGCCATCCGTCGGCAGAGGAACTCTGCCCGCGCACGGTCGGTATTCTGAAAGGGCTGCCCACCATCAAGGCGGCCATGTTTGCCGAGCTGCCTCCTGGCAGCAAATTAAACCGCCACCGCGATCCGTTTTCTGGCTCGCTGCGCTATCACCTTGGCCTAGCCACCCCCAATGATGACGGCTGCCACATCATCGTGGACGGTGAAACCTACAGTTGGCGTGATGGCGAAAGCGTGGTGTTTGATGAAACCTACGTACACGAGGCCCATAACAAGACTGACGCCAACCGCATCATTTTGTTTTGCGACGTCGAGCGCCCCTTGAAATGGCGCTGGGCCGAGGCCTTCAATCGCTGGTTCGGGCGCGTCGTGATGTCGGCCGCCAGCTCGCCGAATGACGGTGGCGACAAAACCGGTGCGATCAACAAACTGACCCACGCCCATTGGGTCATCGACCAAAAACGCAAACAATTCAAGGCGTGGAATCGCACCGTATACAAGCTCACCAAAGCCGCGCTGATTACGCTGGTGATTATTGGATTTCTGATACTGTAGTCGTCGTGGTTTCGGCACCCGACATGACAGGCGCGCTCGGCGTCTCGAAAATAGCCAGCGCGTACGACATCGAATTCGCTACGCTCCCCCAAATGGCGGTCGACGCGTTCGACAAATAACCGGGCACATAGGAACCCAGCATATTGCCAAGCTGCGACAACGCAAATCCCTGGCTTTTTCGCAGCTCAATCATCATCAGGTCCTGATCCTTGTCGTGTGGGTCCATACATTGCGATTCGGCGATATCCAACGGCGTACGATGCTGGTTATCTTGAATATCCTTGTTCGCACCTGCCGCGATCAATGACACCACGACACAGCAATTCTCATATTTGACGGCATGATGCATCGCCGTCATTCCTTTGTTATCCTGCGCATTCAGGTGCACACCTTTGTTGCACAGCAGCACTACCTTTTCCGACGCATTAACCGTGCGAACGCAATGCGCGAGTACCGAACGTCCTTTGCTATCGACAGCATTGACATCAGCGCCCGCCTCTAGCAGGGCCTCGACAATGCGCTCGCTCTGGGACTGCTTCACGGCCACAAGCAAAGCGGTATTGCCGTCTTCGTCCCGCGCATCGATGATGGCTGCAGGCGTCATTTTGATCAGTTCGATGATTTCCTCAGTGATTCCCGGTTTGATGTACTTCGCGAGATAGCTCAACAGCGGCTGTTTGCTATGGGAATGCGGTGCCGTCAATGCGGCCTCGTCAATTCGACCTTGAGTGATCCAACCTCGAAGTGTCGCCTTGTCTTCCTTGAACAGGGCGTCGTGCAACGCATCTGCCGTCACCGGTTTCCAGTTCGTGGAGTGGGCGAGGTCGCCACCCGGCGTGATCTCGTTGAAAAAAATGGGGGGTCGAGAGGAAACTGCCGGCATCATGATGATGAAGCTCCGTATGGAATTGAAAACAGACGAAAAAGATGGGGTGACGCCAGATCACTCTGACAGCGCACGGTAAGTAACCGTGCCCCGCTTTTCAGTTCCACTACGACGCTGCCGATCCCGCCCCTAGCATTCGACGATATTTACCGCCAAGCCGCCACGAGCGGTTTCTTTATATTTGGTTTTCATATCCGCGCCGGTCTCTCGCATGGTCTTGATGACCGAATCCAGCGACACGTAATGTTGCCCATTACCGCGCAAGGCCATGCGTGCGGCGTTGACGGCCTTGACGGATGCCATGGCATTGCGCTCGATACAGGGGATTTGCACCAGGCCGCCCACAGGGTCGCAAGTTAACCCGAGATTGTGCTCCATGCCAATCTCGGCAGCATTTTCGACCTGCCCAACGGAGCCGCCCAATACGGCGGCCAACGCCCCGGCGGCCATTGAACACGCAACGCCGACCTCGCCCTGACAGCCGACCTCGGCACCAGAAAGCGAGGCGTTGTATTTGTAGAGCAAACCAATCGCCGCCGCCGTCAGTAGAAAATCGCGTACCCCCTGCGCAGTGGCGCCCGGAACGAAACGATCGTAGTAATGCAATACGGCCGGGATAATGCCCGCCGCTCCGTTGGTCGGTGCCGTTACGACACGGCCGCCCGCTGCATTTTCTTCGTTAACCGCCATGGCGTACAAATTGACCCAGTCCATGACGGACAAGGGATCAGACAGGCTACGCTCGGCCCGCTGCGTGAGGCTGCGGTATAGCTCCGGCGCGCGGCGACGTACTTTCAGCGGGCCCGGCAAGTCCCCATCGGCCTCGGGGTAGTCGATCCCGCAGCCCCGGCTCACGCAATCCTGCATGACCTGCCAAATGCGATCAAGCGCGGCGTTGACGTCTGCCTCACTGCGCCAGAATCGTTCGTTGTGCATCATGAGTTGCGCCACCGTACAAGACTGCGCCTGACACATCGCCATCAGCTCGCGGCTGGTACGAAAGGCAAAGGGCAGTTGATCGTGCGCGGCAATGATCTGGCTATTGGACGCCCCGGCGGTCACGACAAACCCACCACCTACCGAGAGATAACGCGATTCGCGCAAGGATTCTCCCTCCGCGTCGAATGCGTGAAACTTCATCCCGTTAGGGTGCTCGGCCATGGCCTCGCGGCGATAAAACAGGATGTGTTCGCGCTCGGTAAAGGGCACCGGAAAATGGCCCAGCAACGCCAGCGATTTGCCAGTGCGCACGGCCTGTAATAGCCCGGCGATGGCCGACGGATCTACGGCGTCGGGTGCGTAGCCCATCAGACCCAGCATGACGCCCTTGTCTGTGCCGTGGCCTTTGCCCGTCGCCCCCAATGACCCATATAACTCAACCCGCACCGACGCGACCTGAGGCAGCAATTGATCTCGTTCCAGGCCCTGCGCAAACAACAGGGCGGCCCGCATTGGACCAACCGTATGGGAACTGGACGGCCCGATGCCGATTTTAAAAAGATCAAAAGCAGAAACAGCCACGGTTCACCTCAATAATAGTAGTTACAGCGACGTTCAAAGACATAATACGCGGGTGAGGTCCAAACGGGGGAAACCTCCCGTAGCGATTTCCCCTTGAGGCGTTACCGTGCGATCATTAAATATGACACGTTTGCTTCCAGCCTAGAACAGGAATTGCCCGTTGATCTCGCCCTATCCGCCATGTCAGGACTAATCCCCTTACTCGATTTTGCAGGCTATGTGGCCCTGTTGTTGTGGGGAGTGCACATGGTGCAAACGGGCGTGCAACGTGCGTTCGGTGCGGCTTTGGGCGCAGCACTAGGACGTGCGCTCGGTACTCGGCTACGAGCTTTTTCAACGGGCCTGGGTATCACAGCCGCGCTGCAAAGCAGCACGGCCACGGGCCTGATGATCACGGGTTTTGCAGGTGGTGGCCTGGTGGGTCTGATTCCGGCTTTGGCGGCCATGTTGGGCGCCAACGTCGGAACGACCCTGATTGTCCAGGTGCTGTCGTTCAATCTGACGGCATTGGCGCCCGCGCTCATCCTGGTGGGCGTGTGGATGTTTCGTCGCTATCCGCCCGGCCGTACGCGCGACTTGGGCCGGGTATTCATCGGGCTGGGGTTGTTGCTGCTCTCGTTACATCAACTGATGGAACTGTTTGCCCCCCTCCAGCATGCTCCGTTGCTCGGCCAGATATTAAATGCCTTGGCGACCCAGCCTGTAGCGGCCGTCTTGTTGTCTGCGGCGCTGACCTGGGCGTCGCACTCCAGCGTTGCCATCATCATCCTGATCATGTCGCTGGCAGACCATGAGTTAGTCACACCGCCCCTGGCGCTCGCGCTGGTACTGGGCGCCAATCTGGGCACATCGATCAACCCCATGCTCGAAGGCGTCACCGGCGATGACCCGGCTGTACGCCGATTGCCTCTAGGCAATTTACTGACTCGCGTGGTTGGTGCCGTACTGGGCCTGCTGCTGCTGCCCTGGCTGCCCGACTGGATGAGCATGATAGAGAGCGACAACGGGCGCATGGTCGCCAATTTTCATACGGTATTCAATGTCGCCATTGCGCTGGTTTTCCTGCCCTTGCTGACGCCGTATGCGGCGCTATTGACACGCTGGCTACCCAAGCGCGTCGATCCGAATGACCCGGCCCGCCCAAAGTATCTTGATGAGTCGGCGCACGATGTACCCGCTGTCGCCCTGGGAAACGCCACGCGCGAAGCGCTACGCATGGCTGACATGCTGCAAACGCTCTTGCTCTATGCCCGCGCCGGTTTCAAGCGCGATAACCGCCACCGTCTCGTGCAAGCACGTCAATTGGACGATGCCACCGACAAAATAGAAGCGGCGATTACGACCTATCTGGCCATGCTCGACCGCGAAGACATGACCCGTACGGACACCCGGCGGCTGGACGATATTCTGGCCTTTGCCAGCAACGTCGGCCATGCCGCCGATGTCACCCACCATGGTGTGCTCAGTCACATTGCCCGCCTGCGCAAACTAGGTTGGGTCCTGTCGCTCGAACAACGGCAGGTACTGGACGACACGATAGCGCGCCTGATATCGAATCAGAGAGAAGCCGCTGCGCTGTTCGTCAACGATGACGTCACTCAGGCGCGTGAACTGGCAGGGGAAAAGTCGCGGTTCAGAAAACTCGAAGCGCAGGAGTCCGAAGCGCTTTTGGAGAAAATAAAATCCGGACAGACCGATGCCGCCGAAATTGGCGCGCTCTACCTGGATATTCTGCGGGATATGAAAAGCATCAACTCGCATCTGGTCGGCGCCGCGGCCTATCCCTTGCTGGCTCGACATGGCGAATTGCTGCCCAGCCGTGTGCGCGAGCGAGAGTCTGGAAATTAAACCGTACGGCACCCATCGGCCTTAGCCGTGGATGCCGTGGATCACATTAAAGATAGCGCTGGAACCAGGCCAGCATGCGTTGCCAGCCGTCACGCGCGTCCGCTTCACGATACATCGGGCGGTAATCCGCCAAGAAGCCGTGACTGGCCTCTGGGTAGACCACGATTTCCGACGCCTGCGCGGCATCGTTGCCCTGAGCGAGGATGGTACGCAACGCCTCGACGCCCTCAAGCGGGATGCTGGCGTCTTGACCAGCATACAAACCCAGCACCGGCGCATGCGTGTTGGCCGCTACATCCTGCACCATGGTCTTGATCAAGGGGCCATGCCCTGTCGTGATTTTTCCATACCAGGCAACCGCGGCTTTCACGACGGGATTATGCGCAGCGTACATCCAGGTCAAGCGCCCTCCCCAGCAAAAGCCGGTCACGCCAACGCGCGAAGTATCGCCACCATGCTGCGCCGCCCAGGCCACGCACGCGTCCAGATCCGCGTAGACCTGTTCGTCCGGGACTTTGGCGACGATCTCGGAAATCAACGTGGGGACATCGGTGTATTGCGAGGCATCGCCCTGTCGTTGATAAAGCTCGGCGGCGATGGCGAGATAACCGGCCTTGGCTAGACGACGGCAAATATCTTTAATGTGCTCATGCACACCAAAAATTTCTTGTACCACCAGGATCACCGGTAGGTCTTGTTTTCCGAGTGGCGCCGCGTAATACGCGGCAATTGTGCCGTCTGGCACAGGCAAATCAATATCACCCTGCTCCAGCCCTTCGGCATCCGTATGGATAGTCGTCACCGTTGGCTGGCCAGCTGCGGGGGCAAAACTCATGACAGAACTCCTTATGCCAATGCCCTGCCGAAGACGGCAGGATTTCGTCGCGACGTGCGTGAGACAGCACTATCAGTTTTCACCATTGCTCATGGTGACCCAGATGCTCGAAATGGGACAAGCATCGCGATCGTCAATGCGAATGAACGGCCTCATGCTGCTCGTGCTGGCGTTCGGCATCGTGACGGTCGTGTTCATGACCATGGTGCATGAACGACGTTACACCATAAATAAGGATTACCCCAACACCCACCAGGAGCAACTGCGGAATCGCGTCGGCCAACGACACGCGTTCGTGCATTTGCGGGATGAGATCGGCCACCGAGATATACAGAAAACTGCTGGCGGCGATCACTAGAACATAGGGCACGATCTCCTGGGCCTGTTGTAAAACGAAATAACCGGCCAGCCCGCCCAGCGCCGTGCACAGGCTGGTGAACAGGATCAACATGAATGCGCGACGTCGCGCCAAGCCCGCATTGAGCAGAACGACGAAATCGCCCAATTTGTGGGGCACTTCGTGCACGATGATGGACGACGCGGTCAGGACACCCAGTACCGGGTCCGTCAAAAAGGCAGCGGCGACCAACACCCCATCGCATAAATTATGCAAGGAGCTGCCGATCAGAATCATCACGCCGCCGCGGCCGGCTTCGTGTCGGTCGTGGCCTTTGTGATGATGATGCCCATCTCCCTCGTGGTGATGGCTATGGCGCAGCAACGCGATTTTTTCGAGGACAAAAAAGCCCAGCAACCCCGCCAGCATAACGGCAAAGAGCGTATGAATATCGGCCTGAGCGCTCTCGAATGCCTCGGGAAGCAAGTGCAATAGTGCGACCGATAACAGCACGCCCACCGATAAACTGACCATATGATGCAGATATTTGCTGAACACGCGATAGGCCAACCAACTGGCAACGAGCACAGCAATCAGGCCACCTGCGACGGTGGCCAGCAAGATCGAAAAAAGCAACATGGGAAGCGGGGCAGGAAGGAAGGATAAGTTACATTATATCATTTCACTTATTACCCTATTCCGCCCCGACGCAGGCAAACCTGGTGAGGGGGGCGGTTTAGTGGGCTTGCTCCCAGTTCGCCCCAACACCGACCTCAGCTAAGAGTGGCACCCGTAACGTGGCGACCTGACACATCAGCTCGGGCAGACGTTGACGCACCGTTTCCAGTTCGTCGTCGGGGACTTCCAATACCAGTTCGTCGTGGACTTGCATGATCATGCGGCTGGCCAGTCGTTCGGTATCCAGCCAGCCTTGTACGGCAACCATGGCCATCTTGATCAAGTCGGCTGCCGTACCCTGCATGGGCGCATTGATGGCCGCACGCTCGGCGCCCTGGCGGCGAGGTCCGGAGCCGCCGCGGATATCGGGCAACTGCAGGCGACGGCCAAAAACCGTCTCGACATAGCCTTGCTGGCGGGCCAGTTGCCGGGTGGTTTCCATGTACTGCGCAACACCGGGATAGCGCGCGAAGTAACGATCGATATAGGCCTGCGCGGCATCACGCGTGATGCCCAGGTTGGAGGCCAGACCGAACACGCCCATGCCGTAGATCAAGCCAAAGTTGATCGCCTTGGCGGCGCGCCGTTGCTCACTGGACACGTCGGCGAGTGATACGCCAAAAATTTCGGAGGCCGTGGCACGATGAATGTCTTCGCCCGCCTCAAAGGCCTTCTGCAAATTGGCATCGTCGGACACATGCGCCATGATGCGCAGTTCAATCTGCGAATAGTCCGCGGAGACCAGCACGCCGCGTTCGGCGATGAAGGCCTCGCGCACGCGTCGCCCCGCTTCGGTTCGGACGGGAATATTCTGCAAATTCGGGTCGGACGAAGCCAGGCGGCCCGTGATGACTGCCGCCTGAGAGTAATGCGTATGCACCCTGCCCGTCTGCGTATTGATCATGCGCGGCAGTTTGTCGGTATAGGTCGACTTCAGCTTGGACAACCCACGATATTCCAGCAACACCTGCGGCAGGGGGTAATCCTGCGCCAGCTTGGTCAGGACTTCTTCATCCGTGGAGGGCGCTCCGCTGGCCGTCTTACGTACGACGGGCAACTGCATACGACCGAACAGGATTTCGCCAAGCTGTTTGGGTGAATTCAAATTGAATGGCTGGCCCGCCAACTCGTAGGCGCGCTGCTCTAGCGTGAGCATCTCTTGACCCAAGCGATGACTTTGTCGACCCAGCTCGGCCGCATCGACTTTCACGCCATTGCGCTCGATCACGGTCAGCACGCGGGACGTCTGGATTTCCAGCTGATAAATGCGCTCCAACCCGGTGTCGGCCGCGACGAGCGGGCGCAACGCCTGATGCAATTGCAGCGTGAAATCGGCATCTTCGCAAGCATAGTGACCCGCCTTGTCGACCGCAACCTCATCGAAGCGAATTTGCTTGGCTCCCTTGCCGCACAGATCTTCGTAAGTAATACCGCCGCGTCCCAGATAACGCTGCGACAAGTCGCTCAGGCCAACGCCACGATGCGACTCCAGCACATAGGCTTGCAGCATGGTGTCTTCCTGAATACCGGCCAGCGCAATGCCTTCGTTGGCAAACACATGAGTATCGTATTTAGCATGATGCAGCAGCTTGGGCCGCGCCGGGTCTTGCAGCCAGGTACGCAGGCGCTCCAGGACTTCGTCCTTGGGCAGTTGCTCCGGGTTATCCGGCCCCCGATGAGCCACGGGGATGTAACAGGCTACCCCCGGTTCGGTGGAAAGGGATAGCCCGACCAAGCGGGCTTGCATACCGTCCAGCGAGGTCGTCTCTGTGTCTAGCGCCACAAGCGGCGCCTCGGCAATCTGGTCCATCCACTTGTCGAACGCGGGCCAGGCGGAAACAATTTCATAACGCAATTCGATGGGCGCCGCAGGCGCCTGCGCGATCACGCGCGCATCGCCCTCGGGTACGCGCGCGGCATCGCCCGTGACCTCTCGGAGCCAGGTACGAAAACCATACTTTTCGTATAGTGCCTGCAGGGTCTGCGTATCGGGCGGGCGCGGCGCAAGATCATCAATACTCGCGATATGCCCGGTCAAATCGCAGTCGCATTTCACGGTCAATAATTCGCGGGTCAGCGGAAACTGAGCGATCGCCTCGCGCAGATTGTTACCCGCCACGCCCTTGATAGCGTCAGCCTGCTCGACCAGCGCATCGATGGTGCCGAATTCGCTTAACCACTTCACCGCGGTTTTCGGGCCGACTTTCGTCACGCCCGGAATGTTGTCCACGGTATCGCCGATCAACATCAAATAATCCACGATGCGCTCGGGCGACACGCCAAACTTGTTTTGTACGCCTGGCTCGTCGAGCACCTCGCCACTCATCGTATTGACCAGCGTCACGTGCGAGTCGACCAATTGCGCCAGATCTTTATCGCCAGTCGATACAATGGTGTGTATGTTCTCGCGAGTGGCCTGGCAGGCCAGGGTGCCGATAACGTCGTCGGCCTCGACGCCCTGGATGGCCAAAACCGGCCAACCCAACGCCTTGACGGCCTGATGTATGGGCTCGATCTGAGCGGCAAGATCTTCGGGCATCGAAGGCCGATGAGATTTATATTCAGGGTAGAGATCGTCACGGAAAGTCTTGCCGCGCGCATCAAAAATACAAGCGGCGTAGTCTGCCTTATGATCAGACACGAGCTTTCGCAACATATTCACGACACCATAGAGTGCGCCCGTGGGTTCGCCTTGCGCATTGCGCAAATCGGGCATAGCGTGAAAAGCGCGGTACAAATAACTCGAACCGTCTACCAGCAATAAGGTTTTTTTCATGGTTACAAACGCAGAATTAGAAACGCCCGCCGGCAAGCAAATACCGGTGATTATGTCAGAGATACGCACAGCGGCAGAGCAACTGGCCAATTTAGGCCCTGCTGTCAGCCTGTTCGGCAGTGCCCGCGTCAGTCGCGGCTCGCCCTATTATGAAACTAGCGAAGTCATTGCCGGTGCACTGGCCGACGCGGGCTTTGCCGTCATCGCCGGGGGCGGCCCGGGAATCATGGAAGCCGCCAACAAAGGGGCATTTGAGGCGGGAGGTACCAGCGTCGGGCTGAACATCAGCCTACCGCATGAAAAGCACAACAACAAATACCAGACGATCAGCCTGTCGTTTGAATATTTCTATTCGCGCAAAGCCACTTTTTTCATGCACAGCTTTGCCTATGTGGCGTTGCCGGGTGGTTTTGGCACGATGGACGAGCTGTTTGAGGCCCTCACGCTGATTCAGACCGGCAAAGTCCCGCCCGCGCCGGTCATTCTGGTGGGCCGGGAGTACTGGCAAGGTTTGGTCGGATGGTTGAACGATCAAATGTTGGGCAATGGCATGATCAGCGCACACGACACAGAGCTCTTCATCATCGAAGACGATCCCCACAAAGTCGTACAACGCGTGTTGGATTTTCATGCGACGCAACAAGACGACCAGCAATACGCGCCATCGCTGCCGGGCTGAATAAAAAGGGTCTCAAAGGGGGTGTTTTTACCTTGGAGCGGCCCGGCGGTAAAAGGACCCCCACGCTGCGCCTTCGGCTTGCTGCCCCCCGAGGGGGTGTTTTTACCTTGGGGCGGCCCGGCGGTAAAAAAATGGCTGGTAAGCTTTGCGAGCATTACCAGCCATTTTCAAGCGCACGGGATCAACGCGGACTTAGGCGTTGTTTTCGCGTGAAGCCTTGCGACGTTCGTGCTCTTGCAGGTAGCGCTTGCGCAGGCGGATCGACTTGGGCGTGATTTCGACCAATTCGTCATCATCGATGAACTCGACTGCGTATTCCAGCGACATCTGAATCGGCGGCACCAGGCGCACGGCTTCGTCAGTACCCGAGGCACGGACGTTGGTCAGCTGTTTGCCCTTGATCGGGTTGACGACCAGGTCGTTGTCGCGACTGTGGATACCGATGATCATACCCTCGTACAGGGCCTCGCCGGGGCTGACGAACATACGGCCACGGTCCTGGAGCTTCCACAAGGCGTAGGCGACGGCATCACCGTTGTCCTGGCTGATCAGCACGCCGTTGCGACGCTCGCCGATATTGCCTTCGCGCATCGCTGCGTATTCGTGGAAAATGTGGCTCATCAAGCCCGTGCCACGGGTCAGCGTCAGGAACTCGTTCTGGAAGCCGATCAGGCCACGGGCCGGGATCAGGTATTCCAGGCGGGTACGGCCACGACCATCGGGCTGCATGTCTTGCAGATCGCCCTTGCGACGGCCAAGCTCTTCCATCACGCCGCCTTGGTGCGGATCTTCGACGTCAATCGTCAGCGCCTCGAAAGGCTCGCACTTGACGCCATCGATTTCCTTGAACACCACGCGAGGACGCGACACGGCCAACTCGTAGCCTTCGCGCCGCATGGTTTCCAGCAAAATGGTCAGATGCAATTCACCTCGGCCGGAGACTTCGAACACAGTATCGTCGCCCGTGTCACGCACACGCAGCGCAACGTTGGACTTGAGTTCGCGTTCCAGACGGTCGCGCAACTGACGGCTGGTCACGAACTTGCCTTCGCGGCCCGCCAGCGGCGAGGTGTTCACCATGAAGTTCATGGTCAACGTCGGCTCGTCGATGCGCAACATGGGGAACGGTTCCAGATTAGCCGGATCCATCAAGGTGCAACCGATACCGATGTCTTCGATGCCGTTGATCAGAACGATGTCGCCTGCTTCAGCTTCATCGACCAATTCGCGCTCCAGGCCCTTGAATTTCATCACCTGATTGATACGGCCTTTGGCAACCGAACTCTCGGGGCCAAACTGGAATGCGACTTCCATGCCGGAACGGATACGCCCGCGGTTGATACGGCCAACGCCGATCTTGCCTACGTAGTTGTTGTAGTCCAACGAGATGATCTGCATCTGCAGCGGGCCATTGGGATCATCGTCGCGTTGCGGAACGTGCTGCAGGACGGCGTCGAACAGCGGACGCATATCGCCCTCGCGCACATCGGGGGCCAGCCCGGCATAACCGGACAGACCCGACGCATACACGACGGGGAAATCCAATTGTTCTTCGGTAGCACCCAGCTTGTCGAACAAATCGAAGGTCGCGTTGATCACAAAGTCGGGACGCGCACCCGGGCGGTCAACCTTGTTGACCACGACGATGGGCTTGAGACCCAGCGCCAGTGCCTTGCGGGTGACGAAAATGGTCTGCGGCATCGGACCTTCGACCGCATCAACCAGCAATAACACGCCGTCGACCATGGACAGCACGCGCTCGACCTCGCCACCGAAGTCCGCGTGTCCCGGGGTATCGATGATGTTGATGTGCGTGCCTTCGTATTCGACGGCACAGTTCTTGGCCAGAATCGTAATGCCGCGTTCTTTTTCGAGGTCGTTCGAGTCCATGACCCGCTCCGTAACCGACTGATTCTCTCGGAAGGTGCCGGATTGGCGCAGCAACTGGTCGACCAGGGTGGTTTTACCGTGGTCGACGTGGGCAATAATGGCGACGTTGCGCAAGGCGCGAGTCATAGCGGGTCCTTTAAGGTCGGAGTGGCGGGCAGCAGGCCCGCCGGCAATTCATTCAATGCAAGCAAAGCCTGCTTGGGGTCACTCATGGCTTGCAGGGCCTCGAGCGTAATGGCGCGATCCAGCGAAAACGGCCCGACGTGCGTGCGCCGCAGCGCCGCCAGGTGGGCATAACAACCTAGTGCCCGGCCGATATCTTGAGCCAGGGTGCGTATATACGTACCCTTGCTGCACGCCACATCGATCTCGGCCCGGCTGCCTTCTAGTGACAACAGGTCGATGCGGTAAATATTGATTTGACGCGCGGGGCGTTCGAGTTCAATGCCCTGACGCGCGTATTCGTACAAGGGCTTGCCATCGCGCTTGAGGGCCGAATACATCGGCGGCACCTGCTCGATCATGCCCTGAAAACGTGACAATACATCGAGCAAAGCCGACTCGGTCACGCTGAAGCCATCCGCCGCACGCGTCGTGACAATACCAGTCAAATCGCCTGAATCAGTTTCTTCGCCAAACTGCAGCGTCGCATGATAAGACTTATCGGCATTGAGCATCGCACCGGAAATCTTGGTTGCGCGCCCCATACAGCACACCAGCAAGCCAGTGGCAAACGGATCCAGTGTACCCGTATGCCCTGCCTTGGCAGCATCCATACTGCGTCGGGCGCGCTGCAGGGCGTGATTACTGGACAAACCTACAGGTTTGTCGAGCAACAGGACACCATCGAGCGCAAGCCCTCGTCTTTTAGCCATCGTCAATTCCGGGAAAAAAGCAGCAGTGACGACAGCCGGTCAGCGCGGGTCTTCGGGTTCGTCAGGCTCATCCGCGACCGGGCCAGGCCGGTTTGCACGGTCAATCAACGCCGACATTTCAATACCGCGTGCGATTTG
This sequence comes from Bordetella tumulicola, assembly GCF_054779135.1. Taxonomy (NCBI): domain Bacteria; kingdom Pseudomonadati; phylum Pseudomonadota; class Betaproteobacteria; order Burkholderiales; family Alcaligenaceae; genus Bordetella; species Bordetella tumulicola. Next base: position 160,556 of record NZ_BAAGYU010000009.1, on the reverse strand, counting down.
TACGTCGTGCACAAAATGCAATCGGGGTACCGTATGGATGTGCAGCATCTTGTACAGCAAGGAATGCAGCCAACCGGCTTTCTCGGTGAGCGCCGCCGTCGCCGTTTCGGGCTCGGCGCCCATCACGGTGAAATAGACTTTGGCGTGTGCGTAGTCAGCCGACAGCTCCACTCCGGACAGCGTGATTAATCCGGCGCGAGATACATCGATCTCGCGCTGGATAAGGCCAGCCAGATCCTTTTGGATCTGGTCGGCCAGTCGCAAATTGCGACCGGGGATGGATTTAGACTTGTGACGGCTCATGTAGTACGTATGAAAGTCGCGGCCGCTTTTTACAGCGTACGCGCGATTTCCTTGATTTCGAAGATTTCCAGTTGGTCGCCCACCTGGATATCGTTGTTGCCGCGCAAGGTCAGACCACAATCAAAGCCGGACTTGACTTCCTTGACGTCGTCCTTGAAACGACGCAACGAGTCGAGGTAGCCAGACCAGTGGACCACGTTGTTGCGCAACAAACGGACTTGCGAGTCTCGGCGAACGATACCGTCGAGCACCATACAACCCGCAATGCCGCCGATACGCGAAATAGTGTAAACCTCGCGGATTTCGACCAGACCGATGATCTCTTCTTTCTTTTCAGGAGCAAGCATGCCCGACATGGCGGCTTTTACTTCATCCACAGCGTCGTAGATGATGTTGTAGTAGCGCAGGTCGATGCCATTGGACTCGGCCAGTTTCTTGGCGCTTTGCTCGGCGCGGACGTTAAAGCCGATGACGACAGCGTTCGAAGCAATCGCCAGGTTGACGTCGCTCTCGGAAACACCACCCACCGCCGCGTGCACAACCTGCACTCGGACTTCGTCGGTAGAAAGCTTGGTCAGCGAAGAAACCAACGCCTCTTGAGAGCCTTGGACATCGGTCTTGACGATCAATGCCAGCGTCTGTCTGCCTTCGCCGATGTTATCGAACATGGACTCGAGCTTGGCGGCCTGTTGACGAGCCAGCTTGACGTCGCGGAACTTGCCTTGACGGAACAAGGCAATTTCGCGCGCCTTGCGCTCGTCGGCCAATGCCATGAGTTCGTCACCAGCAGCTGGCACGTCCGTCAGACCTTGGATTTCCACGGGGATGGACGGACCTGCCTCTTGGATCTGCTTGCCATTTTCGTCCAGCATGGCACGCACGCGACCGAAGCTGGCGCCGGCCAGGATCACATCACCGCGCTTGAGCGTACCGCTCTGCACCAGGATGGTGGCAACCGGACCGCGTCCCTTATCGAGACGCGCTTCGATGACCAGCCCCTTGGCTGGTGCCTCGATGGGTGCGGTCAGTTCAAGGATTTCGGCCTGCAATAATACGTTTTCGAGCAAGTCGTCGATACCCGCGCCGGTCTTGGCCGACACAGATACGAACGGCACGTCGCCGCCGTACTCTTCCGGAACGACCTCTTCGGCCACGAGCTCCTGCTTGACGCGCTCGGGATTGGCCTCGGGTTTGTCGATCTTGTTCACCGCCACAACCAACGGCACGCCGGCGGCCTTGGCGTGGTGAATCGCTTCACGGGTTTGCGGCATAACGCCGTCGTCGGCCGCCACCACCAAAATAACGATATCCGTGGCCTTGGCGCCACGTGCACGCATGGCGGTAAACGCCTCGTGGCCCGGGGTGTCCAGAAAGGTCACCATGCCGCGCTCGGTGCGAACGTGATATGCGCCGATGTGCTGGGTAATCCCGCCGGCCTCGCCCGAGGCGACCTTGGCACGGCGAATGTGATCCAGCAGCGAGGTCTTGCCGTGGTCGACGTGACCCATGACGGTCACCACCGGCGCACGAGGCAGCACCTCGGCATCAACAGCGACGGGCGCGTCGTCCAGGAAGGCTTCCGGATCGTCGAGCTTGGCCGCGATCGCGACGTGCCCGAGTTCCTCGACCACAATCATGGCGGTTTCTTGATCCAACACTTGATTGATAGAGACCATTTGGCCCAATTTCATCAGGTGCTTGATCACCTCGGCCGCCTTGACCGACATTTTGTGTGCCAGATCGGCCACGCTGATGGTCTCAGGCACGTGGACTTCGCGTGCGATGAATTCTTGTTGGGCCGGCTCTTGACGGCGATGATCCGATTGCTGGTTGCGATTGTTGCGACCGCCTTTGCCGCCCCCCTTGCCTCCCGCACGCCAGCCATCACGGCTGGGGGCTGCAGGTTTGGCATCGGCGGGTTTCTTGCGCGACGCATCATCAGACCAGGAAGAGGAGACCTCTGCCGTCTTGATGGTTTTCTTGGAACCGGGACCAGCCGCCGGCTTGGCGTCTTTTTTGGCACCAGGTGCAGCCGTCTTGCCGCTAGGCTTGTGCAACGTGCCTGACAGGGGCGCGGGGGCCTCGGGCTCGGGTGCACGCAATACCTTGCGCGGACGATTCAACATATCACGCAGCGCGGCGGCCTCAGCCTCGGCTTTGCGGCGAGCGTCTTCGCGCGACGCGCCATCGCCAGCGGAGCCAGAGCTTTGGGCCAGCGGCGGCGGAGCACGACGCTCGGCGCGCGTCAGACGAGGCGCACCAGCGGAGGCCTTGGGCGCAGCCGCGGGCTGCGGCGGTTTGGGCGAATGAGCGGTAGATTTGGAAATAGTTTCGATTTCAGCTTGCACAACAGGTTCCGACGGGGCCGCAGAGGCCTCGCGCACGGGAGCGGCTTGTTCAGCGGCGGATTCAGCCGGGGAGTCCGGCTGCTCTGCCGACGCGGTAGCCGGTTCGGGTTGGGACTCAGGCTCGGCCTGCGTCGCGGGGGGAGCAGATGAGGGCTCGGATGCCGCCTCGGGCGAAGTCCGCTCGGAAACGGGCGGGGTCTCGGGCTCGGGCACGGATTCGGCGGCGGGCGGCGTCGACTCAGGCGTCTCGGCCTGAGGTTCGGCAGCAACTGAATCCGGCGATTCGCTAGCCTCGACTTGCGCGGGCTCCGCCGAGGCTCCTGCCTCTTTGCTGGCAGGAGCTTCTGCAGGGGTGGGTGCTTGCTCACCAACAATGGGTTCAACCACAGAAGTGACGGGCGCTGCAACCACATCGTCAGCGGCAGGCGCAGATTCCGGCATGGTCGTTGCGGCTGTGGTTGCTTCGGTGGCTTCGGCTTGCTCCTGGGCGATCTCGGACGGATCACGCTTGACGAACACGCGCTTCTTGCGGACTTCGACCTGAATGGTACGCGAGCGGCCGGTGGCATCTGCCTGGCGGATCTCGGAGGTCTGGCGACGCGTCAAGGTGATCTTCTTGCCCTCGGTCGCGCCATGAGCGCGGCGCAGAGAGTCGAGCAGCTTCGCCTTGTCGCTGTCTGTGACCGCATCGTCCACCGAGTTGAGGACAACACCAGCCGAACGCAGCTGCTCGAGCAGCACGTTGGCTGGCATTTTCAGCTCGGTAGCGAACTGGGCGACAGTATTACTCGACATTAGGCTATCTTCCCTCTATATGCAGCAATTACAACAACGATGAGTGGTTTTTGGATCAACAACGGAATTGGCTGGGCGTCCCGGCGATTATTCCTCGTCAAACCAATGAGCCCGGGCACGCATGATCAAGTCGCTGGCCGCTTGTTCGTCGAGCCCGGCAATTTCAGCCAGCTCGTCGGTAGCCAACTCGGCCAGATCATCACGCGTCAGCACTTGGTGCTCGGCTAGCTTGGCGGCCAGCTCGGGCGTAATGCCTTCGAGCTCGAGCAGGTCCTGGGCCGTTTCAAGGCGCTCTTCCTGGGCAATCGCCTCGGTCAAGAGAGCATTGCGGGCGCGGGCACGCAGCTCGTTAATGGTGTCTTCGTCAAAAGCCTCGATTTCCAGCAACTCAGGCATGGGCACGTAAGCGATTTCCTCGATACCGGTAAACCCTTCATCAATCAGGATGTCGGCGACTTCTTCGTCGACGTCCAGCTTGTTCATGAATGTCGTACGCAGGCCCGCACGCTCGGTTTCCTGCCGGTTCAGGCTTTCTTCGGGCGTCATGATGTTGATCTGCCAGCCCGTCAGCTCGGAAGCCAGCCGCACGTTTTGCCCGCGAGAACCAATGGCCTTGGGCAGGTTTTCTTCGTCAACCACCACGTCCATCGCGTGCTTGTCTTCGTCGACCACAATCGATTCGACGTTGGCCGGCGCCAGTGCGCCGATGACGAATTGCGCGGGGTCTTCGGACCACAACACGATGTCGACTTGCTCGCCACCCAACTCGTTCCGCACGGCGGTGACGCGCGAACCGCGCATGCCCACACACGTACCAATGGGATCGATGCGCTTGTCGTAAGCGACGACGGCGATCTTGGCACGCACGCCAGGGTCACGCGCTGCGGCTTTGATTTCGAGCAGGCCCTGTTCGATTTCGGGGACTTCGTTGTCGAACAACTGGCGGATGAAATCGGGCGACGTACGCGACAGAATGACTTGTTGGCCACGCGCTGCGTGATCAATTTTGAGCACAAAAGCGCGCACTCGATCACCGACCCGGAAGTTTTCTTTCGGGATCATTTCGGAGCGAGGCAGGCGGGCTTCGATTTTGCCGGTTTCGACAATGATGTCGCCCTTGTCCATACGCTTGATCGTACCCGAGACGATGGTCTCGCCGCGATCAAGGAAGTCGCTCAGAATTTGCTCGCGCTCTGCGTCGCGGATCTTTTGCAGAATCGCCTGCTTGGCGGCTTGCGCACCGATCCGGCCGAACTCGATGGGTTCGAGAGCCTCTTCGATGTACTCGCCCACGGTGATATTGGGCACGATCTCGGTCGCATCGGACAACATTTCCTGCTTGTCCGGTTCTTGTAGACCGGCCTCGTCGGGCACCACCAACCACCGGCGGAACCCTTCGTGGCTGCCGGTTTCACGATCGATGGAGACGCGGATTTCGGCGTCGTCCTTGAAACGCTTTTTCATGGCCGAAGCCAGCGCGCTTTCGAGCGCTCCGAATACGACTTCGCGCGTGACGTTTTTCTCACGCGCCAAGGCATCGACCAACAGAAGAATTTCGCGACTCATCGCTTTTTGCCCTTGAAATCCAGAACGGGATCCAGTTTGGCACGCTCGACGTCGCCGAGCGTGAAACTCAATACCTGAATATCGTTCTTTTTTGCCTCAAATTCGAGACCGAACACAGTCGGCTGTGTAGCGGCCGACGCGTCGCCTGCAGCGCCCTGCTCTGCCTCGGGCAGCGATAGGGTGCCGGAAAACACTTTGCGGCCATCCAGTGGCTCGCGCAGCTTGATCTCGATACGTTCGCCCACGAAACGGCGCAACTCGGCCTCGGTACGCAGCGGGCGATCAGTGCCCGGCGAGCCGACTTCGAGTCGCTTGTAGTCGATATTTTCGACCTCAAAGACGCGCGACAACTGACGCGAGACCTGCTCGCAGTCTTCGATGCGCACGCCCCCGACCCTATCGATGGTGACGCGCAAAAGGCCTAGCGCAGCACGCTCGACGTCGACTAATTCGACGTCCATGCCGGCCAATGCCTGTTGGGTCAATGCGTAAATATCTGCCATACACTCAAAAAAAATGGGCTGCAAACCCAGCCCACTGTATCGCCTGGCCCCCGGATCACATCCCGACGAGATACCCCATCGAAACCCAACACCGAACCCAAGCCCAAAGAAAGCACACCAGGAAACCCACCCGGGCGGGCTGCGTATACTGCGACACAACATAGTGTGGCCACGTACTGCAGCACAAACATACCGCAGCACAACATACAGCGGCACACGGCAAAGACGCATCCGCAGGGGCATGCGCGCCATGAAAACCAATGATTTTACCAGATTACTGCAAAAATTGTCTGCTATGTCGCGGGTTTACGTCACAGACGCGCAATCGGCATTCGTGACGTACCCGCCGCAAGACTTAACGGTCGCCGCGCCCCCGGCCACCACCGAGAAATCCCAGGCGTGACTCGTGTGCCGAGGCACTTTTGGGTTGCCAATCGTCGCCTTTCGGACCGCTACGCTGCGGTCGACCTTTACCACCGCCGCCGCCCTGGGGCTTGCCACCATTACGGGCAGCTTGATTGCCACGCGGCCCACCCTGTGCACCCTGTCCACCCGGCTTACCCTGTCCGCCCGGCTTGCCGCCAGGACGATTCGGGCCTTTACGCGGCGCCCCTGCCATCCCGGGCATCCCCGCGTCGGAAGCGGGCGCCTCGCCGGCCGGGCCCTTGTAGGGACGACGCGGCTTGCCATGCTTGGCGGGATTACCCTCGCTATTTTTGGGACCACCCTGCGTATTACCGCCACCGCTGCGACCGCCGAACTGGGCACTGGGCCCCTTGCCGCCGTCGCGCCGGGGGCCGCCCGGCTTGCCACCTGGCTTGCCGCTAGGCCGACCACCAGGCCGGCCACCCTTCGCACCCTGCCCACCATCCTTGCCTAGCGGATGTCCGTTAGCATAGCCGCCCGTAAACATCAGGCCAGTCCCGAAGGGATCCGACGGAGACGAGGCCACTTGACCTGCGCTGCCCGGTCGGCCGCCCTGCAATTTGCCCCGGCGACCAATCCGCGCACCATTCATTCCGTTGCGATCCATGGTACCGAATCCCGGCGGCAACGCGCTGTCATGCGAACGAGGCTGTGGAGGAGGACGTCCGTTTCCGGTATCGTCGTCATCGCGCAACAGGCCCAACTGAACCATCAGCGCCGTCACCAACTGGGAATCCAACTCGTCCCAACGGCCCCGTCGCAGATTGCGCGGCAGCACGAGGTCGCCGAATCGGGTCCGGATCAACCGGCTGACCGTCACGCCGACTGCCTCGAACATGCGACGCACTTCGCGATTGCGGCCTTCTTGCAAGGTGACGCGGTACCAGCGATTGCTGCCGTCGCCACCCAGGTAGTCCAACGAACCGAACGCCGCCTGACCATCGTCGAGCTGAATGCCTTCGACCAGCGACTTGCGGGTCGCATCGTCCATTTCCCCCAACACACGCACGGCATATTCGCGCTCAGTGCCATAACGAGGGTGCATGATCCGATTGGCCATGTCGCCCGAGGTCGTGAAGATCAACAGGCCTTCGGTATTCAAGTCCAGACGCCCGACCGACAACCACTTTCCGGTACGCAGTTTGGGGAGTCGGGCAAACACATTGGCGCGGCCACCCGGATCGTCATGGCTGACAATTTCGCCGGCCGGCTTGTGGTACAGAATGACGCGAGGCGGCTTTTTGGCATTCGGGCGGACAATCGGCTTGCCGTTGACCCGCACGAGATCATTGGCCGCCACTCGTTGACCAATATGCGCCGGCTCACCATTGACTGACACGCGACCGGCCGTAATCAGCTCTTCCATTTCGCGACGCGATCCGATACCCGCATCTGCCAGCACCTTGTGCAGCTTGGGCATCACGACATCGCTATTCAGATACTTGCTCAGGCGCTGCTCGCTGCGATCAGAGTGCTCTAGATAAGAGAGGGCCTGCTCGGCCTCGCGCTCAGCACCGCGCCCCTCGACCTCGGCCGAGGGAGCAACGGGCGCGCCGTCGACTGCACCTGGGGCACCCGCGACACCCGTTGCATCGCCACGCCGGCGACGGAACGGGGTACGCAGCTTGCGGCCACGATTGCGACCCGCCCCCAGATCTCCCTCTGCCGACTGCCCGGCAGCCAGCGTTTGGGCGGATTCTGGAGATTCGTGTGACATGACGCCAGGCTCCGCTGCGGCACTCGAATGCGCCGAGGCATTCGCGCGCTCGCCGCGCTGACGACGCGGACGACCTGTCGGCGCAGAAGACCCGACAGAGGCAGAGGCCTCGGTCGACGCAACCACCGACGACTCGGTCGACACGGCGGGTTCAACCTGTTTTGCGGACGGCGCGTCGACAGAAGACCCGGCATCCGTTGACGAAGGGCCTTGTTTGGCCGGCGAGGTCCCCGAGGCGACCGCCGAGGCCACAGGCGACACAGGAGCAGAAACGGCAGCCGGTGCTGGGGCAACAGCCCGCACGGTGACGACATCAGGCACAACAACGGACGGCGCAGATATCGCGGGCGGCGCAGGCGGTGTATACGACGCAGGCGTTACCGCCGCCACGGCCCCAGACTGAGCAGCCGCGGCAGGTGCAGCGGCAACCACAGACTGGACATCGGCTACGGTAGGCTCACTGGCAACCGCCTTAGCTTTTGCCGATTTCGTGGCAGCGGCTTTGGTTGCAGACTTCTTCGCAGCCGATTTCGTCGCTGCCGTCTTGGTAACAGCCGTCTTAGCAGCAGTGGTCTTGGTAGCAGCGACCTTCGTCGCGGACTTTGTCGGCGTCGACTTGCCCGAGACCGCTTTTTTCGCCGTCGCTGTCGCTGTCGCCGACTTTTTCGCTGGTGACTTCGCCGTCGCCGACTTCGTCGCAGAAGATTTCACCGCCGTCGACGTCGTCGCAGCAGATTTGGTGGCAGCCGTTTTGCGCGCCCTGGGCTTCGCAGCGGCAGGGGCAGCATCATTCGTCGAGTCAGGAACAGAGGAATCGTCTTGCATTTGTGTACGCGTAATATCGGTTGTCACGGAGACAGCTCCAAAATTCTTTAAGCTTTAGCCAATCCGCTCTCGGCGGATCGGCTGTCATCATCAGAGGATGGCGAACCGTCCTGCTCAGAAACCTCGGTTTCGAGCTCGGGAACTTGCGGTTCGACTTCAGTTTTTAGTTCGGCGGTGGCATCGGGAGCCACCTCTACGGGCAAGACGTCGATCTCGTCCGCAGAATCTGCAGAAATCTCGGTATCCTTAGCAGCCTCGGCGTCTGCAGCGACTTCGATATCCGTAGCAGCCTCGGCATCCGCAGCGGTTTCGATATCCGTAGCAGCCTCGGCATGCGCAGCAGCCTCGATATTCGTAACAACCTCAGCTTCCGCAGCGGTTTCGGCATCCGCAACAACCTCGGCATCAACGTCCGCCTCAGCCTGCACCGTACTCGGCTCCTCTGGGTCGCTGACTTGCAGCGTGACCTCTGAACCACCGAGGTCCAGTCCCTGCAATGCCGCCGCGGCTTGGGCACTGTCCAGTGGCGGCAATTCGTCCAGTGCCCGCAGGCCCAGATCATCCAGAAACTGCCGCGTAGTGCCAAACAAGGCCGGCCTGCCCGGCGCATCCCGGTGACCAATGACCTCAATCCAGCCACGATCCTCAAGCGTTTTCACGATCGGGGATGACACGGTCACACCACGAATATCCTCGATATCACCGCGAGTGACCGGCTGACGCCAGGCAACAATGGCCAGCGTTTCCATCACCGCGCGAGAATACTTGGGCGGACGTTCGGGATTGAGGCGCTCCAGGTAGCGCTGCATTTGCGGACGGCTCTGAAAACGCCAACCCGTGGCCAACTGTACCAAATCCATGCCGCGATCCGCCCAGTGCTCTTGCAAGCCCTGGAGCAATGTTCGCAGCCTGTCATTATCAAAATCCGGATCTTCGCCGAACAGCTTGCGCATTTCGGCCAACGGCATGGGCTGACTAGCGCATAACAGCGCAGTTTCCAGCACACATGTTGCCTCGCTATCGTTCATTGAGCTTATGTCTAATTTATTAAAAAGGGGCGAACTTGCGCCAATTTTCGAAAAACGCTATGATTCTGTCCTCTCAGACGCGGGGTGGAGCAGTCTGGCAGCTCGTCGGGCTCATAACCCGAAGGTCGTAGGTTCAAATCCTGCCCCCGCAACCAAGATTCTTAAAGGCCTGGCTTACCGCCGGGCCTTTTTGTTTGTGGCGACGGAACGTCTGTTGTCCACGCAACTGTCGGTACATCATCTGCCCGCGCAGCTGCTTAGAGGCGCACCAAAGGGAGCACCAAAGCTTCTGTAGCTGAAAAACCCATAAGGCATGGACTTGCGTAATGTTCACGAGATTCCTGTAGACGTCGCACCATGCCGCCTCGCGCCAAGAGCGCGTTAGGCTTGCATCGGTGCTACGCGTATCAGTGCACAGCGCCGCAAACGGCATTAGCTGAAAAAATGAACCTGGATCGCCTGGCCCCAAAGCGCAGGACGGAAATACAGGGCACCCCTTTCTTCGGAGCGACAAGCACACCAACGGACTACGACTCGCGTCAAACACGAGCGGAACCCGTCTTGTAGCGACGATGACCGACGATTTTTAGACGTATGGGACGACCATCTGCCCTCATGATCGGCAGCGCATGCGGCCTGCCAACTCATTCGACAACCCCACGATCAACGCTGGAACCGCTGTAACGGTACCGGCTGTCGGGATACCCGCCACGGAAATACTCGCTGCGGTTTTGTCTGCACCTTCTGCCCTTGGCAATGCGGTTTTATACCGCTAGCACAATAGCTGCCGAATGAGGCTAGCCCGAGCGAGGTGACGTTGGTCTACACGAAGACAGTACTTGGATTATACCCCTAATGCCCCTGCGGACAAAGCACTGCACAATAAATATCACGACGGTCACGCCGGGACCGGGCTTTCGGGGCCGGGTTGAAGCAACGACGCCCGCAACGCCTGCACAAGCGCCCCCGGATCCAACTCACGCACAATAAAGACCAGCCAGGATCGATGAGCATCCTCCGGCCAGACTGCCAATGGCTCGGGCGGATAAAGATCACGATGCACGCCATGGATAGCGCAAGGCAAGGATTCGCCCTCGAAACCCACTATCCCCTTGATACGTAACAGGCTGCGATGATGCGCCTCTTGAACACGCGCCATCCCGGTCAAGAACACCGCCCGACTGACCGGCTCGGACAACTCAAACACAGCATGACGCACCTGCGAATGGCGGCCACCCAAAGGGGAAAACCTCGCCAGCCAACCCCGCAGATCACCTTGACTGTCGTGCGAACGCGTCAGAGACGGCGCCAACAAGCGCTCGTCCAACGGCGTATCGGGCCACTGCACACCTATCGGCACCCCGGGATTGATCTGTCGAACGGCATCCACAGCATCTGCCAACATAGGCGCCCTGACCAAATCGGGCTTGCTGCATATCACGAGATCCGCCAAGGCAATCTGCTGCGAGGCCTCAGGCTGCTCGGCGAGTTGAGCCTGGATATGCTTGGCGTCAGCCACGACTATCGTGCCACGATGAGCATAACGTTCGGCCAGGAAGTGTTCATGCCGCAACGTGAACAAAATCGCGGCCGGCGTAGCCAGGCCCGTGGTTTCAATCAACACGCGATGAAATCGCGGAACCTGCCGTCGCAGCGCCAGCATGAACAGATCTCGCAAGGTATTAACCAGGCCACCATTCACCGTACAGCAGATACATCCCCCTTCTATCACCGCAATGCGGCCATCCGTATGGCGCAACAAATGATGGTCAACACCAATTTCGCCAAACTCGTTGACGATCACCGCGGCGTCCGAATAAGCGCGGTCCTGAACCAGACGATTCAGGAGCGTGGTCTTGCCGCTGCCTAGAAAGCCGGTCAACACCGTCACGCCGATACGGTAATCCGCGGCACCATCGAATCGAGACTGAACAGAAGTTTGCATAACCGGCATTATGCTGCGAAAAAACGACACGTGACGCACCTGGGCGCCTCGCCTTTGGCGTGGTCGACGTACTGTCATCTAGCGTACATCCCTCCGTCACACCGCAGTCAGCATTGTCCCCAATACTCGGAAACTCTCATTGATCACTACATCAGGAGCTTCCGATGTCTGTACGCGTGCCGTTCTTCAACGCTCGTAAAGGGTTACCGCGGGTAATGCTTGCGCTAGTATTAGCAGGCTCTCTCTCTGCTTGCAGCAACAGCGATGACTCCGACGACGACGATGACGCACCGCCGTCAGCACACCAGGAAAAGGCAACGGCGAACCTGACCTTGCTCGCGACCACCGACCTGCATTTCAATGCCCGCAGCTACGACTACTTTAAGTTAGCCGAAGACCCCACCTACGGTTTTGAACGCACCGCCACGCTAATTCGCGCCGCGCGCGAAGAGTTCCCAAACACCGTACTGGTCGATAACGGCGATACCATTCAGGGTACGGCACTGGCCGACTATGAGGCCCAGGTCTCTCCCATTACCTGCAGCCAGCAATTGTCCATGTATAGAGCCATGGGCGTATTGCAATACGATGCTGGCACACTGGGTAACCACGAATTCAATTACGGCCTGCCCTTCCTGAACCAAGTGCTGGGCGGCGGCCTGAAGGTCGAAGGCGTAGATGCCGAGCTGGAATGCTCGGGCCCCGGCTTTCCGATGACGTTGGCCAACGTGGAAAGCGTGGCGAGCGGCGAAGAGCTACTGCCGCCCCATATCATCCTGGAACGTGAAATCACGGCCACCCAAGAAGACGGCGACGAAGTGACCCTGCCGATCAAGATCGGCGTGATCGGCCTGACCACACCCGGCATCATGAACTGGGACAAGCGCTACCTGGATGGCAAAGTCACTATTAACGACGGACGTGCCGCCGCGCAAGCCCAGGTCGCCGAGGCTCGCGCAGAAGGCGCCGATCTGGTTTTCGTACTGCTGCATGGCGGTATGAGTGACGCAGATTACTCCGCGGATATGGAAAACCCCGGTTTGTATATCGCACAGATCCCCGGCGTCGACGGGCTGATCATGGGGCACCAGCACAATACGTTTCCCGATCGCGGCAATAGCCCGGCCTATACCTACACCGGCGTAGACAACGTGGCAGGCACCGTACACGGCGTACCCACCGTCATGGCCAGCTCGTGGGGCAAGGGACTGGGCGTCATTGACTACTCGCTGAACTGGGACGGTAAAGCGTGGCAGATCGACACCCCCAAGACCACTGCCGAAGTGCGCACTATCCAAAGCACGGACGCCAATGGCGCGTCGCAATTCGTCGCGGCCGACTCGGTCGTGGCGGCATCGGTGCAGACACAACACGAGGCCGCCGTCGAGTACGTCAAGACGCCTATCGGTTCCTCTGACTTTCGCATGAGCACGCTGTTTGCCGATGTTGGCGATCCGGGCGCCATTCAATTGGTGAACCAGGCCCAACAGGCTTACGTGAGCGACTATGTTGCAGCCAATTTGCCGCAATATGCCAACGTGCCCGTGCTGTCGATCAGCGCACCGTTCAAGGCAGGGTTCCAGGGTGGTGGCGACTACACCGACGTGGCCTCGGGCGCACTGGCCATCTACCATGCGGCAGACCTGTACCTCTATCCCAACACCGTGTATGCCGTGAAGGTCACTGGCGCAGAACTCAAGCTTTGGCTGGAAAACGCGGCACTGCGCTTTAATCAGATCAATCCCGCCTCAACACAGGATCAGTGGCTGATCAAAGACACCAAAACAGGCCAGGTCCCGGCTGGGGAATCTGCTTTCGCTGGTTATAACTTTGATATGTTCACGACGCCGGATCTGCAGTACGAAATCGATATCACCCAACCTTCAGGGAACCGCATTAAAAACCTGACCTATCGCAACGTGCCCGTTGATGGCAAAGATTTCATCGTCGCCACCAACAATTATCGCGCCGAGAGCAGCGCTCGCTACATACTGGGCGACGGCAATGAGTTTGATATCGTCTATGCCTCGCCCGATACAAACCGCGACGTAGTGATCAACTACATCAAAGAAAACCCACAGATCACCCGCATGGCAAATGGTGCCGCCCGCAGTTGGCGCTTTACACCCGTCAATACCGCTGGCGCCGTGCTGTTCAAATCGGGCAAAGACTCGCTTAGCGTCGCGCAAGCCGCACGCCTGACGGAAATCTCGCTGGTAAGCGCTGATGACGGGTCAGGCGAAGGTCGGGCGGTCTACCGCATTGATCTATCGTCGACGAACTAAAGACGCCGCCAGACCCAGCGTCCCCATCAGAATGCCCTGCGGGTCGAGCGGCTGCTCGGCCCGCAGAAGCAGGCTGAGACGCTCGGCGGTGTACAAACTCGTTGACCTGGGCCTACAATCGGCGTTATGCACAGTCGTCAGCCCTATTCACGCACCCCGCTGCGTGTAATGTCCACCACACGGTGGGCCATCTGGCGTGCGCCACGATCTCGGTCCACAAACGCCGGCCCGGCTGCGGCTTTCGCCGCACTTGACTAAGCCCGGCGACCCCCCACTTTTTTTCTTGCGCAACGCCTAGGTCGTCGGGCCCCTCCCGCGCGAATCGGTGTCCGCTCGCCTTTCTCGGGCCCGGCACACCCACATGGCCCGCCTCACATCGAGCGGGCCGACCCAGGACTCGCATGGACATCACCAAGGATTTCATCAAACTCAAACAGCCCTGCGCGGATGGCTTTCGCTGGTATCTGCGGCACGCGCCGCCGCACGGCACCTATCAGCAACTACTCGACGCGCTCGTCGCGGATGGCCGCAGCAAAGACGCGCACTGGCTCTTGGATCAATTCGGCCCGACAGATGCCGTACTGGAACTCGATCACCTGGACGCACAAGATTTTGTCTTTGCCGGCGCGGTGACCGTACGCGGCACCCTGGAAGTCACTGGCACGCTACGCACCGGACGCGGCATTCGCGTAGGGGGCGGGATGCGTGTGGACGGCCACCTGCAAGCGGGAGACGACGTGCACTGCGGTGGCGCATTGCTGTGCGGCGACGCGCTGCACGTCAATGGCCGCGTACACGCGGCATGGAACGTTCTCGTGCAAGGGGAGACCGAGTGCGAAGACATCCGCGCCGGCTGGGACTTCATCTCTGTTGGCCCGGCACGAGTACGTGGCGCAGTGCAAGTGGGCCAGCAATTGCAAGTCACCTCGCTACATTGCGACAAAGGGATTCGCGTGGGCGGAGACGTCATCAGCGATGCAGACCTGATGACGCGCCAAGGCATAGAGTGTGGCGGTGCAATCACCTGCGGCGGACACCTCTATGCGGGCTGGGGCATCAAGGCGCTGGAACAGATCACGGCCGCTGGCACCATCAGCGCGGGGGAAAGCCTATATACCGAAGGCGAGGTTTGCGCAGGTGACGGCTACGGCGTTTACGCAGGCCTGCAAGTGCCCGAACATGCATGGGAAAGCAGCGCGAGAGTCCACGCGTGCCGCCGTCCCGAGAGCTTGCGCAGCGGCCACTGGGCCCACGCATCCTTTGACAACCAAGAAAGCACGGCGTCGTGAACGCGAAGGATCAGAGCGCCAGCTCCCCGCTGGCCTCAGGCTGAAACAACAGCGACTCGATATGCAGTGTCGAGGTTGTGCCGCCCACATCCGCCCAGGACACGGTCTCACCCACACGACGCCCTAATAGTTGCCCACCAACCAAAGAGAGCACGGACAAGAATCCCTTGGCGGCGTCAGCCTCGCCCGGATAGCAAATGGTGATCTGACGAACGTCGCCGTCCTGGTCGCGCACGCTCAGCCGGGAATTCACCGTCACGACGTCGCCGGGAATATCACTGGGCATCAAAAAATCGCCCTCATCGAAACCCTCTAACAGCGTGTGGGGCAAGCCATCGTGCGCAGAAAAGCGCGCGGCAAGACGCTCGATGCGAACACGATCGAGTTCGGAAAAAATGCGGTCGGTATTGAGTGCAGCGGACATACGGGACTCCTGGCAGATAGAAAAAGAAATCGGTGTATCTGACTTGGCCCGGCAGCAAACTCCCGAGGAAGGAGCCTTAGATTGTCGCCGGGCTTAGGAGTCTGAGCCGGCGTCGTGAACCGTATTGAACGGGCGCGCGCCAACCACGCGCCGAAAACCGGCGCAACAGGTGCCAACGATAGCGAAGGGGAATCGACTAGCCGCGTTCATATCAGGATGGTACCCCATTGGCGGAGTGAAATACCGCAGGAGGGCGTTAGAAATCGAGATCTAGCCAGAAAGGCGAGACAAAAGCGAAAAACCGCCGGCTAAGGCGGTTTATCTTTTTGATTTCTTTAGTTTTTTGGCTCCCCGAGCAGGGCTCGAACCTGCGACCTGCGGATTAACAGTCCGTCGCTCTACCGACTGAGCTATCGGGGATCAACTACAGAAATGAGATTATGAACTAGTTATTTGAAGTATGCAAGTCGCCCCAAAACGCCCTATCCTGTTTTCTTGACGACGATGAATTTGAATCTGAACAAAAAATTTTGGGGCATGCCATCTGCACCAGACAAAAATCTCTGATATGATTTCGGTCTTTGGTGCTGCGCCATGGGCGCAATACTGGCAAAGGCACAACGCTGATGCACGCCGGCATAGCTCAGTTGGTAGAGCAGCGCATTCGTAATGCGAAGGTCGGGGGTTCGACTCCTCTTGCCGGCACCAGATTCCAAACAAAAAGGCCATCCCTCGGGATGGCCTTTTTGTTGTTGCGGGCGTGCTGCGCAGCAGCCCTATTCTGCGTCGGGCTGCTTTTCTGGCACAGCGAGATCGAAGGCCTGGATTTCGCGGCAGGCTGCATCGATACGCACCACTGTGGGCATGGCGGAAAGATCACAATCCAGACGGCGAGCGTTGAACACCTGAGGCACCAGGCACAAATCAGCCAGACTCGGCGTATCTCCGTGGCAAAACTTGCCAGTGGCCGACGAGCCGGCCAACATCGATTCGACAGCGCCCATACCTAACGTGACCCAATGCCGATACCAAGCGTTTCTTGCATCATCGCTGGCCTGCAGTTCGTGTTTCAGGTACTTGAGCACCCGCAGGTTATTCAGGGGATGCGTATCGCAGGAGATGATTTGCGCGATGCTGCGCACGCGCGCTCGGCCGGCCGGATCTGCAGGCAATAGCGCAGGCTGCGGATGGGTTTCGTCCAGGTACTCGATGATCGCCATGGACTGACCAATCGACACGTCGCCATCAACGAGCGTCGGGACCAGCGCGGAGGGGTTGAGATCACGGTACGAATCGGACAGATGTTCGCCACCGTTTTTCAGCAAATGCACACCCAGGTATTCGTAAGACAGGCCTTTCAGATTGAGCGCAATGCGCACACGATAGGCGGCCGAACTGCGAAAATAGCTGTACAACTGCATGAGATCTCCTGGCAAGTAAAAAGACTATTCCGCCGCGGTTGCGTCGGACGCTGGCGCGGCCTTGCGTGACAAGCCCTTGGGCAACGGAAAGGCGACGTTTTCTTCCAGGCCCGGCATCGTGCGTACCGATACCGCACCCAGCTCTTTCAAGCGCTGGATCACCTGCTGCACCAACACCTCGGGCGCCGAGGCTCCCGCCGAAATACCGATACGCTGGCGACCTACCAGCCACGCAGGATCGATAGATGCCGCTCCGTCGACGAGATAAGCGTCAATGCCGATGCGTTCGGCGACCTCGCGTAGGCGATTGGAGTTGGAGCTGTTAGGGCTGCCCACGACCAGCATCAAGTCACAGTTGGGAGCCAATACCTTGATGGCGTCCTGACGGTTTTGGGTGGCGTAGCAGATGTCGCTTTTCTTGGGCTCGACGATATCCGGAAAACGCGCGCGCAATGCCGAGGACACAGCGGCGGCATCGTCGACCGACAAAGTCGTCTGCGTCACAAAAGCAAGATTGGAGGGATTCGTCACCTGCAGATTGGCGACATCGTCAGCGGTCTCGACCAGGTACATGCCCCCCTGAGCCTGCCCCAACGTACCCTCGACCTCGGGGTGGCCCTTGTGGCCGATCATGATGATTTCCCGACCGGCTGCGCGCATACGAGAGACCTCGATGTGCACTTTGGTCACCAGCGGGCAGGTTGCATCGAACACCTGCAACCCCCGGGTCTCGGCCTCTCGGCGCACGGCCTTGGACACCCCATGCGCGGAAAACACCACAATCGCGCCGGCTGGCGCCTGATCGAGCTCATCAATAAAGATGGCGCCCTTTTCGCGTAGATCCTGGACGACATAACGATTGTGCACGATCTCGTGGCGCACATAGATAGGCGCGCCATGCAACTCAAGCGCGCGCTCGACAATATCAATAGCCCGATCGACGCCCGCACAGAAGCCACGCGGCTGAGCCAGCACGACCTCGGCGTTAGTGCCGGTAACCGGAGACGTCATCACATCACCCCTAAAATTTCGACCTCGACCCGCAATGCCGTGCCCGCCAAGGGATGATTGAAGTCGAACAATGCCCAGTCGGGCTCAAGCTGCTTGAGCACGCCCGAATAGCGCCCGCCGTTGGGCGCGGCGAACTCGACGAGGTCACCGGGCTCGAAGGTGGCGTCGGCGCCAGCGTGCTCCGTCAACATGGCGCGCGTGATTTTTTGAATCAAATCGGGATTGCGATCGCCGTAGGCCTGGGCGGGCTCCAGCGTAACGCTAAAGCGCTCGCCCTCGGCGTGACCCAGCAAGGCGGCCTCAAGACCCGGCGCCCATTGGCCACCGCCCATCTGCAGCGTCGCCGGGCGACCGTCAAAAGTGTCGGTAAATACCGACCCCTCCGCAGGCCCGGAAGCCAGCACGATGCGATAGTGCAGCGTGAGATAGGAATCGGGGCGGACGAGAAGGGTCGCCTGATCGGCGGAGGTGGCGCTCAAAATGGTTCACCAAGAAATAGTAACGATAAGACCTGATTTTAGAACGTCTTGGCTGAATCGGCAGACACAGGGTGCTACAAGACGCTGGCGTACTTCTGCGACTGGATAAAAACGATCACTCACACGCCTCTCATTTGCTCCTCTGGCATTCTGATCATCTGTCGACTTTTTCCTGGTGCCGCCAACGACATCGGCCCAAAGGTCGGAGCTTGAAAGGAGCAATTCAATGAGCTTGCCCCACGACCTGCCAGAACACGAACGCCCCCGTGAGCGCCTGCTGCGCCACGGGGCCGGCGCATTACGCGACGCCGAACTACTGGCGCTGGCGCTACGTACTGGCACGCGTAGCAGTACCGCCATCGACATGGGGAGTCAGCTGATGCGGCACTATGGCGGATTGCGCGGCCTGTTTGCCGCCTCCCCTCAGGAACTGATGTCCCTGCCCGGGCTGGGCGCCGCCAAGGCCGGTTCGTTGGCCGCTGTCCTGGAGCTGGCACGGCGCGTGGCCGAGGAGCGACTTGCTCACAAACACGTGTTGTCCCAACCCGCCAGCGTCAAGCAGTATTTTCAGACGGCGCTCATGCACCGCACGATCGAACACTGCCTGGCCCTGTACCTGGACAATCAGCTCAACCTGATTGCCACCGGTGAGCTGGCCCGCGGCACCCTGACCCAGGCATCGGTCTACCCACGCGAGGTGGTACGCGAAGCCCTGCGACACCACGCGGCCGCCATAATCCTGGCGCACAACCATCCGTCGGGTGTCGCACGACCGAGCGAATCGGACCACAAATTCAACCAGCACCTCAAACAAGCCCTGGCATTGGTGGACATCCGATTAGTCGATCACCTGATCATTGCCGGCAATGATGTTGTGTCCATGGCGGAGCTTGGCCTGTTGTAGTTGTCCCTATTGCTATTGACGGTCGCCCTGACTATCCTGAACCCAGACCTGTACGCCCCCCCTGGCCATACGGGCTTTTCACCTGTAACGCTCTCCCCACTCTCCATTCATGAAGCGTATTTGGGATATTTCTCCGCCGGTATCGGCCCGCTCGCCCGTATTCCCGGGCGATACGCCGTATCGCCAGCAATGGAAATGGACACTGACGCCGGATTGCCCGGTGAATGTCAGCGAAATCACCCTGTCACCCCACATCGGCGCCCACGCCGATGCACCACTGCACTACGGCAATGACGAGCCCTCCATCGGCCAGGTGCCGCTAGCGCCCTTCTTAGGCCCTTGCCGGGTCATCCATGCACTGGATTGCGGGCCCCTGATCCTGCCCGAACACCTGGAACACGCAACCACCGACCTCCCCCCGCGTGTCTTGGTACGCACGGCCCGCCACGCGGCGTTGGACTGGTGGACGGACGACTTTGCGGCCTATGCGCCACACACCATTGAATGGCTGGCCAATCACGGCGTCATGCTGATCGGTCTGGATACTCCCAGCATCGACCCGGCATCCAGCAAGACCCTGGACAGCCATCACGTCATCCTGCGGCGCGATATCCGCGTATTGGAAAACCTGCTGCTCGATGAGGTGACCGAAGGCGATTACGAGCTCATCGCCCTGCCGCTGGCACTGATCCAGGCCGATGCCAGCCCGGTGCGCGCCATTTTGCGCGAACTGGGCTGATCCTCTCCTGAGGTTGCCCCTCTCTTTCGCGGCAATCCTATTGTCTGGCAAGACCATCTATCTATGAACGCTTCCGAAACTCCCGAGCACATCGTTCACCAGGAAAAAGCCCAACTCGATTTTTCCAGGGACATGTCCTATAGCGACTATCTGCATCTGGACGAGCTCCTGGGCGCTCAGCATCCGTTGTCCCCCGAGCACAACGAGATGTTGTTTATCGTGCAACATCAAACGAGCGAACTATGGATGAAGCTCATGCTGCACGAGCTACAGGCCGCGATCGCCCACGTCGCGCAGGACAAATTACCGCCGGCCTTCAAGATGCTTGCCCGGGTCAGCAAAATCCTGGAGCAGTTAGTCCACGCCTGGGACGTACTTGCCACCATGACTCCCCCGGAATACTCGGCATTGCGTCCGTATCTGGCACGCTCGAGTGGTTTTCAAAGCTATCAGTACCGGCAAATCGAATTTTTCCTCGGAAACAAGAATGCCGCGATGCTCAAGCCGCATACACACCGGCCCGATCTGCTGGCGCTGGTCGAGGCGGCTTATCGTGCCCCGTCGCTTTACGATGAGTCGCTGCGTTTGTTGGCGCGCAACGGACTGACGATCCCCACCAGCCACCTGCAACGCGACTGGACCCAGCCCTACCAGGCCGACCCCGTCGTCGAGGCCGCGTGGCTGACTGTTTATCGCGAGCCCGACCAGTACTGGGACCTGTATCAACTCGGCGAAAAGCTCACCGACCTGGAAGACGCTTTCCGGCAGTGGCGTTTTCGACACGTAACGACTGTCGAGCGCGTGATCGGCTTTAAGCGCGGCACGGGCGGTACCTCTGGCGTGGGTTTTTTGCGGAAAATGCTGGATGTGGTGCTATTTCCGGAGATCTGGACACTACGCACAAGCCTCTGAATCCGCGCAAATCACCGAAATTAGTGTTAGAATACACAGTTGCTTCCTGGATACGTGGCCTTCGGATGCTGACTCTGCCGGACGACTTGTCAATAACTTGTCGCTCAGGCTGGGTGAGAGACCCTGCTAGGCTGGCGACCCGCTAACCCCCGGCCAGACCGGAAGAACCGGAATTAATCATGAAAGAAAGCATCCACCCCGAATACCGCGAAGTGGTGTTCCTGGACCAGCAAACGGGCAACAAGTTTATCTCCCGTTCCACGCTGCACTCCCGCGAAACCATCGAAATCGACGGCACGAGCTACCCGCTCTTCAAGTGCGACGTTACGTCCGAGTCCCACCCCTTTTACACGGGTGCACAAACCCGTCTCGTCGAAACCGGCCGCGTTGAAAAATTCCGCGCCCGCTTCGCCCGTACGGCTGGCACGGTCAAGTCCGCGTCGTAAACTGGCGTCTCCCAAGATGCTCAAAAAAGCAGCCTTCGGGCTGCTTTTTTTTCCATATTGATCCAATCGATCCCCTTTTCAGGGCCACAGGCCCGGACTGCTCAGTTACATTAGCTCCGTGTCTCCGATAACGCACTCTACTCCGGCCCGACTGACCGCCTCGGCCACGACCAAACTCCCCCGGCTCGTGCTGTTGGGGCTGGCGGTGGCCTACATCCTGGCCGGCCTGTTCATGCGCGATCCCTGGAAGACGGATGACGCGGTCGGCCTGGCCACGATGATCACCGCACTGCGCGAAGGGGGGGCCTCGTGGCTCTGGCCCCAGGTCGGCCAACTGGCCTATGCCGAAGAAGGCCCCCTGATCACCTGGGCGGGGGCCATCAGCATGTATCTGTTTGGCCCATGGCTCGGCGACATCACGGCCGGCAGGCTACCGAACTTGCTCTGGTTCACCATCGCGACCAGCAGCGTTTGGTACGGCACCTATTTGGTCGGCCGTCGTACCGAGGCGCAACCCCTGGCCCTGCCCTTTGGCGGTGAGCCTGCGGCACGCGATTATGGCCGGATGCTGGCCGATGCAGCCCTGCTCTTGCTGCTGGCGACGGTAGGTATCCTGCAACGCACGCATGAAACGTCGGTGGTGCCCGCCAATATGGCTTGGCAGGCACTGTCGTTTTATGGCATGGCACGTATGCTGGATCGCCCTGCCTCTGGCGCCGTCACCCTGGGCTTTGCCCTGGCGGCCAGTTTTCTCACCAGGGGCTGGGTCGGCGCACTGCCCGTCATGTTGGGTGCCCTGGTAGCGTTTTATCCGCGCAGCGCACTCTGGCCACAGCGCCGATGGCTGAGCTTGGCCATTGGCGTCTCGGTGGCGTTGATTCTGGCCTGGTGGATCCCGGCCTCACAGGGCAGCGACTACTGGATCAGCAACTGGAAAACCTGGAATATCAACTCGTTTTCGTGGCCCGACCTGTCAGCCGTCGGCCGCACGCTGCGCGATTTGCCCTGGTACTTGTGGCCCACCTGGCCGCTGGCGCTACTGGCAGTTTGGCGTTGGCGCGGGTGGCTCTATGCGCCCCATATCTGGCTGGCGTTGGCGCTTGCGGCATTTGCTGCCGTCGAGCTGATTTTCCTCGCAGCACCCACCGACGCGGAATTCATCATGCTGGCCGTGCCGTGCGCCATCTTGGGAGCGTTCTCATTGCCCACCCTGCGTCGCGGCGTCGTCAACACGCTCGACTGGTTCGCAGTGATGTGCTTTTCACTCACCGTGGCGACCTCGTGGCTGGGTTGGATTGCCCTGCATTTCGGTTGGCCGGCGCAAATTTCTCGCAATATTGCTCGCCAGACGGCCGGCTACGAACCTGTGATTTCGTGGGTCGCGTTCTCCATCGCACTGGCCGTGACCGTCGCCTGGGCCCTGCTGGTTCTGTGGCGCCTGCGCTCGCACCCCGCCGTGCTGTGGCGTGGCACGGTACTGTCCGCGGGTGGACTGACCGCTACCTGGATTTTGCTGGTCCTGCTATGGCAACCGGCCGTGGACTATGCGCGCAGTTATCGCGACATGTCGTCCGAGCTCCGCACCGTCCTGGAGCAGCACCGTAAACCCGGCGAATGTGTCCGCGGCCTCAGTGTCGGTAGTGGCCAACGCGCCTCGTTGCTGATTTTCGACAATCTCACCCTGAGCTACGACTCGAAGTGCCCCCTGGTGCTGCAGCAAACCTCGCGCGAACGCCTGAAGGACGGCAATGCCGCCTACAGTGATGGCGCCACCGAACTGTGGCGTGGGGGACGTCGCGCCGACCGTCACGAGATATTCCGTCTGCTGCGCGTTAACCATTCACAATGATCGCTGCTACTTCAACCGCTGGCGGCCTGCGTGCCGCCATGTTGCGTATTACCCGACAGGCCTGGCCCGTCCTGGTCAGTCAATGGGCGGGCATCGCCTTTGGCGTGCTGGACACGGCAATGACCGGCCATGCCAGCGCGGCCGATCTGGCGGCGATGTCATTGTCGATCTCGGTGTATATCACTGTCTTCGTCGGCTTGATGGGCGTCGTGCACGCCTTGATCCCCATTCAGGCACAGCATTTCGGCGCGGGCCGTTACGCCGAGGTAGGCCGTAGCTGGGGTCAAGGGGTATGGCTGGCACTGGGCCTGGCTTTCGTGGGCTGCACGTTGATGATGTTCCCGGATACCTGGTTGTCGTTGTCCGGCGACGTCGCCCCCGAGGTTCGCGAGCGCGTCACGAATTACTTGCGCGCCCTGGCACTCGCCCTGCCGGCAGCACTGATCTTTCGGACCATCTATGCCTTGGGCACGGCCGTGTCGCGCCCCAAAGTCGTCATGGTGATCAACCTGTCGGCCGTCGGCATAAAAGCCTTACTCAACTGGATACTGATCTATGGCCATTTTGGCCTGCCAGCCATGGGCGCCACCGGCGCGGGCCTGGCGACGGCGATCGTGTCCTGGTTAAGCCTGCTGGTCGGCCTATGGGTCATCACGCACGATCGCTACTTTCGCCGTTTTTCGCTTACGCTGGGACGCCCTTCATGGTCGGCGCAGAAAGAGTTGCTGCGTCTGGGGTTGCCAATGGGCGGCTCGTATCTGGTCGAAGTCTCGGCCTTTACCTTTATGGCCTTGTTGGTCGCGCGCGAGGGCACGTATGTCAGCGGCGGCCATCAGATCATGTCCAACCTGGCCGCCCTGTGCTACATGATGCCCATGGCCTTGGGGGTGGCCACCGCCGCCGTGACGGCGCAAGCAATCGGGGCGGGAGACTTGGCTCTCGCCCGACGCAGTGGCCTGGCCGGCATGGCACTAGGACTGCTGGGCGCACTACTGACCTCGACCGTGCTGTTGGCGGGGCGGCCACTGATTTTGGCGGCCTATACGGATGATGCGAATGTGGCAGCCGTCGCCGGCACCTTGCTGACGCTTATTCCGCTCTTTCACTTGTGCGACTCGATGCAGTGCGTCAATTCGTATGTGTTGCGCGCCTACAAAGTCGCGATCGTGCCGCTATTGTTGCAAGTGATCGCGCTGGCCGGTGTCGGCCTGCTAGGGGGATGGTGGTTGGGATTCGGGCCGGGACGTGGTGGATTGGACTGGCTACGTACCCTGCTGCTGCCCGGCTCTCCGACTGGCGCCGGCACGATGTGGCTGATGGCCATGATCGGCCTGGCGCTGTCAGCGACTCTGCTTCATGTTTGGTATTGGAAAATCGTACGCAGCTATCGCGTCGTTTCTGTGCCTGGCGCGGCCTGAGACACGCTCGTGGTGGCACCCTCTTCTTGGGTGGTGCGCGCCGCGTCTGCAACACGCTCTGATCTATCTCGGTCGCGCGTCAGCGTGTGAGAGTCTGGCTCGCCCTCGAGATTTTTCTGGCCCGCATAGACCGGACCGGCAACCAACCCAAGGCACAGGGCGGATTGAAACAAAAAATTGGCGATACGAGTGGGTGTCGTCATACAGGTACTCCTAAAACAAACCGAGCCGACAGCTCGATGTTCGTTAGAGGCGCCAAGAAGCCGTTAGTTCATTGTAAAAAAAAATCAACCCTCGAAGATCAACAGCGCAACGGTCAGAAACAGCATCGCCGCAAAGCAACTGCGCAGTTTGCGCTCGGGCAAACGATAGGCCACCCGCACACCCACGGGTACAAACAGCAAACTGCCTGCGGCGAGCGGCACACCCAGCCACCAGTTGGCTTGGCCTGCCCACGTGTAGGTAATCAGGGCGATCGTAGAGCCCGGGATAATCATCGACAGCGCCAACGCTTGTGCGGAGGTCTGGGATAGACGAAATACGCTCGTCAGGATAGGCACGGCCAGCACTACGCCGCCCACGCCAAAAAACCCGCCCAAGGTGCCGCAAACCACCCCCAGCATCACCGCCCACCCGGACGTCAACACGGGAGCCGGACGGCCCTCCGGGCTTGCGCCTACCGTGACGGCACCCGGCCGTTTGATGATTCGATAGACGTAGAACGTGGCGACAAAAAATAGAAAAATCGCAAAGCTGATCCGCAGGGTACTGGATGGAATGCCCAGCGCCAGTTGAGCGCCAACCCACGTGAATAGCACAGCGCCCACCGCCCCCGCCCCCGCGACCCGACGATCGATACGAACATTCTGGTTGTATTTGCGTACAGCCATCACGATGGTGGGTAACACCATGATCAGCGCGGTCCCTTGGGCGAGTTGCTGAGTCATGTCCATCAGCAATACCAGCGCCGGGATAGCAACCATGCCGCCGCCGATGCCCAATACACCGCCCAAAAACCCAATCAACCCGCCGCATATGAGGCAGATGCCCACTATCCATAGGCTCATGCCCTGATCCTCGTCATGACTATCATCGATGCTGGATGGAAAAAGTGGATGGATTATTCGTTCAGCGTAGCTTGTCCAGCGCGGCATCCAGACGATCGACTGCCCAGACCTCGAGTCCCTCGATGGGCTGGCGCGGCGCATTCGCCTTGGGGATCAACGCCACACTGAAGCCCAATTTGGCCGCTTCGCGTAGCCGCTCCTGCCCACGCGGCGCCGGACGGATTTCACCGGCCAGACCAACCTCTCCGAATGCAATCATGCCGGGTGGCAAGGGTCGGTCGCGCAGCGACGACATGATGGCCAACAACACCGGCAAATCGGCAGCCGGCTCGGTAATGCGCACCCCGCCCACCGCATTGACGAATACATCCTGGTCAAACGTCGAGACGCCCGCGTGGCGATGCAGCACCGCGAGCAACATCGCCAGGCGATTACCTTCCAGCCCGACCGTCAGACGCTTGGGATTCGGTGCATGAGAACTATCGACCAGGGCCTGGATTTCGACAAGCAAAGGACGAGTCCCCTCTTGGGTAGCCATCACGCAAGAGCCCGAGACCTGCTGCTCGTGCTGGGATAAAAACAGGGCGGAAGGATTGGCAACGCCGCGCAGGCCGCGGTCCGTCATGGCAAACACGCCCAACTCGTTGACCGCGCCAAACCGGTTTTTGAACGCCCGAACCAAACGGAACGATGAATGCGTGTCGCCCTCGAAATACAGCACGGTATCGACAATGTGCTCCAGCACGCGTGGCCCGGCCAGGGAGCCGTCTTTGGTGACGTGGCCGATCATGACGATGGCAATGCCCGTTTGCTTGGCCAGGCGCGTTAACTGGGCCGCGCATTCACGGACCTGCGACACTGAACCCGGCGCGGCGGTCAGTTCGCTGCTATATAGCGTCTGAATCGAATCAATGACGGCTACCGTGGGTTTTTGATCGGACACAGCCGCCTGAATGGACTCTAGCCGAATCTCGGCCAAGAGGTTCACATTGCCGGTCTGCAAGCCCAGACGGCGGGCACGCAGCGCCACTTGTTCGGCGGACTCCTCGCCGGTGACATAGAGCACACTCGTCTGCGTCGACAAGCTGGCCAAGGCCTGCAGCAGCAAGGTTGACTTGCCGATGCCGGGATCCCCCCCGATCAATACCACCGCGCCAGCGACCAGGCCGCCGCCTAGAACGCGATCAAACTCATCCAGACCAGTGGGTTGGCGCGGGGTCTCGCGGGCCTCGATATCCGCCAGGCTACGCACAGGGCTGGCCGAGGCGAGCGGCGCATAGCGATGCGTGGCCGCCGCCGGACCCGAGGCCTCAACGGTTTCTTCGAGGGTATTCCAGGCAGAGCAATGCGGGCATTTTCCCTGCCATTTGGGGCTGGTGCCGCCACATTCGGCACAGACGTATACGGTTCGAGGCTTGGCCATGACGTCAGTTTACCCGGCAACTCCGCGTCATTCGTCAGGTCGCCGCGCAATATCGCCACGGATACGTTTGATTTCGCCGCGAAGCGCGAGCGATCTGGCGACGCAGGGCCTCAGCGTCCCGCCAGACTGCCGCCGCCATCCACCCCCAGAACTTGACCGGTAATAAACCCGGCATCGTCCGACAGCAAGAAGGCGATGGCTGCCGCAACCTCGGCGGGGGTACCCAGTCGCTTCATCGGAATGGACGCCAATGCCCGACGCTCCCCCTCGCTACCCGCAGGTTGCGCGACGCGAAACAACTCCGTCTCGACGGGGCCGGGCGCTACCGCGTTGACGGTCACCCCGTACTCGGCCAGCTCGAGGGCCCACGTACGCGTGCATCCGATCAGCGCGCTTTTGGCGGCGGAATAACTGGTACGATCCAGCGCGCCATGGATGGACCGGCTCGTCACGTTGACGATACGCCCCGTACGACGGACCTTCATCGAGTCGACAAACGCCTGTGTCACCTGCACTGCCACGCGCACATTCAGATCCATCACGTTGTACAGCGAGGCCAGATCCACGCCACCCAGCGGTTGGGGCAAAACGACACCCACATTGTTGACGATGGCGTCGACCGGGAATTTTTCGCGAATCTCGCGCAAGACCTCTTCGGTGCGCCCCGCATCCGCCAGGTCACAGCCATACAAATAACCAGGGAAATCGATGTGATCGGTATTGCGAGCGATACCCACGACATGACATCCCTGATCAGCCAACCGTTGCGTCAGCGCCCAGCCGATGCCTTTGGTGGCACCGGTTATCAGCACGCATTTATCCTTCATGGAATCCTCGCTAAATGAATAATCAGGGTATACGCTTGACAGGAACGCGTGGCGCTACCGCACACAATAATTCGTACCCGATGGTGCCGGCGGCCTGCGCCACCTCGTCGACTGCCGGGCCATCCTGCCCCCACAGCGATACCGCGGTACCGACGCCAACGGCCGGGACGTTGCTGAGATCGGCCACCAGCATGTCCATGGACACGCGCCCCAGGAGGCGCGTACGCACGCCGCCCACGACGATCGGCGTGCCTGTCCCGGCATGGCGGGGATAGCCGTCGGCATAGCCGCAGGCCACGACACCGATACGCATCGGATGCTCGGCGCGAAACGTCGCGCCGTAGCCGACCTCGTCGCCCGCGGACAGGTCCTGTATACCAATGATTTCTGAGCGCAACGACATGGCGGGCTGTAAATCCAGCGCGGCCGCGCTCGTGTCATCGAACGGCGACGCGCCATAGAGACAAACGCCGGGGCGCACCCAGTGCGCTTCGTCGTCCTGCCCCACCGCGATCTCGGGATAACGCAATGTTGCTGCCGAGTTGCAAACGCTGATGGGGCCATTGGCCAATTCGTCAGTAATGGACCGAAAGACCTGCAAAGGGCCGGAGACACCTTGCGGGCCATCGGCACACGAAAAATGCATCATTTTGCCGATACTGCCCACCACCCCTTGTTCGCGCAGTTGCATGGCACGCCCGTGCGCGCTGCCGTAGGCGCCAGGCGAAAACCCGAGACGATTCATGCCGCTATTCAGTTTAAGCATGATATCGACCCGACGCGACAAGCGCGCCTGCGACAGCATGTCCAGTTGCTCTCGTGTATGAACCGTCACGGTGAGATGATAGCGATCGACCAACTCGAGATCGACCGGCTGGAAAAACCCCTCGAGCAGCAAAATCGGTCCACCCCACCCGGCCTCACGACAGCGCACGGCCTCGTCAAGATCCAGCATCGCCAGCCCTTGCGCGGCCGAAAATCCGGCCACCGCGGTCTCGATACCATGACCATAACCATTGGCCTTGATCACCGCCCATATGGACGGCGCAGTGCCCGCTGCCGCCTGTGCGGCTTGGTCGAGACGACGTCGCACAACAGCCAGATTGTGACTGAGTGCGGAAACGGAAATAGAGGCGTGTATCGGGCGTGGCATAGGTGAATTCCTGTGGCGCCTAGTCTAACTGATCTCACTGCCCCGATGCATCCGGGATGGGCAGGATGCGCGTAAGCCGATGGGAAATGCAATGCCCGACTAAAATGGCAATCTATGGCTGTCGATCACTATGAAAACTTCCCGGTTGCGTCACTGCTGCTGCCTCGTCGTCTGCGCGAGCCAGTGACAAACATTTACCGGTACGCGCGGGCCGCTGACGATATCGCCGACGAAGGCGACGCCAGCGATGGGCAGCGCCTGTCCAGGCTGGCCGAGTTTCGTGCCGAACTGCATCGCATCGGCGCCGAGCCGGGTGGCGCACCGACGGCGTCACCCACGCTCGCCCCTGTTTTTGCTCCGTTGGCGCGGACGATCGCGCAACACCAACTGCCCATCACGCCGTTTCTCGATCTGCTGTCAGCCTTTGAACAGGACGTGACCGTCAAGCGCTATGAGGATTACGCGGCGTTGCTGGACTATTGCACCCGCTCCGCCAATCCCGTCGGACGGCTGATGCTGCACTTGTATGATGCCGCAACGCCGGACAATCTGGTGCGGGCCGATGAGATTTGCACGGGGCTGCAATTGGTCAACTTCTGGCAAGATGTGCGGGTAGACTGGCGCAAGCAACGCATTTATCTGCCGCGCGAAGACCTGCTTCGATATGGCGTCAGCGACGAGGACCTCGCCGCCTGCCGGTTGACGCCCGCGTGGCGCAACCTGATGGCCTTTCAAATGGCGCGAACGCGAGCACTGCTACACTCAGGCGCTCCGCTGGCCCGTCGCCTGCCTGGCCGTATCGGCCTGGAGCTGCGTCTGGTCGTGCAAGGCGGATTGCGCATTCTCGAGCGAATCGAACGCTGCGGCTATGACGTATTCATGAATCGGCCCGAACTGGGCCCGAAAGACTGGGCCGTCATGCTGTGGCGCTGCCGATAGGTCCGCCCGGCTCGTGCTGACAAACTGATGGGATACTCACCAAACCTATGACGCCTGACGAGTACTGCCAGGAAAAGGCCGCCAAAAGCGGTTCGAGCTTTTACTATTCGTTCCTGTTCCTGCCGCCCGAACGACGCCGTGCCATCACGGCACTGTATGCGTTTTGCCGCGAGGTGGATGACGTGGTCGACGAATGCTCCGACGCGTCGGTCGCCCGAATCAAACTGGCGTGGTGGCGCACGCAAGTCGATCAATTATTCGCGGGACAGGCCGAGCACCCGGTCGCCCAAGCGTTGCTGCCCCATTTGGCATCCTGTGACATCACGCGCGAACGGATGCTGGCCGTGATCGACGGCATGGAAATGGATCTGGACCAGACCCGCTATCTGGACTGGCCCGGCCTGCGCAAATACTGCTGGCATGCCGCCGGTGTCGTGGGCGAACTCTCCGCGGGCGTCTTTGGGTATACCGATCCCCGCACGATGGAGTACGCCGGCAAGCTGGGACTGGCATTTCAACTCACCAATATCATCCGTGACGTCGGCGACGACGCCCGACGCGGTCGCATCTATATCCCCGTTAACGAATTGCAGCAATTCGACGTCAAAGCGGCAGAGATCCTGAACGGGGCCTATTCGGACCGCTTCACCGCGCTGATGAAATTTCAGACCGAGCGCGCCCGGCAACTCTACCAGGAAGCCGCTCAGAGCCTGCCCGAGGCGGACCGCCGTGCACAGCGGCCTGGCCTGATGATGGCAGCGATCTATCACGCGCTGCTCGACGAAATCGAACGGGATAACTGGCAGGTACTCCATCAGCGGATTTCGCTGACCCCGTTGCGTAAATTTTGGCTCGCCTGGAAGACCTGGGTCAGCGGTGGTCGCGGTCTGGTGCGCCGCTTGGCGAAACGATGAAGGTCGCGGTTATCGGTGCCGGCTGGGCGGGCCTGGCGGCTTGTGCCGTCTTGAGAGATGCAGACGCAAATGTCACGGTGTTCGAGGCGGGCCGTACCCCGGGTGGACGTGCACGACGTGTCGTGCATCCGGACTTTGGTGGCCAGTTAGACAACGGCCAACATATTCTGCTGGGAGCCTACGACCAGACGCTGGCGCTCATGCGCCGGCTGGGTCGTAACCCTGACATGCTGCTCATGCGCCGATCATTACGGTTAGCGAGCCTGGACGGGCAGTTTCGCCTCACGGCGCCGGCGTTACCCGCCCCCCTCCATGCCGCGGCGGCGCTACTCGGAGCGCGCGGTCTGTCTTGGCGCAGTCGTATTGCCGCATTGCGCTTCATGCATGGTCTAAAAAAAATGGCCTGGCATCCGCCACGCCATTGGACCGTCGCTCAGTTACTGACACACTTCCAGCAACCCGACGCGCTCGTCGCATCGATTTGGGAACCCCTCTGCCTCGCAGCCCTGAACACCCCGCCCGCCGAGGCCAGCGCTACCCTGTACGCCCGCATTCTGCAAGACAGCCTGACCGGTCACCGCCACAACAGTGATCTGTTGCTGCCCTGTGTGGATCTGTCCGCACTCTGGCCGGATGCCGTAGCGCTGCGCGCCACGATGCGCTATGGCGCGACGGTGCGACAACTGATGCCGCTGGCAAACGGTATTGACGTCAACCGCGAACGTTTTGATGCTGCGGTACTCGCGGTGCCGCCCGCGGTCGCCGCGCGCCTGCTCGAAGACGCCCTGCTGCAGGCCCAATGCCCCGGGCTCCTGAATGCGCTGCAGGCGTTTGATTATTTGCCTATCGCCACCCTGAACCTGCGACTGGCGTCACCCTGGCCGCTGCCGGAACCCATGATGCTGCTGCGCGAAGACAAAGCACGCGGTCATATGGGGCAATGGATTTTTGATCGCTCGCGCCTGACTGGCCGCGCGCCCGGCGCCGAACTGGCCCTCGTGGCCAGTGCCGCCCGCGACTTGGCTGATGCAGACCGCGAGACCGTCATCGGCAACTTGACCACCCAGATTGCCGAACAGGCGGCACGCCATCCCGCCCGGTTGGCACCTATGCCCGCCGTCGAGGCCACCGAGTTGTTCATCGAAAAACGTGCGACCTTTGCGGCCGTACCGGGTCTGGTCCGCCCCCTGAACACGACCCCCTGGCCAACGCTGACGCTAGCTGGCGACTGGACCGACACCGGCTATCCGGGCGTCCTGGAGGGCGCGGTACGCAGCGGCCAGCGGGCCGCACAAATATTGCTCAACCGCTAGCGCGTTTGCTCAACGCAGCACGTGAACGGTCGCCAAGCCCAGCGCCGTCAACGCAAGTGAGCCCAGCAAACTGATCGCGGCATAACCGAACGCAGTGCCAAACGCGCCGCGCTCCAGCATCGCCACCGTCTCCGCCGAAAACGTCGAAAACGTAGTCAGCCCGCCCAAGAAACCCGTCACCGCGGCCAGACGTATCCACTGTGGCCATTCCGGATGGGCCAGCAACACCGCTAACGCCACGCCAATCAGGTACCCGCCGACCAGATTGACGATCAACGTCCCCCAGGGCCAACCGGACGAGTTCAGCCAGACCCCGAGCAACCAGCGCGCGCACGCGCCCACGGCAGCCCCTATCGCGACCGCCAGCACATGGAGTGGAATCAGTGCTTGCATGGCAGTAGTTTGATACTCATTCTCATTTAAATGATAGAATCCGCAGCCTCATCTCTACGTGCGCCATGGACAGTCAACCCCCTTCCCGACGACGGGCCTACTGGCTTAAGACATTGCATCAATGGCATTGGATCAGTTCCGCATTATGCCTGCTCGGTATGCTGTTGTTCGCGATTACCGGCTTGACGCTGAACAATGCCTCGTTGATCAGCGTCAAGCCCGCCGTCACGACGCGCGATGCACAACTGCCTGCCGCGCTGCTGACTCAGCTCAAATCCGTCAATACGAAAGACAAGCACGCATCCGTTCCCGCGCCGATCGCGCACTGGTTGGATACCGAACTTCAGGCCCACGTGAACGGCCGCAACCCTGAATGGTCGCCTGACGAACTCTATATCTCTCTGCCTCGCCCGGGTGGCGACGCGTGGCTGTCGATCGACTTGAACGATGGCCTAGTGGAATACGAACAGACTGACCGGGGCTGGATTTCCTATCTGAACGATCTGCACAAAGGCCGCCATACCGGTACGGCCTGGAGCTGGTTTCTGGATATTTTCGCCATTGCCTGTCTGGTGTTTTCGCTGACAGGGCTGGTGCTGCTGCAATTGCACGGCCGCCAGCGCGCCGGGACCTGGCCGATGGTCGGGTTGGGCGTGGTGATCCCCGTTGTCTTGGCCCTGCTTTTCATTCATTGAATACCGCAAGTCTGGAGAATCTATGCGCAAGCTGCTGTTGTCGGCCCTGCTCGCCGGCCTGATCGTCCGAACGGCCCAGGCCGCCGATCTCGGTCTGAACATTGAGATTCCGCGGCTGGATGTCGCTGAATACCATCGCCCTTACGTCGCCATCTGGCTCGAAAATACCGATCAGAGCGCCGTTGGCGACCTTGCTGTCTGGTACGACGTGGCTAAGAAAAACAACGAGGGCACCGAATGGCTGAAGGACATCCGCCAATGGTGGCGTCGTAGCGGCCGCAACCAGCAATTCCCCGTGGACGGCGTCAGCGGCGCCACGCGTCCGGCCGGCAAGCATGAACTGGCGTTTGCCAGCACGCAAAAGCCGCTGGCCGACCTCAAGCCGGGACGCTATGCCGTGGTGATCGAGGCCTCTCGCGAAGTCGGCGGGCGCGAACTGGTACGCGTGCCGTTCGATTGGCCGCCCACCAAAGCCGAAAGCCTATCCGCCAAGGGCGAGCACGAACTGGGCGCCATTGCCGTCGACCTCAAACCCTGACCATTACAACCCTATTTCTGGAAGACGTATGAAAACTGCCATTCGAATTGCTGCCGCGCTGGCCCTGAGCCTTCCCGTGATCGCTCAAGCGCACGACGCGTGGCTCAAGCCCTCGTCCACCGTGATCTCGGGTACGGAAAGCTGGATCACCGTTGATGGCGCCGTGGGAAACGACAAGTTTTACTTCAACCATGCACCGCTGCGTCTGGACAACCTGGTCATCATCGCACCGGACGGCAAGACGGTTCAGCCCGAAAACGCCAACCGCGGTAAATTGCGCAGCACCTTTGACCTGCAACTGAACCAGGCTGGCACCTATCGCATCGCCGTCGTCAACGACGGCGTCTTTGCGCGCTGGAAAGAAAACGGCAAGGGCAAGCGCTATTTTGGCAAACCCGAAGGCCTGGCCGAAGCCGTGCCCGCGCAGGCGCAAGACTTGGAAATTTCGCAATCCGTTGGCCGTATTGAAACGTTTGCCACGGCAGGCAAGCCCAGCACGCTACCGCCCGTAGGCAAGGGCCTGGAATTGGTGGGCGTCACTCACCCCAATGACCTGTACGCTGGCGAAACCGCGACTTTTCAGATGATGGTTGATGGCAAGCCTGCTTCCAGCCTGGAAGTCACCATTGTTCCAGGCGGCAGCCGTTATCGCGACAAGATCGGTGAAATCGAACTAAAGACCGACAAGGACGGCAAGTTTTCCGTCAAATGGGAAAAACCGGGCCTGTACTGGCTGGAAGCCAGCATCACCGACGACAAGACCACCGTCGAAAAAGCCACCAAGCGTCGCCTCACCTACGTCGCCACGCTGGAAGTTCTGGCACAGTAAGCCGGTGCAGATGGCCTAGCGGTAGATCTCATGGCAGCCAAGCGGGCCCTTACGCCCGTCGCGCCCCCAGGCTATCGAGTCACGTTCTCCGGCTATCCCGCCGGAGAACGCGCGTCCGCCTGCCTCACGACCCCCGTGGCGCTGGCGGGCGCCACGATGGGGACCACGTGGTCGGTGCGGTTGGCGCTGCCCGCTCAGATGACAGCGGACGCTGCCCGCGACGCCATCCAGCAGGCCCTGGACAAAGTCGTCGCGCAAATGAGTACCTGGGACGAAACATCTGACCTGTCGCGCTACAACCGATCGACATCATCGGGTTGGGTCTCGTTACCTGAGGAGTGTCTCTATGTTCTGCGGCACGCCTTGCAACTGGCCGCCGACACGCGGGGCGCCTATGACCCGACCATCGGCCCACTCGTCAACGCCTGGGGATTCGGACCACCGCCCTACGCCAGCGAGCCTCCCTCCGAGGACACCATCCGGACGTTGCAGCAACGCTGCGGCTGGGAGCGTATCCGGCTGGACAACGCAACCGGACGCGCCTGGCAACCTGGCGGCGCCTATCTGGATTTGTCCGCCATCGCCAAGGGCTACGGGGTGGATCTGGCCGCCCAGGCCCTGAACGCGCTAGGTATCGAGGACTACCTCATGGAAGTCGGGGGAGAACTTCGTGCCCGTGGCCAACGCCCGGACGGACATCCCTGGCGCGTCGCGATCGAGGTCCCCGACGGCACCGACGATCACGCCCTGTCATTGATCCTGTCGGATCGCAGTATCGCCACATCGGGAGACTATCGACGCTATCGCGACAGTGACACACGCCGATACGCGCACACACTGGATCCGCGCACGGGACGCCCCATCATCAATGGCGTGGCGTCGGTAACCGTCATTCACGCACACTGCATGCAAGCCGACGCGCTGGCAACGGCCCTGACGGTATTGGGCGAACGCGATGGCCTGGACTATGCGCGCCGCCACGGCTTGGCGGTGCTGTTCATCTTGCGCGATGGGCAGCACCTGCGCCTGGCCGCCAGCGAAGCCTTTGCCGCGTTTGCGGCATCGGCCAACCAATAGCGCAGCGGTCCCTATCGTCATGTCCCTTTCCCCCACCCATCGCCTGCTGTGTGCCTGCTGCCTCATTGCCGCCTGGCTACTGCTGTGCCTATGGGCATGGCGCCAGACCCGCCAACGTCACGCGCAACAAAATCAGGCGGTCCGCGATCTGGCAGCGCCGATCACAAACCGAACCATCCTGGTCGCCCACGCCAGCCAAACCGGACAGGCCGAGGCACTGGCCCATCAGACCGCCGAGGCCCTGCGCCAGGGCGGCCTGCCAACACGCATCGCTGCCCTGGGACAGTTGAACTTGCCCCTGTTACGCACCTATCCCAGCCTGCTGATCGTTGCCAGCACCTACGGCGAGGGAGACCCACCTGACAGCGCGGCCGCTTTCGTGGACACGCTCATGACAACCCGTGGGGCAGACGCGCTTGAAGGCCTGAATTACGCGGTACTCGCGCTGGGCGACAGCGAATACCCGCATTTCTGCGGTTTTGGCCGCGAACTCGACACTTGGCTGCGCGATTGTGGCGCCACGCCGCTCTTTGACCGGGTCGAGGCCGACAACGCCGACTCGGCGGCCCTGCGGCACTGGCAACACCATCTCGGTCTGCTCACTGGCCGCAGTAACCTGCCCGACTGGGAAACGCCCAGCTATCGCCCGTGGCGGCTCACGCAGCGCACCTTGCTCAACCCAGGTAGTCAGGGCGACCCGTGCTTTCACCTGATCCTGACCCCGCCCGACGGCACCGATGCGCTGTGGCAGGCCGGCGATATTGCCGAGATCGGCCCACGGGACGCACGCGGCGGCACGCTGCTGCCTCACCGCGAATACTCCATCTCTTCTGTACCCACCGATGGCGCCGTTCATCTGCTGGTGCGGCAAATGCACCATGACGATGGCCGCCTGGGCCTGGGCAGCGGCTGGCTCACATACCTCGCGCAACCGGGCGATGTCATCGATCTGCGACTGCGTACCAATAGCAATTTTCATCTGCCCGCCGATGACCGTCCCTTGCTGCTGATCGGCAATGGCACTGGCCTGGCCGGGTTGCGCGCCCTGCTCAAGGCTCGCATCGCCGCCGGCCATCATCGCAATTGGCTGATCTTTGGAGAACGGAACGCGGCGCATGACTGGTTTCACCGCGAGGAAATCGAAGGCTGGTCGAACGCCGGCAAACTCCAACACCTGGACGCGATCTTTTCACGCGATACCCCGTCCCGAAAGTACGTACAGCACCACTTGCTCGAGGCAAGCGGTGCTGTACGGGATTGGGTTCAAGCCGGCGCCAGCATCTACGTGTGCGGCAGCCTGCAAGGCATGGCCCAGGGCGTCGATGAAGCGTTGACCGATATCATCGGTGTACAAGGATTAGCCACGTTACGTCACGACAACCGATACCGACGCGACGTGTACTAAGACCACTGACAGGCACCGCCGCGATGCTACGAGCACTTATCGATGTCACACGTAGTTGACTTAGTTGTGAATCAAACCGATTTTCCCAAAATGAGCCCCGGCTTCTAAATAACGAATTGCTCCTGCAACATCAGTCCAAGGGAAAGTACGATCGATCACCGGATGTAGGTCATTTGCTTCAATCGCGCGATTCATCGCCTCAAATGATTCACGTGAACCAACCGGAATGCCTCTAACCACAATCTGCCTTGTAAAAATGTCAAGTGGATTGATGCTTCCTTCTTTCCCGCCAAGATAACCAATAACGTTGATTTGACCACGTCTTGCACATGCCTTCAGTGATTGCTGAAAGCTGCGTGGCCCGCCGACTTCAATTACGTGGTCAACACCACGACCTTCAGTCACCTCAAGAACGGCCTCGCTCCACTCAGGGCTTTTCCGGTAATTTATTCCCACAAAGGCGCCAAGTGCTGCAGCACGCGTCAATTTTTCATCACTGCTAGATGTGACAATGACCCGAGCACCGCTCGCATGAGCAAACTGCAGCGCAAAGAGCGAAACTCCCCCCGTTCCTTGCACTAAGACCGTATCACCCGCCTTGATCGCCCCTTCCGTCACGAGAGCATGCCACGCAGTAACGGCTGCACAAGGCAAAGTCGCGGCCTCCACGTCCGTAAGATTCTTAGGTGTAAAAACCGCTGCCTGCTCATCAAGCACTGCATATTCGGCAAGTAACCCATCGACCGGACCGCCACGCTGGTAAGACGCCTCCGCCATGCGGAAAGAGCCACCCACCCAACGTTGCCAGAACGTACTGCAGACCCGATCTCCAACCTTAAAGCGCGTGACATCGTCGCCAACCGCTACCACCTCACCGACACCATCCGACAGAGGGACAAGCGGCAAGTTAAATGCAGTGTGATAGGTTCCGTTGGCAATCTCGACATCACGATAGTTCAGCGCTGTAGCGCCAACGCGAACAAGGATTTCCTGTCGACGCGGGGTGGGTATCGGCCGCTCCACGAGCGTGAGATTGTTAAGACCAGGGCTATTCTGAAGCACGATCGCTTTCATCAAGACCTCTCAGTGAGTTCGATACCCAAAGTATCGCCTTGCCCTAAAAAATATCCTAATGCATAATTAAATACATAATTATGCGAGTTATGCATGTTTGACGAATTACGGACATTCATCCTATTTGCTGAAGAAGGCTCCATCCAGAGGGTGGCACAAAGGATCCCACTGACGCAGCCCGCAGTCAGTCGTCAGATCCAGAGGCTGGAGCAAACGCTTGGAATTCAGCTATTAGATAGACGGCAGAAGCCATCGACACTCACGCCGATGGGGAAGGAGGTTCTGAGCCGAGGCAAGGAGGTACTGGAGTCTTTCGAAAAACTGAAGGCCATTGCTGCGCCCCCCGAACCTGAGGGTGTATTTCGGCTTGGCCTCGCCAATGGCCTCGCACATGAAGGATTGGCAGAAAGTTTCGCCGCGGTCATTTCGCAATTTCCTCGCGTCTCACTTCGTCTGAAATCCGGATGGAGTGATGAACTTGCCGAGCAACACAAACGGGGACGCCTTGATGCCGCCATTGTCCTATCCGATACGGCGTGCTTCCATGACGCTGAGCAGATAGGAGAAGAAGAATTGATTGTGGTGGGATCAAGCGATCTCGCTACCGGTGCAGAAGAAAATGCGCAACTCGGCTGGATATTAAGTCCAGAACCTTGTGATGCTCGGCGCTGCCTCACTGGTAAATTAGCTCAAAATAAACAATCACTGATCATTGCAGCCGAAATCGAGCATGCAGGACTACAAATGGGACTTATACGCCAAGGGCTCGGACTCGGGCTGATGCCAAAGCGTTTTCTCGATCAAATAAAATTATATGGACTCAAAGAAATCGATGTAGGTATTGGCAATCTTCATCTCGGCATATTGATACTGCGTTCGCCACATCCCAGCGCAATGTCAAAAGTGGAAAATGCGATTGCAGACAGAACTCGAGGTTTCATAACAAAATAACTAACCGATAAATACCAACTACGAGGGGCACCTGGGAATGTGCCGCATTTCTACCTGCGGACTTGGTCAGTTTGATTTTGGTTGTGACGGACTTCAGCATAGACCAGCCGAACTCAGTGGCGGAGTCGGCAAGAAATAAAAAAGGGCAACGCGAAACCACGTTGCCCTTTTTCACTACAACGATTTAAACAATCATTGCAGCGTCCGTGTAAACACGAACTTGCCGTCTTGCCAATCCACTGGCACCACATCGCGTGGCCCGAACTCACCTTCGAGAATCAGCTTGGCGACCGGGTTTTCGATCTGTTGCTGGATCGCGCGCTTCAAGGGTCTAGCACCGAACACGGGATCAAACCCGGCACGAGCCAACTCGGTCAACGCGGCGTCGGTGACTTCCAGGCGCATTTCCTGACGCTCCAGGCGATCCGCCAAGCGTTTGAGCTGAATCCGTGCGATCGACTCAATATGCTGAGCCTCCAGCCCGTGGAACACCACGACCTCGTCGATACGGTTCAGAAACTCGGGGCGGAACGACTGCTTCAACTCGTCCCAGACCACTTCCTTGATCACCTCGTAAGGCTGACCAGCCATGCTCTGAATGTGTTGCGAACCCAGGTTGGACGTCATCACGATCACCGTGTTGCGAAAGTCCACGGTACGCCCCTGGCCATCGGTCAAACGGCCATCGTCCAACACTTGCAACAACACGTTGAACACATCAGGATGCGCCTTTTCGACCTCGTCCAGCAAGATGACGCTATACGGTTTGCGACGGACAGCTTCCGTCAAATATCCACCTTCTTCGTAGCCCACATATCCGGGGGGGGCACCAATCAAGCGAGCGACCGAGTGCTTTTCCATGAACTCACTCATGTCGATACGAATCAGGTGCTCTTCGGAGTCGAACAGGAAATCCGCCAACGCACGCGTGAGCTCGGTCTTGCCCACGCCCGTGGGGCCCAGGAACAAGAATGAACCATAGGGACGTGAGGGATCAGCCAGACCGGCGCGTGAACGGCGGATCGCATCGGACACCAACCGTACCGCCTCGTCCTGGCCCACCACGCGCTTGTGCAAATAGTCTTCCATTTGCAGCAGCTTTTCACGTTCGCCCTGCATCATCTTGGCGACAGGAATACCCGTTGCACGTGACACCACCTCGGCGATTTCCTCGGCGCCCACTTGCGTGCGTAACAAACGCGGTTTACTGGCATCCGATGGCTCGCCTTGTTGCTCGGCCGTGTTCGCTGCGCTCAAACGCGCCTCAAGCTCAGGTAGTTTGCCGTACTGCAGCTCAGCCAACTTGTCGAACTGCCCCTTACGTTGCAGCTCTGCCATCTCGGCGCGCACATGATCGATTTCTTCCTTGATTGCCTGCGTGCCTTGTACGGCTGCCTTTTCCGCTTTCCAGATTTCCTCGTAGTCGTTGTACTCGCGTTGCAATTTTTCCAGCTCTTCTTCGATGGCGGCCAGACGGCGCTTGGAACCATCATCGGTTTCCTTGCGCACAGCTTCGCGTTCGATTTTCAGCTGAATAATGCGGCGATCCAGGCGATCCATCACCTCGGGCTTGGAGTCGATCTCCATGCGGATGCGCGCACCGGCCTCATCGATCAAGTCGATGGCCTTGTCGGGCAAAAAGCGGTCCGTGATGTAGCGATGCGACAACTCGGCCGCCGCGACGATGGCCGGGTCGGTAATCTCGACGCCATGGTGAATCTCGTAGCGCTCTTGCAGACCGCGCAAAATAGCGATGGTCGACTCGACATCCGGTTCGTTGACCAGCACCTTTTGAAAACGACGCTCCAGCGCGGCATCTTTCTCGATGTATTTGCGGTATTCGTCCAGTGTCGTCGCGCCAATGCAATGCAGCTCGCCACGCGCCAAGGCCGGCTTGAGCATATTGCCGGCATCCATGGCGCCTTCGGCCTTGCCCGCGCCCACCATGGTGTGTAGCTCATCGATAAAGACGATGTTTTGACCATCGTCGAGCGAAAGCTCTTTCAGTACGGCTTTCAGACGCTCTTCGAACTCGCCACGGAACTTGGCCCCGGCCAACAGCGCCGCCAAATCCAGCGACAGCACCCGCTTGCCCCGCAGGGTCTCGGGAACCTCGTCATTCACAATACGTTGGGCCAACCCCTCGACGATGGCGGTCTTGCCCACACCGGGCTCGCCAATCAAGACGGGGTTATTTTTGGTGCGGCGCTGCAGGATCTGAATAGTACGGCGGATTTCATCGTCGCGGCCGATTACGGGATCCAGCTTGCCCTCTCGGGCACGCTCGGTCAGATCCATCGTGTACTTGGCCAGGGCCTCACGGTTGGACTCGCCTTCGGCGCCAGACACGTTCTCGCCGCCGCGCACGGCGTCGACGGCGGCCTCAAGGGCCTTTTTCTGCAGGCCCGCATCGCGCAGAATCGTGCCCGTCTGACCTTTGTCGTCGGCCAGCGCCAACAAAAACAGCTCGCTGGCAATATACGTATCACCACGGCGAGCGGCTTCCTTGTCCGTACGCGTAAGCACGGCTTGGAGATCGCGGCTGATTTGCACGTTGTCATTGCCCTGCACCTGCGGCAACGACTTCAGCGCGCCCTCCAGGGCGGCCGTCACACGGTTGACCGCCACGCCGGCGCGCGCCAGCAGGCTACCCGCACCGCTGTCCGTATCGGATAACAGCGCCGAGAGCACGTGTACCGGCTCGATATAGGGATGATCATTGCGGGCGGCCAGGCTTTGCGCGTCGGCCAATGCCTG
This sequence comes from Bordetella tumulicola, assembly GCF_054779135.1. Classification (NCBI taxonomy): domain Bacteria; kingdom Pseudomonadati; phylum Pseudomonadota; class Betaproteobacteria; order Burkholderiales; family Alcaligenaceae; genus Bordetella; species Bordetella tumulicola. The sequence goes on along the minus strand of NZ_BAAGYU010000009.1, from coordinate 118,568 downwards.
CTGGAATTTCGTAGTAAGTTTGTCGAATCGCATAACAGTCGTCATTTAGGCTTAGAGGGGAGCCTGACCGAAACAGATGCGCGGCGGGCTCGATGACCTACATATGCTGACGCCAGGAGGTTTTTTCAAGATGAGACAGTACAGTATGTAACAATCATCGTGAATAATCCCGTACAGACCATTGCAGCCGGCCGGAAATCAGCGCTTCGTTCGCGAAGCCTACAATACCAAGTCCAGCAGTCGTTGTGCACCGTCATCGTTTCACCGTATCTGGCCGCTGGCCAGCCTGACCCTTATGCAAAAACGTGTCCTTGTGTCGCCAGAATCACCCAACTGCTCGACATGCGTGCTCGGTCATGTTTGCGTTCCCATCGGAATGGCGGCCGCCGATGTCAAACAACTGGATGACCTCGTCGAGGAGCGCCTGCGCCTGCCCAAAGGCGCGTCGCTGTATTCCCCGACAGAGCCGCTTGATGCCATCTACAGCGTGCGCTACGGCAGCGTCAAAACCCAAACCGAAGACGCCGCCGGTCGTATACAGATTACCGGCTTTAACCTGCCGGGGGAAATGATCGGCCTGGACGGCATGATGGAAGGCCAACATGTCTCGAGCGCCCTGGCTATGGAAGACTCCGAAGTCTGCGTCATCCGCCTCGCGCAAATCGACCACATCGCCAGCCACTTGCCCTCATTACAGCATCAGATGCGCCGCTTGATGAGCCGTGAACTCGGCCGGTCATACCAGGTACTGGCCTCACTGGGCAGCATGCGTTCCGAGCAACGGCTCGCGGCCTTTTTGCTCAACCTATCCGAGCGCTATGCCACACTGGGCTATTCGTCGACGGAATTCGTGCTGCGCATGAGCCGCGAAGAAATCGGCAACTATCTGGGCCTGACCCTCGAAACCACCAGTCGCGTATTTTCGAGGCTTTCGCGTGAAAACCTGATCAGTACCCACCAGCGGGAAGTCCGCCTGTTGGATATCCCCGCCCTGAATCAGATAGCGGGGCAAAAAAGTTGCTGAGCCTGGCGCGCCCTTCACGCCGCCTTGTCGGTGGCTCTCGCCTGCCGAAGGTTGCCGCGGGCAGCCTGGCGCTGGCCCTGTCCTTGCCCACCGCTAACGTCGTTGCCCAGACACCGCTGCCGCCGCCGTATAACTACGACGAGCCGCTGCCCAAACCCCCCAGCCCCCTGCCCGACTGGCAAGCGCTGATATTGGGCTCGACCCGGCAAAGCTACCGAATGCCGGTCTACGCCAACCGCAACCTGGCCGACGGCCTGAAAGACATCCGGCGCGTCATCGTGGTGTTGCCCAGCGCCCGGCGCAAGGCCGGACAACACTACCAAGATATCGCCCCCCTGGTCACCCGCGACCCGGATCGCAAGGCCGACACGCTGATCCTGGCGCTGGAATTCCCGACGTCGATCGATGCTTCCTTTACGGGGTTTCCGGCCTGGCGCAAAGCCAGTTGGGAAACAGGCGGGGAAAGTGTGCAGTCCGCGGACCGGCCCGCACCGATGAGCGCCTTTCAAGTGCTGGACGATATCGTTCTGCGACTCACCGACCGCCAAGAACTGCCCGCGCTAACCGACATCGTACTGGCGGCGCACGGCAGCGGCGCGCAATTGCTGCAACGCTATGCCGTGTTAAATGACCTGGACGGCATGGTGCGCCGCCACGGATCCGGGCTGCGTTACGTCGTGGCCAACGCGCCTTCCTATCTGTATCTCACCGACGAACGGCCGCGCCGTAATCGCGCGGGCTACGCGCCCTATGAGCGCGGCATCTGCCCCACCTATAACCAGTATCCGTACGGGCCTCAGCAGCTCCCGCCCTACGCACAGGATCCCGCTTCGGCCAGCCTCTACGTACGCTACGCCGCCCGCGACGTGGTCTACTTGCTGGGCAGCGCTGATAACAATCCCGAAGGGCGCGGGCTGGACAAGCATTGCGGCGCCATGGCCCAGGGGGCAACCCGGTTGTCGCGCGGGCAGGACTATCTGCGCTACGACCACCTGCTAGCCAACCGCGGCAATCAGCCCATCAAACTGATGCATGTTCAACAACACGTCATGAAAGTAGGGCACGACGCGGCGGGTATGTTCCGTTCAGAGTGCGGCACGCGCGCTTTATTGGGTGATGATGCCCAAGCGGCGGATCGCGCCGCCACCTGCGAAACCATCACGCCGTTGCCTTGAGCGGCACACGGGGTTTGCCGCCCGCGGCCTGTTGCCGCAAAGGCTGCAGCAACCCTGTCAGGCCGTTGTGATCCAACTCGTGCATCAAGGCCAGTAAACGGCCCATCTGACCTGGCGGAAACCCCTTGCGGGCAAACCACGCCAAATACGGCCCCGGCAGATCGGCAATCAGCCGACCCTTGTATTTGCCGAATGGCATCTCCAGCGTGACCAGACGCTCAAGGTCTTGCGCGTTCAACATTATGCTGCCAATCCAGCGGCCATTGTCCGGCCAGCACATTTTGCAACCACAGCGTACATGTCAGCGTCTTGGCGTCCGTGACGCCGCCCGCTCGGCAAGCCTCGAGCAGCTCGTCAGGCGTTGCGGTGCACACCTCCAAGAACTCGTCCTGGTCCAGTTGAGCAGGCCCTGCCACCAAGTCTCGCGCAAAATAGATATGGAGAATCTCGGTGGAATAAGCGATCGCCAAATGAATGACGCCAGCACGAGCCCACTGTCTGGCCGTATAGCCGGTTTCTTCGAGCAACTCGCGTTGCGCGCAAGCTAGCGGGTCTTCACCTGGATCGAGCTTACCCGCCGGGAACTCGGTCATGACCTGCCCCACCGGATAACGAAACTGCCGCTCCATCAAGACACGGCCATCATCGAGCAGCGGAATAATCACGACGGCGCCCGGGTGCACGATGTACTCGCGTGTCGACGTACCACCGTCAGGCAGGCGTACCGTATCCCGACGCGCCTTGAGAAAACTCCCCTCACACAGAGACTGACTATCGACCAGCGTTTCGGTCAGGTGCACATCATCAGAAGCATTCATGGGCGGCAAAAAGTAAACAAAGGGAAAACGGATCGCGTCGCGTCCCGGAGCTTAGCATTCGAAGGGTTACTGTTGACGACGCGTCTCAAGCTCGCGCAAGCAGGCTGCAACCTCGGTCTGCAGTTGCACATTGCTGATCGCCTCGCGGTCAGCCTTGCTGCGGCATCGCTTGTACTGATCCAGGCTTTCGGGCGTATCACGGACCGCCCCCGACGACGCGGCGCCGGCAGCGGGCTGCTCGGTAATGCGCAGAGTGGAAGGCGGCGAAGAACTGCTTTCGTGCGAGGGGAAACTGTATTCCTGAGTCTGAGCCTGAGTCTGCGCTTGCGCCATCCCCATTGCCCCCATCAGGCATGCCAAAGCCGTCAAACCAGACGCCGCCATCGTTTTCATCATGATGTCATCCTTATCGGTTTTCCTGCGGGTGCCCGCATAAGCCTCCGCAAACGTCTATCGTACCGTCAAGCCGCCGAGTGCCGCGCGCGCCAGGCGCGCAGTTGTTCGCGGTACTTGTCCATTTCGTCGTTGTACAAATCGTAAATGCACGGATCACAACCGCTTTGACAACACTCGTAGGGTTCCGGAGCGATGGGAGGGATCGGCTCCGGGTCGTCAACGGGCGCCGTCGGCAATACGGGATCATCGACGGCCACTATTTACACCACCGTCAGCGTGACATCAATGTTGTTGCGGGTGGCATTGGAGTACGGGCACACGATATGGGCCCGTTGCACCAGGTCTTCGGCCTGCTCGCGGGCCATGCCGGGCAAGGAAATCTTGAGTTCCACCTCGATGCCGAACCCGTCTGGGATCTGGCCGATGCCGACTGTACCGTCAATCGACACGTCCGACGGGATCTCGATCTTGTCGCGGTTAGCCACGAACTTCATGGCCCCCAGAAAGCAAGCGGAATAGCCTGCGGCAAAGAGCTGCTCGGGATTCGTGCCCCCGCCCGCGCCACCCATTTCACGCGGCACGGCCAGTTTGACATCCAGAATATTGTCCGACGACACGGCGCGGCCATCGCGGCCACCCGTTGCTTTGGCATGAGCACGGTAAACGATTTTTTCAATAGACATGACAGGTCTCCTTTCAGGAATCAAAGATAAGAAAAACACGGATTTCATCAACCCACTGCGCATCGGGCATCGCCGACCGTGCACACCGTCTGCACCGCGATCGCCCACTACGCTCACAACCGTTCTACCCTACTACAAGAACATTGCACATCCGTAAAATAGACGGATCCTTCACCTTACCCCTTTTTTTACTTTCCGAAAGGCATCCCATGGAAACTGAACTCGACGGCCGCTTGCTTGCTCTGCGCCAGACGGTTGCACTGGCCCTGGCACTCTCGACGCGCAGCAATCCGCAGGCGACGGAACTGGCCCTGGAAATCCTGGCCGACTTCAGGGCCGCCACCGACAATGCCCCGACCGACAGCCCATTCGATCAGCCGCCCTGGACAGCGGGCGCGCAAGACGAACTGGACCAGATCGCGCACCTGGTGCGCGCATTCACGCAACAGACGGGTAACGAGTAACATTACAACATTATGCGTCCCGCCAACCGTGCCCTCACATCGATACGCTACCGCGCCGCCATCTGGTTGGCGTTGTGCGTATTCGCGTTAAAGGCACTGGTTCCGCAAGGATTCATGCCGGGATCCGATCCCAGTACGACGCTCATCCAACTCTGTTCGGCAGCCGGCCCGATCTGGATAGCAGATCCGTCCGTCTCCGGCCACGATCATCACCCGCCGCACCAAGACGCTCAGCACGCGGAGCAATCCGCCGTCTGCGCGGTGGGCGCCGCTCTGGCTGCGCTGCCTCTGCTATCCTCCCCGCAGGGCTTGATTCCCACGAGCACCGTCACGCGACGTGCCGTCGCGCGTGCCCCGCCCCCATTTGCCACCGCTTCTGCCCTTAGTGCACCGCTCGGTGCACGCGCCCCGCCGCTCTACCTCAGTTAGTGCTTGACACCCCATCGCTCCTGGCGATGGCCCAGCCCTTTCTGCCGAGAGTTCCCATGCCCTCCCTTCCCGACACGATCCGTCATGTCGACGCCTATCGCGCCGTCTGGCGTTGGCATTTCTATGCCGGCCTCCTGGTACTGCCCTTTCTGATTTTGCTAGCTATCACCGGGGGGCTATACCTTTTTCACCAAGAAATCGAAAACGCCTGGTATCGCGACCTGAAACAAGTGCAGGTCGCCACCACGCCGACGTTAGCGCCTTCAGCCCTGACGCAGTCGGCCCAGCGAGCCTACCCCGGCACGCTGGCCAAATACCTGCCACCCGCCGCCCCCGATAAAGCCGCACAGGTGGTCATCAAGCCCGACACGGGCGACAGCCTGAGCGTCTATGTCAACCCCTACGATGGCCATGTCCTGGGCGCGCTCCCCGAGCGCGGTACCCTCATGTGGACCATACGCCGGCTGCACAGCCTGGATTACTTTGGCCCCATCGCCAATGGAGCCATCGAGATCGCCGCCGGCTGGAGTGTTCTACTGGTCCTGACCGGCCTGTACCTCTGGTGGCCACGCGGACGCAAACAGGGCGTGATCAGCATACGCGGCACACCGGCCAAACGCGTGTTCTGGCGCGATACGCACGCCGTCACCGGCGCGGTCGCGGGCTTCTTTATTCTATTTCTGGCGGTCACCGGCATGCCCTGGTCACTGGTCTGGGGCGCCAAGGTCAACCAATGGGCCAACGGTAACAACTTCGGTTATCCCGCAGGCGTGCGCGTGGCCCTTCCCATGTCCGACGAGCACCTCGCGCACATGGGCCAGACCTCCTGGTCGCTAGAACAAGCTCGCATGCCCGAATCTGCCCCCTCACACGCCATGGGCGAGCCTATCGGGCTAGATGCCGCGGTCCGTGCGTTTAACCGGTTGGACTTGGCGCCCGGCTACGCCATCAACGTACCGCAGAGCCCCACAGGCGTTTACACCGCGTCGGTCTATCCCAACGACCTCGTCCGTCAACGTGTCGTGCATCTGGATCAATACAGCGGCCAACCCCTGCTGGACATGAGCTATGCCGACTATGGCCCTTTGGGCAAGGCGCTGGAATGGGGCATCAACGTACACATGGGGCAAGAGTTTGGCCTGGCCAACCAACTGATCCTGGTTGCCGCTTGCCTCGCCATGGTGTTGATGAGCATCGCGGCGGCGGCGATGTGGTGGAAACGGCGACCGACGGGCAGTCTTGGCATTCCGCCCATGCCGGCCGCGCGCGGCGCACTGCGCGGTGTGATGGTCTTGATGATTATTGGCGGGGTTATTTTTCCGCTGGTAGGCGCCTCGCTGCTGGTGATGTTGGTGCTCGATCTCATCGTGCAGCGCCTGACGCGCCGCGATACCCGACGTGTCCCCAGCGCACCCGTCGAGTCTGCCCTTGAACATCGGCCGTCACGTTCCAATTCGTGAGGGATGACTACTTTTAGCTGCAAAATCCGCTGTTTAAAGAATCGGTAAGTCCCCTTGCTTTACCATGGGCGCACCAGAGATCACTCGCAAAGCAGCCCGACCGCTCTGCGTCGTCATCTCTGTTTTCTAATTCAACGGAGAATCCCCTTATGAAGAAAAAGACGCTACTCGCCACGGCCCTGCTGGCAGCTTTCGCAGGCGCCGCCCAGGCAGAGACGTCGGTCACTCTCTATGGTGTCATCGACACCGGTATCGGCTACAACAAGATCAAGGGACCGGGTTATAGCGGCAGTCGCATCGGCATGATCAACGGCATCCAGGCTGGTTCGCGCTGGGGTTTGCGTGGCTCCGAAGACCTGGGTGATGGTCTGCGAGCCATCTTCCAAGTGGAAAGCGGCTTTGATTCAAGCGACGGCAACAGCGCACAAAATGGTCGACTGTTCGGCCGCCAGGCTACCATCGGCTTGGCCAACGACAGCTGGGGCAGCCTGGAATTCGGCCGTCAGACCAACATGTCCTCCAAGTACCTGGCTGACATCGATCCTTTCTATACCAGCTACACCCAATCCAACCTGGGCCTGGGCTTTAGTGCTGCCAACACCACACGTTGGGACAACATGGTGATGTACCGCACCCCATCGATGAGCGGGTTTGAACTGGGCGTGGGCTATTCGTTCAACGTTGACGACAACAACAGCGACCAGACCGGCTTTCGTACCGCCGACAATACCCGCGGCATCACCGCTGGCCTGCGCTATCTGAATGGTCCGCTGAACGTCACCCTGACTTACGATCAACTCAACGGCAGCAACAGCAGTTCTAGCATCGACAATGACGCGACACCTCGCCAGTATGCGGCCGGCATCACGTACGATTTCGAAGTCCTGAAACTGGCAGCCGCCTACGGCCGCACCACCGACGGCTGGTTCACCGGGCAGGACTTGGACTCCGGCACGCCGTTCAGCAATGAGTTGGGCTCGAACCGCTTCGTAGACGGCTTCAAAGCCAATTCGTACATGGTTGGCGCGACCGTGCCCATTGGCGGCGCCAGCAACGTGTTTGCTTCGTGGCAACGGGTGGACCCGTCCAATGATCGCCTGACCGGAGGTGACTCCACCATGAACGTATGGAGCGTGGGTTACACCTACGATCTGTCCAAGCGCACCAACCTGTATGCCTATGGTTCGTACGGTAAAGACTATGCCTTCATCGACGGTCTGAAGAGCACGGCCGCAGGTGTCGGCATTCGCCACCAGTTCTAAAGCGGCATAGGCATCACGAGGAGCCTATCTCGCCACGCGGCATGAGGAGATGGATCGCCAACCGCCCAAAGCGTCTTATGATGAGACGAATTCCCCTGGTCACACCCTATCATGCCAAGCGCTTGTCCCCTCCTCGTCTCACGCCTCATAACCGGGTTCGCTGCGCTGCTGCTCTCGCTAGCGGTGTACGCCGAACCCCGGTTATTGCATAGCGAGCCATCGCCTTTCGGCAAAATCCTGGTCTTCGAAGACAATGGCGAACGCTGCCTGAATTTCAATTCCGTCACCGACCTGGGCCGACAAACCTGCATGGATATACGGCACCCTGATGCCTTGGTATTTTCCTACACGCGCATGATGATCAGCGCGTTGTTCGTCCATCCCAGGCCCCAGCACATCCTCATCGTCGGTTTGGGTGGCGCCAGCCTGCAAAAAACATTAGCCAAGCTCCTGCCCGAAGCCACCATCGACACCGCGGAAATCGACCCTGGCGTCGCACGCGTGGCCAAGGAGTACTTTGACTATCGTCCCGGCCCCAAGCAACGGCTATTCCTGGAGGATGGGCGCCTTTTTATCGAAAACGCCCATCGGACAGGACAACAATACGACATGGTTCTGCTGGATGCCTTTGATGTCGACTACGTTCCACGGCACTTGATGACGGTCGAGTTTCTGGAGCATGTCAAGGCCATTCTAAAAATCGATGGCGTCGTCGTCGCGAACACGTTCACAAACAGCGACCTATACGAACAAGAGTCGGCAACCTACGCTCACGTATTCGGGCCGTTCTTCAACCTGCGGCAAGGCAATCGCGTTATCGTGGCTACCCGCGAAGCGTTACCCGATCCGGCCACGCTTAAAGATAATGCCCGCGCAGTGAAGGACAAGCTGGTTCCCTTTTCTGTCGACGTGGAACGAGAGCTCGACAGATATGCGCACATTCAAACCCAAGGCACGGCAAAAGTGATCAGAGACCCTGCGCGTGAGTAAACCATGCTGGCGGAAACTATGCGCTTACTGACCGACAGTACGACTGAACACCCATACTGCACCTTTTTTGAGAGCCGATGAACACGCAAAACAGCAGGAAGCAATTTAAGCGTTTCGCTTGTTGATTGGCCGGGTTTCACGCCACGCGATATACAACCCGCTGCCGACGATGAACGCCGCCCCGAGGCTGTCGTGGACATCGGGGGTATCTTGCCACACCATCCAACCCAGCAAAGATGCCCACAACAATCCGGTGTAATCAAATGGGGCGACCACCGATGCCGGCCCGATGCGAAAACCTTGCGTAATAAAGGTAAGGCCGAGCGTGCTAAATAGCGCGATTCCCGCAAAGTACGGCCAATCAGACCACTGCGGCGGCGTCCAGAACGCGGGCACCACAACCGCGCTGCAGACCAGTTGACCGACCACGATATACAACGTAGTCGTGAGCATGCTTTCGGCTGCCCCAATCGCTCGAGAGGTCAACATCATGACGGCATACAACGCCGCCGTCGCCAGTGGCAGCAGCGCCGCCACCTGAAAGCTGGCCGCACCGGGGCGAACAATCACCAACACCCCGGCAAAACCCGCCGCGACCGCCAACCAACGAGCTCCGTCCACACGCTCCTTTAATACCAGCACTGATAGTGCCGTGACAAATAATGGCGCGGAAAATGCGATCGCGATTGCCTCGGCCAAAGGCAGCGATTGCAAACTCAGATAGAAAAACGACGCCGAAATAATATTGATCGCGCCACGCACCAGATGCAGTCCCAGATGACGCGACCGCAGCGCACGTCGTCCGCCCAACGCCACGACCAGTACGAAAACCACCGGAAAAGCGATCGCCGCGCGTAGAAACAGGAGCTGTACCGGGCTGTAATACTGTCCGACCCACTTGGCCAGCGCATCACTGCAGGTCAAAAACAGAATACCCACGGACACGCAGGCGATACCGGCCAGTGGCGTTGCGTTAGTTGAGGCGCTGCGGGGGAACTGCATGAGGACATCTCGGTGTTAGGGTGGCAAAATCAGGCAATAATGGCTATCCGTCAACTCGCGGGGGCAGAAAAATGACGACCCGAATCCTGGATGACGCGCTGGATATCGCAACTGCGATCGTACAGCGTACGCTGCGTGGTGAGATACCGCGCCCGGAGATCCATTCTTTTTTTGATCCCGATACCTACACCGCCAGCCACATTGTGCGCGACCCAGGCGGCAATGCCTGCGCGATCATCGACAGTGTGCTCGACTTCGACTATGCCAGCGGTCGCACGACCGAGACGTCTGCCACGCGAATCGCCGACTATGTCACGGCGCACGCTCTGCAAACGCAGTGGGTGCTAGAGACGCATGCCCACGCGGACCATCTCTCCGCCGCACCCCTGCTTGTCGAACAGCTGGGAGGTCGACTGGCCATCGGGAAACACATCATCACGGTACAAAATGTGTTCGGCAAAATCTTCAACGCGGGGTCCGAGTTCGCTCGCGATGGCCGGCAGTTTGACCTGTTATTCGAGGACGGAGGCACGTTCGAAATTGGTGGCCTGCAAGGCATCGCTTTGCACGTCCCCGGCCATACACCCGCATGCATGGCCTATGTGATCGGCGATGCCGTCTTCACCGGCGACACCCTGTTCATGCCGGACTACGGGACTGCGCGTTGTGATTTCCCCGGCGGAGACGCCACGACGCTTTATCGATCGATCCAACGCCTTCTCGCGCTACCCGATGCCACCCGCGTCTTTGTCTGCCACGACTACAAAGCGCCGGGACGGGACGAGTACGTCTGGGAAACCACCATAGCGGCGCAGCGCGGCGCAAACATCCACGCCCATGAGGGCATCGACGAACAGACATTCGTAGCGATGCGTGAAAAACGCGACGCCACACTGTCTATGCCCAAACTACTGATTCCGTCCATTCAGGTCAACATGCAAGGCGGGCGATTACCCCCACCGGAAGACAATGGCGTTCGTTACCTGAAACTGCCGTTGAATATGTTGTGATCTGATCGCCCAGGCTGAGCTCAGTCTTTTTTCACTACAGCGCGAGCGCCTGGTCACCCAAAAACGGCGCCCCTTGCGGGACGCCGTGTGCGGGTACGGAACTCAAGCATCCAAATGGAGCTGAAAATACCTGGACTCGCATGGGCTGGTCACTCACGCAACAACGCCGTATTGACCTTCGGAATTTCCTGCGCTATGGCCATCAGACGCTTCGCTTGATTTACGATGAACTCGGAAATTCTTTGCACCAAATCACATTCCTCGCCAACATAGACGTCAGACTTGGCAAGCTGCGGTGCCAAGCGCATTGCAGAAGACGCGAGACGCCGAATCTCGCGCACCAGCTGCAAGGCAGGCGTATTGGTCCTATAAGCAAAATCTGCCAGGGAAAAAGGCATGATGTCCTCGATCCGAAAATCGTCCCCATAGGCCATCGCTAACTCATGAGAGATGGATTTCTCATCATACGTGCAGACAGAGACCAGATCGTAAAGCGGTGCAGGCGCGAGGCCGGAGGGCCGGACAAAAAATGAAAGATTCTTTCCGTGCGCGTCGCTATTGCCGAGCAACAAGTTCAGCACAGCCCAGCGCAGCATAAACTGGCGTGCCTCGGCGCCAGCACTCACCACCATCTTGCTATCGGCAGTGGTTTTGTCCAGTAAAGCGAATAGGCGAGCAAAGCTGACGCCCTCCCGGATATTCCGCACATCCCGATTGCTGCCGAAGTTGCGTTCATATTTGTAGTCGACGGGCAGATCGACTGCCTGACATCCATCGATAACATGCTGCCGCAAGACTGCTTTCGCCGTATTCGGCCTGTCCTCGTTCCACACGATTTTCCGGTCGAATCGCTCTATGAGCAAGATAGGGTCCGGGATGCGCCGAATACTGACTGGTGCGACGGGCAGCGTCATCAGCCGCGCCAGTGTCATGCAGAAATGCTCATTGGCCACTAGATGAGGAGTATTGGGATTTAGTGACTCCGGCTTGAGAAGATGAGATGAGTTCAGCGAGCCATCTACCAGCGAGAGACTGTCACCTTCGACCAACACCTGCAGTTTGTCCTGATAGCCTGCCAGGGATAGCCTGACCTTGCCGTCCCAAATAGGAAATGGCATCAGATCACGTTTTCTTATACGATCACTCAACTCGTCATCGCAGACAGGACGACGTACTGCCTCTTGCTGCTGCGCCCGGATTTCGCGCGTCAATTGTTCCTCGTCAGCATCGAGTGCCATGAAACTAAAGGCGCCTACGGGTTCTTTGCCCAATGCCCGAATCAGCCCAAAAATATTGCTCTTAGAAATCTGCTCGGTAGCTGAGATGATGTCTAAAACGCGACCTTCGGGTAGAAGATTCCCGAGGAAGCGTTGCACAGACCCTGGGTTGTCCGGCTCACGATCTAGCGCAATAGCAGGAGACAAGTAGAACCTATCTCGAGATGCCATCCAAGATGGATAATAGCGAAAACCGTAGCGGTTCTCGAGTGGGTCGAACGTGAGTTGCCCTACCGGGCTGTCCTGTGTACAGACGTGGAGGATGTGCTGCGTCATGGTTTACCCCCCCGGATAGGGGACGGGTACGATTTGAAATAACTCACCGCGTCAGACCACGATTGGAAACTTTCCGCTCGACCGTCGGGCGGCAGGAGTACCGTTTCATCGTTCGTGGCCACTGCCATCGTCAACCCCAACCCAGCCAGAATGCGAAGCAGGCGATCCGTACCGACAGCGCCACCATTTTCCAAGCGTGACAGCACACTGGGCGCAACACCACACGCGTGCGCCGCATCGTCAATCCGCAGAGCCAGCGTTAGCCGACGGTGGCGAATGAGTGTGCCAAGCGCCCGCAAGTCATTGACTTGCGGGCTAGGCCGAGCTCCGGGTACCGACAGCGAACGTGCCATAGTTTCTTTTGGGAAAATTTCCGAATAAGGAAATTTTTAGAGCAAAAACGATCAAATGTCAATAATTTCCCAATTAGAAAACAATACCGTCGCCCGCAGCCGTAAGGCCATTTATTACCGAATAAAGAAATAATCGATGACCGAGTTGATTGCAGAGCATGGGGAGACGGTATCGCACAATGGCCGCTTGCCCCCCCCGTCAGAAGTAGAATCTTCTCATTCACGACATCGCCACGACTGGGTACAGACTCACTCGATTCGGCGTCCTGTTGGTATCACTCAATAAAGGACTTTCCATGCGTAGCCTCTGTCTCGCCCTGGTCGCCGCCGGCTTGTTTGCCAGCACTGCCGCCACCGCTCAAACCACGATGCGCATTGGGCTCCAAGATGATCCCGACGTACTGGACCCGGTCCGCGCCCGTACATTTGTCGGTCGTATTGTGTTTGCGTCCCTGTGCGACAAACTCGTCGATATTTCCCCCGATCTGAAAATCGTGCCGCAATTGGCCGAGTCATGGAAAACCAGCGATGATGGTTTGACGCTGACGTTTACGCTGCGCAACGGTGCTTTCTATCATGACGGCACGCCCATCGATGCCGCATCGGTCAAGGCGAATCTGGATCGCGCCATGACACTGCCCGACAGCAACCGCAAGAGCGAACTCGTCTCGGTCGCCAGCGTAGAGGCGCCCGACGCGCGTACAGTCGTGCTGCGCCTGAAACAACGCGATGCCTCGCTGCTATCGCAGCTCTCTGATCGCGCGGGCATGATGTTGTCGCCGGCGACGTTTGATAAAGAACCCGGCCGCAATCCCGTTTGCTCGGGGCCCTACAGGTTCAAGGAGCGTGTCCAGAACGACCGAATCGTGCTCGATCGCTTCGACAAGTACTGGGACAAAGACAATTATCATTTTGATCAGGTCGTCTTCACGCCGATGCCTGACACCACCGTACGCCTGAATAATCTGCGCTCGGGGGGGCTGGATATCGTCGAACGTATCGCACCCAGCGATACTCAAGCAGTGAAATCAGATACGAACTTGCGACTGGCGCCGGTAACAGGCCTGGGTTATCAGGCCATCTCGATCAATATTGCCAACGGTGCGCGCGCCAACAATCCGTTAGCCAAAGACAAACGGGTGCGGCAGGCGCTGGATCTGGCCATTGATCGCGACGTCATCAACCAGGTCGTCGGCGAAGGCATGTTTCAACCGGCTTATCAGCCGTTTCCGCCCGCCAGCTTTGCCTACGACAAGAGCATAGAGCGTACCGGCCGCGACCCAAAGAAAGCACAAGAGTTACTAAACCAAGCCGGGTACGACCGCGTCAAATTTGAATTGACCTTTGGCAACAACACCACCATGCAGCAAGTTTTTGAGCTGGTGCAAGCCATGGGGGCCGAGGCTGGCTTTGACATCTCGCTCAAGCCCCTGGAATTTGCCTCACTGCAATCCGCATTGCCACAAGGCGACTTCGAGGTTGGACAAACGGGCTGGTCCGGTCGCGTCGATCCCAGTGGCAACATCTACCAGTACATCACCTGCAAAGGCAGCTTGAACGATGGCAAGTACTGCGACGCACAAATGGACAAACTGATGGACGACGCGCGCAGCGTGGCCGACGAAGCCAAACGCCGCGAGTTGTATGCGCAGGCCATGCAAAAGATGCAGGAAGACGATCCCCGTATTTATCTGTTCTACCTGCCCTGGATCTTTGGTACGCAAGCCAAGGTACAAGGCTTCATCCCCTACCCTGACGGTCTGATCCGTCTGAAAAACGTGAAGATCGCAACCAAATGAGCATCGATTCTGGCTACCGCATGTTCACCACCCGCCCCGAGATCATGGGATCATTTGGGGTGGTGACGTCGACGCACTGGCTCGCCAGCAGCGCCGGGATGTCATTACTGGAACGCGGGGGCAACGCGTTTGATGCCGCCGTCGCCGCAGGCTTTGTCCTGCAAGTCGTCGAGCCCCATCTGGTCGGACCCGCCGGCGAAGTCCCTGTGATTTTTCATTCAGTTCGCACGGGACGTACCGAGGTACTGTGCGGCCAAGGTCCGACACCGGCAGGCGCGACGCTCGCGCATTATCAGTCGCTAGGCCTGAGCCTGATTCCCGGCAATGGCCTGCTACCCGCGGTCATTCCCGGTGCTTTCGATGCCTGGATGCTGATGCTGCGCGACCACGGCACGCTGAGCGTGCGCGATGTGCTGGAGCCGGCGATTTACTATGCCGACCAGGGGCATCCCCTCATGCCACGCATCGCCAATACGATCACGCGCTTGAAGGATTTTTTCACCACGCACTGGCCCACGACGGCAGAGGTGTACCTGCCTGGCGGCGTCGTGCCTCAAGCGCGCAAGGGCTTTCGCAATCCTCGTTTGGCAGAAACCTGGCGACGCATATTGCGCGAAGCCGAGGCCGCGGGCAATGACCGAGAACGCCAGATTGATGCGGCACGCAATGCGTTTTATCGCGGCTTTGTCGCGGAGGCGATCGACCAGTACACGCGCAACCATGACGTCATGGACGAAAGCGGCACGCCGCATCGTGGCGTCCTGACCGCGCAGGACATGGCGAGCTGGTCGGCCAGCTACGACGCGCCGGCGACCTATGACTATCACGGCTATACCGTTGCCAAGGCGGGCGCCTGGAGTCAGGGGCCGGTATTTTTGCAGACTCTGGCGCTGCTCAAAGGACTCGACCTGCGGCAAACCGGCCCGAATAGCACCGAGTTCGTTCATCTCGTGACCGAAGCCATGAAACTGGCCTTTGCGGATCGCGAGGCCTATTACGGCGACCCGTCTTTTGTAGATGTCCCACTAGGGCACCTGCTGTCGGATGCTTATAACGATGAACGTCGCATGTTGATCGGGAAAATGGCCTCGCACGAACTGCGGCCAGGACATGTTCCCGGCTTCGACGCACAGGTGAATCGGGTCATGGCGGTCTTGTCCCGCCTGTCCAAGATCACCCCCGTGGGCTCGCCAAGCAGTGAACCCACACTGGCTGACATGCAAGCCTCGGTCAAACGCGGCGACACGACGCATGTCGATGTGATTGATCGTTGGGGAAACATGGTGTCGGCCACGCCATCGGGTGGCTGGTTCCAATCATCGCCAGTCATTCCGGAGCTGGGATTCCCACTGAACACGCGCGCGCAAATGTTTTGGCTGGAGCCGGATTTGCCCGGCACGCTGGCCCCGGGCAAACGCCCCCGCACGACATTGACGCCGTCGCTGGCCTTGCGAGACGGCAAACCCTATATGGTGTTCGGCACGCCAGGGGGAGATCAACAAGAACAGTGGCAACTCTTGATGTTCCTGCGTCATGTCCATCATGACTTGAACTTGCAAGAAGCCATTGATCAGCCCATGTCGCACACGATGCACTTTCCGTCATCGTTCTATCCGCGTGATCGTAAACCGGGGCATCTGGCCGTGGAGACTTCGTTCGGCGCGGATGTCATCGCAGCGCTGCGAGAACGTGGCCACGTCATCGAGGAAGAACCTGAATGGTCAACCGGACGGTTGACTGCCGCGTCGCGCGATGAGGATGGTTTGTTGCATGCCGCGGCGACAGCCCGGTTAATGCAGGCGTATGCCGTAGGGCGATAACCATGCGGCTCACCAGAAACCTGCCGAGTCAGTAAGACAGATACGGGTTATTACGCCTATGCGTAGCATGGGCGTAATAACCCGTCCCGCCTCAGAGGACAAGTACACAAAAGCTTTTGTACGCGCACAGATCCAGCATAAGCCTTGCATATGACGTCATAAGCCGCACCCTATTCTCTTGGCTCCCCTCGACTTCTACCATCAAGTCCTCTTTAGTTGTCGTAGTAAGGACTCAAAGCATGTATAGAATCGGTATAGACGTCGGAGGCACGTTCACCGACTTCACGCTGGTGAATAGCCAAACCGGCGAGGTCGCCTTCTTCAAGGTCCCGTCGACACCGCACGATCCATCGGAAGCCATTCATCAAGGCATCGCGGGTCTCATGGATAAACATAGCCTAGAGTCGGACCAGATCGAGCATATCGGCCATGGTACGACGGTGGCGACCAATCTCATCATTGAACGAAAAGTCGCATCTTGCGGGCTGATTACCACTCGTGGCTTTCGCGACGTACTCGAAATCGCTAGACAAATTCGCCCCCATCTTTACGACTATAGTGTGACGCGCCCCACGCCGCTCGTGCGTCGCGCCTTACGTCAGGAGGTTCCTGAGCGCATCTCGCCGCAAGGCGAAATCCTTGAGCCCTTGGACGAAACCGCCGTACGTACCGCCGCTGAGGTCCTGCGTACCGCCGGCGTACAAGCGGTCGCGATCTGCTTTCTGCACGCGTACCGCAATCCCGATCACGAGCGCCGCGCCCGTGACATCGTGCGCGAGATACTGCCTGATGTCTATATCAGTCTGTCCAGCGATGTACTGCCCGAATTCCGGGAGTACGAGCGTCTGTCCACCACGACGCTCAATGCCGCAGTGGGACCTCGGATGGAGCGTTATCTGCAACGATTTTTGGAGCGCGTCGCCGACATTGGCATCCGTCACGAGCCCCATACGATCCATTCCAATGGCGGTCTCATGTCGGTGCAAACGGTACGCCAGTTTCCCGTACGCACCTGTCTGTCCGGCCCCGCGGCTGGCGTGGTAGGCACGGCGGTGCTGGGCCGCACCGTGGGCTTTCCCAATGTGGTCACCTTTGATGTGGGCGGCACCAGCACCGACGTTTCCCTGATTGTGGGAGGACGCCCGGCATTCACATCCAGCCGTTCCGTGGCGGGCTACCCCGTGAAAACGCCGATGGTGGACATCCATGTGATTGGTGCGGGGGGTGGCAGCATTGCCTGGATCGACGAGGCCGGCTCCCTGAAAGTAGGTCCCCATAGCGCAGGCGCCGCACCCGGACCGGTTGGCTACGCGCGTGGCGGTACCGAGCCCACCATTACTGACGCGATGCTCACGCTACAACGCCTGAACCCGCTCACCCTGCTTAAGGGGCGCATGAAAGTCGACGCGGCTGCCGCGCGCGAGGTCATCGCCCGCCGTATCGCCGAGCCATTGGAACTGAGCGTAGAGGCGGCAGCCGAAGGCATCATCCGCATCGCCAATGCCAACATGGCTCGTGCCATTCGCTCGGTATCCACGGAGCGCGGTCACGAACTCTCGAAGTTTGCCCTCTGCGCGTTCGGCGGCGCGGGCCCCCTGCATGCGCTAGATGTCGCACGTGAGTGTGGTGTACCCACTGTCATCATCCCTCAAGAGCCCGGCACATTATGTGCACGTGGCATCCTGTTGACGGACGTTTCTTTCGATTTTGTCGAAAGTGAAATCGCCATCATCGAGCCTGATAGATGGTCACGCGTGCTCGCTCGCCTGGACCGACTGCGCATCGAAGCCAACAACTGGCTCGAGCAAGAGGGTGTAGATACGGCTAACCGCGATTACGAAGTCGTGATCGATGCACGCTATGTCGGGCAGAATTTTGAAGTTCAGGTCGCATTGCCCGCGCACGAGACGGCCACGTTTGAAGCCTTCCATCTCGGCTTTGCTAAAGCGCACATGCGCGAATATGGCTATGAGGTTCCCGATCGCGCCATTGAGATCATCAATTGCCGAACCAAAGCCATCGGCCGAGTCACCAAAGCACCGTTACGTCGCTTAGCCGAGCAGGCCATCCCCGAACCTATTTCACATCGTCTCATCCATTTCGGCCAGGCAATCGGCTGGTGCGAAACCAGCGTATACGACCGTGATCAATTGGGTGCTGGCGCTAGTTTTGAAGGCCCAGCGGTATTCGAGGAGATGAGTTCGACAACCGTCATCGCCCCCGGCCAATCGGCACGTGTAGACGAATTCGGCAATATCGTGGTGCGGGTTTGAGCCCCACCGCTGCTTCCTAGGACAATTTCATGACGATTCTCACCCCTGCCCTGCGTGACCCCATTGAAATGGAGGTCTTCGTCAATCGCCTACTTTCGATCACCGAGGACATGAACAACACGCTCGTGCGTTCTTCGTTCTCGACCAATATCAAGGAGCGTAAAGACTGCTCGGTTGCGCTGTTTGATGCCACTGGCAGACTCGTTGCTCAAGGGACGCAGATTCCCTTGCACTTAGGCTCACTCAATGGCGCTATGCAGGCGGTACTTGATCAATACCCCGCCGCACAGATTGAACCGGGTGACGCCTTCATCAGCAACGATCCGTATCTGGCGGGTGGCAGCCATCTGCCTGATATCAACATCGTGACGCCCGTTTTCCATGAGGACAAGCTCGCATTTTTCACTGCCAACGTAGGTCATCACGCGGATGTGGGGGGATCGGTACCAGGCTCTATCGCAGGCAGCCTGCGCAGCGTCTTTGAGGAAGGCATACGGATTCCTGTCGTTCGAATTGCCCAACGAGGCGAAATTCAGGAAGACCTGCTGCGACTCATCTGCAGCAATACGCGCGACCCGGAGGAACGTTGGCTGGACCTGAAGGTGCAAGTTGCCACCAATGAACGCGGTACCGTGGCAGTTCAGGGCTTGCTCGCACAAATGGGCCTGGAACGCGCGCTAACCGCAGTGGAAGACTTAATTCAGTACACCCGTGCACGCCTGGAACGTCGAATCTCCGAACTTAACCCTGGCACGTACTCCTTCATGCACATGATGGACGACGATGGCATGGGCGGTGGCGAACCCGTCCCGTTGCAAGTCGCGGTCACCGTTCTGGACGCACGCCTGCGTTTCGATTTCTCGGGGTCAGGCGCTCAAGCACGTGGCGCGATGAATTTGCCTGAAAGTGCCCTAAAGGCATGCGTTTACTACGCCGTGAAAGCCCTGCTCGATCCCGAACTAGCGGCAAACTCCGGCTTGTTTGCCCCGCTGGAGATTGTCGCACCACCAGGCTCGATCGTGAGTCCCGTCGCACCGGCCGCAGTGGGTGCGCGCTCGCTGACAGCGCAGAAAGTCGCTGGCGCCATCTTCGGCGCCTTTCGCCAAGCCCTGCCGCAAGCACGCATCATGGCGTCGGGCAACGACGTCTGCCCCGCGATCGTGTTCTCCGGTCGATTGCCCAATCGGCCCGGGGACTTTGTCTACCTGGAGACGGTCGCGGGTGGATCTGGCGCTCGCGACGACATGGACGGCATGGACGGCGTCCATGTACACATGACAAATTCCTCGAACCTACCTGTGGAAGCCCTGGAAAACGAATACCCCTTACGCGTCGAACGCTACGCCTTGATACCCGACTCTGGTGGCGTAGGCCGTCAGCGCGGGGGCATGGCAGTCGTGCGCGAGGTACGCGCACTGGCCGATGGCATCATTTTCTCGGCACGTTCGGATAACCATGTCGCTGGCCGCGCCACTGGGGTGCTAGGAGGCGGCGACGGGCGACAAGCCAAACTGGTCTACAAACGTGCGGATGGTAGCGAAGAAATTTTATCTTCGAAAACCTCCAGCTTACGTCTGTCGTACGGTGAGAGTGTGTGTCTTGAAACATCGGGCGCCGGCGGTTTCGGCGAACCTCAGGCACGTGCCTTGACCGCGTTGGCCGACGATCTGCGCGACGAACGCGTTTCGCCCACTGTTGCCCGCCAAGCCTACGGTGATCTCGTTGAACGAGCGCTAGCGTCGAAAGCTTGACCCATCCGTTGGCGCAACCAGGCATGAGCGTCGTCGCTCTGATAGCGCTCATGCCAATACAGCGACACGCTCAGCGGTGGCAAAGGTAATGGTGCCGGCAACAATTCAATGTCTGCTGCGCTCTGCAATTGACTGGCAACACTTAGTGGCAGGGTAGCGATCATGTCGGTCTGAGCCACCACAAATGGCGTCGCCATATAGCTACTTAACAATACCGCGACATTGCGTTGCAACCCCTGTGCACGCAAGGCGGCATCGACCTGAGCATTAAAGTAGTTGGCGTAACCCGAAGCGTTGATATGCCCGTACTGAAGATACGTATCCAGATTCCAGGCGCGGGCCAAAGCGGGATGCCCCTTACGCACCAGACATGTACAAGCCTCTTCAAACAGAAAACGCGCCCGTAGGTTGTCCGGCGGATTGGGATAGTGACCGATGTAGAGTTCGACGTAATTTTCTGCCAACATCTCCAGCGCACCGCCCAACTTAGGAGGTAAACACCTCAGACCGATTCCGGGTCCCTGAGCCTGCACAGCCGACAAGACCCTAGGGAAAACCGCTAATTGCAAGTAATCACTGGCACAGATAGTAAAGACTCTTTGTGTGGTCGCGGGATCAAACTCCGTATCACGCGAGGTGCTACGGCGCCATGTTTGCAGCAGGGGCTGGAAGCTGCGATGCAACTCAAGTGCCCGAGGCGTGGGCATCCAGCGATTGCCTTGCCGCTGTAGCAACGGATCACTGAACAGGTAGCGCAAACGACTCAGCGCCGAGCTCATCGCGGGTTGGCTGATCCCAAGCAACTCCCCCGCTTGAGACACACTGTTGCAGGTCATCAGCGCATCGAAATGCACCAGCAGGTTCAAATCGGCGGATTTCATAGCGTGCGCTTTATAGGCTTATAAGTTTCACCCTGTCGACGCTCTCAGGCATCGTCCCTACTATTTAAGCACACTCCCCCAAACGTAGGCGGGAGACAAAAAATTCAGGGGAATACATGTTACGCATCAACGAACGCCTCGCTTGCCTCTTGGCTTTGGCAATCCCGACACTTTGTGTCGCCCCTATCGCACAAGCCGCAGAGAGCTGGCCGGGCAGCAAACCCATACAACTGATTGTGCCCTATGCAAATGGTGGATCGACCGATCTTGTCGCACGGCAACTGGCTGACGCCGTCAGCAAGAAAACCGGCGGACATGTGATCGTAGAAAACCGCGCTGGCGCCTCGGGCATGATCGGCTCGTCATACGTGCACCGTCAACCTGCTGACGGCTACACGCTGTTGTTAGGTACGGTCACCAGCCACGCCATCGCCCCCAGCGTCACCGCGAATCTCCCGTATGACATCGTCAAGGATTTCACGCCGATCACCACGATCGGCACCATTCCCGATCTGATTGTGGTCAACCCCAATTTAGGGGTAAGCAATTTAAGCGAGTTCATTAAGCTGGCCCAGTCACGCCCGGAAGAGATTTCGTATGCGTCGGCGGGAACGGGCTCCTCTAGTCATCTGGGTGGGGCTTACTTCGCGGCAGAAGCGGGGTTGAAACTGAATCACATTTCTTATCGCGGATCGGGCCCCGCACTGATCGATGTGCTGGGCGGGCATGTAGACATGATGCTCGACGTGGTCATGACGTCGCTTGAACCCGTCAAAGCGGGCCGCCTGAAAGCCTTGGCCGTGACGTCGAAAGAACGCTCTGCGTTGCTACCCGATGTACCGACGGTACAAGAATCCGGTATCGCGGGATTTGAAGCCATCATCTGGTTCGCCCTATTCGCTCCCGCCAACATGGACCCAGCGTTACAAACACGTATCGCACAAGCCTTCGATGAAACCATTCAAGAGCCGCAGATGAAAGAACTCCTGCTGCGTCAAGGCATCACAGCCACAGGCACGGGTCCCGCAGCCCTGGCCGAGACAGTGCGCCAGGACACTGAGAAGTGGCGCGACATCGCCCAGAAGGCGGGAGTCAAGCCTCAGTAAGTGACGTCGTCTGCGGACCGCAAGATCGATTGACCGGAAGAAAAATGCAGCAACAACAGAAAAAAATGCCAGCCATTTACGACGTCATCGTCGTAGGTGGCGGCCTAGTGGGCGCAGCGATTGCCTACGGCCTACGAGCACATGTCGGCACGATGGCGGTATTGGACGAGGACGACACCGCGTTTCGAGCCTCGCGCGGCAATTTCGGCTTGGTTTGGGTGCAGAGCAAAGGCATGGGGTTTCCTGCTTACGCCCGCTGGACGATAGCCTCGCAGCAACGTTGGCCGGAACTGGCTGAAAAACTGCAGACACTGACGGGTCTAGACCTGCATCTCGAGCAGCGCGGCGGCCTCAACATTCTCCTGAGCGAGGAGGAAGTACAGGCCCGCAGCGCATTCATGCAGAAACTGCATGCGCAGTCCGGCATGCCCCACTATCCCTATCGCATATTGGACCGACATGAAACGGCAGCGCTGATGCCTGGTATTGGCCCGGATGTGCGTGGCGCAAGCTGGACCCCCGTAGACGGCATTGTCAATCCCCTTAAACTCCTGCGTGCACTGCATATTGCATTCGATCGCTTAGCTATCGACTATCGGCCATTACACCCCGTATCCCGCATCACCGCGTCGGACAATGATTTCAGGTTAGAGACTCCACAAGGCACATTGCGCGCGCGCAAAATCGTACTCGCCTGTGGCCTGGGCAATCAAATTTTGGGGGAACAAGTCGGTATCAATATTCCCGTACGCCCACAAAGGGGGCAGATACTCGTGCTGGAACGTACTCGCCGGTTGCTGGACCTACCCTTGGTCAGTTTGCGACAAATGGACGAAGGCACGTGGCTAGTAGGGGATTCGCAAGAAGAAATGGGCGTTGACGACCGAATGACCAGCTTGCCGGTGATGGCCACGTTGGCCGAACGCGCAATACGTACGCTTCCCGCATTACGTGACGTGCGCATGGTGCGCTCCTGGGCCGCATTGCGTGTGCTTTCTCGGGATGGCTTTCCCGTGTACACGCAGTCGGCGTCTCACCCTGGTGCCTTTGCCGCCACCTGCCACAGTGGCGTAACGCTAGCCGCCGCCCACGCGCTGCAACTGGCGCCCATGATCGCCCGTGGCCACATCGACAACACACTCGCTGACTTTTCCCCCCGGAGATTCGATGTTTAAACCATCGCCAGAGGCATCGCGCCCCGTCGCGTCAACACCTGTCACGTTCACCTTCGACGGTACACCGCTACAGGCTGCACCTGAAATCAGCGTTGCCGCGGCACTTTTTCTACACGGTGTCGACGCCTGTCGTGACACCCCCGCCGGCAACGTGCCACGTGGCCCATTTTGCATGATGGGCGTGTGCTACGACTGTCTCGTCACGATTGATGGCCGCCCCAATCAACAGGCTTGCATGACCCGCGTCTGTGAAGGGATGCGAATCACACGTCAACAGGGTGCTCGTGAGGTTCAAGCGTGAACACTGTCTCGACAAAATCCCCGGATTGCGAACTACTGATTGTGGGCGCTGGCCCCGCGGGCCTCGCTGCGGCAGCACAAGCTGCCGAACTGGGTATTGATGTGTTGCTGTTAGATGAACAGCCCACGCTAGGCGGCCAGATCTACAGAGCCATTACTTACACCCCCCTGTCCAAGCCCGAAGTGCTAGGCGCCGACTATTGGCACGGCACGACACTCGTAGAGACCTTCCAGCGCTGCGGGGCTCGCTATCAGCCCAATGCCACGGTCTGGGCCATGGTTCCCTTAGAGGATAACGCCGGCTACGAAATCGGCTATTCGATTGGCGGAAATGCACAGAAAATCAACGCTCGCAGCGTATTGTTAGCCACGGGTGCACAAGAGCGTCCTTTCCCGGTGCCTGGTTGGACCTTGCCCGGCGTGATGGGAGCCGGCGCCGCACAGATCCTGCTAAAACAAGCGGGTGCTATTCCTGAGGGCGGGCTGGTGCTGGCCGGAGGCGGCCCACTCCTGTACTTGCTGGCCTGGCAATACCTGAACGCCGGCGCACGGATCGATGCGCTGCTCGAGACCGTACCCAGCGGCCGATTAAAGCAAGCACTGCCGCATGCTTGGGACTTTTTAAGATCGCCATACCTACGCAAAGGCCTACAGTTAATGCGTAAGGTGCGTGCACAAATCCCCATCGTGCGCAACATAGAGGCGCTAGAAGCGATAGGCCAAGAAGGCAGGCTGGCAACCGTGCGTTATCGCGTCGCAGGTAGCGCCGACATGATCGACTTGCCGACCCGCTATTTATTGCTGCATCAGGGCGTGGTGCCGAACCCCAATTTAAGTCGCGCCCTGGGTCTGGCTCACGATTACGACGCGGAGCAGCTTTGCTGGCACACGCGTGTGGATGAATGGGGTGCATCGTCGTCGGAAGGCGTGTTTGTCGCGGGCGATGCTGTAGGTATCGCCGGCGCACTGGCGGCTGAACACCGAGGTCGGTTATCAGCCCTGGGCGCCGCGCGGCAATTAGGCCGTATCAGTCAAGCACAACGCGATGACGCCGCCAAACAGGCACGCGCAGCCCTGTACCGCGCCTACCGCGGTCGCCGCTTTCTGGATACGCTGTATCAACCTACGAAAGCGATGCGTCGCCCCCAGGGCGACACGATTGTCTGTCGATGCGAGGAAGTCACTGCCGCACAAGTGCGCGAAACAGCCCAGTTAGGTGCAACTGGCCCAAACCAAATGAAAGCCTTCTTGCGTTGCGGCATGGGCCCTTGTCAAGGGCGGTTCTGTGGGTTGACCGTCAGCGAACTCATTGCCGAGGTACGAGAGGTCCCTGTTGCCGAGGTCGGTTACTACCGTCTGCGTTATCCCACTAAGCCACTGACCCTGGGGGAAATGGCCTCCATGCCGCAGACGGACGCCAGCCGAAAAGCGGTTATTCGGATCAAAAAATAGCCCTTGGCAATGGCCGGCCTGCGATGCGATGCTAGCGGCGTGAAATTCTTTTCCCAAAGATGATTACCACCGTAATCGACATCGAAGCCACCAGTGCAACCCCCAATGCCGTATGTGCTGTCAGGTGCTCGATGGCATTTGCCAGCACCGCGCAGAATCCGGCAAGACTGATCGTTCCAAGTAGCGCTGAATGCAGCATGGCGACAACGCTCGCGGCGCCCATCTTCTGGTGGATGGTTACCGCGACGACGGTATAGCCGATGGGGAACGCGAGTAGTAGTCCGGCCCCTGTCGATCCGAGTAGATGATGTGCGCTCGTCACAACGGCAACCAGTATGCCGGCAAGAATGCCTCGCACGATGAGTAGGCCAAGTCCTGCGCTTACCCTTGTCGAAGCCTCAGGCACAATGAACCGCCGGCCTATACGCCGACAAACCCCGGTTGCCACGATGAACATGAAGACGCCAACGATTGGTTGTGCTGGCAGAAACTGGAGTACGAGCGCGGCCACCAGCCAAGCCCCCACGGCGTATGCCAAGCACACCCACGGCGGTTGTTTTCCTGCCATCGCAATGTAGGCCAGCACGAAGAACTGCGTGGCACACAACGAAAGCAAGGCATACGACGCAGCCTGCGCGACGAACGCCGTTGGGGTCTGTGCTGCCAGGAAATAGAACCCTGGCCCGAGAATAATCGGAAGCCCCGCCAATGCGCCACCAACCACCGGACCAAAGGCGCCCACCGCCCAAGAAACAGCCATCACGACAAATGCCGTGGTGAGCATTCTTACGGCGAGCGCATCCAGTGGTATGTCGAAGAAAAGCGTTCCCATCGTCGTCATGCCTTGTGCCCAAGAGACCGCAAACTGGCAATACGGTGTTTGTCCGCCTCAATGCGAGGCATGGGTGCACCTGGCACCAGCGTCTTCTACAGCGAGACGATGAACGATCTGATTGTTCTTGACGCTCCAGAAGCTGCATCGTACATTATTTGGAACGATCATTCCAATTAGGCGGGATTGCCATGCGTACCAAAGCGTTCGAGCCTGACGAGATTGCTGATGCCGCCATGAAGATCTTCTGGCAGCGTGGCTATGCCGCGACCTCGATTCAGCATCTCGTCGAGGGCACCGGCCTGTCGCGCAGCAGCCTTTACAACACATTCGAGAACAAGCAGGGGCTTTATCAGCAAGCGCTTCACCGTTATCTGGCCATGACCACCGCTAATGTGGCATTGGTGTCTAGCCCGGGCGCTCCCAAGGATCTGATCAGACAATTGCTGATGCGTATCGTCGAGGACGAGTTGGACGACCCGCAGCGGCGCGGCTGCTTGGTCGCCAATGCCACACTGGAGCTGGCAGGCCAGGACGATGCGGTTGCCGAGCTGGTGGCGTATAACTTCCAGCGGTTGCAAAAAGCGTTGGAGAAACTGATCCAGCGGGGACAGCAATCGGGTGAACTCGCCGCCGGCAAGAGCCCGCGAGCGTTAGCCCGGTTCTTCGTCAACACCATGCAGGGGCTGCGGGTGTTAAGCAAAGGCAGTCCCTCACAGCAACGCCGCCAGTGCTTGCTGGACGTGGTCCACGTGGCGCTCGATACGCTGTAGCCGTTCATCGACCTGACGTGCAGCGCGAGCGCCTGGGGCTTAGTGTTGCATCGGTACCTGCCGCGGTTCTACCGCCAAGAGGACACCTTCCATCACTATCACTGCCCCGCCGGCAACACCTGCCCATACACCATCAGAACGCGGCTCGGCATGCGCCAGAAGCAAACTCGCACGCCCCATATCTACACCCTGCCCGACCCGTAGGCGCAATATGCCATCGTCGCGTAATGCCGCGCGCAGCGCAGTGGCCGCAGCCGTCGCGCTACCCGTGGCGGGATCCTCGGTCATTCGACCGGTGAACATCCGGGCCTGTATATCCGTCGGACTGTCCGTGGTGTCTGAACTCGTGTCTGTGGTGTAAGCGTAAATTGACTTCGCGCCATCCAGCGGAAACAAGGCCGCATAGCCACTGGCATCCGGAGCGGCACGTCGCAGCGCATCGCGACTCGCGAGCTGAACCACCAAAAACGCGAGACCTACGGAAACCACTTGAGGAGCGTGCTCAGAGACGTCGATATCCGACACATCCAGCCTCAGCGCATGCGCCACCGCCTCAGCCGATGCCTCACTACCGCGAGATAGCGGCTCCGGCGCCAACAACTCAGCCCCTTCAACACCCTTCGCACTCGTCACGAGCGACAGCCGCACTAATCCCGCGGCCTCTTCAAATACAAACTGATCGGGTACCGTCTGGCCCGCCAACGCCAACTCGCGCGCTAGCACCACCGCCGTGCCCACATTCGGATGACCTGCGAACGGTACTTCGCGGTCTGGCGTAAAAATTCGAACCCATGCCGTGTGTTCGGGGTCCTTAGGTGGCAAGACAAAACTGGTCTCGGAATAATTGAACTCCCGAGCAATCGCCTGCATCTGTTCGGTGCTCAAGCCCTGAGCATCCAATACCACGGCCAGGGGATTGCCGCCATAGGCTTGGCTGGTGAATACATCGGCAGTAACGTAGCGGTAGTGCATGCGGTTGTCTCGCTGGATTGGAACAACGGATCAATATATTGGGAACGATTGCACTGCGATAGATACAGGCGTCCTGAATTTGCACCGTAACAGCATCGCGCATGCCCAGATCGCAAAGCACCCTACTCTACCCGTACGTAATCCGGATAGCGCTCGCAGATTTCTGTGATCTGGCTCAAGGTCCCCGACAAATGCTCACGCAGTGCAGCCTGGGCGCCGGCCACGTCTTGCTGAGCGATGGCGTCGACGATGCGCTGATGATCGCGCAGGATGCGATCGACTTTACCGGCCTCGGGCAGATGCAAACGACGCAGTCGATCGACGTGGCCGCTATAGCGTTGCTCTAGCTCCCACAACGCTCCCACGCCAGCGGCCAGATGCATCTCTTGATGAAAAGCCTGATCGGCGGCCATAAAAGCGGGATGGTGCTCTGCGCCACGATTGGCTTGCTGCACATCGATGTGTGCTTGCAGCCTGTCGATCAATGCCGGATCGTCACGCTCGGCGAGCATGCGCACGATTTCCAGCTCTAGGGATCGGCGCAGAAAATGCGCCTGGCGAGCTGCGGCAATATCGATACGGCTGACCGCTGTCGTGTGCTGTGGATAAATGTCGACGAGCCCTTCGTCGCGCAATTGGCTCAGCGCATCCCGAATCGGCGTTTGGCTCAAGCCAAAAGCCTCGGCCAACTCGGCACGCGCCAGCGGCGCGCCGGGCTGTAGCTCCATCGACACGATCAGGTCGCGCAGCTTTTCAAATACCTGCGGCGCCGCATGACGGGAGCGGTCCAATCGCAGGTCGGCAGGCAGCGTTGACAGCTGAATCATAGGCGGATTAATAACGTGAATAGGCCGGATTGTACCGGTCATGAGGTTCATTGACGTACTAATATATTAGTGTTTTAATCATCAAAACACCACCGGAGACTTGCATGACCCGCTCTTATAAAGACTTGCGCAGTGCGCGCTGGATGGCACACGACGACCTGCGCTCGTTTGGCCACCGCTCGCGCATGATGCAAATGGGTTATGGCCCGCAAGACTGGGCCGACCGTCCGATCATCGCCATCATCAACACCTGGTCGGATCTCAACCCCTGTCACAGCCACTTCAAGCACCGCGTCGATGACGTCAAGCGCGGCATTCTGCAGGCGGGCGGCTTTCCGGTGGAGCTCCCTGCGATTTCCGTGTCGGAATCGTTCGTCAAACCCACCACCATGCTCTACCGCAACTTTCTGGCGATGGAGACCGAAGAACTGCTGCGCAGCCATCCGGTGGACGGTGCCGTGTTGATGGGCGGCTGTGACAAGAGCACGCCTGGATTGCTGATGGGCGCCTTTAGCGCCAACCTGCCCTGTGTCTACCTGCCGGCCGGCCCGATGCTGCGCGGCAACTGGAAAGGCAAAACCCTGGGCTCGGGCTCCGATGCCTGGAAGCTCTGGGACGAACGCCGTGCCGGCAACATCACCAAAGCGGACTGGACCGAGGTCGAAGGCGGCATTGCGCGTAGCTACGGCACGTGTATGACGATGGGCACAGCCAGCACGATGACGGCGATTGCCGAGTCCATCGGGATGACGCTGCCCGGCGCATCGTCCATCCCTGCGGCCGATGTGAGCCACATGCGTATGTCCGCCGAATGCGGCCGCCGTGTGGTCGAAATGGTCTGGGAAGACCAGACGCCGCAAAAAATCCTGTCGGTCGCTTCGTTCAAGAATGCCATCAATGTCGCCATGGCCATGGGCTGCTCGACAAATGCGATCGTGCACTTGGTCGCCATGTCGCGCCGCGCGGGCTGTGCCGTGGATCTGGCGGATTTCGACGAAGCAAGCCGCAAGGTGCCGGTGATTGCCAACATCCGTCCCAGCGGCGACAAATACCTGATGGAAGACTTCTACTACGCGGGCGGCCTGCCAGGCCTGATGTCGCGCCTGGCGAAAGATCACCTCGACCTGTCGGCCATGACGGTTTCCGGCCGCACATTGGGCGAGAACATCGAGGGTGCCGACGTGTACAACGACGACGTGATTCGCCCGCTGGACAACGCCATCTATGACGAAGGCGCGCTGGCCGTCCTGAAAGGCAATTTGGCGCCTGATGGCTGCGTGATCAAACCCAGCGCCTGCGCTCCGCAATTTCTGCAACACACGGGTCCGGCCCTGGTGTTCGACGACTATCCCAGCATGAAGGCCGCGGTCGACGACGAGAACCTCGACGTCACCGCCGACCACATTATGATTCTGCGCAATGCCGGCCCGCAGGGCGGCCCTGGTATGCCGGAATGGGGCATGCTGCCCATCCCGACCAAGCTGGTCAAACAAGGCGTGCGCGACATGCTGCGTTTGTCTGACTCCCGGATGAGCGGCACCAGCTACGGCGCCTGCATTCTGCACGCCGCTCCCGAGTCATACATCGGCGGCCCGTTGGCGTTGGTACGCACGGGCGATCTCATCACGGTGGATGTCCCCGCTCGCAGTATTCATCTGAATATCAGCGACGAGGAAATGGCGGCACGCCGCGCGGCGTGGACGCCTCCGCCCAAACGCTATGAGCGTGGTTACGGCTGGATGTACTCCCAACACATCTTGCAGGCCAATGAGGGCTGCGATTTTGATTTCCTGGAAACAGGCTTCGGCGCGCCAGTGTCTGAACCCAGCATTTTCTAACGCGTCCCGTCTGTTCCCTCGCCATTGCATCCAACCTGATTCGAGACATTCATGAGCACCTTATCCGATACCGCCCGCGCCCGCCTGTCGGCCGTCAGCACCGCCACACTGTGCACTGCCTTGTTCAAGCGCGGCCTGCGCAATCAATTCATCCAGGACGTGCATCCGTTGAATCCCAGCCTGCCCAACATGGTGGGCCCGGCTTTCACGTTGCGCTATATCCCCGCTCGCGAAGACCTGAACACGATCAAGGTATTTGAAGACCGCGGCCACCCCCAGCGCGTGGCCGTAGAAACCTGCCCCGAAGGCGCGGTGATGGTGATCGACAGCCGCAAGGATGCGCGTGCCGCGTCGGCCGGCTCCATCCTGGTCACCCGCCTGATGAAGCGCGGCGTGGCCGGTGTCGTCACGGATGGGGGCTTTCGCGATTCGCCCGAGATCGCCAACCTGGACATCCCGGCCTATCACAACCGTCCGTCGGCACCGACCAACCTGACACTGCATCAGGCCCTGGACATCAATGCCCCTATCGGCTGCGGCGACGTGGCCGTTTTTCCCGGCGACATCGTGGTGGGTGATGGCGAAGGCGTGGTGATCATTCCCGCGGACATCGTCGAAGAGATCGCCGACGAAGCCCACGAAATGACCGCCTTCGAAGACTTCGTTACCAGCGAGGTCCAGGGCGGGCGCAGCATCCTGGGCCTGTATCCGCCCACCGACCCGCAAACCCGCGAGCAGTTCACAGCGTGGCGGACAAAAAACGGGCGTTAAAGGTCCGGAAGATTTTTTTACGGTGAAAACGGCGTGGCCTTGCGATGAGCAACCCACGCTTTTTTTTACTCGAGTAGGCCCCATCGGGGCAACAGCAAACCCTCGAACGCATCAATAACAATCTTTACAGAGACAACGCCATGAATCCGATCCGACGCCGCCATCTGGCATTGACCTTGGCCGCAGCCACCCTGGCGGCCTGCGGCTTGCCCGCCCATGCCGCAGACTGGCCCGCCGACAAGCCCATTTCCTATGTTGTGCCCTTCACGGTAGGCGGCTCGACTGACGTAGTCGGTCGCCTGTTGGCACAAAAACTGGGCGAACGCCTCAAACAAAACGTCATCGTGGAAAACAAACCCGGCGCCGCCGGTGCGATCGGCGCCACCTATGTGGCCAAAGCCGCGCCCGATGGCTACACCCTGTTTGGCGGCACGATCAGCACGCATGCCATCAACGCCAGCCTATACAAGAACCTGCGTTATGACCCGGTCAAGGATTTCGAGCCCGTCTCGCTGGTCGCCACGCTGCCAAACGTGTTGCTGGTGGATCCCAATCTGGGCGTGAACTCTGTCGCCGAACTGATTGAGGTGCTCAAGCGCGATCCCGCCAAGCGTACCTTCGCCTCATCGGGACCCGGTACGTCGACCCACTTGGCCGGTGAGCTATTCGCCGACAAGATCGATATCCCCCTCACCCATATTCCCTACAAGGGCACGCCGCCCGCCATGGTGGACGTATCCTCGGGCGCCGTGACCTTTATGTTCGACCAGATGACAGCCGCCCTGCCCTTGCTCCAAAGCGGCAAACTCAAGTTGCTGGCCGTCACCACACCGGAGCGCATTGCGCTGGCGCCGGATACCCCCACGATGGAAGAATCCGGCGTAAAAGACTTCAAGATGGCCTCCTGGCAAGCGGTGTACGCCCCCAAAGGCACGCCCAAGGCCATCGTTGACCGCCTCTCGCAAGAGATCGCCGCCGTCCTGCAAGAACCCGACGTCCAGGAAAAACTGGGCAAAACCATGGGCATGCAACTGGTAGGCAGCAGTCCCGAAGCCCTGCGCGACCTGATGGCCACCGAAATCCCGCGCTGGGCTGAGGTCGTCGAGAAATCCGGAGCTAGCGTCGACTAAGCAGGAGCAAGGGCGCGGCCGATTTTTTTGTGCCGCAGCCCTTAAAAGTACCGGTCCGACAAAAAATATCCATCGCACTTGTCGATTTGGGTCAGCCTCAACCGTCGTGAGAATAGAGCGCCCTGCCATTGTGGCGGGCGCACTTTTCAGGAGCCCCTCATGGCCACCGTAAAACCGATTCCCGATGGTATGTATACGCTGACGCCCCACCTGATTTGCGACGGAGCGGCCGAGGCGATTGATTTTTATGTCAGGGCCTTTAACGCGGTAGAGCTGGCCCGTTTGCCGGGCCCGGACGGCAGGATCATGCACGCGATGGTGCAAATCGGAGACTCCAAGGTCATGCTGGCCGACGCGTTTACCGAATGCGGCGCCATGAGCCCCAAAGGGCTGCAGGACTCGCCGGTGTATCTGCATCTCTATGTCGAGGATGTCGACGCGGCGATGGCCCAGGCGGAAGCCGCGGGCGGCAAAGTAACCATGGCGCCGATGGACATGTTTTGGGGAGATCGTTACGGGCAGTTGACCGATCCCGTGGGCCATCGCTGGTCAATCGCGACGCACACGCAAGATCTGACGCCCGAACAGATTCAGGAAGGCATGAAGGCCTGCTTCGCCCCGAACGAAGGCGGCCAGGCGCCTGCCTGATCCGACATCCCCCCATCAGTCTCGCGGTATGGGGGGCGTGGCGCGTGGACGTCCTGACGCTTACAACCCGCCTGGCACAAAGGGGAAATAGTTGACCTCCCCTTTGTGCGCGATGATTGCGGTGGCCTCGGGCACCTCTTGCCAGACGCCCGGCAATTCGGTCAGCGGTTCGGATAGCAACATGTACGTATCGTCCCCCAATGCGGCAATGCGTGGCTCGTCGGGATATAGGTGCTTCAGATGCCGCACATCGGTGTTGTGGAATAAGGTTCGCGAATTGGCTTCGCTCGAATAGCGCACCGCGATCAGCCGTTCACCATCGAGAATGCACACCGTCATGTTCAGGGGAGATTCGACCGCGTAGCGATGCCCGACCTCTTCGACTGCAGCTGCCATGCGCTCCAGTGCCGGCAGCGGATCCTTTTCCAAACCAAAGCTCAAGGCCAGCAGGAACATCACTTCGGAATCGGTGGAACCCTCCAGTGAAAGAAAATATTGGGGGTCCACCTGCATCAGCAAGTCACGCCGCAGGAGGGGGTAGTTCCGAATCGAGCCATTGTGGACGAATAACCAGCGATTATGGCGAAACGGATGACAGTTCGTTTCCTGAGCGGGGGTATCCGTGGCCGCGCGGATGTGCGCCACGAACAGCGGCGACTTGATGGCGCGAGCGGCCTCTCGTAGATTGCGATCATTCCACGCGGGATGAATACTGCGATAACGAAATGGCATTTCATTCGGATCACGGCCATACCATCCCACGCCAAAACCGTCTCCATTCGTCGTCGTGGCCCCCAAGCGCGAGTGCAGACTCTGATCGATCAGCGAATGCTGGGCCTTGAACATCACCATATCCAACTGCAAGGGATTACCGGAATACGCCATCCAGCGGCACATAGCATGCTCCTGCGAAGTCGTTCGTATTATTTATAAGGAATACTAATCTGCGACCAAGGCCCTAAAGGCCCCCACGCCGCGCCTTCGGCGTTTTTGCCTTGGGGCGGCCCGGCGGCAAAAAAGGGCCCGCCATCATTCCTGCGGCAATGCCTGCGGGTTCCAGGCAACCTCCCATAAGTGTCCATCCGGATCCTGAAAATGCCCTGCATAGCCACCCCAAAACGTGTCTGCAGCGGCTTTGAGAATCCGGCCGCCAGCCGCGCCCGCCTGCTGCATCACCAGATCGACCTCGGCTTTGTCGCTCACATTGTGGGCGAGCGAAAACTCCGTCGCACTGCGGGGCCCTAATTCCAGACCGACTTCATGCGCCAGACTCGCGCGTGGCCAGAGCGCCAATATCAACCCGGGTTGCATTTCAAAGAATGCAACCGCGCCATGCTCGAACTCGGTACCGACAATACCGGCCGTCGATAAGCCCAAGCCATCCCGATAAAACCGCATGGCACGGTCCAGATCATCCACACCCAAAGTGATAAAACTGACGCGAGGTTTCATTCTGGCTCCATAGTGTGCAAACGACAATCCCTGCGCCAGGCCTTCGCAAATGCAGAAACTTGCCCGGCAAGGACCATCAATGACCAGCGTTCGACAACGCCGAAGAAACATCACCTATTAAATCACTCTGACACACGCAGGAGTAAGATCGATCCGTTTTCTTCTCTACTCGGAGCTTTTCCTTGAAATACCGAAAACTTGGCCGCACCGACACCGAAGTCAGCCTGATCGGCCTGGGCACCATGACCTGGGGCGAACAAAATACCGAAGCCGAAGCCCACCAGCAACTGGACTACGCCCTAGAGCGCGGCATCACGCTGGTCGACACGGCGGAAATGTATCCCGTGCCACCGAAAGCCGAAACGCAGGGCCGTACCGAAACCTATATCGGCACCTGGCTCGCTAAAACAAAACGTCGCCAGGACATCGTGCTGGCCAGCAAAGCCGCCGGCCCCGTTCGCGACGCCAAGCGTCCGGGCCACATCCGTGACGGCAAGACCTTTCTGGATCGCAAGAATCTCACCGAGGCCCTCCACACGAGCCTCAAACGTTTGCAGACCGACTACCTGGACCTGTACCAGTTGCACTGGCCCGACCGCAGCACAGCCACCTTTGGCCGCGGCTACCCCTGGTTCACCGACGAATACACGGTACCCGTCCAGGAAACGCTCGAAGTCCTGCAGGATTTCGTGCGCGCCGGCAAAGTCCGTCACATTGGCGTATCAAACGAAACTCCCTGGGGTGTCGCACAGTTTCTCAAGCACGCGGAAAACCAGAATCTACCGCGCATCGCCACCATCCAAAACCCGTACAGCCTACTCAACCGCACCTACGAAACCGGCCTGTCCGAATTCAGCCACCTGGAACAAGTCAGTTTGCTCGCCTACTCCCCCCTGGCAATGGGCGTGCTCTCGGGCAAATACCTGAATGGCGCTCGCCCCGAAGGCGCGCGAATGACGCTATTTACGCGTTTCACGCGCTATAGCAACGAGCAAAGCGAAGCGGCCACAGAGCAATACGTGAAATTGGCACGCGATCATGGTTTATCACCGACGCATCTGGCCCTGGCCTGGGTTAACCAACAGCCCTCCGTGGTCAGCAACCTGATCGGCGCCACGACGTTGGAGCAACTCAAGGAAAACATCGACAGCGTCGACGTGACCTTGTCCGACGAGATACTCAAAGCGATCGACGCGATTCACGCACAGCACCCTAACCCTGCACCTTAAGGTTATCGGGCGACGCTCAGTCATCCTCAAGGTGCATGGAGTGTCGCCCCGCGGCTGAGGGTCAGCCTAACAACTGATCCGCCAACGCGGCAAAATCCTCGACGACCGCGTCCCAATCCTGCTGAGCTTCCAAATCGGTGGTTTGCTGTGGCCCATGCTCGGTCGCGCGGCGCACAAAAGCGGTCTTCAAGCCGCACTGACGAGCGGCAGCCAAATCGTTGTTGTGGGCCGCTACCATGCAGATTTCGTCAGGCGCCAAACCCAGTACTTCGGCGGTGCGCAGATAGGCTTGCGGCGTGGGTTTGTACGCTTGGGCGACTTCCGCTCCTAAAATAGCATCCCAGGGCAGGCCTGCTCGCTTTGCCATATCCAGCATCAGTCGGATATTGCCATTAGATAACGGCGCAATGATGTAGCGTGTTTTCAGGCGAGTGAGACCCGCCACGGCATCCGGCCAAGGGTCTAACTTGTGCCAGGCGAGGTTCAACCCGTCCAACGCCGTCGGCGGTATCTCATTTGGATCAATGCCCAATTCGCGAAGTGCTTTTTCCAAGTTTTCGCGATGCAGCACATCCAGCCGCACAAAGGGACGCGACCCGTTGCGCACCGGCTCCATGGATGGCCCATATTGCCGGCGCCACGCATCAGCCAACGCCAAAGGCTCTACGCGTCCCTGTCCATACTGTGCCAAAAATGGCGCGGCGTCGCGAGCCACGCCGCTGCGCCAATCGACGACCGTACCGAATACATCGAAGACCAACGCCTGAACCTTGTCCCATGCCATGATGCCTGCCTCCATTCAATCAAAATCGATAAATACGCCGCATCGGAAGATCATAGGATAATCGGGTCTTCAGGCGATACCCTGTCTTGAATATCCACCGCACGGTGATCAAGGATCACGGCCAGGAACACCAGTGTCATACTCAGGTTGATAGACCAGGAGTTTTTCGATGACGGTTTCTTCTCGCGGCGCCGATGCGCTGGCGCGCTCTATCAAGGCGGCAGGCATCAGCCGTCTGTTCACGCTATCGGGCAATCACATCATGCCCGTCTTCGATGCGGCGCTGTCGGCCGGCATCGAACTGGTGCACGTACGCCACGAAGCCGCGGCCGTGCATATGGCCGACGCATGGGCACGCCTGACCGGCGAGCCCGGCGTGGCACTGGTGACGGGCGGCCCGGGCCATGCCAATGCGGTGTCCGCGCTATACACCGCGCAGATGTCCGAATCGCCCGTGGTGCTGTTGTCGGGTCATGCGCCCAATGGACAGGCCGGTTGGGGCGCGTTTCAGGAAATAGACCAGGCCGCCATGGCGGCGCCTGTGACCAAGGCGTCGTGGGCGGTAGGATCCGCGGCAGCCATGGCGACCGATTTTGCGCGAGCGTGTCGCGTCGCGCGCAGCGGCCGGCCCGGGCCGGTGCATCTGAGCCTGCCCACTGATGCCCTGGAGCATCCCGCCGACGAAGCGCTGCCTGACGCGCGCGACTACGCGCCGATACTGATGCCGTTGGATGCCGGGCAAACGACCGCCCTGGTAACGCGGCTAAGCAAGGCCCAGCGGCCCCTGGTACTGGTGGGACCGACCGGCCTGACCGATGCCGGGCGCGCTCGCGTAGCGGCGCTGCAACAGGCTTGGGGCATACCCGTCGTCGCCACGGAAAGCCCGCGCGGCGCCAACGACCCGGCGTTGGGGGCCTTTGCGCCGATACTGGCGCGTGCCGACTGCGTGCTGCTGCTGGGCAAGCGCCTGGACTTCACCTTGCAGTTCGGCAAGGCCTTCGATGTGGCCTGCGAATTTATACAAATCGACGCCGATGCGCATGAATGGACGCGCACACGTCGCGCTGTGAGCGAACGACTACAGGAAACCCTGCTGGCCGACAGCGTCACCGCCCTGGAAAGCCTGGCGCAACGGTCCTTGCGCGGCACGCCGGACTGGTTGGCGCAGGTAGAAACCGCGCTTGCTTACCGCCCGCCCGCCTGGCGCGAAGCCGTCGGCAATGGCGCTGGCCTGCATCCGGCCGAGCTGTGCCGTGCGGTGCAACAGGTGCTGGATTCGCACGATGATTCGGTGCTGATCTGTGATGGCGGCGAGTTCGGCCAATGGGCCCAAGCCTGCCTGCGCGCGCCGCACCGTGTCATCAACGGCGCGGCCGGTGCCATCGGCAGTGCCTTGCCCATGGCGCTGGCCGGCCGGTTGGCGCATCGCGACGCACCGGTGGTGGCCATGATGGGCGACGGCACGTTTGGCTTT
The DNA here is from genome assembly GCF_054779135.1 of Bordetella tumulicola. Lineage (NCBI taxonomy): Bacteria > Pseudomonadati > Pseudomonadota > Betaproteobacteria > Burkholderiales > Alcaligenaceae > Bordetella > Bordetella tumulicola. The sequence goes on along the minus strand of NZ_BAAGYU010000009.1, from coordinate 80,662 downwards.
CATTGTGCCGAGCTGGATACAGCGGTGCGCTACGGCCTGCCGTTCATCTGCGTGGTAGGCAACGACGCGCGCTGGAACGCCGAATACCAGATCCAACTGAATAGCTACGGCGCCGAACGCCTGGTGGGCTGCGAATTGCTGCCGACTCGCTACGATCGCGTAGCCGAAGGCTTCGGCGCCCATGGCGCGTGGGTGACGGAAGCGGCCGCGCTGGCGCCCGCCTTGCAGACCGCGGCACAAGCCAGGCTGCCCACCTGTGTCAACGTGGCGCTAGCCGGCCTGCCCGCCCCGGTGGTGCGGCAAGGCTGACGCGCGGCGCCCGGTGTGACGCTGACGATAGCGGGAATGCGCGCTGTTTAGTGCACGTCTTTCTAGAAGTAATCGGAGGCGTGGCAGACTAAGCCTGCCCCGTCGCCAACTCGCGCAACTGCGCCAACAAGGTATCCGGAATCTCGACGCCCTGTTCGCCGGCCTGCTTCTGCAAGCCAGCACGGCGCGCACCCGGCAAACGTACGTCGCTGTCAGCCAACATGGCGGCTACTAGCGTTTCCACGCGCTCCAGATACACGTCGCGCCCGGCCAGCGCCCCCGGGTCGATGACCAGGAACGCCTGGCCGATGCGCGCCTGATTGCCTTGCTCCGAAAAAAACGAATCCGCCTCGAAACCGAAATGCGCACCCGTCAGCGCACAAGCCAGCAGTTCGACGATAAGCGCCAGCATGGCCCCTTTGACGCCGCCCATGGGCAACATGCTGCCCGCCAGGCCGGCCTTGGGATCAGTGGTAGGGTTGCCTTGGGCGTCCAGCGCCCAGCCCAACGGAATCTCGTGGCCCTCGCGCGCGGCCACCATCAGCTTGCCGCGCGCCACTTCGGACAGAGATAGGTCGATGATCAGCGGATCGGCGTCGCGGCGCGGGAAGGCCGCGGCAATGGGGTTGGTGCCGAACAGCGCACGCTTGCCGCCCCAGGCCGGCATGGCTGCGGGCGAGTTGCCCAGCGCCAGGCCGACCAGCCCTTGCCGCGCCAGCGCGTCCAAATGATAGGCAGCCACACCAAAATGATGGCTATTGGTGACACCCGCGAACGCCACCCCATGCGTCTGCGCGCGCGACACGGCTTCGTGTACCGCCAGGGCGCAGGCGGGGAAAGCCAATCCCGCGCCGGCATCAATCAGCACCGCGCCGCCGCGCTGTTGCGCAATGTGGGGGACGGCATCGCCCACGGCGCGGCCATTGCGCACATGTGCCGCATACGACGGCACGCGCGACACACCGTGCGAGGCCAAGCCCTGCGCGTCGGCATAGACCAACGCGCGCGCCGTGCTGTCGGCCATGTCAGGGTGGGCGCCAGCGCCACGCAGCGCGGCGCCGGCCAGATCATGCAAGGACTTCAGATCTACGGTTGCCATGGAAGACTCACAAGGAAAGAAACAGGCTCAGCGGCCTTGCAGGGCTTGCGCGACGCGTTGCGCCACCATGCTGGAGACACGCGTATTGGCTTCCTGAGTCAGGCCAGCGATGTGCGGCGTCAGCACCAGATTGGGGGCATCGGCCAGCGGGCCGTCGGCGGGCAAGGGCTCGTCCTGGAACACGTCGATGGCCGCGCCACGCAGGTGACCACTACGTAGCGCCCGGGCCAGCGCTGCCTCGTCGACGATGCCACCGCGCGCGGTATTGATCAGCACCGCGCCGCGCTTCATCGCGGCCAGTCGATCGGCATTCATCAGGTTGCGCGTGGCGTCGGTCAGTGGAATATGCAGGGTCAGCACATCGGCGCGGGCCAGCAGGGTGTCCAGCGCCAAGGGCTCGACGTCCGCCTCGCGCCAAGCCGGGTCATCGTCGCGCAGCAAAGGATCATGGGCCGCAACCCGCATGTCCAGCCCTTGCGCCAGGCGCGCCGTCAGGCGGCCGATGCCGCCGAAACCCACGATACCCAGCGTGCGAGTTTCGGCCTCCAGCCCGTTGGACAAGTCGGTGCGCGGCCAGGCGCCGGCCGCCACCTGGGTACTGTGATGATACGCGCCACGCAGCAGCAGCAGCGCCGCTGCGATCACATACTCGGCGACGGCACGTGCATTGGCGCCGGTGGCGGGCAGCACGGCAATGTCGCGCGCCTGGCAGGCCGGCACATCGATGTTGTCCAGGCCTACACCCAGGCGGCCTACCGCCTTGAGCTTCGGGCCGACCGCCAACAGGGCGGCATCGACCCGGGTGCGGTTGCGCACGATCAGCGCATCGGCGCTGGGCAACGCGGCCAGCAGCGCGTCGCGCCGGTCAACCAGATCAGGTTCGTAACGCACGTCGAAATCGGCGCGCAGCGCGGCAATGGCCGCTTCGTCCATGAACTCGGAAATGAGAATGTGCATCGGGCTTCTTCAATGGAAATGGGGCCGGGCCGATCGATACCGGCCCGAGTGGAAAAGAGTCGGCTAACCGACCTGGATATTCGCTTCACGAATGATTTTGCCCCAACGGTCGACTTCGCTGTCCAGATATTGCTTGAAGGCCGCCGGGCCGCGCGGTTGCGGCACAAAACCCAGGCGTCGAAAAGCCTGCTGCATATCGGGCTGCGACATCTGTTTCTCGATGGCGCCGCCAATGCGCTGCACCAACGCGTCGGGCATGCCGGCCGGAGCCAGCACGCCAGTGAAGTTCTCGACGATAAGGTCCGGGATGCCGGCCTCGGCCACAGTGGGCACATCAGGCAAGTCGGGGCTGCGCTCGTGGGTGGTCAGGGCCAGGGCACGCAGGGCGCCGCTCTTGACATGCGGCAGCGACTCCGGATAGTTGGAGAAAATCACATCCAACTGGCCGCCGAGCAGGTCGGTGAGCGACGGCGTGCCCCCCTTGTAGGGGACGTGCAGCAACGACGCGCCGGTCAGTTTCTGGTACAGCGCCAGCGTCAGGTGGGGCGGCGTGCCGTTGCCGCTGGACCCGGCCGATAGCGACTGGGCCTTGGCCTTGGCCGCACGGGTCAGCTCGTCCAGGGTGCGGATGGGGCTCTTGGCGTTGACCACCACCATCATCGGCGACGACGCGAGGCCCGCCAGCGGCACCAGGTCTTTTTTCAGGTCATAGCCGGCCCTGCCGGCAAACAACGTGACGTTGGCCGCGTGCGTCATGGTAATGGCCAGCCAGCTGTAGCCATCGGGGTCGGCGCGCGCCACCAACGTAGCGCCGATATTGCCGCTGCCGCCGGGCCTGTTCTCGACCACCACGTTCCAACCTTCGCCTGTAGACACAGCCTGACCGACCTGACGGGCGGCCACGTCGGTCAGGCCACCCGGCGGAAACGGGACGATGTAGCTGATGGGCCGCTGTGGCCAGTCTTTTGATGCGGCCAGCCCCCGTGACCAGGGGGCCAAGGCCAGGGCACCTGCCCCCAACAGCCCCAGCGCGTTGCGGCGCTGGACATCAGGACAGGCGTGACGATCATTGCGCATTGCTCTTCTCCTTTGGTTCAGGTCGCCGCCGACTGCGCGGCCAGTCATTGCTGCATTCCCCTCCTGCGGATGGTGTGCCGCGTCGCGATCAGGCGCTTTCGTACAAGCGCGTCAGTACGAATTCGCGATGGCCCAGGGCTTCTGCGGCCGTCCAGCGGCCGTTAGCGGTGGCCAGCATGCATTCCAGCAACTGGTCGCCCGCCTGGTCCAGGTCGATGTCGCGTTGCAGCAGCGCCGAGGTATCCACGTCCACGTGTTCGCCCATAGTGCGCACCGTACGCGGGTTGGCGCAAATCTTGATGACGGGCAGGATGGGGTTGCCTATGACGTTGCCTTGGCCCGTGGGGAAGAAGTGCACCGCATAGCCCGAGGCCGCACACAGCGTCACCATCTCGGCCGCCGCCGACGAGGAATCCATGAACCACAGGCCTTTGTCAGTAGGCGTCTCGGCCTTATCCAGCACGCCGTCGACGCGGCATTTCTTGCCGATTTTCTGGATATTGCCCAACGCCTTTTCTTCAATGGTGGTCAAGCCGCCGGCGATGTTGCCCTTGGTGGGCTGCGATTCGGACAGGTCGCTGGTCTTCCAACGATCGATCACTTCTTGGTAGCGGTTGAACATGAACATGAAGCGCTCGCGTACCGCGTCGTTGGCGCAGCGCTCGGCCACGATGTGTTCGCCGCCCGTGAGTTCGGTGGTTTCGCCGAACACTAGCGTGCTGCCTAGCTCGTATAGCTTGTCGAAGGCATTGCCCACGGTGGGGTTGGCACCACAGCCCGAGGTAGTGTCCGACTCGCCGCACTTGGTGGACACCCACAAGTCGGATATGGGGCATTCGGTACGCTGCAGCGCAGTCGCGTAGTGCACAAAGTCTTTGGCTTGACGCGAGGCCCGCATGATGGTGTCGTGGTCGCCGTGCAGTTCGATGCTGAAGCCCGCCACGGGCTTGCCGGTAGCGGCGATACCGTCGACCACGCGCTTAGTCCAGCCTTCTTCGATGCCGATGACAATCACGGCGGCGACGTTGGGGTTGCTGCCGGTGCCTATCAGCGTGCGAAAGTGCAGCTCCAGGTCTTCACCGAACTGCAGGCGACCGTAGGGGTGAGGCAGAGCCATGGTGCCCTTGATATTGTTGGCGACGGCTTCGGCGGCTGCATTCGAGATATCGTCCACGGGCAGGACGATGACGTGGTTGCGCACGCCGACACGTCCGTTATCGCGACGGTATCCCTGGAACGTGGTCGAGGCATTGATGATGGCCATAGCGGTTTCCTATGTAGGTAATCTGTGATGGGGACGCAGCCGCTTACCAGCGTTTGGTCTTGATGTTGTGAACGTGGGCGTGTTGACCGACCTGGATGGGCGCGACCACCTTGCCGATATCGGTGCCGTACTTGAACACGGTGTCGCCTACCGCCATGTCTTTCAGGGCCACCTTGTGGCCGATAGGAATGTCTTGCAGCGCCTTCAAATGGACGATTTTGTCTTCATCCATGATCCAGGCATTCAGTTCAGTGCCTGCTGTCAGGCCTTCCACGACGGCGACCGCCACCGTGTCCTTCGCATCGTGCAATACGGCGTGAATCATAGTTTTCCTCTCTGGAGTAATAGCCGTCCGGGGCCGCTCGGTCCGGCCGGGTTCATCACATCTTAGGCGCGACTAAAATCATAGTCAACTAAATCATATGTATGAGTTGTATGATTTAAGTTGCGATAACGTGCGCCGCTATAATTCGCCCTCTTTCATCGCCGGTATCACCATGAGAAACACTTCGACCACGACTGTTCCCCTAGGCAGCCCCCTGTACACCCAGGTCAAGCAGGAGGTGCTTGCGGCGCTGGCACGCGGAGAATGGAAACAAGGCGAGGCGGTGCCCCCCGAGAAAACCCTGGCCGAACGGTTCGGTGTCTCGATTGGGACGCTGCGCAAGGCCATCGATGAACTGGCGGCGGAGAACATCTTGGTGCGACACCAGGGACGTGGCACGTATGTGGCAGTGCATACGCGCAACCATCATTTCTTCAAGTTCTTCCGCATCGTCCGCCAGGACGGCCACAAGTCCTATCCCGCGACGCAGCTGCTGCGCTTTCGCCGCGTGCGGGCCACGGCCGCGGTGCGTGAACGCCTGGCGCTGCCGGCAGGGGCGTATGTGTTCGAATTCTCGAATGTGCTGTCGCTCAATGGCGATGTGGTGATGGTGGATGACATCAGCCTGCCCGAGTCACGGTTTCCGGGCATGGCGGAATATCATCTGCGCGAACGGCCCAGCACCTTATACGCTCTGTACCAGGACGTGTTTGGGGTAAACGTCATTGCGACCGACGAGTGGCTGCGGGTTGGCCTGGCCGATGCCACTCATGCCCAATGGCTGGGAGTGACGCAGGGCACGGCATTGCTGGAAATCCGGCGGGTGGCTTATTCGTATAACAAGCAACCGGTGGAGTGGCGGGTTTCCCGGGTCAATACAGCGGCTTATGAATATCTGGGCCAGGAGGCGGGCGGGGTGCTGGGCGCATGAGGGGTGTAGTGTGGAGCGCGGGTTATTGCCAGCACCGAAGGCTCAGGTCTTTAACCGATACCCCGTCTTGAATATCCAACGCACCGTGATCAAACAGACGATCAAGAACGCCAACGTCATACCCAGGCTAATCGACACACTGACATCCGACACACTATAGAAGCTCCAGCGAAATCCACTGACCAGGTACACCACCGGATTAAATAGCGTCACAGCCTGCCAAAACGGGGGCAGCATATTGATCGAATAAAACGTACCGCCCAGAAAAGTCAGGGGCGTAATAATCATCAGCGGGATGATCTGCAGCTTTTCAAAGCCATCGGCCCAGACCCCGATAATGAATCCAAACAGGCTGAACGTCACTGACGTCAAAATCAAAAAGCCCAGCATCACAAAAGGATGCTGAATATCGAACTCCACAAACAGGCGAGCTACCCCAAGCGTGATCAGTCCCAGGATCACGGACTTGCTCGTCGCCGCCCCCACATAGCCCGCCACAATCTCGATATATGAAATGGGCGCGGAATGGATCTCGTAGATCGTGCCTGAAAAACGCGGCATATAAATGCCAAAAGAAGCATTCGCGACACTCTGCGTCAACAGTGACAACATAATCATGCCGGGGACAATAAACGCCCCATAGCTGACGCCCTCGATCTCAACCATATGAGAGCCGATCGCCGAGCCGAACACCACGAAATACAGCGCCGTCGATATCACAGGCGAGGCCACACTCTGCATCAGCGTGCGGCGCGCGCGCGCCATTTCAAAAAGATAAATGGCGCGAATAGCGTAAAAATTCATAGTCAGGCACTCACCAAACTGACAAAAATGTCTTCTAGCGAACTTTCGGAAGAACGCAGATCCGTGAACTCGATCCCTGACTCATCCAATTGACGCAGCAGACGGGCGATCTCGCCGCCGCCTTCTTGATTGTCATAGGTATAGACAAGCTGATAGCCGTCGTCCGAGAGATCCAGACCGTATTCGGTCAGCGCGGCAGGCATCGCGTCCAACGCCGTCTTGAGCGTCAGGGTCAATTGCCGTTTGCCCAGCTTTTTCATCAAGGCTTGTGTCTCTTCGACCAGGATAATCTCGCCCTTGCGAATCACCCCGATTCGATCGGCCATCTCCTGGGCTTCCTCGATATAGTGCGTGGTCAGAATGATGGTGACCCCGTTCTCGCGCAAACGCCGCACCATGTCCCACATGCCCCGGCGCAACTCTACGTCCACCCCGGCTGTCGGCTCATCCAGAAACAAGATATCGGGCTCGTGCGATAGCGCCTTGGCGATCATGACGCGACGCTTCATCCCGCCCGACAGCGCCATGATACGCGTATCCTTCTTGTCCCATAGGGATAAGGCACGCAAGATTTTTTCGATATAGACGGGATTGGCGGGCTTGCCAAAGAGGCCGCGACTGAAATTCACCGTATTCCAGACGTTTTCGAAAGCGTCCGTGGAAATTTCCTGTGGTACGAGTCCGATACTCGAACGCGCCGCCCGATAGTCAGTCACGATGTCGTGGCCATCGGCCAAGACACGTCCCTGCCCTGGCGTGACAATGCCGCACAGGATGCTGATCAGCGTCGTCTTGCCCGCGCCATTGGGGCCCAGCAAGGCAAAGATCTCGCCACGCTGGATATCCAGGTTGATGTTTTTCAGCGCCTGATGCCCCGACGCATAGGTCTTGGACAGGCCCTGCACGGAAATAACGGGTTGCACGCGAACCTCTGCATAGCTATTGACCCGCTCATTCTACTTGTTCGACTCCTGCGCACCATTCAATCTATGCATCAACATTATTCCATTATCCGAGTCTAATCAGGCCAGATAAAAAGAGGGATGCCCGTGGGCATCCCTTTAACCACCCTACTACTACAGCAAACAACCCTTCAAAAACTCAGGCTCGCCAAACACAACAGGCGTGCTGCACCTGTGACGCCGCATTAAGCGGCACGCACGGCCGCGGGCTCCTCGTGATGGAACTGCGCTTCTTCCGTCGATCCGGTCAGCGCCGTGGTGGAGGACTTGCCCCCCTCGATGGCCTGTGTCACGGCATCGAAGTAACCGGTGCCCACTTCGCGTTGGTGCTTGACGGCGGTAAAACCCAGATCGGCCGCGGCGAATTCCTTCTGCTGCAATTCAACAAACGCGCTCATCTGACGACGGGCATAGCCGTGCGCCAACTCGAACATGCCGTAGTTCAGGGCATGAAAGCCCGCCAGCGTGATGAACTGAAACTTGTATCCCATGGCGCCCAATTCACGCTGGAACTTCGCCACCGTGTCATCGTCCAGATTCTTTTTCCAGTTAAACGACGGCGAGCAGTTGTAGGCCAGCATCTTGCCCGGGAATTGATGATGAACGGCCTCGGCGAACTTGCGGGCGTATTCCAGATTGGGGGTCGAGGTCTCGCACCAGATCAGGTCGGCATAAGGGGCATAGGCCAGGCCGCGCGAAATGGCTTGATCAATGCCAGCCCGGGTACGGAAGAACCCTTCCACCGTACGCTCGCCCGTGATGAACTGGCGATCGTTCTCGTCCACGTCGCTGGTCACCAAGTCCGCGGCATCGGCATCGGTACGGGCCAGCAACACCGTCGGCGTGCCCATGACATCGGCCGCCAAACGTGCCGACACCAGTTTGGAGATGGCTTCCCGCGTGGGCACCAGCACCTTGCCCCCCATGTGGCCGCACTTTTTCACAGACGCCAGTTGATCCTCAAAGTGCACGCCCGACGCGCCCGCTTCGATCATGGCCTTCATCAACTCAAACGCGTTGAGCACGCCACCGAATCCGGCCTCTGCATCCGCCACGATCGGAGCGTAATAATCGATATAGCCCTCATCGCCCGGATTTTTTCCTTCCATCCACTGGATCTGGTCGCAACGCGACAGGGCATTGTTGATGCGGCGAACCACTTGCGGAACGGAATTGACGGGGTACAGCGATTGGTCCGGATACATCTCGCCGGCCAGGTTCGCGTCGCCCGCCACTTGCCAGCCCGACAGGTAAATGGCCTTCAGGCCGGCCTTGACCTGCTGCATGGCCTGGTTGCCCGTCAGGGCGCCGAGCGAGTTCACAAAGGGCTCGCTGTGCATCAGGTCCCACAAACGGGTCGCCCCGCGGCGTGCCAGCGTGTGCTCCACCGGCACTGAGCCACGCAGACGCACGACTTCTTCGGCGCCATAGCCGCGCTTGATACCTTGCCACCGAGCGTTTTCGGCCCAGTCTTTTTGCAGATTACGGATTTCGGTTTCGCGATTGCTCATGACATACTCCAGAAAGACAAAAGACACTACGAGAGAAGAAAAAAGGAATACCGGGGAAGAATCCTGATTCGGTAGCGGGAGGCTTTTGGCGCCGATCCGAAGGTGCAATGTGAGGAAATTTTTTTTGCCTCGTTCGATAAAAGTCTATGCCTATGCTGCAAAGCAATGTGCGCTTTGATCCTCTACAAGACTAAAAATATTTTTCCTTTAAATCATATAGTTATAATTTTAATTTCATATTACGGAACAAAATTACCCGCTATGAAATGCTGTCACGCTGCTCTGCAACAGCGGCTTTCATATGACGCAGATATCATTTCACAATACGAAAAACACCAAACCCTACACGGCCTAAAATAGCAATTCCGAACATCGCCTCAACGCAGCCCTACACTGCCCGCTCATGTCTTTATCTAATGCCCCACTGGGCCAGCCTGTTGATTACCCGTCGCAGTATGACCCCGGCCTGCTGTTTCCCATCGCACGCTCGCACAATCGCGCGGGATTGAATCTCTCGACCTCCCTGCCCTTCATGGGCGTCGATATCTGGAACGCCTACGAGTTGTCGTGGCTCGACGCCAAGGGCAAGCCCCAGGTTGCCATGGCGACGTTCAGTGTTCCGGCCGAAAGCCCAAATATCATCGAATCCAAGTCGTTCAAGCTCTATTTGAATTCGTTCAACCAGACGCGGTTGGATAGCGCCCAGCAATTAAGCGATCACTTGGCATGCGATTTATCTTCTGCTGCGGGCAGCACGGTTGGCGTGGATCTGATCTTGCCCGCGCGCTTTGCGCAATTGAGACTCGGTGAGCTCGAGGGGGAATATCTGGACGATCTGGATATCGACGTCGGTGTCTATACGCCCGATGCCTCGCTATTGCAGCGAGCGGCGGGCCCCATCGTGTCGGAAACGCTGGCGTCGCGCCTGTTGAAGTCAAACTGCCCCGTCACCGGCCAACCTGATTGGGCCAGCCTGCAGATTCGCTATCGCGGCCAGTCGATCGATCGCGCCGCGCTGCTGCGCTACATTGTGTCGTTTCGCAATCATGCGGAGTTCCACGAGCACTGCGTGGAGCGCATTTTTACCGACATCATGACGGCGTGCCAGCCCGAGCAATTAACAGTTTATGCTCGCTATACACGGCGCGGGGGTCTGGATATCAACCCCTGGCGCAGCAATACGGACGAACCTGTGCCGAGCGACGTGCGAATGGCGCGTCAATAATTCGCGCCCCGGCACCGTGTCAACGTGCGACTGACATGGCTGGCGAGCTGACCTTGCGCGCCTGAATGGCGATCCATTGTGCGAGGACCGCCGCCAACGCAAATGCCACGCCAGCGCCAATCCAGGGGCCATGGTTCATCCCGGCGTCCAGCAGCAAACCGAACCCCAGCGGCCCCAACGCCGACCCCACATCCATGCCCGAATAGACCAGGCCATACACCGACCCCGTTGAGCCTTTAGGGGTAACGCGCCGGATCAACATATCGCGCGACGGCGCGGCAACACCTGAGCAAAAGCCGGCCAGCCCCACGACCAACGCGGCCCAGCCCGGTGGAACGAGCCCCAGCGCCAGCACCACCAGGGTCAGACCCGCCAAGAGCAATGCCACCGTGACGGTCAGTTCGGTTCGCGGATTTGCCGAGACCAAGAAGCCCCCCGCGGCCATGCCTATCGCCGACGCCACCATGTAGCCCGACAGGGCCGAACTCGCAACCACCTTGGACAGGTCGTAGAGCTCGCCCAACAAGGGAATCGTGTAGTTTTGTACGGAAGACAGTGCAATGGACGTGCACGCAAAGAACAGGAAAGCGCCCCATAACGCCGGCTTGGAAAGCAACGTCATCAGCGTGGTGATCACGGACTCTTGTGGCGCCTGAGCCATCGAGGCGGCGGCCTTGCCCTGAACGCTATCGGCCGTCGCCGGCACGGCGCCGCCCAACAAATCCCGGCCGAGTACGGCTAATAACAGTATTACCGCGACCAGACCCGCGGCACTAAAGGCTGCCACACGCCAATCTGCCAAGAGCGTAATCGAAGTCATAAAGACCGGCGTCAACGCCCAGCCTAGATTGCCGGTCAACCCGTGCGTACTAAAGGCATGGCCCAAGCGTGCCGGGCTGATGCGATGATTAATGATGGAATAGTCGGCCGGGTGAAAGACCGAGTTGCCCACACCGCCGATCACGGCCGCCACCATCAACATGGCGTAGCCATTGGCCGAACCGATCAACACCCCCGACAGCACGAAACAAGACAGGCCAAACCACAGCACCGGCCGTGCGCCGATGCGATCCACCACAAAGCCCGAAGATGCCTGGCCGATACCCGATACGACGTAAAACGCCGATACCAGCAGGCCCAGCCGGGCAAAGTCCAGATCGAAGGTACTGCCCAGCGAGACATACAGCGAGGGCAGCACCAGTTGGAAGAAGTGCGACGACGCGTGCACGACGCCAATCAACAAAATCGTCAGCCAGTCGCGGCGACGCAGGGCCGCCGACTCGGGTGTGACAGTCTCTACAGCGGGACGCATTACTGAGATTTTTCGCGAATAGCCGGCCAGGCGCGTTGGAGGTAATACAGCATGGACCAGACGGTGAGGACTGCGGCAATGACGATCAATACCGCCCCCAGGATACGGCTGGACATGCCAAAAATCGGCTGGTTGTACAGCAGGCACGGTATGGCCACCATCTGGGAGGCAGTTTTGAATTTACCCAGGCGATGCACCGCGACACTGGCACTGGCGCCGATCTTGGCCATCCATTCGCGCAGAGCCGATATCGTGATTTCGCGGCCGATGATAATCAACGAGATAAAGGCATCAACCCGGCCCAGATCCAGCAATACGATCAAGGCGGCACAAACCATGAGCTTGTCGGCCACCGGATCCAGGAACGCGCCGAACGCCGAGGTCTGGTTCCAGCGGCGTGCCAGCCACCCATCAAACCAATCAGTCAGTGCCGCAATAATGAACGCCCAGGCGGCCAGGGTGTCGCGGGCAGGCTCGGCTATCCACGTGTTGGGCAGATAAAACAGCCCCACCACCAGCGGGATCATGGCGATACGCAGCCATGTAAGAAAAATGGGCACATTGATTGGCATAATGTTTGTATCCTACATCACCCGCGTGAAAACTGTTGGCACGACGTGTCGGTTTGGTATTTCTGTTTCAGGGCCAAGGGTTTAGCCATGCAGCGTCTCATAGATGCGCTCGGCCAGATCGTGCGAAATCCCGTCCACCGAAGCCAAGTCCTCGATACTGGCGCTCGCCACTCCTGAAAACCCGCCGAACCGCGCCAGCAACCGTTGACGCCGGCGCGCGCCGACACCCTCGATTTCCTCGAGGCGCGAGACGTTGCGCGCTTTGGCACGGCGAGCCCGCATGCCGGTGATGGCAAAACGATGGGCTTCGTCGCGCACTTGGGCAATCAGCATCAGCGCGGCCGACTCGCCCCCTAGCGCGACGGGGGGACGGCCGTCGGCAAACACCAGGGTTTCCAGGCCCACCTTGCGCCCTTCCCCCTTGGCCACGCCCACCAGCGTCTGGATATCCAGTCCCAATTCGGCGAAGACTTGGCGAGCGACCTCGATTTGTCCCTTGCCCCCGTCAATGAGCACCAGGCCTGGCATGGGTGCGTCGCCATCGGCCACTCGCCCAAAGCGACGCGTCAGCACTTGGCGCATCGCCGCATAATCGTCGCCCGGTGTAATGCCCGCAATGTTGTAGCGACGATACTGGGAGGGCTGCATATCGTGGTGTAAAAACACGACGCAAGAAGCCTGCGTGGCCTCACCGGCCGTATGACTAATGTCAAAACACTCAATGCGCAGAGCGTCCAGCGCGGTCTCGTCCGTATCCAGGTCCAGCGCCTCGGCCAACGCTAATGTCCGTGCGGCGCGGGCGCCCGATTCGGTCAGCGCACGGGCCAAGGCCATTTCTGCATTTTTGACGGCCTGCTCCAGCCAGGCACGCCGCACCCCCTGCGGTCGAGTCAGCACGCGTGCGGGCCGGACTTGTGCCTGCTCGGCCAGCAATTCGATCAGCCCCTTGTCGGGCAGGGCATGGGAACAAACCAGCACTGGCGGCAACGGATTCTCGGTGTAGTGCTGCGCAATGAACGCCTCGAGGATCTGAGGCGCTTCCTGGCCATCAACATGCACGGGGAAAAAGGGCTTGTCGCCCAAGTGCCGTCCCGCGCGCACCATGGCCAGGTTCACGCAGACTTTGCCCCCCGCCGAGGCCACCACGATCACATCCGTGTCCTCGCCACCGGCTTCTTCCATGGTTTGCTGGTGCAAGACACGCGCCAGCGATCCCATTTGATCGCGTAAAGCGGCCGCCTCTTCGAAACGCAGTTCATCCGCAGCCAATTGCATGCGTTGCTCGATTTCACCCATCACCTCGCGCGCTTCACCATTCAGAAAGCGCATGGCGCGGTTGACGTCGCTGGCGTAGTCGTCGGCCGAAATCGCCTGGACGCAGGGCGCGGAACAACGACCGATCTGATGCAGCAGACAGGGACGCGAGCGATTGGCGAAGACCGTGTCCTCGCAAGTACGCAGGCGAAACACTTTTTGCAGGATCTGTATGGTCTCGCGTACGGCCCAGGCATTCGGAAAGGGGCCGAAATACTGCCCACGCTTGTTGGTCGCGCCACGATAGTAGGCGATCCGTGGCCACTCATGCCCGGTGATCCACAAGTACGGGTACGACTTGTCATCACGAAACAGGATGTTGTATCGCGGCCGCAGGCTCTTGATGAGGTTGTTTTCCAGCAGCAGAGCCTCGGCCTCGGAGCGCGTGACCGTGACCTCGACGCGCGCGACCTTCGCCACCATCTGGGCGATGCGCGGGCTGGCCAGATTCTTCTGAAAATACGATGAGACACGCTTTTTCAGATCGCGTGCCTTGCCTACGTACATCACGACACCCTCGGCGTCTATATGTCGATAGACGCCGGGCAGGTGTGGCAGATCAGCCAGGAACGATTTGAGATTGAAGTCGTCGGGCATTCTGATAGCGAGTTTCGGCCTGCAGAGCCTTCCAGTTGGGGGCGGCAAAACGGGGCATCAGCCGGCGGATACGCTCGACCGATTCCGGCGCGGGGGTCACGTCCAGGCGAGACAACAAATCGTCAGCCAGATCGGGACGATTGCAGACCAGTACCATATCGCATCCCGCGCCCAGCGCGGCTTGGGCACGGGCCAGGATGTCGCCCGCGACCGTCGCGCCTTCCATGGTGAGGTCATCGGAAAACACGACGCCGCCGTAGTTAAGTTGCTTGCGCAAAATGTCTTGCACCCAGCGGCGCGAAAATCCCGCGGGATGCTTGTCCACCTTGGGATAAATCACGTGCGCGGGCATGACCGCCGGCAGCACCGCATCACCCAGCCAGGCATAGGGTGCCGCATCTTCTTTCAGGATACGCTCGAGCGAGCGTGAATCAACAGGAATTTCATGATGAGAGTCGCCCCCCACAAAACCGTGCCCGGGGAAATGCTTGCCACAAGCCGACATCCCCGCTTGTGCCAAACCTTGGGACACGGCGCGGGCCAACATGGCCACCACTCGTGGATCCCGATGAAAGGCCCGGGTGCCAATGACCTTGCTGACACCGTAGTCCAGGTCCAGCACTGGCGTAAAGCTGAGATCGACGCCACATGCGCGCAGCTCGGCGGCCAAGACATAGCCGGTTTCGGTCGCCAATCGCATGGCCGTCAGCGGGTCACGATCCCAGATGGTCCCCAGGTCGCGCATGGCGGGTAATGGCGTAAAACCGTCTTCACGAAAACGCTGTACCCGGCCGCCTTCGTGATCGACTGCGATCATCAAAGGCTCGCCGCGTGCGCGGTGGATTTTTCGAGTCAGTTCGCATAACTGCTCGCGGCTTTGGAAGTTGCGCGCAAACAAAATCACGCCGCCCACCAGTGGATGGCGCAAGCGGGCTTTTTCTTCCTTGGTCAGCGTCGTGCCCGCCACATCGACCACGACGGGACCCGGAGGCAGCACGCTTTTCTGTTTCTTGGCCATATGGGTTTGTCCTTTGCTATTCGAGAAAGAGGAAGCCGCCGGGCTTAGCCCTTGCGCTCGACGATGACGTAAGCGGCCGCGAGATCAGACTCATCGGTAATAGAGACATGCGCGGCCCCGAAGCGCGGTGTATACCACTGAAGCAGACTCGGGGCGATCACCAGGATCGGTCGACCGCCCGGCGCGTTCAACGTTTGTACCCGTGTCCAGGTCATGGGCATGCGCATCCCCAAGCCAATGGCCTTGGAAAAGGCCTCCTTGGCGGCAAACCGCGTCGCGAGGAAACGCACGCCGCGCGCGGCATCGCGAGCGCGACGGGCGTGGAATTTCTGCAGTTCGTCCGGCCCCAGAATCTTTTCGGCAAAGCGATCGCCATGGCGTGCCAAGGCGCGCTCGATACGATCTATGCGCAGCAAATCCATCCCGATGCCGGCAATGCTGCCAGGCGGCGTCGGGGGCGAATGAGCGGGGGCTTGAGACATCGGGTTCGCGATAAGACACGGATCGGATTCAGCGACCGCGTACAGCCAGCAAGCGCGCCTGCACCATGATCGCTTTCATGTCGCGCACCGCCTTGTCCCAGCCGTCAAATACCGCCTGCGCCACGATGGCATGCCCGATGTTGAGTTCGGTAATCCCGTCCAGCGCGGCAATCGGCGCCACATTGCCGTAGTGCAGTCCATGCCCGGCGTTCACCCGCAGGCCATGACGCAAGCCCTCGGCCAGACCAAGGCTCACGCGGTCGAGTTCGTGTTGAACCTGATCGCCGCTCGCCTCGGCATAGGAGCCCGTGTGCAGCTCGATCACCGTCGCGCCGGCCTCGGCGGCCGCCTGGATCTGATGAGGGTCGGGATCGATGAATAGCGAAACGCGAATACCGGCCTCATGCAAGCGCGCCACGGCGCTGCTGACGGCAGACAATGCCCCAGCCACATCCAGCCCGCCTTCGGTGGTCAGTTCTGTACGTTTTTCAGGCACTAGACACACATCGTTGGGCCGCACCTGGCAAGCGATCTCGAGCATTTCCGGCGTGATCGCGCACTCCAGGTTCATGCGGGTGCGCAGCAACGGCCGAATAGCATGGACATCCGCATCCTGAATATGGCGACGGTCTTCGCGCAGATGCAGGGTAATCAGGTCGGCCCCGGCGTCTTCGGCACGCAGGGCGGCCTGTACAGGGTCGGGATAAGTCGTGTGGCGCTGCTGGCGCAGCGTCGCCACGTGATCAATGTTGACGCCTAGTTCTATCATGGTGCTTTCGTGGGTGAAACGGAGGAGGAGGATCTAGCCATAACAGGCCAGATGCCCCCTCAAGTGTAGCCCCAGATCAAGAACCCGATGCGGGCGCGACACTCGGCTGCGGCACCGAGGTGCGCGTTGTCGTCGACGGATTGCCCGCCGGCGCACTGGACGTCGGTGTTGTCGTGTCGCCGGACGCCAGCGGCGTCACCTCGGACCATCCTCCGCCCAATGCCTTGTACAGGGCGACGCGGTTGTTCAGTGCGGCCAATCCCGCCTGCACCAAGCTCAATTGGGCGCTGAAAAAATCGACCTGCGCCGTTTGAACCTGCAAATAGCTGTCGATGCCATTGACGTAACGCATGTTAGACAATTCAAGGGTGCGCGCGGTAGAGGTCTGCAGCGAACGCAACGCATCGACTTGCGCCCCGTAGGTAGCCTCGCCCGCCAACGCGTCGGAGACCTCCTGGAATGCCTGCTGGATCGTCTGTTCGTACTGCGCGACCGCGATATTGTTGCGCGCCTCGGCCAGGTTCAGGCCCTCGCGGATACTGCCGCCCGAAAAGATCGGCGTGGTAATCGACGGGGCAAAACTCCAGGCTCCCTGGCCGCCACGAAACAGTGTTCCCAGCGAATCGCTGGCCACGCCGAGCATGCCCGTCAGGGAAATGGTCGGGAAAAATGCCGCGCGCGCCGCGCCAATATTGGCATTGGAAGATTTCAGGGTATTTTCGGCGGCCATGATATCGGGCCGGCGCTCGAGCATGTCAGACGGCAAGCCCGCCGGCACGGTTGCCAGCAACTGATCGCGGCCAAACTCCGCCGGGGGCGGAAGACCATCCGGCAAAGACACGCCGACCAATACGGTCAGCGCATTGATTGATTGCGCACGCAAACGCGCCAATTGCGCCAGATCGGCGGACGCCGAATCCAGCAGACTCCGGGACTGGTTCAGGTCCATTTCCGAGGCAACGCCACCATCGAAACGGCGTTTGACCAAGTTGTAGGACTCTTGCCGCGCCGCCAGGGTCTTTTGGGTCAGCTCGAGCTGAACCTCGGCTGCACGCATATTGAAATACGCCTGGGCGACCGCCCCCACCAGCGTGATGTGCACGCTGCGCTGCGCTTGCTCTGTAGCCAGATAGGCTTGATATGCAGCATCGGACAGGCTACGCAAGCGGCCAAACAAATCGATCTCGAAAGCGGTCATGCCGACGCCGGCCTGATAGCTGCTGGAAACCGAAGGCGCGTCTTCGCCACCGACGCGCATATTCGGCGGCATGCGCTGACGCGAGCCCTCGATACCCGCCCCGATGCTGGGCCATTGCGCCCCCCGCTGCACGCCATACTGGGCGCGCGCTTCTTCGACGCTTTGTACCGCCACGCGCAGGTCGCGGTTGTTTATCAGCGCCAATTCGATCAACGCCTGCAGTCGCGGGTCACGGAAAAACTCGCGCCAGCCGAGATCTGCCGCCGGCACGGTCCCTTCTGGAGCGACAGCCGCGGCGGGCTGTTCAGACACCGAGGCGCGGCCGCTCGTCGAGCCGATTTGCACCTTGGGCTGCGTCGGCCAGTCGCCCGGCACGGGCGACTCGGGACGATGATAGTCAGGTGCCAGCGAGCAGCCACTGATGATGGCCGCCACACATACCGATAACGCGGTTCGTTTGTACATCAGGGCTGTCATTCCTTGCCCTCCTGGCCGGTAGCCGAATCAGGCTTGGGTTCGTTACCAGATTGATTAGACTCCGCGGCCTCGCGGGCGCGTTTTGCAGCCTGCTCGGCCTCGAACTCCTTGAGCTCATTGCCCAGCAAACGCGGTTTGGTTTTAAAGAGACCGAGCATCACGACGAAGAAGGTCGGCACGAAAATCACCGCAAACGGCGTGGCCGCCAACATGCCGCCCAGCACGCCAATGCCCACGGCCCTTTGGCTGGCTGCGCCGGCCCCCGTGGCCATGGCCAACGGCACCACACCCAGGATAAAGGCCATTGAAGTCATCAAAATAGGGCGGAACCGCAAGCGCGCTGCTTCGACAGTGGCCTCGTGCAGGCCCATGCCACGGGCGTACTGGTCCTTGGCAAACTCAACAATCAGAATGGCGTTCTTGGCCGCCAACCCGATCACCGTCACCATCCCCACCTGGAAATACACGTCATTGGACATGCCCAGGAGAGAGACCAGACCGACCGCCCCCAGCATCCCCAACGGCACCACCAGCATCACCGACAGGGGAATCGCCCAACTTTCGTATAGGGCCGCCAGCACCAGGAAGACCACCAGCAACGCCAGTCCCATCAAGATAGGCGCCTGGTTACCGGCCTGACGCTCCTGGTACGACAAGCCGTTCCACTCGTAGCCAAAGCCCGAGGGTAGCTGTGCGACCAGGCGCTCCATTTCGGCCATCGCCTCACCGGTGGAGTAACCCGGCGCCGCATCGCCACCGATCCGCATGGAGTTGTAGCTGTTGTAGCGCACCACCTGAATGGGACCTTGCGTCCAATTAGACGACACGAAACTCGACAGGGGCACCATCTGACCGCTGGCATTGGCGACGTTCATCCTGAGGATTTCGTCCACCTGCATACGATGACGTGCCTCTGCCTGCACCCAGATATTCTGCATGCGCCCCATATTGGGGAACTTGTCGATGTAGGCCGACCCGAGTGACGTCGCGATCAACGTGGCCGCGGCGTTGAAGTCCACGCCCAGCGCCGCCGCTTTGTCACGATCGATGTCCAATGACAACTGCGGTCCGGGTTGCAGCCCGGTAATACGCACCTGCGACAGCACCGGGCTTTCGCTCGCCATTTTCATCAACTGCGCCGTCGCCTGCGCCAATGCCGCACCCCCGGCATTCCCGCGGTCTTGTAGACGCAAGTCAAAGCCGGTCGCGTTACCTAGCGACGAAATCGCCGGCGGCACCAGCGTGAACACCGTGGCGTCATGAATGCCCATCAACTGCTTTTGAAAGGCTTTGAATGCAATCGCGCCTGCCGAATCCTCGCGACTCGTCCGTTCTGAAAAGTCTTTCAGCGTGGTAAAGGCAATCGCCGCGTTCAGACCATTACCGTTAAAGCTATAGCCCTGAACGGCAATGATATTTTCGACGGCGGGCTGGTTCATGAAGTATTCCTCAACCTGCTCGATCACTTCGACCGTGCGGTTGGCACTGGCGCCCGTCGGCAACTCGATGTTGCTGACCACATAGCCCTGATCTTCTTCGGGCAGAAACGACGACGGCAGACGCAGATACAACCAGCCCAGCAGCAACACCAGCACCAGGAACACCAACATCATGCGACCGCCCCGGTGCAGGATGCGGGCCACCCAGTTTTGGTAGCTATGCGTGGTCGCGTCAAATCTGCGGTTGAACCATCCGAAAAAGCCTTTCTTGGTTTCGTGATGCCCCTTGGGAATCGGCTTGAGCAGCGTAGCGCACAAGGCGGGGGTAAAGCTCAGTGCCAGGAATGCCGAGAAGAAAATGGACACCGCCATTGCCACCGAGAACTGACGGTAAATCACCCCGACCGAGCCGCTCATGAATGCCAGCGGCAGGAACACTGTGACCAGCACCAGCGTAATACCCACGATAGCGCCGCTGATCTGCGGCATGGCTTTTTTGGTGGCTTCCTTGGGTGACAACCCCTCGGACGCCATAATGCGTTCGACGTTCTCGACCACCACGATAGCGTCATCGACCAAAATCCCGATGGCCAGCACCATGGCAAACATAGTCAGCACGTTGATCGAGAAGCCCAGCGCCAGCATCACCGCAAACGCCCCTAGCATCGCAACCGGCACCACCAGGGCCGGAATCAGGGTATAGCGCACGTTCTGCAGGAACAGGAACATCACCAGGAACACCAGCACCATGGCCTCAGCCAAAGTGTGCAGAACCTGTTCGATGGATATTTTCACGTACGGCGCAGTGTCGTACGGAATGTCGAACTTGATGTTGCCCGGGAAATACTGGGACAACGATTCCATCTGGTCGCGTACGCCCTGCGCCGTGGCCAACGCGTTGGCCTCGGGTGACAGCACCACCGCAAAGGCCGCCGTGGGCTTGCCGTTCAGTCGGGCACCAAACTGATAATTATCAGCACCCACCTCGACACGGGCCACGTCACGCAGACGCACCGAAGAACCATCGGTATTGGCGCGCAGCACGATATTGCCAAACCCCTCTACCGTAGACAGCTGTCCGTTAGCCACCACCGTGGCGGTAATACGCTGGCTGTCAGGGTTGGGCGGCGCACCCATGCTACCCGCCGAGATCAACACGTTTTGTTGACTGATGGCCGTATTGACGTCGGACGCGCTCAGGTTATAGCCCACAAGTTTGTCGGGATCGATCCAGATGCGCATCGCGCGCTGGGCCGCAAACAATTGGAACTGCCCCACGCCAGGCACCCGCGAGACGGGGTTCTGGACGTTGCGAGTGATGTAATCCGCCAGCGCCGTCTCGCTCAGTGAGCCGTCGGTCGACGACAGCGTCACGATCATCAGAAAGCCCGTGCTGGTCTGCTCGTACTGGATCCCTTGTTGCGCGACGGCCGTCGGCAACTGGGCGGTGACGTTCGACACTCGGTTCTGTACGTCTACCTGCGCCAAGTCCGGATCGGTGCCGGGCGTAAACGTCGCGGTGATCGTCGACTGACCATTCGAGTCACTGACAGACTCGTAATACAGCAGCCCCTTGGCGCCATTGAGTTGGTCTTCGATGATACTGGTCACCGATTCGGCGACCTCGCCGGCCGAGGCCCCCGGATAAGTCGCCGTAATCGTAATGGCCGGTGGTGCCACGTCGGGATACTGCGAGATCGGCATATTGGGAATAGCCAACAAGCCTGCCAACAGAATGAACAGGGCGACTACCCAGGCGAAGATTGGTCGATCAATAAAAAATTGCGGCATGTGGGCTAACCCGGAAAGTGCTCACGAAAACAGGCACGCGGCGCATCGCGCCGCGTGCCGTTTAGGATTTGTGCCCGGAATCGGGCTGTGCAGGTGGCGCGGTGCCCTCCGCGGGCTTGCCTTCTGTTGGCTTGCCTTCGGCAGGTGCGCCGTCAGCGGGCTTGGCTTCAGTTGGTTTACCTTCGGCGGGTTTGTCTTGCGCGGGTTTGCCATCGGCCGGCTTGCCCCCTGCAGGTGCCGCAGCCTTGCCCTCGGCCCCCGGCGTCCAGGCAGACGTCTCTACCGGTGCACCCGGACGAATTTTCTGGAAGCCCTCGACGACCACGACATCTCCTGCCTTGAGGCCGCTGGTCACCAGCCACTCGGTACCAATCGCGCCACCCGTCGTCACAGCGACCTGCTCGACCTTTTTGTCCTTGACCAACATCAGGCTTTGCAAGCCATCGGCCGTGCGTTGCAGAGATTGTTGAGGCACCATCAGCGCTTGCTGATTCGTCCCCTGCTCCAGGCGCACGCGCACATACATGCCAGGCAACAAGACGTGATCGGGATTGGGCACCTCGGCGCGCAAATTAACCTGTCCCGTGGTCGGATCGACCGTAATACCGGTAAACAGCAGCTTGCCCGGATGGGCGTACTCGGTACCGTCTTCCTGGATCACCTTCACACGGGCGGCATTTGCCCCCATACGCTCGATCTGTCCGCTGGCAAACGCCTGCCGCAGCCTGGCCAAGTCGGTCGTGCTCTGCGTGAAATCGACATAAATAGGGTCTAACTGCTGTACCAAGGCCATTTGCGTGGCCGACGTTCCTTCGACCAACGCGCCTTCGGTGACGAGTGCCTTGCCGATACGCCCGTCGATCGGCGACGTGACATCGGTGTACCCCAGGTTGATCTCAGCGGAGTCAAGATTGGCCTTGGCAGCCGCCACTGCGGCCTGGGCCTGTCGGTAGCCGGCCACGGCGTTGTCGTATTCCTGCTTGCTGACCGCATTGGCCTTGACCAGCGGCGCATAGCGATCCGCCAGTGCCTTGGTGCTGTACAGATCGGCCTGCGATTGCTTGAGCTGGGCAGCGGCCTGATCACGCGTCGCCCGATACTGGGAAGGATCGATCTTGAACAACAGTTGGCCCGCTTTAACCTCGCTGCCTTGTTCAAACTCGATTTTTTGCACGATACCTGTCACACGCGCGCGGATCTCGGCGTCGCGCACGGCATCAACACGGCCCGGCAAATCGGACACAATGGAAGCAGGTTTGGGTTGTACCGTAATGACGCTAACTTGCGGCATACCGGGGTTCATTTGGGGTCTTTCATTGCAGCCTGCCAGTGCTAAAGCAACCAACACAGCGACACCGAATCCCGAGACACGATGATGCGGAAAACGCATGGATTCCTCACGGAGTAGAGCCGAGGCGCGCAAACTCGCGCACGGCGCTGAAACGGGGTAGTCACGCCCGCCAAGGCCGTTACTGTAACCTCATTTTTGTCGTAAAACCACCGCATTTGACATCAAATTAACCACAATATCGCGGCACCATCTGAAATTCGACGATATCGATCTTGTCGCGTCACTGCGGCTTCGTACGATGGATGTCGTGCGAAACAAAACTTTGATTGGCATGCGGGCGATCCAAAACTCTGGGCTGCGCCAGCGTGTGCCGAATATCCGTCAATCCGCTTTGCCAATGCTCGCGCATCGCCTCGGTGCCAAACTCGTAATCTTTCGAATTACGCTCATAGTGCTTGGCCTCGAAAATCAAATTGACCACGTTCACCGCGGGCGTACAGGCAAGCTCGCGGATGTCCGCCAAGTCCGGGCTATTGCGTTCATCCTCGGGCAAATGCTCGAGCACGCGCTGCAACCCGCGGCGCAACTTCATCAGGCGCTGGTGAATATTGGTCACCGTACGGGTACGACTGGAATACTGGATGTCCTTTTGACGCTCGGCCACCTCTTCGAGATTGGTCGGCAACGCCCCCCTTGCAGGCCAAAGATCCACCTGAAAAGCCAAGGTGTCCTTGATCGGCAAGGCCGCCAGCACATGGGCCAGCGGCGTATTCGACACTACGCCACCATCCCAATAGTGCTCCCCGTCGATCTCGATCGCCGGAAACCCGGGCGGCAGCGCGCCCGACGCCATAATATGCTCTGCCCGCAACGGCATCTGCTTATTATCGAAATACGCGAAATTACCGGTACGCACGTTCACCGCGCCAAAACTGGCCCGCACTGCGCCTCGATTGAGCAGATCAAAATCGACATACTTGTGCAGGGTCGCGGCCAATGGCGACGTATCGTAGAAACTGGTGGCCTCGGGGCCGCCCCGCAGCAGGTACGGCGGCGGATAGCGTGGCGAAAAAAATCCAGGCTGCCCCTCGGTCAACGCCCGGTACGCAGCCAACTGGCTATTCATCATCGGTGACCCAAATCCAAAGGGTATCCCCTGAAACGCCTGCGCCCACGCATCGCCCCAAGGCAAAGCCGAAAATCCTGTCGGACGACAAATATCTTCCCAGAAACCGCGCAGACGCTCGATGCGCTCATCCATTGGAGAGCCCGCGATAATCGCCGCGTTGATTGAGCCAATCGAAATCCCGGCAATCCAGTTCGGGGAAATACCGGCCTCGTGCAACCCCTGATAGACCCCCGCCTGATACGAGCCCAGCGCACCGCCACCCTGCAGGACCAACGCCACCGTCTCGTAAGCGTCAGCCTGCGACGAGTGCGTCCCGCGCGGGTCAGTTGGCTTGCTCATCGAGTCTTACCTGCCTGAGGGGTTTGGGGCGCCGCACTACCGGCGCGGAACGGATAACGCTGAAATATCTGCGCCACGGTCGCCTCGACTTTTTCCGACGACGCTGCCGTCGCCTGATCATCAATAATCCCCTGGCTAACGCCCTCCCAGACCAACTGCTTGCGCCGCGCGTCGATCAGGTCCACATTCAGCGTGCCTTCGGTGTACTGATACACATCATTACCGCCCCAGCCATAACCCGGCCAGCCACCATAAAAGCCCGTACGGTAGCCATAATACGGAATCATCGGCGCCGGCGTCACCTGCGTCTTATCCTGCAGCTTGGCATTGAAATTCACCAGCAGATCAGGAGACTGCTCGGAATAAACATACCCCCGCATCTCCATCTGCCCACGCGTTGCCGTCTTTAGCCGCGCCGTCAACAGCGTGCTATAGCCCGACGTATCCGTACCCAAAGGCGACATAAAACCAAAACTGCGATACTGAGCAAAATTGGCGCTGTGATCATAATCACTGCGAATCGTGGGAGCCGAGCAGGCCGACAACAGGCCCGCGACAGCCAGCACAGGGAAAAGCGCAACGCGTTTCATAACGAAATTCTCCGCAATAAGTGCGCAAACATCATGCCTTGAAGCCTATAAATTTGCAATGGAATCTCATTCTCGTTAAGGCCAAGGTCCCGCTACCCGTACCATCATCGACCTCCCCACCATGACCACTCATCCCCTGGAACTCGACGGATCCCTCTGGCTACGGGTCGGGACCCAGCCCTGGGGCGGCAAAAACCGCATAGACCTGCTCACCCAAGTCGGACGCACCGGCTCCATCAGCGCCGCCGCCCGTGCCGTCGGCATGAGCTACAAAGGCGCCTGGGATGCCATCGACGCGATGAACAACCTTGCCGGCGAAGCCCTCGTCCTGCGCGCCACCGGCGGCAAAGGCGGCGGCGGCGCCCAACTCACCCCCCGCGCCCGGCAACTCATCGCCACATTCGAAACGCTAGAAGCCGAACACCGTCGCGTCATGGCGCACCTGGCCCAAACCAACCTCGATGCCCCCAGCGACCTCAACCTCATGAGACGGATCATGCTGAAAACCAGCGCGCGCAACAAACTCCTCGGTACCGTCACCGCTATCCGCACCGGCGCCGTCAACGACGAAATCACCCTGCGCCTGGCCAGCGGCCACGACATCATCGCCACCATCACCCGCGAAAGCACCGCCGACCTCGACCTGGCTCCCGGCAGCGAAGCCATCGCGCTGATCAAAGCCCCCTCGGTCATGATCGCCCTGCCCAGCGACAACCTGCGCCTATCCGCCCGCAACCAACTCGCCGGCACCATCGCCGCCATTCATCCCGGCGCCGTCAACAACGAAATCGTCGTAGACATCGCCAACGGCACCAGCATCATCGCCGTCATCACCCAAGAAAGCGCCAACGCCCTGCAACTCGCTCCCGGCATCCAAGTCATCGCGATCTTCGATGCCAACAACGTAATCCTGGGTGTGCTCGCATAAGCGCGAGTGCCCCAAAAGCGCAAACGCCCAACAAACACAAACAACAAGTATGCCCCACAACCATGGCAAAACCATGGCAATCAGCCCCCGAGGCATGCCCCATTACCAGTGCCTGTCACGCGCTTGAGCGTCGCGCCGGCATTTTGAAGCCCGGGCAGTCCCGCGCAGCGGGACCGAGGCCCGTGGTCATGGGCCGAGCCGGGCTGATTACGCCGGCGCGACGCTCAAGCGCGTGACAGGCACGCCGCAATAGAAACACCCGTGGCTAAGACTAAAAGCGAGGCCCAAGACATTGCAGCTACCCCAGCAGCAACGCATCATCCGAGAGCGTCTCCCCCCGCACGCGCTCAAACATCGCCAGCAAATCCGGCACTTCCATGCCCTTGCGCTCGTCGCCAGAAACATCCAGCACGACCTGACCCTGATGCAACATCACCGTGCGGTCACCCACATCCAGCGCCTGTCGCATACTGTGCGTCACCATCATCGTCGTCAGTTTGTTCTCCGCGACAATGCGCGCCGTCAACCGCAGCACAAAATCCGCCGTCCGCGGGTCCAGGGCCGCCGTATGCTCATCCAACAGCAAAATACGCGACGGCTGCAATGCCGCCATCAACAGACTCACCGCCTGCCGCTGCCCGCCTGAAAGCAAACCAATGCGATCGGACAAACGCCCCTCAAGGCCCAGCCCCAACCGCGCGAGCTGTGCCCGGAACCCCTCTCGCATACTGGCCTTGACCGCGCGACCAAAACCCCGGCGCTCGCCACGCAACTGCGCCAGCGCCATGTTCTCTTCGATCGTCAGGTCCTCGCAGGTCCCCGCCATCGGGTCCTGAAACACCCGAGCCACCCGGTCCGCGCGTGCCCAGACCGACTTACCCGTTACGTCCTCGCCATTAATCTCAATGCGCCCCGAATCGATCGGCAGATCGCCAGACACCGCATTCAAAAACGTCGACTTGCCGGCGCCGTTCGAACCAATCACCGTGACAAACTGGCCACTCGGGATCTCCAGCGACAATCCGCGCAGCGCCCGCGTCTCGATCGGCGTACCCGCGTTGAACGTCATATTGATGTCTTGTGCACGCAGCATGATCAGCCCCCCCTCTTGCCGAGCAAACGGCGCTTCAGCATAGGGATCACCAGTGCAACCGTGACCAGCAACGCCGTCACCAGATTCAGGTCTTGCGCCTTCAGGCCGATCAAATCGCTATTGAGCGCCAGCGCAATAAAGAACCGGTAAACCAACGCGCCCAGGACAACTGCCAGTGTCGCCAGGACCAACTTGCGCGACGGCAAAATACTCTCGCCGACAATCACCGCGGCCAGGCCAATCACAATCGTGCCGATACCCATCGAGATATCCGCTCCGCCTTGGGTTTGTGCAAACAGCGCTCCCGCCAGACCGACCATCGCGTTGGACAAGGCCATGCCCGCCAAAATCATGCCACCGGTATTGACGCCCTGAGCACGTGCCATGCGACCGTTCGATCCCGTGGCACGCATTGCCAAACCAGACTGAGTCCCCAGAAACCAATCGAGTGCCAATTTAACGACAAACACCACGCCCACCAAAATCAGCGGGCGCGCCACATAGTCGCTTAGCCACTCAGGCTGCAAAATCGTAAAAACCGTCGGCTCGGTAATCAACGGGACGTTGGGTCGTCCCATGACCCGCAGATTCACGGAATACAGCGCAATCATCATGAGAATGCTGGCCAGCAAATCCATGATGCGCAGCTTCACATTCAACCAACCGGTGATAAACCCCGCCGCAGCCCCGGCAACCGTGGCCGCCACCGTCGCCGAAAACGGATCTGCACCGCCGGAAATCAGCGTTGCCGCCACCGCGCCGCCCAGCGGAAAGCTACCGTCCACCGTCAGATCGGGAAAGCGCAGCAAACGAAAAGAAATAAACACCCCTAGCGCGACCAGACTGAAAATCAGACCAATTTCCAGCGCGCCAAGTAACGAAAATAAAGACATAAATGAAATCCCGCCGGCGATTACTTAATGACTTCGGCGGCGGATTTCACCAGGTCCTCAGGCAATGTGATGCCTTGCGCCTTCGCAGCGCCCGGATTCACAAACAACTGGAGATTCGTGCTGGTTTCCGAGGCAATGGCGCCAGGTTTTTCACCCTTGAGAATGCGCACAACGATTTTGCCCGTTTGCACGCCCAAGTCGTAGTAGTTGATACCCAGCGCCGCGATCGCACCGCGCTTGACGCTGTCGGTATCCGACGCGATCAGCGGAATATCGGCATCGTTGCCCACCTTCACCAGGGACTCGTACGCCGACACCACGTTGTTGTCGGTGTTGGTATAAATGACATCGACCTTGTCGATCAGACTGCGCGCGGCCGATCCGACGTCAACCGAACGCGGCGCGGCGGCTTCGACCAGGCTCATGCCGACCTTGGGCAACAGCGCTTGCAGTTGCTTGACCACCACGACCGAGTTTGCCTCGCCCGGGTTATAGACAATCCCCACCCGCTTGGCGTCGGGTACGATTTTCTTGATGAGCTCGATCTGCTTGTCCAGCGCCAGCAAATCCGATACGCCGGTCACGTTGGTGCCAGAGGGTCCCATGCTGGGCACCAGTTGCGCGGCAACCGGATCCGTCACTGCGGAATACACCACCGGAACATCTTTCGTCGCGGCAACGACAGACTGCGCCGAAGGCGTCGCGATGGCCACAATGGCATCGGGACGGTTACCAATGAACTGACGGGCGATCTGTGCCGCGGTACCGGTATTGCCCTGCGCACTTTGATACTGCCATTTCAGATTTTTACCAGGCTCGTAGCCAGCTTTTTCTAACGCGTCTTTCACGCCGTCGCGCACTGAATCCAGCGCGGGATGCTCAACGATGGCTGTCACGGCCACTGATTTTTGTTTTGCCGCAGCAGGGGTTCCGTAGATAGCCAGCGCCACTGCTACTGCCCCCATCGCCAGAAAATGTTTTTTTCCGATTCGCATTGGGTTTGCTCCTTGCACCGTTTGGGTGTTATTGGTGGTACACACTGGGCATCGTCGGCTTGTTGCCAATCTGCCCGCCCGTGTGTTGCTTAGTTTAATGGTTCGTGTGCCATTAGTTTAAGCTGTGAATATACCGTCTTAAGCCCATCTCCGCCCAGGCAAGAAAACAAAACGGCTGACGTGCGCGACGCGCACGTCAGCCGCACCTACCATCAATCCAGTGTAACGCCGGAGTCCTTGGCGACTTTGCCCCAGCGGATGACTTCGCTATCCACAAACTCACCGAACTTTGCACCGGTGAGATCGGGTGTGGCAGACCCGTTGCCGGCCCAGGTTTGTTTGACCTTGGGGTTGTTCAGCGCCTTGGTGACCTCGGCGATCATTTTGTCCACGATGGGCTGCGGGGTACCTGCGGGCGCCCACATGGCGTACCAGGTCGACACCTCGTAATTGGGCACACCCGCTTCGGCGGCCGTCGGCACATCCGGGAAGGACGGCGAACGCTGTGCGGCCGCCATCGCCAGCGGTTTGATCGTGCCAGAGCGAATGTGCCCGGCCGACGAACCCAAACCGTCAAACGCCATATCGACCTGGCCGCCGATCAATGCCGACAGCATAGGCCCCGCTCCCTGATACGGCACGTCCACGATTTTGATGCCCGTCTGCATGGCGAACATCTCGCCCGCCAGATGGTGAGTACTGCCCTTGCCCGCAGTGCCGAAGTTGATCTCGCCCGGTCGTTTACGCGCATACTCAATGAGCTCTTGCAACGTGTTGACTGGCAGTTTGGACGTATTGATCACCACGACTTGCGGTGGTTGCGCCAACAACGCCACGGGCACGAAGTCCTTTTGGATGTCATAGGTCAGATTTTTATACAAGGCAGGTGCCACCACATGATGGGCGCCACCCATAAAAAAGGTATAGCCATCCGGTTTGGCTTTCGCCGCGACGGACGCACCCACTGTGCCGCCCGCCCCGCCCTTGTTGTCCACCACCACGGTTTGACCGAGCTGCATGCTGAGTTGCTGTGCCAGTGGCCGGGCAAAGGTATCGGTCCCCCCACCCGCCGGAAACGGCACAATGAGGTTAATAGGATGATCGGGCCAATCTGCCATCGCGGCAGTCGGCGCCAGTGCCGCGCAGGCTCCCAGCGCAGTTGCCAAACTCAATGCACGAATCATGGAATGCTTCATTTCGTCTCCTCGATTGAAACAGCGCCGCGGCGCCGCCCGTATTTGTTCTATATGAATGCATCAATACTTCCGCCGCGCGTCCCGGTGTTTCTCACCTCCTGCGAGCGCGGTTGTGGTAGCCATTATCCTGGTAGGGTGCGGGCCTCCTGTCTGGAACAGTTAATCAAAATCACGCGGCCGTGTATGACTCGCGCAGGACGTTTTTTTGTACTTTACCCATGGTGTTGCGCGGCAGTTGCCCAATCAAATGCAATTGTTTGGGAACCTTGAAATTGGCGATGCGGGTTTTCAATTCATCCTGCATCGCAGCGGTATCCAGCACGGCGCCGTCACGCGCCACCACCACCGCAACGACGGCCTCACCGAAATCGGGATGCGGCACGCCAATGACGGCCGACTCCAGCACACCCGGCATTTCATCGATGATCAACTCGATTTCCTTGGGGTAAACGTTGTAGCCGCCCGAAATAATCAAGTCTTTGCTGCGGCCGACGATAGACAGATAATCGGCAGGGACGTCAGCCCCGCCCGATTCGCCGCCCCAGCGGCCGACGTCTCCGGTGCGGAACCAACCATCCGCGGTGAACTCCTCGCGGGTTTTCTCAGGCATGCGCCAATAGCCGGAAAACACATTCGGGCCACGCACCTGCACATTGCCGATCTCCCCCGCGCCCAGCGTCGCGCCGCGATCATCGACCACGCGCACCTGCACGCCCGGCAACGCCTTGCCCACTGTGCCGCCCCGGCGTTCACCATTGGCCGAATCGTACGGATTCGAGGTGAGCATGACCGTTTCGCTCATGCCATAACGTTCAAGGATCGTGTGGCCGGTACGCTCGCGAAAATCGTCGAACGTTTCCATTAACAGCGGCGCCGAGCCGGAAATAAACAAGCGCATGCGCTGGCACACCTGGCGCGTAAACCGTGCATCGGCCAACAGGCGCACGTAATACGTGGGTACCCCCATCATTACCGTGCAGCGCGGCAGATAACGCAATGCCTGCTCCATATCCAGCTTGGGCAACCAGACCATGCGCGCACCGGCCAGCAAAGCACCATGCGAGGCCACAAATAAGCCGTGTACATGAAAGATCGGCAACATGTGCAACAACACATCATCCGAACGCCAGCCCCAATACTGCTTTAATACCTGCGCATTGGAGGCTAGATTGCCATGCGACAACATGGCGCCCTTGCTGCGGCCCGTGGTCCCCGAGGTATAGAGAATGGCCGCCAGGTCATCGGTCCCGCGTTCCACGGCCTCGAACGACTGGCTCAATCCTGCCGCGGCATCCAGCAAGGACCCCGTACGATTCTCGTCCAGGGTGTATACATGGGCCGTACCGGCCTGCTCGGCCACTTTGCTGACCCAGCCCAGATTTTTACTGGAACACACCACGACGGCCGGCTCGGCATCCCCTAGGAAATAAGCGATTTCCGACTCGCGATAGGCGGTGTTCAAGGGCAGATATACCAGGCCCGCACGCAGCGTGGCCAAATACAGCAGCAGGGCTTCAGGTGACTTTTCAACTTGTACCGCGACGCGTGAGCCATCGGGCAAATCGAGCGAGCTCAACAAATTGGCCAGGCATGCGCTGGCATGATCGATGTCGTCCCAGGTGTAGAGCTGCTCGGGAGTTTCCAGAGCCACTTGACGACGATCCGCGGGAAAACCGCTAGCCAGCACAGTGTACAAATTGGCGTTATTCACCTTATTTAGTCTCCTGTAAATACCGGCGCCCGCCCTGCCAGAAAGGCGGAGACGCCTTCACGGTGGTCCTGGCTTTCGGCGTAAGAAAAAAAATCTTGATAGTGTGATTCTTCCAGCGGCGCGCCTTGCTGCAAATGGCGTGACTGGCGTTTATTAATACGTGCAGCCAACGGGGCGCCGCGCATAATGCGATCCGCGCTGGCGCGAGCCTGAGCGGCCACTTCGGTATCCGGGACGACACGGGTCAGCAAGCCCAGCGACCGGGCTTCGGCAGCGTCGAATACACGCCCCTCCAGCAAAATCGCCAACGTGGTGGCACGCCCTACCAGCGCCAACAATCCCCGCATTTCGTCAGGCGCCATGGGAAAACCCAGTTTGTTAATGGGCACGCCAAAACGCGCTGATTCGCCGGCAATACGCAGATCGCATTGACAGGCGATTTCCAGGCCACCACCCACGCACACCCCGTCGATCTGGGCCACGACAGGATGAGGACAATTGGCGACGGCCATCAGTGCCGGGGCCAGGATATGCTGGTGATAGCGGCGCACCTGTGCCATGTTTCCACGCTGCTGTGCAAACTCACGAATGTCGGCGCCCGCGGCAAACTGCCCCCCCTCTCCACGCACAATGACGCAACGCACGGACGTGTCTGCCGACAAAGCGTCGAACACGCTGCGCAGTTGTTCCCACATGGAAATGGTGATGGCATTCAGACGCCCGGGATGCGATAGCGTCACCCATGCCAAGCCCTCTTCGCGCGTCATGGCGACACTACCCTGCCCGTACCCTTGATCCGGTCCCTGACCCTGGTCAGGGACCGATACGTTCTGTTCGCTCATGACGTCCTTATCCGATACGCGCGATACCGCGACTGATGCGAGGTTTACCCTCGCCTAACCGCACAAGATTCGCGTCCAGTTCTTCCAGTTCATACAGATAGTTGACCATCATGCCGCAAGACTGCGCCAAGCCCTTGGCCGAGATATCCGCGGCCCAATTCAGGCGTTCGATGCGTGCGCCGTTACCCAAGTGAAAGCGGGCAACAGGATCAATCGGTTGGCCGTTTTTCATCGTCAAGAGATACTGCGTCACCAGCCGCATCGCGGCGCGCTGCACAACCTCCGATGGCTTGCCCGTTGCGGCCTTGGTCAGCCGCGCGGCCCAGCGCGCGCCATCAGGCGCCCCGGCGCGTGTGCGTTGCTTATCGCGCACGATAGACTCGACCTCGGCGGCGCTCAGGCGCGATAGCCAATCGACCAGGCCTGGGATAGGCGATAGCGTGGCAAAGGAACGCAGCTTGGGCAATTCCTCGAGCAAGCGATCAATCACGCGCTTGAGCAGGAAGTTGCCAAAACT
Organism: Bordetella tumulicola; assembly: GCF_054779135.1. Lineage (NCBI taxonomy): Bacteria > Pseudomonadati > Pseudomonadota > Betaproteobacteria > Burkholderiales > Alcaligenaceae > Bordetella > Bordetella tumulicola. The sequence goes on along the minus strand of NZ_BAAGYU010000009.1, from coordinate 47,705 downwards.
GATGCCGCGCAGTCCCGGCTGTGTATTCGAAATGGAATAAAAGATCGCCCATCGGGCTTTGTCCAAATCTTGTACCGGCGAGGTGGTGTCCAACAAGACCTGCACGTTGTCGGCCATCTGCGCCGAAAAGGCCACCTCGACAAAAATCAGAGGCACGTCCGGCATTTGCGGATGAAAGTAGGCATAACAGCGGCGATCGGGAGACACGCGATGACGCAAGTCGTCCCACGATTTAATTTCATGCACGGCCTCGTAGATGATCAGCTTTTCCAGCAATGAGGCCGGTGAATCCCAGGTCAAGGGGCGCAGTTCCAGCAAGCCCACATCAAACCAGGCGGACAGCAGGCTTTCCAGGTCTTTGTCCAGGGCCTGCAAACCCGCCACCTGCTTGCGCCAACGCAGCATGTCGGCCCGCAAATCCACCAGAAAGCGCAAGCCATCGGGCAACGCGTTCAAGCGCTTGAAAAGAATCAGACCACGATCTCCGCGCGGCTGCAGTCCGGCATCGACCTGTGCCAACCCGGCCAGCAACTCGCGCCGGCGCTTGCCATCGGCGGCGGTATACGACGCACACCAGGTACGCGCCAGTTTATTGGCCGCCACATCGGTCAGCCGGGCCTGGAACAGCGGCAGAATTTCAGCCGTGCCGGGCAACCGGTCCCGGTCCCACAAGCGACCAAGGCGTGTGATCAGGCTGGCGCTTTCGACGACCGTTTTTTCATCCGACATGGGATCGGCCTCAGGCGGCCGAGCGCCGCGAGCGAGCGGGTTGGAGTCTAGGGCGGGCATGGGTAGTCTCCTGTGTAGCGGACATACTGGGGGACGAAAGTGGATCGACAGGGTTGGCCGCGGCAGTGGCCGCCTCGGCCTGCCGGGCCAGCAAACGCAGCGCATCCAATTGGCGAAGCAAATGTTTGCGGGCCAACGCCTCGGCAGCATCGGGGTCGCGCGCCTTCAGCGCCGCGAAAATAGCCATGTGTTCGGCGCAGGACTCATGAATGCGGCCGGGCACCACCAGACTCTTGTGACGAAACAGGCCGAGCACCTTGCGCAGATTACCCACCATGTCGGATAGCCAGCGGTTATTGGCCAGGGCCTGAACCGCCTCGTGAATTTGCGCATTCGTGTCGTAATACGCGTCGATCTGCCCCGCTGACGCATGGGCTTGCAATGCCTGATGCAGGCCATCCAGGTCGGCCAACTCGCTGCCTGTGGCTTTCAATGTGGCCTCGTATGCACAGCGCCCCTCGAGCATAGCCATCAAGGGGAAAATGTCTTCCAGATCCTGCAGTGACAGCTCATTCACAAAGCAGCCGCGACGCGGCTCCAGACGCACCAGCCCCTCGGTGGCCAATACCTTGAGGGCCTCGCGTAGCGGCGTACGTGAAATGCCCAACTCACGGGTCAGGCGTACCTCGTCGATCCATTCACCGCTGGCCAACGCCTGTGACCGGATCATGCCCCGCAAGCGGTCGGCGACCTCGAGATACAACGCTTGACGAACGATGCGTATAGTCATGGAGAACCCGTTCAGGCTTTCTATAATTCATAATTATAGGAATTCACATCATAGTAGTTATCGCGGCCGTACGAAAGCCTGCCATTACCTAGGGCAATCCCTTAGTCAAGAGAAAATTGCGCGGAGAAACGCCTGCATCAGAAATGCAGAATGCCGTTCACCGTGTGGCGGGTCAGCGCGCGCGCCCAGCGACGAGCGGGCAAGCCATATTGGCTTTCCACCTCTTCCGCCCGGGCAAGGAGTTGCGCCGGGGTGATGCCCAGTGACGGGCCGCTAAAGGCCAACACGATCTGATTGCCGGCGTCAATCTCGGGTAACAGCACGATACGATCGTCAAATGCCACGCGCAGGTTTTCGATATTGCGGTCAAAGCTCTCGTGCTGGCCAAATAGATTGACCGACAGGACCCCGACCTCGCCCAAAACTCGGCGGCAATGTCGATAAAAAGTCACCGAGTCGCGCACCGGACCGCGCGCCGAGGCATCGTACAGGTCCACCATGAGCACGGGGCAGCTCCCCGCGCGTTGCGGATCGGCCACCCAGACCGCCGCATCGTCATGGTGCACGCTCAGGCGCGAGGAGGCAGGCAAGCGAAAGAACATCTGGCACACCGCGGTGACCTGGGGATTCCATTCCACCACGGCCAGGGGGCTGCGCGTGTGCTTCAGACAAAAGCGTGTCAGCGAACCCGCACCCAGACCAAGCAAACCAATCGACTCTTCTTTCGGTGGCGCCAGAAAGAGCAACCAGGCCATCATCTGGGCGGTGTACTCCAGCACCAGCTCGCCGGGCGCCTTGATGCGCATGGCGCCCTGAATCCACTCCGTTCCAAAGTGCAGATACCGGATACCGTCGGATTCGGACAGATTGGGTTGGTCAGCAGCGGCGGGCGTAGTACGGGTGGGCATCAGAATGGCTCAGACAATAACCGCGTGATTGTAGCCAGACCGCAACGATGGCCAGCCCAAACGCCACAACGGCCCGGGTGCCTGAACGAAGTTCAAACACCCGGGCCGTGATGAGGACTTGCTTTAGACGCGCTCGAAGATGGCGGCAATGCCCTGCCCGCCGCCAATGCACATCGTCACCAAGGCATAACGTCCCTGGATACGCTGCAGTTCGTACAGCGCCTTGACGGTAATGATGGCCCCGGTCGCGCCAATGGGGTGCCCCAGGCCGATACCGCTGCCGTTGGGATTGACCTTGGCCGGGTCCAGCCCCAACTCGCGGGCCACTGCGCACGCCTGCGCGGCAAAGGCTTCGTTGGCCTCGATGACGTCCAATTGATCCACCGTAAGACCGGCGCGCTTCAAGACGGCCTGGGTGGCGGGTATCGGCCCAATGCCCATGATGCTGGGGTCAACCCCCGCGTGGGCATAAGCGACCAGCCTCGCCAATGGCTTGACGCCGCGTTTTTCAGCGGTTGCGGCATTCATCAGCACGACTGCACCCGCACCGTCATTCAAGCCCGAGGCGTTACCCGCCGTAACCGTGCCGTTTTCCTTCTGGAACACGGTTTTCAGCCCAGCCAGGTTCTCGACGGTCACATCACGCCGCACGTGCTCGTCCGTATCAAAGACGACATCGCCTTTACGCGTCTTTTGCACAATAGGCACGATTTGGTCGCGGAAATAACCCGCATCGATAGCGGCGGCCGCACGACGATGAGACTCAGCCGCCAGGGCATCCTGATCCTCGCGGCTGATACCGAACTTGGCCGCGACGTTCTCGGCGGTCACACCCATATGGATACCGGCGAACGGATCCGACAACGCGCCCGTCATCATATCCAGCATCTTCGCGTCCCCCATGCGCGCGCCCCAGCGCTGCGCCGGCGCGATATAGGGTGCGCGGCTCATGCTTTCCGCCCCTGCCCCAATGGCGATTTCGGCATCGCCCAGCAAGATCGTCTGTGCCGCCGACACGATGGCCTGCAGCCCCGAGCCGCACAAGCGGTTGACGTTAAACGCAGGCGTTTCTTTGGCAATGCCGGCATTCATGGCGGCGACCCGCGACAAATACATGTCACGTGGTTCGGTATTGATAACGTGGCCCACCGCGACATGGCCGACCTCGTCGCCCCCGACCCCGGCACGCACCAGGGCCTCTTTGATAACGGCGGCCCCCAGATCGATAGGCGGCACGTCTTTCAACGCGCCGCCAAAATCGCCGATGGCAGTCCGGGTAGCAGCAGCGATGATGACTTCGTTCATGCAATATTCTCCTGGAGTCCGGCATGCCGGCACCATACCGGCAACAATAACCTCATCATACCGCCGCACAAGCCGAAGGGTCGGCGCACGACAATTTCGATACGCAATAGATATCAACCAACCTTCAAAAAAATATTAGTAATAGCCGCGCCTAGTAACCATACTTCCTTATTGACCTGTGTACGCATGCTCGACCTGACCGTACATGCGTATCGTTTGCACGCGTATCGGCCACTGCGCCAATCCCCTGGTAAACCCTTATCGCGGAGACTTTTCATGTCGAGTGCTGTACGCATTATCGCCTTGCACGTCCGGCTTGCCACGATCCCTCTTCCACGCCCTCTCAAAACCTCTATCCACGAAATTGCGGACGTCTGCTGCCTGCTGGTTTCTATCGAGACCGATGCGGGTGTCACGGGCGAAGGCTATGGCTTTTGCTTCAATGCACAAAGACTGGAGGCCATCGCACAATTCACTCGATCGCTCGAACCGTTGTTAATAGGTCGTGATCCGCATGATGTCGAGGCACTCTGGACAGACTTTCTTCGTAGTTGCAATTTCTACGGCCAGAGCGGCATAGCCATCCTGGCCTACAACCCGATCGACATTGCGTGCTGGGATTGCATCGGCAAACTGGCGAATCGCCCCTTGTATAAGCTATTCGGCGCACACCGGGACCGCGTCCCCGTGTACGCCAGCGCTGGACTTTGGCTATCGTCCAGCCGCGACGAATTGCGCGCAGAAGCGCGTGCGTTCCTGGACCAGGGATTCAAGGCCATGAAGATGCGGCTGGGTTCGCCCGACTGGAAAGAAGACATCGCCCGCGTCCAGGCCGTGCGTGACGTTATAGGAGATCAGATCACCTTGATGGCAGATGCCAATCAGGGATTGGATCTGAGTCGGGCATTGCGCCTGGGCCGTGAGCTCGCCCCCTACGATTTGGCCTGGTTCGAAGAGCCCGTTCCCACATGGGATGACGACAGCGCCGCCGAGATTGTCCGCCGCCTGCCCATGCCCATCGCCAGCGGCGAAACGGAATATACGCGCTATGGCATTCGCCGCATGGCGCGCGAACGCGCAGCCAGTGTGTTCATGCCCGACCTGCAGCGCATGGGCGGCTATACCGAAATGCTCAAAGCCGTCAGGTATCTCGCTACGCACGATCTCCCTGTTGCACCCCACATTTTCACGGAGCACAGCTTGCATATCGTCGCCGCCGCGGGCAATGCAACGTGGGCCGAACACATGCCGTGGTTCGAACCCCTCTTCCATGAGCGTATGACGGTCGACGCCGACGGCTGCGTGGCGGTCCCCGATCGTCCCGGCACAGGCTTTACCTTCGACTGGGAAAGCATTGACCCCTATCTGATTTCCCCACGCGCGGCCAGCGGCAGCTGAGTGTGGATTCGCACGCGCCGACCGCTCGTGCACAACCTTGCCGAAAAACCCAGGATCAGAACTGGGTAAAAACAGACGGAGACAAACATGATCATTTTCAAGAAACTTGCAGCGCCTATATTTTGCTTGGCCACGATGGCCACGGCCGCTCTGCCCGCTCACGCGGCAGAGGAAAGCGGACCCATCCGGATAGGCTGGCTATCCTCATTGACCGGTCCGCTCTCTTCTGCCGCCATCGCCGAGAACCAGGGCGTGCAATTCGCAGTCGAAGAGATCAATAACGCGGGCGGCATCAACGGCCGTAAACTGGAACTGCTCACCCGTGACACGGCGGGCGACCCCACCAAGGCCGTCAGCTATGCCAAACAACTGGCCTACGACGACAAAGTGTCGTTTATCATCGGGCCGGTCAACTCCGGCGAGTCGCTGGCGACCGTGCCTATCCTGTCAAAAGCCGGCGTGCCCAACCTCATCATCGGGACCGTCGACTCGCTGACCAACGCCAAAAAATATCCCCTGGCTTTTCGGGTGATCAATACGAACGACCAGTGGATTTCCTCTGCCAATAAATACACCCTGGAAACGCTGAAGCTCAAGAAAATCGCCGTGATTGGCGACACCAGCGGCTATGGCGCATCCTCGGCAAAGCGTGCCGCAGCCCTGCTTGAAGAACTGGATATCAAGCCGGTGTACTCCGTCCTGATCGATCCCAATAAGACCAGCGTCACCGACGAAATCCAGAAAGCGCGCGAAGCCGGTGCGGACGTCATCATGCCCTGGTCGGCCGCTACGGGCCTGCTGGCCCGCATCCTCAATGCGCGTGGAAACATGCAGTGGGACGTCCCGGTCGTGGGTCACCCCGCGCTCATGGGCCTGCCCATTCGGGACTTGCTGAACAAGCCCTCGTATTGGGATAACACCTATGGGGCCGGCTATGTCAGCACGACCTACGACGCCTCGGGCAAACTCCCCGAGCGCACGCAAGCGCTGATGGATGCCATGCGACCGAAACTGGGCGGGAAAATTGACTTTACATTCTGGTGGGTCGCGCTCGGCTACGACACCGTCAAGATCATCGAGCACGCAGTCAAAAAGAATGGCAGCACCGATGCCGAGGCCTTTCGCAAGACACTCGAAAGCACGAGCGACTTTCCGGGCGTTTATGCCACCTATACCTGGACGGCAGAAAATCGCAACGGCTTTCCCGACTCCGGCATGGTCATGAATCTGGCGAACACCTTCAAGGATGGCAGCTTCAAGATCGCTCCTCAGTAAGGCGATCCCCAATACATCGAGGAGTTTTCCATGCTGACTGTCCTTGTGACAGGCTTGGCGATCGGCGCGCTCTATGCCGCCGCCGCGCTAGCCTATAACGTGATGTATTCCACCTCCAAGGTGCTGAGCATCACGACCGGCCACATTTTCATGGTGAGCAGCGTCGTAGGCGCCTGGCTGATCGGCGACCTGGGCTTGCCCACCGTGGTCGGTCTGGCGGGCTCAGTGGCGGCGGCCATCGTGTTTGGCCTGGTCACCGAAGCGGTGGCCATCCGGCGCATTCTGGCCCGTTCAGATGAACACCTATGGCTGCTCAGCACGCTGGCGTTGGCGACGATCGTCCAGCAAGCGATCGGGCTATGGTGGGGAACGGAACCGCGCGCCTTTCCGCGCCTGATCCCGCAGGACTACACCGCCGGCATCTGGGATCAAAAATATTGGCTGCCGATCGGCTGCGTGGTATTGCTGGCCCTGGGGCTGGATCTCTTCTACCGGCGCACCCTATTCGGAAAAGTATTCCTGGCTGTCGCCGAGGATGCTTATGCCGCGCGCGCACGCGGCATTTCCACCGAAAGAGTGCGCGCCTTTTCTTACGCACTCTCCGGATTGCTGGGTGGCGTGGTCGGATTTGCCGCGGGCCAATTGACCTTTGCCTACTTTGCCCTCGGACTCACGCTGACACTCTATGGGTTTATCGCGTTGGCCGCGGGTGGCCTGGGCAGCAATGTCGGGGCGATCGTGGGGGGAATTACGTTGGGGCTGCTCAGCACCTTTGCCACCTACTTCTTTGGCGGCGAGTATCAACAGACCATCGCAGTGGGGTTGTTGATGCTCTTTCTCTTAATCAAACCCGAAGGCTTGTTCGGCAATAAGCAGGTGCGGCAAGTATGAAAACCACACAAAAAATCCATTGGCCGCTATTCATCGGCGTGCTCCTGCTCGCAGCACTACCGTTGTTGACCAGCAATGGCTACCACCTGCATGTGGCTACGCTGATCGGCACTTATTGGATCCTGATTGCCAGCCTGAATCTGGTCGTGGGATATACCGGCCTGCTTTCTATCGGGCATGTCGGCCTGCTGGCGATCGGCGCCTATACCTTCGCCATCCTGACAGGAAATTATGCGGTCAGCCCCTGGGCCGCAATGGGCATGTCGGCCGTGCTTTGCGGCGCATGCGGCTTTCTGCTGGGGCTGCCATCGCTGCGCCTGCCCGGGTTTTACTTCGCGATGGCAACCATGGCCTTTGCCCTGATGGTCACGGAGTTCTCGTTGGCCCTGGACGATCTGACGGGCGGCGGCGCTGGTATCAGCGTGGCCTCTTTTGATGCGCCGTTCGATAGCCCTGCCGGCCTATATTGGCTGGTCGCCGCCATCGCTGGTGTCGTCAGTTGGCTGGTATGGAATTTGGCCCGCTTTTCATGGGGACGCGCCATGATCGCGCTGCGCGACAGCACCGTGACGGCAGCTGCGGTCGGGGTACCGATCTTTCGCATCAAACTGGCCATCTATACGTTCAGCGGGGTCACGGCGGGTATTGCGGGCGCGCTCTTTGCCTCATTACAAAGCTACATCACACCAGAGACCTTTGTTTTCGAGCTCAGTCTGTTCTTCTTCGTTTGCATTGTGATTGGCGGACGCGGCGTCATCATGGGGCCGTTTGTCGGGACGCTGGTACTGGCCGCGCTGCCCGAGCTGGTTGCCCCGTTAGCGCGCTGGGGACAATTGTTCTATGGCATCCTGCTGTTGCTTGTCGTCCTATTGGTACCGGAAGGCATCGGCAGTATTGTGCGCGTGATACGCAACAAGCTTGCACCGCGCAAACCCGAAAAGCACGTGGTTTCTCCCGATCTACCGCGCCTGCTGAGCGCTATTCGCGGAGGCCGCCCCTCATGAGTCAACTTTGCGCCAGCACCGTCACCAAACGATTCGGCAGTATTACCGCCGTGGACGATGTCAGCCTTACGCTTGCCGAGGGCGAGATCCACGGGCTCATCGGCCCTAATGGCAGCGGAAAAACCACGCTGCTTAATCTGCTTTCCGGGTATTACCCCACCGATAGCGGCGCACTGACGCTGGACGATGCGCCGATCACTCAGGCGTCGGTACAACGTCGCGCCCTGCAAGGCATTGCCCGTACCTTTCAAAAACCACGTCTGCTGGGCAGCCTGAGCGCTTGGCAAAACGTGATGTTGGGAAGCTGGAAGCAAAGTAACGCGGGCTTTCTGCGCACCGTGCTGTCGCTGCCCGCCATGCGCCGGCGCGAGCGCGAGGCGCGCGACCTGGCCTACGAGATGCTGTGCGGTGTCGGGCTGGAACGCGTCGCCGAACGACCTGCGAACCTGCTGGATCACGCCGAACAACGCTTTCTGGAAATCGCGCGCTGCCTTGCCATGCGACCCCGCTTCATTTTGCTGGATGAACCCGCCGGCGGACTGACTGAACACGAGATCGAGCAATTGGCCCAGATCATTACCGTCCTGCGCCAGGCCGGACTGGGCGTGCTGATCGTTGAGCACCACACCGATTTTGTGTTTCGTTTATGCGATCGCGTGACCACGCTCAATCTGGGACGCATGATCGCGCACGGCACGCCGCAAGAGGTGCGTCACAACGCCGAAGTCATACGCGTCTACCTGGGAGCCTAATCATGCAGAACGATCAACGCACCCATGAATCGGCGCCGATCCTGCTGGACGTCTCGGGCCTACAAGTCGCCTACGGCAAAGCACAAGTCGTGCACGGCGTCGATCTGCGTGTGCATCAAGGCGAGTTTGTCGTCATGCTGGGCCGCAATGGCGCGGGCAAGACGTCCATGCTGCATGCCGTGGCGGGCTTGATTCCCAAGCAGGCTGGCCGCGTTACGTTTCGCGGCCAGGACATTTCCTCAGCCGATGCGCGCACCACGGTACGGGCTGGCATCAACGTCGTGCTGGAAGGGCACCGTGTCTTTACCGGACTCACGGTCGAAGACAATTTGCTGCTGGGCACTTATGCGACCCATCGGCATGGTGACCGTAGCCGCCTGCCTCGTATCTACGAGCTGTTTCCAGAGCTGGCGGAAAAACGCCTACAGCCCGCCTCTCGCTTGAGTGGCGGACAACAACAGATGCTGGCCGTTGCCCAAGGTGTCATCGCGGAACCCGCGCTGCTTATCCTGGACGAGCCCTCCGGCGGACTCGCCCCGATGGTGGTGGATCGCATCCTCACCGTCGCCAAGGATCTGACACGCACCGGCATGGCCGTATTACTGGTCGAGCAACTCGTGAAAGAAGCGCTGCGTTTTGCCGATTATTGCTACCTGGTCGAGACCGGCCACATCGGCGGCGAGGGCACACCCACCCAGGTGCAGGCGGGCGAACTGATTCAGCGCATCTATCTGGGTGGTCACGCCACCCCGCCCCCGTTTGCCGCCACCGGAGCCACATCATGAAGATCACCGCGATCGAGCCCATCGTCGTCTCCATCCCGTACCGGCACGACGGGCCGCTTACCGGTTTTGGCGGGACCGTGTGGTCGAAGCTGAACTATCTCCTCGTCAAGGTCAGCACCGACGATGGCCTGATCGGCTGGGGTGAGGCATTCGGCTACAACGCCATTCCAGCGACCGTGGCGGCCCTGGACAAGATCGTGAGCCCGCTCGCCATCGGCCGTGACGCCAACGACATCGTTCAGCTGATGGAGGACCTGAAGCGGCCCCTGCACATATTTGGCCGCAATGGGCCGGTCATCTATGCACTATCCGGGCTGGATATCGCCCTGTGGGACTTGGCTGGCAAACGCGCGGGTATGCCGGTCTGCCAACTACTGGGCGCAGGGTCGCGCCGTTCGGTAACAGCCTATACCAGCCTGATGCGCTTGCACGAAGCCGACATCATTGCCACGGCCTGCGAGCGCGCGCTGGAACGTGGCTTTCAACGCGTGAAGCTGCACGAAGTCACGATACCCGCGGTCGCCGCAGCCCGTCAGGCGTTGGGAGATGATGTCGAACTGATGCTGGATGTGAACTGCGCCTGGCCCGCGGATGAGGCACTGCGCATGGCGCATCGACTCGAGCCTTATGCACTTAAATGGCTGGAGGAGCCCGTCTGGCCTCCCGAAGACGTCGCGGGCCTGGCACGCTTGCAACGAGAGGCCAACATCCCGCTGGCCGCCGGGGAGAACGTCGGCAATGCCTGGGCGTTTCAGCCGTTGGCTGAATCTGGTGCGCTAGATTACTTTCAGCCCAGCATCACCAAAGTCGGCGGCATTACTGAGTTTCGTGCGGTAGCCGAATTGGCGCGCCGGCACGGCCGGGCTGTGGCCCCTCACTCTCCGTATTTTGGTCCCGGCCTGCTGGCGACACTGCAAATGGCCGCGGTGTATTCACACATCGGCGGTATCGAAATATTCGGTGTGCAACTCGAAGCCGGGTTATTCGGCGATGTCGGTTTACCCGGCCCCGATGGCGAAGTCGACATCCCGCAAAGTCCCGGTCTCGGTTGCGATCCCGACCCAGAAATCGTTGCACGCTACCGCGTCTAAAGACTGCTATGGCAACGAGATTGCTATGATGCCAAACACCCTACACTCTACTGAGCCCAAGCTCGCGTGACTCCTCAGGAACGACCATGCCCATACTGAACATCCAGATCATGCAAGGCCACAGCGCCGCCCAGAAAACCAACTTGTTGAAAAACAGCTCACAAGCTGTGGTCGACAGTATTGCGGCGCCGCTGCCCTCCGTGCGCGTGGTGCTGGAAGAAGTCGCCTCCGATCACGTCATCGTCGCGGGCGAACTCGCCAAACCCATGGCATTGGTACTGGCGCGCCTCATCGAAGGCCGCACCCCCGAAAAGAAAGCCGCGCTGATCGCCGCCCTGAGCCAGGCCATCCACAAAAGCATCGACATTTCGGAGCAAGATGTCCGCGTGATCATCACCGACATTCCCAAGACGGACATGGGTGTGGCCAACGGCATCACCGCGTTGGCAGCGGGACGCTAAGATCATCACACGGTGGCGGGCGCGACGGCCCGCCCACGCATTGCGACACAAAACGCGCTTTATTAACAACGCGATTGCCGCCCAATCTATTTTCTTACCGACAGCATCGTGTCGCGCAGCATCAATACGGGCGCGCACGAGGTATCACGATGCGCGACCAGTGACAACGCCAGCACGTCATGCGCCTCGGCATCCAACAAGTCCACAAAAGCTACATGCGGGTGGGAATATGCACGCGTCACGCCAGGGACCAACGCCACCCCTAAACCACTAGCGACCAGGCTGACGAGCGTCTGGACCTGGATAGCCTCCTGACTGATACGCGGAGAAAAACCCGCTTTGCGGCACAACTCGTGAGTAATCCCGTACAAACCAGGGACATGATCGGGCGCGTACATCACGAACGGTTCCGACTGCACGGCCTGTAAATGCACAGGACCATGCGCCAATGGATGCTCAGCCGGTACCGCAAGAATCAGACTGTCACGCTCGACCACCCACGCCGACAATGAAAAGTCCTCGGACAATGGGCCACGCACCAATCCCGCATCGATTTCATTGGCGCGCAGCATTTCCGCCAGACGTAGGGTGCTGTCTTCGCGCAACGCCAGTTCGACATCGGGGTAACAGCGCCGAAACTCGGGCAGGCAGCGTGGCAACAACATATACGTTGCCGAGCCAACGAATCCCAGACGCAATCGGCCCAGTTCGCCCAAGGCCACGCGCCGGGCAGACTGCCGCGCCTGTTCGGCGTGGAACAAGGCACGACGGGCGTCCGCCATCAATGCCGCGCCCGCAGGGGTCAGCGAGACGCCTTTGGCGCCCCGCTCCAGCAACTGTACGCCCACACCGTGCTCCAGTTTCTGTATCGATACCGACAGTGCCGGCTGAGCAATATGCAATACCTCGGCGGCCCGTCGATAGCTGCCCAGCTCCGCGATAGTGACAAACTGACGTAATTGCCGCAGGTCCATAGCCATAACAAATTCCATATCACGCTATACCAACGCCATATTAGACGTGTATGTCTCTGATCGTTAGCATTTGCCCATGACAGCACCTATCAATCCCGAACACAGCGCCCTGGCGGGCGTACGCGTACTTGACCTGACCACGGTGGTCTTTGGCCCCTACGCCTCATTGATACTGGCCGATTACGGCGCCGATATCATCAAGATCGAGTCGCCCGAGGGCGACTCGACTCGCCGCACGGGGCCTAGGCAAGAGCCCGATCTGGCAGCGATATTCCTGGGCATCAACCGTAACAAGCGCAGTATCGTCCTGAACCTGAAACAAGCCGACGCACGCGATGCGTTGCTGAAACTCGTAGACAGCGCCGATGTCCTCATGCACAGCATGCGTCCGGCCAAAATGGCGAAACTGGGGCTGGATCCGCAAACCTTGTGTGCCCGCAATCCACGCCTGATTTACGCCGGCCTGTATGGCTTTGGAGAAGGCGGTGCCTATGCGGGTCAGCCGGCTTATGACGATATCGTGCAAGGACTGGCCGGTATCGCCGACATTACCCAACGACAAGGCGGAGAACCGCGCTACCTGCCCACGATCGCTGCCGACAAGACCTGCGGCCAAGTCGCCGCCCACGCCATTCTGGCCGCCCTATTTCAACGCGAACGCACCGGACAGGGACAACAACTGGAAGTCCCCATGTTCGAATCCATGGCGTCGTATTTGCTGGTCGAGCATTTCTACGGCCGTCACCTGGAGGACACACCAGGCACTGCCGGGTATCCGCGTGTCCTGGCGCCATGGCGACGCCCCTATCAGACTACCGATGGCTATTTGTGCATGATGCCGTACACCGATGCCCATTGGCAGCGTTTTTTCAACGAGACGGGCCAACCGGAGCTGGCGACGGATGCGCGTTTTGCCGACATTACGGCACGTACCCAACATATCGAAGACCTGTACGCGCAAGTCGGCAGTATCGTCGCGCACCATGACACGGCGCACTGGCTGGCCTTGTGCCAGCGGCTGGAGATCCCGGCAGCACCCGTCAATCAGTTAGAGGACCTCGAACGCGATCCACACCTGCGCAGCGTGGACTTTTTCGTACCCCTGACTAGTGCCGCGGGACATCGTTACCGCTTTACACGCAATCCTGTCCGCCTGCAGCGCTCGGACGTCGCACCTGCCATGCCGCCTCGACTAGGTGAACATACGCGCGAAGTTCTGCAACAGGCGGGGCTATCGGCCGATCAGATCGAACAGCTCCTGGCTCAGGGCGGTGCGCACCAGAGCTCCCCTCCCAACCCATCGCCCCCTTTACCCAAGGAATCCTCATGACGAACAACCAGCCCCTTACCCTGCTTGGCCAAGGCTACTACTGGCAAGACCTGCAGGTCGGCCAACGTTTTCGCACGTTCCGTCGCACAATTACCGAGACGGACATCATCAATTTCATCAGCGCGACCGGCATGCTGGAAACGATTTTTATCGATGCCACCTTCGAGCACGGTGCCATACGCGGCCGCCCCGCCCCCGGCGCACTGACATATGGGTTGATCGAAGGGCTGCTCATGCAGGGCATGGTGCAAGGCACGGGCCTGGCACTGCTAGAGGTACACAAAAAAATGCTGGCGCCCGTCGTCGCGGGAGACACCATCTGGGCCACCGTAGAGGTGACCGGCATCCGCCCGACGTCACAGCACAATCGCGCCGTCGTCCACTCATCCGTCGATGTGCATAATCAGCGTGAACAAACCGTCATGACGTACACCGCCACCCGGTTGCTGGCGGGACGGCCCGACTGACAGGAGGTCTTGCCAGACGCCAAGCGCCTGGCAAGGTATGGTCGTACCGACCGGAACCGGGCCCGCCAGCATCGGCGAGCTCAGCGCACATCCGCAAAACCCCGCCATCACCAGCAGTCCTCAAGCAAACTAGCCGGATCACGCAACCTTGCCGAGTCAGGCCGTCGTTTCGGATTCCTTCTTGCCGACCGCAGAGTCGTCGGTGGAGGATACCGCTTGCGTCGAAGCCGTAGACGGCTCCACGCCGTCTGTTCCCTCTTGCAACGTGGGCGTCACCAAATCCACGACTTTTTTGCGCGACAGCATCCCGATAAACTCGTCATCGTCGCCCGTCACGGCCACCGGTTGATCGCTGTGCACCAGGCGGGCAAGCACTTCATCCAATCCTGCCGTTGCCGGCACCGACGCCAAATCCTCGACATACGCCGACACATCGCGGGCCCCCGCCTCGACGGCGCGCTGCGCATCAGTGGCGGTCAGCACGCCAGCTAAACGCTTGCCGTCAAGCACCGGGGCATATTCAAAGCTCAGCGCCTGCATGCGGTCCAGCGCATGGGTGGGACGCGAACGCATGGTCAGTGTCAGTCGCGGCGGGTTGACCGCGTGTGCCGCGTTGAGCACCTTGGTACGGTTCACATCCTGCAAGAAGGCCTGCACATAATCATTGGCTGGATTCAGCAAGATGTCTTCCGGCGTACCTTCCTGCACGAGCTCACCGTCCTTCAGGATCGCGATACGGTTACCCAGGCGCAGCGCCTCGTCCAGATCGTGCGTGATAAACACGATGGTCTTGTTCAGCTTGGCCTGCAACTGCAGCAGGTTATCTTGCATTTCGCGGCGAATTAGCGGATCCAGGGCCGAAAACGCCTCATCCATCAGCAGGATCTCGGCATCGGTGGCCAGTGCCCGCGCGAGACCCACACGTTGCTGCATCCCACCGGAGAGTTGATGCGGATACTGTTTCTCGAAACCATTAAGACCCACTTGGTCCAGCCAGTGCAGGGCACGCTTTTCGCGCTCGGCCTTGGGAACCCCTTGCACGGTCAAGCCATACGCCGCGTTGTCCAGCACCGTGCGGTGCGGAAACAAGCCAAAGCGCTGAAACACCATGCTCATGGTCTTTTGGCGAAAGACTTCCAGCTCGCGCTTGCCGAGGCTGACCACATCGACACCGTCGACCAGGATCTGGCCCGCGCTCGGTTCGATCAAGCGATTGAAATGGCGGATCAATGTCGACTTGCCCGAGCCCGACAGGCCCATGATGACGTAGATGGAGCCCTCCTCAATCGACAGGCTGATGTCGCGCAGCCCCAGCGTGTGGCCGCTTTTGGCCAACAGATCTTCCTTGGAAATACCATCTCGGGCGGCAGGCAGCCACTTGGCCGAGTGCGGGCCGAAGATCTTGAAAATATTTTTGACTTCGATCTTGCTCATCGATGGGCTCCCTGACGAACGCGGTGTCCATACGATTGCGTGATGCGGTCAAACAGCACCGCCAGCACCACAATCCCCAGACCTGCCAGCAGACCACGACCGACTTCCAGGCGATTGATGCCTAACAGCACTTCGTAACCCAGGCCACGTGCACCGATCATCGAGGCGATGACCACCATCGAGAGCGCCATCATGGTCGTCTGATTGACACCCGCCATGATGTTCGGCAACGCCAGCGGCAGTTGCACGCCAAACAATTGCTGGCGGGCGTTCGCCCCAAAGGCGCGCGAAGCTTCGAGGACCTCACGATCGACCAGGCGAATACCCAGATCCGTCAGACGAATCAGCGGCGGCACGGCATAAATCACCGTCGCGATGATCGCAGGGATTTTGCCCAGTCCGAACAACATCACAACCGGAATCAAATACACGAAACTGGGCATCGTCTGCATGATGTCCAGCAGTGGCAGCATGATGGAGCGCAGCCAGTTGACGCGCGCCATCAGTATCCCGAGTGGAATACCAATCATGACGGACAGGCCGGCTGCCATGATCATCAGGGCCAGCGTCTGCATGCCCGCGTCCCACAAACCCAGCACGCCAATGACGCACAACAGCGCGCCCATCGCCAGGCTCAAGCCAATGCGACGGCTCACGCCCCATGCGATCGCGATCGTGACCAGCACGACGACCCACCAGGGGGTGCTGCGCAGCAGGTGCTCCAGCCAGACCAATACGCTCAGGAACGGCTGCGACATAGCCTCCAGCGTGTCGGCATAGCGGGTAACTAGTTGATCGACAAATGCGTCGATCGCGCCACGCACAGCACGTGGCGGAATGATTTCTGGAAACATCAAGAACTCCTTACGGGCATGCCGCAGGGGATGCGGCCGACAATCTACCGTCAGCCGCATGACCCTCGTCACGCAAGCGATCTGCGCCCACGTGAGGCGACGTTATCGCTGATTTACAGCGCACCCTGGACGCGCGTCGCGACCTCGGCAGGCACCCACTTGGTCCAGATATCAGCCTTGTTTTTCAAGAACCACTCGGCAACGGCTGCCGAGTCGTCGCCGGACTCTTCCATGTGGGCCAGGGTCTTATCAACCTCGGGCAGAGGTATCGACACCTTGGACAGGAACTCGGTCAGTTGAGGGGCTTCTTTGGAAAACTCGGTGCTGACCGCAGTAAATACGGGATTATCAGGATAGGCGCTTGGCTTCGGATCCTTGCATGTCGTCGAGGTCAGGCACTTATGGGTTTCGGCGTCATAGGGCGGCAACTCCAGCTTGACCAGATCCAGCGCCCCCACCAACGGCGTGGGATACCAGTAATAAAACACCACGTCCTGCTTACGTTTGTAGGCGGACGTCAGTGCTGCTTTTTGGGCCGCGCCCGTTCCCGGGGAATACAGCGTATAGGTATCGTCGAGCTTCAGGGCATGGAAAAGATTGGTGCTGGTTACTTCGCAGCCCCAACCGGCCGGGCAGCCATAGAAACGGCCTTTCGAGGGCTCTTCCGGGTCTTTGAACTCGTCCTTGAACTTAGGCAGGTCTGCGGCGGACTTGAGTTCGGGCAAACGCTCGGCGGTGTAGCGGGGGATGAACCAGGCCTCGCCGCCCATGTAGACATCGCCAATGCGCTTGACCTTGCCGGTCTTCTCGGCTTTGTCCCAAGGATCAGCCACACTGTTGAGCCAGATTTCGCTATTGATATCCAGATCACCACGTTCTAGCGCGGCCAGTGCCGGCAAAGTCTCCGTGGGCAGGGTTTCGGTCTTGCAACCATAACCCTTTTCCATGATGAAGCGCTCGACATCGACCAGGACCAGATTAGATTCCCAGTTCATACCACCGAATTTGACTGTGCGATCAAGCTCGCACTTGGCATCCGCGGCTTGGACGGACCCGGCGAACGCAAAAAATACCGCTGCGGCGGCCAGGGTTTTGACAGGATTTAAATGCATTGGATTTTGCCTCCATAGGTTCAGGGACATATGCAAACTCGTCGAGTTGCTTAATGCCGTGGAGCTAAGGGGGTTGTGCGGAAGACGGGCAGAACCGCCAATACAAACCGACACTAGCAGCAGGACCAAGCGCCGAAGGTGGCGACGGCCTTGTCAGACAGTAAACCCGAGCACCTCTATTAAAGGGGTGTCGAGCTGACAGAATTTTGAATACAACTAAATGAAGAAGACGGCATCTTAGCCGATTTTGTCTCGCACACCAAGAACTGAGCCGAAACAATTAGATGCACAAAGCCCAAAAACAGCTAGGGTCATTACTAAGAGATCGAGTGGAAAGCCCCTGTTTACGTGGTGCGGCAGTGCAACATCATAAAGAACCATTTAGATAATTATTGTTTCTAATAGTCTCGTTTATACGGGTAAACGCCAGTCCGCCAAGCCAGGTCATGCGTATTGATGCCCGACGATGGCAGGCTGGCAGTCGCTCACACATCAAGCGTCGGTGTACATATACGTACGCCGCCACGGATAAGCCAAGTCAGACGGGTTATCCAACTCGTCAGAGCGTCCGTCGGACAGGCCCGTCGCCAGGATCTGATGCAGCGCAATCCAGCCGTGCTCGAACGCCATCGCGCAACCCGCCAGATACAGACGGTAGGCACGCAGCGAGCGGGCCCCCTCTTCGCCCTGCAGCACTCGGCTGGCCTCGGGCAATCGAGCCTCCAGCGCATCACTCCATGCCCATAGTGTGCGGGCGTAGTGCGGGCGCAAGTTTTCCACGTCCACGGCTTCGAGGCCGCCCTGGGTCAGAGCGCCCATCACACTGCTGATGTGCGTCAACTCACCGCCCGGAAATATGTATTTTTCGATGAATTCGCCCATGCCGCTACTGAGTTCGGCGTTATAGAGGCCGGCCGCGGTAATACCATGGTTCATGATCAGCCCGCCCGGCTTGACCAGCCTGCGCAGCTTGGCGAAATAGTCGGGCAATTGCGCCCGGCCCACGTGCTCAAACATCCCCACGGACCCCAGCTTGTCGAACGGCGTGGACTCGTCGAGTTTGCGGTAGTCGAGCAACTCCATGCGCACCCGGCCCGAAAGTCCTTTTTCCTGGATCAGTTTGTTGACATAGGCATGCTGGTTGCGCGACAAAGTAATCCCGGTCGCATCGACGCCGTAATTTTCGGCAGCCCACAGCAACAGTCCGCCCCAGCCGGCGCCCACATCCAGGAACCGCTCGCCGGCCTGCAGGCGCAATTTGCGGCAAATGTGATCCAGCTTGGCTTCTTGGGCCTGCGCCAGATTCATGTCCGGCGTACGAAAATATGCGCAAGAATAGACGCGGCGCGGATCGAGCCACAGTGCATAAAAATCATCGGACAGGTCGTAATGAAATTCGATTTGTTTGGCATCGCGCTCGACGGAATGGCGCCAGACGGACACGACCTTGCGTACCAATTCGGTCAGCCAGCCGCCGCGCGCGGCGTCGACCGGTGAGCCTGGCAACAGCGCCGCGGAGGCCGCCATCACATCCCGCATATTGCCCTGAATATCGATGCGACCCTCGACGTAGTCTTGGCCCAGCACACCGACGGCACCTTCGGCCAAGTGCGCCAGTGCCCCCTTGTCGCGTGCCACAAACCGGACCTTGGGGTCGGTAGGGCCCACGATGGCGCCATCAGGCATCTCTAGCTGTACGGCGACTGGCAATGACTGCAACTTGCGTTCCACAACAGACAGCAACGGATTCACAGTTTCTCCCCGACATGAAAGACGCAGTAACTCTATCCGAAAATCACTGGAAAGGGCCAGCCTTTGGCGCCGCGCCCTGCCCTGCGCGCCGTAGTGTGGCGGACAGCCCACGGGCCTGGCGGAACAGGCTATTGATTTTTCTGGCATTTCTGTATTAGAATAGCGAGCTTAGTATGAAGTTTTCCCGTGAGTAGCCAACTATGCTTTGTTGCTACCACTTTCGACCAGCACCCCGTGTATAGGTACAGCGGGCGGCAGGTAGCGGGTAATAAGCACGGGCGCAAGCCCATACCTGACTTTCCTTCCCCAGCTTCGCCATACGCGGCCAGAAATACTTAGAGGTAAAAATCATGGCACGCGTATGCCAAGTAACTGGCAAAGGCCCGATGACGGGCAACAACGTTTCGCACGCTAACAACAAGACCAAGCGTCGCTTCCTCCCCAACCTGCAAACGCGCCGGTTCTGGGTTGAGAGCGAAAACCGCTGGGTTCGCCTGCGCGTTTCCACCAAGGCCATCCGCATCATCGACAAGAACGGCATCGACGCTGTTCTGGCCGACATGCGCGCCCGCGGCGAACAGGCCTAATCAGGCCCCATCACAATCTAGGAGCACGAAATGGCCAAAGGTATCCGCGAAAAGATCAAGCTCGAGTCCACTGCCGGCACGGGCCACTTTTACACCACTACCAAAAACAAGCGCAACATGCCCGAGAAGATGCTGATCAAGAAATTTGATCCCGTCGCTCGCAAGCATGTCGACTACAAAGAAACCAAGCTGAAGTAATTCCGCTGGTTTTGCGTCAATTAAAAAGCCTCGCATGCATGCGAGGCTTTTTTTTTCGACTGTCATTCGGTTATTTCGATCCTGACGGTCGGGTGAGCGGCTCTGGAACGGGTTGCAAATGCAGTTGATCTCGACCCGACATGAGGTCCCCTTGTACTTGCTCGGATAGCCGCTGGGCATCCCGCTGACGAATGCCCTCGGCCGCCTCCTCAATATCCAGTTCGGCAAAACCCAACGCTCGCAGACCCTGCGCTCCCATTAAATAGGCGGATTCAACCGTCTCTCGAATCTCATATTCGACACCCGCGCGGATCAGTTCCATCGAATGTCCACGGTCATAGCTTCGCACCAGAAGCTTCGCCTGTGGAAATTCGTGCTGCGCCAGCTCCACAATCTGCAACGCGGCCTTAGGGGCATCTATGCAGACCATGATGGCATCGGCCTCACTCGCACCGGAGTGGCGCAAGGTGTCGAGTCGAGTGCCATCGCCGAAAAAAACCTTGAATCCGTATCGCCCCGCATCGCGGATGCGGTCGGGCTCTTTATCGATGACGATCAGTTCGACCCCTTTGGATAGCAAAATCTGGGAAGCAATCTGACCGAAGCGGCCAAAGCCGATGACAAGTATTCGCCCCTTCAGATCGCAAGCGACATCGACGCCGTCCATCGATGCTTCGGTACGCAGCAGGCGGTCGGCCACGATCATGAGCAAAGGAGTCAGCGCCATCGACAAAATCACAACGGTGGCGAAAAGCGCATTTTCCCGTGCATCGATCACGCCGCCCGACGTCGCCGCGGCATAAAGCACAAAGGCGAATTCCCCTCCCTGCAAGAACATGGACGTCCGGTGCAACGCCTGGTGGTTGGAGCCGCCGAACAGGCGCGCGACCACATAGACCACGGCACCCTTCACGACTGTGAACGCAACCAACAAGGACAGCAGAAGCTGCCATTCGGCCGCGACAACGGAAAAATCGAGCGACATGCCGACGGCCAAAAAGAACAGCCCCATGAGCAGCCCACGAAACGGCTCGATGTCACTCTCGATCTGATGCCTGTAGCTTGAGCTCGACAGCATCACCCCGGCGAGGAACGCACCCATCGCCATCGAGAGGCCGGCGACGTCCATCAGCAGCGCCGCGCCAAGCACCACCAGTAACGCGCCTGCCGTCAACACTTCGCGCGCCCGCGTTTGTGCCAGCAGGGCGAAGAACGGATTCAGGCACCAGCGCGACACCACCAACAGCGCCAGCAGCGCGGCGAATGCCAGAAGAATATCGGTCCATCCTGCCTGTCCGTGCGACAGTGGGGACAGGAAGGCGACCACCGCCAGAAGCGGCACGATCATCAGGTCCTCGAACAGAAGGATCGCAACCGATTTCTGACCCTCCGTACTCGAAATCTCGCCCCGATCCTGCAGCACCGACATGATGACGGCGGTCGAGGAAAGGACGAAGCCCGCCCCGGCGATGAAAGCCACCGGCGCAGAAAGGCCGAAGATCACCATGGCTGTCAACGCAAGAGCCGTGATCGCGGCGGCAACTTGAGCAAGGCCCAGTCCGAAGATCTGACCGCGCATCGCCCACAGCTTGTGCGGTCGCAGTTCCAATCCGATCACGAACAGGAACATCACCACGCCAATTTCCGAGAAATGCAGGATGGACTGGGCGTCGGTGAATAACCCAAGCACCGATGGGCCCACCAGCACGCCGGCGGCAAAATAGCCCAGAACCGACCCGAGGCCGAGCCGCCGAAACAATGGCACCGCAACCACAGCCGCTCCCATCAGGACGACCGCAGGTCCAATCATTTGTCCCAGGCTCGCTTCAGCCATCAAGTCACCTTTCTAATATTGAAGAATTCAACGACGAAAGGCCGGCATACGGGCTCGTCACCGAGGAACACGACAGTTGGGGATCAGAACGTTTCCCATGACATTTTCCTCGATTTTTGAAAGCGGAGAATATCATTGCCATACTCGGCGAGCTAGTCTCGACCCTTATCAAACTGTGTGGCGCAAAGTGGAACACCGCTTCGCCCACGCCAAGGCCTTCGAGACACAGACCGCCCTTCTAGCGGTCTTTGCCAGAGGATTGAGTTCGGCTATTTTCTATCTGCTTTCACGCGGCCGACGATTTGTCACCACACGTCGCGGACGGCTGCCCCGCGTAGCCCGGCGGCCCGCACTCACGAAATATGCGAGCCGTACAGCCTTTGCAGATATCCGGATTCAAGCGTTGGTAGATCCGCGCAATCGCGGTCGCCTTGTCCGGAAAGAGGTGGTCTTCGCCCAAGTCATCAACGAACCCAGAGCGGCGCCACATTTGCATCACCCCAGGTCGCGGGCGATGAAAATACAGATCGCCCCCCATCTCGCGCCGCTTGCGCAACTCGTATTCCCACACTACGGCGCCGGCATGGTCGATGAAATTCATGCTTTTGGTCATGACCAGCAGATGCCGGGGCGCATCAGGCTCCATCCGCAGGGCCTGCAGACGATCCGCCACATGCGCCACCGCACCAAAATAGACCGAGCCCTCCATGCGCAACAGCTTGAGTTGGGGACATTCGGGCAGTGCATCAGGCGTATCATCCAGCACCGCAAAATGACGGTCCGGATCGTCAGCCCTGAACCCCATCGTACGCATGGCGGGATGCGAGGTACGGTGCAAGTACGTCATCAATGACAGCAGCGTGCCCAGCAAAATCGCGATTTCCATGCGGATCATCACCGTGGCGGCCATCGTCGCCAGCGCAATCAGAAACTCGCTGCGCTGTACCTGAGCGAGGCGGCGCCAGTGCGGCAAGTCCAGCAGATTCCAGGCCACCACGAGCAGCAGCCCGGCAATCGCCGCATCCGGGATGCTTGCCAACAACGGGGCGCTGACGGTCACCAGCAACACCAGCAGCACCGCCGCGAAAACGGCCGCCATGGGGGTGCGCGCCCCCGCCTCGTAGTTGGGAATGGAGCGATTCAGCGAGCCGCAGGATAAATAGGACGAAAAAAATCCGCCCACCATGTTCGACAAACCCTGTCCGATGAACTCGCGATTGGCGTCAATCGCCTGCCCCGATCGCGACGCCACGACCTTGGCAATCGAGATGGATTGCGCCAGCGCCACAATGGACAGGGCAAATGCCAGCCCCAATAGCTCCGGCAGCGAACGCCATGGGATATCGGGTACATGAAAGGGCGGCCAAGGCTGCGACAGCGAACCCAGCACCGGGATGCGCTCGGCATTACCCAAAAAAACCCAGGCATTCAGCATCGCCGCCACCGCCGTACCAGCCACCAGCCCTATCAATAGGTGAGGCTTGCGGCGATCCCAGCGGCGTACCGCGATCGATATGGCGATCGTGACCAGCGCCACTAAGAAGGCCCCCCAGTGCAGCGCGGGCAACCCTTGCGCGACGCCCAGCAGCACCGCTCCCGCCCCATGCGCCTCGATGCCATGTATACCCAACGCGTCTTTAAGCGCATGCACCGCAATCAGCAAGGCCGCACCGCTGGTAAAACCGAACAATGCCGATGGGGAAATGAAGTTCGCCAGCGCACCCAATCTGAGGATGCCGACCAGCCATTGCAAGACACCCACCAAAATCGTGACGGCCAGGGCCATCTGGATATACTCGTGACTGCCCGCTACGGCCAGCGGCGCCAACACCGCATAGAGAGCCAGCGAATTGGCATTCGTGGGGCCGGACATGACATGTCGGCTGGAGCCAAACAGCGCGGCCACCACACAGGGCACAATCGCGGAATACAACCCATATTGAGGGGGTAGCCCGGCCAGCGTGGCAAACGCCACCCCTTGCGGCAATACCAGCAACGCCCCCAGCAGCCCCGCGACCGCATCGGCTCGCAACGAGGCGGGCCCAACATCATGGACCCATGTCCCCAACAAGCGGCTTAACACCTTGCCCACGCGCTGCATCATCCTAATGTCATGCGGTTATTAGCCAATTCGGATCGCGGTCGACCATTGACAGGCCGGTCGCCGGTACGATGCCGACGCATTGCTGTCTCCCAGCGGGTATCTAGGGTAGCCGTATGCACCGATGCGCGCAACGCAGGATCACCTGACAAACCAGATCACGGCACCCCTCACGTTCGGTATTGACAGGCGCCTCATCGTGTCTATCATCACGCTGTGTCCCGGGAGTCCTCAGCTCGCGCCGCCGCCACGCCGTGCCCGCATCGCTCGGCTCATGTCGGACAGCGCCAAATCGTCCAGTAGCCGGCCTGCCATCGGCAACAACTCGTCCTCTTCCCGCTGAATATGCGCCGCATACATCGCACAAAACCGCTCGACAAGAGACGAGTCCAAGTTCGCGGACTGTCCCGCGTTCAACGCCGCCAATGGCTCGTGCAAACGATGCCAAAGGGCCTCTAACTGACGATGCTCTTGTGTGAGCCCATCGACCATTGCATGCAGACACACCGCATCCGAGCCCGCCATGGACTCGATCAAGGCGGGAAATAGGTCGTCCTCCTCGTCACGGTGATGCAGCAAGGCCGCGGTATCAAAGTAACGCAAGACACTGGCCGCCGCGGTCTGTGCCACGGTATCGGCGCCATGTTGCGCCACATGCGCGGCCAAGCGGGTGAGAGTCGCGCATTGCCGCCCCATCCGATCATGACAGGCCGAAAGCAATTCCAACGGTGTATCCAGCCCGACGGCTGGCGATGAAAAACCCGAAATATCGACTGCCATGATCGTATCCTTATTGAACGGCCCGGCTCACCTCTACCCGATAGTCCCTACTGAGGGTCGACCGAACGTCGACGCGCACCGCGCCAGCGAAAATATGCGGTGCGCTCACGCTCGTCCCGCAGTCGGCCGGCCCGCACACGCAGCAAGTCTTTGCGGCCCACCAGCCCCACCAGGCGACCCGTCGCACGCTCGACAATCGGCACGCGGCCGCCCCCCGTCAAGGCCATGCGATCCGCCACTTGGCTGGCTAGCTCGTCAGGATAACCCACGAAAAGCTCACGACCCGCCAATATCTCGCCTAACGGCCGCGCAGCGTCTTCGTCTTCCAAGGTCCAGGCCAGACTATCGGCGCGCGTCATTTCCCCAACCACTTTACCTTGCGTATCCACCACGGGATAGGCGGTATGGCGCCGCTCCGCGGTCGTAAAGTGCTCGATCGCCTCAGCGACACACAATGAGGCGGGCAGCGTCTGAACCGAGGTCGTCATCACTGCCGACACCCGCACCAAATCGAAAGGATCGACGTGATATTCACGCGTAATGTGATGGCCGCGACGCGCGATTTTCTCGGTCAGGATAGAGCGTTTCAACAGCAACACGGTCAGCCCATAGGCAAACGCACACGCTGTCAAGACGGGCAACAACACACTGAAATTACCGGTCAACTCTACCGCGAACAAGGTCGCGGTCAGTGGCGCGCGCATCGTGCCCCCCATCATCGCCGCCATGCCCAATAGGGCCCAGAAACCCGGACTGGCCTGCGGCAACAGCGGCGCCGCCAGCGCCCCCAACGCACCGCCAAAAATCAGCAGCGGGGCCAACACGCCCCCCGATGTTCCGGACCCCAACGCGACGGACCAGATCACCACTTTCACCAATAACAGCAGCAATACGGCCTGAATCGCCAGTTTGCCCGCCAGCAAATCAGCAATGTTGTCATAGCCGACCCCTAACGCAGATGGCTCGATCAAGCCACCCAGACCGATGACCAAGCCGCCTATGGCCGGCCACCACATCCAATGGATAGGGAGTTTCTCAAACCAGTCTTCAAACAAATAAACCAGCGACGTCAGCACCCCTGACCCCAGGCCCGCCAACACACCTAAACCTGCCCAGGCCAGCACATGCGGCAGTGAGGGCTCGCCCAATCCGGCATACGGAAAAATCGGCGCGCTATGTAATAACAGGGGCCGCGCCGAGGCCGAGACGATGGCAGCCACGGCCACCGGCAAAAAGCTACGCGGCTTCCATTCAAACAACAGCAGCTCTACCGCCAGCAAAATCGCGGCAATGGGCGTTCCAAATACGGCCGTCATACCCGCCGCCGCTCCTGCGACAAGCAACGTCTTGCGTTCGCTGGAACTCATATGCACCATCTGCGCCAACAACGAGCCAATCGCGCCGCCCGTCATGATGATGGGCCCCTCCGCGCCAAACGGACCGCCTGTACCGATTGATACCGCCGAGGACAATGGCTTGAGCACCGCAACCTTGGGTTGAATACGGCTCTTGCCGATCAAGATGGCTTCCATTGCTTCTGGAATACCGTGGCCGCGGATTTTTTCCGACCCGTAACGTGCCATGAACCCAATGATGATGCACCCTACCACCGGCACGGCAACGGACGCCCAACCCAAGGTATGGCTCGCTATCGGTATCTCCTCTAGTGATAAACGGCCGAAATACGCCAAATTGGTGCACAGCGTGATCAAGCGCAGCAACACCCATGCAGCACCGACGCCCGCCAAGCCGACCAACGCGGCCATCAACATCAACAAGAGAACGCGACGATCCGTCGTGAAATCGCCTAATCGCGACGTGCCCGGTGTACGGGTGGGAGACAAAGAAGCAAGAGGGGCCATAGGGCAAACACAGGGTTAAAGAACAAAGACAATGTCTAGAAAACAAAACGGGATCGGCAGTGTGCCGACCCCAAAAATATCGTATCACGACGCAAATTACAGCTAACTGAGAGCGCGGCCGATGAGACCACGCAGACACACGGCCATATCAACATACCTCTCTCTTTTGTCACGAAAACAACATGTTTTAAGGCCTTAACGCACAGAAATGCGCCCGTACGCGCGAAGTTCCGCTATCATCGGGCGCGAGGTGCCAAGTGCCGATCTTCGGTACCGAGCTATCTCGTGTTCTCAACATACGGATTTCGACCATGGCTACCAAAGCACAAGCTCCCGCCAAGAAAGTTAGCAAAACTGCTGCCAAAGCCCCTGCCACCAAGGTTGCGGCCAAGAAAGCACCCGCTAAAAAAGCACCTGCTAAAAAGGCAACCGTCGCCAAGACCGCTGCAGTAAAGAAAACGGTTTCGGCTCCCGTCATCAAACAAGCACTGAACAAGTCGCAATTGATTGCTCACCTGGTCGAGCAGACCGGCGTAGAAGCCAAATCGGTCAAGGCCGTGCTGGCTAGCTTGGAAAGCGCCGTTCTGGGTTCGGTCAACAAGCGCGGCGTCGGCGAGTTCGCCATGCCCGGCCTGCTCAAAGTGACCGTGCAAAAGATCGCCGCCAAGGCCAAGCGCTTCGGCAAAGACCCGTTCACCGGCCAAGAGCGCTGGTTCCCGGCCAAGCCCGCTTCGGTCAAGGTCAAGGTTCGCCCGCTCAAGAAACTGAAAGACGCCGCTCAGTAATTTCGAGCCCGCTCCTCAGTTTCAACGACAAGGCCCGTCTCGCAAGAGGCGGGCCTTGTCGTTTTGATCCCTGCCGTCGCCCGAAAATCGGCCTTCGGCGCCCCAAACGCAGGGACTCTCTATAATTAGCGGTTTGACCGTCCGTGGCATTGCGCCGGACGGCCCTTATTCTTTTTCTAGATACGCGCACGAGCCCATGCAGGAACGTTACAGCCCCACCGCCGTCGAAGCCGCCGCCCAGCAAGACTGGCAGGCGCGCGACGCCTACCGTGTCACCGAACACGCCCAGAACGCCGATGGCACCCCAAAGCCAAAGTTCTACGCATGTTCCATGCTGCCCTACCCCAGCGGCAAGCTACACATGGGTCACGTCCGCAACTACACCATCAACGACATGATGGCGCGCCAGTTGCGTATGCGCGGCTACAACGTGCTCATGCCCATGGGCTGGGATGCGTTTGGCATGCCCGCCGAAAACGCCGCCATCAAGTCCAAAGTGCCACCGGCCAAATGGACCTACGACAACATCGCCTACATGAAGAAACAAATGAAGGCGATGGGGTTGGCGATCGACTGGTCGCGCGAAATGTGCGCCTGCGATCCGCAATACTACAAATGGAACCAATGGCTGTTCCTGAAGATGCTCGAAAAAGGCATCGCCTATCGTAAGACCCAAGTCGTCAACTGGGATCCGGTCGACAACACCGTACTGGCCAACGAACAGGTCATCGACGGTCGTGGCTGGCGTTCGGGCGCGCTCGTCGAAAAACGCGAGATTCCCGGGTACTACCTGCGCATTA
Source organism: Bordetella tumulicola (assembly GCF_054779135.1). Taxonomy (NCBI): domain Bacteria; kingdom Pseudomonadati; phylum Pseudomonadota; class Betaproteobacteria; order Burkholderiales; family Alcaligenaceae; genus Bordetella; species Bordetella tumulicola. The sequence goes on along the minus strand of NZ_BAAGYU010000009.1, from coordinate 19,446 downwards.
CGGATTACGCCGACGAATTGCTCGACCAAGTGCGCACGGGCTTGCCTGGCTGGCCCGAACGCGTTCGCATCATGCAAGAAAACTGGATCGGCAAATCCGAGGGCCTGCGTTTTGCCTTCCCGCACCAGATCACCGGCGCGGACGGCCAACTGATCCAGGACGGCAAGCTCTACGTCTTTACGACCCGTGCCGACACCATCATGGGTGTCACATTCTGCGCCGTCGCGCCCGAGCATCCGCTGGCCACGCACGCCGCCCGGTCCAACCCCGAGCTGGCCGCATTCATCGAGCAATGCAAGCTCGGCGGTACGACCGAAGCCGAAATCGCCACCCGCGAAAAAGCCGGTATGCGAGCCGACCTGACTGTCACGCACCCCTTGACGGGCGCGCCTGTCGACGTCTGGGTCGGCAATTACGTGCTCATGAGCTACGGCGACGGTGCGGTCATGGGCGTGCCTGCCCATGACGAACGCGATTTCGCTTTTGCCAAAAAGTACCAATTGCCCATCCAGCAAGTCGTCGCAGTCGAGGGCAAGACGTACTCTACCGACGCTTGGCAAGAATGGTATGGCGACAAGCAACAGGGTCGCACCGTCAATTCCGGCAAATACGACGGCCTGTCATTCAAGCAGGCCGTCGATGCGATCGCCGCCGACCTGGCTCCGCAAGGCTTGGGAGAAAAGCAAACCACGTGGCGCCTGCGCGACTGGGGAATTTCGCGTCAACGCTACTGGGGCACCCCCATCCCCATCATTCACTGCGCCGACTGCGGCCCGGTACCGGTCCCTGAAAAAGACCTGCCGGTGGTGCTGCCCGACGACCTGATCCCCGATGGCAGCGGCAATCCGCTGACCAAAAACGAGGCTTTCTTGTCATGCTCGTGCCCGAGCTGCGGCAAGCCCGCGCGGCGCGAGACCGACACGATGGACACCTTTGTGGACTCGTCCTGGTACTTTATGCGCTATACCTCGCCCGGCAACGATCAGGCCATGGTGGATAGCCGTAACGATTACTGGATGCCCATGGACCAGTACATCGGTGGCATCGAACATGCCGTGCTGCACCTGTTGTACGCCAGATTCTGGACACGAGTGATGCGTGACCTGGGCCTGTTGAACTTTAGCGAGCCGTTCACCAAGCTGCTGTGCCAGGGCATGGTGCTCAACCATATCTACTCTCGCAAAACCGAACAGGGCGGCGTCGAGTACTTCTGGCCCGAAGACGTCGAAAACCAGTACGACGCCAAGGGCGCCATCACTGGCGCCAAGCTCAAGTCCGATGGCTCCGACATACAGTACGGCGGCGTGGGCACCATGTCCAAGTCCAAGAACAATGGGGTCGATCCGCAAGCGCTCATCGACACCCTGGGCGCCGACACCGCTCGCCTGTTCGTCATGTTCGCCAGTCCGCCCGAGCAAACGCTGGAATGGTCGGACTCCGGTGTGGACGGCGCCAATCGGTTCTTGCGCCGCCTCTGGTCGCTGGGCCACGCCCAGCACGAAACCGTCGCGCGTGGCCTGACGGCCAGCCCTGATTGGTCGCAAGCACCCACCCCCGTCAAAGACCTGCGTCGCGAAGTCTATAACCTACTCAAGCAGGCCGACTACGATTACCAGCGCATTCAGTACAACACCGTCGTGTCGGCATGCATGAAAATGCTGAACGCCATCGACGGCGCCGAACTGCCCGACGGCGTGATGGCGGATGCTGCGCGTGCCGAGACCCTCGGCATCTTGCTGCGCGTGCTGTACCCGGTCGTCCCGCACGTCACTTGGCTCCTGTGGCGCGACCTGGGCTACGCGGACGTCCTGGGCGATCTGCTGGACGCGCCCTGGCCGCAGATCGACGAGGCAGCCCTGGTGGCCGACGAAATCGAACTTATGCTCCAGGTCAACGGCAAATTGCGTGGCTCGATCCGCGTCGCGGCCCAGGCCTCCAAAGCGGACATCGAGCAAATCGCCGCCGGCCAGGACGAGGTCGCCCGCTTCCTCGAAGGTCGCCCGCCCAAGCGCGTCATTGTCGTGCCGGGCAAGCTGGTCAACGTCGTCGGTTAAAAGAGGTCACGCATGCACTCTGCCCCATCCCGCCCGCAACACTGCTCCCGCTGGTGGCTGCGTGCCGTCAGCTTGGCGACCGTCATGCTGCTGGCGGCGTGCGGCTTTACCATGCGCGGCGTCACCCCCCTGCCCTTTGAAACGCTCTATGTCGGCATTCCCGACAACACCCGCTTTGGCGCCGACGTCCGCCGCGCCATCCGGGCGTCGTCCCCCGACACAAAGCTGGTCGGCACACCCAAAGAGGCGGCCGCCATTTTGCAACTGGTGGCTAACGACCGATCGTTGCGCGAGGTCTCCCTCAATGCACAAGGCCGCGTCGAAGAATACGAACTCGGTATCATCTTTACCTTTCGTCTGATCACCAACAAGGGCATCGCCATCCTGCCCGATACCACTTTGTCGGTCTATCGCGAAATGCCCTACGACGACCAAGTCGTCCAGGCCAAGCAAGCACAAATGGAAACCCTGTACGAATCCATGCAGGAGTCTCTCGTCAGCCGGCTGCTACGACGCCTGACCGCGCCTGAGGTCCATACGGCCTACGCCGCAGCCCAACGCGGCGACATTAATCCCGATAACCCGGTCTACGATCCCAATTTCGCGCCTTCGAACGAGCGGCCTGAAACCTGGCAGACGCCCGGGTCGCCCGGTACGGGCAATTGGTGACGCATGGGGCAACAGCTGGACGCTGATCGCCTGGCCGATCATCTACAGCGCGCCGGGCAAAGCCTGGCGCCGCTGTACGTGCTGTCCGGCGACGAACCCCTGCTGGTTATCGAAACCACCGACGCGCTGCGTGCCGCCGCGCGCCAGGCGGGCTATACCGACCGTACGTCCATGATCATGGATGCGCGTAGTGACTGGAGCGCCGTCTTTGCCGCTACTCAAAGCGTCTCGCTATTTGGCGACCGGCGCATTCTGGAAATTAAGCTCCCCACCGGCAAACCAGGCAAGACCGGTGCGGATACGCTGACCAAACTGGCCACCCAGGCCGCCGCGCAGCCCGACCCCGATACCATGATTGTGGTGGCGTTGCCCCGTCTGGACAAAGCCACCCGCGACACCAAATGGGCGCAAGCGCTGGCGCAAAACGGCATCATGGTAGAGCTGCCCGCCATCGAGCGCGGCCGCCTGCCCGCCTGGATCGGGGCGCGCCTCGCGCGCCAAAACCAGCGTACCGACAGTACGACGTTGCAATGGATCGCCGATAAAGTCGAAGGTAACCTGCTGGCGGCCCACCAGGAAATCCAGAAGCTCGCACTGCTCTATCCCGAGGGTCAATTGGCTGCCGAGGACGTCGAGCGCGCCGTGCTCAACGTAGCCCGCTACGATGTATTCGGTTTGCGAGATGCCATGCTGGCGGGCGATGCCTCACGCACCGTTCGCATGCTCGAAGGCCTGCGCGCCGAGGGCGAAGCCCTGCCTTTGGTGCTCTGGGCCGTCGGCGACGAGATCCGTCTCCTGGCGCGTGTGGCCGAGGCACGCGCCAACGGCCAGGATACCGGCGCCCTGATGCGCCGTCTGCGAATTTTCGGCGCCCATGAAAAACTGGCCCTGCAGGCCCTGGGACGCATCCCGGCCAAAGCCTGGCCCGTCGCCGTCCAGCACGCCCACGAGGTCGACCGCCTGATCAAGGGCCTGACCGTCCCCGGCCGCCTATCCGATCCTTGGGAAGAAATGACCCGGCTGGCTCTGCGCGTGGCCGCTGCCGGCAGGCGTGCCTGATTCGTGAAGAGGGCCACCACGGGTACCAGTGCCGTTGGTTCGCCTGCCGACGCCTGGTTTTCCGCGGCGCCCCAGTGTGCTCCCTCAGCAGCCCATCAGGGCGCAACAGGTACACTTAACCCTATCTGCTGGTGCACAACGCGGCGCCACTTACAAAATCTTGCTAGACACGTTCATGTCCTTTTCTGATCTCGATTCCGCCATGCTGGCCTTGGGCGAGAACGCCAGACGCGCATCGCGTGCCATGATGCGCGCCACCGGCGCGGCGAAAAACCGGGCCTTGCTCGCCATGGCCGACGCCCTGCTCGAGCGCGGCGACACGCTCAAGGCCGCCAATGCCAAAGACCTCGAGGCCGCGCGCGCCAACGGTCTGGAACCCGCCCTGCTCGATCGCCTGACCCTGTCGGACAAATCGCTCGCCCAGATGGCCGAGGGTCTGCGTCAAATCACGAGCCTACCAGACCCCGTCGGCAGCACCACGGCAGGCAGCACCCGCCCCAACGGGATGAGGGTCGCCCAGATGCGGGTCCCGCTGGGTGTCATCGGCATCATCTATGAATCTCGCCCCAACGTCACCATCGACGCCGCTGCGCTGTGCTTGAAATCCGGCAATGCCACGATTTTGCGTGGGGGTAGCGAGGCCTTTCACTCCAACGTCGCGCTCGGCGAGATCGTACAAACCGGCCTGCAGGCCGCGGGTCTGCCTGCCGAGGCTGTTCAAGTCGTCGGCACGACCGACCGCGCGGCCGTCGGCAAGCTCATCACGATGACCGAGCACATCGATGTCATCGTTCCGCGCGGCGGCAAAGGCCTGATTGCACGCCTGGCACGCGAGGCACGCGTCCCCTTGATCAAACACCTGGACGGCAACTGCCACGTCTACATCGACGCGGCCGCCGATCCGGAAAAAGCCCACACCATCGCCTTTAATGCAAAAACCTATCGCTATGGGATTTGCGGCACGATGGAAACCCTGCTGATCGATGCCGGCGCCGCCATTTCCATCCTGCCCCGACTGGCCACGGCCTTTACCGCACACGGCGTCGAACTGCGCGGCTGTCCTCGTACCTGTGACATCGTGCCGGCCGCCAAACCCGCCACCGAGCAAGACTGGGCCACGGAATATCTGGCGCCCATCCTGGCGGTGCGTATCGTCGACTCGCTCGACGAAGCCATAGAGCACATCGCCCGATGGAGCTCCGGCCACACCGAATCAATCGTGACCGAAGACCTCTCCGCGGCTCAGCGTTTTCAGCGTGAAGTCGACTCCAGCTCCGTCTATGTCAATCTGCCCACCTGCTTTGCCGATGGCTTCGAATACGGCCTGGGCGCAGAAATCGGCATTTCGACCAACCGCCTGCACGCACGCGGTCCAGTCGGCCTCGAAGGCCTCACCACCCTAAAATGGATACTGAACGGCGAAGGGCAGACACGGGGTTAGATACCACCCAGCTCCGCCACGCCCGACCCGTCGCCCACTCGTTACCAATTAAATATTATGCCCACGCAAGTACTCGCCTACGCTTTCAGTCTCGTCACGTTATGTTTTGTCGTCTGCTGCTTGTGCGGCCTCGTGCTGTTTTTCTTTCGCACAGAACGCATTAATGCCACGCTCAAGCACCCGCTGCTCGAGCACGGATCCTTTCGCCGTTTTCCGCTCGTCATCAAAACCACGATTTTTCAAGATTACTTCTTTCGCCTGGCCTTCCCCGGATTCAATTTCGGTATGTTTGCACATGCCAACAAACAGCTCAGCCACGTCGATCCCAAGCGCGTCCCCTTCGGCATCAAAGTCCCTATCGTCGGATTCTGGATGTCATGCTGGGTGGGCTTGATCGCCATGATCGCAGTCTGGGTCATGCTGCTGCTCTATCGTTGATCTCACAGGCCGTTGATCTCACGCACCCTATGTCCGACACCCCAATTGCCATTACGCACGACGAAGCACAAGGTCGCTTTCAAGCCGACGTGGATGGGCACCTTTGCGTGCTGGATTACCAACTGCGTGGCAACACCATGATCATCCAGCACACGGGCGTACCTGGCGCGATTGGCGGCCGGGGAATCGCCGCGGCGCTGACCCGCCATGCCCTGGACACGGCCCGCAAACGTGGCTGGCTCGTCCTGCCGGTATGCTCCTATGCCGCGGCCTACATCGCTCGGCACCCCGATTATCAAGACCTGGTAGCCTGATCCATGCCGTCATGCCCGTGCGAAAGCGGCCTGACTTATGCACGATGCTGCGAGCCATGGCATCGTGGCTCGCAACGTCTGCAGGCCCCCACCGCAGAGGCCTTGATGCGTTCGCGTTACAGCGCGTTTGTCCTGGACGAACTGTCGTATTTACGCGATACGTGGCACCCAGATACGCGACCAACACAACTCGACCCCAATCCCGCGGACTTGAAATGGCTGGGGCTGCAAATCAAGCAGCACATCCAGCAGGATGCCGAGCACGCCAGTGTTGAATTCGTCGCACGTTACCGTCAGGCGGGCCGAGCCACGCGCCTGCACGAAATCAGCCGATTCCTGCGCGTCGACGGCCACTGGCTCTACCTGGATGGCGAACACCGCTGATTCGCCTACACTGGACGTTACGCTTGGCATCGGCTATCGGCCGGCGCCAAGCCTACCCCTCAAAATACGCGACATAGCGGTGTAGCTGACAAAAATGTCAGCGTATCGTCAGCGCGGTGACCCACACGCCTACGTAGACTGATTTCCCGTGGTACGAGTTGTTTCCCCCTTGTACAAGAGCGATCCCACCTCATGCGTGTACTTGTCGTTGAAGACGAAGCAAAGACATCCTCTTATATTCTGCGGGGGCTGACCGAGCTCGGCTATACCGTTGATGTCGCTGACACGGGCGTGGATGGCCTGCATTTGGCCCTGGAATTCGACTACGACGCCATCGTGCTCGATCTGATGCTGCCCGGCCTGGATGGCCACGGCGTACTGACCCAACTGCGCCGCCAGAAATCCACTCCCATCATCATGTTGTCCGCCCGTGGCGCCGTCGATGATCGTGTCATCGGGTTACGCAAAGGGGCCGACGACTATCTGCCCAAGCCCTTCTCCTTTACGGAATTGGTCGCGCGCCTGCAAGCCCAGACACGACGCCGCACCGAGGCACGAGAACCCACCACGCTACAAATTGACGATCTGCATATCGACCTCCTGGCACGCAAAGTCGCCCGCGCCGGGCAGCGACTGGAGCTTACTGCCAAGGAATTCTCACTGCTCAGTCTGCTGGCGCGCCACGAGGGAGAGATTCTGTCCAAACTCACGATCGCCGAGCAAATCTGGGACATGAATTTCGATAGCGACATTAATGTCGTCGAAGTCGCCGTCAAACGACTGCGCGCCAAAGTTGACGCGCCTTACTCGCGAAAACTGCTGCATACCGTGCGCGGTATGGGGTATGTGCTCGAGGACCGACACGGTGACCAACCGGACGACACCGCATGATAGGCATGAGCCGCCGCACGTCCATTGCATGGCGATTGGCTACGATGTTCGCCATCACCGCCGCGGTGGTGTTTTCAGGGGTGGCGTTCTTTCTGTATTGTTTCCTGACGGAGTCCGTACGCGAGCAAGTGCGTGGCGAGCTCGAGTTTCATCACACGTTGCTTGACCCCATGATCGAGGCACGTCACACCGAACCTCAATGGGAGCTCGTGCGCCGCAAACTCGATGGTTTTTCCCAAGAAGGCGCCCGTGTTCGCTACTGGATACGGAGCGCTGACGACCGGTTTGCTTACGGTGGCCCATTCCTGCTGGAAAACGGCCAGGCGATGCCCAAAGCGCCATTCGGTTTCGTCAAAGTCCGTGATCCTGCCAACGTCTGGGCCGTCATGAGCCGCGCGATTCCGGCCTCTGGCGATCGCCCCGAAGTCGAGTTCATTGTGGCGCTGGATGCCTCGGCCCATATCGATACCAAAGAGAAATTCACCCAGGTCATGAGCATTGCGTCAGCGCTGGGTATTTTGCTGGTTGCGATATTGGGCTACTGGATAGCCAAACTGGGGCTATGTCCCGTCCGTAAGCTGAGCCGGCAAGCCAACCTCCTGCCGCCCAACAACCCACGTGAACGCCTGGATACCGTCGGACTGCCCCCCGAAATCCGCGAGTTGGCCGTGTCCTTCAACAACGCTCTGGAACGTCGCGAAGCCGCCTGGCTGCAACTCGAGGGCTTTAACGCTGACGTCGCCCATGAGCTACGCACACCACTGACCAATTTGATCGGCCAGACCCAGGTCGCTCTCGTGCGCGAACGCGACCTCGGTGCATTGCAAGATCTCCTTGAGTCCAATCTGGAAGAGCTCGAACGCATGAGCAGCATCGTCAACGATATGCTGTTCCTGTCCTGCGCCGACAACGGGCATCGTGCCGCGGAACTCAGCGACATTTCTTTATTGACCGAATCGCGCAAGACAGTGGAATACGTCGAAGACACCTTCTCCGAACGCCATCTCGTCGTGCGCGTCGAGGGCGATGCTCAGGTACACGCCGACAAGCGTCTCTTTCATCGCGCGCTGGCTAATCTGCTGTCCAACAGCGCGCGTTATGCCTATACCGGCACCGATGTCATCGTCGCCATTGAAACGCGCGGCGATCATGCGTGGATTTCCGTTTCCAACCATGGCGACCCGATCCCCCCTGACCTGCAGTCTCGTCTATTCGAACGCTTTTATCGTGGCGATGTCGCGCGCACCCAGAGTGGCATTCACCACGGGCTGGGTTTATCCATCGTACGCGCGATTGCTTCCATGCATGGTGGCGCCGTCTTTATTCGTAGCGAACACGGTATCAACACCTTCGGCTTCTCTTTGCTGAAGTCGATTTAGTCCCCATCGTTTCACCCGCCATGCTGGCGGTCGATTGTCCAGAACCTGACAAATTCATGAACAGCCCTTCCCAGCACAGTACGGACTCCCTTGCCCTCCCGACCGCGCCACGGGTGTCATCACCCACGTCACGATCCGAGACAGCATCGGCCAAACCCGTCAGCACGCTATCGGTCTTTGACGCCGTCATCATCATGGTGGGCATCGTCATCGGCATAGGCATCTTTCGAACTCCATCCATCGTGGCCGCCAATGTCAACTCTGAATGGGCGTTTATCATGGTGTGGGTCGCGGGCGGCCTGGTCACATTGATGGGCGCACTGTGTTATGCCGAGCTCTCGGCCGCGCACCCTCATGCCGGTGGCGAATATCATTTTCTATCGCGCGCCTACGGTCGCCCCGTCGCCATGTTGTTTGGCTGGGCACGAGGTACCGTCATTCAAACGGGCGCCATCGCAGGCGTGGCATTTGTGCTGGGGGATTATGTTTCCCAGCTATTCCCGCTCGGACGCTACGGCCCCGCGCTCTACGCGGCACTGGCCGTCATGCTGTTCACCGGCATCAACGTCATCGGCACCGCGCAAAGCAAGACCCTCCAGGTTGTCGTGACCTTGATCGAAATCGGCGCACTGGCCGCGGTAATTCTTTTTGGATTATTCGGCTCACCCGCCGAAACGGCACCAGCAACACCGACCGCCCCAACAGAAACCGCCGCCCTGGGCGTAGCCATGATCTTTGTCCTGTTGACCTTCGGCGGCTGGAACGAGGCAGCCTATCTGACGGGCGAACTCAAAGACGCCCCACGCAACATCGCAAAAGTGCTAGTAGCCGGCACCCTGATTCTGGTCATTCTGTATGTGCTGGCCAATGTGGCCTTGCTGTCGATACTCGGCCTGGACGGACTGCGCAGTTCGGATGCGGTGGCCGCCGACATGATGCGGCGCGTCGCCGGCGGCACCGGCGAAATCGTCGTCACCCTGGCCATCATCGTGGCCGCGGTATCCACACTGAACGCCACCATCTTTACCGGCGCGCGGGTCTTTTATGCCATGGCGCAAGATCTGTCCGTCATGCGCTGGATGGGCGTCTGGAACGGCCGCGGCAAAACCCCCGCCAATGGACAACTCGTCCAAGGCGCCATCGCCCTGACCTTGATCGCCATGGGCGCGGTCACCCGCGATGGCTTCAAGGCCATGGTGGACTACACCGCGCCCGTTTTCTGGGGGTTTCTGTTATTGATCGGCCTTGCCGTGTTCGTGCTGCGCTGGAGACATCCCGGGCGTGAACTCCCCTACCGCGTGCCGCTGTATCCCATCACCCCGATTGTGTTCTGCCTGACCTGCCTGTACATGCTGTACGCCAGTACGCTGCACACCGGCGCAGCGGCCTGGGTAGGTATCGCCGTACTAGCCGCAGGCACTCCCCTCTTGTTGCTCAGGAACAAAGCCGTTGAACCCACTGTCGCCGCCGATCCGAGCGACGACAACGCCCACTGACTTACCTTCTTAACAAGGAGAACGTCCATGCAAACGTTGCAAAAATCCTTAGTGTCCGCGGCGCTCTGCGCCATGGCCTGGCATGCCAACCTTGCCGCCCAAACCGCGACCACCGAGACCTCGACCTACGAGCCTACCGTTGGTCAATCCGGTAAAGACGTGGTCTGGGTGCCTACGCCCCAAGCGCTGGTCGATCGTATGCTGGAAATGGCCGAACTCACCCCTGAAGATCGCCTGGTCGACCTCGGCTCGGGTGACGGTCGCACCGTTATCACCGCCGCCAAACGCGGCGCTACGGCACGCGGCATCGAATTCAACCCCGACATGGTCGCCTTGGCGAAACAGGCGGCAAAAGCCGAAGGCGTCGCCGACAAGGCAAAATTTGAACAAGCCGATATTTTCAAGTCGGATTTCTCCGAGGCGACGGTCTTGACGTTGTTCTTGTTGCCCAGTCTGAACGAGCGCTTACGCCCGATCATCCTGGAAATGAAACCCGGCACGCGCGTTGTCTCCAACTCATTCACCATGGGTGATTGGCAACCTGATGAATCCGACCAAGTCAACGAAAACTGCTCCGCCTATTGCAACGCTCACAAATGGATCGTCCCCGCCAAAGTCGCCGGCACCTGGAAGCTCGGTGACAAGGAGCTGGTACTCAACCAACGCTATCAAATGCTGAGTGGATCGCTGCGCGACGGCACCAACGTCATACCGATTACCGAAGCACGCCTCAATGGCGAAGCGATTCAGTTCACCGCGGGAGACCAGCAATACACAGGCCAAGTATCAGGCAAGCGCATGGAGGGCGCGACGCAAGACAACACAGCCTGGCAAGCATCGCGCGAGTAGCACGGAGTACTCGGTCAACGCATGCTGGACAGCGGGCCTCGTTAATATCGCCTCATGTACATGCAGGTAGGGTGCGCAGTGGGCGGTACAGCAGAAAGTACTTTCAACTTACAGCAGCCACTCTATAGGCAACACGGACAGAAACGCGACATAGGCACGTTTGAACAGGCTAGTTTCAGGTTCCGTGTCGTGATAAATCTGCTGACCGCCCAGGGTCTCTACCCAAACTATCTTGCCGGACTCCGACAGGCGAACCTCGTATGAGCTCTCGGGTATTTCTTTGTCGAAGGAGCTCCCGATCTGGCGTGCCATGATCGGGCTTTCAATGACGAAGCCCAACTCTGTATTCAAGTGCGCCGAACGCGGATCGAAGTTGAATGAGCCCACGAATGCCCGCTTCTGATCCACGGCAAAAGTCTTGGCGTGCAAACTGGAACCTGAGCTACCAAAGGGCCCGCCTTTTTCTTTATCCTTATCTTTCCGATCGGTCTCTGGCAATCTGCTGCGCATCTCGTACAGCGTGACGCCGGCTTCGAGCAGGTCTTTGCGCCGCTTGGCATAGCCCGCATGAACCACGGCGACGTCTGTCGCATCTAATGAGTTGGTCAACACGCGCAGCTTGATGCCGCTTTTCGCCATTTTCGTAAACACTTCCACACCAGCCGCGGTGGGCACAAAATACGGCGAAATCAGATCAACGTTGTGAGTTGGACGTCCCAGGAGTTCGGTCAATTGATACGTCAGCATGGCATCAGAGGCAGCCTTGCCCAGGCCTTTGGCCGGATCGTCGCTGACCAGGCGCGTGTCGGCCCATTCGTAGACGAGAGTCCCTTGCAGCATTTGGCTAATGAACGCAGACTCTTTAATCGCCCGCATATACTCCGCCGCGGGCCGGGATTCAGCCACGCTTTTCGCAGTCGATGCCAGTGTCTGCAAGACCGCCGCATCGACCTTGGGCAGAATCAGGTCGACCGGGTAGGCTGATTCACTCGCCCAATAACGATCAAAGTCGGCGGATACGTCATTGACCACCGCTCCAATAGCCATGACATCCAGATCCGCGAACAGCACTGCCTCTGCGGCCCCGAAGTACTCGTCGCCTACATTGCGTCCGCCCACAATCGTCGCTTGATTGTCAGCGGTGAATGACTTGTTGTGCATGCGGCGATTCGAACGCATGAAGTCGGTCACAAAACCGAGGATCTTGGGCTGTCGCACCACAAAGGGGTTGAACAAGCGGATCTCGATGTTGGGATGCATGTGCAACGCCGCCAACTCGCTGTCCAGCCCTGAGGTGCCGTTATCGTCCAGCAGCAAACGGACACGTACGCCTCGATCCGCTGCCGCGCGCAACTCTTCGAGCAGCAGAGTACCGGTGACGTCGCCACGCCAAATGTAGTACTGCACATCCAGCGTCTTTTGCGCGGACCGTGCCAGCAATGCGCGGGCGGCAAAAGCATCGTGCGCGTCGGGCAGCGCATAGATACCACTTTTCCCGGGGTGCTGTCGGGCTTGCGGCGCAATAGCGCGGCCCAACGCGGTGTCCTGCGCTTCGGTTTGACTCAGCGCGACGCTGGGGGTGCGCGCCGAGAGATCAGGCAAGGAGCAGCCTCCAAGCAAACCGAGGCACAAGCAAAGGACAAGCGCAAAACGGGTACACGCCATACAGACAGAGGAAAGGAAAGCCCAACTTTACACTGGCGCACGATGACGCATCGTGACATGCCAGAACTGCCCCGATACCGGATTTCAAAGAATCGCGAGGCATTCAAAGGAATCACCGCCTTGACAGCAGATCGGAACATTGAATAGTATTTCTATTAGAATAAATTAAATTCTATTAGATAAAATATCAAATAACCTGACTACTTCGTTTTGGAGAGCATGTGACCGTTCCTATTAACCATCAGGATTACCCCCTCGGCTTGCGTCAACCAACCGGTAGAAATGCAGCGCTAAGACGTCGGCTTGCCGCGCAGAACGTGCTGGTCGCGCCGGGTGTCTACGACTGCATCGGCGCACGACTGGTGGAGCAGGCCGGATTCGAAGCGACGTACTTGACCGGATCCGGCATGTCGATGTCCGCACTGGGCGCGCCGGACGTCGGTCTTATGTCCTTTTCCGAGGTCCTAGATCGTGCATCTCGCGTGGCCGACGTCGTATCGGTGCCCGTCATCGTTGACGCGGATACGGGCTATGGCGGCCCGCTGAATGTCATCCGTACTGTCAGAGCATTCGAACGAGCAGGTGTGTCCGGTATCCAAATAGAAGACCAGGCCTGGCCCAAAAAGTGCGGACACGAAGGCGGAAGAAACCTCGTGTCCACCAATGAAATGGTCGGTCGCATCAAAGCCGCCGTCGACGCACGGATCGACCCCGATCTCGTCATTGTGGCGCGCACCGATGCACGAACCGACCAGGGCCTCGATGCTGCGCTAGAGCGTGCGGCTCTATATGCAGAAGCGGGCGCGGACGTGCTGTTTGTGGAGAGTCCTGAGAATAAAGACGAATTGGCCGAAGTCGCTCGGCGATTGAATGTCCCGGTATTGGCCAACATGGTCGAAGGCGGCCGCACACCGATCCTGCCTGCGGATGTATTGACGCAACTGGGGTTCTCGCTCGCGATCTATCCCAATGCCGTAACCCGCTGCTTTACCTACGCGGGGCAGCAAATGCTGAAAGAGTTGGCCAGCACAGGAACGACGGCCGGCGCAGCCGATCGCATGCTGTCGCATCGTCAGCTGTGGTCCCTGTTCGAATACGAAAAATGGACCGCGACCGAAGATCGTTTGCGTCACGACTAAGCGAGTTTTATCGCGCGCTGGTATTGCGCTGGCGCGCCAAACACACAGAAGTCACGACACGTTACCTCCCAATCTTTCCGTTAATTTCCTAGCCTCTTCGCACACAATTTGAATATGCGTCGGGGCGTATCGCTGGGCAGGCATGGTGAGCACGAGCGCGCCGCGAAGACCGCCTTGCGCATCAAACACTGGAGCCGATATGCCAGCGAGGTCCGGTGACCGGTCGCTGATCGGCGATGCCTTGAATCCTGCCTGGCGTATTTCATCGTATTGGCGTCCTGTTGCACCGGCGAAGGCGAGCAACACGTGTCCGCCAGAACCCCGCTCCAGCGGCAAAAGGTCACCGGCCTGGCTTTGATCGGATAACGATTGTGGTGAATTGACGCGAAACAGCACCAAACGGTGATCTCCCTGCCTCACGTGTAAAGAAGCGCTCTCCTGGCTACGGGCAACCAACTGCTCAAGCGCGGGCAAAACGAGATCTTGCAGATTGAACGAGGAGGCATACACGCGATAAAGCTGTGCCGCCCCATGACCCAATGCATAGCGGCCATCGTTGCGCTTCGTGACGAGATTGAAATGCAGCAGCGACGCAAGGAGACGAAGCACGGTGCTGGGAACAAGTTGCACCCGCTCGGACAGCTCGCTCAGCGTAAGCCCGTGATCCGTATCTCGAAAAGCAGCCAGGATAGTCAAGGCTCGATCAACTGCGGTTACCCCGCCTTCGGAAGCATGGGCGGCATTTTGCGGGCGTACGGGATATCTGGGCATGGCTTTATATGTCGTGCTGACTGGAATCATTTTAATTTTATTATAAAGAATTTAATTCTATTTAATAAAATTCAATATGCAAGTCAGTCATTTAGTAACATCCACCGGATACCCCTTAAGTCATGCGCAGTTCATGAGAATCATTCACCATCGAGTACCATACGCGGTGGTGCGCAAATCGCCTTATGCCCGGCGAAGCCCAGCACTGCCCTCCCCGTCCGTCTTAAAACCCTTGCATGACGAATTCGACCGCGAAGCCTCTGGGTAAAACCAAGAAAAAACGTTATCTCTGGATCGCAATAGCCTTGGTGGCCATGCTGCTGCTGGGCAAGATGCTGTTCTTCAGCGTACCACCCAAGCCCGACTACGTCACTGCAGAGGCCCGCCTGGCCGACATGGAAGACAGCGTGCTGGCCTCCGGTACGCTGGAAGCCGTGCGGCAGGTCAGCGTCGGCGCTCAGGTGTCGGGCCAACTAAAATCGCTGAAAGTACAGTTGGGCGACGAAGTCGAGCAGGGCCAATTGGTGGCCGAGATCGATGACATGACCCAGCAGAACGACCTGCGCAACGTCCAGGCCGCGCTGGCTACGCGCAAGGCCGAGCGGCAGGCCAAGCAAGCCACGCTGAAACAGGCCGAGCTGGCCTACGCGCGCCAACGCCAGATGCTGGCGCGCGATGCCAGTTCGCGCGAAGACTTCGAACAAGCCGAGGCCACACTGAACGTCACGCGCGCCGACATCGTAGCCCTGGATGCGCAAATCGCCCAGGCCGAGATCGAGGTCGACACGGCGCGCGTCAACCTCGGCTACACCCGCATCTCGTCACCGATGAGCGGCAAGGTGGTGGCCATCGTCACCAAAGAAGGCCAGACGGTGAACTCGATCCAGACCGCGCCCACCATCATCAAAGTGGCACAGGTCGACACCATGACCGTCAAAGCGCAGATCTCGGAAGCCGACGTCACACGCGTGCGACCGGGTCAGAAAGTGTATTTCACGATTCTGGGCGAACCCGACAAACGCTACTACGGTACCCTGCGCGCCATTGAACCCGCGCCCGACTCAATCCAGCGCGACGAAAGCACCAGCACGCTGACAGGTGGCGGAACTGCCGCCAGCGGGACCAGCGAGGCGGTTTATTACAACGGCCTCTTCGACGTGCCCAACCCGGACGAGACACTGCGCATTTCGATGACGGCGCAAGTCTTCATTGTGCTGGGCGAGGCCAAGCAGACCCTGATCATCCCATCGTCCGCGCTGGGCAAGCGCGGCGAAGATGGCCGCTACACCGTGCAGGTGGTAGGCACGGACAACGAGCCGACCAAGCGCCAGATCAAGGTGGGCATGAACAACAATGTCAACGCCCAGGTGCTGGAAGGTCTGTCGGCGGGCGAACGCGTGGTGTCTGCCGAGGCCGCTGCCCCCGCGGTGGCGCAATGACGCTGCCGACCATGCGGGACACCCCGGACGAACATCCGCTGGTCAGCCTGCGCGGCGTCTGGCGCGAATTCGCCGCCGGAGACCAGGTCGTGGCAGTGCTGCGCGAGGTGGACCTGCGCATCGACGCAGGCGAAATGGTGGCCATCGTGGGCGCGTCCGGCTCGGGAAAATCCACGCTGATGAATATCCTGGGCTGCCTTGACCGGCCCAGCCGCGGTGTATACGAGGTCGATGGCCGCGCGACCGATACGATGACCCCGGACGAACTGGCCGAACTGCGGCGCGAACATTTCGGTTTCATCTTCCAGCGCTACCATCTACTGGCCGACCTGACTGCGCAGGGCAACGTAGAGATGCCGGCGATCTATGCCGGCACGCCACGCGGCATTCGACGCGATCGGGCCCAGGCCCTGTTGCGCCGCCTGGGGCTGGACCAGCGCCTGGACTACCGCCCCGGCCAACTGTCAGGTGGTCAGCAGCAGCGCGTCAGCATCGCGCGAGCCCTGACAAACGGCGGACGCATCATCCTGGCCGACGAGCCGACCGGCGCGCTGGACACGCATACCGGCCAGGAGGTACTGCGCATCCTGGAAGAACTCAACGACGCAGGCCACACTGTCGTCATCGTCACGCACGACATGAACGTCGCACACCATGCGCGCCGCATCATTGAAATCAGTGACGGCCAGATCGTGGCGGACCGCCGCAACACCGCCCCGCCACCGGCGCCGCCCGCCGCGCCCGCGGCGTCCACCGACCCGGTGCGAGCCGACCCACCACGCGAGCGCGCGCGCCCCTGGCTGGCCGAGGTAGAGCGTGTCGGCGAGGCGATGCGCATGGCATTGCTGGCCATGAACGCGCACCGGCTGCGCACCTTCTTGACCATGTTGGGCATCGTGATCGGTATCGCCGCGGTGGTGTCGGTAGTGGCGTTGGGCGAGGGTTCACGGCAGAAGATCCTGGCCGACATCAGCGAGATCGGCACCAACACTGTAGACATTTATCCGGGCAAGGACTTCGGTGACGAAAAAGCCGCCACTATTCGCACCCTGATGCCAGCCGATGCCGACGCGCTGGCGCGCCAAGCCTATGTGGACAGCGCCACCCCCCAGGTGTCGACCACCGCCTCGCTGCGCTACCGTAACGTGTCGGTCAATGGCTCGATCCAGGGGGTGGGCGAGCAGTTCTTTCGCGTGCGAGGCCTGCAGCCGGCCTTAGGCCAATTCTTCGATGCCGAAGCCGTGACGCGGCGTGCCCAGGAAGTCGTGATCGACGAGAACACACGCAAGGCGCTGTTCGGCAATCACACCGAACCGATTGGACAGGTGATTTTCCTGGGCGCCGTGCCGGCGCGTGTCATCGGCGTAACGGTCCGCAAAGAAAGCATGTTCGGCGATGGCCAGACGCTCAATGTCTGGATCCCATACACCACCGCGCTCAGCCGTGTACTGGGCCAGCAGCATCTGCGCGGCATTACCGTGCGGGTCAAGGACACCGTGCCCACCGAGATCGCCGCACAAGCCGTCACGCAGCTCATGCTGCAGCGCCACCGCACCAAGGATTTCTTCGTTTTCAACAGCGACACCATCCGGCAGACCATCGAGCGCACCACGGCCACGATGACGCTGCTGGTGTCGGCGATTGCCATCATTTCGCTGGTGGTGGGCGGCATTGGCGTGATGAACATCATGCTGGTGTCAGTCACCGAGCGCACCCGCGAGATCGGTGTACGGATGGCGGTCGGCGCGCGGCGCAGCGATATCATGCAGCAGTTCCTGATCGAGGCCGTGTTGGTCTGCCTGATCGGTGGCTTGCTGGGCATCCTGCTATCGCTAGGCCTGGGCGTGCTGGTGGCGCAGGCTTCCGGCGGCAGTTTCCGCTTGATCTATTCCGGCGCGTCGATGGTGGCCGCCTTTGTGTGCGCCACGCTGATCGGCGTGGGCTTCGGCTACCTGCCGGCACGCAACGCCGCCCGGCTCGACCCGGTCGAATCTCTGGCTCGAGAATGAACACTCCTTTCATCCGCGCGCGCCACATCGCCACTGCGCTGCTGCTGGCATTACCGCTAGCGCTAGTCGGCTGCGGCCTGATGCGCACCCCCTACGAACGCCCGGCGGTACAAAATCCGCCGACCTGGACGCAAGCCACGGCGCAGGACACGGCCAACGCCGGCGGCACCTGGTGGCGCAACTTCGACGACCCGGTACTCACGCAACTGATCGACTTGGCGCTGTCGCGCAACAACGACCTGGCCGCCGCCGCCGTGCGCGTGCGCATGGCGCAGCTACGGGCCGGCCTGGCGCGCTCGGACCAATTTCCCACGCTCGGCGGCGCTGTCGATATCAGCCGCCAGCGCAACCTGGATGGCGACCGGACGATCCTGCGCAATAACAATGCCAACCTGACCGTCAGCTACGAGCTTGATCTGTGGGACCGCCTGCAGGCCCAAACTGACGCTGCCGAATGGGAAGCCGCCGCCACAGAGCAAGATCGCGCCAGCGCTGCCCTGTCACTAGTAGGCACCACCGCCACACTGTACTGGCAGACAGCCTTCATCAACCAGCGCCTGGCCAGTGCCGACGAAAGCATCGCCTACGCACAGCGCACGCTGGAACTGGTGCAAGTGCAATACGACGCAGGCGGCACCTCGGCGCTGGAAGTGGCCGAAGCGCGCCAGAACCTGGCCAGCCAGCAGGCTGCCCGGACCCTGATGGCACAGCAGCGTGTCGAGACGGTCAATGCGCTGACGATCTTGTTCGATGGCCCGCCAAACCGCACCATGGCCGATCCGCCGCGGCTACCGCCGACCACTCTGCCGACCGTGCCGATTGGGGTGCCAGCCGATTTGCTCGCGCGCCGACCCGACCTGCGTGCCGCCGAATTGCGGTTGCGCCAAGCTCTGGCACAGACGGACGCCACGCGCTCGAGCTTCTATCCACCTATCACGCTGACCGGCGCCTTGGGTAGCGCCAGCACGGCACTGAGCAATCTGCTGCAAAATCCGGTCGGCACGCTGGGAGCGGGACTGACGCTGCCGTTTCTGAATTGGAACCAGATGCGCCTGAGCATCCAGGTATCCGAGGAGGAATACGCACTGCGCGTGCTGCTGTTCCGTCAAGCGCTATACCAGGCCATGACCGATGTCGAAAACGCCCTGTCGGCGCGCACCCAACTCCGCGCACAGGGCGAACTGCTAGCGCAATCCCTGGCCGCGGCGCAGCAAGCAGAAGATATGTACGAGGTACGCTATCGCAGCGGCGCCGTCGCGTTGCGATTCTGGCTCGACGCTCAAGAAAAACGCCGTACCGCCGAGATCGAACGAGATCAGAACACGCTGGACCGGCTACTCAACCAGGTTCAGTTGTACCAGGCGCTAGGCGGCGATACCCGCCAAGCGGACAGTGAGGATTGAGCGCCACAGGGTGGGTTGTAAGCCTCTGGCCGGAGGCGGCGGGCGT
>NZ_BAAGYU010000008.1:0-242168 GCF_054779135.1 Bordetella tumulicola | reverse complement strand
ATCGATCTGGGGCTGTCTCATTTTGCGACCCTCTCAACCGGAGAAAAAATCAATGCGCCGCATGTCTTTCGACAACATGAAGCCAAGTTAGCCAAGCTGCAACGTCGCTTGGCCAGGAAACAACGCGGATCGGCTCGCCGTGCCAAGGCAAAGCTGAAAGTCGCCAAACTGCATGCCAAGATCGCAGACACCCGCAGGGATTTCCTGCACCAGCTCTCTACCCGGTTGATCCACGAAAACCAAGTGATCGCCGTAGAAAGCTTGTCTGTGTCAAATATGCAGAAAAACCGCTGTCTGGCTAAATCCATCGGAGATGCCGGGTGGGCTGAGTTCGTGAGACAGCTTGAATACAAAGCGCGTTGGGTCGGACGAGACGTCGTGCGGGTGGATCGCTGGTACCCCTCCAGCAAGCGCTGCCACGCTTGCGGACACGTGTTACCTAAGCTGCCGTTGAGCGTGCGGCGGTGGTTCTGTCCCGCATGTGGCACAGACCACGATCGTGACATCAACGCCGCGCATAACGTATTAGCCGCCGGGCTGGCGGTGTTAGCCCATGGAGAAACGGTAAGACCTGAGTGCATGAGTGTTGATGCGCAAATGGCTCGGTTCGGTGAAGTGGGAATCCCTTTCCCTTTAGGGAGGGGAGCAGTCAACGTGTTCCCCATGAAAGACGTGAATTAACGGAAGGAATCAACCGCGCTTGGGTTCGACTCCACACCATTCATTCAGAAAGAGCGCAAACGTCTTGGCAACGCGCAGCATGCTCTGCACGCTGACGTTTTCATTGAATCCGTGATAGTTACGCGCGATCGGTCCGTAGCAGGTCACCGGCACATCGGTCATGAAATGAAAATGTCGGCCGTCCGTCGTGCCCGTCAGCGCCACAGGCTTGGGGGCTTCGCCCGCCACCTGCCGGTGCGAGTCTGCCAATAGGCGCAACGCGGGTACGTCCAGGTCGTACTCGCAACCAGGCGCATGGAAGCCTTCGTAGCGAATATTGAATTGGGTATCGGGTTGGCCGACCTCTTGCTCGACCTGGCGTATGCAAGCTTCAATACGTGCCTTGGCCGTTTCAACCGGCATGTCCGGATAGCACGACAAGCGCAGGCCCAGCGTGCATACACTGGGTACCGACGAGTTCCAATCGCCGGCATGGATCTGCCCGAGATTAAAGTTGATGGGATGCGCGTGGTCACGATAGGCGGGGTGGCGATTTTCGGGCAGGTTCCACTCGTGCTCGACCTTCCTGATCGCATCCATGACGCGCAGCCCGAGATCTACCGGACTGATTCCAGTCGTCATTACTGAGGCGTGGGCCGGCTTGCCGATGATATCCACGTACATCCAGAACACGCCCACCTGGGCCGACATCAAGCCCTCATGGGTGGGTTCCGGAATCAGCACCGCGTCGAACGCGCTGAGCTTGGCCACGCCGATCGCGCTTTTAAGCGCCGATATCGTGGCCAGCGTGCCGTTGCCGGTGTTTTCCTCTTCGAGCACACCATTGAAGCCCACCACCGCGGCGGGTTGCATACCTAGATCCTGCAGGGCTTTGAACGCCGCCAGCGAACACACAATGCCGGCTTTCATATCACCTGAACCACGGCCGTACAACCAGCCGTCATGCAAGCTGCCCTTGAACGGCGATTCTTCCCATAAATGTTCCGGGCCGGTAGGAACGACATCCAGGTGGCCATTGAAAAGCACAGAACGCCCGGTGCTTTGCGTCGGCTCATGACATGCCAGCACATTGAAACGCCCGCCGTCGGGGCAGCAAGCCGGCGAATATAGGGGGAGCCCTTCGATGTCCTCGGTACGCAGCGCGATACGCTCGCTTTGCAGGCCCAACTCGGCCAATTCGGCCTCGAGGAACTCCGCTGCCGGAATTTCCTGGCCCAGCAGGCTGCGGCACTGCACGAAACGCGACAAGGTATCGGTCATGTAGTGCTCCAGCCTATCGACCGCCGCCTCGATATCCCCTGCTGACAATCTTTGCGCCTGAACTTCGCTCATTTCACCTCCAGCGTTTTGTCGGTAAAATACGAGTATCAAATATTGATACTTACGTGCCTACTAATGATATCTTAGGGTTGTATATCAAACCTGACAAGACATCCACGATGAGAGATTTCCCTAACATCGGGATGTAGCACGTCAATTTCTATCGCGTCAGCAGGAGGCAAACTATGAGCAGTGTGGATACTCGATTCAATCAATCCGTGGCCAAGGCATTCGACATCCTTGAAGCCTTTAGTGTGAAACCCGGTACCTTGAGCTTGAATGAATTGATCGAGATTTCGAATCTGGACCGCAACTCCACGCTGCGCATGCTGCACACACTGGTGGCGCTGGGTTATCTCGAACGCGGCTCTAACCAGCGCGGCTACACACTGGGCAAGAAAATCCTGCACCGGACGTTCGACTATCTGCGTGGCCACCCACTGATCGAGCGCGCCAACCAGGTGCTGATCGAGTTGCAACAAGAGTCCAACGAAGGGGTGGACCTGAGCCTGCCCGATGACCTGAATATTGTGTACGCGCTGCGCCGGCAAACACGACGGCGCTACTATTTCGCGACCCTGGTGGGACGCTCTATGCCGATGTACCGGGCGTGCGCGGGTCGAGCCATCATGGCGCATCTGCCCGACGAGCAGGTCGACGATATCCTGACGCGCTCCGATCTGGTGGCCGTCACCCCGCACACGCAAACCGATCCTAGCGCCATTCGCGAAAAAATCTCGCAGGCCCGCCAGAACGGTTTTGCCATGACCGTACAGGAAACATTGTTGGGCGAACTCGCCGTGTCGTCGGCCGTGTTAGACCACACTGGTCAACCCATCGCGGCGATTCACATCTACGGCCTGCTATCTCAATGGAAACCAGAGGCTTTCGCCCAACGCTTCGGGCCTTTGGTCATCAATGCCGCACAAGCGCTCAGCAAGCAATGACTGCAAGCGGATGGTGAAATTTCGCTATTAGATCACTGCCGCATTACGCAGTGCGGTCAGCTCTTGATCATTCAGGCCTAGCAGACCGCCCAAGATCTCATCAGTGTGCTGGCCAATCATCGGCGGCGGTAGATCATAGGTCGGCGGCGTCGCGGTCAAGCGTAGCGGTGAAGCCGCCGCACTGACACGTGCGCCATCCTCACGCTCGTAATCGACACGTAGTTCGCGATGTTTGACCTGCTCATTATCAAAGACCTGGTCATAGGTGTTTATCGGGCCGCACGGAACGCCACTCTTTTCGAGTAGATCCAGCCAAGTAGCCGAATCCCTAGTTTGCATCGTCGCCTTTAGTGCCACGTCCAGACGCTCGCGGTTGACGATACGACCCGTTACCTTGGCAAAATCCGGATCTGCCGCTAGGTCATCGCGTGCCATCACGACGCAATAGCGCTGCCATTGATCATCGTTGCCTACTGCAATAATGATGTGACCATCGTGCGTGGGATACACCCCATAGGGCACCAGACTCATATGCGCGTTCCCCATGCGGACTGGCACTTTCCCGCTAGCGAAATAGCCGGTTATCTGATTACTGCCAAGCGCGACGACGCTGTCGAGCAAGGACATATCGATGTACTGCCCCTCCCCTGACTTAGCGCGATGATTGACTGCGGCGAGGATGGCAATCGTTGAATACATGCCGGTGATGATGTCCGCAAGCGCAATGCCTACCTTCTGGGGCCCTCCTCCCGGCGAACCGTCCTTTTCGCCCGTAATACTCATCATGCCGCCCATGCCCTGAAACACAAAATCGTAGCCCGGACGATGGGAATAAGGCCCATCCTGACCGAAGCCTGTGATTGAGCAATAAATAATCGACGGGTTCTCGCGTCGGATGGACTCATAATCAAGGCCATACTTCTTCAAATTTCCTACCTTGAAGTTCTCGATAAACACATCACTCATCATGGCTAGTCGTTTTATTAACAACTGACCCTGCTCTGTTGTGATGTCGACCGTCACCGACCGTTTTCCGCGATTCGCCGCGGCATAATAGGATGAATCCGTGGCGTCTGTTTCATCCGATACGGGAAGCCATGGTGGCCCCCAGACTCGAGTGTCATCCCCGACACCGGGGCGCTCAACTTTGATGACGTCAGCTCCCAAATCAGCCAGGTTTTGCGTGCACCACGGTCCCGCCAAGATACGTGACAAGTCCAGCACGCGAATATTCGACAAAGCCTTGTCACCGGCTTGGCTCATCATCTGGTTAAGCATGTTGTCCAGCATGGCAATCTGTCCTAGTCATCAGAACGTGGTTAATTACGGCCCTGATCGTTACCGCTGCAGCTTGATATCGGCCTGGGTGATTACCGTTGCCCATTTGTCGATTTCCTGATTCACGTAGCGATCAAATTCGACTTGTGGCATTTTCCCGGGCGCGGCGCCGAGCTCATTGAATTTCTTTTCAATCTCAGGCGAAGCCAGTACTTGGTTCACATCCTGTGATATCTGCTCAAGCAGGTCATCGGGGATTTTCTTCGGCGCATACAACCCAAACATTGCAATGGCCTCAAACCCATCCACGCCTGCCTCGGAGATCGTGGGCACATCAGGCAACTGCGGTACTCTTTGCGCCGATGTCACCCCCAAGGCGCGCAAGGATCCTGACTGAATGTGCGCCAGAACCCCGGGGACCGAATCAAACATCATTGGAATCTGCCCCGCCAACAGATCATTCAAAGACGGTGCCGCGCCACGATAAGGAACATGTGTCAGCTTTATGCCGGCCATATGCGCAAATAGTTCGCCCGAGAGATGGTTAGCTCCGCCAACACCCGCAGAGCCAAAGTTGATCTGACCGGGCTTTTTCTTGGCCAGGTCAATGAGCTCCTGCACGGTTTTCACTTCAAAATTCTTGTTCACCACCAGCACATTCGGAACCTGCGCGACCATGGCCACATTCGCGAAGGCATCTTTGGTGTCGTAAGGGATGGTGTCCTTGAGCAAGGTCGGATTGATAACATGATGCGTCGCGGTTAGCAGTAGCGTATATCCATCGGCCTGACCACGAGCCACCGCCGCCGAACCTATCGTGCCGCTGGCGCCTGCGCGATTCTCAACAACGACTGACTGCCCCCATTTTTGCGCCAAGGCATTGCTCAGATGCCTGGCCAGTACATCTGTCGTCCCGCCCGCGGGGAACGGAACGACGATGGTCACCGCCCTATCGGGAAAGCCCTTCGCCCAGGCGACAGAACACATTAGCGCCGCTATCGAACTCATGAAAATGCGATGTATCCTCTTCATACTCTATCTCCCATAGAGAACGCCGCCTACTGAAGTCAGCGGCATAAAAAGAGTTGGGTTCCTCTTTAATTAATGAGGAAACTCCACCATTGCTTCACCTTCGGCCACAAGACTATCCTGCTGATTCTTTACCTGCACGGAAACAACCACCCAGTTCGCTTTTTCCGTTTTCTTGATTTTCTTCACGATGCCTGTAGGTGTGATCGTGTCGCCAGGTTTAACCGGAGATCTCCAGCGCGTTTCCAGGCGTCGATGCGTACCCCCGAGCGGCAAGGCCCAATCCGTCATCATTCGGGTAATCAGACTGAAATTGGACATGCCGTGCATAATGATTCCGCCGAAGTTGGTCTTGCCAAAGTCCGACTTCATATACTCATCGTCCCAATGCAGCGGGTTGTAGTCGAGTGAGGCCTCGCAAAACGCCCAGATCGTCTCTCGTGTCGGACTGAATGAGGGTCCTTCAATACGCAGGCCTTCTTCAATATCAAATGTTTTTTCCATCTCGTGCTCCTTACTCTGGACGGATCGTCCAGCCGCGGCCGGAGCAGATCACTTCATTTTTTTGATTGAAGAAAACATTGTCATGAACGGCGAAAAGACGATCGCCTTTGATGAATTTGTCTAACGCGCGGGCCTGGAGCGTGATCACGTCGCCCGGCCTGGCCGGCACGTTGTAGGTCCATGATTGACTGGCATTGATGGTGCCGGGGCTGCGCATCCAATCATCGTTTGGTGTGCACGAGAACATCAGCAATACATGAATCGACGGCGGCGCAATGATGCCCTCCCATTTCGTCGTTCTCGCATACTCCTCATCGATATAAAGAGGGTTCATATCGCCGGTGGCTTTGCACAGTTTGTAGATCGCCTCTTTGGTCAACTTATAGGGAAGTGTTTTCCGCGGGACACCGGGGACGATGTCGTCCCAGAGTTTTCGGGCGGAATTACCCGCCCAGAAGTCGGTGTCATATTGGTAATCCATGCATGCCTCCGGATCAGATACTGGCAATAGATAGTCAAATGAGTCACAATAAAAACGACCGCTAGACGGTTATTAATAACCGCTATACGAACAATACTAGGGGCTACCTATTTGCCTGTCAACACGAAATTCGAGCCGCCAGACTGAAATGCTGAACGGAAAAACAGCAAAATCCCGGAGGAATGTCATGGCATGATGGGTGAACAAAACCGTCGAGTATCCTCGAATATTCAACACCATCAGATCAGTAGGAGTCCGGACCATGGAAAGTCGCGAGAGCGAATCTTTCGTACGCACCTTTGCACGCGGGCTGCAGGTCATTGAATCCCTGGGGCGTAACCAGCCCGAGATGAACATCGCCGCTCTGTCGGAAGACACGGGCCTTAGCCGGTCCGTGATCAAGCGCTATGTACTCACACTGACAGATCTTGGGTACACACGCACCGACGGTCGCAGTTATTCCCTGACACCGAAAGTGCTCAATCTTGGCCTTTCTTATCTGTATTCATTGCCGTTCTGGCGGCAAGCGCAGTTAGAGCTCGAGGAACTATCGCAGCACATCAAACAGTCATGTGCCATGTCGATCCTCGACGGAAACGAGATCGTTTATGTCGTGCGCGTCCCGACCTACAAGATCCTGCGGGCCAGCCCCACCCTGGGCAGTCGCCTACCTGCCAATGCCGTTTCCATGGGACGGGCATTACTCGCCGAACTGCAGGAGACGGAACTTAACGAGTTTCTTGAACATGCGCCCCTGAAGCGACTTACCAATCAAACATTGACAGATCGGAACGACCTGCGAGCCGAAATTTTATGCACTCGGGAACGCGGTTATGCATGGGTTGACGCAGAGCTGGATGAAGCCATTTGCGGCCTGGCCGTTACCGTCAAGGATCTCGAAGGCAGAGCACTGGCCGCGATCAATGTGAGCCTTCCGTCGGGCCAGATTAGCGAAAAGCAAGCCGTAAAGAAGTATTTGAATCTGCTTCGTTCCAGTGCGTCGAATATACGCGCGACACTATGAGCGATTGCTAAAAGTTCGAACATGACCCGCATCAACTGCGTACCCGTTCAAGAGCTAAGTGGCCCACACCTTGTTGCCGAATACCGAGAGCTGCCTCGCGTTTTCGCACTTGCACAGAAGGCTTGCGCTCGCGGAGTCCCGCCCCAACCGCCTACCTACACTCTCGGAAAAGGCCATCTGCTTTTCTTCTATACACGACTAGGCTATCTTGCGCGGCGGCACGCCGACTTGATCGAGGAAATGAAGCGCCGCGGCTACAACCCCACCTTTACCGGTGTCCGGCGTGAAGACTTTCCTGGCATTCCAGATAAGTTCTGGGGTGCCTGGGTACCGACTACCGAAGCGCTACGGCTGAACCGTCAACGGATCAAAGAACGTAGTACCGCCGCTCGCGTCGAATGATGATGTGCAACGATCACCGAGATTCTGACGATGAAATCAATGGTCTCGGCGGGGTACGCCAATGCCCCAGCAAACCCGGTAGCGCCGGTTGCAACCAATGCACCCCATCTGTTTGCATCGCGTCCGTGACCGTCTCTCTCGCATCCACATCCATCTGCCACGCGACCGCCGCCACCCAATCCTCCGGCAGGCGATAAACCCTGGCCTGCCACTGCCCTTCCGGAACACGCAGCACTGCGGCGGACGCACCGGTATATGTCAGACCCACTTTCGCCATACCAGCCGGAAACGGCAGCCTCGCCGCTTTAAGCAGGGACTCTTTGAGCGTCCACAGCACGTAGAAGTCCTCAAGCCGACGCGCAGGATCGATCTCGGACAACAAGGCCGCACGTTCTTCGGGCGTGCAAACCCACCGCGCAATGGCTTCGGTATCGCGTGGACGACAACGCTCCAGATCGACAGCCAGGACGACCGATGCCGGCGCTATCGCAGCCAGCGCGTGACCGCGACTGTGGCTCAAGGCCAACGGCGCGTGTCGGTCAGCCCCCGTAGCACGGCGCAGTTCAGCCGCGATCGACCGACTGACTTGCCAATCTTTTTCGGCACGCGGAGCCCGGGGGGCCGACAGTCGTACCCGATCCGTATCGCTCAGATTCTCAGGGTCATAATGACGTTGCCAGGCAGGCCCGCCGAACTGAATATGAATCATTAGTTTCTTTACGTAACTCGAAAATAATTTCTTTATGTAACTATAAATAACATAATACCTTATCCAGTACAATCGCCAGCTATGTTTACGTTCACCATCGAACAGTGGGGAGCGTGGGCCCCCGGTTTGGATGACGAAAGTCATTGGCGTGAATGGGCGACGTCACCGTACTGCCCGTTTCCCGAAACCGGCACCTTGCCCAGCACCCATTTTCTGCCTGCCATGCAGCGCCGTCGCCTTAGCCCGCTGGCGCGGATGACGTTCGGCTGCGCCTGGCCGTTGGCAGAAGGATGCGCGCCCATGCCTATGGTATTTGCTTCGCGTCATGGTGAAACCACACGCAGCTTCCAGCTCTTGAGTGATCTGGCCGCCGACGAACCGCTTTCGCCGACCGCCTTTGGCCTGTCGGTGCACAACGCTATTCTGGGGCAATGGTCTATTATCCGCAAAGAAACCGAGGAGACCGTTGCCTTGGCGGGTGATACGGATTTGCTGGAACACGCCATCCAGGAGGCGTGCCTACTATTGCACGCTGGCGCGCCGCGCGTGCTGGTCATTGCGGCCGAAGAACGGCCGCCACGCGCCTATTTGCCCTGGATCGATGATGTGCCCTTTTCGTATGTCGTCGCGTTGCGCCTGAGTGCCGGGTCCGACTGGCAACTGTCCCTTACCCGTTCAGGCCAGGATCCCGTGTCTGAACACTGGCCGCACCCACTCAATTTATTGCGCCACCTCGTCAACGGTACGTCCTCCTGGTCTCATAGTGGATCGACACGTCATTGGCAGTGGGGCCGCGCCGCCGCATCATGAACACCTCTCCGCTGCAGGATCCTCTTCCCGGCACGAATCCGCCGCGGCAGGACGCCTGGCTATGGCGCCTATTCGCGACGGGGCTGGCCTTTACGTTGTTTGGTCTGGGCGGATTAGCGTTACGCCTGATCGTCTTTCCGTTATTGCGCTTGCGAGGCGGCAGTGCCGACGAACGGCAGCAACGTGCCCGCGTGGCGATTGCCTGGACATTTCGTTATTTCGTCCGATTTATGGTTTTTGTCGGTATTCTGACTATCGACTTCCGGGGAGCAGAGCGCCTCGGGCGCCCGGGCCAGATGATCATTGCCAATCACCCGTCCCTGCTGGATGTGGTCTTTCTCGTGGGGCACGTTGCCAAGACCAATTGTGTCGTCAAGCATGCGCTGGTAAGTAACGTGTTCACGCGCGGCCCTATTCTCGCGGCTGGCTATATCAGTAACAATGAAAGCTTGGACATGCTGGATCAGGCGGCGCAGGTTCTGCGTGATGGTCAGGCGTTGCTTGTGTTTCCAGAGGGAGGTCGCACACCGCGAGACAGCATGCCCCGTTTTCATCGCGGCGCCTGCGCCATCGCCTTGCGGGGTGCCTGCGTCATTACACCTGTCGTTATCCGCATGAACCCACGCAGTCTCACCAAAGGCGAACCGTGGTATCGAATTCCGCATCGACGTATGCACTACACCATCCATGTAGGCCCGGATATCGACCCAGTTAAATGGAGTTCACAGGCTCCGTTACCCATTGCTGGCCGCAGGCTCAACGAGCATCTGCACGCCTATTTCGACACTGAATTAACCGATCATGACAACAAACATTCAGCTGGAACATGACATCAAGGTCCTGATCATCGAGTCCCTCGGACTCGAAGACATGCAACCCGAGGACATCGACAGCAACGCCCAGCTCTTTGGCGATGGCCTGGGCCTGGACTCTGTAGACGCGCTTGAGCTTGGCCTGGCGCTGCAGAAAAAATTCCATGTGACCATCGATGCCGAAACACGCACCATGCGCGAACACTTTGAATCGGTGGCCAATCTGAGCAAATTTGTCGCCGCGAAGCAACGCAGCGCTTGATACCGGAGTTACTCATGCAAAATCGCGAAGATATTTTTGCCGCGCTACGCGATGCGCTGGTTGAGTTGTTCGAACTGGAACCCGAGCGCGTCACGCCCACCGCCAATCTCTATACGGATCTGGAAATCGACAGCATTGATGCGATTGATCTGATTGACCATATCAAACGTCAGACCGGCCATAAACTGGCGGCGGACGACTTCCGCACGGTTCGTACGGTGCAGGACGTGGTGGATGCCGTTTGGCAAAAGATGAGCGCCCCCACATGAAAACGGCGTTGGGACTGGTGCTCGCGCTGTTGGGCGTCGCCTATCCCTTCGTCGTGCACGCGAGCCTGGGGCGTTGGCCCACTGGCTGGCTACTGGGGGTCATCGGTACGCTGTGGTTTGCGCGCGCCATGCTGCGTCCGGCAAACGCACAGCCTGGCGGGCGCTGGCTACCCACGTTGGCATTGGTCGGCTGCATTACGCTGGCCCTGATTAACACCGAATCCGCGCTGCGTGTTTACCCTGTGATGATCAACGCGCTGCTGCTGGCAGCCTTTGGTGCGAGCCTGCTGCGCGGTCGCCCCGTGATCGAACGGCTCGCTCGTCTGCGCCACCCCGATCTTTCCCCCGAAGGGGTGCTCTATACCCGCCGAGTGACGCAGGTTTGGTGCGTTTTTTTCTTGGTTAACGGCCTGGTTGCCGCGGCGCTCGGGCTATGGGGCTCGTGGCAAGCCTGGACTTGGTACAACGGGGCCATTAGCTACGCGCTGATGGGTGTGCTGTTCATGGGCGAATGGTTGCTGCGTCCGCGCGTGATAGAGGGTGCGAAAGCAACCTGACGATGAACGCTCCCTTTTGGATCGACCCTACCGAATTACTGCTGCCGCGCGACGAAGATCGGCCGCTGGCCGCCACGCCTGACCTGAGCCGCGCCGGGTTTCGTGAACGCGCGCTGTGTCTGGCGGGTGCGCTGCAGGAACGCGGTGTCCGCAATGTCGCACTCTGGTTTGAGGATGCCATCGAACTTGCGATCGCTCTGGTGGGCTGCTGGCGCGCGGGTGTCATGGCTCACTTGCCCGGCGACGTGCTGCCATCGGCGTGTGCGCGTGTCGATACAAATGTCGATTTTTGGCTATCCGACGCCGACGTCCCGCTACCGTCAGCGCGCGTTTTCTCCTCCGCCGAACTCATGGGCACCGCGCTGCCGGCCCGTGTGCTGGATGCGGAAGTCGCTGGACTGGTGTTGTACACCTCGGGCTCTAGCGGCGTGCCAAAACCCATCGCCAAGCGGTGGCGGCAACTGGCCGACGAAGTGTGCGCCCTGGAACGGCACTGGCCCACGCGCGAGACCTTGTGTGTGCTGGGCAGCGTCGGCCCGCATCATATGTTTGGCCTGCCATTTCGCGTGCTCTGGCCGCTGTGTGCCGGGCATCTGATCGATCGTCCACAACGCCACTATCCCGAAGAGCTGATGCAGGCGAGTCTGACGCATCCGCGCTTTCTCTGGATCGCCAGCCCCGCACTGCTGCGTCGCGTACAGCAGCGCATCGATTGGCCTGTGCTGCGTGGGCGTCTCATGGCGATCTACACGGCCGGCGGCCCGCTCCCGCCTGAGGTATCCGATCAAATTGCGGCGGCCTGCGATTGCCGGCCGATCGAGATTTACGGCAGTTCCGAGACCGGTGCGGCCGCAACGCGTCAAGGCGATGTCGATTGGCGTCTGTTGCAGGACGTGCGGGCCGGCCTGAATGAGCACGGCGCGTTGTGGATAGCCTCGCCGTGGACGGCGGGACGAGAACAAACGGCCGATGCCGCCACCCTGACGGGGAACGGATTGCAATTGCACGGCCGTCTGGATCGCATTATTAAGCTCGAAGAAAAGCGCATCAGCCTGCTCGAAATCGAGCAGGTCCTGCTGTCGCACCCTCACGTGGCGGATGTCCGCATGGGCCTGGCGCCGGGACGACCGAGACTCAGCGCACTGATTGTGCTCACGACAGCGGGCCTGCACACGCTGCGCAATGGCGGGCGACGCCTGCTGCTTGACGGCCTGCGTCGCCATCTGCATGGTCGCGTCCCGCCGTTGGCGGTGCCGCGCTCCTGGCGCCTACTGCCCCAGTTACCCTGGAATGCC
Source organism: Bordetella tumulicola (assembly GCF_054779135.1). Classification (NCBI taxonomy): domain Bacteria; kingdom Pseudomonadati; phylum Pseudomonadota; class Betaproteobacteria; order Burkholderiales; family Alcaligenaceae; genus Bordetella; species Bordetella tumulicola. Next base: position 229,788 of record NZ_BAAGYU010000008.1, on the reverse strand, counting down.
CAGGGCAAGTTGACCCAGGCGCAATTCATCGAATTGGCCGGTCCGCGACCCCGTCATCCGAATTTTGAGGCGCCCTCGTCCCTTGAAGACGGCACGCTACAGGCCGAATTCGACGTGCCACTCGATCTGCCGGTGTTTCCGGGACACTTCCCCTGCTCACCCGTAGTGCCCGGCGTACTGCAGATCGAATGGGCGATGGATCAAGCCCGCGTACATGTGCGTCCCGATTTGCGGGCCAGCAACATCGAAAATCTGAAATTCCAGCGTTTGATGCGCCCGGGAGATCGGGCCATGCTCTCGCTGCGCTGGGACGACACGCGACACAAGCTTACTTTTTCCTATCATATGTCGGGTAAGCCCTGCTCATCCGGCCGTATCGTGTGCACCTCTTCCGATGAATCCCGATCCGTTTAAGCCCTGCGCGGTGATCCCTGTCTACAATCACGCCGCCAAGGTCGGCACCGTGGTGGTGGCGCTGCGTACACTGAACTTGCCTTGCATGCTGGTCGATGATGGTTCAGACGCGGATTGCGCGGCGGTGCTGGACGCGCTGGCCGGACCCGGCATCACGCTGATGCGCCGTGCGGTCAATGGCGGCAAAGGTATTGCCGTACAAGAGGGCCTACGCGCGGCCGCCGCAGCGGGCTACACCCATGCGCTACAGATTGACGCCGACGGCCAACATGATCTGCACGATGTACAACGCCTGCTCGACAAGGCCCGAGCGGAGCCACGGGCGCTCGTGTGTGGCCAGCCCGTGTTCGGCGATGAGGCGCCTCGCACGCGGCTATACGGCCGCCGACTCACGCGCGTCTGGGTCTGGGTCAACACCCTGTCGCGCGACATCCCTGATGCCATGTGCGGATTCCGTGTATACCCCCTGGCGCAAACGCTTCCCGCGCTACCCGGTTCCGGAGACCACATGGACTTCGACATCGGCGTGGTAGTCCATCTGCACTGGGCCAATGTACCGATGCACTGGATACCAACGCGCGTGAGTTATCCCGCAGATGGCGTCTCGCATTTTCGCGGGCTGGCCGACAACGTGCTGATCAGCCGCATGCATGCGCGACTTTTCTTTGGCATGTTGCGACGGTCGCCGCGTCTGCTATGGCGTCGTGTGAGGCCGGCATCATGACGCGGCCTGCCCCCGATTCCGCCCACTGGGCCGATCAGCCCGAACGCGGCAATCCGCTGCTGCTGCGAATCACCGCGGCGGCGGCACGCCACCTGGGGCGCCGGGCCGTCGCGCCGGTGATGTGGTTAGTGGTGCTGTATTTCTACCTGACCGGCCGCCGCGCGCGCCGCAGCATCGCAAGCTACCAGCGCCGCCTGGTCGCCACCCATCCCGATGTGGTGCTGCCACGTTACGCGCCGGTCTACCGCCAGTATCTGGCGTTTTCCAGCGCATTGCTTGACAAACTCGACGTCTGGCAGGACAAGATCCATCTCTCGGATGTCGACCTGGTCGACCCCGACAATCTGCACCCGCAAATGCGCAAAGGTAGCGGCCAATTGCTGGTCGGGTCGCATCTGGGCAATATCGAGATCTGCCGCGCGCTAGCTGAACGCGAACAAAGACTGACGCTCAATGTGCTGGTGCACAACAAACATGCGGAGGCGTTCAACCGTCTGATGGGCGAGTCGGAGGCCGTGCACCTGCGCCTCATTCAGGTGAGTGAACTGGATGCGGTACGCATGATGGAACTGGCTCAGGCGCTGACCCGCGGCGAATGGATTGCCATTACCGGCGATCGTATCCCCTTGTCAGGCGAGCGCACGGCGGAGGTCGATTTTCTCGGGGCGCGAGCACGCCTGCCACAAGGACCCTGGCTGCTTGCCGGCCTGCTGGGATGTCCAGTCAATGTCCTCGATTGCACGCGTCACAACGGTCGCTATCGCATCGCCATCTCACGTCTGACCGATCGAGTGCAATGGACCCGCGCAACCCGTGAACAAGAGGTTGCACGCTGGGCCCAGGCTTACGCCGACCATCTATCGCGTAGCTGCGCCGGTGCCCCACTGCAATGGTTCAACTTTTATCCCTTCTGGAGCGACGATGCGTAGCCGCGGCGTTCATAGTGTGCAAATCGACATCGAGGTCCCGTTCTACGACGTCGACATGATGCAGGTAGTTTGGCACGGTCACTACGTTAAATACCTGGAGCAGGCGCGTTGCGCGCTGCTGGCCGATCTGAACTACGACTATTCCGTCATGCGGGCCTCGGGCTATGTCTGGCCTGTGATCGACCTGCAACTCCGCTATGTACAGCCGGCGACGTTTGGCCAGCACTTGCAGGTGCGTGCCGAATTGGTCGAGTGGGAAAGCCGCCTGAAGATCCATTACCTCATCTCCGATGCCGCCTCCGGACAACGCATCACGCGCGCCAGTTCGATACAAGTCGCCGTCGATGTTGCCACACGTGAGATGCAGTTGATGTCGCCCGAGCCAATGTGCACGGCCATCGAAACCCGCTTGACCCAACTCGGAGCTGCCCGATGATCTTCCTGCGCCAGATGTTGCGACTGCCTGTCCTGACCTTGTGTGCGTTGTTGCTGCCCGCCGCAGGCTGGGCCTTCGACCTCGCCCAATTGCGTGAGCAATTAACCGCGGCGCCTGTGGTGCGCGGCAAATTCGTACAGGAAAAGCACCTGCGTTCGCTTGCCGAGCCACTGGTCTCGCGCGGCGAGTTCGTGCTGGCCACAGGTAAAGGCGTGCTATGGCACCTGCGCAGCCCGCTGGAGCAGAACTTGCGCATCACTTTGCAAGGGGTAGCACGCAAGCTACCCGACGATACCTGGCAGCCTGCGCCCGGCAGCAGCAATCGCGAAACTCAACTATTTCTCGCCCTGCTGAGCGGTGACGCGGAAGGTCTCGCCGAAAACTTCAACCTTCGGTTGGAAGGAACACCCACCGACTGGCGCGTGCTGATGACGCCCAGTTCGCTACTGCTACGCCAGGTTTTCACGGACATCGAGATCCGCGGCGGCACACTGGTGCAGCGCATCGAACTGCGCGAAACCCAGGGCGACCGTACGGTGTTGCGCATGGAGGACGCCCGGACAGCCTCTTCGTTGAGCGATGATGCACAGCGCGACCTCACCGACTGAACGGCACCTGCGTCGCGCGGCTTGGGTCGCGCTCGTGCTTTTGCTAGCTCTGCTGGGCTGGCAGTGCCGTCACGGCTGGCCCGTTACCTCAGATCTGATGGTACTGGTACCGCACACCACCACGGATCCGCTGCGCGCGCAGGCTCAGGCTCAGGCGCGCGTTGATGCGCCGCTTACGCGCCAGATGGTGGTATTGGTCGGTCATGCCGACCGCAAACAGGCCGTGTCGCTAGCTGAATCCGTTGCGAGCCGGCTACGAGATAGCCAGCGTTTTGACAGCGTGCGTTTGCACATTGACGTCGCGTTGCCGGAGCTACGTCAAAGCCTGCTCGCCATGCGTCTTGCCATGCTGCCGAGCGACGACCGGCACCTGCTCATCAATGATCCGGCAGCCTACGCCGGTCGCCGCGCGACCCAAATACTCGATCCCTTCGGCAGCGCTGGTGTCGTCCCTCTGAACGACGACTTTTTGGGTCTGACCTCGCGCGTCGAACGTGCGATGCGACCCACGGGCACTGTGCAACTGGACCTACCTACCACCACGCTGCAAGCCAACGCCGAGGGTCGTACCTGGGTACTCATGTTGGGGCAGATCCGCGGTAGAGCGTTTGATGGCGAAACCAGCCGTGCGATCGCAACGATAGTGCGGCAAGCGGATGCCGCTGTCACCCAAGGCGGCGGCGCCCTGCTGGCAACGGGTGGCGTCCTCTACGCCGCGGCCGGTAGCGAACAGGCGGCCGATGAAAGCGGTCGTATCGGCATCGTGTCGCTGATCGGCACCGTCCTGGTCCTGCTGCTGGCCCTGCGCCGCGCCAGCGTACTACTGGCGTTTTTTCCAGTGGCGGTCGGCTTTGTGGCCGGCTTGGCCGCCAGCATTGCGCTGTTCGGTGAAGTCCATGTGCTCACGCTGGTGATCGGCATGAGCCTGCTCGGCATCGCCATTGATTTCCCCATGCATTGGCTCGGTAAAAGCTACGGCATGCCCGATTGGCAGTCGCATACCGCGATGCGGCGCGTATTGCCCGGCCTGACCATCAGTCTGGCCGCCACACTGACCGGCTATGTGGCGCTGGCCTTTACCCCCTTTCCCGCCCTGACCCAGACTGCCGTGTTTTCCACGGCTGGTCTGGCTGCGTCGTACGCCACGACGGTACTGCTGCTTCCGTCGCTACTGCCGCGACTACGCCCCCGTCCCTCGGCACTTTTAGCTCGTGCGGCCGAACGCTTGCTGGATGGCATCGCGAGCGCCCGCCGGGCACCGCGTACTTTGCGTCATTTCATGTTATGGCTGATGATCGGCCTGAGCGTCGCCGGCATTCTTCGCCTGGACATGCGCGACGATATGCGTCAATGGTTGAGCGCGCCGGCGACCCTGCTCGAGCAGGCACAAGAAATCGCCGCCATCACCGGTGTCATGCCCACTAGCCAATTCTTTCTCGTGCGAGCGCCCGATACGGATACCTTGCTCCAGCGTCAGGCCGCATTAACGGCACGACTCGACTCCCTCGTGACAGAGGGAAAATTAAAGGGCTACGACGCGCTTAGCCAAGTCGCGGTACCGCGCGCGGCACAGCAGCAATTGCAAGCTCAATTACATGCCCAGGCCGACAACCCAGCCGCATGGCGCGCACTCACCGAGCTGGGCCTGCCTGAAAGCGCCATTCAAGCTGAGCTGAAGACGCTGACATCCCTGCCCCTGCTCAGCCTCGATCAGGTACTGGCCTCACCGCTCGCAGAACGCTGGCGTACGCTGTGGCTCGGCCCCATCGATGGCGAGGTGGCGGGTCTGGTCACCCTGCAGGGCCTGAGTTCCGCCGAGGTGCTCGTACACGTGGCCGAGGGACAAGCAGGCGTGTCGCTGATCGACCGTGCGGGCGAACTCAATGCTCTGTTTTCCGCCACACGATTGAAAGCCGCCGAGCTCAAGATCGGTTCTTATGTGGTGGCCGGTCTGCTGATAGCCCTCCTGCTGGGTCGCGCGGCGATGTTGCGCATCCTGACAGTACCGATCATCGCCACCGTCGCGACGCTAGCCATACTCGGCTTTACCGGCCAGCCAATCACCCTGTTCTCGTTGTTTGGGCTGCTGCTGACCTCGGCACTGGCCGTCGACTACGCGATCTTCATGTATGAAGGCGTGGGCGGCGCCCCCGCCTGCGTGATCGGTATATCCCTGGGCGCATTGACGACACTGTTTTCATTCGGGATGCTCGCGGCCAGCGCCACGCCCGCCATCGCCAGCTTTGGACTGACCGTGACGATCGGCGTGCTGTGCTCGGTCTTTTGCGCGGCCTGGATCCGTAGCCCGTTCCTGTCTCACCCACCTCACTCCCAACCGTAATCCTCACAGAGATTCCCATGCAAAATCGTCAAATCGTCGTGATTGGAGCAGGCCCCTCGGGCTCGGTCGCAGCCGCGCTGCTCAAGCGTCGGGGCCATGATGTGCTGATCCTGGAGCGACAGCGTTTTCCGCGCTTTTCGATTGGCGAGAGCCTGCTGGCTCACTGTCTGGAATTCATCGAAGAAGCCGGAATGATGGACGCGGTCCGCGCCGCAGGCTTCCAGACCAAGAACGGTGCGGCTTTTGCTTGCGGCAACGCTTACACGACCTTTGATTTTCGTGACAAATTCTCGCCTGGCCCTGGCACCACGTTCCAGGTATTGCGCGCGCAGTTCGATAAAGTCCTGGCCGACGATGCCGAGCGCCAGGGCGTGGAAATTCGCTACGAACAAACGGTCACGGCCGCTGACTTCAGCGGCGCGCGCCCTGTGCTGGATGTCAGTAGTGCCGACGGCTCCTCCTATCAGGTGACTTGCGATTTTGTGCTCGACGCCAGCGGGTATGGCCGCGTGCTGGCTCGCCTGTGCGATCTGGAACAACCTTCCTCCGCGCCCCCGCGCAAGGCGATTTTCACCCACATCGAAGACCGTATCGATAGTGAACAGTTTGATCGCAACAAGATCCTGATCACTGTCCATCCGAAAATCCGCGACATCTGGTACTGGCTCATTCCCTTCTCGAACGGTCGCAGCTCAATCGGGGTCGTCGGCGACGTTAATCTCTTTGGCTCGTCCGACGAACCGCTCATGGACACACTGCGCAGTACCTGCGATGCCGCGCCCAATCTGCAGCGCTTGCTAGGCAACGCACAATGGGACACTCCAGCCAATCTCATCAGCGGCTACTCCGCCAGCGTGCGGTCTTTGCACGGCCCGGGTTTCGCCCTGCTGGGCAATGCCGCCGAGTTCCTCGATCCGGTGTTCTCATCGGGCGTCACCATCGCGTTACGCTCCTCAAAACTGGCCGCCGACGCCCTGCATCGCCAATTGAGCGGTGAGACCGTCGACTGGCAACGGGATTTTGCCGACCCGCTGATGGTGGGTGTGGAGACCTTTCGCACCTATGTGCAAGGCTGGTACGAAGGCGCGTTCCAGGATGTCGTGTTCTACGAGCAACCCCAACCCGCAATTCGCGCCATGATCAGTTCCATCCTGGCAGGCTATGCTTGGGATCAAGCCAACCCGTATGTCGCCGAATCCCGGCGGCGCCTTGCCACCCTGGCCGAGATATGCCAGGGTGCCACTGAGCGCGCCGCAGCAACGGCACTTTGATCCGCAATGAATCTTCGCTCCGCCCCCCTTTCTCGCCTGTGCAACCTCATGGCAATGGGTACATTGGTCAGCGTGCTGGTAGCTGGCTGCGCCAGCAGCCTGCCCGTGCCGCGCGAACCCATCGCGTTGACGACGCCACGCATGCTCCACGTCACAGAGCAGCGCCCCGGCGAGGCCGTCAACGATGCCATGCTGGTCGTGCAATCCGAAGGAAGCGGCACGCGCTGGTCCCTGTTCGATCCGCTTGGCGCGCCTCGTGCCCGCCAGATACTCGAGGATGGCCAATGGCGCACCGATGGCTTCCTGCCCCCGAACGCGAAAGCGCGATCACTATTCGCGGCTCTGATCTTTGCCTGGACGCCCCAGGCGGAACTGGCCTCCCGCTACGGCGCGTCCAACGTCACGCTAGCGGATCACACGCGCATCCTCAACGCGCAGGGCAAGCCCCTCGTCAGCGTCACACCAATGCCCGGCGACACACTACGCATCGAGCTCAACGATGGCACTCGCTGGCAAGTGATGCCGCTGAAGGAAAAGCCATGAACGAAACCCATTGGCTGGACGCGCCAGGAATCGTCTGTGCGCTCGGCGCCGATACCGCGACGGTACGCGCGCGCCTGCTGGCGGCTGACTGCCGTGGTCTGCGTCAAGAAGAGGGCTGGGTGAAAAATCGCAGCATCACGCTCGCTGCCGTAGACGCCGCGCTACCCGAGATTCCGCCTCACTTGCCAGCGCATTTGCATAGCCGCAACAATCGTCTCTTACTCGCTGCAGCGCAACAAATCGAACCCCAACTACGCGCCGCATTGGACCGCTACGGCGCCGCGCGCGTCGGCATCGTCCTGGGCACCAGTACCTCCGGCATTAACGACAATGCACCCGCGTTTACCACCTTGGCGACGACGGGTAGCTGGCCCGCGGGTCATGACTATCGGCGCCAGGCCCTGAATGCACCGGCAGAGTTTCTCGCCGAATGGCTCGGCACGGCCGGTCCCGCCTATACCCTGTCGACGGCCTGCACCTCGAGTGCACGCGCGCTGCTATCGGCGCGCCGCCTGCTGCAACTGAATGCCTGCGATGCCGTCATCTGCGGCGGCGCCGACTCGCTATGCCGTCTTACCATCAATGGGTTTGCCGCCCTCGAAGCGATTTCCGACACGCGCTGCCTGCCGTTTTCTGCCAATCGCGCCGGCATCAATATTGGTGAGGCTGCCGCATTGTTTTTGATGCATCGCGAGCCTACCGGAGACGTCGCCCTGCTGGGCGGCGGCGGCAGCTCCGACGCCTGGCACATGTCGGCGCCCGAGCCCACCGGCGCTGGCGCCCGGCAAGCAATGCAGGCCGCCCTGGCCGATGCGAACCTGGAGGCCAACGAGATTGGTTGGGTTAATCTCCACGGAACCGGTACCGCGCTCAATGACGCGATGGAAAGTCACGCCATGCAAAGCTTATTCCCCTCCGGCGTCCCCTGCGCCTCGACCAAGGGCATGACGGGCCACACCTTGGGTGCAGCGGGCGTGCTTGAGGCCGCGATCACCTGGCTCACCCTCGATCGCGCCAGTCGTGGGCAACCGTTGCCTCTCCATGCGTGGGACGGCGTACCCGATCCGCAGTTGCCAACACTCGATTTCTGCAATGGAACACAGCGCTACGGCGAGCGCCAGCGACGCATCGCGATGAGCAATTCCTTTGCCTTTGGGGGCAACAACACCAGCCTGATTCTCGCAGCGGCATCATGACAATCTGGCCTATCGCCGAACTCGTCCCGCACGCCGGCGACGCGATTCTGCTGGACGAAGTGCTGACTTTCGACGCAGACACCCTGCGCGCGCGTGCCACCGTGCGCGCCAGCGGCCCCTTTCACTTGCCGGACAACACGCTGGCCAACTGGATGGGATTGGAATTCATGGCCCAAGCCGTGGCCGCATGGGCGGGATGTCACGCACGCGCCGCCAATCAACCGGTAGAACTGGGGTTTTTACTCGGTACGCGCCACTATGAATGCCACCTTTGCGCTTTCACCGCCGGCATGGAATTGATCGTGGACGTAAAACGTAGCCTGCAGGATGATTCGGGCATGGGGGTGTTCGAGTGCAAGCTGTCCTCACTCGATCGCCTATTGGCCTGTGCTCGGCTTAATGTTTACCGGCCGCCGGATCCCAGTGCTTTTATGCAAGAACAAGAACCGCGCTGACGCTCGCATTACATGAAAACAAACGTATGAATTCTTCTTTTATTCTCGTCACGGGCTCCAGCCGGGGCATCGGACGCGCTATTGCAATCGCACTGGCTCAGGCCGGCCACAATCTCGTCATCCACTGCCGCGACAGGCGCGAGCAAGCTGAAGCCACGGCCGCATCGGTCCGTGCGCTCAGTCGTGACGCGCGCGTGCTGCAATTCGACGTCAGCGACCGAGCCGCCGCCCGCGCTGCCCTAGAGGCCGACATTGAGGCGCATGGCGCCTATTACGGCGTTGTGCTCAACGCCGGCCTCACCCGTGACAATGCCTTCCCGGCCCTGAGCGATGATGACTGGGACAGCGTCCTGCGCACGAATCTGGATGGGTTCTACAACGTGCTGCACCCTGTCATCATGCCCATGATTCGACGCCGTGCCAGCGGCCGCATCGTTTGCATGGCATCGGTCTCCGGGCTGATCGGCAACCGCGGTCAGGTCAACTACAGCGCCTCCAAGGCCGGCCTGATCGGCGCGGCCAAGGCCCTCGCCGTCGAACTCGCCAAACGGCAAATCACCGTCAATTGCGTCGCACCGGGCCTGATCGATACGGATATGCTCGATGAACACGTCCCAGTCGAAGAAATCCTCAAGGCCGTGCCTGCCCAACGCATGGGCACTCCCGAAGAAGTCGCCGCCGCGGTAGTATTTTTCATGTCACAGCCTGCTGGCTACATCACACGCCAGGTTTTGGCGGTCAACGGAGGGTTGTGCTGATGGAACGCGTCGTCGTCACCGGTATGGGCGGCCTATGCGCCCTGGGTGATCAATGGGACCAAATCGAGGCGGCGTTCGATACCGGACGCAATGCGGTGCAGTACATGCCCGACTGGAATCGCTACACGGACATGAACACGCGTCTGGCCGCGCCGCTGCCAGCCTTCACCACACCCTCGCACTGGACCCGCAAGCAACTGCGCAGCATGGGCAGGGTGTCGCAACTATCGGTGTACGCGGCCGAGCGCGCGCTGGCGGATGCCGGCCTGCTCGGCGATCCCTGCATCAGCGACGGCCGCATGGGGGTCGCTTGTGGGTCGTCGACGGGCAGCACAGCCGATGTCCAGGCCTTTGGCAGGATGCTGATCGATGGCACGACCGACAACTTGAATGCGAATTCATATGTGCGCATGATGCCGCACACCACCGCTGCCAATATCGGCATTTTCTTTGGCCTAAAGGGGCGTGTGATCCCGACCTCCAGTGCCTGCACCTCAGGCAGTCAAGGCATCGGCTATGCGTTCGAGGCTGTCCGCTATGGTCGCCAGGCGCTGATGCTGGCGGGCGGCGCCGAGGAGCTTTGCCCGAGCGAAGCCATCGTGTTCGATGCGCTCTACGCGACCAGCCAGAGAAACGAGACTCCCGAACTCACGCCGCGCCCGTATGACCGGGCCCGCGACGGCCTAGTGATCGGCGAAGGGGCCGGTATCCTGGTACTGGAGTCGCTCTCGCACGCCCAGGCGCGCGGTGCACGTATACATGCCGAACTCGTCGGATTTGGCAGCAACTCCGATGGCACGCACATCACGCGTCCCGAAGCCACCACCATGCGCATCGCGATGGCCCAGGCATTGGCCGATGCGGGCGTACCGCCCGAGGCCATCGGTTATGTCAATGGACATGGCACCGCGACCGAGCACGGCGATATCGCCGAAACCAATGCGACACATGACTTGTTTGGTCCGCGAATGATGATCAGCTCGCACAAAAGCTACCTGGGCCATACCCTGGGGGCCTGCGGTGCACTCGAATCCTGGTTCAGTATCGAGATGCTCAAAAAAGGCCGCTATACACCCACTCTCAACCTTACCGAGGTCGACCCACAGTGCGGGGAATTGGACTACATCACCGGCACGGCCCGCCAGGCCGACCTCGAGTACGTGATGAACAACAATTTCGCCTTTGGTGGTATCAATACGTCTTTGATTTTTCGGCGTTGGCCTTAACCACCCCGCACGCTGTTTATCCAAATACAAGGAAGAAACCATGTCTCTGATCCGCGCTCGTCTTGCCCAAGCCAGCGTTTGCCTGACTTTCGCCCTGGCAGCTACCGGCGCCTATGCCGCCGACGACATTGTCCACCTGCCGCTCAAGCAGGCCATCGACGCCGCGACAACCGCCGGCAAACTCGATGGTAGCGTCAAGTTCTACCTCGCTGGCACGGGCCCCACAGGCAAGCTGATACAGGCCGACGTCATCACCAACAAGAAGAGCAACGCCTTTGGCAAGGAAAATGACGAAATCTGCATCTGGACGGCCCAATCGGCCCTGATTCAACTCCAGGAAGCAGCCAAGAACGCCGGCGCAAACGCGGTCACCAACATCGTCAGCTACTTCCGCAAAAACGAATACACCGACAAGACCAACTTCGAATGCCACGTCGGCGCCATCATGTCCGGCGTCGCACTCAAGGGTAATTTAGTCCGAATTGGCAACTGAATTCGTCGGCCGCACGACCGACGATACCGCTGATGTCGCCGTGGGCAGGAAACGCACGCCCGTGCGTTTCACCAGCTCGTCATAGCTGATCGGTGCGCCCGCCCGCGTGCTGGCGCTATTGGCCTGCCAATAGGCCCACGAACGTCCTGTCGCCGGGTCATAGACCAGTTTGTACAAATGGGTGGGCACCGCGACCCCGGTGCCAATCGATCTCGGGCTCTCGGAGTAAACCGGCCCCGTGAAAATATAAACGTCGCCCGCCGCGCGCATGATGTACTTCCGGGTGTCTTGCTCAATGCGGCTCCAGGGCCCTGCATTGTGCGTCTGGTCTTGAGGCACCATATTGGCCAGCGAGAAGCTCTGTGCCATGGTTTCCGCGTTATACATATCCGCGGCGGGCGCCATGTGCCCACGCGAATAACCAGAGCCCCGGTAATCATCCAGATCCGCGCGCTCGGCTTTGGGCAAGCGCGCCTCTTCGTAAAAATTGTCCGTCCGCGTTAATCCCTGAGCTTGCGTCAAGAGCCCCCGATTCAGGCGCTCAGCGACAAAAACAGGTGTTTTGGTCTGGCCGTTATGCAACACAGCGAACCCCGAAAAACACAGCTCGCGTAGCCCTTGTGTTGCGGGAACAATGGGTGGACGCTGGTCGGGAAAAATCTGTGGGCACGCGGAAAATTGCGTTTGAACGGACGGACCACTCAACGGGACGGACGGCGCCGTGGCCCCAGCGTCCTCCTCTAGCCCTTGCCACCCCAGACGAGCCAGGACCTCCTGTGCTGACGCGGGCAACTCCCATTCAAAGGGCAATTCCCAGTCAAAGGGTAGTGTCCATTGAGACGGCAATTGCCACTGCGCGGGCAATTGCCATTGCGTCGGAGGCTGCCATGTCAATGACGGCCGCCATTGAGGATTAAGAAGATAAGACCCAAGCCCGAAACCGGTAATCGCGCAGACGACAAACGCCCGCAAAAATCGACCGGATCGATGGGTTTTACTGGATTTAACGCTGGCTTTTGAACGTTTCTTTGTGGAGGCTGATTTTTTCGAGCGCGTCATACTACCAATAAGCTGCAGGCCGGCACATCGTCACAACGTGCACCGCGACGCATTGTAGATGACATCATCGGGAAAAAACCCAACCCGAAGATCCATCCGGCATCTGCCTACATGCCGAACGGAATCATGTGCAAGAGACAAAGCGCCGGGATCTACGCCGCCACTCTCAAGTGCCGTTTGCCGCGACGTCCAGAAACCGGGCTCGAGTTGGGACTCAGCAAACTACTGGGGACATCGGCCAGCAGCCCCTCTTCACCCCGTTGGCTGATCTGGCCGGGGAGAATCCAGCTTTTCCCATCGCTACATTCTGTGTCACGCAACTGCATCGCGAGACGCATGGCGTCGTGTTCGGCACGTTCGCGCCCAGGACGGGAAATTTCGCAAAACCGGGCAAAACTGAATGTGCGGAGCCCTTCGCGACCGATTACGTCGACGCAGCCCCGGTACTCACCAATACCCATTTCATGTACCCATGGGCGAATGGAGTAGCTCACTTTGGAGGTAAACGCAGCAAGAGTGTCCATAGCCTGATCTCCTTGATGACGTCCTACCCCTCCAGAGTAGAACAAAATCAGAAGTCTGCTCGGTTCGTTTGCATTCTTTGAAAACCATTACGATAACGTTACATACGCCTATAAATTCCTACTTTTTTGCCCTGCAGGCGATCAAGGCTTAGTGGAACGTACTCGACGCCGAGAGTGGCCGCTTTGTTCGGGACGGTTATTTTGTTGGAAATCTCCGGTTTTTTTAGCGGAATCGACTCGTGGTGTGCCGGGCGATCGTTGCGCGGGAGCGACACGCGGCGCACCCGGGTGTGACTCGTGCCCGTCCTCAGGCAGCGCAATACCAGAGGAAAACAGGTCCCAGCAGGCGATGAATAGCGCAGCGATCAGCGGTCCGATGACAAAGCCATTGAGCCCGAACAACCCCATGCCGCCCAAGGTGGAAATGAGTACTACATAATCGGGCAGCTTGGTGTCTTTACCCACCAACAACGGGCGCAACACGTTATCCACCATGCCAATCACGAGCACCCCGTACAACACCAGGGCCACCCCTTCCCACATATGCCCACTGACCAGGAAGTACACCGCGACGGGCGCCCAGATCAGACCCGCTCCGATGGCGGGCAGCAATGACAGGAACGCCATGACCACGCCCCACAACACCGGCCCTTGAATGCCCAATGCGTAGAAAATCACGCCGCCCAGCACCCCTTGGGCCGCCGCCACGGCGATGTTGCCCTTCACAGTCGCACGGATGACCGTGGTGAACTTGCGAAGCAAATGCATCTTGTGCGTGTCACTGAGTGGAATCGCCTGACGCAGTCGCGCCGACAAGATCGATCCGTCGCGCAGCAAAAAATACAACAGATACAGCATCACGCCAAAACTCACCAGGAACTCAAAGGTGTTCTGACCGATATTGATGGCCTGGGTCGCGAGATACTGGCTGGCTTGCAACGCACCCGCAGTCAGTTTTTCCTGAATACTGGTGAAGTCACCCACCCCAAAACGCGACAGCATGCTGTGCACACTGGATGGCAACGCGTCGAGAATTTGCTGGAAATACGCACCGAAGTTCAAATTTCCCGATTTCATGCGCTGATACAGATTCGCCCCCTCTTGTATCAGCGAGGCGGTGATGAATGCCACGGGTACGATCACCACAAACAAGACCAGCAGCAATGAGATCAGGGCGGCAAGATTACGACGTGCGCCCAATTTGCTGGCGATGCGCCGATGAACCGGCGCAAAAATAATAGCCAGAATCGACCCCCAGAATATCGCGCCATACAGCGGCCACAAGAGCCATAAAAAGGCAATCGACACGGCCGCCAAAAGCAATAAGAAAAAGCGGTAATACAGGCTAGACCCGTTCATAGTTTGATTCCGTGGGCGGCCCCAGCCGCGTGTGGCGAATTGTACAAACTCAGTGGTTATAAAGACTGCAATGTTTGCAAGCGGCTTGACGCTTGCTCGATGGCGTCGGCATGACTATTTAACGCGTCGAGCAATTGATTCAGTTCGTGCTGGACGGAAGGATCCTGCACAACGGCGGAATCGGCCTCGATAGTCATCTGATTGGCATGCTGGGCGACGAAATCCGACGCTCGCAACCCATCATCCAGCGCGGCTAATGCGGTGGCGGTCAACCCACCGAGGATCTCAGCGGGCTGCGTGACGGCCTTGTCATAGGCCTGTGCGTAGACGGACTGCAAATCGGCAGGCTGCTTCCATTCGGCGCGCTGGGTCTGGGCTTGGGCCTGTGCCTCGCGCAGTGCCTCTCGCGCCTTGAGCAGGGCCTGCCGATCAGTCCGCAACACCTCTAGACGGCCCTGCAGTTGCGCCACGGACGACAACGTCGCGTGATCGAACGCGTGCACGAGATGCTGTCTCAACGCCGCCGCCGCGTTATTGGATTCCATCAACACCGCGTACTGCTTGGCGTAGTCTCCCCAGGCGTCGCGCTGGGCCTCGTCAGGCGCCGGTACGCGCAAGTCTGGCGAAGCAATCACCTGGGTCTGCAACCCCGTGATGAACGCGGCGCGTTCTTCTGGCTCTTTATTGACACAGCCGACTGCCGCCAGACTCAACCACACCATCCCGATGAAATAAACCGCAATGCGCATAGATTTCCTGTTTACCCCCCCAGCGCGGCGCGATTTATCGCGCTGCCTGCTGGCATAGACTACCCTACAATGGCGAAATGAATGCTTCCAATTCTTCCCATTCAGCCGCCGGCGAATCGCCACCCTGGGGCTATGACCATCCCGATTGCCGGGGTGCGGCCGCGTTCCTGTTTTTCACATCAGACCTGGCGCGCGTCGTTAATCAACAATTGGCCGGCCTGCCACTCGACGCCGCCGCGTTGGCCCGCGCGCAGCAAGCCGTCGATGCACTGATACAAAAGTACATTGAGGTTCAGGCTGCGCCGGCCGCCTTTAATGGCCAACGCATCATACTGAAACTCGATGCGGAGCAACCGGGCGATGTTCCGCAAGTCGCGCTGGAAATGTCACCCGAACTCGAAGACCAAATCATCGAAGCCCAGCGCCTGGCACAGCAACAAGCGGCCTTGCGTCAATAAAGGCTTGCTAAAACAATAATTTACGGATAAAATCGAAAGATTGGCAGTATAAGTAGTAGTTGTACATACGGATCTAACCATACGTATCTAACACGAAGATGTGTATTAGGATTTGGGTGCAACGTGAGTGCATGTACTACGTGCACAAGCAGTACGCGGTAAAACAAGTCGCAGTTGATATTTTTTGATGGCAGGCATGGCACAACCATGCAAATAACCAGCCTGCTGTCTTGCAGTATTTCTTTGGCTCATTGAGCATCCGTTCAAACGGAGCAATAACAATACCGCCCCTGGTGGCGAGAGCCTCGGCAAATGCCGTTTTCATTACCTGTACCGCCATACAGCCCTCGCGCAGTTTTTCTGTGGCGTTCTATGCCTGCAGGCGTCTCTCGCATATCACCGAGACGCGCCCTATGAGCGTACGCCGCATTTGCGCGAGATTATTGACACGCCCTGTCCGGCTCGCGCATTTGCGCGCCCCGTACACGGACTGTCATCGCATTTCCATAACGAAAACCTAGAATAAGGATCATCATGAGCCAACTTATCAACCACCCCATCACGCCGGCCGAATTGTTACCCCGTCAGACTCACAGCAACCTGGATCATATGCAGATTCATGTGGGCGACATCGTGCACCTGCGGCCCGCCAACGGTCCGGAAATTCGCGCGACCGTGATCTACAACGCGCCCATCAACGGTACCGTGACGTATACCACTGACGTGGTATGCCCTCGCGGCCGTACCGGCCAACCCGGCATGCGTATCCGGTTCCGTCACGAACACGTGCATCGCATCGAACCGCTGCGCCAACACGCAGCATAATCTGTTGCATCCGGGTCGTGTGCTGCATCGCGCGGCAACGTCTCGCCTCCCGCAGCACACCCGCACTGCAACGCGCGGCCATGATAAAGTGAATTTCCCCTTTTTACTGCCATCATGCCCATGCTGCACATGCGATCTTCTGTCCGTATCTGGGACCTGCCTACCCGCCTATTCCATTGGGCCCTGGCCGTCTGTGTCATCGGCGCGTATGTCAGCGTCAAGCTCGGCGGGCTATACATGGACTGGCACGTCCGTTTCGGCCTCGCCACGCTGGGGCTGATTATCTTTCGCCTGGCCTGGGGATTTATCGGTCCCCGCTATGCCCGATTCGCGTCTTTTGTCCGCGGTCCTGGCACAATAAAACGCTATTTCCAGGGGGCGATGACCTCGGCTGGCCACAATCCGTTGGGCGCACTCTCTGTCATTGCCATGCTGGCCCTGCTGGGGTTTCAGGCGGTCAGCGGCTTGTTCACCAGCGATGACATCATGACGCAGGGCCCGCTTTACTCACGGGTAGACGAAAGCGTCGCCTCGTGGTTTTCCACGTGGCATCACCGAAACGAATGGATCATCGTAGGCGTGGTTGCCCTGCATCTGCTGGCGATCGTCTGGTATGTCGTCGTCCGACGCCAGCGTATGGTACGGCCCATGATTACGGGCGATGTACGACCTCAAGACCTGCCCGACGGCACGCCGCCGGCGCATGATGGCCCAATGATCTGGCTACGTGCCGCTTTGATTGCCGCCGCCGCGACAGCATTGGTCTTGTGGATCCGCTCACTGGAGATCGTGGCGGATTTTTCATTCTCGTAAAAATCGCTCCCAACGACCAACAACTGCGGCCTGCGAACGGTTAATCCGCAGGCCGCAAGCTGGCATTGCGATACCGAAAATTATTTCTTTTTGCGGAAGCTGTCGTGACAGGACTTGCAGCTGGCGCCCACATCACCAAACGCAGCACGGACCTTTTGCAGATCGCCCGAGTCGGCAGCGACCTGCAACTTGGCCATGTTTTCTTTCAGCGCATCACGTTTTTGCGCAAAACCCGCGGCGTCGCTCCAGACCTCGGGAAGAGCCTCTCCCCCTTCCGTGCCTGGGCCAAAACCCGCCCAGGGTAGTTCGGCCAGGGTATTGAGCAGTTGCACGTTCGCCTTGATTTGCTCGGCATCGTACGGTGCCTGGCCTTTTACGACGGGCTGCATACGGCCGAAATGCGAGGCCATCAGCGTCAAGGCGGCTTGGCGATATTTGATCGCATCAGCGGGCTTGGCAAATTGCGCTTCGGCGGGCGCAGCCCACAGCGATGCAACGGTCATACAGGCCGCAGCGGCCAGCAAAGGGAACTGCTTCATAGATGGTCTCCGATCGGTGTGACGGCGTGCCGGCCTACCCGGCACTGCCGACTATACCTCCCGAGCGAGACTAGCCGCCAGTCCTATGTAGCTACGCGGCGTCATCGCCAGCAGACGGGCCTTGGGCTCGTCGGGCAAGGCCAGGCCGTTGACGAACTCGCGCAATGCCGTTTCGGTAATCCCCTTGCCACGGGTCAGGGCCTTGAGTTGCTCGTACGGCTGCGGCAAACCATAACGACGCATGACGGTTTGCACGGGCTCGGCGAGGACTTCCCAGCAGGCATCGATATCGGCGTCAATCGCGGCGGTGTTGACCTCGAGCTTGCCCAGGCCACGCATGCACGAATCCCAGGCCACCAGGCAGTACCCCAGGCCGACCCCCAGGTTACGCAGGACGGTCGAATCGGTCAGGTCACGCTGCCAGCGCGAGACCGGCAGCTTTTCGGACAAGTGACGCAGCACGGCGTTGGCCAGGCCGAGGTTGCCTTCGGAGTTCTCGAAATCGATGGGGTTGACCTTGTGCGGCATGGTGGACGAACCCACCTCGCCTTCTTTGAGGCGCTGCTTGAAATAACCCAGTGCCACATAACCCCAGATATCGCGATCCAGATCCAGAATGATGACGTTGGCCCGCGCCACCGCGTCGAACAGGGCCGCCATCCAGTCATGCGGTTCGATCTGAATGGTGTGACGGTTTTGTGTCAGGCCCAGGCCGCCCAGCACGCGGGCGCTGAATGCCGGCCAGTCGATTTCCGGATAAGCGGACAAGTGGGCGTTGTAGTTGCCCGTCGCGCCGTTGAGCTTGGCCAGCGGCTCGACGGCCTCGATCGCGGCAATGGCGCGCTGCAGGCGCGCGGCCACGTTGGCAAACTCTTTGCCCAGCGTCGTGGGGCTGGCGGGCTGGCCATGCGTACGCGACAAGAGCGGCTGATCCGCGTACACGCGTGCCATGTCCGCCAAAGTATCGGCGATCTGTCGCAAGCGCGGCACCACGACCTCGCTGCGCGCGCGCGTCAGCATCAGGGCGTGAGACGTGTTGTTGATGTCCTCGGACGTGCAGGCAAAGTGAATGAACTCGGCCGCGTTCGCGAGCTCGGCATCGTCGGCGACCTTTTCTTTCAGCCAGTATTCCACGGCCTTGACGTCGTGATTGGTCGTGCGCTCGATGTCCTTGATACGGGCGGCGTCAGCCTCGGAAAAGTCGCGGACCAACTCGGACAGACGTGTGCGTGCGCCGGCAGAGAAGCTCGATAGTTCGGGCAGACCCGCATCGGACAAGGCCACGAGCCAGGCAACCTCGACTTCGACGCGGTGCGCCATGAAGCCGGCTTCGGACAACAGGCCCCGCAGTGCATCACCGCGAGCCGCGTAACGGCCATCGAGCGGAGAAAGGGCATTGAGGTGACTGATCTGGTCGGCAATCTGCATGGCGTGAAAGGGAAAAAATGTGGAGGCAACCCGCGATTTTATCACCCGGGTCTCTGTAACAATTCAGACCCTCGTTGCACGGTAAAATCGATGGCTGTTTCCCTGGTAGCCAGGCTTGCTATATTTCTCTCGTAGCCAGGCCTGCTATACTCCGCCCGCCTTTCGACTTTGCCTGTGGCCCCCATGAAACTGATCGGTTCACTCACTAGCCCCTACGTCCGCAAAGTGCGCGTCGTCATGGCCGAGAAAAAGCTGGACTACCAGCTCGAAATCGAAAATGTGTGGTCGCCTGACACGCAAATTCAAAGCTATAACCCGCTGGGCAAAGTGCCTTGCCTGGTCATGGAAGACGGCGGCGCGCTGTTTGATTCGCGCGTCATCGTCGAATACCTGGACACGCTGTCCCCTGTCGCACGTTTGATTCCGCAATCGGGGCGTGACCGTGCGGCCGTGAAATGCTGGGAAGCCATCGCCGACGGCATGCTGGATGCCGCTATCCTGATCGTCCGCGAAAATCTACGCCCCGAGACGGAGCGCAGCACGAGCTGGATTGAACGCCAGTACGGCAAGATCGATGCCTCGCTGCACGCCATGGAAGAAAGCCTCGGCGAGCAGGCCTATTGCATGGGTGTCAATTACAGCCTGGCCGACATCGCGGTGGGCTGCGCCACGAGCTATCTGGATCTGCGGTTTGCCCATCTGAACTGGCGCGCCGACCATCCTAATCTGGCGCGCCACGAAGAAAAGCTGTCGCAACGCCAATCGTTTATCGACAGCGTGCCGCCTCCTCCGGCGGCATAAACGCATCAGCCACTAAACGCCTGGACGGCCTTGAACAACATATAGGCCGCCAGCGCAAACAGCAGGCAAGCAAACACGCGCTTTAACGTCGCCACTGGCAAGCGGTGCGCCATGCGCGCACCTGCCGGCGCCGTCAGCACACTCGTGGCCACCAGCGCCAGCAAAGCCGGCCAATACAGGTACCCAAACATGTGCGGCTGCGTGATGTCTGATTTGAGGCCCGAAATGATATAGCCCACGCTGTTTGCCAGGGCGATGGGGAAACCCAGCGCGGCCGATGTGGATACCGCCGCATGCAGGGCCACGTTGCACCAGACCATAAAGGGCACGGACAAAAAACCGCCTCCGGCGCCGACTAGGCCCGACAGAAAGCCAATCCCTGCGCCGGCCGCCGTCGTACCCACCACACCCGGCATCTGGCGTGACGGCTTGGGCTTGGTATTGCGCAACATGCTCCAGGCCGAATAGCCCACGAACAAGGCAAAGAACAACGACAGCCACGCGGTGTTCAGCGCCGCAAATACCGCCCCGCCGGACAACAATCCGCCCACGATAATGCCCGGCGCCATGGCAAATACGATGGGCCACTGAATCGTGCCCTTGCGTTGATGAGCCCGCACGCTGGACACCGAGGTAAACAGGATTGACGTCATCGACGTGGCAATCGCGGCGTGGACGATCAAGTCCTGTGGCATCCCCTGCCAGGTAAATAGCATCGTCAGGAAAGGCACCAACAGCATGCCACCGCCGATACCCAATAAGCCTGCCGCGAACCCGACGACGGCCCCCAGCGCCAGCAAACACACCAACATCATGACATCCACTTCGACTTCCTCCGGTCAAGAACAACGTGTAAGTAAACTTGTTTGAATGCTTGGACCCGGCGGCAGTCGCTACCTGGTATACCGCATCATGTATTTGATGATGAGGCGATAATGCCCCCACCCAGGCAGACATCTCCGTCATACAACACAGCCGATTGCCCAGGTGTCACGGCCCATTGCGGCTGACTGAACGACAACTCAAATGACTCGGGATTAGCCGAGACCACCCGGCACGCCGCGTCGGCCTGCCGATAGCGCGTTTTGGCGCCGATATTTGTCGCCTCGGGTGGCCGGCCGGCCACCCAGCTGGCGTCGAGCGCTTGCAAGCGATCCGACAAGAGCCAAGGATGATCGTGCCCCTGCACTGCGTACAACACATTACGCGTCAGGTCTTTACGAGCGGCATACCAGGCATCGGCCGTGCCGTCATCGCGCTGATTGCCTTTCACGCCTCCTACGCCCAGGCCTTTACGTTGGCCCAAGGTGTAAAACGACAAGCCGTGATGACGTCCGATACGCTGGCCCTCTGGCGTCAAGATGTCGCCAGGTTCGGTCGGCAGATAGCGGTTCAGAAACTCACGAAATGGGCGTTCGCCAATAAAGCAGATGCCCGTCGAGTCTTTTTTGGCCGCGTTATGCAGACCGATTTCGTGCGCGATACGGCGCACCTCGGTTTTGTGGATTTCGCCCAGCGGAAACAACGTGCGCGACAACTGCGCCTGATTGAGGCGATGCAAGAAATAGCTTTGGTCTTTGCTGGCATCGAGTGCCTTGAGCAACTGGTATTCCGGGCCATTCGCGCCCTCAATGGCACGCACCCGCGCATAGTGTCCCGTCGCAATATGTTCGGCCCCCAGCGTCATGGCGTGATCGAGAAACGCCTTGAATTTGATCTCGGCGTTGCACAACACATCGGGATTGGGCGTACGGCCAGCCGAATATTCGCGTAAAAACTCGGCAAAGACCCGATCTTTGTATTCGGCGGCGAAATTTACGAACTCGAAGTCCACGCCGACCAGGTCGGCCACACTCGCCGCATCCAGTAGATCCTGGCGGGTCGAGCAGTACTCCGAGTCGTCGTCATCCTCCCAGTTTTTCATGAACAGGCCGATGACCTCGTAGCCCTGCTGTTTGAGCAACCAGGCCGTGACCGACGAATCAACGCCGCCGGACATACCGACAACGACGCGGCCTTTGCCGCGAGGAATATGAGGGGAAGCTAAAGACATGATAGTGGCATTTTAGCCGGGGATTGCTCAGTCCACGCGTGGTTCGGCTGCACGGGAGACCTCGGCCAGCCAGGTTCGAAACGCCTGCACAATGGGCAGGTTGGCCTTTTGCTCGGGAAAGCACAGGTAATAGCCCTGGCGTGCGCGTACAGGCGCCTGCAAGGCCACGGTCAGCCTGCCGTCACGCAACTCGTCTTCGATCAAACAGCGCGGAATCAGCGCAATACCGAAACCCGCCGCCGCAGCCTGCGATAGCAAGGCATATTGGTCAAAGCGCGCGCCCTCTAGTGCGCGACGCGTGTCGCAGCCCGCCTCATCGAGCCATTCACGCCAGCCTTCCAGGGCCGAGGTATGGTGCAGCAGCGGGTAGCTCAATAATTCGCTGGCGTTTTCACAACCCTTGCCAAGCAAGCGCGGGCTGCCCACCGGCACCACATCGCGCCCGACGATGTAGTCCGCGCCGCTGCCAGGCCAGATGCCTTCGCCAAAACGCACCGCGGCATCAAGCTCCGGGCTCGAAAAATCGTAGCCCTGTCGATGCGGCAAAAACTCCACATGAATATCGGGCCGCACCCGCATGAACGCCGTCAGGCGCGGAATCAGCCAGCGCGCCCCGAAGGTCGGCATGCAGGTCAGCCGCAGGGTGCCGCCCTGGCCCTGATGGGCAATGAGCTCGACCGTTGCGGCCTCGATCTGGCTCAAGCCCGACTGGATTTTCTTCAGATAACTGCGCCCGGCTTCGGTAAGCACCAGGCCTTGCCTGATTCTGAGGAATAGCTCGACCCCTAAAAAGGACTCGAGATGTTTCACTTGTTTGCTAACGGCGCCTTGGGTCACGCAGAGTTCTTGGGCCGCGCGGGTAAAACTGTTATGTCTGGCAGCGACCTCGAAAGCTTGAAGGTCAGTCAGAGAGGGACAAAATCGGCGCATGATAAGCGCGAAATCGAAATGGCTATTTGTAACTATTTACGACTTCATGCATGAGTAAAAGGAATAGCTTACGGAGAATCTTTCGTTTGCGCAAACCCGTATCGAGAACCAAAATTATAAAGTCAGAGTCGCTCTAAGAAGCATGCGCCAAAGCAGGCCAGACCTGTCGCTTTAATCCAATACACTTCCTACAGGGGAATTCATGCAACGTCGTCATGTCATTCTGGGCCTCTCGCTGGCCGCCGCCGCCCTCGCCTCGCCGCTGACCGCCGGTATCGCCCACGCCCAAGATGCTTACCCGAGCAAGCCGATCCGTCTCATCGTGCCGTTCCCGCCCGGAGGCACCACCGACATCGTAGGTCGCCTGTTCGCCGACAAACTCAGCCAAGAGCTGGGCCAAACCGTCGTGATCGAAAACAAGGCCGGCGCCGGTGGCTCGATTGGTAGCGCACAAGTTGCCAGCGCCGAACCCGACGGCTATCTGCTGGGCATCGCCACGGTCAGCACGCACGGTATCAATCCCGCCATTTATCCCAATTTGCCGTTCGATGCGGAAAAAGACTTCACGCCGATCTCGAACCTGGCAGCCGTGCCCAATGTGATGACCACCAACCCCAAGGTGGGTGTCAAGACCATTGGCGAATTCGTTGAGCTGGCCAAGAAAAACCCCGGCAAATTCGCCTATGCGTCAGCCGGTAATGGTTCCGTGTCGCACATGATGGGCGAGTTGTTCAAGATCTCGTCGGGCACCGACCTGATGCACGTGCCCTACCGTGGCGTCGGCCCGGCCTTGAACGATACGCTGGCGGGCCAAGTCGATGTGCTGTTCGATAACCTGCCCTCGTCGTTGCCACACATCCAAGCTGGCAAGCTGGTCGCCATGGCGGTCGCCTCGAACAAGCGCGTCGCCGCGCTGCCCGATGTGCCGACCTTTGCCGAGGCCGGCTTCGCCCCGGTGAACGATTCGTCGTGGTTCGGTTTGATTGGCCCGGCGAATCTGCCCAAACCCGTTCTTGAAAAACTGCACGCCGCCGTCGTCAAGGTCAGCGCTGATCCAGCGTTGATGTCGCGTCTGGAAAGCCTGGGCGCCTCGCCCGTCGCCAACACGCCCGAAGAATACGCACAACAGATCTCGGCCGAAATCGCCAAGAACAAGCGTATTGCCAAAGAAGCTAATGTGAAGATCGACTAATCGATCTACGGCCCCCAGCTTTCCTGGGGGCCGTTTTATTTTTGCGGACGTATCGCGATCATCATGACTATTACGAACCCCCTTTCCTATCGACTGGCTTTGCCAGCCGGCTATCCCGAAAGCGCCACGCCGCTGGTGCTGGACTCGCCGCACAGCGGCACGACCTATCCCCCCGATTTTTCGCCTTCGGCGCCATTTGGCCCGCTGCGTACCGCAGAAGACACCTGGGTCGACGATCTATGGGGCGATGCCGTCGATATGGGTGTTCCCTTGGTGGCCGCCTCGTTTCCGCGCGCTTATATCGACGCCAATCGCTCGCTCGAAGAAATCGATCCGCTGCTGCTCGATCAGCCGTGGCCCGAGCCGTTGCCCGAGTCGGGCAAAGTCAAACTCGGCAAAGGTCTGATCTGGCGCATGCTGGATGATGGCACGCCGCTGTACGATCGCAAGCTCAGCCATGACGAAGTCAACCACCGCATTAATGCTTGCTGGAAACCCTATCACGCCAAAGTCACAGAGCTGATCGATCAGGCCCACACAAAGCACGGCAAGGTCTGGCATATCAACTGCCACTCGATGCCCAGCGTTGCCGGCGCCTATGCGACCGACCAACCCGGCCTCGTACACCCTGATTTCGTGCTGGGCGACCGCGACGGCTCCACCAGCGACCCGGCCTTTCGCCAATTCGTCGCGGCGTGGCTGCGCGAACGCGGCTACAACGTCACCGAGAACGATCCCTACAAAGGCGTGGAATTAGTGCGTGCCAATGGCCGTCCCGCTGATGATCGCCACAGCTTGCAAATCGAAATCAACCGCAAGCTGTATATGGACGAAGTCTCGCTGCGTCCTTCCGAAGGCTATGCCCGTCTGAAGGCCGACCTGCGCGACCTGACCGCGGCCCTGCTGGACTGGATGCGCACGCAAACGGCCTGAAAACGGCTTGATACCAAGGGCTGCAAGGGCGCTGATCAAGAATGCCCTTGTCCTACAGCCTTGTCGACAAACGCTCGTCGACCACCTCAATCCAGTGTCTCACCGGAATATCTGTTCCGCTTTGCAAGTGAGACACGCAGCCCATGTTCGACGACACGATCACCGGCGGCTGATTCTGCAGGATGGCATCCAGTTTGCGATCCCGCAGCGTCAATGCCATCTCGGGATTCAGCACCGAATACGCACCCGCTGATCCACAGCATAGATGCGTATCCATAAACGGCTGCAATTCAAAACCAAGGTCTTTGAGCAGTCGCTCGCTCAATGGTCGCAACCCCTGCCAGTGCTGCAAGGTGCACGGGGGGTGAAAGGCCGCGCGGCCACCGAGGGGCATGCGCTGGCTCAATGTCTGCGCATGCGGCGCCACGATTTCCGCCACGTCTTTGACTAACGCAACGATGCGCGCCGCCCGTTCTGCATAGCGCGCGTCGCCGCGCAGGTGATGCGCATACTCTTTCACCATCGCGCCGCAACCCGAGGCATTCATCACGATAGCTTCGATATTGCCTTGCTCGATCAACGGCCACCATGCATCGATATTGGCGCGCATTTGATCCAGCGCGTCTGCCTGCGCGTCGAGATGAAAGTTGACTGCGCCACAACACCCCGCGCCGGGCGCCAATCTCGCACCGATGCCGATCGCGTCCAACACGCGGATAGTGGCCGCATCGATGGTGGGCATCATGGCAGGTTGGACACAGCCGGTCAGCATCAGGACTTGGCGAACATGCTGCGTCACATCGGGCAATAAACCGGGATGGCGAGGCACCGGCACTTTGCGTTTGAGCGCGTCGGGCAATAGGCTGCGCACCGTCTGCCCGAGTCGCATTGCCACGCCAAACAGCGAAGAATTCATGCCTTTGCGCAAGAGCGTGCGACGCAATCGGTCTGGCCACGAGCGACGCACTTTCTGATCGACCAGCTGGCGGCCAATGTCAATCAGATGCCCATATTGCACGCCAGAGGGGCATGTCGTTTCGCAGTTGCGACAAGTCAAGCAACGATCCAGATGCTGTTGCGTTGCCCGTGTCGGCTCATCGCCTTCGAGGACCTGCTTGATCAAATAAATGCGACCGCGCGGGCTATCGAGCTCATCGCCCAAAACCTGATAGGTCGGACACGTCGCGGTGCAAAATCCGCAGTGCACGCAACGCCGCAAGATGGCATCGGCTTCGCGGCCCTGATCCGTATCGCGCACCCAGGAAGCAAGATTCGTCTGCATGCTGCGCTATAGCTCCAACACCATTCGGCCCGGATTGAATAATCCCGCGGGATCCAGTTCGTGCTTCAGGCGACGGGTAATCGTGGCAACGCCTGAAGACAAGGGATGAAAGACGCCGTCAGCCGGAATGGGCCCGGCTGCAGGTCGAAACAGCGTGGCATGCCCTCCCAGGCGCTCTGCCCACGCCCGGATCGTCTGCGCATCGATGCTGCCGCTTAACCAGCGCTGGCCACCGCCCCATTCCACCAACGTGGGTAGACCGAAGTCCTGGACGGGCGTTGCGGGCGGGAGCGCCAGGCGCCATAGCGGCTGATGCCGCGTAAAGAATGAATGGGTCTGCTCCCGCAAAGACGACCACCAACGCACGGCTTGATCGTCGTCCAGTTTTTCGCCGCCGATATGGCCTACCGCGGCCTGAATGGCCGGCGGTGCGCCCGACAGCCGTACCGTGACGTAGCCCGCCGACATGGCGTCGCCGTGGTCTGCATCGGCACGATGCACAGCGATGCCATCGGCACTGGATTGCGCGGCGGCGGTCCAGCTCGTCGCGGAAATCGCTAACGGTTGGCTGCGCCATTGTGCAAAACGGGACAGGGCTTCTTGTTGAGTCGCCTCAAATCGCACGCTGCACTGTTCGAAAGGTATGGGCAAGACCTTGAGCGATACCTCGACAATGGCGCCGAAAATACCCATTGAGCCGGCCAGCAAACGCGAAACGTCATAGCCGGCCACGTTCTTCATGACCTCTCCGCCAAACGACAACAAGCGTCCCTGCGAATCCAGTAGACGCGCGCCCAGGACGAAATCACGGACGCCACCTGCCGTCATACGGCGCGGCCCCGCCAAGCCCGCCGCCACGCAACCGCCTATCGTCGCCGGCCCACCAAAATGGGGAGGCTCAAACGCCAACATCTGGCCCTGTTCGGCCAACTCGGCTTCGAGCGAAGCCAGAGAGGTCCCCGCCCTGGCCGTGACCACCAACTCGGTCGGCTGATAATTGACGATACCGTTATACGCCGTCATATCCAGCAGGCAATGGCCGTCTTGGGGCGTCACGGGACGGTAGTTGCCATAAAAGGCTTTGCTACCACCGCCGCGCACAAACAACGGCCTGTGAGCGGCGTGCGCCGTCATCACCTGATCACACAACTCCTGCAAGACGAATTTCATACTCGCCGCGCCTAAAAGCGCGCCAGGTCTGGAAAAGGGAGATCTCCCCCGTGCACGTGCATTTTTCCATACTCGGCACAACGTGCCAGGGTAGGAATCACTTTTTCGGGATTCAACAGGCCGGGGGGGTCAAACGCCCGCTTAACGGCCAGGAACGCGTCGAGTTCGTCGCGCGAAAATTGCACGCACATTTGATTTATTTTTTCCATACCTACCCCATGCTCACCCGTGAGAGTGCCTCCGACCTGCACGCACAATTCAAGAATTGCAGCGCCAAATTTTTCTGCCCGCTCGACGTCGTCGGGCTTATTCGAATCAAACAAAATCAACGGATGAAGATTGCCGTCTCCCGCGTGGAACACGTTTGCGCAACGCAGTTCAAACTCGTCCTCCATCTGCTCAATGGCACCGAGCACACGGGCTAAATGGCGTCGGGGAATCGTGCCATCCATGCAGTAGTAGTCTGGCGACACACGCCCTGCCGCCGGGAATGCATTTTTTCGCCCGGCCCAGAACAGCAAGCGCTCGGCCTCGTCGCGCGAGACCTGCAAACGCGTAGCGCCGGCCTCACGAAACACCGTCTCCATGCGCTCGATCTCGTGCGCGACCTCTTGCGTCGTGCCGTCGGATTCGCAGAGCAAAATAGCTTGTGCAGAAACGTCATAGCCCGCTTTCACAAAGGGCTCGACCATCTGCACGGCCTGACGATCCATCATTTCCAGACCGGCGGGAATGATGCCTGCGGCAATCACATCCGTCACCGCCTGGCCGGCCGCCTCGACACTGGAAAAACTGGCCATGATCACTTGCGCGCACGCGGGCTTTGGAATCAGCTTGACCGTAACCTCGGTCACCAGGCCCAGCATACCCTCGGATCCAATGAACAACGCCAGCAAATCCAGGCCTGGCGCATCCGGCGCCTCGGAACCCAGCTCAATCACCTCGCCATCAATCGTCACGACGCGTACACGCAGCACGTTGTGCACCGTCAATCCGTACTTCAGACAATGCACGCCTCCCGAATTTTCCGCGACATTGCCACCTATCGAACAGGCGATCTGGCTAGAGGGATCCGGTGCGTAATACAGACCATAAGGCGCAGCCGCCTCTGAAATGGCAAGGTTGCGAACGCCGGGCTCGACCACCGCCGTCGCCGCGACGGGATCCACCCGCAAAATACGATTGAGCTTGGACAACCCCAGCAACACGCCCTGCGCATGGGGCATGGCGCCGCCCGACAGGCCCGTCCCTGCACCGCGAGCGACCAGAGGCACGCCCAATCGCTTGCACAGTCGCATCACGGCGATGACCTGGGTCTCGGTCTCGGGCAACACTACGAGCGGCGGCAATGTTCGATACAAGGACAAGCCATCGCACTCGTAAGGGCGTGTATCCTCTTCGCGATGCAGAACGCAATGCACCGGCAGTATGCCGCGTAACGCATCGACGAGTTGGCTCGCGGAAAATGTTTGCTCGGGGTGACGCAGATTGGGCTCGACCAATGAGTTCATGTCAACACAATAGCGTGTCACTATCATTCATGGCAGAGCGGATTTACCCGCATCCGCCGCCGGTGCATGCTCTACCGTGGCGCAACCGCCTCGGCTTACCAACTGATGATTTTGCCGGGATTCAGGATGTTGTTGGGATCGAAAGCGTGTTTCAGGCTGCGCATCAGGGCTAACGCGTCTTCGCCGTGCTCGTCGGCCATGAACTGCATCTTGTGCAGACCGATGCCATGTTCACCCGTGCACGTCCCGTCCGCGGCAATGGCACGTCGCACCAAATTGTGATTAATCGTTTCCGACTCACGCCATTCGGCAGGATCGTCAGGGTCCAGCAACATCAGCACGTGGAAGTTGCCGTCGCCGACGTGACCCACGATCGTGTAGGGAAAGCTGGCGCGTTCCAGCTCGTCAACCGTCTCGCGCACACAATCGGCCAAGCGCGAAATCGGCACGCAGACGTCCGTCGTGCTGGAACGGCAACCGGGGCGCAATTGCAGACCCGCGAAATAGGCGTTGTGACGCGCCGTCCAGAGTCGGCTGCGGTCCTCGGGTCGCTCGGCCCATTCGAAATCCATGCCGCCGTGATCAGAGGTGATGCTTTGCACGATCTCCGCCTGCTCCTGGACGCCGGCGGGGCTGCCGTGAAACTCGAACACCAGCATAGGTGTTTCGCGCAAAGTCAGTTTGCTGTACAGGTTGACGGAGCGCACGCTCGCCTCATCCATAAACTCGACACGCGCCACCGGCACGCCCATCTGAATGATCTCGATCACACTCTGCACGGCGTCGTCCAGCGACGGAAAATTGCAGATGGCGGCCGACACGGCCTCGGGTTGCGGATACAGCCGCACCGTGACTTCGGTGATGATGCCCAGCGTGCCTTCGCTGCCGACAAAGACCCGGGTCAGGTCGTAACCCGCCGCGGACTTGCGGGCACGACCCGCCGTCCGTACGACGCGTCCATCGGCCGTCACGACGGTCAGCGACACCACGTTTTCGCGCATCGTGCCATAACGCACCGCATTGGTGCCCGAAGCGCGCGTGGCGGCCATGCCGCCCAGGCTGGCATCCGCCCCGGGATCAATCGGGAAAAACAGGCCGGTATCGCGGATCTCTTCGTTGAGTTGCTTGCGTGTCACCCCGGCTTGCACCGTCACCGTCAGGTCTTCCGCATTGACCGCCAAGAGCTGGTTCATCTGCGATAGATCCAGGCTGATACCGCCCTGGATTGCCAGCAAATGGCCTTCGAGCGA
Organism: Bordetella tumulicola; assembly: GCF_054779135.1. Classification (NCBI taxonomy): domain Bacteria; kingdom Pseudomonadati; phylum Pseudomonadota; class Betaproteobacteria; order Burkholderiales; family Alcaligenaceae; genus Bordetella; species Bordetella tumulicola. The sequence goes on along the minus strand of NZ_BAAGYU010000008.1, from coordinate 199,518 downwards.
CGAGCCCGCGCCATAGGGGATCAGGGGCACTCGGTGCTCGTTGCACAGCTTTGCCACGGCAGCAACCTCTTCGGTGCTGCGGGCAAAGACCACCGCATCGGGCAACATGGGCGGGTATGGCGACTCGTCACGGCCGTGATGCTCGCATACCGCCTGCGATACCGACAGGCGATCAGCAAACTGTGCCTGCAGGGCCTCCAGACAGGCGGCGGGAACAGGACGGCGCAAAGTTTCAGCGGTAGCGGGAGCGTTCATGGCGTCAAAAGCAGTAATGAATGTGAAATTCCCATTCTACGCCTTGCGCCCGCTCGGCCCCCCTATTTCCCGCTGGTGGACGCGACGAGCCGACGCGCCTTGACGGCACCCGCCAAGCGCTCCAGCACCGCGACCGACGCATCCCAATCGATGCAACCGTCGGTAATGCTCTGGCCATAGACCAGCGGCTCGCCGGGCACCATGTCCTGACGGCCCGCGACCAGATGACTTTCGATCATCAGGCCGACAATACGCGGATCCCCGGACTCGAGTTGACGCGCGACATCGTCGACGACCAAGGGCTGGTTTTCGGGATTTTTGCTGCTGTTGGCATGGCTGGCATCAATCATGACACGCTGCGCGAGGCCCGATTTAGCCATGTCCTGGCAGGCTGCCGAGACACTCGCCGCGTCGTAGTTGGGGGCCTTGCCACCGCGCAAAATGACGTGACAGTCTTCGTTGCCCGCCGTCGCCACGATGGCAGAATGCCCACCTTTGGTCACCGACAGGAAATGGTGCGATTGTGACGCCGCCTTGATGGCGTCCACGGCGATTTTGACATTACCGTCGGTCCCGTTTTTAAAACCCACCGGGCACGACAAACCGGAAGCCAGCTCGCGGTGAACCTGGCTTTCGGTAGTGCGCGCCCCGATGGCTCCCCAGGACACCAAATCGGCGATGTACTGCGGCGTAATCATATCCAGGAACTCGCAACCCGACGGTACTCCCTGGCTATTGATATCCAGCAGCAACTGTCGGGCCACCCGAATCCCGCGATTGATGTCGAAGCTGCCGTCCAGGCCCGGATCGTTAATCAACCCCTTCCACCCCACCGTGGTGCGTGGTTTTTCGAAATACACACGCATCACGATTTCCAGCTCACCTTGCAGACGGTCTCGCACCGGTTTGAGGCGGCCTGCGTACTCCAGCGCCGCCTTGGTGTCGTGAATCGAACACGGCCCGATCACCACAATCAAACGGTCGTCCATGCCGTGCAGGATGCGATGCATGGACTGGCGCGCGGCAAAGACGGTCTCGGATACCTCTTTCGTGCAGGCAAATTCGCGCATCACATGTGATGGCGGGTTCAGCTCTTTGATTTCGCGGATGCGAAGGTCATCGGTATTGTGTGACACGGTAGACTCCTGGGTGATTTTCGCCAGGCTGACGGCACAAAAAAGCCGCCAGGTCGGCTGGCGGCTTTTTTTAGGGATTTTGTGCAAACTCTAGACTGCGTGCACCCCTTCCTCCGCCAGCGGCTTCAGAAACCCAAAAAAATAAAAATAAAAGGCGGGGGATGCGAACGTCATAGCGTCAAACTCTAGCACAAAATCCGTAGGGGCGTCCACAGACTCGGAAATGATCAGGCCGTGCCTCCGACGGTCAGGCCATCCATGCGCACCGTGGGCATTCCAACGCCGACAGGCACGCTCTGGCCGTCCTTGCCGCAGGTCCCTACGCCCGAATCCAGTTGCAGGTCGTTGCCGATCAGGCTGACGCGATTCATCGCATCGGGTCCGTTACCGATCAACGTCGCGCCCTTGACGGGATAGGTGATCTTGCCGTTTTCAATCATGTAGGCTTCCGAAGCCGAAAACACGAATTTGCCGTTCGTGATGTCGACCTGGCCCCCGCCGAAATTCGCAGCGTAGAGGCCACGCTTGACCGAGGCAATGATTTCTTCGGGAGGTGTCTGGCCGGCCAACATATAGGTATTGGTCATGCGAGGCATGGGCAAATGCGCAAAGGATTCGCGCCGCCCGTTGCCCGTGGCGCTGGTCTTCATCAGGCGCGCATTCAATGTGTCCTGCATGTAGCCGCGCAGGATACCGTCTTCGATAAGCACATTGCGCTGGGTGGCATTGCCCTCATCGTCGATATTGAGCGAGCCGCGACGGTCCGGCAACGTGCCATCATCCACCACGGTCACCCCCTTGGAGGCGACGCGCTGACCCATACGACCGGAAAACACGCTGGAACCCTTGCGATTGAAATCGCCTTCCAGCCCATGCCCGACGGCCTCGTGCAACAAAATACCGGGCCAACCCGATCCCAGAACGACGGTCATTTCCCCTGCCGGCGCGGGACGCGCTTCGAGGTTGACCATGGCCTCGTGCACAGCGCGATCCACGTAGCCCTGCAAGAGTTCGTCCGAAAAGTAGGCCAGACCGGTGCGGCCACCGCCGCCCGCGTGGCCCATTTCGCGCCGACCGTCACGCTCGGCAATCACCGTCAGGGATAGACGAACGAGCGGGCGCACATCGGCGGCCAGGCGGCCATCGCTGCCTGCCACCAGAATCACGTCGTATTCGGCCCCCAGGCTGGCCATGACTTGAATGACATGCGGATCCCGGGCACGAGCCATGCGCTCGATGCGCTCAAGCAAGGCCACCTTGTCAGGCGCACTCAAGGTCGCCAACGGATCCAGATCGGTGTACAGGCTGCGACTGCCGTCCGGCGGCACCTGGGCCGCGACCTTGACTCTGCCCGCCCCACGACGGGCAATGCCACGCACTGTGCGGGCGGACGACAACAAGGCCTCGGGCGACAGGGAGTCCGAATAGGCAAACGCGGTTTTCTCGCCGCTGATGGCGCGTACCCCCACGCCCTGCCCGATGGAGAAACTGCCGGTCTTGACGATCCCCTCTTCGAGGCTCCAGCCTTCGCTGCGCGTGTACTGAAAATACAAGTCCGCGTAGTCCACCTTATGGGTAAAGATTTCCCCTAGTGCGCGCGCCATGTCGGCTTCGGTCAAGCCCCAAGGGTCGAGCAATAGTGACTTGGCCGTGGCCAGGGATTGGATATCGGGATCGATCAGTTTCATAAAATCTCTGTTTACAGGACTCGATGGCGCAGCGCGGGTAGCGATGCGCGCACTTGCGTCAGGCGCTCAGCCTCTATGGTACCGCTGACGACGCCCGGACCCTCTGGTAACACGTCAATAATCTCGCCCCAAGGGTCAATCAACATGGAATGCCCCCAAGTGCGACGACCGTTGGGATGGCGCCCGCCCTGGGCGGCGGCCAGTACATAGCACTGATTTTCGATCGCGCGCGCCCGCAACAAGCACTCCCAGTGGGCCTTGCCTGTTGTATAGGTAAAGGCGGCCGGCACCAAAATCAAGTCGACTTGCCCCAATGCGCGATAAAGCTCGGGAAAACGCAGGTCATAGCAAATCGACAATCCGACACGGCCCCATGGGGTCTGAAGCGTCTGGACGCCCTCACCCGGACGAATGGCAATCGATTCGTCATACGCTTCGGTACCGCGCTGAAAATTGAATAAATGGATTTTGTCGTAACGGGCGGCGGGTTTGCCGTCCGGATCATAAACAAATGTGGTATTAAACACCCTGCCCGGATCCGGACAATCCAGAGGCAACGTTCCGCCCGCCAACCAAATTTTGTGTTTAGCCGCCTGCGCTGCCAGAAAATCCTGGATCGGGCCGGCACCAGGCTGCTCTTTGACTTCCAGCTTCTGCAGATCGCTGGTACCCATAAAACAAAAATACTCAGGCAACGAAATCAGTTTTGCCCCTGAGTCGACCGCTTTTTCGATTAACTCTCCGGCCTGCTGCAAATTATCCTGAACATCCGGGCTGGAAATCATCTGAATAGCGGCCACTGACATCGTATTCAATCCGGAATTACTCATTTCCTTGCCTTCTATATGATAAATTTAACTCTAAATGTTTTATATGAAGGTGATTTTGGGTATTATTGCAAACACTACCTAATAAAATCGTATTCAGATAAATACCCACAATCAAATTCGTCTGAATATATATCCAGGACTCAATCATGCCTCGTGAAACATACGCTACCCTGCAAGCCAAGATAGAAAAAGAAATCAGCAAACTGCAAAAGAAAGCGGAAGCGCTGCAAACCAAACGTCGCAAGCCGGTGATTGCTTCTATCGTTGCATCGATGCGTGAATACAATATCACCCCGGAAGAAATCACCGCTGCATTCAGTGGCTCGACCCGGACGCCTCGCGCTACCACTCCCCGCAAATCCACGGCACAGGCGGCACCCAAGCGTCAAGTCGCCCCGAAGTATCGCCATCCGCAAACCGGCGAAACCTGGAGCGGCCGTGGCAAGGCACCGCGCTGGCTGGCCGCCGAGGAAGCCGCAGGCAATAGCCGCGAGAGTTTTCTCATTACTCAATAAAAAAACACGGCACACATAATATGGGCCCCCACGCCCCGCCTTCGGCTTGCTGCCCCCCGAGGGGGCGTTTTTGCCTTGGGGCGGCCCGGCGGCAAAATCATTAGGCCCCCACGCCGCGCCTTCGGCTTGCTGCCCCCCGAGGGGGCGTTTTTGCCTTGGGGCGGCCCGGCGGCAAAATCATTAGGCTACTCGCGGATATTGCCGAGTTTCCGAATACCATGGCGTGATTGATAACAACTCATCAATCACGCCATTTTTGTGCAATGTTAAATCGTTGAATTAATCAACAATTAATTCAACGATTTAATGGATACTCAACTTCGCGCTCAGAACCATTATTACCGGGGAAATTATCGAATATCGCCCGTGTTAAATACGGCATTGTGCGCACCAGGTCTTCTCGGCCAGTCACAATATAGGCGGTCGAGCGATAAACCTCCGCCCCTTTGCGGGCGTTATCGTGAATTTCGACGCTCAGACGATTGCGATAAGCGACCGAAGGCACATCGACCCAATTAGGTCCCCAATATCCCGCACCACCCCAAGGTCCGTAAAACCCACCGAATCCGCCATAGAAATAGGGATCGTAGGCCTGCCGGACCATAACTTGAGTTTGCTCGGAGCCATATTCAAATGACACGTTAAATCTGGCTGGGCTGCCCCCTTGCGCCTCGACCAGACCTGTAGAGCTAATACTGGCGCGCATCGCGTCTTGATAGGCTTGATATTCCAGATTATTGGCCTGTTCTGGCTTTGCATCTACAAACCGATAGGCGGCGCCCACGACGTCAGACGGCCATTGCTGAAACGATGTCACCCTGGCCTGTACGGTCGGGGTCGCGCATCCTGTCAGCAACGCTGCGGACAAAACAGCACCCACCCCCACCAGACGGCACAAACCTGCCCACCCTGCACGGGATTGAAACATTGCGGATCTCCTGCTTATGTCCACGGACTCATCATACCGGCCCCATTTCATATCCGGAGCTAATTTGACCGTGTTGGCAGCCAAAAGTTTTCAACTGGATATTTCTACCGGCAAATGCCGTGCCGCCTACTACTACAATACGTGGTCACCTATTCTGATTCGATCCTGGCATGCGCACCGAAACGTCTGTAACCGTATATCGCAAGGACTACCAGCCCTACCCCTACGCTATTCCAGAGGTAGCCCTGGCGTTTGACCTGGATCCTGAGTCCACACAGGTATACGCCACATTACAGATCGAGCGTAAAGCCGATGCGCCTGTCGACGCCCCCCTGACCCTGGACGGCACCGAACTCGAACTGGTGTCCTTGCGCGTCGATGGCGAACCTTGGCCTGCGGATCGCTACACGCTGGACGCGTTGACGCTGACATTGTCAGGTTTGCCCGCGACCGCCACCGTCGAAATCACCAGCCGTTGCAATCCCAGCGCCAACTCTACATTGATGGGCTTGTATGTCTCGGGCGGCAATTTCTTTACGCAATGCGAAGCCGAAGGTTTTCGCCGCATTACGTGGTTTGCCGATCGCCCGGACGTCATGTCGCGTTATCGCGTGACCCTGCGCGCGGGTAGCGATTATCCCGTACTGCTGTCCAATGGCAATTTGCTGACGACGCAGACGCTGCCCGATGGCCGCCAGGAGGCGCAATGGGAAGACCCCTTCCCCAAACCCTGTTATTTGTTCGCCCTGGTGGCGGGCCAGCTGACGCATCGCGAAACAGCCGTTCAGACCGCGTCCGGCCGGTCGGTGCTGCTGCAGGTTTATAGCGACCCGGGTTCGGAAGATCGCACCGAATGGGCACTGGAGTCCCTGGTGCGTGCCCTGAAGTGGGACGAAACCCGATTTGGCCTGGAACTCGACCTGGATCGCTTCATGGTGGTCGCCGTACGCGATTTCAATATGGGGGCAATGGAAAACAAGGGCCTGAATATTTTCAATGCGGCCTACGTGCTGGCCGACCCCCAAACCGCGACGGACGCCAACTACGAAGGGATTGAGGCCGTCATTGGCCATGAGTATTTCCACAACTGGACGGGCAACCGCGTCACCTGCCGCGACTGGTTCCAGCTCAGCCTCAAAGAGGGCCTGACCGTTTTCCGCGACCAGGAGTTTACGGCCGACATGATGGCTCGCGAACTCGACGCCACGGCGGCGGCCAGCGCACGCGCGGTCAAACGCATCGATGACGTGGTCACATTGCGTGCCGCCCAATTCCCGGAAGACGCCGGCCCGATGGCCCACCCGATTCGCCCGGAAAGCTACCAGGAAATCGGCAATTTCTATACCGCAACAGTTTACGAAAAAGGCGCCGAAGTCATCCGCATGCAGCACACGCTGCTGGGCGCCGAGGGTTTCCGTGCGGGCATTGACGAGTATTTTCGGCGTCACGACGGCCAGGCCGTGACTTGCGACGATTTCGTCGCTGCCATGGAGTCGGTCTATACCCAACTGAACCCGGGCCGTGACCTGTCGGTGTTTCGCCGCTGGTATCGCCAAGCCGGCACGCCGCGTATCGCCGTGTCACTGAACTACGATACCGCGCAACAACGCTGCACCGTCACGCTCAGCCAGAGCTGCCCACTGGTGGGCGTCGAAAAACGAGCCGGCGACGATTACGTCAAGGCACCCTTCCACATCCCTTTTGCCCTAGGCCTGCTCGACACCGACGGCCGCGCGATACCCCTGCATCTCAACGGCGCTACCGAGGCACAAGACACCGTGCTGCTCGAGCTCACCGAGCCCAGCCAGCAATGGGTCTTCGAACAGGTAGCAACGCAGCCCGTACCCTCATTATTGCGTGGCTTTTCGGCGCCGGTGAGCGTCGACTACGACTGGACGGATGCCGAGCTCGCCCTGCTGTCCGCTCATGATGGAGACCCGTTTGCGCGCTGGGAGGCAGGCCAGGAATTGGCGACCCGTCAAATCCTGGCGCTGACCGCCCAGCACCAGTCGGGTGCCCAAATGCAAGTCGATGCCCGCTTTATCGCGACTTGGCGCGCCCTGCTGACGGATCCCGCCCTCGACGCCGGCTATCGCGCGCGCGCCCTGACCCTGCCTTCCGAAAAAACCCTGGCAGAGCGCCAGGAGGCCATCGATCCGCCGGCCCTCGCTGTCGCACGCGACTTTCTGCGCGTCGAGCTTGGACGACAACTCGCCACCGAATGGCGCGCGGCCTTTGACAGCAACCAAACCCCCGGTGCGTACAGCCCGGCCCCTGGCCCTGCCGGTCAACGCGCCCTGAAAAACCAGGCGCTCAATCACCTGATGGCGGCCGGCATCGACGGCGCGCAAGCGCTCGCACAAACGCAGTTCGACCAAGCCAGCAACATGACCGACAGCCTGGCCGCGCTCGGTGCACTAGTCAATTACGGTCACCGCCACGCCGCCACGCAGGCATTGGATACGTTCTATGCGCGCTGGCAAGACGATCCGCTGGTCATCGACAAGTGGTTCATGCTCCAGGCCACTGCCCTTAGCAGCACTGTCGATAGCGTACGCGCGCTGATGAGCCACCCCGCCTTCACCCTGCGCAACCCCAACCGCGCGCGCGCCCTAGTATTCCAGTTCTGCCTGAATAACGCACGTGGCCTGCATCGACCCGATGGCGCCGGCTACGCCTATTGGGCCGAACAAGTCTTGGCGCTTGATGCGCTCAACCCAGAAATCGCGGCCCGTCTGACACGAGCTCTGGATAACTGGGCCCGCTTTGTACCGGCGTTGCGCGCCCCCATGCAGGCGGCTCTGCAACGCGTACGCAGCCACGACGGCCTGTCGCGCAATGTGCTGGAAATTGCCTCGAAAGCCCTGGAGTTTGCCGCCTGATACCACACTGCCTGGCAGGGGAGACCCCCGCGCCAAGCATGACCTTGCCTGTTTCAGATTCGCGGTGGCTTGCGCTGCTTAACTGTTTTACGCTGATGACGGAGATCCTCTTGAAACGCAAAACCCTTACTCAATACCTGGTCGAGCAGCAGCGCTCCGAACAGGCCCTTGCACCCGAAGTCCGGTTGCTGATCGAAGTCGTGGCGCGTGCCTGCAAGGCCATCAGCCACGCCGTCAGCAAAGGCGCGCTAGGTGGCGTGCTGGGCAGCCTGGAATCAGAAAACGTCCAGGGCGAAGTGCAAAAGAAGCTCGATGTGTTGTCCAACGAAATCCTGCTGGAAGCCAACGAATGGGGCGGCCATCTGGCGGCCATGGCTTCCGAAGAAATGGAAACCATCCACCTGATCCCCAACCGCTACCCGAAGGGCGAATACCTGCTGTTGTTTGATCCCCTGGATGGTTCGTCCAACATCGATGTCAATGTGTCGATCGGCACGATTTTTTCGGTCCTGCGCGCGCCGCACCGCGTCTCCGGCACCGAAGTCTGCGAACAAGATTTCCTGCAACCTGGCAAAGACCAGGTCGTCGCAGGCTACGCCGTCTATGGCCCGCAAACCATGCTGGTGCTGACTATCGGCAAGGGCGTCGTCGGTTTTACGCTGGATCGTGAAATGGGCTCTTGGGTCCTCACGCACGAAAACATCCGCATCCCCGAGGACACCAAAGAGTTTGCGATCAACATGTCGAACATGCGCCACTGGGCTCCTCCGGTCAAACGCTATATCGACGAATGCCTGGCCGGTAAATCTGGCCCTCTGGGCAAAGACTTCAATATGCGCTGGGTCGCTTCCATGGTGGCCGATGTACACCGCATCCTGACCCGCGGCGGCATTTTCATGTACCCCTGGGATGCCCGCGAGCCCGGCAAGGCAGGCAAGCTACGCCTGATGTACGAGGCCAACCCCATGAGCTGGCTCGTCGAACAAGCGGGCGGTGCTGCCATCAATGGCGAGCAACGCATCCTCGACGTTCAGCCCGAAAAGCTGCATCAGCGCGTCAGCGTCATCCTCGGTTCGAAGAACGAAGTCGAACGGGTGGGCAGCTATCACGCGGAAGCGACAGCGGCGTAACGTTTGTTTGCTGGCGGGGGGATGGCGTTCTTTTGACGCCGTTGCCTCCGTGTAAATGGCCACCGCCAGCCTAATCACCTCGGCTCGGGCGCATACAGGCGCCCTCGGTCCCGCTACGCGGGACTACCCGAGGCTCAAAAGGCTGGCGGTGGCCATTTACACGGAGGCAACGGCTCAAATATCTGGCAACCCGACCGGAGCGCTCTACTACCGTGAGTTTCTGGGGCGTGCGAAGGGGCTTGTGTCGGCCAGTTTGAGAAATGGGCAGTCCCGCGTAGCGGGACCGAGGGCGCCTGTATGCGCCCGAGCCATTTCGATCTGGCCGACACAAGCCCCTTCGCACGCCCCAGAAACGTCTCAATAGAGACAATCCCCGCGAGCAGAGAAACTTGCTACGCTAGAACTAGAGCAACGCCACTTAATCGATGTCCTCGATGCTTTTGACGTCGTCTTTGTTGAGTCGGACGTTGCTGCCGTCTTTTTCGTATTCGTAGAAGCCGGTGTCGTCGTTGTATTGAGGCTCGTCAGCGGTCGTGATTTGACTGCCATCGCGCTGGGTGATGGTCGACGGTGTTGAGCAACCCGCGAGTACAGCAACGCCAGCGACAATCGAGACGAGCGTGAGGGTCTTTAGGTTCATGAAACAGTAACTCCGTAAAGCGTGTACGAATGTTCACTGTAGAACCTGGTTCACCCCTATTCCGTGACGGGATGTCGCCAAAATGCGTAAGACTGTAATGACACCACCCTGTAGGGCGGTGTCATAAATAGCCTGCAACGCACGTTACACTTTGGCATGGGCCTCGATGTAGTTGCGTACCAACAGAGCGTCGCAATCCATGATTTCGACGCGTTGGGGCAATGATTCGAGGTTGGCCAGGGCGGCTGGGGGAGGCACGGGCTTGCCGAGGGCGGCTTCGATGGTCTCGGAGAACTTGGCCGGCAAGGCAGTTTCCAGGACTAGCATGGGGATGCCTGGTTCGACGAACTCGCGTGCGACCTTGACGCCGTCGGCGGTGTGCGGATCGATCAGTATGCCGCTGGTGTCCTGCGTGGAGCGGATGACCGACAAGCGGTCTTCGTGTGTACTGGTGCCCGCCACAAAACCGTATTGCGTTTCGAATGCAGGCTTCAGATCGGATAAATCGAAAAAGCCGTCGCGCGCCAGATCGGACCACAGTGCTTTGACGCGTTGCGAATCACGGCCGACCAGATCGAACACGAAACGCTCGAAGTTGGATGCGCGCGAGATGTCCATGGAGGGACTGGAGGTGGCGTAAGTGCGCTCTGCGCCGCGCGGTCGGTAGATACCGCTACGGAAGAATTCTTCGAGCACGTTGTTTTCGTTGGTGGCCAGCACCAGGCGACGCACTGGCAAGCCCATGCTGCGGGCGATGTAGCCCGACAGGATGTTGCCGAAATTGCCCGAGGGTACGGCGAAGGAAACTTGTTGGCCGGGGCCGGACGTGGCGCGTAGCCAGCCGTGAAAGTAATACACCACTTGGGCAGCAATGCGCGCCCAGTTGATGGAGTTCACGGCGCCCAAACGATATCGGGTCTTGAAGTCCAGGTCACCCGCCAGGTTCTTGACGATGTCTTGCGCTTCGTCAAATACACCACGCACGGCGATGTTGTGAATGTTGTCGTCTTGCAAGGAATACATTTGGGCGCGCTGAAACGCGCTCATGCGACCGTGGGGCGACAACATGAAGACGGACACGCCACGCTTGCCGCGTAAGGCGTATTCGGCGGCAGAGCCTGTGTCGCCCGAGGTCGCGCCCAGGATGTTCAGCGTCGCGCCACGTTGCGTCAGCACGTATTCGAACACTTGGCCCAGGAACTGCATGGCGATGTCTTTGAAGGCCAGCGTCGGTCCTTCGGACAGTCCTAGCAATTGAAGCCCACCATCGAGCGGTCGCAACGGCACGATTTCCGCGCTGTTGAAAATGCCCTCGCGATACGCGGCATGCGTCAGGCGACGCAGGTCATCGGCCGGAATATCGGTGGCAAACGTGGACAGTACCTCGAAGGCGAGATCCGCATACGACAGGCTGCGCCACGACTCGAGCGTCTCGGCGGTGATTTGCGGCAGGGTTTCGGGCATGGCCAAGCCGCCATCCGGCGCCAGGCCTTCGAGGAGAATATCGGTAAACGCCTGCGGCGCCATACCGCCGCGGGTGGAGATGTATTTCATAGCAGATTCTCGACGCGCAAGCGGGTCACGCTGGAACGTACAAACGGCAGTTGTTCGATGGTGTGGATGGCGTGATCAATATTGCCCTCCATGGCTTGATGCGTCAGGAAAATAATCTCGGCGCCGCCAATATGCGAAGGCTGTTGAATCATGGATCCGATGGAGATGCCGCGTTCTGACAAAACGCGGGCGATATCGGCCAGCACACCGGGCTGATCATCGACACGCAGGCGCAAGTAGTAAGACGTGCTGATCTGATCGATCGGCAAAATAGCCATGTCGGACAGCGCATCGGGCTGGAAGGCCAGGTGCGGCACGCGATTGCCGGGATCCGCCGTATGCAGGCGCGTCACATCGACCAAGTCCGCCACCACAGCCGATGCGGTGGGCTCTTCGCCCGCGCCTTGACCGTAATAGAGCGTTGGGCCCACTGCGTCGCCATGCACCAGGACCGCATTCATGGCGCCTTCGACATTGGCCAGCAAACGCTCGGCAGGCACCAGGGCGGGATGCACGCGCAACTCGATGCCGTCGGCACGACGCCGGGTGATACCCAGCAGCTTGATGCGGTAGCCCAGACGCTCGGCATGAGCGATGTCTTCTTGGGCAAGCGTTGAAATGCCCTCGATATAGGCCTTGTCGAACTGAACCGGTATGCCAAAGGCCAACGACGCCAACAACGTAAGTTTGTGTGCAGCGTCCACACCTTCGACGTCGAAAGTGGGGTCGGCCTCGGCGTAGCCCAGACGTTGGGCTTCGGCCAACACCTCGGCAAAGGGCAACCCGCGCGACCGCATTTCGGACAGGATGAAATTGGTCGTGCCGTTGATGATGCCGGCCAGCCACTCGATGCGATTGGCCGTCAGGCCCTCGCGAATGGCCTTGATGATGGGGACGCCGCCCGCGACTGCGGCCTCGAACGTCACCATCACGCCTTGTGCGGAGGCGGCTGCAAAAATCTCGTTGCCATGTTTGGCCAACAGGGCCTTGTTGGCGGTGACGACATGCTTGCCGTTTGCAATGGCCTCGAGCACCAGCTCGCGTGCGAGCGTGTCGCCGCCAATGAGTTCGACCACGATATCGACATTGGGGTCGCGCACCAGGGCGTGTACATCGGTATCCACCGGCAGGCTCTCGCCAATGCGACTGCGCGCCTTGGCGACGTCACGCACGGCGATGCGGCTGATCTCAATGCGCCGGCCCGCGCGACGCGCGATTTCTTCGGCATTACGGGTCAGCACGCTCCAGGTGCCACCGCCCACGACGCCTAGGCCCAAGAGACCAATCTTGATGGGTTTCAGGTCGGTGCTCGGCTGAACTGCCCCCGAGACGGGCTGGGTACTTGCAGCGATTTTCATTTCAGATTTCCAGAGTGCGATGCCCTGCCCATCGCGCGTAAATCGACAAGAAACAGGGTCATTTCAACAGGCCGTCCTTGCGGAACATCTCTTTGATACCGCGCACGGCCTGACGCGTACGTTGTTCGTTTTCGATCAGGGCAAAACGCACGTACTCGTCGCCGTACTCGCCAAACCCGATACCGGGCGATACCGCGACCTTGGCTTCCGACAGTACACGCTTGGCGAACTCCAGCGACCCCATGGCCCGATACGGCTCGGGAATCTGTGCCCAGATGTACATGGATGCCTTGGGAATTTCGACATTCCAGCCAGCCTCGTGCAAACCGCGCGCGAGCACATCACGGCGGCTGCGGTACTGCTCGACGACCTCGTTGACGCACTCTTGAGGGCCATCGAGCGCGGCAATGGACGCGACCTGGATGGGCGTGAACGTGCCGTAGTCGTGATAGCTCTTGATACGTGCCAGGGCATTGACCAGCTCGCGATTGCCCACCATGTAGCCAATGCGCCAGCCAGCCATATTGTAGCTTTTGCTCATGGTGAAAAACTCGACCGCTACATCGCGCGCACCCGGCACCTGCATGATGGACGGCGCCACATAGCCGTCAAAACAGATATCCGCGTAGGCCAGATCGTGCACCACCAGGATGTCGTGTTCTTTGGCGAGTGCAACCACGCGTTCAAAGAACGACAGATCCACGCACTGCGCGGTGGGATTGCTGGGGAACCCCAGCACCATCATCTTGGGCTTGGGGATCGACTCGCGAACGGCGCGTTCGAGCTCTTCGAAGAAGTCCACGCCCGGCGTCATACGTACCGAACGAATATTGGCGCCGGCGATCACCGCGCCATAGATATGGATAGGATAGCTGGGGTTGGGTACCAGCACAGTATCGCCACGATCCAGGGTGGCCAGCATCAGGTGGGCCAGGCCCTCTTTGGATCCGATCGTGACGATCGCCTCGCTGTCGGGATCGAATTCGACGTCATAACGGCGCTGATACCAGTCACAAATCGCTTTGCGCAGACGCGGGATACCCTTGGACACCGAGTAGCCATGGGTGGTGGGCCGCTGCGCGGCCTCGACCAGCTTGTCGACGATGTGCTTGGGCGTCGGGCCGTCGGGATTACCCATGGACATGTCGATGATGTCCTCGCCCCGGCGCCTGGCGGCCATCTTGAGCTCGCCGGTAATGTTGAACACGTACGGGGGCAGACGCTCGATGCGGGAGAATTGCCTCATGGGGACTATTCCTTGATGTGGGCGGGGAGTGACGGACATTTGCAGTGCAGCAAAACTCAGTAATCTAGCGCAAGCGGGCCCAAGCGGCAAATGGGTGTATTCCGTCCCCATTCCCAATTGATACCCTGCAACATCCCTTTGGTCTGATGCGCTATTATCTGACGCAGATAGACGGAGTTTTTATTGAAGCTGCACACCGACCCTGCATCGGCCCTGAATACCGTCACCGCCTACGGCGACGGATACATTGAGGTCAACCAGGTGCGATTTTCCCACGCCGTGGCCTTCGGCCCTGAAGGCACTGTCGCCGAATGGCCCGTTCAGGCCGCCGCGGAAATCACCACCTCTCTCTTACAACAGGCTGCCGGGCTCTCCGAGACCAGGCGCGACCCCCTGGACTTTCTGGACGAACCCGAAGGCGGTTCCCCGGCCCATGGGATCGGGCCCGAAGTGCTGATCGTGGGCACCGGGGGCCGGCAACGACTGCTGAGCCAGGAAGTCTTGCGCCCTCTGTTGATGGCCGGCATCGGCGTCGAGGTCATGGACACCCAGGCCGCCGCCCGTACCTATAACATCCTGATGGCAGAAGGCCGGCGCGTCATCGTCGCCCTGCTGCCGACCCAAGGAGATCTGCCCGCATGACCACGCTCATCGGTAAACCCGCCCCTCTTTTTACCGCCGAAAGCACAATAGGCCCGATCAGCCTGGAGCAATGCCAGGGTCGCGCCGTCGTGCTGTATTTCTATCCCAAGGACAACACCCCGGGTTGCACCACCGAAAGCCAGAATTTCCGTGATTTGCATGCCGACTTTCTCGACGCAAGCACGGTCGTCGTGGGAATCTCGCGCGACTCGCTAAAGTCACACCAGAATTTCCAGGCCAAGCAAGAATTGCCTTTTCCCCTTATCTCGGATGCGGACGAGACGGTATGCAATCTGTACGGTGTCATCAAGCAGAAGAACATGTACGGTAAACAGGTAAGAGGCATCGAACGCAGTACGTTTTTGATTGATGCTTATGGTCGGCTCGTTCAGGAATGGCGCGGGGTAAAAGTCCCCAATCACGCCAACGAAGTCCTGCAAGCCGCCCGCAGTATTGGTTAAGTCCCGTCTAGGAATCCTAGTCAGGCGCTAGAGCTGGCCCCCCAGGAGAAAACCCTATATGCCACTACCTAAGTTGCCCTCCCGACCCGCAGCTATCCTGACGTTCCCCTCGGGCGAAGCCGCCCGAACCAGCACCCGCAGCAAAAAAACCACACCTCCCCCATCATCGGCGCCCGTCGAGGCGATCAATGATCAGTCGGTGCAACCCGAACTAGAAGGCCTCAAATCCCAGGCCCAATCGCCGGCGACAACACCCGATATCACCCCTCTTGCCCCCGCCGCGAACGTGCGCGGCGCCCGCGCCAAGCCGGCCACGACGCCGGCCCGCAAACCCAAAGCGCGCACGCAGACCGACGTTCGCAAACTGTTTGTCCTGGACACCAACGTCCTGCTTCACGATCCCAGTTCGCTGTTCCGATTCGAGGAGCACGACATTTTCCTGCCGATGATGACGCTCGAAGAGCTGGATCATCAAAAGAAAGGCATGTCGGAAGTCGCCCGCAACGCGCGCCAGGTCAGTCGTTCACTCGACGCTCTGGTCAACGATGCGGAGCAATTGGACAAGGGGCTGGAGCTCAGCGCGCTGGGCAATAAAGACGCTACGGGTCTGCTTCTATTCCAGACCACGGCCATACACAGCACCCTGCCCGCCGATTTGCCCATGGGCAAGGCCGACAACCAGATTTTGGGTGTTGTGCGCGCCTTGCAGGAAAAATACCCCCAACGCGAGGTCGTGCTGGTGTCCAAAGACATCAACATGCGCCTGAAGGCCCGCGCCCTGGGCATGGCCGCCGAGGACTACTACAACGACCACGTCCTCGAAGACTCGGACCTGATGTATACGGGCGTGATGCAATTGCCCGATGACTTCTGGAACCGGCACGGCAAGGACGTCGAGTCGTGGCAACAAGGTGGCACCACGTTCTATCGCATTCATGGACCGCTGTGCTCGCAGTTCATGGTCAACCAGTTTGTGTACTTCGAGGGCCAACTACCCTTGTATGCGCAGGTCCGCGAGGTCAGCGGTAAAACCGCCGTGCTTGCCACGCTGCGAGACTACACACATGGCAAGAACAATGTGTGGGGTATCACTGCGCGAAATCGCGAGCAGAATTTCGCCATGAACCTTCTGATGAACCCCGATTGTGATTTCGTATCACTGCTGGGTCAGGCAGGGACGGGCAAAACGCTATTGGCCCTGGCCGCGGGCATTACCCAGGTACTCGAGACCAAGCGCTACACCGAGATCATCATGACGCGCGTGACGGTACCGGTCGGCGAAGACATCGGTTTTTTGCCCGGCACCGAGGAAGAAAAAATGCTTCCCTGGATGGGGGCACTGGAGGACAACCTCGACGTGCTCAACATGAACGAGGCCGACGGTGGTGGCGACTGGGGCCGCGCGGCCACGATGGATCTGATCCGTTCGCGCATCAAGGTCAAATCGCTGAACTTCATGCGGGGCCGCACGTTCCTGAACAAGTACCTGATCATCGACGAGGCCCAAAACCTGACGCCCAAGCAAATGAAAACGCTGGTAACCCGGGCAGGTCCGGGCACCAAGGTGGTTTGCCTGGGTAACGTCGCGCAGATCGATACCCCCTACCTGACCGAAGGCAGCTCCGGCCTGACGTTTGTGGTGGATCGATTCAAAGGTTGGCCTCATGCGGGACACGTCACGCTACAACGTGGCGAGCGCTCGCGCCTGGCCGACTATGCGGGCGACGTGCTGTAATCTTTTTCCTGCCTTGGCAGAATGCCGCCACCCAGCGTCCTCGTGACACAAGGTGGCGGTTTTTTTCTCTGAATCGCAATGATTATGTCTACCCTCCTTCCCGTCGGCATCACCATGGGCGATGCTGCCGGCATTGGCCCGGAAATCATCGTCAAGGCCTGTGCGCAGGGCTTGAGCGCTCCGACTATCGTCTACGGTGACGTCGCCACGCTGCGGCGTGCGGCCAACACACTCGGCGCGCGGCTGGAGATTGTCGAGATCGATGATGTCAGCCATGTCACCGGTACGCCGGCACGCATCGAGGTGATTGCCCGCAGTGCACCGCTGCCGGCCGATCTCCCGCTGGGGCACATCAGCGCCGCCGCGGGGCAGGCGGCCTACGACTATCTCTGTGCCGCGATCGACGATGCACAGGCCGGCCACATTCGGGCAATCGTGACGGCGCCCCTGAACAAGCACTCCATGCATTTAGCCGGCATCGACCAGCCCGGGCATACGGAGATTTTGGCGGAGCGCTCGCAGACGACCGATTTCGCCATGATGCTTGCCAATGACGAACTCCGCGTGTTGTTGGTGACCATCCACATGGCATTGGCCGATGTGCCGCGTGCGATTACGCTGCCCGCTGAACTGCGCGCCATCCGCCTGGCCGATCGCGCCTGTCGCCAAATGGGGATTGCCCAACCGCGTATCGCCGTCGCAGGGCTGAATCCGCATGCGGGCGAAGACGGCAAGTTTGGACGCGAAGACCTGGACGTCATTGCCCCGGCCATCGAACAAGCTCGCGCCGAAGGGCTGCAGGTTTCTGGTCCCTGGCCTGGCGACACGATTTTCATGCGTGCCCGACGCGGTGAGTTCGACATTGTCGTCGCCCAATATCACGATCAGGGATTGATTCCCGTGAAGTATCTGGGCGTCGATCAGGGCGTGAATGTCACCGTGGGCCTGCCGTTCATACGCACCAGTGTCGATCATGGCACGGCTTTCGATATTGCAGGCAAAGGTATCGCCGATCACTCGTCGCTCGTGGCGGCGTTTGATTTAGCGCTGGCAATGACGCCGTAGCCGAGGCAAGTCGGGCTGCGACTATCGTCTTTGCATGAAATGCCTATTTTCTGTTTCTGAGTTCGGCCGCTAGCCGAGTGCGTGCCAGCCTGCCCGCGGCAGCCCTGCTGGCACCTTGCCAGTATTCCGGATCCACATTCTGGATGCGTCCTGCGGTATTCAGCATATGGTGAAACGCCGTAGCGCGTGCCGCATCGACTTCCTGGTTTTCAATTGCCGCGCGTATCGCCTCGTGTTCGTTGCGCACATCGTCAGCCAGTTGCGCCTGACGTGCCTCGTTGCCGCGCGTAACCCGTATGGCATCTTTCAACGCTCGGGTCAGCATGCCAAGCAGCGCCGGGTAATGCGGATTCCCGGTCGCCCGGGCGATGGCAATATGAAAAGCCAAATCTTCTTCCACGCCATCCCCTCCCATCTCAACGGCGCGATCGATGTCGGCGAGCGCCCGATTGATGCGCAGCATATCCTGCGGGGTGCGTCGCTCTGCCGCTAAAGCAGCCATTTCGCCTTCCAGGCCACGGCGCAGCTCAATGATACGCAGTACGCCACGAGCAAGATCTTCGTCGGGTTGGCCAAGCCGGAACGAATCGCTGGACGAGGGGTCGAGCACGACCGTACCGCTACCCTGACGGGTGTCCACCAAGCCCGCCGACTTGAGGCGCGAAAGCACTTCTCGGACGACCGTACGGCTGACGCCATACTGCTCCGTCATGAATCTTTCAGTGGGCAGCCTTGAGTTCACGGGATATGCGCCGCAGCGTATCTCCTGAGCGAGCATATCCGTAAGCCGGTCGGACAGTGTCCTTTCACCGTTTTTATTGTTCTCTTGCATGACTCTACGAGTCCCTTTTAATCCCTGTTTGCAGGGCTGGAAGCTTAGCCTCTTATCCGGCGATCTGGCCGCGACGACTAGGGAAATACTAGGCGTTCGAAATCTTGTTGATAAATTGGTACTATGAATTGATAATATCAAAAAAACAAACAGGAGGCATGGTGCGAGATGGAAGCCAACGGAACAAAACCCAAGGCATACCTGTGCCGTCGGTTCACGGAAAATGTCGAAGCCGCGATGGACGATCGGTACGATTTGCGTCGCAACGAGCACGATGGCATCTTGTCCCCTGACGAGATCGTGCACTGCGCGCAAGGATCCGAAGTGCTGTTCGCGAGCGCGACCGAGCAAATCAACGAAGGCGTTCTACGTCGACTCGCTCCCACGTTGCGCTACGTCGCAACACTGTCCGTGGGCTACGACCACATCGATATGGCCGCGGCGGACGAATTAGGCATCGGGGTCTTGCACACGCCGGACGTATTAAGCGATGCCTGCGCAGAAGTGGCAATGATGTTGATGCTCAATGCATGCCGTCGTGGATACGAAGCCGATCGCATGGTGCGCACGAACCAGTGGCCGGGATGGGCTCCCACCCAATTATTGGGAATTGGCCTGAAAGCAAAACGGGTTCTGGTGTTCGGCATGGGCCGCATCGGTCGAGAAGTCGCGGCACGCGCCCGAGCCTTCGGCATGGAAATTCACTATCACAATCGTCGCGCGCTTGCGCCGGAACTGGCCGCCGGCGCCCTCTATCACGCGGACCTCGACGACGCACTACGCATTGCCGATGTACTGGTCATCGCCGCACCCGGCTCCCCTGAACTGAAAGGCGTCATCAATGCTGAGCGTATCGCGCTCATGCCCCCGCGTGCTGTATTGGTGAATATATCGCGCGGTGACTTGGTGGACGATGACGCGTTGATCAGCGCACTATCAACTGGGCGCCTGTTTGCCGCGGGACTCGATGTCTATGCCAATGAACCCAACATCGACCCGCGCTACCGCACGCTCGACAACGTGTTCCTGTCCCCACATATGGGTAGCGCCACCCAGGAAACCCGCGATGCCATGGGCTGGCTATTACTCAATGGCCTGGATGCCCTCCGCCAGGGCGACATGCCCGACAACTTACTCAATCCACGCAGCACTCCCCCTTTTTCATGAGGCCCCACGATGAACCTGAAACGCCCTGAACTATTTCGACAACAATGCTATATCGATGGCCAATGGATCAATGCTTCCAGCGGGACGACCATCGACGTCACCAACCCTGCCGATGGATCCGTGCTCGGCACCATACCCTCGCTCAGCGGACCCGATGTACGCCAGGCCATCGAGGCAGCAAATCGTGCGCTACCCGCATGGCGCGCGATGGCGGCCAAGACGCGTGCGCAAGTGATCCGTCGATGGTTCGATTTATGCATGGAGCACCAGGAGGATCTGGCCAAGTTGCTGACCCTGGAACAAGGTAAGCCGCTCAAAGAATCACGGGGTGAGATTGCCTACGGCGCCTCCTTTCTGGAGTGGTTTGCGGAAGAAGCAAAACGCGTTTATGGCGACATCATTCCGGCCGCCAGTGCCGACCGCCGCATTGTCGTCATCAAGCAGCCTGTCGGGGTCGTGGCCGCGATTACGCCATGGAACTTTCCCAACGCGATGATCACTCGCAAAGCGGGCGCCGCGTTGGCCGCAGGCTGCACGATTGTCATCAAGCCCGCCACCGCTACGCCGTACTCTGCCTTTGCGCTTGCCGAATTGGCGCACGAAGCGGGCATTCCGCCCGGCGTGCTGAATGTCGTGACAGGAAAATCCAGTACCGTAGGCGGGGAAATCACCAGCAATCCCCTGGTGCGTAAGCTCTCATTCACGGGTTCGACCAGCGTCGGCAAATTGCTGATGGAACAGTGCGCTGGCACCATGAAGAAAGTATCGATGGAGCTTGGCGGCAATGCGCCTTTCATCGTGTTCGATGATGCCGATCTCGACCAGGCCGTGGCGGGTGCCATGGCCTCAAAGTTCCGAAACGCGGGCCAGACCTGCGTGTGCGCAAACCGAATTTTCGTCCAGGACAGCGTCTATGATGCGTTCGCCGAGCGCCTGAAGCAGGCCGTCCTGTCCTTGCGAGTGGGGGATGGCCTGAGCGACGAAATCGATCTCGGGCCACTGATCGACCAAGCGGCCGTCGACAAGGTGCAGGAGCACGTGGACGACGCAGTGTCTGGCGGAGCCAGCACGCTGATTGGCGGTCGTGCACATGAACTCGGCGGCTTGTTTTACGAACCCTCCATTCTCGTCAATGTGTCCCGGCAAGCAAAGCTGATGCAGGAGGAAACATTCGGGCCCGTGGCGCCGCTGATACGGTTCAGCACGGAGCAGGAAGTCATCGAGCTTGCAAACGATACGCCGTTTGGGCTGGCCGCCTATTTCTACACGTCGGATTACCGTCGCGCGTGGCGCGTCGCAGAGGCGCTCGAGACGGGCATCGTGGGGCTCAATGAGGGCATCATCTCGACCGAGTTGGCGCCGTTCGGCGGGGTCAAGGAATCCGGCATGGGTCGCGAAGGATCGAAATACGGCGTGGACGATTACGTCGAGATCAAATACATCTGCGCCGGCGGCCTGGGCAACGCCTAGGACAAACCGCACACCTTCCAGGAGCAATTTCTATGACAGAAAAAAAGCCGCATATTGGCCTGATTGGCGCCGGGATGATGGGATCGGGGATTGGCGCCAGCCTGTTGCGCAACGGCTTTCCGTTGACCGTGCTGGCCCACCCGGGCAACCAGCCTTTGGATCCGCTGCTCGCGAGCGGGGCAAACATCTGCCAGCAGGCTGCCGAGCTAACCGCGCAGGTCGATATATTAATTCTGTGCATCACCGGATCCCCCCAAGTGGAAGAAGTTCTCTTCCAGCAAAATGGCGTGCTGCAAGGCCTGAAGCGCGGCACCACCATCATCGACTGTTCCACTGCGATCCCCTCTTCGACTCGCAAGATTGCCAAAGCCGTGCAGGATGCGGGCGGGTATTTCCTGGATGCCCCGATGACGCGCACCCCAAAGGAAGCCGCGGAGGGCCGTCTGAATTTGATCGTGGGTGGCGACAGGCAAGTGTACGAGCAGTGCTTGCCGGTGCTCCAAAGCTACGCCGAGAATATTGCCTACGCGGGCGGCGTGGGTTGCGGCCATCAGATGAAGTTGCTGCATAACTATGTGTCGCTTGGATTCTCGGCTGTCTTGGCTGAAGCCGCCGCATGCGCGCGCCAGGCCGGGACAGAACCGACGACATTCTGCGACATCTTGGCCGCGGGTGGCGGTGGTGGCGTCGTGCTGAATCGACTGCGCCCCTATATCGAATCCGAAGATCCCTCGGGATTCCTGTTCTCAATGTCCAATGCATTGAAGGACATGGGCTACTACTGCACCATGGCCCAAGAGCAAGGCGCGCGTGACGAACTGGCTTTGGCCACCAGGCAGCTCTATGAACATGCCGCCCAGGACGGCCACGGGCAATCGCCTGTGGCCGCACTGATTGATCGCCTGGGTAAAAGCGGCACAGCCGAACGCAAGGAGATTTCGTGAAAATTACCCGCATCACCGCGATACCCATTTCCTACCGTCTGCCCGAAGGCAAAACCGTGACCATGGGGGTGGGCAGCACGTTAAAACGCGATGCCATCATCGTGCGCGTGGAGACTTCCGAAGGCATCGTGGGTTACGGCGAATCACATCCTGGCCGTAGTCCCGGCGCGATAGTCAGCCTCATTCACAATACGCTGTCGCCGCTGCTCGTCGGCATGCCTGCCACGGACGTCGTGGGGGCCTGGCAGCGCGTGCATCGCATGCAATTTTCGAGTCACGGCCTCGGGGCTGGCACCGCCTTGGCGCTGTCCGGCATCGACATGGCTTTGTGGGATATCCGCGGCAAAGCGGCCAACATGCCGCTCTATGAATTACTGGGCGGCTCGCGCAAACGCCTGCCGGCCTATGCGGGCGGCATTTCCATGGGATACCAAGCGCCGCAGGCGCTCGCAGAGGAAGCACAGTCATACATCGAGCAGGGCTATCGCGCGATCAAACTGCGTATCGGTGACACGACCAAAGACGACATCGCACGCTGCCTGCATGTACGCAAAATAGTGGGCGACGACATCGATATCATGACCGATGCGAACACGGCCTACACCATTGCCCAGGCACGCCGCGTGCTGCCCGTGCTGGCGGACATCCAGGCAGGCTG
The DNA here is from genome assembly GCF_054779135.1 of Bordetella tumulicola. Lineage (NCBI taxonomy): Bacteria > Pseudomonadati > Pseudomonadota > Betaproteobacteria > Burkholderiales > Alcaligenaceae > Bordetella > Bordetella tumulicola. The sequence continues at coordinate 176,382 of NZ_BAAGYU010000008.1, read as the reverse complement.
GCTAGAAGAGCCTTTCGCATGCAATGACTTCGCATCCTATCGCGAGGCGGCCAAGATCACGCCGATTGTCCCTCTAGCAGCAGGCGAGAATCACTTCATGCGGTTCGAGTTCGCCCAGATGCTCGAAGCGGGGGCCGTACAAGTCTGGCAACCGGATCTCTCGAAGACAGGCGGTATCACAGAGGCCGTACGTATCGCCGCCATGGCGTCCGCCTTCCGTATACCGATCAATGCGCACAGCTCGGCCACCGGCCTGAATCACGCGGCAACGCTGCATTTTCTGGCCGCAACCGAAAACGCGGGGTATTTCGAAGCCTGCGTCTCGCATTTCAATCCGTTCCGGGACATGTTTGGCTCAACGTTCGCGATCGGCGCAGATGGTTGCGTGGAGCCGCCCTCCGGCCCCGGTCTGGGGATAGAAGTGGACGAATCCATATTCGATAAATTCCCGGCGGTCGATGGACCAGGATATGTCGTGAAGTTCTAGATCAATAAAACACAAGACCCTCTGGGTCGAGGAGACAATAATGAATATCCATAAGCTGATCTCGCTAATAGGCGGCTTAAGTCTCGCGCTGGCATCGGTCGGCCCGCTTGTTGCCAATGCGGCAGAAACCTATCCAGGCAAGCCTGTCCGGATCGTCGTCCCGTACCCGCCCGGCGGCTTCAATGACACGCTCGCCAGAACAGCCAGTGAATACCTGACCAAAACCTGGAAACAATCCGTGGTGGTCGAGAACAAGCCGGGCGGCAACACCTTGATCGGCAACACGCTGGTGGCGCAGTCAGAACCCGACGGCTACACCTTGCTGATCACGCCACTGCCGTTCTCGGCCCTGCCGGGGTTGTACCGAAGCAAGATGCCCTACGATGCGCTCAAAGATTTTGAGCCAGTCATCTGGGCAGGCAGCACGCAGAATATTCTTACGGTGCGTGCCGACTCGCGGTTCAAGAGCGTCAAAGAGCTTATTGCTTACGCGAAAGCCAATCCAGGCAAGGTCAACTATGGCTCGACGGGTTCGGGCTCGTCGAACCATCTATCGATGGAGCTGTTTCTGGAGTTGACCGGAACCAAGATGACTCACATCCCCTATAAAGGCAGCGCTCCCGCTGTCACGGCGCTTCTTGCGGGCGACATCGATGTCCTGTTCGACAATCTGCCCAACGTCTATCCCAACCTCATGGCAGGCAAACTCACCGGACTCGCCGCCACCGGCGCCAAGCGTGCTCCCCTGTTGCCGAATATTCCAACCGTGGTCGAAGCGGGCGTACCAGGGTATGAGGTGACGGTGTGGTTTGGCATGCAAGCCCCGGCGGGTACCCCTGTCGACGTCATCAAGAAAATAAACGCGGGCATGGTGGGGATGCTGCAGGAAAAAGACGTGGTCGAGAAATTCAGCAAACAAGGAGTTGAAATCGTGGCCAGTTCCCCGGCACAGTTCAAGACCCTGGTCGCCGCCGAAGTACCGAAATGGACTGGCGTCATTGATCGTGCTGGAATCAAGATCGAGTAGCCCGCTCAACGCTACCCTACTGGAAGCTGAACGGGGCGGCAGTCGTAGCGGTCTACAATAGCGGACTTTGGCCGCTACGGCCGTGATCGTTCTGCAGCCCCTTCCATGTCACGCTACACGCGCTTTCTGCCCGACCGTTTTACCCTCCTTCTTGTCACCACCGTCATTATCGCCAGCTTGGTGCCTGCCCATGGTCAGGGCCTGGTGGCGTTTGACTGGATCACCAACTTAGCCATTGCGCTGCTGTTTTTCCTGCACGGTGCACGTCTGTCGCGTGAGGCGATCATTGCCGGCGCCCTGCACTGGCGCCTACATCTGACGGTTTTCTCCGCCACGTTCATCATGTTCCCCGTTCTTGGGGTCGCGCTCAAGCCCGTGCTAGAGCCGCTGGTCACGCCCGAGCTTTATACCGGCATCTTGTTTTTGTGCTGCCTGCCCGCGACCGTGCAATCGGCGATCGCATTCACGTCCATGGCGCGCGGTAATGTGCCTGCGGCGGTTTGCAGTGCGTCGGCGTCGAGCTTGTTGGGTATTTTCCTGACGCCGCTGCTAGCGGGAACGGTTGTGGTCGCCAGCGCGAATGTATCGATGTCTTTTGACGCCGTCGGCAAGATCATGCTGCAGTTGCTACTGCCGTTTGTGCTGGGCCAGATCATGCGCCGCTGGGTCGGTGCCTGGGTACACAAACGCAAGTCAGTCCTGAAGTTTGTCGATCAGGGGTCGATCCTCCTGGTCGTGTACACGGCCTTCTCCGAGGCGGTGAACGAAGGGCTATGGCGCAATACGCCTATCCCGGCGCTGATCGGGCTGGTGGTGTGCTGCGCTGTCTTGCTGGCGCTGGCGCTGTTGGGCTGCGTCATCCTGGGCAAGGTTTTCAAATTCGATATTGCGGATCGCATCACGCTGCTGTTTGGCGGCTCGAAGAAAAGTCTCGCCACGGGTATTCCCATGGCGCAGGTGATCTTTGCGGGCCAGGCGGTCGGCGCGATTGTGCTGCCGCTGATGTTGTTCCATCAGATTCAATTGATGGTGTGTGCGGTCCTGGCCGCGCGCTTTGCGAAACGGCCGCACTAAGCGGCCCTTGGGCGTGCACCATCAATGCAAATGGCCGGGATTGATCCCGGCCATTTGCATTGGCTATCCCGCCATCAGTTTGCACCAGCCGTCCCATCCCAGGCGCTGTAGCGTACTGATGTTCTTTTCGTAGATTTCTGAGGCATCCGAGAACGCTTCGACCGCGCGATCGATGCTGTCTTCGCGCAAGAGATGCAAGATCGGATGCGGCGAACGGTTGGTACAGTTTTCGATATCGTCGGGCTCCGTATCGGCAAACTGAAAATCCGGGTGGAACGTGGCCACCTGCAGATCGCCTACCAGACGCATGCGTTTGAGCAGGCGCTCGGTATTGTCCTCAAAATCGTTGAACTCATAAAAATCGCCCAACGCATCCGGCAACACCAGCAAGGTGGTATCGATCTGGTTCGGATCGGCCTGCGAGATCAATAGCAGCTCGCTTTCCAGATCGGTCAGAACACCCTCGGCGTCGGTTGCATCGCTGACGGCGTAGCGAATCTGGTTCTTGACGTGTACGGCCTTGGCAAACGGACAGAGGTTCAGGCCGATCACGGCCCGCTCCACCCATAAACGCGTGTCGTCGATAATGCGCTGATAAGCGCCGTCGGTGTGAATCATAGGTCTAGGTGCAAGCCACTGATCAGACTGGCAGGGCCGCCATGATTTGTGCCACCGATGCTGTCAGTCTCTTGCCGTAGGGCACGTGCAGAAACTCGTTGGGGCCATGGGCATTGGAGCGCGGTCCCAATACGCCGCAAACCATGAACTGCGCTTTGGGAAAACCCTCTTGCAGCAAGCTCATCAACGGAATCGTGCCACCCTGCCCGATATAGCCGCACGGCGCATCATAGTACTGGCGCGACGCCGCATCCAGGGCTTGCGTCAGCCAGGCCTCGGACGCGGGTGCATTCCAGCCGGTCGCGCTGTGCTCCGCCTTGAAGATGACCTTGGCGTTGTAAGGCGAGTCTGCCTCTAGCAACTGCTTGATTTCATCCGACGCCGCCGCGGCGTCGATCAACGGTGGCAGGCGCAACGACAGCTTGAACGAGGTGCGCGGACGCAGCACGTTACCGGCGCTCGACAGCGGTGGCAGCCCTTCGGCGCCGGTCACTGACAAGGTCGGGCGCCAAGTGCGATTGAGCAAAGCCTCTTCGGGCGCGGAGGTCATGGGCAACACAAAGCTGCCGTCGCCACCACAGCTCCAGGGGAAACGGCGCCAGACCTCGTCACCCAGAACGCGAGCGGTTTCGCGCACTTGTTCTTGGCGGTCCGTCGGAATTTCGCAATGCAGGCTTTGTGGCAACAGGCGACCGGTGCCACTGTCTTCGAGGCGATCGAGCAGATGACGCAAAATTCGGAAACTGGAGGGCACCACGCCACTGGAGTCGCCGGAATGCACGCCTTCGTCGAGCACTTGCACCTCGAGCGCGCCCGCGACCATGCCGCGTAGCGAGGTTGTCATCCACAATTGATCGTAGTTACCAGCGCCGGAGTCCAGACAGAGGACGAGGGCCACATTGCCCAACCGGTCGCGCAACGCATCGACGTAGGGCAGCAAATCGTAGCTGCCTGATTCTTCACAGGTCTCGACGATACCGACGCAGCGCGGGCGAGGAATACCCTGCGCATCGAGCGCCATGATGGCGGTGATCGACGCGTAGATGGCATAGCCGTCATCAGCGCCGCCGCGGCCATAGAGCTTGCCGTCCTCGTATTTGGGCGTCCAGGGACCCAGATCTGAGCGCCAGCCCGAGAATTCGGGTTGTTTGTCCAGATGGCCATACAGCAGCACGGTATCGCCGTTGTCTGCCCGCGTGGCGGGCACATCGAAAAAGATGACGGGGGTACGGCCCGGCAGGCGCACGATCTCGAGCTTCAGGCCCGATACCTTGCGTGACTCGACCCACTGCGACGCATCGCGCACGACCCGCTCGAGGTATGCGTTTTGCTCCCAGTCGGCATCAAAAGCCGGGCTTTTGGCCGGCACAGCGATGTAGTCCGTCAGGGCCGGGATGATTTCATCGTCCCACTGGCGATCCACAAACGCCTGCAGGGCATCCGGGTCGAGGGTGGACGGCAAAGCGTCGTCGGGAATGCGGGCATTCATGGCAGGGTCCTATACGAAGAAGAGCAAACCTTGATTCTATGCCTCGCCGCCCAAAGTCGACAACCGCCATCGGTGTTGGTGCAACGTGAGAATGTCCGGTGTGGACGGACATTTCTATTTAGCGTTGACGGCCGCCATCGCCACCGCACCGCCGGGCAGCCATCAGGCTCGGCGGGCGGTGGTACGGATCAGCCCACCCACACCCGTGCGTTGCGGAACATGCGCATCCAGGGCGTATAGGCGCCACCACTATCGGCATCGCCCCATTCGGGCGGCGCCCACGACATCATCACGTTGCGCGTGACGCGTTCGGGGTGCGGCATGATCACGGTAAAGCGTCCATCGGCCGTCGTCACCGAGGTTTGCCCATCAGGGCTGCCGTTGGGATTAAAGGGGTACGCTTCGGTGGCATTGCCGTGGTGATCGATAAAGCGCGCGGCCACCAGCACTTTGCCGGCATCGCCTTGCTTGGTGTAGTCGGCATAGCCTTCGCCGTGCGCGACCGCCACGGGGACACGGGTGCCCTCCATGTCCTTGAAGAAGATCGAGGGCGACTTTGCCAGCTCGACCAGCGACAAACGGGCCTCGTACTTTTCCGATTGGTTGCGGGTAAAGCGCGGCCAGAACTCGGCGCCAGGGATCATCGGGGCCAGGGCAGCCATCATCTGGCAGCCGTTACACACACCCAGCCCAAAAGTATCGGGACGGGCGAAATAGGCCGCGAACTGATCTGACAGGCGGCTGTTGAAACGAATGGTGCGCGCCCAGCCTTCTCCTGCCCCCAACACGTCGCCATAGCTAAAACCACCGACGGCGACCAGGCCTTGCATGGTGCTCAGATCGATGCGTCCCGCCAACAGGTCGGTCATGTGGACATCGACAGCATCAAACCCGGCCGTGTCAAAGGCCCATGCCATTTCGACCTGGCTATTGCAGCCCTGCTCACGCAAGATCGCGACACGCGGGCGCTTGCCCGTGGCAATGAACGGCGCGGCGATATCTTCCTGGGGATTGAATGTCACGCGCGGCGACAAACCGGGATCGGTGACGTCGTTCCATGTATCGAGCTCTGCCTGTGCGCAAGCGGGATTGTCGCGGCGCGCCATAATGCGATAACTCACATCGCTCCAGGCACGGCCCAGATCGGCACGCGGTTGACTCCAGATTTTTTTACCATCACGATAAAACTCGACAGTATCCGAGCCATTCAAACCACCGATCACATGCGAATGCGCCGAGAGGCCCGCGCCGCGCAGCACCTGCAAAACCGCGTCGCGCTGCGCCGCCGGCACTTGAATCACCGCGCCGGCCTCTTCGGTAAACAACGCCTTGAGCGTCAGTTCGTCACGCTGCACGGCGACCTGCTCGGGACGGATTTTATAGTCGCCCCAATCCGCCGAGTTGGCATCGAAGGTCAACATGTCGAGGTTGACGGAAATACCGGTACGTCCGGCAAAAGCCATTTCGCACAGCGTGGCAAACAGACCTCCATCGGAACGGTCGTGATAGGCCAGCAACACACCCGCCTCGGCCAAGGTACGGATGGTCACGAAAAACGCGCGCAAGTCTTGCGGGTTGTCGATATCCGGCACGCTCTCGCCGACCTGGTTGTAGGCCTGTGCCAGGATAGAGCCACCCATGCGATGACGACCACGGCCCAGATCGATCACGATCAGGACGCTGTCGCCCACGTCGGCGCGCAACTGCGGCGTCAGGCTGGCCCGGGCATCGCCCACCGGCGCGAATGCCGTCACGATCAGCGATACCGGTGCCACGACCTGACGATTTTCACCGTCCTGATTCCAGGAGGTTTTCATGGACAAAGAGTCTTTACCGACCGGAATCGACAGGCCCGTTGCCTGGCAAAGCTCGCTGACGGCAGACACCGTATCAAACAAGGCAGCGTCCTGACCGTCCACCCCGCAGGCCGCCATCCAGTTAGCCGACAGTTTGATGTCTTCGAGGCGCGCCACATCGGCGGCCACCAGGTTGGTCAGGGCTTCGGCAACTGCCATGCGGCCCGATGCCGGCGCATTCAGCACGGCCAGCGGCGTGCGTTCACCCATGGCCATCGCCTCGCCACGGAAACCCTCGTAATCGGCTAGTGTGACAGCGCAATCCGCCACCGGGATTTGCCATGGCCCCACCATCTGATCGCGGCTGGACAGTCCACCAACGGTACGGTCACCAATAGTGATCAGGAACGACTTGTTTGCCACGGTAGGGTGACGCAACACGCGGTATGCCGCCTCGGTCAGATCAATGCCCACTAAATCCAGGGGCTCTGATACACCCGGCATGCGCTGCACGTCGCGCGTCATGCGCGGCGGCTTACCTAAAATGACATCGATCGGCACATCGACAGGACGTGCGCTGGCGTCGTCCGCCGCGACCGGGGTATCCAGGCCCGGCAGGCCCTCGCCGTCAACCACGCGCAGTTGGCGCTCTTCGGTCGCCACGCCCACGACAGCATAAGGACAACGCTCGCGACGCGCGATCGCGTCAAAGCGCTCCAGGTCCTGGGGCAAGATCGACAGCACGTAGCGCTCTTGCGATTCGTTGCTCCAGATCTCGGCTGGTGACAGACCGGACTCCTCGAGCGGCACGCGTTTGAGGTCAAACACGGCGCCACGGCCGGCGTCGTTGACCAACTCGGGGAATGCGTTGGACAAGCCACCCGCGCCCACGTCGTGGATCGCCAGGATGGGGTTGTCGGTGCCCTGCTGCCAGCAACGGTCGATGACCTCTTGGGCACGGCGTTCGATTTCGGGGTTGCCACGCTGCACCGAGTTGAAATCGAGTTCGGCGGCGTTGCTGCCCATGCTGATGCTGGAGGCCGCCCCTCCCCCCATGCCAATACGAAAGCCCGGGCCACCTAACTGGATCAGCAAAGCCCCCGGGGGAATGATTTCTTTGTGGGTCAACTCGGCATCGATGCTGCCCAATCCGCCCGCGATCATGATGGGCTTGTGATAGCCCCAGCGCGTATCGCCCGCCGTTTGCTCGTAGGTACGGAAATAGCCCAGCAGGTTCGGTCGACCGAATTCGTTATTAAATGCCGCACCACCGATCGGCCCGTCGATCATGATGGACAAGGGCGAGGCGATGCGATCGGGCAAGCCATGATGATCGCTTTCCCAGGGTTGCAAGGCATCGGGAAAACGCAAGTGCGACACGGTGAAGCCCGTGAGGCCGGCCTTGGGCTTGGAGCCGCGGCCGGTCGCGCCCTCGTCGCGGATTTCACCGCCCGCACCCGTGGCGGCCCCCGGGAATGGCGCAATCGCCGTAGGGTGGTTATGCGTCTCGACCTTCATCAAGGTATGCACGGTGGCATCGCGGCGTACGTAGCGCGCGGCATCGCCTCCCTGACCGTCGGCCAGCGGCACCCCTGCTTGAAAGCGCTGCGCCGCTCCGCCTTCCATGACGGCGGCGTTGTCGGAATACGCGACCACGGTGCCTTGCGGCTGTGCTTTGTGCGTGGCACGAATCATGCCGAACAGGGTTTCCGATTGCGGCTGACCGTCGATCACCCACTGCGCGTTAAAAATCTTGTGGCGGCAATGTTCGCTATTGGCCTGGGCGAACATCATCAACTCGACATCGGTGGGATCACGCCCCAGGCTGGTAAACGATTGCGCCAGGTAGTCGACCTCGTCCTCTGACAACGCCAGGCCCAGCGCGGTATTGGCCTCGACCAGGGCATCACGCCCTTGAGCCAGGACGGCTACCGTGCGCATGGGTTTGCCCGCAAGCACCTGGAACAAGGCTTGCCCATCGAACTCCGAACCAACCACGGTTTCGGTCATGCGGTCATGCAGGCAATCGGCCGCACGCGCCAGCATGGCGTCGTCCAGTGACTTCGCCCCCAGCAGCCCGCGCTCGGGCACCAGAAAATAGCGCACCCCGCGTTCAACACGACGCACCGAGGCCAACCCGCAGTTGTGGGCAATGTCCGTGGCCTTGCTGGCCCAGGGAGAAATCGTGCCCAGACGCGGAATCACCAGCAACGCGAGGCTCTTGGCAGGCGCGTCGGCAGCGGCGACGCCGTAGTCCAGCAGTTGGGTCAATTGCTGCTGTTGGCCGTCATCCAACTCGGCATCCGTGCAAATGAAGTGCTCGTAGCGGGCGCTGACGTCCGCGATGGGCAGGCCGGCCTCTTGCAGTTGTGCCAGCAAACGCTCGCGACGAAAGGCGGAAAGAACTGAAGAACCGGGCAAATGCTGGACGAGAGACACGATGCGGGCGCCGTTTGGTAGGTGAAAAGGAGCAAAACGGAGATTTTACCTTCTCAGGGATATCCCCGAGCGAATTCCCCCAATATCGCCGCATGAACAAAATTTGGTCGAGTTACAAAATTATTCAACACCGCTTGGCATCGAAATGATGCAACGCATCAAATCCCCCGATTTTCCAGAGAAACAGGCAGATCATTCGACCCTTTTCAGTCATTAGAATCGGGCCTGTTTTTTGCACTGCAATATGTTGCGAAAGTCCCCCACCCACGGGAAAACACGCACTAACGTAGAGCCAGACGAACGGTAGCATGCTGCGATCCTGGCCCTATTCCAAGCTGCTGTTGCCCATGTCCCGCCCTGACGTCTCCGTCGACTCGACCGATCCGGTCCAACCCATCCTCCCCATAGAATCTGACCCCGACGTCAAAGTCCCGCTGGCGATCGAAGACTGGCTGGCGGTCAGCATACTGGCGGTGCTCGCCCTGATCACCTTCACCAACGTATTGGTGCGCTACTTCAGCGACCAATCGTTTGCCTGGACAGAAGAAATCTCGGTGTTCCTCTTGATCGTGCTGACCATGGCGGGCGGCAGTAGCGCCTTTGTCCGAAATCATCATATCCGCATCGAAGCCGTCGCCGACAAGGGTTCACCGTCACGACAGCGCCGCCTGGCGATTCTCTCGCACACGGTCGTTCTGCTGTTTTTCATCTTGCTGACCGTACTGTCCGCACGCCTGGTGATGGATGAATACCGGTATGAGGAAACGTCGCCCGCCATCGGCGTGCCGACGTGGTGGTATTCGATCTGGCTGCCCACCATGGGAACAGCGATCGTGCTGCGTATCGTCGGCATCCTGCGCCGCCTGTTGCGGAGCAACGTCCAATGATCGCCGCGCTGCTCTTTGTCGCTTTTGCCATCCTGATGATCATCGGTGTACCGGTCTGCGTTGCGTTGGGCGTGGCCGGTACGCTGGCGATTGTCCTGTCGAATCAGGACGTCGCGTGGTTCGGGCTGTTGGCGGTACCACAGAATTTTTATGCGGGCCTGGCCAAATACCCGCTGCTCGCCATTCCGATGTTTGTGCTGGTCGGCTCTATTTTTGATCGCTCGGGCGTCGCGCGCCGTTTGGTCGATCTCGCCATTGCGATCGTGGGCCGAGGCCCGGGCATGCTGCCCTTGATCGCTATTGCAGTCGCCATGTTCCTGGGGGGAATCTCGGGGTCCGGCCCCGCCTGCGCCGCCGCGGTGGGCGCCGTCATGATCGCCGCCATGTCGCGTGCCGGTTATCCCGCGCCGTTTTCCGCATCGGTCGTCGCTGCCGGCGCCGCCACGGACATTCTGATTCCGCCTTCCATTGCCTTCATTATTTATTCGGTATTGGTCCCAGGCGCGTCGGTGCCGGCGCTCTTCGCGGCGGGCATGGTGCCTGGCATTTTGGCGGGCATTGCCCTCATCGTGCCGGCCGTCTGGCTGTCGCGCAAACACAAGATGGGCGCACTGGAATCCCATCTACCCCGCCCTCCTTTTTGGGCCAGTTTGCGCGAAGCCGTTTGGGGCCTGGCCGCGCCGGTGCTGATTTTGGGCGGGATGCGCCTGGGCTGGTTCACGCCGACAGAAGCCGCCGTGGTGGCGGTGTTCTACGGCTTGTTCGTTGGCATGTTCATCCATCGCACGATCAAGCCGCGCGACCTGTTCATCATTTTCCGCGAGGCGGCTGAACTCTCGGCCGTCATCATGATGGTGGTCGCCCTGGCCGGCATCTTTGCCTGGGCGCTCTCCACGCTGAGCATCATCGATCCCATCACCCACGCGATCGTCAACTCGGGATTGGGCGAATGGGGCGTGCTGGCCTTGCTGGTCGTGCTGTTGATGGTCATGGGAATGTTCCTGGACGGCATCTCGATTTTTCTGATTTTTGTGCCGTTGCTCATGCCCATCGCGAACGCCTATGGCTGGGACCCCGTTTGGTTTGGCGTCATCCTGACATTGAAGGTCGCGCTGGGTCAATTTACCCCACCGCTGGCCGTCAATCTGATGGTATCTTGCCGTATCGCCCGGGTCCCCATGGAGTCGACCATCCCATGGGTGCTATGGCTGCTGGGTGCGATGTTCCTGGTGCTGGTCGCGGTGTTGGTATTCCCCCAACTGGCGTTGTGGTTGCCGCATCATCTGGGGTACTGATCACGTGCCTGACCGATTTATTGAAAACACATAATTCCATATCCACAAGGAGACAATCTCATGAAGCTACGCAATCTGATCAGCGCCGCCCTGTGTGCGGCAGCCGCGCTGGCCCTCACGCCAGCGCATGCCCAAAAAAACTACAAATCGGAATACAAGCTCTCCATCGTCGTCGGCACGAGTTTCCCGTGGGGCCAGGGCGCCGTGATCTGGTCCGACCTGGTACGCGAGCGCACCGATGGCCGAATCAACATCAAAGTCTATCCCGGCACGTCGCTGGTACAAGGCGACCAGACGCGCGAATTCACCGCCATCCGTCAGGGCATTATCGACATGGCCGTCGGCTCGACTATTAACTGGTCGCCGCAAGTCAAACAACTGAACCTGTTCTCGCTGCCTTTCCTGATGCCCGACTACGCGGCCATCGACGCCTTGGTACAAGGCGAAGTCGGCAAAGAGCTGTTCAAAGTCATCGAGAAAGCCGGCGTTGTGCCCCTCGCCTGGGGCGAAAACGGCTACCGCCAACTGAGCAACTCGCGTCACGTCGTCGCCAAGCCCGAAGACCTAAAAGGCCTGAAGCTGCGTGTTGTCGGCTCACCGCTCTACATCGACACGTTCACGGCCTTGGGCGCCAATCCGACGCAAATGAGCTGGGCCGATGCGCAACCCGCGCTGGCGAGCGGCGCCGTCGATGGACAGGAAAACCCGCTATCGATCTACACCGGCGCCAAGCTCTACGACGTCTCGCAAAAATACCTGACACTGTGGAATTACGTGTCCGACCCGCTGGTTTTTGTCGTGAACCGCGAAGTCTGGGAATCCTGGTCTGAAGAGGATCGCAAAATCGTACGCGAAGCCGCCCTCGAAGCCGGCAAGAAAGAAATCGTGATCGCCCGCAAAGGGGTCACGCCGGAAGACCCATCGCTACTCAAGGAAATCGAAGGCCATGGCGTTACCGTCACCACACTGACCGAAGCGCAACATGCGGCCTTCGTCGCTATCACCAAGCCGGTCTACGACAAGTGGAAACCGCGCGTCGGCGAGGATCTGGTGAACCTGGCCGAAAAGTCGATCGCCGCCCGCAAGAAATAAGCAGCAGCCCAGGGGATCTGGCGGCATCAGCCGCCAACCAGGAGATGCGGCCGCCAGAGCCGCCTCCAGCACGGACGCCGAATGGCGTCCGTGTTTTTTGTGGGAACGGGTGCAGGCTCGTGGTATCCATCGCTCGCGAAGAAACCTAAGACCGCTTGCGCACCTCGGTAGCTACCGGCGACAAAGCGCCGCCGTCTTTCGCCCGTGGCGTCATCAAAGGCACGGGTTTGCCCGTACCCTTGTCAATCAGCACCGAATGCCCTTCGCCACGCCGGAACAGGTGCCTTTCTCCCCATTGCCGTAGCGCCACCACCACAGGGAACAAACTTTCCCCTTTCGCCGTCAGCACATACTCCTGATACGAGGTGCCATCCGACGCCGCCCGCATTTCCAGGATGCCGATGTCGACCAACTTGCGCAGGCGGTCGGACAGAATGTTGCGAGCCACGCCTAAGCTACGTTGAAAATCACCGAAGCGGCGCATGCCATCGAAGGCATCACGCACGATAAGCAGCGACCAGCGGTCTCCCACCACATCAACAGAGCGCGCAACGGGACAGGGTTCGTCATTCATGAGTTTGCGGGGTGGCATCACATCTCTCGATCATTCTTTACCGTTCTACTAGTTGCATTTTAAAACTACATCACCTAGCATTCAACTAGTTTTGTTTTGAAACCAGATTAGAGGAACCCTGCCATGATGAACACTGCTTGCGTTGCGATCGGTTCTCCCCAGGATGGCCGCGCCGCAGCGACGACAGCGAGGATGCCTCGCGGCCTCATCATTCTGTTTGCCACGGCAAGTGGACTGAGTGTGGCGAACGTGTACTACGCACAACCGTTGCTCGATGCGTTGGCATTGGAGTTCCGGATCAGTCATGCCGCCGTGGGTGGCGTCGTTACCGCGACGCAACTCGGCTGCGCACTGGCCTTGCTACTGCTGGTGCCACTGGGGGACTTGATCGAACGCCGCCGGCTGATGGCAATACAGCTCCTCGCGCTCGTCGCCTCACTCGTAGCCGTGGGGTTGGCGCAATCGGTCATGGGACTATTGGCCGGCGTACTGGGTGTGGGCCTACTGGGCACCGCCATGACGCAGGGACTGATTGCGTACGCGGCCAGCGCCGCCGCCGCCAACGAGCAGGGACGCGTGGTAGGTGCGGCACAAAGCGGCGTGTTCATTGGCCTGTTACTGGCAAGGGTATTCGCCGGAGGGATCAGCGATCTGGCCGGCTGGCGCGGCGTGTACTTCTGCGCCGCTGCGCTCATGCTGGCCATCGCTGTGCCTCTGTGGCGGCGATTGCCATCCGTACCTGTTAGCACCAACAAGATGAGCTACCCACGCCTGCTCGCCTCTATGCTGATCTTGCTGCGTCAAGAACGCGTACTGCAAGTACGCGGCATACTGGCACTATTGATGTTTGCGGCATTCAACGTCTTTTGGAGTGCTCTCGTACTGCCGTTGAGCGCGCCACCCTATCAGTTTTCACACACCGTCATCGGCGCCTTCGGTTTGGTTGGCGTGGTGGGTGCGCTCATCGCAACGCATGCGGGACGGTGGGCCGACCGAGGATATAGCCAGCGCACCAGCGCAATAGCGCTCGCCCTACTCCTGCTGGCGTGGTGGCCACTGTCGCTGATGTCATGGTCGCTATGGACCCTCGTAGTGGGTATTGTGCTGCTCGACCTGGGCGGTCAGGCGTTACACGTTACCAACCAGAGCTTGATCTTTCGTACACGGCCCGAAGCCCACAGCCGGTTGGTAGGTCTTTACATGCTGTTCTATGCCGTGGGCAGTGGGCTGGGCGCAATCGGCGCCACCACGACGTATGCCTATGCCGGCTGGCAAGGAGTATGCCTGCTAGGCTCAGCCGTCAGCCTGCTTGCCCTACTATTCTGGTGGATGACTCGGCGAATCCTGCCCGTAGCGCCGCCTTCGACCCGAAGCTGAAAGTCGTAAACCTACTCGGGATATTGCACTTCCAGAATATCGAGTTCTTCTATGCCACCCGGTGTGCGCAGGACAACGGTGTCTCCTTCGCGAGCCTTGATCAGGGCGCGCGCCACCGGGGAAATCCAGCTGATTTTCCCGGCCAGAGGCTCGGCTTCGTCGACACCGACAATTGTGACGACATGAGTATCGCCCGTCTTGTCCGAATAAGTAACGGTGGCGCCGAAAAACACCTGATCGCGATTCGGTTGCACGGCGGGATCGACAACCTCGGCGATATCCAGACGTTTGGTCAAAAAGCGCATGCGCCGATCGATCTCTCGCAGACGTTTCTTGCCATATAAATAATCGCCATTTTCTGAGCGATCACCGTTGGACGCGGCCCACGACACGACCTGCACCACGGCCGGCCGCTCGACATTCATCAACTGCACAAGCTCGTCACGCAGGCGAGCATACCCCGCTGGCGTCATGTAGTTGCGCGTTCCCGCAGGCAATGCTTGCGCGTCCGGCAAATCCTCGTCGTCGTCGCGATCCGACTCTTTAACAAAAGCCTTGTTCATGATTTTTTAGAACCAGCCGTGCCAGACTGGCTTTAAGTCATCCGGTAAGGGGGGCAATGTGCCTAGATCCGCCTTGCTTTCAGTCGGGCTATGGAAATCGGAACCCCGCGACGATAAAAATCCAAAACGCCGCGCCACACCCGCGTAATGACGCGCCTCGTCAGCCGTATGGCTGCCCGTGACGACCTCTATGCCGACACCGCCGAGTTGTAAAAACTCGTCGAACAGCGCATTGAATTGCAGCAACGAATACTTGTAGCGCCCGGGATGCGCAATCACGGCGCGCCCGCCAGCGCCCACGATCCAGGTGACAGCTTGCTCGAGCGTCGCCCATTGCATCGGCACGTGTCCCGGACAATCATCGCCCAAGTATTTGTTGAAGACGGTCTGCACGTCGGGGCAATAGCCCGCCTGGACCAAATAGCGCGCAAAATGCGTGCGACTGACCAACTCGGGATTGCCTGCCAGGGGAATTGCCCCCTCATAAGCGCCGGGCATGCCCATATCGGCCAGGCGTTCGCCCATGCGATGCGCCCGCTCGGCGCGGCCTGAACGCGTATGGCGCAGGCCTTCCACCAGAGCGGTGTTTTGGGGGTCAAACCCCAAGCCAACAATATGCACGGTCTGGCCCGCCCACGTCACGGAAATCTCGCTCCCCGTGATGAACTGCATACCCACGTCGCGCGCGGCATCGCCGGCCTGCGCTACGCCTCCGACCTCGTCGTGATCAGTCAGCGCCCAGACATCCACGCCATTGGCGTGCGCACGCCGTGCCACCTCGGCCGGCGGTAAAACACCGTCCGATACGGTGGAATGACAATGCAAGTCGATGTTTAGCGAAGTGGCGTACATATGATCTATTGTACGGCGGTCGCAGCCGGTCGTCGCCCCTACCAAAACAAGCACCTCCACCGACCCTTTAGCGCCCTCTTTTAGCGACCCAATAAAAAGCGCGCGACCGGATCGATTTGCGCCTCGTCCATGAGTGTCGGCGCATGCCCAACACCGGGTATCGTCACCAGACTGGCTCGGGGATGACGGGCCAGCATTTCGTTGGCGGTCGCTTCGGAGAGCAAATCAGACTCGGCGCCGCGCATGATCAGCACCGGGCAATCCAGCGTTTCGTAAGCATTCCACAAAATCTGTTCACCCGTGGAATACGCCTCGGCGGCCTGCGATGCCAGCGGCAGGGCTAAATTCAAGTCGTAGTGCTTGACCCACTTGGCACCGCGCTGCACATACACATGGCGCGAGAGTTCTTCCCATTGTACGTCCGTATGCGGCCCGAACGGCGCGGAGGCCTCGCGCACAGCCTGCACGGCCTGGGCAAAGGATTCAAACTCGCCTGACTGGCCGACGTATTGACCGATACGCCCCAGCGCTACCGGATCCAGGCGCGGCCCCACATCATTGAGAACCATGCGGTCGAAATGGATGTCTTGATCGGCGGCCCAAGCCTGCGGACGAGGCTGCGTGGCGTGCATCATCCGGGCGAAAGTGGCGATACCTGCGAGGCCCAGGCCAATCAGCCCCCCCATCGAGGTGCCCACCCACGACAGCGACGCGGGCCGCAATCGCGCGATCAACGTCACCATGTCGCTGACATACTGCGGCACGCTATACAGCGCGGGGGTCGACAACCAATCGGAACGGCCACGCCCAACGACATCAGGACAAACAACCCGAAAATCACTCGCCAGCGATTGGGCAAGACGATCAAAATCACGCCCCGTGCGTGTCAGTCCGTGGACGCATAACAAGACACGGTCATTATCGGGATCCCCCCATTCGGTATAGGCCATACGATGCAGTCCTGCCGGGCTGGCACATGTGACAAAATCGAATCGAGGTTCCGACATAAGAGCTCCTGCGCGGGAGAAGGGATTCCACATCTTATAGCAGGCGCATATTAATGCGGATCGCGGTGCCAATATCGCCGCGAGACTTGTGCCTGCGCCCGCACATGCAGCCCCGACGCATCGGACGTGGCGACGACGGCGCCATGATGATCGGTACGCCAAAAACGCGCCCCCGCATCCAACCACCGCTGCTGCACCACTGGCGCGGGATGCCGGAAGCGATTCATATATCCCGCCTGCGCGATGACGTGCGCCGCGTCGCTGGCGCGTACGAGGGCATCACTGGATGATGTCGTTGAACCATGATGCGGCGCGATCATGACGTCAACACGCGGCAGAGCAGACGTGAAACGACGCTCCTGCGCCACACCGATATCGCCGGGTAATAACGCGGTGTGTTGGTGCCCTTGGATGAACAACACGCAACTGCGTGCATTACCCGGCGCATCTCGCTGATCCAGTGCATCGGGATGCAAGAACCGGAATCTCACACCATCGACCTCCCACGTATGATCGATCTCGCAAAGGCGCATGGACGCCGGCGTACGCGGCACGACATTACTGCCGGACATCGCTGCGCCGCGCGCGCGTTTGCGCAATAACGCCGCGAGATCAAATGAAGCATACGACTGTCGTACTGGCAATGCGGCCAGGACACTGGTCAAGCCACCCGAGTGGTCCATATCCGCATGCGACACCACCAGGCCATCCAGGGACCGGTAGCCGCGTGCGCGCAGAAATGGGGCCACGACCCGCTCGCCGGCATCGGTCGCCAACCCACCACCAGGACCGGTATCAAACAACCACACTTGCGTTGCGGTCTCGATGACCAACGCGGCGCCCTGCCCGACATCCAATGCCGTTAGCGTCCAGTAACCCGGCGCGGGACGCTCGGGACGCCAGCACAGCATCGGCAGCATCAACAACCACCCCGCCGCACGGACGGGCCACCCTGATGGTTGCAAGGCCCATGCGACACCAGACAGAGCCAACATCATCCATGGCCACGGTGCTGCTGCGACGTCCAGCACGGCCCAATCGGACGTGCTCATCCAGGTGACCAGCACCATCATGGTGTCAAAGATGGCATGCCCGACGACACCCGAAAGGTGCGCCAATATCTGTAACCCGGGGACCGCGCCAAATATGGCACATACCAGGGCCAGTGGTGTCACCAAAAAGCTGACGATGGGAATGGCATACACGTTGACGAGCGGCGAAGCCAACGACACCTGATTCATCAAATAAGCCAGCAAGGGCACCAAGCCCAGCGTGATCGCAGACTGTACCCAACCGAACTCCACCAATATGGACCGCAGCCTGGCGCGCCAACCAGGTCGTCGTGTCGATGCGCCGGACGCCATGCACGCACCAACCTTGAGCAACATCGCCACCGCGCCAAACGACAGCCAGAAACCGGCCGCCAGGGTCGACCAAGGATCGAGCAAGCACACGGCGGCCCCCGCCAAGGCCAAAATACGCGAGGGCGACAGTGGCAAGCGCGCGATGGCGGCCAGAGCGACCACGGCCAACATGAAAAAGGTACGGCGGGCAGGGACACCCCACCCGGCTAGCAAGCAATACAGCAACGCCACACACAAAGCCGCTGCCGCTCCCACAACCTGTGCGGGTAGATATTCCGCTACGCCCGTGCCACGCCATCGCGCACGCCGCCAAAGAAATACCGTGAATACACCGCCGACCGCCGCAATCAGCGTGACGTGCATTCCACTGATCGAGACCAAATGCGTGATACCGCTGCGATTGAATATTTGCCAGTCCTCGCGAGCGACGGCGGCCTGGTCCCCCATCGCCAAGGCAATTAGCACGGGCGCGTAACGACGATCGCCCAAAGCCTGCTGCATCCCTTGCCGCACCCAATGGCGCACGCGTTCGATCAGAATGCCAGCACTGCTCCAGGGCTCGTCGCGCAGCAAATGCGGCACACCGCGTACGGTGGCGGTCGCACGAACGCCGAGTGCGAATAATCGGCCCTCGGCGTCGTAGCCATGCGGGTTACGCACCGCATGGGGATAACGCAGTATCAGCGCCATCCGCCAAACCTGGCCGGGCTTTAGATCAGGTAACGTCGCATCGGGTAAGGCGTGCCACCCCACCGAAATACGCGACGGAATGCCAGCGGGGCGATCCTCATCCAACTCGACCATAAAACGTCGGTGTTTGGCATCGCCCTGCGGCAAATCGGCAATGCGCACGACCAAACGACTGACCACGTCATGATGTCGATCGGCCAGTCCATCGTCGAGGCGGCGCTGTGCCTGCCAGATCGCCGATACCACGCCGACGTAGATACCAAACACGGCGGCAGCAATACACCCTGCAATGCGCAACACCGTAGACCATCGCGACGGCATGCCCACAGGCCGATACACGTGACGCAATGTGCCACACAGTACTATCACGGTCGTGACAATGGCCAGCGCATCCAGCGCCAGCCAACGTTGCCGCGGCAAGACCGACAGCGTCTGCACCCATCCCGACCCCGCCACAACCCCCAACAAACACAAACGACCAGTGATGTTCGACTCCCAAAGCGAACAGCTTAGGCCGTGGCTTGGTTATCGAATGAATCAGTGAGCAGAAATGTCCGTGCGTAGTTGCTGCAAAGTTTCGGCGCACATGATCAGCACCACCGATATCGATGCTGAATTGCGCTTAAACCGCCAGACGCGGCAGCACTCGCCGTGCGGTAGCCGTCGTGGTCGCTTCGATGTCCGCGATGCTCTGCCCCCTTAGCGTTGCAAGCACCTGGGCAATACGAGGCAACTGATCAGGCGCATTGCGCCGATTGGGTGCGTACAACCACGCGGGCGGAATATCGGGCGCGTCGGTTTCCAGAACAAGATGATCGAATCCGATTTCGACGGCGTGCCGACGGATCTGCAAGGCTCGGGGATACGTCATCGCCCCGCCCAGCCCCAAGGCAAAGCCCCGGTCGACAAAGGTTCGTGCTTGCTGTGCGCTGCCATTAAACGCGTGAGCGATGCCACCCGGCACGCCGGTGCGACGGCGCAGGTATTTCATGAGTACATCCTGAGAACGGCGCACGTGCAGCAATACGGGTAGATTGAATTCCGCCGCCAAGGCCAACTGCGCATCGTAGAAATATTCCTGGCGTTCGCGCGGCTTGCCGGAGGCGATTTCCGCGACAAAAAAATCCAGGCCGATTTCGCCGATGGCAACGAAGCGCGGATCATCCAATGCGGTGGCCACCGCTTGGCGCAAAACATCGAGATCGGACGCTTGGGCACGTGCGACATAGAGCGGATGAATGCCTAGCGCATAGGCCCCGCCGGGAATCTGTGCCGCCAGATTGCGGACCGTACCAAAATTGGCGCATTCGACCGCGGGAATCACGATTCCGCGGACATTGGCCGCCCACGCTGACTCGGCTACTTGAATTCGGTCGGAATCGAATTCTGCAGCATCAAGATGGCAATGCGTGTCGATCAGCATGGCGGCCTGCCCCCCGCAAGTGGACTACCCGGAAACGAGTTGCCCGCGCTCCATCAGCAACTGGCGATCGGCGCGTGCGGCCAATTCGACGTCGTGCGTCACGATGGCAAATGCGGTGCCCGACTCACGATTGAGCTGGGTCAACAACTCGAACATTTTATGCGCGGTGCCGCGATCCAGGTTGCCCGTCGGCTCGTCGGCCAATATGCAAGCCGGCCGCGTGACCAGGGCGCGGGCCAGCGCGACACGCTGACGTTCGCCACCGGACAGTTGCCCCGGATAATGCCCTTCGCGTTCGGCCAGCCCCACCAGTGACAACACGTTGCGCGCCGCCTCGCGGGCAGTATCGCGATTTTCGCGTCGCACGATCAGCGGCATCGCGACGTTGTCCAAAGCGGAAAACTCGGACAACAGATGATGAAATTGATAGACGAAACCCAGACTGCGATTACGCAACGTACTTTTCTGGCTCTCGGACAAGCCCGCTGCCAAGGTCCCATCGACCGTGACTTGGCCTGAGCTGGGTACGTCCAGCAACCCCAGGATGTGCAGCAGGGTGCTTTTGCCTGAGCCCGAAGCCCCCACAATCGCCACCATCTCGCCGCGCTCGACCGTCAGGCTGACGTTGTCCAGCACTTGAATGCGGGCGGGGCCTTCGTCGTAGACCTTGGACAGGCCGCTGGCCTGCAAGGCGGGAGTATCGCGCGTCGGCGTCAATACGGTATCAGTCATGGCGCAGCACCTGAGCGGGTTGCAGGCGCGATGCGCGCCAACTCGGATACAGGGTCGCCAGCAAGGACAGCACCAGCGACGTCACGGCGATCACAATGACGTCACGCGACTGCAGATCCGAGGGGAGTTCGCTAATGAAATAAATTTCGCGCGGCAGAAAGTGAACGCCGAGCAGGCTTTCGATGAACGGCACGATGACGTCCACGTTATAGCCAATCAGCATGCCAAGCGCCACGCCCAGGGCCGTACCCACTACGCCAATCAGCATGCCCTGTACCAGGAAAATACGGGCGATGACACCGGGTCCGGCGCCCAAGGTGCGCAGAATCGCGATGTCGGATTGCTTATCTTTGACCACCATCACGAGCGACGACAGCAAGTTGAACGCAGCCACTGCAACGATAATCGCCAGGATCAGGAACATCATGCGTTTTTCAGTCTGCACCGCGGCAAACCAGGTGCGGTTGTTGCGTGACCAATCGCTAGCCATCACATAGGGAGGCAAGGTCTTGGACAGCTCGACAGCGACTTGGGGCGCACGCTGCATGTCCTGAATCCGCAACCGCACGCCACCGGTACCGCTGTCGCGGAACACGCGAGCGGCATCTTCGGTGTCGACAAAGGCCAGGCTCGAGTCGTACTCATAGTGACCAGACGCGAACGTGCCCACCACGGTGAACTGCCGCATGCGGGGGGTAAAACCCGCCGGGCTGATGGAACCCTGGGGGGCCAACATCATCAGCGTATCGCCGACAGCCACCCCTAGCATGTTGGCCAGATCATTGCCGAGAATCACCCCAAAACCGCCGGGTTTCAGGTCGGAGAGCTTGCCAGTGACTATCTGCTTGGGGATATCGGAGACCTGCCCTTCGAGCTCGGGATCGATACCGCGAACCTGCACGCCGCGCAGGGCTTGCCCGCGCGCCACCATGGCTTGCGCGGCCACAAAGGGCGCGGCGCCTTTGACCTCGGGATTGCGCTCGGCAATGTCGGCGAATTGGCGCCATTGCTCCACGACCCGCTCGGGCGAAGCCCCCGGGATATATAGCTCGATGTGCGGCAACACCGACAGCATGCGATCACGCACTTCCTTTTGAAAGCCGTTCATCACGGAGAGCACCACGATCAGGGCAGCAACGCCCAGCGCAATACCCACCATGGAACTGGCAGAGATAAAGGAAATAAAGCCGTCGCGGCGCCCGCGGCGCTTGCGGATTCGGGCCAGACCCGCATAGCGGGCGCCGATCCATAGTTCGTAAGGTAATTTCAGCACGCGTGCATTATGGCATTAACGAAGGTGTGAGTTTGAGCGCACCCCCCATCAGCGGTTCCCGGAATGCGCCCCGCCTCTGGACACGCATCGTCACCAGACGTTCCAAGACCCTACACGCTCGGGGTCACAGGACGTTGCGGGGTGTGGCCCACCCCGTGCGCTGCGAGGCGCTCCCAACCCGGCTGCCGGATCGCCCTTAACGACTACAATCATCGCCATGCTTATTGTGATTCCGGGTGCGCTACCCTCCTTGCCTGTTGCCGCCGAACTGGCCCGACTGCTTCCGCAGCGAGCGCCGGTACTACACGGATGGTTGCAAGCCGCCATCGCCCAAGTCGAGGCCTTCGACGCGCGCGCGCAAGGCTGTACGCCGTTTGAAGCCTGGCAATTGGAGCAAGCGGGCTATCGGCCTGCTGCGGGGACGCCCATAGGCGCTGGGCTGGGACCGCTCTTGGCGGGACCGGCGGTCACGGACGATCAGCCGGTATGGCTGGCGGAGCTCGCGCATCTGTCCCTGGGCACAGACCAGGCCACATTGGTGGATCCCGACCTGATGGATATCCGTGAGGACGAGGCCCAGGCCCTATTGCTCGCGGCGCGTCCCAGCATCGAGGGTGCGGGTTTCGGAGTAACGGCCCTGGCGCCACAGCGCTGGCGCTTGACATTGCCCGACGACGTACAACCCCGCACGGCCAGCCCTGCCGTCGTCTCCGGACGACCGCTGCGCGACTGGTGGACCCAGGATGCCGCCATGCGTCCCTGGCGACGCCTGGTCAACGAGATACAAATGGCCTGGTACGAACATCCGGCCAACGAGGATCGCGCGGCGCGCGGACTGCCCCCCATCAACGCGCTCTGGTTATATGGCGGCGCTGCCACCTGGCCCGGCGCCACCGCCACGGGGCATGCCAGCGCGGAGGCCGCGGCGACGCCCCACCTCTTCACGACGCTTGATGCCGCCCACCGCGCCCAGGATTGGGCCGCTTGGCTGGACGCGCTCACGCAACTGGACACACAGCATCTGCGCCCCTTGGGCGGCGCGTCCGGTTTGCCTACGCAACCGGTACAACTCATTCTGCTGGGCGCCGACCGGCGCGCCACGCTGACTTTACAACCGCGCAACCGCCTGCTCGCCTGGCTACCGGCGCCTAAAAAGAACTGGAATACCTGGTGGTCTCGCCCCGTCTAACTGTCCGATCGACCAATCACGATGCCCGCCAAATCCTGGAAGCCGCAGGCATCCATCCGCTATTGGCCCGGCTGTGGGCAGCGCGCGGCATCACCCGCCCCGAGCAGACCCGCCTGGCGTGGCCCGCGCTCATTCCGCCCAGTGGCTTGACTCACGTCGATGACGCCGCCCGCATCCTGGCCGACGCCATCGCCGAGGGTAAACGGCTGCTCATCGTGGCCGATTACGACTGTGACGGCGCGACGGCCTGCGCCGTCGGATTGCGAGCCCTGAGGGCATTTGGGGCAAACGTCGATTTTTTGGTGCCCAACCGCTTTGAAACCGGCTATGGTCTGTCGCCCGCGGTCGTCGATCTGGCCTGCAAGCATCACAACGGCAAACCGGACCTGATCATCACGGTCGACAACGGAATCGCCAGCGTAGATGGTGTCGCAGCCGCCAACGCGGCCGGCATCGGCGTGGTCGTCACCGACCATCACCTGCCCGGCGACACCCTGCCTGACGCGCTAGCGCTGGTCAACCCGAATCAGCCCGGCTGCGGCTTCCCCTCCAAAAACTTGGCGGGCGTCGGGGTCATTTTCTACGTCATGCTTGCCGTGCGCGCAGAACTGCGCCGCCGCGGCGTTTACCCGCCCGACGGTGGCCCGCGCCTGGATGCGCTGTCAGACCTGGTCGCGCTGGGCACCGTGGCCGACGTCGTCAAGCTCGACAACAACAACCGTCTGCTCGTCACGCAAGGCCTGCAACGCATGCGTACGGGCCGAATGCAGCCCGGCTTGCGTGCCCTCTTTGCCGTCGCCTCGCGCGAACCGCGCAATGCCAGCGGCTTTGACCTGGGCTTTGCGGTGGGGCCGCGCATTAACGCGGCCGGCCGGTTGGCCGATATGAGCCTGGGCATTGCCTGCCTGACCACCGATGACGAAGCCGACGCGCTAGACATGGCGCGCCAACTGGACCAGATCAACCGTGAACGCCGCGGCATCGAGGCCGAAATGCGCGAACAGGCGCTGGCCGCCATGGAGAACGCGGGCGCCGCGCCCGGCGCGACGGTCTGCGTATTTGATCCCGGCTGGCACCAAGGTGTGGTCGGGCTGGTGGCCTCGCGCCTGAAAGAAAAATTCTGGCGTCCCACACTGGCTTTTGCCCCCGCAGACGATGACGAGATCCGCGGATCGGGCCGTTCTATCCCCGATGTCCACTTGCGAGACGTGCTGGATCTCGTGTCCAAACGCCACCCGGGACTGATCCGCAAATTTGGCGGGCATGCGATGGCGGCCGGCCTGACGCTGGGCCGCCAGGATTTTGCGATGTTCGCGCCCGCCTTTGATGCCGCGGTCCAGGAGCTCACCGGCCGCGACCATTTCGAACCGATGCTGGAAACGGACGGCTCACTGGAAACCGGCTACGCCAATGCCGACGTGGCGACGTTGTTACAACAACAGGTCTGGGGTGCGGGCTTTGCTCCCCCGCTGTTTTTGGACGAATTCATCGTACGCAATCAGCGTCTGGTCGGCGAAAAGCACCTGAAACTGTCCCTGGAACGCGGCCATCAGCGCTTTGACGCGATCTGGTTCGGGCACGACCAGTCACTGCCCGAACATGTGCAAATCGCGTATCGCCTGGAACCCAATGTCTGGAACGGCGTGGTGTCGGCGCAGCTCGTCGTCGAGCACGCCGAGTAATCCACGCTAAAATGCTGGGTTTCGCACTAATAGCTATCAGGAAGCACCATGGAAGCCGAACGCCAAAACCAGCTCGCTGCCCGCCTCGCCGACTACGCGGAGCGCGAGCAGGCGCTACGGGGGTATCTTTGACTACGATCTGAAGGCCGAACGCCTGCAGGTCGTAAACGCGGAACTCGAAGACCCCGCCGTCTGGAATGACCCCAAACACGCCCAGGATCTGGGTCGTGAAAAGAAGTCCCTCGAGGACGTCGTCGAAACGCTGAGCGCGCTGCGCAGCGGCGTATCCGATGCTTACGAGCTTTTCGAGATGGCCGCCGCCGATGACGACGACGACACCCTCGAATCCATCGAAGGCGACGCCAACGGTTTCCAGCAACAACTCGAAGGTCTCGAGTTCCGCCGCATGTTCTCGAATCCCGCCGATCCGCTGAACTGCTTCCTGGACATCCAAGCGGGCGCAGGCGGCACCGAAGCTCAGGACTGGGCCTCGATGCTGTTGCGGCAATATCTGAAATACGCGGAACGCAAGGGCTTCAAGGCCGAGGTCCTCGAAGAATCCGACGGCGAAGTCGCGGGCATAAAGTCCGCGACCATCAAGCTCGAAGGCGAGTACGCATTTGGTTTTCTGCGCACCGAGACCGGCGTGCACCGCCTGGTGCGCAAGAGCCCATTCGACTCGTCTGGCGGTCGTCACACGTCGTTCGCCAGTGTATTCGTCTACCCCGAGATCGACGAATCGTTCGAAATCGAAGTCAATCCGGCCGATTTGCGGGTGGACACCTATCGCGCCAGTGGCGCGGGCGGCCAGCACATCAACAAGACCGACTCGGCCGTACGCTTGACCCACATACCCAGCGGCATTGTGGTGCAGTGCCAGAACGACCGCTCCCAGCACCGCAACCGTGCCGAAGCCATGCAGATGCTGAAATCCAAGCTCTACGAGCTGGAGATGCGCAACCGCATGGCCGAACAGCAAAAGCTCGAAGACTCCAAGACCGATGTGGGTTGGGGCCATCAGATCCGCTCATACGTGCTCGACCAAAGCCGTATCAAAGATCTGCGCACCAACGTCGAAATATCCAACACCCAGAAGGTACTGGATGGCGACCTGGATCCCTTCATTCAAGCCAGCCTGAAGCAAGGCGTGTGATCTCATGGGCGCCCCATCCGGGCGCCCTATTCCTCAAGAGGCAAGCGCATGACCAATACGATTGCAATCCTGACTGGCGCCTCGCGCGGCATTGGCGCCGGGCTGGCACGCGGGCTGCTCCGCCCGGGCACGCAGCTCATCACCCTGGCTCGCCGCGCCGATCCCGACCTGGCCGCGCAAGCACAGGCCAAGGGCGTGCCGCTCGAGCAAATACAAGTCGACCTGTCCGATTTGCAGGCCGCCGAGCAAACCGCCGAACGACTCTGCAAAGCCCTGCCCCGCAACGCCGCGCGCTATCTGCTGATCAATAACGCCGGCACCGTCAAGCCCGTCGCAGCCGCAGGCGAACTCACGGATAGCGCCGTGATCAACATCGCCTTCAATCTGAACGTATCGGCGGTCATGCTGCTGACAGCGCGTTTCGTGGCCACGGTACAAGATCTGCAAGCTGACCGACGCGTCCTGAATATTTCATCGGGAGCCGGCCGCAATCCGAACGCAGGCTGGGGCGTATATTGCGCCACCAAAGCCGCGCTCGATATGTACACCCGTGTACTCAAGCAAGAACAAGGCGCCGACGGTGTACGCACGGTTGCCTTGGCTCCTGGCATCGTCGACACCGGCATGCAGGAAACGATCCGCGCCAGCGATCCCAGCAGCTTTCCGGCGCTTGAAAAATTCCGGGAATTCCATGCGACGGGCAAGCTAGCGGCGCCCGACGCCGTCGCTACCCAGATCCTGGCCTATCTCGACCGTGACGATTTCGGCACCACCGAAATCGACGACATCCGCAATTACGACTGATCCACCATGACCGACCACACGCCCGCCGCCCCGTCCACCCAAGATGAAAACCGCTTGATTGCCGAACGGCGCGCCAAACTGACCAAGCTGCGCGAAACCGGTGTCGCCTATCCCAACGACTTTGTTCCGGATGCGCGCGCCGCCGACCTGCACCGCCAGTACGACGACCACGAACAACAATCCCTGGCCGATGCCGGCGTGCAAGCCAAAGTCGCGGGCCGCATGATGCTCAAACGCGTCATGGGCAAAGCCAGCTTCGCCACCGTGCAAGACAGTACGGGCCGTATTCAGATCTATCTGGAACGCGGTACCCTGGGCGACGACGTCTATGCGGCATTCAAGCAATGGGACATCGGCGACATCATCGCCATCGAAGGGTCGGTTTTCAAGACCAACAAGGGCGAGCTCTCGATACACGCCAACACGGCGCGCCTGTTGTCGAAATCGCTGCGACCGCTGCCTGACAAGTTCCATGGGGTGGCTGACCAGGAGCTACGCTACCGCCAGCGTTATGTCGACCTCATCATGACCGAGGGCACCCGGCGTACCTTCGAAATGCGCAGCAAAGCCATCGGCAGCATCCGCCAGGTGATGCTGGATGCGGGCTTTCTCGAAGTCGAAACGCCGATGCTGCACCCCATTCCTGGAGGCGCGGCGGCCAAACCGTTCGTCACCCATCACAATGCGCTCGACATGGAAATGTTCTTGCGCATCGCGCCCGAGCTCTACCTCAAGCGCCTGATCGTGGGTGGTTTCGAGCGCGTCTTCGAGATCAACCGCAATTTCCGTAACGAAGGGGTGAGCCCGCGCCACAACCCTGAGTTCACCATGATGGAATTCTACGCGGCCTATGCGGATTACCGCTGGCTGATGGACTTCACTGAACAGATCATCCGCCAGGCCGCCGTCGCCGCCACGGGTAGTGCCGTCCTGACCTATCAAGATCGCGAGCTGGATCTCTCCAGGCCCTTTGACCGCTTGACGATCTGCGAAGCCATTCTGAAATACACCACCGGCTATACCCAGGCGCAGCTCGACGACGCCGATTTTGTGCGTGCGGAATTAAAGAAAAAGGGCGCCGACGTAGAGGGCCCTGTCCTGTCGCGCGCGGGCCTGGGCGCCCTGCAACTGGCCTTGTTCGAAGAAACGGCCGAATCCCAGCTGTGGAACCCCACCTACATCGTTGACTACCCAATCGAAGTCTCGCCCCTGGCGCGTGCCTCGGACACGCGTCCCGGCATCACGGAACGCTTTGAGCTGTTCATGACAGGCCGTGAAATCGCCAACGGTTTCTCTGAGCTGAACGATCCCGAAGATCAGGCCGAGCGTTTCCGCTCACAGGTCGAAGCCAAAGATGCGGGCGACGAAGAAGCCATGTTCTACGACGCAGACTACATCCGCGCACTAGAGTACGGCATGCCTCCCACTGGCGGCTGCGGCATCGGCATCGACCGGCTGATCATGCTGCTGACCGATAGCGCCACCATTCGCGACGTCCTGCTGTTCCCGCACCTGCGCCGCGAAGACTGACCGGAGGATCGACCGCCATGCTCGTCAAAATACTGATCATTGCGGTCGTCATTGCGCTGATCATGTACGTGGTGCTTCCCAAGCGCCGCCGCGTACCAGCCCCGGCCGTTTCTCGTCCCAAGGGCAAGGGCCGGCTGGCGTTGATGCTGCTGACCAGTTCGGCCATGGTGCTGTTCATTCTGGCGTTGTTCTGCGCCCTGCTCTGGCTAGGCGGGCTGTCCGGCATCATCACGGGCGGCGGCGACGTCCTGGGCGGTACCGGTCTGCTGCGAATTGGCGGCGTCCTGTTCATGTTGTCCATCGCTTGCGCGGTGGCCGCATGGATGAAGCGGCCACGCTGACACGCAGAGCTATCGACTTGGTTTATATCGCCTGACGCTTGAGTGCGGCGTGGGCCCAGCGCCGTGCAACAGACGGCGAGGTCGCACATGTGGCGGTTGCAGTCACCACGCGTACGGCGCGCTCCAACAACTGAATATCGGCCTCGTGCTGACGTGCAACGTGGGGATCCTCAAAAAAGATCACGCGCTGGCATTGATGCTCGAGTACTAACTCGGCAATCTGGGCATCACCACCCAATGGACCGCTCAGGTAACGCGTCACCCAGGGCGTGTCTTTGGGCCAGCCACGCGACCACGCCAGATCATTCAAACGTCCGCCGGTGGTGCCCGTCGCCACACGTCGAGCATATTGCGACAAAAGATCGAAGTACTCATCGGCAAAAGCCACCATGTCTTCTTTCAGGGCATCATGCGCGATCAGGGCGAGGGTTTGGCCCTCAAAATTGAACAGCCTAGACAGCGCCGGATCGGGCGGCAAATCAGCCAATACACGCTCGACTTCAATCCACTCAATGGCACCAGACAGCGTCGAAATAAACGGCCGGCCATGTGTGATGCACTGACGCTTGAGCGCCA
This sequence comes from Bordetella tumulicola, assembly GCF_054779135.1. NCBI lineage: Bacteria > Pseudomonadati > Pseudomonadota > Betaproteobacteria > Burkholderiales > Alcaligenaceae > Bordetella > Bordetella tumulicola. The sequence continues at coordinate 147,048 of NZ_BAAGYU010000008.1, read as the reverse complement.
ATGCCTCGGGAAAAATAGAGGAAGGATCGACCGGATCGATCAGGTAGATAGCCCCATCAAATGGCGCTTGACCGTCGCGACCTTCGGTCACGCGGGCCACCAACTTCATCAAGCCGCCTTCGCGACCGTAGGGGTAACGAATCAAGCCCTGATAGCCTTGCAGCATGCCCTCGCGAACAATCGCATCGTGAGTGCGGCCAACCGTATGTAGCTGGATACCCATCTCGCGAATAGATGCCCCGGATGCACGCAACCAAGTAAACAAGGCGGCATCGGGCGTTTCGTGATGCAAGCGGTTCGCCGCCAAACCAAAGCGTAGGGAAGGCACGGTCATGGTGCTAGATAGAATTTGATGAGCACAGGACAATCATATACCGCTAGGCGCTCGATTTTGTGAATCCCGCCCAGGGCTTGCGCATGGCCGAGAAAATCAGCCTGCGTAAACTCAAGCTGCCTCGTCGATCCAGGCCATCTGAATCGCCTCGAGAATTTTCTCGCCACTGTGGCTGGGATCGTCGTCGAAACCGGGCAAGGCCATCACCCACTCGCGCAACTGTGTAAAACGTACCGTGTTCGGATCCACATCGGGATGCGTATCGGCCAGCGCGGCAGCAATATCGTATGTATCAACCCACTTCATCAGTGTGCCTCTTTGGCGTGATTAATGGTGTACTTCGGAATCTCGACGGTCAAATCGGTGTCCGCCACGATCGCCTGACATGACAGGCGTGACGTCGAACTCAGGCCCCAGGCCTTGTCCAGCAAATCCTCTTCGTCGTCAGAGGCGTCTTCGAGCGAAGAAAACCCCTCGCGCACAATCACGTGGCATGTGGTGCAGGCACACGACAGTTCGCATGCATGTTCGATATCAATGTGATTATCAAGCAGCACACGGCAGATCGATTCGCCTTTGGGCGCGTCTTCGATCACCGCCCCCTCAGGGCAGACATCGGGATGAGGGAGTACAGTCAATTTAGGCATACGTTCAAGCAATCTCGTCTAATTTACGCCCAGCCAGCGCGGCGCGAATACCGCGATCCATGCGACGGGCGGCAAAGTCCTCGGTGGCGTCGGACAGCGCTTGCACGGCAGCGCGTACGGCGTCGACGTCATCGGCGTCTTGCGCCGCTGTAGCCGCTGCCAGCCGTTCGTCGATCAGTTGACGCTCGGCGTCATCCAGCAAATCAGCGTCCTTGGCCAACGCAGCCCGCACCGACTCGACCAACTGACGCGCGTCGACCTGCTGTTCGCGCAACATCCGCGCCCGAGCATCGCTGTCGGCCTGAGACACACTATCGGCCAACATGCGCGTCACCTCATCATCGGACAAACCATACGAAGGCTTGACCGAGACTGATGCTTCTACGCCGGTACTTTGTTCGCGCGCACTCACGCTGAGCAAACCGTCGGCATCGACCTGAAAGGTCACACGAATGCGTGCCGCGCCCGCGACCATGGGTGGAATGCCGCGCAACTCGAAGCGCGCCAGCGAACGGCAATCGGACACCAGTTCGCGTTCGCCTTGCACGACGTGCACGCTCATCGCGCCTTGGCCATCCTTGAATGTGGTGAACTCCTGGGCGCGTGCGACTGGGATCGTGCTGTTGCGCGGGATGATACGTTCGACCAGCCCGCCCATGGTCTCCAGACCCAGCGACAGGGGCGTGACGTCCAGCAATAGCCAATCCTCGCCGGGCATGCGATTACCGGCCAGCAAATTGGCTTGCAACGCCGCGCCCAGCGCCACGACCTGATCAGGATCCAGATCTACCAGCGGTTCTGTTCCAAACAACTCGCCCACCGCACGACGGATCACTGGCATGCGGGTCGCACCGCCTACCATCACGACGCCCTTGACGTCGGATACCGTCAACGCCGCGTCACGCAGTGCGGCGCGCGCACGATCCAGCGTGCGGCGTACCAGAGGCTCGGCCATCGCCTCGAACTGCGCACGGCTGAACGGCAAATCCAGCGTACGTCCGTCTTGCAGCGTCGCGTGCAGTGTGGTGCTGTCAGCGTCGGACAAAGCCTCGCGGGCCGCACGCGCAGCAACCAGCAAGGTGCGTCGGTCGGCCGGCGCCAGGGCTTGCGCCGACGTATCTGCCAGCGCCGCGCGCGCATACTCGCTGATCAACCAGTCAAAATCGTCCCCACCCAACGCCGTGTCACCGCCGGTCGAGATCACCTCGAATACGCCCTTGGTCAGACGCAGGATAGACACATCAAACGTGCCGCCCCCCAAGTCGTAAACCGCATAGACACCCTCGGCGGCCTGATCCAGGCCATAAGCAATAGCGGCCGCGGTCGGCTCATTGAGCAAACGCAGCACATTCAATCCCGCCAGTCGCGCCGCGTCTCGCGTCGCCTGACGTTGGGCGTCATCGAAATACGCGGGTACGGTAATCACCGCGCCCACCAGATCATCGCCGAGCACGTCTTCGGCACGCTGGCGCAATACCGCCAGAATCTGCGCGGACACTTCGACGGGGCTCAGGTCGCCCTGTACCGTGCGCAGCCGCACCATTCCTGGCGCGTCGACAAATTCGTAGGGCGCGCCACTGGCCACGGCTTCATTGAGCGAACGCCCCATGAAACGTTTGACCGATACCACGGTATTAAAGGAGTCTGCGGCTTGCTGCGCCAGTGCCTGATGGCCGATAGCCACCTTGCCGTCGGCAAAGTAACGCACTGCGGACGGCAATAACGCCTGACCATCTGCGTCGCGCAATATTTCAGGGGTGCTACTGCGCACAGCGGCAACCAGGGAATTGGTCGTGCCCAGGTCAATGCCGACCGCCAGCTTGCGCTGGTGCGGCGCGGGCGATTCACCGGGCTCGGAAATCTGCAATAAGGCCATGATTATGCTTCGAATCGGAAAGCGAAAAGGCTGTGCGGCATGCGCAATGCGGCACTATACCTGCTGGGAGGTGACTTGCGCGGCAGCGAGTTCTTGTGCCAGTTTCTCGACGAACATCCACTCGCGCACCTTACTGCCCGCCGCGGGGTAATCCCGCTGTTCGTCCAGCAATGTCGTGAGCGCCTGGTTCATCTGTTGGCGCGCCTGAGCCAACTCGGCTTCGAGGGCCGCGTACGCCTCGGGGTCATGGCGCGCGTCGTCCAGCATTTCGCGCCACTCCATTTGCTGCATCAAGAAAGCAGCGTCCATCGACGTGTTGCTTTCAGTTTGCAGATCGACCCCCGACTGCTCGCACAGATAGCGCGCGCGCAACAACGGATCGCGCAACTGGCGGTACGCCTCGTTGGCGCGTGCCGCCCATTGCATGGCCACCCGGCGTTCAGCGGCGCTGGCGGTTGCAAAGCGATCAGGATGCACCTGCGCGGCGACCGCGCGCCATGCGCGTTCGAGGGCCTGACTATCCATTGCAAACCGCGCTGGCAAACCAAACAGGCTGAAGTGATCGTCTGCCGCCAAGGGCTACACCGTGAACGACTCGCCGCAGCCGCAGGTCGCCTTTTCGTTGGGGTTGCTGAACTTGAAGCCCTCGTTGAGGCCTTCGCGCGCGTAGTCGAGCTCGGTGCCGTCCAGATACGACAAACTCTTGGGGTCGACGAACACCTTGACGCCAAAGCTCTCGAAGACCTGGTCCTCGGGTACGGGCTCGTCGACGTATTCGAGCTTGTAAGCCATGCCCGAACATCCCGTCGTGCGCACACCCAGACGCAAACCGACACCTTTGCCACGCTTTTGCAGGTAGCGCCCGATATGCGAGGCCGCCTGTTGGGTCAACGTCACCGACATATATCAGCTCGCCGTCGCAACCGCCGCGTCCGCGTCAACCGGCGCAGCAGCAACGTGTTTGTCTTTGTAGTCCTTGACCGCGGCCTTGATCGCGTCTTCGGCCAAGATCGAACAGTGGATCTTCACCGGCGGTAACGCCAGCTCTTCAGCGATGTGGGTATTACGGATATTGAGGGCTTCGTCCAACGTCTTGCCCTTGACCCATTCGGTCACGAGCGAGCTGGATGCGATGGCCGAACCACAGCCATAGGTCTTGAAGCGCGCGTCTTCGATCACGCCCGATTCGCTGACCTTGATCTGCAATTTCATCACGTCGCCACAGGCCGGCGCGCCGACCATGCCGGTGCCGATCGACTCGTCACCTTTTTCGAACGAGCCCACGTTGCGAGGATTTTCGTAGTGATCCAGAACTTTGTTGCTGTATGCCATGATGTTTCTCCAGTGTCAGACGCGTGGCGGCTTGGTTAGTGAGCAGCCCACTGCACGCTATTCAGGTCGATGCCTTCTTGGGCCATTTCCCACAGAGGCGACATGTCGCGCAATTTGCCTACGCGGCTCTTGATGAGATCAATCGTGAAATCGACTTCTTGTTCGGTGGTAAAGCGTCCCAACGTAAAACGAATCGAGCTGTGCGCCAACTCGTCATTACGGCCCAGGGCGCGCAACACATACGACGGCTCCAGGCTGGCAGAGGTACAGGCCGAGCCACTGGAAACGGCGAGCTCTTTGATCGCCATGATCAGCGACTCGCCTTCGACGTAGTTGAAACTGACGTTCAGATTGTGCGGCACGCGCTGATCGATATCGCCATTCAGGTAGGTCTCTTCGATTTGCGAGAGGCCCGCCCACAGGCGATCACGCAGCATGCGGATCCGCTCGTTTTCGGTGCCCATTTCTTCGCGCGCCAAGCGGAAAGCCTCGCCCATGCCGACGATCTGGTGCGTAGCCAGCGTACCCGAACGGAAACCCCGCTCGTGACCACCGCCATGCATCTGCGCCTCGATGCGCACACGCGGCTTGCGGCGCACATACAGCGCACCGATGCCCTTGGGACCATAGGTCTTGTGCGCAGAGAACGACATCAAATCGACTTTGAGCTTTTGCAGATCGATCTCGACCTTGCCGGTGGCTTGCGCCGCATCCACGTGAAAAATGATGCCTTTTTCACGGCAGATCTCGCCCAGAGCCTCAATGTCCTGGATCACGCCGATTTCGTTGTTGACCATCATCACCGAGACCAGAATGGTGTCGGGACGCAACGCGGCCTTGAATACGTCGAGGTCCAGCAAGCCGTCGTCGCGGACATCCAGGTAGGTCACCTCGAAGCCCTGACGCTCTAGCTCGCGACCGGTATCCAGTACGGCTTTGTGTTCAGTCTTGAGTGTAATGACGTGCTTGCCGCGCTCGGCGTAGAAATTCGCCGCGCCCTTGATGGCCAAGTTGTCGGACTCGGTCGCGCCGGAGGTCCAGATGATCTCGCGAGGATCCGCATTCACCAGCTTGGCGACCTCGTTGCGGGCGTTTTCCACGGCCTCTTCGGCATCCCAGCCGAATGCATGGCTACGCGAAGCCGGGTTACCGAAATTGTCGTACAGCCACGGCACCATTTTGTCGACCACACGAGGGTCAACGGGGGTGGTGGCAGAATAATCGAGATAGATGGGACGAGTGGTCATGAAATGCTGCTCCTGCTTATACGGTAGCGTCGACGGCAACGGCGGGTACGGGAACGGAGGCTTCGCCAACTGTTCCACGATCCATCCGTACGGCGGTACAGCCCTGCGCCGCCTTGGTGGCCTCCTGCAACTGGCGCAGTCGTTGCTGATCGACCAAGTCTTGCAGGGACACGGAATCCAGGTAGTCGACCATTTTGCGGTTTAGCGTGGTCCAGAGTTCGTGCGTCATGCACTGGCCGCCGGACTTGCCGTCGCGGCCGCTGGTGCAATCGTGCTTGCCACCGCAATTGGTGGCGTCCAGGGGCTCGTCTACCGCGAAAATGATATCGGCAACGGTGATGTTGCGCGCCAACCGGGCCAGCGAATAACCGCCGCCGGGGCCACGCACACTATCGACCAGCTCATGCCGGCGCAGTTTGCCGAAGAGCTGTTCAAGATAAGAAAGCGAAATATTCTGGCGTTGACTGATTGCCGCGAGCGTTACCGGACCGCTGTGCTGCCGCATGGCCAGGTCGATCATCGCGGTAACCGCGAAACGTCCTTTTGTAGTGAGCCGCATGGTGGATTCCTGTGCAAACGTGCTGGCGCCCATCATCGGGCAACCAATACCTGAGTAATTGGGTCAAGTATAGCAAATTCCCGACTAATTTGCTAAGTCATCCTGGAATATCGATATACCCATCTACCCAGAAACCCCGGCCGACCCGACTAACGAATGGCCCGACTCACGCCCCATCCCACGCCGACCCTGCGCTCTCGCGGCAGTTTGGCTCCAAAGTGGATGCCATAAAAAACCGCGCTATAGCGCGGTTTTCTGCACTGGCCTCGGCCAGCGATAAGCCAATCTATCAGGCTGCCTGGTATTGGGTGGCCCGCTTGCGGACCAACTCCAGCACGCCTTGACAGGCGTCTTCGAGGTAATCAAGTACCTTGCCGAAGCCATCAAGGCCACCATAGTACGGATCAGGTACAGTGGCTTCCTCGAACTCGTTAGCGAAACGCATCAACAACATCAGCTTGTGCTGATAAATTTTGGGGCATTGCTGTTGCAGCGCGGAGAGATTGTCCCAGTCCATGGCCAGGATGAGATCAAAATCCCGGAAGTCGTCCGCCGTCACCTGGCGGGCCTCGCAGTGATTGATCTCATAGCCACGCTTGCGAGCAGCGGCCTGGGCACGGGCGTCTGGCGCCTCGCCAATGTGATAGGCATGCGTACCCGCGGAATCTACACCCACGACGTCGCCCAAACCGGCGTCGCTCACCAAATGGCGAAACACGCCCTCTGCGCTGGGGGAGCGGCAGATGTTACCCATGCAAACGAAAAGTACCTTGGTCATCATGGGTGTAAGTCTGAGGGAAAACCCGGAATATAGCAAGTTTTTTTTGCAATTGCGTAACGGACAGGCAAGCTGTAAAAAATAGGTATTTATTATTAATAATCAATAATATAAGAGATTAATTTAAAGTATTACATTGATTTTTTGCGGCGTTCCAGACGACAAATCCATTTGGCTGTCCCCGCACTGCAACAGTGCCATCATTGCCTACCTGTGTTTTCTTACTTGCAACAAAACACACCGGCTCAGACATTGCCACCCAACAGCACTTGTTGCTTGAGCGCGTTGAGCGCGTCTCGCGCCGCGGCAGCCTGCTCGAACTCCAGATTGCGGGCGTGATCGGTCATGAGCTTTTCAAGGCGGCGTATCTCGCGGGCGACCGCTTTTTCATCACCCAAGAGATGCGGATCGATCGCTGCTTCGAGTGTATCGTGCCGCACCGGCGCCACAATACCGTCGATCAGTTCGCGCACCGCCTTGTTGACGCCGCGCGCCGTAATGCCATTATCAATATTGAATTGCAGCTGCTTGGTACGCCGCCGTTCAGTTTCGTCCATGGCACGCCGCATCGACGCCGTGATGCGATCCGCATACAAGATCGCATGTCCGTTCAAGTTGCGCGCCGCCCGCCCAATGGTCTGTATCAGGCTGCGCTCGGATCGCAGAAAACCCTCTTTGTCCGCATCCAGGATAGCCACCAGCGAGACCTCTGGGATATCCAGGCCTTCTCGCAGCAAGTTAATGCCCACCAGCACATCAAAAACGCCCAGGCGCAGATCGCGGATGATCTCCACCCGCTCGACCGTATCGATATCGGAGTGCAAATATCGCACCCGTACGCCGTGCTCGGACAAATAATCGGTCAGGTCCTCGGACATACGTTTGGTCAACGTGGTGACCAGCACCCGCTCCTGGACGGCCACGCGAAGCTTGATTTCCCCCAGCAGATCGTCAACCTGTGTGATCGCGGGCCGCACCTCGACCTCCGGGTCCACCAGGCCAGTCGGCCTCACCACCTGCTCGACGACGTTATCCGCGTGCTCTTGTTCGTAGGCGGCCGGCGTGGCCGAGACGAACACACATTGACGCATGCGCTCCTCGAATTCCTCTAGCTTGAGTGGCCGGTTATCCAGCGCCGAAGGCAAACGAAAACCGTACTGAACCAGCGTTTCTTTACGAGCCCGGTCGCCGCGGTACATGCCACCCAACTGCCCGATGGTGACGTGGCTTTCGTCAATAAACATGAGTGCGTCGGGCGGCAGGTAATCGATCAGGGTTGGCGGCGGTTCGCCGGCCGCCGCGCCTGACAAATGGCGGGAATAGTTTTCGATACCCTTGCAAAATCCGAGCTCTTGCAACATCTCCAGATCGAAGCGCGTTCGTTGCTCAAGCCGCTGCGTTTCAACCAGCCTGCCTTCCGTGGTCAAGAACTTCAGACGCTCGCGCAGTTCTTCTTTGATGGTCTCGATAGCGCGAAGCACGGTGTCGCGCGGCGTCACATAGTGAGACCCCGGATACACCGTGAAACGCGGCACCTTTTGGCGTACGCGGCCCGTCAGGGGATCAAACAGTTCCAGTGTTTCGACTTCGTCGTCGAACAGGGACAGGCGCAGGGCAAGCTCCGGGCTTTCCGCCGGGAAGATATCGACCGTCTCGCCGCGCACCCGAAACGTGCCACGCGTGAAGTCCGCGTCGTTGCGCGTGTATTGCATGGCCACCAGTCGCGCCAGTATTTCGCGCCGCGAAATGCGATCGCCGGCACGCAGAACCAGCACCATGGCATGGTAGTCGCCAGGATTGCCAATACCGTAGATGCACGACACGGTGCCCACGATAATAGTGTCGCGGCGCTCCAGCAGGCTCTTGGTCGCCGACAATCGCATCTGCTCGATATGTTCGTTGATCGACGAGTCTTTTTCGATAAACAGGTCGCGGGTCGGGACGTAGGCTTCGGGCTGGTAGTAATCGTAGTACGACACAAAGTACTCGACCGCGTTCTTGGGAAAGAACTCACGCATCTCGGCATATAACTGTGCGGCCAGCGTCTTGTTGGGCGCCAACACCAGGGCGGGTCGACCTAGTTCGGCAATGATATTAGCCATGGTGTAGGTCTTGCCAGACCCAGTGACCCCCAGCAATGTCTGGCACATCAGGCCATCCCGAATGCCCTCGCGCAGGCCCGCGATCGCGGCAGGTTGGTCGCCTGCGGGCGGGTACGGCTGGTACAAGTGAAAGGGGCTGTCGGGGAAATCGACGAATCCAGGGGCTGTCATGCTAGACTGTTTCAGGGTAAACCCCCCATTATCCACAGCAGTGCCTTCTGAGTCTATCTACCGTTAGCGAATCCTCATGAGCTCTCTTTTCGATTCCGTCGAACTTGCGCCGCGCGACCCCATCCTGGGGCTGAACGAACAATACAACGCCGATACCCGTCCCGGTAAAGTCAATCTGGGCGTGGGCGTGTATTACGATGACGACGGTCGCATCCCCCTGCTGGCCGCAGTACGCCAGGCCGAAATGGCGCGCATCGAAGCCGCCGCCGCTCGCGGCTACCTGCCCATCGAGGGCATCGCCGGCTACAACAAGGGCGCCCAAGCGCTGCTGCTGGGTGCTGACTCAACGCTGGCCGCGCAAGGCCGCGTGCTGACCGCCCAGGCCCTGGGCGGTACCGGCGCGCTGAAAATCGGCGCCGATTTTCTGCACCAGCTACTGCCCCAATCCAAGGTGCTGATCAGCAACCCTAGCTGGGAAAACCATCGTGCGTTGTTCGAGCGTGCCGGTTTCCCGGTCGACACCTACGCCTATTACGACGCCGCCACACACGGCCTGGACTTCCAGGGCATGCTGGCCTCGTTGCAGGCCGCGCCTGAACAAACCATCGTGGTGCTGCACGCGTGCTGCCACAACCCCACCGGCGTGGATCCTACTGCCGAGCAATGGGAACAAATCGCCCAGGTGGTCAAGACCCGCAACCTGGTGCCTTTCCTGGACATCGCTTACCAAGGCTTTGGCGCCGGCTTGCAAGAAGACGCCTCCGTGGTGCGTCTGTTTGCCGATCTGGGCCTGACCATGCTGATCAGTTCGTCGTTCTCCAAGTCGTTCTCGCTCTATGGCGAACGCGTCGGCGCCTTGACTGTCGTGGCAGGCAGCCAAGACGAATCCAAGCGCGTCCTGAGCCAACTCAAGCGCGTGATCCGCACTAACTACTCCAACCCGCCCACGCACGGTGGCACGGTGGTGTCTTCAGTGCTCAACACGCCCGAACTCTACACCCTGTGGGAACAAGAGCTGGCCGGAATGCGTGACCGCATTCGCCTGATGCGCCAACAACTGGTCGAAAAGATCAAGGCCGCGGGCGCTACGCAGGACTTTAGCTTTGTGCTGCAACAGCGTGGCATGTTCTCGTACTCGGGTCTGACCTCGGCCCAGGTCGATGTGCTGCGCGAGGAACACGGCATCTACGCCGTATCCAGCGGCCGTATCTGCGTGGCGGCTCTCAACAGCCACAACATCGAGATCGTGGCCAAAGCGATCGCCGCCGTCATCAAGTAAGCAAGACCTGAAGACAAGGCAATAAAACGCGCACGGTTCGCGCGAAATCAGGGGCCCCGACGCCAGGACGGGCCCCTTTTTTCGTTCGGACCCTGCGTTGTTCTGTCTGGTGTTGTGCTGCCTGGTGTTGCCCACGCTCCATCCCGCCAGGCTTTGTTTTGTCAAAGCCACTGCCGTATTTACGCTGGACAGGTTTGTCATAACCCGACTTGCTTTTTTTTGCAGGGTCGTCCAGAATTGATGCTGTATATTCATACAGTCAAAAGCGGATTATTGCCATGGCTAGCAAACTCACCGAACGCCAACAGGAAATTTTGAACCTCATCCGGCAAACGGTGGCACGTACCGGTTTTCCCCCTACCCGCGCAGAAATTGCCCGGGCATTGGGCTTTCGTTCCCCCAATGCCGCCGAGGATCACCTCAAAGCCCTGGCCCGCAAAGGGGCGATCGAATTGACAGCTGGCGCATCCCGCGGCATTCGTCTGGTCGAAAGCGCCGATACGGCCGCGACGACCTCCCTGGCTTCCCGGGACAACGCCAGTTCGTCCTCGATAGCGAGTTTTGCGGATGCCATGGGCCGGCTTTTGCTTCCCCTGGTAGGCCGTGTCGCCGCTGGCAGCCCTATTCTGGCAGCGGAGCACGTTGAACGCGAGGTCGGCGTCGATCCCGGCCTGTTCGCCCAAACGCCCGATTATTTGCTCAAAGTCCGCGGCATGAGCATGCGTGATGCCGGCATCCTCGAGGGCGATCTACTTGCCGTCAAACGCGCCAGCGAAGCCCGCAATGGCCAGATCGTTGTGGCCCGCCTGGGTGACGACGTCACCGTCAAACGGCTGCAGCATCGCAAGGGCCATATCGAGCTGCTGCCCGAAAATCCGGATTTCTCTCCCATCCTGGTCGATGGTACCCAAGAGTTCGCGCTGGAAGGTATTGCGGTGGGCCTGATTCGCACGCAGGCGCTGCATTAAGGAAAAAAGACCAAGGGTCTGAGCTGACGCAGTCAGCTCACCCTTCCCCTAATGGAGCCTTACTGGCCTAAAAAAATGGCGCCCCGATGAAACCATCGAGGCGCTATTTTTGTTGCCGCGCCCCGAAGGGCACAGCATGGTCATGCTGACTTAGTGCTTGAACATCGGATCACCCGGCACAGCCGACTCGGCTGGCTTGGCGACCAGAGGTTCTTTGGGGGTCTCGTCGTCGGCCAGCGGCTCGGGATAGCGTTCCAGAGCGAGCTCAAGAACTCTGTCAATCCACCGTACCGGCACGATCTCGAGGTGGTTTTTGACGCTATCCGGGATTTCTGCCAGATCTTTGACGTTTTCCTCGGGGATCAGCACCATCTTGATGCCGCCACGATGCGCCGCCAGCAGTTTTTCCTTGAGGCCACCAATCGGCAGTACCTCGCCGCGCAGGGTGATTTCCCCTGTCATTGCGACATCGGCACGTACGGGAATGCGCGACAAAGCCGAGACCATGGCGGTCGTGATGGCGATACCTGCAGACGGACCGTCCTTGGGTGTGGCGCCTTCGGGGACGTGAACGTGCATGTCGTGCTTTTCGAACACGCTGTCCGTGAAACCCAGACGGCGTGCACGGGAACGCACCACGGTGCGAGCCGCTTCGACTGACTCTTTCATCACATCGCCCAGCGAACCGGTACGCTGGATAACGCCCTTGCCGGGCATGTCGGCGACTTCGATCGTGAGCAGATCACCCCCGACTTCGGTCCAGGCCAAGCCCGTCACTTGACCGACCTGGTTGTCCTTTTCGGCCATGCCGAAGCTGTAGCGCCGCACACCCAGGTATTTGCTGAGGTTCTCGGCATCGACCTTGACGGGCTCAGTTTGCGGTACAACGGCTTTGCCATCCGCCTTGGCCTTATCGGCCTGCGCCAACATTTCTTTCACGACCTTGCGGCAGATCTTGCCGGCTTCGCGTTCCAGCGCACGCACGCCGGCCTCGCGGGTGTAGTAACGCACGATATCGCGCAGGGCCGAATCATCGACCACGAGCTCGGTTTCTTTGACGCCATTGTTTTTCATCAGCTTGGGCAGCAGATGGTCGCGAGCGATATGGATTTTTTCGTCTTCGGTGTAACCCGACAGGCGAATGACTTCCATACGATCCAGCAACGCCGGCGGAATGTTTAGCGTGTTGCTGGTGGCCACAAACATGACGTCCGACAAATCAAAGTCGACTTCGATGTAGTGATCCTGGAACGTGTGGTTTTGTTCGGGATCAAGAACCTCGAGCAACGCCGATGCCGGATCACCACGGAAGTCCATGCCCAGCTTGTCGATTTCATCAAGCAGGAACAAGGGGTTGCGCACGCCCACCTTGCTCATGTTTTGCACGATCTTGCCTGGCATGGAACCAATGTAGGTGCGGCGATGGCCACGGATTTCGGCTTCGTCGCGCACGCCGCCCAGCGCCATACGCACGAACTTGCGGTTCGTGGCACGCGCGATGGACTGGCCGAGCGAGGTCTTGCCGACACCCGGAGGGCCAACCAGGCAAAGAATCGGCGCCTTGACCTTGTCGACACGCTGCTGCACCGCGAGATACTCGACGATGCGTTCTTTGACTTTTTCCAGCCCGTAATGATCGTTGTCCAGCACAGACTCGGCATTACCGATGGAGTTGTTGATCTTGCTCTTTCTCTTCCAGGGGAGGTTGATGAGCGTATCGATGTAGTTGCGCACCACCGTGGCTTCGGCGGACATCGGCGACATGAGCTTGAGCTTTTTGAGCTCGGCATCGGCCTTCTTGCGCGCATCCTTGGGCATGTGCGCAGCGATGATTTTCTTTTCGAGCTCTTCGATATCCGCGCCTTCTTCGCCCTCGCCCAGCTCTTTCTGGATGGCCTTTACCTGTTCGTTCAGATAATAGTCGCGCTGGCTTTTCTCCATCTGCTTTTTGACGCGGCCACGGATACGCTTTTCGACCTGGAGAATGTCGATCTCGGTTTCCAGTTGCGTCAGCAGGCCTTCGAGGCGCTGAGAGGTACCCAACACCTCCAGCATCGTCTGCTTTTGCTCGAGCTTGAGCGGCAAATGCGCAGCGATGGTATCGGCCAATCGGCCAGCATCATCAATACCGCCCAGCGAGGTCAGAATCTCGGGCGGGATTTTCTTGTTGAGTTTGACGTACTGCTCGAACTGGGCCACGATCGCGCGGCGCAGGGCTTCGGTTTCAGAGCTTTGGGCGGCATCGAGTTCGACCGGGGTGACCTGGCACACGAAGTGTGTTTCAGCGTCATCGATGGAGTCTATGCGCGCGCGTTGCGTGCCCTCGACCAACACCTTCACGGTGCCGTCAGGCAGCTTCAACATTTGCAAAATACTGGCCACGCAGCCGATTTCGTAGACGTCTTCGGGCGTAGGGTCGTCTTTGCCGGCGGATTTTTGTGCCACCAACATGATGCTTTTGCCCGACTCCATGGCGACTTCGAGTGCCTTGATTGAGCGAGGGCGGCCCACAAATAGCGGAATAACCATATGCGGGAACACCACCACGTCACGCAACGGCAGCAGCGGCAGATCGATGGGTTCGGACGGCAGGGTCTGACTGGCAGACATAGAGGATTCCTTCATTTGACTCGGCGTAGTAAAGACGGGACATCAGGCAAGCCCGACAATCCACATTCGTTACGTTTGATATGGGAACAATAGCCGAAAATTCAAGTGGCCGTCGTCCGTGCAATCCCCAAAATGCAAAAAAACCCGTTACGAAACGGGTCTTTTTGCAGTTTTTTTGCGTTATTTAACGAAATCGTCAAGCAGCGGCGCCTCGTACTCGGGGTTGTTGGGCAGGCTTTTCGGAGGAGGAAGCGTCGTCAGCATAGATCAGCAAAGGCTTGCCATCGCCGTCGATGCCATTCTCGTCCAGCACGACGCGGCTGACATTACCCTGCGAGGGCAAGTCGTACATCGTGTCCAGCAGTGCACCTTCAATGATAGAGCGCAGGCCCCGGGCACCCGTCTTGCGCTTGAGTGCCTTGCGAGCGATGGCTTTGAGCGCGCCCGAACGCACGTCGAGCTCGGCCCCTTCCATGGCAAACAGCTTTTGGAACTGTTTGATCAAGGAATTCTTGGGCTCGGTCAGGATTTGAACCAACGCAGCTTCGTCTAGCTCGTCCAGCGTGGCGACCACAGGCAGACGGCCGACCAGCTCGGGGATAAGACCGAATTTGATCAGGTCTTCGGGCTCGACTTCGCTGAACAATTCGCCCACGCCGCGCTCGGACTTGGCCCGCACCGATGCCGAAAAGCCGATGCCGGATTTCTCGGTACGGTCGCGAATGACCTTTTCCAGACCGTCAAATGCCCCACCCACGATAAACAGGATGTTGGTGGTGTCGACCTGGACGAAATCCTGGTTGGGATGCTTGCGGCCACCCTGCGGCGGCACGGATGCGACCGTGCCTTCGATGAGCTTGAGCAGCGCCTGCTGCACGCCCTCGCCCGAAACATCACGGGTGATGGAGGGGTTGTCGGACTTGCGCGAGATCTTGTCGATTTCGTCGATATAGATGATGGCGCGCTGAGCCTTGTCGACCTCGTAGTTGCAGTTCTGCAGCAGTTTCTGGATGATATTTTCGACGTCTTCGCCCACATAACCGGCTTCGGTCAGGGTGGTGGCGTCGGCCATCACAAACGGCACATTGAGCATGCGCGCCAGAGTCTGGGCCAACAGCGTCTTGCCCGAACCCGTAGGCCCGATAAGCATGATGTTGCTCTTGGAGAGCTCTACCTCGTCACCTTTGATTTCGCCATGGCGAATGCGCTTGTAATGGTTGTAGACAGCCACCGCCAACATGCGTTTGGGCGAGGTCTGGCCAATGACGTATTGGTCCAGGAATGTCTTGATTTCTGCCGGCGTGGGTAGCTCGGACTTGATAGCCGCGCGCGCGGTCGCCTGCGCTTCTTCGCGGATGATGTCATTGCAGAGGTCGATGCACTCGTCGCAAATGAACACCGATGGCCCCGCGATAAGCTTGCGGACTTCGTGCTGGCTCTTGTTGCAGAATGAACAATGCAGCACTTTGGCGTCGGCCGATCCCTTTTTGTCAGGCATATGTGTTTCGTATCTCTGGTGAGAATGCGCCTGCCACGAGGGGCCTGGCGCATTCAACGCTTACTTGGACGTGACGGCACCGCATCAGGCCCCGGGTGCTTCGTGAGCCTAGCCCTCGGAGCGGGATGCGAGAACCTTGTCCACCAAACCATACGATACCGCATCTTCGGCCGACATGAAGTTGTCACGTTCGGTATCGATCTCGATGCGTTCGACGGGTTGACCGGTATTTTCGGCCAAAATGCGGTTCAGGCGCTCGCGCAGATCAAGGATTTCGCGGGCCTGGATCTGAATATCCGAAGCCTGACCTTGAGCACCGCCCGACGGCTGATGAATCATGATACGCGAGTTGGGCAAGCTGAAGCGCTTGCCTTTCTTGCCTGCAGACAACAGGAAAGCGCCCATGCTGGCAGCCAGACCCGTGCACAAGGTAGAGACATCAGGTTTGACGAACTGCATGGTGTCGAAAATGGCCATCCCGGCGTACACAGACCCGCCAGGCGAGTTGATGTACAGCGAGATGTCCTTATCGGGGTTTTCCGACTCCAGGAACAGCAACTGCGCCACAATCAGGTTGGCCGTATTGTCATTGACTGGGCCCACCAGGAAGATCAGGCGCTCGCGCAGCAAGCGCGAATAGATGTCATAGGCACGCTCACCGCGCCCAGACTGCTCGATGACCATGGGGATATAACCCAGGCCAGTGGGCGTGACCGAAGCCCCGCCGTTCATTGCTGCATAGAAATCGGTAAACCGCTGCATACGTTACGCCATCCCCATCAACTGATCGAAAGGTACTTGCTCTTCGGTGACTTTGGCTTGATCGAGTACGTGCTGCACGACGTTGTCTTCGAGCACGATGGCTTCGATTTCAGCGCGACGCTGACGGTCAGTCAGGTAGTAGCTGATCACCTGAGCAGGTTGCTCGTAGTTTTGTGCAAACTCTTCGATGCGGGCACGCACCTGTTCGGGCTTGGCTTGCAATTGGGCTTGCTTGACCAGTTCGGAAACCAGCAGGCCCAGACGCACGCGACGCTCGGATTCGGTAGAGAAGGTTTCGGCCGGGATAGGCACGGAGTCCGCATTGGGAATGCCACGCTGTTTGAGCTCTTCGCGGGCAGCCTGGACGCGACTTTCGACGTCACTGTCGACCAGGGCCTTGGGCACGTCAAACTGACCGGCTTCGACCAGGGCGTCCATGACGCTGGCTTTGGTGCGGCCTTGCGAACGGGCTTTGACTTCGCGCTCGATATTGGTGCGGATGTCGGCCTTGAGCTTTTCCACGTCGCCTTCGGCCTGACCCAGCGCCTTGGCGAACTCAGTGTCGACTTCGGGCAACACGCCTTCGGCGACTTCTTTGACGGTGATGGTGAACTCGGCCGTTTTACCAGCGACTTCTTTGCCTTGGTAGTCTTCGGGAAAGCTGAGCGGGAACACTTTGGTTTCGCCAGCCTTCAAGCCTTTGGCTGCGGCTTCGAACTCGGGCAGCATGCGGCCCTGGCCCAACACAAAGGGAAAGTCTTCGGCTTTGCCGCCATCGAAAGGCACACCATCGATCGTGCCTACAAAATCCAGCGTGACGCGGTCGCCGTCTTCGGCAGCACGGTCTTCGCGGGCTTCGTAATTGGCACGCTGCTTGCGCAGCACATCAAGGGTTTGCTGGACTTCGGCGTCAGAGACGGCAGTGCCGTAACGGGTCACTGCCAACGTCGCGAGGTCGGGCGCGGAGACTTCGGGATAAACCTCGAAGGTAGCCGTGAAAGCCAGCGTATCGTCAGCAACGCCTTCGGTCTTGGGTTCAAGCGTGGGCGCACCAGCCACACGGAGCTTGGCACCGTCGATAGCTTGTTCGAAAGCGCGGCCGACCTGGCCATTGATCACGTCGTAGCGGATGCCGGGGCCATGGCTACGCTCAAGCATCGCGAGCGGCGCCTTGCCAGGACGGAATCCAGGAACTTTGGCCGAACGGGCGACGCGTTTCAATTGCGCCTGGACTTCCTTTTCGACGTCGGCCACAGAAACCGACAGGTCTACGCGGCGTTCCAGGCCAGAGAGGGTTTCAACCACAGGCTGCATCAAAATTTATCCGAGAAATGAGTGAACGAACAGGGAAACCGGGCATTTTACCGGAAAGTTAAAAGCCACTGGAAAAACAGGCTGGCGCGCCGGGAAATCCTCGTCCGGGCCAGCATGCCGGCACCCCAAAAAACCCCACGCTGCGCCTTCGGCTTGCTGTCCACCTCGCGGCGGGCAGGCCACTCGGATTCGCCAAGGGCGCTTTTTGCCTTGAGGCCGCGCGGCGGTAAAAATACGTGCGCTGTGTCCCCTTGGGGCAGACAGCAAAACGCTCCCGATGACAACAAGCCAATCGGGAGCGCGACAGGCCTAAGCCCGTGTCAGGTCGGTCAGGCCGCGACGGTGATGTTCTTGGCGCTAGGACCCTTAGGGCCCTGGCCGACTTCGAACGTCACACGCTGATTTTCCTGCAGGGATTTGTAACCATCGCTGCGGATTTCCGAGTAATGCGCGAAAAGATCTTTGCTGCCGTCATCGGGCGTGATGAAACCGTAGCCCTTTTCCGAGTTAAACCACTTAACGATACCTGTTGCCATGAGTGTGTCCTTCACCTTCTAGTAGCGATAATTCGCGGGAGCGCCAGATGATCAAGGAGAGGCAACTACTGGGTACCATGACGGCGACAGGAATAACAACCGCGTCGCTTGAAAATCTCGCGCGTCCAGTGTAGAGGCCTGTTTGCAGTACGTCAAACTTTGCAAATCGACACATCAAGATAAATGCATCATTTTCAGAGTAGCGACGCATCATTTTGAAACAATCCTGACGTAAAAAAAGCCCCGAAAGGGGCTTTTTCGTCGAGCTCTGTTTTATTTACAGAACTTCGATTTTCGTCGCTTGAGGACCCTTGGGACCATTAGCCGTCACGAAACTGACGCGTTGGTTCTCTTCCAGCGACTTGAAGCCGTTAGCCTGGATTTCAGAGAAGTGCGCGAACAGATCTTTGCCACCCGCTTCGGGGGTGATAAAGCCGTAGCCTTTTTCCGAGTTGAACCACTTAACAACGCCGGTTTCCATACTGTATTTCCTAAAGATAATTTGAGCAAAAACGCCCGGGGGTCACGAATCAGTCAAGAAGGGGACAGTAGAACAATAACGCCGGCCGAAAAGGCTCTGCACTGAACGAAAATCACAACGCTTGAGATCGTGTGCCGTCACTATCGTCAGGTTCCCCGAACAAGTCAACAAAATCCTAAAGAATGCGTACCAATATTGCAACAAAGCGCAACGTCTGCGCGGCAAATCGGGAACTATTTTCAGTAGAAACTGTCGCTCGCCTTATTCCTATGATCAGAGCACGACTATCAAGGCACTATGGGTAGCCCAAGCAGGTCAAGCGCCGCGTTATAGGCATCCTCGTCGGCGCACAGAAACACAGCAACATCGCCAGGATTGAGGTTTTCGAGCACTTGGTCGATGTGCTCTTGTGCGGTGTCTATCTCGTCGACGGCAGCGACATGAATTTCCGCGCCGGCATCCACTTTTTCTGTGGGCACGATATCGGCGATGGCTTCGAGATCAACGATGCCCGTGACCACATAAGCGTCGATACGCTCCCCATCCAGCGTGGTTTGCAGGGCGACGCCGCCGGGAACGTCGGCGACCTTGATACTGGTGATATCCATAATGCGTGCTCCTTTTGGTGCTTTTGGTGCGCGGGACGGGACTATAACAGCCCTACGAAGACCGTACTGCCATCACACGGCTGATGTATGGTTCTATTTGAAACCAACCCGATAGAGGACCTGACCATGCAACGCGATTTTGATCTCGTGGTAACCATTCTGGGCGAATTACGCGACGCGGATACCGCCGCGCTATCTCAGGATGAAATCGAAGCCGCCGTCCAGGCGAGCGCACCGGAGACATCCTCCGCGTCGTTAATCGCGCATCATCTGGATATTTTGGCCGATGCAGGCCTGATCACATCGGTCCCCTCTCTGGACAGCAACGATACGGATGCGTATTGGCGGCTGACCTGGAAGGGGCACGACGCGCTGGAGCAAGAAGAGGAAGACGCGGATGAGGACGAAGACGACGAGGATGAAGACGATTAACTGAAGACGATTAACGTCGTCGACCGGTTCACCTCGTCACGACGTTTGCTTGCTTGACCCGGAACGGGCCTGCCGCTCGCGCAAGACGCGGCGGGCCACGAGCGTGGCGGCCGTACCGATCACCATCGAAAACATGAATGCGGCGATGCCCAACAGGGCCACCATGTCGCCTGCCCCCACCTGCGTCGCACAATAGGCCACCACAGCCAGCACCACCACCGACTGCACCGCGACCCCGATCAGGCTATGAACTGCGCGGGCACAGCGCCCCAGCAGTGCGCCACCCACCAGGGCGGCGAACACCACAATAGCCATACCCCAAAAAATGGATTCGTAAACTTGCAATGGGTTCGCGTATCTAATGAACTCGATGGCGGCCAGAATAGCATGTGACGACAGGCTGCAGCCGCGCGCTTGCTAGAATCGCGCTCCCGTTGTTTTCTTACGTATTCCTGAACAAACATGATTCCCTCCGCTCAGCCTCCCCGTCCATTGCGTCCTCTGTCCGCGCTCATTTTTAGCTCTCGCTGGCTACAACTCCCCCTCTATCTCGGCCTGATCCTCGCTCAGGGCGTCTATGTCGTGCTGTTTCTCAAGGAACTCTGGCACCTGATCTCGCACGCTTCCAGCTTTGGCGAACTGGAAATCATGCTGATCGTGTTGGGCCTCATCGACGTCGTCATGATTTCCAATCTACTCGTCATGGTGATCGTGGGCGGATACGAGACCTTTGTCTCGCGCCTGAACCTGGAGAATCATCCCGACAGCCCGGAATGGCTCAGCCACGTCAATGCCAGCGTACTCAAGGTCAAATTGGCCATGGCGATCATCGGAATTTCATCGATTCACCTGCTCCGTACGTTTATCGAGGCAGGCGACATCGGCGCCCCCAATGCGCGCGTCACGGAAACCGGGGTCATGTGGCAGACCATCATCCACGTCACGTTCATTTTGTCGGCAATGGGCATCGCCTATGTAGACAAATTGCTAGCGGGCACGGTCAAGGCACACTGAGCGCTGCAACCGTTGCTGATAAATGCTTTTCCTCGCTTATGGGGAAGCGGCCGGGGAAGAGTCGAAAAGAAAATCCCCCAAACACGTAATGTCAGGGGGATATGCAGATAACGTAGCGATTGGACGGGAAAGGCTATTCGCACCTACTCGCCACGAAGCGTCTGGCCGCTTGCGCTGGCCAGACGGGGCGCGTGACTTGTTGAGCCTGCTCGCCGTTGTAGCGTACCTCTATTTTTTCTGCTGCAAGCTCTGTTTCAGGCCGGTTTGCTCGGCCGCGATGCGCGAGGCGTTCAGCTTGGCCGCAATCACTTCCTTAAATTCGCTGGGTGAATTCCCGGTGGGTATGAATCCCATCGATTCGAATTTCGAGCCCAGTGCCGGGTCTTGTAACACCTCTTGCACGGCTGCGTTGATTTCGGTCTTCAGTTGCTCGGGCATTCCTTTGGGACCGACCACCCCGTAAAAGAAGGTGCTTTCTAGGCCGGGAATGCTTTCGGACAGCGTCGGCACGTCGGGTAGCCCCGGCCAACGCTTGGCCGAGCCCACCGCCAGAATCCGAACGCCGTGACTCTTGATAAACGGCAGCGCTGCGCCCAGTGGCAGTACCAGGGCATCACTGTGACCCGCCACCACGTCCGTCAGAGCGGGGCCGGTGCTCGCGTAGCCAATGATGGCGTTCTTGATACCGGCCGCAGCCTCGATACGCAGGCTGTCCAAGTGCATGCCACCGCCGGCGACGACGGCAAAGTTCACTTTACCGGGATTCTGTTTCGCGTATGTCACGAACTCGCTGAAGCTTTTGACAGGCAGCGACGGGTTCACCACCAGCACCGTGCCGCCTGCAGCAAGCTGGCTGATATGGTCAAAATCCTTCACCAGGTCGTAATCCAGGTCATCGCGCACAGCCGCGTTGCCTACGTCTGAATCCGTCCAGATGCCCAACGTATAGCCGTCGGGTGCAGCAGCCTTCAGGTCACGGATGCCGATCACGCCGGTTCCGCCCGGCCGGTTTCTGACAATGACTTGTTGACCCCATTTGCGAGACAGCACATCCGCTACGCTGCGTGCCACGATATCGGTACCGCCACCCGGCGCGTATCCCACAATAAAGGTAACGGGGCGCGCGGGAAACTGACTGGCATGTGCGCCTGGCGCGAACGTCAGCAAAACCGACCATATACCCACAGACAAGCTGGCTAGCAATTTCATTTCGGTTCCCTCCTCAGGGTAGCTACCGGCTGTGCGTCCGCCTTATGCCTTGCGGTAAGAACGAGCCCGTGGAACGACTATACAAAAGAACACATAAAATGCAAAGAAAATAATTGTCTTCTATAGAAGACTATATTTATTGAAAATAGCAAATAGCAGTCTGTCCAGATGCAGCCCGGTACAGCGGAATCAAAGCTTGCTTCGGAGAGACGCGTCGTCGCTAGCCACGGGGTAGCGACACAATCTATGGCCGTTCTTTTTGTCTTCTATAGACGACAATAGATATCCATTGCAAACAATGGATGTGTCAATTACCATGATTGCCGTAGACCCGTCCCGGGCTCAGGCACGGCGGCCGCCTCGCTCGTACTGCATCCGACGTTGCAGCCGAGCCGAGGTGCCACCAACAGGAGAAGAGATGTCCGAAGTCACCCCAAGCAACTCAGATGGGCAGGCCGCGCGTGAACAAGTCGACGTTCTGGTCGTCGGTGCAGGATTTGGCGGCCTTTACGCCATGTACCGGATGCGGGCGCTGGGCCTGCGTGTCAGATGCATTGAGGCGGCCGACGGCGTGGGCGGCACATGGTTCTGGAATCGCTATCCCGGCGCACGCTGCGATGTCGAAAGCCTGGATTATTCCTATTCGTTCTCGAACGAACTGCAGCAGGAATGGCGCTGGTCGCACCGTTACGCCGAGCAGCCTGAGATCCTGGCGTACCTGAACCACGTCGCCGACCGATTCGAGCTGCGGCCCCATATCCGTTTCGAAACACGGGTGACTGCCATGCAGTACGACGCTGAACGCGCCACATGGGTCGCGTACACAAACCACGGCCCCCGGGTCGAAGCCCGCTTCGCCATCATGGCAAGCGGTAATCTGTCAGCGCCGCGCATTCCTGATTTCCCCGGCATCGAACGCTTCAATGGGGAATGGCATCATTCGGCCCGCTGGCCGAAGGATGGCGTGGACTTCAGCGGTAAGCGCGTGGCCTTGATCGGTACCGGCGCGACGGGTGTACAGATGCTGCCCAAGATTGCCGCCCAGGCCAGCATGGTCACGGTCTTCCAGCGCACCGCGAATTTCAGTGTTCCAGCGCGCAATTACCCCATGCCCGAAGACGAAGAGCGTGAACAAAAGGCGCATTATCCCGCGCTGCGCAAGGCCGCGCGTCTGCAAAATTCCGGTATGTCGCGCGTGCCAATTCCCACCCGGTCGGCGCTCGAGCTTTCGGACGATGAAAGGCTACGGGTCTACGAAGCGCTGTGGCAAAAAGGTGGCAGCGCCCGCATGATGGGCGCCTTTACCGACCTTATGCGCAATGCGGCGGCAAACGAGACACTCGCCTCGTTCGTGCGCGAGAAAATCCGCTCTATCGTGAAAGACCCGGCCAAGCGTGAGATTCTCACTCCGTGTGACCACCCCATTGGATCACGACGGCTTTGTGTCGATACCGACTACTACGAGACCTTCAACCGCGATAACGTGGCATTGGTCGACGCCCGCCGCACACCTATACAAGAAATCACCGAGCGCGGGGTACGCACTACAGATGCCGAGTACGAGGTTGACGCCATCGCCTTCGCCACCGGTTTCGACGCCATGACGGGTGCGCTGAATGAAGTGTCGATTACTGGACGCGACGGCATCCGCCTGCGCGACAAGTGGGCGGCTGGGCCGGCCACCTACCTGGGCCTGATGGTGCACGGCTTTCCGAATCTGTTCATTGTCACCGGCCCCGGCAGCCCATCGGTCAAGGCAAACATGGTTACCGCCATCGAGCAGCACCTGGAATGGATCTCGGACTGCCTGACCTATCTTGATGAACACAACCTCGCCACCATCGAGCCCACCGCCGATGCCGAGGACCGATGGGTGGAGCACGTCAACGAGGTCGCCAACGGTACGCTATTCCCCAAGGCGACCAATTCCTGGTATGTGGGCGCCAATATTCCCGGCAAGCCGCGCGTCTTCATGCCTTATGTCGCGGGTCTGCCTGCGTATATCAAGATCTGCGACGAGGTGGCCGCGGATGGCTACCGCGGCTTCGAGTTGCAGAAGGCCCTGTGCCTCGTCACCGGACACTCCTGAAGGAAAATCATGAGTACCCAAAGCGTGTTTGTAGTAGGAGGCGCGTCCGGGATCGGCCTGGAAGCGGCACGATATTTCGTTGATCAAGGTGTGGCCACCACCATCGTCGATGTCGACGACGCCAAGTTGCGGCAAGCCGAACGCGCTCTGGCCCGACCTGGAGCCCGCCTGTTGGCGCTGGCGGCAGACGTCCGAGACCGTGCCAGCGTGGATCAGGCGTTCGCCACGGGAGCAGCCCGCCACGGGGATATCGACGCGTTGATATATACCGCGGGCGTGCTGCTTCCGGCCACGTTGGCCGACATGACCGAGTCCGATTACGATCTGACTTTCGATGTGAACACCAAGGGCTTCTGGCGATGCGTACAGGCCGCGATGCCACGCTTTGCCGGGCAGGGCGGATCGATCGTGGCGGTGTCTTCGTCGTCGGGACAACGTCCGAAGGCCGGCAACGGCGCCTATGCGGCATCCAAGGTGGCACTACAGTTCCTGGTCCGCGCGTTGGCTCTGGAAACTGCCCCTCGCCAAATCCGGGTCAATTGCGTATGTCCCAGCATGCTCAAGACACCATTGACCGACAAGCTGCTGGCCGATCCCACCCGAGGCAGCTTCCCGTTGTCCGCGACCACGCCGCTGGGTCGGCTCTGCACCGAAGCCGATGTGGTGCAAGCCATTGCGTTCTTGTGTACGCCCCAGGCAGCGTTCATTACGGGCACGGCGATCGCAGTGGACGGTGGCGCCACAGCGGGCGTGCCCTTGAAACCTTGATGTCGGCCCGGTCATCCACACCGCCCTAGCCGCAGAACATAGGCGGTAGACAGGCAAGACGATATGTCTGTCTAAGGTATTATTGATTTCAACTAGAACACAGCAGTTCTCTCACGGAAACAACAATATCCTTGGCTATCGCTGTGACCAGCAGCAACCGGCCGTCATTGGGGACCTTTCATTTTGACTACTGAGCACAAGGCTGAGCCGCAATCGAACAAGCCTAATAGACCTGCAAAGACCCGACGCGGAGACACGACCGAAAAAGTCGTAGGCAAACCGGTAGGCGCCATCATCTCCGGACTGGCCGTGCTGCGCGCCCTGCATCGAGCACAGCGCCCCCAACGAGCCAGCGAAATCGCCCGGGAAACCGGCCAGCATCGCGGAACGGCGTTCAATATTCTTCGAACGCTGCAGCGCGAAGGCATGGTGGCATACAACGAACGCGACCAGACCTACAGCATAGGAATCATGATGCTTGAACTGGCCCACGGCGTGCTGCGCACCAGCGGACTGCTCGATGTCATCAGGCCCGAAATGTTCTCGCTGGCTGAACGCGTGGGCGTAACGGTTGCATTGGCGAAAGTCGAAAAAAGCTACGACCTCGTCTTGCTCGATTTCGTAGGTGGCGGTTTTCGTGTCGACAGCTATTTCAGCGTCGGCCGCCGATCACCCCGATTTTCCGGCGCATCGGGATTGGTCATGGCGGCGTTCTCCGGGGCGTCCCCAGAATTCATCGAAGCAGAATTCGACCAGACGGAATGGTTCAGGCGCCCTACGTTCGAAGAGTATGTCGAACGTCTGCACGCCACGCGCGAACGCGGGTTCGCACTGGATCAGGGCAACAGGCGTAGTGGGCTGACGCAGATTGCGGTGCCGATCTTCTCGCAGGAAGGGCCGTTGGCGCTGGTGCTGACCGCGGCGAATTTCAGCTACACGATGAATGATCAGAAAATTGCCGAAGTCGCGGAAGCGATGTTGGCGTTTGCCGACCGCATGTCGCCCGAGCTTGGCCGCCTTCGGCTCGATTAGCTCATCGGCTTGAGCCGCTGCAATCACCAGACTGGGCCGGCCGCCGAGATGCCGGCGTAGCGCAGACCCGCTTCGAGGCAGGCCCCAGACGATTACCAGCGTTCAGCGGGCTCAGGCAACGCCAATGCCTGGCGCAGCGCCGCGCACATCTGGTGGAACTCAGTATCGACCGCCGCGCTTAGCCGGCGCGCCCGCAAAAAGCCGTGGATCATGCCGGTGCCGACGCTCACCTGTACCGGGTTGCCCGCGGCGCGGAGTTTTTCGGCGTAGCGCTTGCCATCATCAAGCAAGGGGTCTTGATCGGCCAGCAGTAGATAAGCTGGCGGCAGACCCGTGTGGCTCTCGGCGCGCATGGGCAGTGCATAGCCATCGTGCCGGGTATCCGCCGACGGCAAAAACGCTTCCAGCGCGACCCTCATGGCGTCGCGCGTCAGGAAGGCGTCTTCGGTGTTGTGTAGATAACTCGGGGTATCGAAATCGGCATCCAGCGTCGGATAAATCAGCGCTTGCATGCGTAAGTGCGGGCCGCCACGATCGCGCGCCAACAGCGTGCAGGCAGCCGCCAGATTACCGCCGGCGCTGTCGCCCGCCACGGCGATACGAGTGGGGTCGATGCCCAGCAGATCGGCTTCGCGCGCAGCCCAGCACAGGGCTTCGTATGCGTCATCGGTCGGTGCAGGATAAGGGTTCTCGGGTGCCCGCCGGTAATGCACGCTGAGCACTAGGGCACCCGTGTTGCAGGCCAGGCTGGCGGTGATGAAATCATGGCCTTGCGGGCTGCCCGCCATGAAGCTGCCGCCATGCAGGTACACGATGGCCGGCAACGGCCCCTGCGCGCGCGGGCGGTAGACCCGCACAAGCAGCTCGCGCCCGGTCAACACGATATACGTGTCATTGACCTCCAGCCAGGCCGGATAAGGTTCGTTGATCAGTGCCGCGGTACGGTCTGCGCGCGCGCGTCGCTGCGTCAGTGTCAAGGCCCCCAGGTCGGCCATGTCTCCCAGCGCATTGCGCGTACGATCGACGTACGCTTGAATACCCGGATCGTAAGCCATCGTTGGACCACCCGCCTGAACGATTAGAGAGAGGAAGCCTACTATTAGTCAGCACAAGGCTAACCGGGTAATACATAATCTTGGTGCGAAGGGGGGGACTCGAACCCCCACACCTGTTACGGCGTCAGGACCTAAACCTGGTGCGTCTACCAATTTCGCCACCTTCGCGGTACCAAGCCCGCTATTGTAGCTTGCTTGCTAAAATCCTGCTTATGAATCCACGACTCGATACCCTGCATCCCTATCCCTTCGAAAAATTGCGTGCTTTGCTGAACGAGGCAGGGGCGCCACCCGAAGGGCTTGCGCCGATCAATTTGTCGATTGGCGAGCCCAAGCATGCGGCGCCGGCCCGTGTTGGCGAAGCGCTCTGCAATAGCTTGCAAGGACTATCGGTCTACCCAGCGACCAAGGGTGACGCCGTCTTGCGGCAAACGATCGCGCAATGGCTGGCGCACCGCTATAGCATCCCGGCCCCGGACGCCGACCGCGAGGTCTTGCCTGTGCTGGGCTCGCGCGAAGCGTTGTTTGCCTTTACGCAAACCGTCGTCGATCCGGCTGCCAATGCCCTGGTGGTCTGCCCGAACCCGTTTTATCAGATCTACGAGGGGGCGGCGCTGCTGGCCGGCGGGACGCCCTATTACGTGAATGCCGACCCGGCGCGTGATTTTGGCTGCGACTGGGATAGCGTGCCGGCCGATGTCTGGAAGCGAACGCAGATGGTGTTCGTGTGTTCGCCTGGTAATCCGGCCGGCAACGTCATGTCGCTCGACGAATGGCGCGTGCTGTTCGACCTTTCGGATCGCTATGGCTTTGTCATCGCTTCGGATGAGTGCTATTCCGAGATTTATTTTGACGAAGGCAATCCACCTCTGGGCGGACTGCAGGCGGCCCGGCGCCTGGGCCGCGACGACTATGCCAATCTGGTCGCCTTTTCCAGTCTGTCCAAGCGTTCGAACGTCCCAGGTATGCGCTCGGGATTTGTGGCGGGCGATGCCAAGCTGATCGGCCGCTTCTTGCTGTACCGCACTTATCATGGCAGTGCGATGAGTCCGGTGATTGCGGCGGCCAGTGTGGCCGCCTGGACCGACGAAGCCCACGTTGCCGACAACCGTCATCAATATCGAGCCAAATTCGAAGCCGTAGTGCCTATTTTGCAGCGCGTGCTGGATGTGCGCATGCCGCAAGCGTCCTTTTATCTGTGGGTGCCGACACCCGGATCGGACGTCAGTTTTGCGCGAAACCTGTATGGTCGCACCGGTGTTACCGTACTGCCCGGCAGTTTTCTGGGCCGCGAAGCGCACGGTATCAATCCCGGCGCGGGTCGCATACGTATCGCCCTCGTTGCGCCGCTGGCACAATGCGTCGAAGCTGCAGAGCGTATCGCCCATTTTGTCCAAACTTCTGCTTGATCAACCTTTTCAATATAAAGAAAGTGTCATGACTCTCGACCTGCAAACCACTATCGAACACGCCTGGGAAAACCGGGTCAATCTGTCGCCTAGCGATGCCAGCGCCGAAGTGCGTGACGCCGTTGAGCACACCATCGCTGCCCTGGACGAAGGCCGCCTGCGCGTGGCTGATAAGTCGAGCGGCGCATGGGTGGTGCACCAGTGGGTCAAAAAGGCGGTGCTGCTGTCGTTCCGCCTGCAAGACAACGTCGTTATGGGTCAGGCTCCCCTGACCTTCTTTGACAAGGTGCCGACCAAGTTTGCCGACTTCGGCGCGACCGCATTCCAGGCCGGCGGTTACCGCGTCGTGCCGCCGGCCGTCGCTCGCCGTGGTGCGTTTATCGCCAAGAATGTGGTGCTGATGCCCTCGTACGTCAACATCGGCGCCTACGTTGACGAAGGCACGATGGTCGACACATGGGCGACCGTCGGCTCATGCGCGCAGATCGGCAAGAACGTGCACTTGTCGGGTGGCGTCGGCATCGGCGGCGTGCTCGAACCCCTGCAAGCCAACCCCACCATCATCGAAGACAACTGCTTTATCGGTGCACGCTCCGAAGTGGTCGAAGGCGTCGTGGTCGAAGAAAACTCCGTGTTGGCGATGGGCGTTTTCTTGTCGCAAAGCACCAAGATCTATGACCGCACCACGGGCAAAATCGTCTACGGCCGTGTACCTTCGGGTTCTGTGGTCGTGCCGGGTTCTCTGCCCTCGGAAGACGGCTCGCACAGTTTGGCTTGCGCCGTCATCGTCAAGCGTGTCGACGCGCAAACGCGTGCCAAGACCAGCATCAACGATTTGCTGAGAGCTTAATGCGTAATTCCGCCGTACTGGATCTGGTCAAAGACCTGATCGCCCGCCCCTCGGTCACCCCCGATGACGAGGACTGCCAGCAATTGTTGGCCGAGCGTCTGAGCCGACTCGGTTTTCATTGCGAAACCATCGCGCAAGGCGGTGTGACGAATCTCTGGGCCCGCCGTGGCACCGAAGGTCCGCTGGCCGTCTTCGCCGGGCACACGGATGTCGTGCCACCCGGCCCGCGCGAAAAATGGCAAAGTGATCCGTTTGTGCCGACCGAGCGTGACGGGTTTCTGTACGGCCGCGGCGCGGCCGACATGAAGAGTTCAATCGCCGCTTTTCTGGTGGCGGTCGAGGAATTTGTGGCGGCCCACCCGCAACACCCCGGCTCGCTTGCCTTTCTCATCACCTCGGACGAAGAAGGCCCGGCCATCGACGGCACGGTGATCGTTTGCGACGCCCTGAAAGCCCGCGGCGAGCAACTCGATTACTGCATCGTTGGCGAACCCACCTCCACCGCTGATCTAGGCGATATCTGCAAAAACGGCCGCCGCGGCTCGCTATCGGGCCATTTGACGGTCAAGGGCATTCAAGGTCATGTGGCCTACCCTCACCTGGCCCGCAATCCCGTGCATCAACTGGCACCCGCCTTGGCCGAACTGGTGGACATCGAATGGGACCGTGGCAATGAGTATTTCCCGCCAACGACGTTCCAGGTGTCGAACCTGAATGCGGGCACCGGCGCCACCAATGTGGTCCCCGGCGAGGCTGTCGCACTGTTCAATTTTCGCTTCGCCACGGCCAGTACGCCTGATTCGCTGAAAGCCCGCGTGCACGAGGTGCTGAATCGCCATGGCCTGGAGTATGACTTGCAGTGGAACCTGGGCGGAGAGCCTTTCTTGACACCGCGAGGCTCATTGACCGACGCACTGTCCAGCGCCATTGAAGCCGAGACGGGCCTCAAGACCGAGCTATCCACCACGGGCGGCACATCGGATGGGCGCTTCATTGCCAAAATCTGCCCGCAGGTTATTGAGTTTGGCCCCTGCAATGCCACGATCCACAAGGTGAACGAATGCATTGCGCTCGACAGCCTGGATCCCCTGAAGAACATTTACCGGCGCACGTTAGAAAACCTGCTGCTGGCTCACTGAGGCGCTATGCCGTCATCTGACCGCCACGAATTGCAGACCCTGCGCGACCTGATCCGCTATGCGGTGTCGCGCTTTAACGCGGCCCACATCGCGCTGGGCCATGGCTCTGACAACGCCTGGGACGAAGCCGTCTATCTTGTGCTGCACGGGCTGCATTTGCCGCCTGACACGCTAGATCCTTTTTTGGATGCACGAGTCACATCCGACGAACGTGCGCAGGTACTGCAGTTGATTGACCGACGTGTTGCCGAACGCCTGCCAGCGGCCTATCTGACGCAGGAGGCTTGGCTGCGGGGCCATCGCTTTTATGTGGATCAGCGCGTCATCGTGCCGCGCTCGCCCATCTCGGAGCTGCTCGATCAGGGCCTGTCTCCCTGGGTACGCGACCCGTTGTCGGTGACACGCGCATTGGATATGTGTACAGGCTCGGGCTGCCTGGCTATCTTGACGGCCATGGCCTTTCCGTATGCACAGGTGGATGCGGTGGATCTCTCGACCGATGCATTGGAAGTCGCCCGCCGCAATGTTGATGACTATGGTCTGCAAGATCGCTTGACGCTGCATCACAGCAATCTGTTTGATGATCTATCAGAAACGGCGT
This sequence comes from Bordetella tumulicola, assembly GCF_054779135.1. Classification (NCBI taxonomy): domain Bacteria; kingdom Pseudomonadati; phylum Pseudomonadota; class Betaproteobacteria; order Burkholderiales; family Alcaligenaceae; genus Bordetella; species Bordetella tumulicola. The sequence continues at coordinate 116,348 of NZ_BAAGYU010000008.1, read as the reverse complement.
ACGACGTGATCGTCTGCAATCCTCCTTATGTGAATAGCCAGTCCATGGACGAATTGCCAGACGAGTACCGGCACGAGCCCTCGCTGGCGCTGGCCGGCGGCACCGACGGTATGGACCTGGTGCGTCGCATTTTGCAGACGGCGCCCCGCTATCTGGCTCCCGAAGGCGTACTGGTGTTAGAGATCGGCCACGAACGAGAGCATTTCGAGGCGGCCTTTCCCGATCTCGAACCTGTTTGGCTGGACACCGAAGAAGCCTCGGACGAAATTTTGCTACTGACCCGCGAGCAGTTGTGATACGTGCTTCTGGATTGACGCTGCGCCGTGGCACCAAGGTGCTGCTCGATGGCGCGGAATTTGTCGTAAACCCCGGTGAGCGGGTCGGTTTTGTCGGTAAGAATGGCGCGGGCAAGTCCTCGCTGTTTGCGTTGCTCACGGGTGCGCTGGATCAAGATGCGGGCACGCTAAGCGTGCCGGCAGGATGGCGCATCGCTAGCGTGCAGCAAGAGCTCGCCGCCGATGACCGCCCTGCCCGCGAATTCGTCATCGACGGGGACGTCCACCTGCGCGCGTTGCAAGCCGAGCGCGCGACCGTTCACGATGACCACGGCACACGTATCGCCGAGCTCGAGGCGGCCTTGGCCGAAGCCGGCGTCTGGAGCGCGAATTCGCGCGCCGAACAGTTGCTGGCCGGCCTGGGGTTTGCCCCGGATCAATGGATGAAACCCGTTGCCAGTTTCTCGGGCGGTTGGCGTATGCGTTTGGCGTTGGCCCGCGCGTTGATGGCGCCGTCAGAGCTTTTGCTGCTCGACGAGCCGACCAACCACCTGGATCTGGACGCGATGTTGTGGCTGGAAAAGTGGCTGACAGCGTATCCCGGCACCGTGCTGTTGATTTCTCATGACACCGAGTTTCTGGATGCGGTGGCCCGTATCATCTTGCATTTTGATCATGGCAAGCTGATACGTTATCGCGGCGGCTATCAAGATTTCTTGACGCAGCGTGCCGAGCGCCTGCGTCAAGTCAGTATGGCGCACGAACGCCAGAATCGCGAAACGGCAAGGCTACAAAGTTTTATTGATCGTTTCAAAGCCAAGGCAACGAAGGCTAAACAAGCCCAAAGCCGTGTCAAAGCCCTGGCGCGCATGCAGACCCTGGCACCGCTGCATGCCGAAGCAGGTATCGATATCCGCATTCCCTCGCCCGAGAGTACGCCAGACCCACTCTTGGTATTAGAAAAGGTAGCGGCGGGTTATACCGACAAGAATGGACAGCCAGTGTCCATCCTGAAAGACATCACACTGATGGTGCGTGCGGGCGCCCGTATCGGCGTGCTGGGCGTCAACGGTGCGGGCAAAAGCACCCTGATTAAAACGCTGGCCGAAGAGCTACCCGTACAAGCAGGAGAACGTCGCGCGTCGAAAGGGCTGGCCATCGGTTATTTCCATCAGCACCAGTTGGATATGCTGGACGTGAATGGCACGCCGCTCGAGCATCTGGCCAGGCTGGCCCCGGATGCACGTGAACAGGAACTGCGTAACTATCTGGGAGGGTTTGGTTTTTCTGGTGATACGGTCAACGGCAAAGTCGGCCCGATGTCGGGCGGCGAAAAAGCTCGCCTCGCGCTTTCCTTGATCGTCTGGCAAAAACCCAATCTGCTGCTGCTGGACGAACCCAGCAATCACTTGGATGTGGAAACGCGCGAAGCCCTCGCCACCGCCCTGGCCGAATTTTCGGGCAGCATGCTGCTGGTGTCGCACGATCGCCATTTGCTGCGCACGACCGTCGACAGCTTCTGGGTAGTGTCCGATGGGCAAATGCACGAGTTTGACGGTGACCTCGAAGACTATCGGGATTGGCTGAACGTGCGTAACGCGCAGGCCCGCGCCGACACGCGAGCCGAAACCCGTGCAGAGGCGGACCCGGGCAACGAAGAGCCTGTCGTCGACCGCAAAACACAACGTCGCCTGGAGGCCGAACAGCGCCAAAAACTGGCAACGCTACGCAAACCACTGCAAGCCAAGCTGACCAAAGTGGAAAGCGAGATGGACAAGCTGCGTGCCCGGCAACAAATCCTGGACGCGCTGATCGCCGACACAGATTTGTATTCGGATGCACGTCGCGCCGAGCGGCAACAAGTCATGGCCGAGCACGGTGAACTCGGCAAACGGGTGGACACACTCGAAGAGGAATGGCTCGAGATTCAAACCGCTTTGGAGGAAATCGAGCAAGAGGCCGACAGCTAGGTCACCCCCGGGTGGGCGCGGACCCGCGGCCCACAGGGATGCGCCGTTTGGCCATGTTCCCTGCCCGCTCGCGGCAACGGTACGAGACGGGGACAGGAGAACGGCAGACCGACTGCCTATGACGGCGCAATGCCGTGGCCTTAGCCCTGAATAATGTCCAGCTTGGCGATCCCTAGCGCGAGGGTTTTGGCGCCGACATCGCGGAACTGAATTTGCGCTTGCGCGTCTTGTCCGGATCCGCTCAGGCCGATGATGGTGCCATCGCCAAATCGCGCATGGCGCACCCCTTGGCCAATACGAAACTGCCGATCGCCCACCATCACGCCCGAGGTCACACCACGCGGGGCGCGCGGTGCAATAGTACCGGTGGGCCGACGCCCAAAAGCATCGCCGCGACCAAACCGTGCCGCCGATTCGCCAAAGCCCGCATGTGCATGCGCGATACCTGCTTTGGGAGACAACCATTTCAGGTGCTGTTCGGGGATTTCTTCCAGAAACCGCGAACGCATGGCGTAACGGGTCTGGCCGTGCAACATGCGACTCTGGGCCAGGGTCAGATAGAGACGCTCGCGCGCACGTGTGATAGCCACGTACATCAACCGGCGCTCTTCTTCGAGGCCCGAGGGCTCGAGAATACTGTTTTCGTGAGGGAATAAACCCTCTTCGAGGCCGGTGATGAAAACTGCGTCGAACTCCAGCCCCTTTGCTGCATGCACAGTCATGAGTTGCACTGCATCCTGACCGGCCTGAGCCTGATTGTCCCCGGCCTCGAGCGAGGCATGCGACAGGAATGCCGCCAGCGGCGTCATGCCCGAATCAGTCACGAGCGGCGCGTCCGCCATGCCGGGTGTCAATGCGCTGTCACCTGAGTCTTCGGGCACCACGTCGGATGTCAATGCGCTGTCGCCTGAGCCGTCGGGTACCACGCCGGCAGGCAAGCCCTCGAAGTTTTCCTCAGCGGCAAACACTGCCGCGGCGGTGATGAGCTCGTTCAAGTTTTCGAGGCGCTCAGCGCCCTCGCGTTCGCCCTTGTAGTGCGCCACGAGGCCGCTGGTTTCGAGCATGTGCTCAACCAACTCGGGAAGCGGCAGATCGCGCGTTTCGTGCGCCAGACGGCCGATCAACTGCGCAAACTGCGCCAGATTGGCACCCCCCTTGCCCCCCACGCGAGCCACGGCATCGTACAGACTGGTGTCCTGCGAGCGTGCGGCATCGGTGAGTTGTTCTAGCGTGCGTGCGCCAATGCCCCGCGTCGGGAAATTGACGACTCGCATCCAGGAGGTATCGTCGTGTGGATTGGACATCAGACGCAGGTAGGCAAGCGCGTGCTTGATTTCCTGGCGCTCGAAAAAGCGCAAGCCGCCGTAGACCTTGTAGGGAATACCGGAAGAAAACAGCGCGTGTTCGATGACACGGGATTGCGCGTTGCTGCGATAGAGCACGGCGATCTCGCGACGCAGGCTACCCTCGTTGATCAGCGAGCGAATCTCGTCGACCAGCCATTGGGCTTCCATGCCATCGGACGGCTGCTCGATGACACGGACAGGCTCGCCTTCGCCTTGTTCGGTCCAGAGATTTTTGCCTAGTCGACCGCTGTTGTGGCCAATAAGCGCATTGGCCGAATCCAGGATGTGCCCGTATGAACGGTAATTTTGCTCTAGTCGAATGACGGTGCCGTGCGCATAGTCGCGCTCGAAATCCGCCATGTTGCCCACGTTGGCGCCACGAAATGCATAGATGGACTGATCATCGTCGCCCACCGCAAATATCGCCGCCCCGCCGCTAGCCAGCAGCCTGAGCCACTTGTACTGCAGCGTGTTGGTATCTTGAAACTCGTCGACCAGGATATGACGAAAGCGCCGTTGGTAGTGTTCGCGCACAGGAGCATTACGCGTCAGCAACTCGTAGGCGCGCAGCAGCAGCTCGGCGAAATCGACGACGCCCTCACGTTGGCACTGCGCCTCGTAAAGCTGATAGATCTCGATCAGACGACGTCGGTGACTATCGTAGGCCTCGACATCGCCCGGACGTTCGCCACCCTCTTTCGCACCGTTGATAAAACGCTGTACGTCACGCGGAGGATATTTTTCGTCGTCGACCCCGTTCGCTTTCAGCAGGCGCTTGATCGCGGCGAGCTGATCCGTCGTATCGAGAATCTGAAAGGCCTGGGGCAAACCGGCGTCACGATGATGTGCGCGCAACATGCGATTGCACAAACCATGAAAGGTGCCGATCCAGAGGCCGCGCGTATCAATGGGCAAAATGGCCGACATACGCGAAAGCATTTCGCGTGCGGCCTTGTTGGTGAACGTAACGGCCAGCAGCCCAAATGGACTGGCCTGGCTGGTTTGAATCAGCCAGGCCATGCGTGTCGTCAAGACCCGGGTCTTGCCGCTGCCCGCCCCGGCGAGTACCAGGGCATGCTGCGGATCAAGGGTTACTGCTGCGCGTTGTTCGGAATTGAGCTGCTCTAACATCATGCCGCGTAGCGGCTGAGACGATGAGCAAACTGCTCGAGCCCGGCGATGCCGCTTTGCTGGGCGCGCTGGCACCAGGCCTGCAGATCATGGAGCAACTGTTCGCTGCTGGCGCTGGAACTTTCCCACAAGCGACCCAGCTCGCGGCGCATTTGCACCAGCGTCGACAAGGACTGATTGTTAGCGATGGCCTTATCCACCTCGGCACGCTGCTCGGGATGGAGCACGTCTTCGTTGCGGCTGAGCCAGCGGCGAACACGTTGCAGGCGGGTGCCGTCTTCGTGGGAAGGCTTGAGCTTGGTGAGCTCTTCGCTGACGGCAGTCTTGATGATCTCGCCATAGCGGGCCATTACCTCGTAGCGGTGCGTGATCACGCCCTGCAACGTGCGCAAATCGATGGCTTTGCCGCTGGATTCGAGCTTGAGCTTGGGCGCGACCTTGCGGACCTTGGCCAAGCCAAAGAAGCGCAGGATCTGGATATAACCCCAACCAATATCCAACTCGTACCACTTGGCCGAGAACTTGGCCGACGTGCCATGAGCATGATGGTTATTGTGCAGCTCTTCGCCACCGATCACGATGCCCCATGGGAATACGTTGGTACTGGTATCCGGGCTGTTGTAGTTGCGATAGCCCCAGTAGTGGCCAATACCGTTGACCACACCAGCCGCCCAGAACGGGATCCAGGCCATTTGCACTGCCCAGACGGTCAGGCCGATCGCGCCAAACAGGGCCAGATCGATCGCCAGCATCGCCAGCACGCCCCACAGGCTGTGCTTGGAATAGATGTTTTGCTCGAGCCAGTCGTCCGGCGTGCCGTGGCCGAATTTGGCCATGGTTTCTTTGTTGGCCGACTCAACGCGATATAGATCGGCACCGCGGAACATGACTTTCCAGATGCCAAACAGCATGGGCGAATGCGGATCGCCCTCTTTTTCGCATTTGGCATGGTGCTTGCGGTGAATGGCGACCCATTCCTTCGTGACCATACCCGTCGTCATCCAGAGCCAGAACCGGAAGAAATGCATGACTGCGGGGTGCAAGTCGAGACCGCGGTGCGTCTGGCTGCGGTGCAGGAAGATCGTGACACCCGCGATGGTGATGTGTGTCACCACCAGCGTGAATAGGACGATCTGCCACCAGCTGGCTTGGGTGAGCCCGCCGGAGAGGAAGGAAAAGATTTGATCCATAAAGCTTTTAGCGACCCTCGCATAAAGGAATAGAGGCAGTTTAGCTTACCTGACTTTCTTATGACAGCAAGAATACAAAATAGTTTTTGTGATAAATCAAGGACTAAGCGGTTCCGGGGCGGCAAATGACGGCTTTTTTCCCCTTCGGAGGACCGCTACCGGGGCGGGGCCCGCCACCCCGCCTTTCTGTCGAATGTACATTTCGAAACAGGTCACTCTGCGGGGTGTGGCTTTTCTGTCTCGTCCTCGGGTTCCCTGGGAGCAGGTGCCGTAGCGGCCGCCTTTTTACGCTGGAGTACTGCAGCAAAAAAGCCGTCGGTGCCGTGCACGTCCGGACGCAGTTGTACGTAGGGGCCCGTCAGGTTCAAATCCGGGCAACGACTGGCCAGCAATTCGGCGGCATCCTGCAATTCGAAATCGGGGTGCGAATCCAGGAACTGTTGTACCTGAACCTCATTTTCCTCGGCCAACAGGCTGCACGTGGCATAAACAAGACGGCCGCCCGGGGCCACACAACGTGCCGCACCATTCAATATGCGCGTCTGCAACGCACCCAATTCCGCCAGCGCCTCGGGATGCTGGCGCCATTTCAGGTCGGGGTTGCGGCGCAGCGTACCGATCCCGCTACACGGAGCGTCAACGAGCACGCGCTGGGCTTTGCCGGCCAGGCGCTTGACGCGAGTGTCGTTCTCGCTGTCGATCACGACCGGTACCACGTTGGACAATCCGCTGCGCGCGAAACGCGGTTTGGCTCGCGCTAACCGGGCGGCCGACACGTCAAACGCATACAAGCGCCCGGTAGAACGCATGAGCGCGCCCAGCAGGAGCGTCTTGCCGCCCGCGCCTGCGCAAAAATCGATGATCATCTCGCCGCGACGCGGGCCCACCAGCAACGCCAGCAGTTGGCTGCCCTCGTCCTGGACCTCGAGACTGCCGTTCTCGAATTGGGGCCAGCGGTTGACCGCGGGCCGGCCGGTCAAACGAATGCCCCAGGGGGAATATGGCATCGGCTGAGGTTCATAGCGCGCGGCCGGGCCGTCGCGCAGATCCGCCAGGGCGACATCACGCTCGACTTTGAGCGGATTCACCCGTAAATCGAGTGAAGCCGGTCGGTTGAGTGACGCCATCAGCGACTCGGCATCCTCCCATTTGCCCAGACGCTCATCCAGCCAATCCGGCATGCTCGCGCGCACGGCGCGCGGCAGAGTCGCGGGGTCGATGCGATCCACGCGCTGCAGCCACTCGTTTTCGGCAGCGTCCAGCCCCTCTTCGAGCGTTTGCACGCCCAATGTCGCGGCCAGCCCCAGAATCGCCAGACGGCGCGAAGCCGGGCCGCTGCCGCTTTCGGCAAGCTGGCGATAACGCCGCAAGTGACGCAGCACGTCGTAGACGGCTTCGGCGACTTCGCCACGGTCTCGCCCACCCAGCGTGGGATGGGCGCGAAACCAATGGGACAAGGTAGCATCCGCGGGATAGGTCCACTGTAGGACTTCGCCGAGCACACGCTGGACCTGGTCAATACGGATGGCCGCGCGAGGGACGCGCGGCTGGTCCGCCTCCGGTTGCCGGGACTGGGGACCCGATGCGCGCCGTGCGCCACCACGCGCCGCTGATTCGGAGCGGTTTGCGGAATAAGCGCCTGCGGAACGCGGGCGGGAGGCGGGATTCTTGCTCATGATATTTCCATGCAGGGCCAGGGCAGCGCCGTGGCCAATATGAACTCAGGGCTGACGCGATATCGCGTCAGCGAAAAACTACCAGGGAGCCAACGATGCACTCTACGCGCCGTCGCTCCAAATAAATAGGCGTTGTGGTTCGCCATCGACCTCGACACGCTGATCAGGGGTCAAGTGAACCCGCCCCTCGACCAACCAGCGTGCGGCGGAGGGATAAGCCTGATGCTCGAGCGCCAACACACGATTCGCGAGCATATCAGGCGTATCCGTGGCCAGCACCGGAACACAGCCCTGGGCAATGATGGGGCCGTGGTCCAGGACCGGCGTCACAAAATGTACCGTGCAGCCATGCAGCCTCACCCCTGTCGCCAGGGCCTGGGCGTGCGTATGCAACCCCGGAAACATCGGCAACAATGAGGGATGGATGTTGACCAGGCGTCCCGCATAATGATTAACGAAACCCGGTGTCAACACCCGCATGAACCCGGCCAGCAGCACGTAATCGGGCTGATACTGGTCAATTTCACGCATCAAGGCCGCGTCAAACGCCTCGCGGCTGGGAAAATCCTTGTGATACAGGGCGCCGGTCGGAATATTCTGCTCGCGGGCCCACTGCAAGCCCCCCGCATCGGGCCGGCTGGCGATGACGGCACCGACCGTGGCCGGCCATGCCTGATCCTGACAGGCACGCACCAGCGCTTGCATATTAGTTCCCCGGCCCGAAATCAGAATGACCAGGCGACGTTTTGAGGATGAAGATTCGAGCAAGATGAGATATTCCAAAGCAAGCCAACCTAAAATTGTAAACTCTCGGTCGTGAAAACCTTGCTGCACCTCTATCGATCGGCGCCGCCACTCGCGCGGCGATCCCCCTGCGCGCTGACCATCGGCAATTTTGATGGTGTTCATCGCGGCCATCAGGCCATCTTGGCGCGCGTGCGGCAGGCGGCACACGAACGGGGGCTGCAGCCTTCGGTGCTGACCTTCGAACCCCACCCTCGCGAGTACTTCGCGACGCTGAACCAGCGGCCAGAGCTTGCCCCGACCCGCATTTCGGGTCTGCGAGACAAACTCGAAGCGCTGGCCGGCCAGGGCATGACCCAAATTGTCATCGAGCGCTTTGATGCGCGCCTGGCCGATATGTCGGCCAATGCCTTTATCGAAGATCTGTTGGTCGACCGCCTGCAAACACGCTGGCTGCTCGTGGGCGAAGACTTCCGTTTCGGCCGCAAACGCAGCGGTGACCTCGATCTGCTGCGCGAGGCCGGCATGGTACATGGATTCGAGGTGCAAACGCTGGCCGACATTACTGACCGCCACGGACATCGGGTCTCCAGTTCAGAAGTCCGGACTGCCCTGGCTGTCGGCGACCTGGATCGCGCCCAATATCTCTTGGGACGCCCCTTTCAGATCAGCGGACACGTGGTTCACGGCCAGAAACTCGGCCGTACCTTGGGATTTCCGACACTGAACCTGCGTGTCGCGCCACGCTGCGCCGCACGCTCGGGTATTTATGTGGTGCGTGTGCATGGTCTCGGAGAGCATCCCCGACCGGCTGTCGCCAGCCTGGGCGTACGTCCCACCGTCGAAGATCACGGACGTGTGCTCTTAGAGTCACACCTGCTCGATGGGCCGGCTGACGCATACGGTAAACTCATACGAGTTGAGTTCCTGCATAAATTGCGGGACGAAGAAAAATTTCCCAATCTCCCTGCCCTGACAGCCGCCATCGCCGACGACGCGCAAAACGCGCGTGCCTATTTTGCCGTTCATGGACTATAAAAAAACCCTCAATCTGCCCGACACCTCCTTTCCGATGCGAGGTGATCTTGCCAAACGCGAACCTGCCTGGGTTACCCAGTGGGAAGAAAACCACGTGTATCAAGCCATACGCGCAGCCAGTCGTGGCCGGCCGCGCTTTGTGCTGCACGATGGCCCTCCCTACGCCAACGGCGATATCCATATCGGTCATGCCGTCAACAAGATCCTGAAGGACATCATCGTCAAGAGCCGCAATATGGCGGGCTACGACGCGCACTATGTGCCGGGCTGGGACTGTCATGGCATGCCGATCGAAATCCAGATCGAAAAGAAATTCGGCAAGCACTTGCCCGTGACCGAAGTCCAGTCCAAGGCACGTGCTTACGCCCTGGAACAGATCGACCGCCAGCGCCAGGATTTCAAGCGTCTGGGTGTGCTGGGCGAATGGGACCGTCCCTACCTGACGATGAACTTTGCCAACGAAGCCACCGAGATCCGGGCGTTGGGCGGCATTTTGCAAAAGGGCTACGTATTCCGTGGCCTCAAGCCGGTGAACTGGTGCTTTGACTGTGGTTCGGCCCTGGCCGAAGCCGAAGTCGAATACGCCGATCGCGTCGATCCCGCTGTTGATGTGGCCTTTCCGTTTGCCGACAAGCCCGGCCTGGCAAAAGCCTTTGGCCTGGAGGCCATCGACGATGGCGCCGTCGTGATCTGGACCACGACGCCCTGGACCATCCCCGCCAACCAGGCCGTCAACATGCACCCCGAACTGGAATACGCCCTGGTGCGTGTTTCACCCGCGCCGGCGCATGGCCCGTTGCTGCTGCTGGCCACCGAGCGTGTCGAGACCTGCCTCAAGGCCTGGAACCTCGAAGGCGAAATCATCGCCACCGCGTCGGGTACCGCGCTCGAGGGCATGCGTTTCCACCATCCGTTGGCATCGGCCGATGCCGGCTATGCCCGCACTGCGCCGGTCTACCTGGGCGACTATGTCACCACCGATACCGGTACGGGTGTCGTGCACTCCGCCCCCGCCTACGGTATCGAAGACTTTGTGTCGTGCAAGGCACACAACCTGGCCGACGACCAGATTCTGAATCCCGTGATGGGTGATGGCAAATACGCTGAGAGCCTGCCGCTGTTTGGCGGTCTGTCCATCTGGGATGCCAATTCGCGCATCATCGATGCCCTCAAGGCCGCGGGCTCGCTCATGCATGTACAAAAGCTGTCGCACAGCTACATGCACTGCTGGCGCCACAAGACACCCGTCATCTATCGCGCGACCAGCCAATGGTTTGCCGGCATGGACGTCAAGCCTGCCGAGGGCGGCCCCACCCTGCGCGAAAGCGCCCTGGCCGGTATCGACGCAACAGCGTTCTATCCGTCCTGGGGTCGCGCCCGACTGCACGCCATGATCGCCAACCGACCGGACTGGACATTGTCGCGTCAGCGTCAGTGGGGCGTTCCCATGGCATTTTTTGTGCACAAAGAAACCGGCGCCCTGCATCCGCGTACGGTCGATCTGCTGGAGCAAGTCGCGCAGCGCGTCGAGCAACATGGCATCGAAGCCTGGCAATCGCTGGATCCGCGCGAGCTGCTGGCCGACGAGGCGGATCAATACGAGAAAAACCGCGACACGCTTGATGTCTGGTTCGACTCTGGCACCACCCATGCCACGGTACTGGGTGGTAAGGACCAGGTCCTGGGCGGCTCGCACGGCGCCGAACTGGCGTGGCCGGCCGACCTCTACCTGGAAGGCTCCGACCAGCACCGCGGCTGGTTCCACTCGTCGCTGCTGACCGGCTGCATGCTCTTTGGCCAACCGCCATACAAGGCCCTGCTGACGCACGGTTTCGTGGTCGATGGTCAGGGCCGCAAGATGAGCAAATCCGTAGGCAATGTGATCGCGCCGCAAAAGGTGTCCGACTCGCTCGGCGCCGAGATCTTGCGCCTGTGGGTCGCCTCGACCGACTACTCTGGCGAGCTGTCGATTTCCGACGAAATCCTCAAGCGCGTCGTCGAAGGCTACCGCCGTATTCGCAATACGCTGCGCTTCTTGTTGGCCAATCTAGCCGACTTCGATGCTGTCGGCCAGGCCGTCCCGTACGACCAGTTGCTCGAGATCGATCGTTACGCACTGGCCATGACGGCTCAAATGCAAACCGAAGTCATGGCGCTATACGAGCGCTACGATTTTCACCCGGCAGTCTCGCGCCTGCAGACGTTCTGCTCAGAGGACCTGGGCGCGTTCTATCTGGATATCCTCAAAGATCGCCTTTACACGACGGCCGCCGACGGCGTGGCCCGGCGTTCGGCCCAGACGGCCCTGCTGGAGATCACGCAGACGCTGCTCAAGCTGATGGCGCCGATTCTGTCGTTCACGGCCGAAGAAGCCTGGAAGATCCTGGCCGACTCCGCCTTAAAACATCAGGCAGATGTTGCGCGGACGACCATTTTCACCGAGGTGTTCCACACCCTGCCTCCCTACGCCGAAACACTGCCAGCCAAGTGGGCGCGCCTGCGCGCGATCCGTGCAGACGTTCAGCGCAAGCTCGAAGAAGTCCGCACCACGGGCAGCATCGGCTCGTCGCTGCAGGCCGAAGTCGATCTGCACGCCAACGGTGACGATCTCGCCCTGCTGCAAAGCCTGGGTGACGATCTGCGCTTTGTGCTGATCGTCTCACGCGCCACCGTCCACTCAGGCCAAGGCGAATTGCGCATCGACATCACCCCGTCGGCGCACAAGAAATGCGACCGTTGCTGGCACTGGCGCCTGGATGTCGGCAGCGATGCCGATCATCCCGAGATTTGCGGCCGCTGCGTCTCCAATCTGTTCGGTTCAGGCGAATCGCGCGACAAGGCCTGAAAATCATGTCGCGTGACGTACCTAGACATCCGACTGCGAGTCCGACCAATGATGCCGGCCATCAGCCGGGTCAACCATCGGAACACCACCCCAAGCCCGCGCCCCGACTGGGGCATTGGCTGACCCTCGCCCTGCTCCTGATCGTACTGGACCAAGTCACCAAACTGTACTTTGACTCGGCATACACGTACGGGCAGCGTGTCAACGTGTTGCCGATCTTTGACTTCACCCTGATGTACAACCGTGGCGCGGCATTCAGTTTTCTGGCGTCCGAAGGCGGGTGGCAGCGCTGGTTCTTCACCGTGCTGGGCATTGTCGCTGCCATCGTCATTGTATGGATGCTACGTCGCCATACGGCACAACCGCGCTTTAGTCTGGCTCTCACGTTGATACTAAGTGGCGCACTGGGTAATGTGATCGATCGCGTGGCCTATGGCCACGTTATCGATTTCCTGCTGTTCTACTGGAAAGACTGGTATTACCCGGCCTTTAACGTCGCCGACATCTGCATTACCTGCGGCGCCGTGCTGCTCGTGCTCGATGAGGTGCTGCGCGCGCGCAAATCACGTCGCTAGACATCCGGCGATCGTCAGCAACTGTTCCTTGGTGTGTCTGGCCCTCCGGCAGTCCTTCGGGCGAGCCCGAGCCTTTTTGCAGCATAATGGCGAAATTCGCAATCTAGATTCACACCCATGCTCGATCTCGCCCGTAAACGCATTGTCCTCGGCCTGACTGGCGGTATCGCCTGCTACAAAATCGCCGAATTGGTACGACGCCTGACCGAACAGGGCGCCGTGGTGGATGTCGTCATGACCGAAGCCGCGACGCACTTTATTACGCCGGTCACCATGCAGGCGCTGTCGGGTCGTCCCGTGTTTGTTGACGCCTGGGATGCGCGTATCGGCAACAACATGGCCCACATCGAACTGACGCGCGGCGCGGATGCGGTGCTGATCGCCCCTGCCAGCGCCGATTTCATGGCCAAGCTGGTCCACGGATCTGCTGACGACCTGCTATCCACGCTGTGCCTGGCGCGCGCCTGTCCGCTATTGGTGGCGCCCGCGATGAACCGTGAGATGTGGGCGAACCCGGCCACCCAGCGCAATGTCGCCCAATTGCGTGCCGATGGCATCACTGTGCTGGGTCCGGCATCAGGCGAGCAGGCCTGCGGCGAAACCGGTGACGGCCGCATGCTCGAGGCCCATGAATTACTGACCGATCTGATCGCTTTTTTTCAGCCCAAGGTCCTGGCGGGCCGCCATGTGCTGTTGACGGCGGGCCCGACCTCGGAACCCGTGGATCCGGTACGGGTGTTGACCAATCGGTCGTCCGGCAAGACGGGCTATTCGCTGGCACGCGCGGCGCGCGAGGCGGGCGCACGCGTGACGCTGATCACGGGAGCTACCGCCCTGCCCTTGCCTCGTGGCGTTACCGCACTGTCCGTGACAACGGCGCGCCAAATGCATGATGCGGTAATGGCCAATGTGCATGACGCGGATATTTTCATCGCCGTGGCGGCCGTGGCCGATTGGCGGGTAAAAAATGTCAGCAGTCAAAAGCTAAAAAAGACCAGCGAAGGCGCCGGCGCCCCGCTTATGGAATTCGAACCCAACCCCGATATTCTGGCCGAAGTCGCCAAATTGCCACAGGGTCCCTGGTGCGTCGGCTTTGCCGCGGAAACCGAAAAGCTGGCGGAACACGCCGAAGCCAAACGCGTTCGTAAAGGCATTCCCCTGCTGGTGGGAAATCTGGCCCACAAGGTCATGGATGCCGACACGACGGAGCTGGTGCTTTTTGATGCCAAGGGATCACACCCTTTGGCAGCAGGATCAAAGCTGGATGCGGCACGCCGACTGATCTCGGAAATCGCCGTGCGCCTGCCGGCCGCCTAACCTCCTGCGACCTCCTACCGTACGCAGCCGCCCGGCGCACTGGCCGCCGGGTACCGCTATGTGGTCAGCGCCTCGCGTCATATCCCACGTTACTCTCCTGCCAGCACGGGCTGTGTCGCGTACGCGGCCCAATCGGCCAACGGTAACGGTACTCCGCTATCAAAAATCCGCGCCAGCATCATCTGCATTTGCCCCCAGCTCCCTCGTTCACTGGGCCAGCGATACGGTGTCACGGCGTGCCAGATTGCATCGTTGCCACGCTCGGCCATGACGAAACGAAAGGTGTAGTACCCCGCGACACCCATACGCAAATCCGTCACCACCAATTTATTATCGAGCGCGTCATAACGCAGCCAATCATTGGTGAACCAGCGTAGACGATCGTGCAACGGCACACCATTTAATGCCTCTGCTACCGGCAAATTCAGGGGTAGGCGCAGCATTTCTGGGGGACCATTGTCGAGCCATCCGCTGACAGCCTCGTAGTAGTTTCCCGCGTCATCTTTGGCCAACACCCGCCACAGCAAGGTATTGAACGGCATGGGCGTCGCCAACAACGCCGTCGGCTGTACGCCCTGCTGACGTAGCTCCTGCTCTACCCGGTCTTCAGCATGCCAACGGCCCACCAGCGATACTCCAAGATACGCCGTACTGAATACGAGCGCGGCCGTCAGCGCCACCCTGGCGCGCGGCGTGCATCCCACCACCATAGTGGCCAGCACCGCCAGCGCCAGGGGCACGGTGTAGAACGGGTCGATAATGAATACCGCCGACCAACTCTCGGGGATACGCGCCAACGGCCAAAATAGCTGGGTGCCATACACCGTGAACGCATCCAGCACGGGATGCGTCACCAGTACTAGCCAGAGCGTGAGAAACAATCGCCTGCCACTGTAGGGGGCTTCTGGCCACTTTTTGCGTATCAACCACGTCAATATGATGGCCAGCGCCGACAAGACGAACACTGAATGGGAAAATCCCCGATGAAACGTCATCTGGGAGACCGGATCGGCATAGCGCACCAGGACGTCCATATCCGGCAAGGTGGCCAGCAGGCCGCCGTACAGCAAGGCCTTGCGACCCTGGCTACGCCCCAGCAGTGCCCCTTGAATACCCGCGCCCAGCACGGCTTGTGTAATTGAATCCATCTTGTCAGAACGGTTACGCTAAGAATCATCGTGGCGCCCCGGCGCCGCCTCGCCTGGAGCATGCCACAAGCGACAGGCGTTAAGATACCGCACGGATCCTTCCGTCGGTTTTTTTACAGGATGTGTTTCATGACCACTGATGGCGAACCTAAAGACGGCGATTTCGTACGCTATATCCAGAGGCTGAATAGTCCGGCTGGCCACACGCCTGGCGAAGTGTCGCCGCGCAAAGGCTTCGGAGGTCTGCTGAACAAACAAAAAACGGCAGAGATCGTCGACTCGCCGGAGTCGGTGTATTCGTATATGCCGATCCCGGACGCAGCCCCCCCGCCCTCATCTCGCAAACCGTCACGGCAAGAGACGACGACAGACGACCAGGATCCCGAAACCGCCACGCTGGCCTCGCGCAGCGCTAATCGTACCTTGTCATTTGGCCTGAAAATCGCCGGTGCCATTGCCCTCTGGAGTGCGATCAGCAAGCTGCTCACCGCGACTAATAACAACGCCCTTGATACGGACAGCCTGATTCCCGTTGTCTTTTTGTTTGTGTGTGCGTACATGTTGTTCAAGGGCAGCCGTGCCGTGGGAAAAAAGCAAGACAAACCCCTGGCCAAGTTTTCTCCCTTGGCGGTCCCGCCCATCGGCAAGAAGCCCCGGCGTTAATACCACTTGGTGCTAACATTTCGGACCCATGGCACCCTTGCCTATTGATTTGACGGAGCGAACGTGAGCAACACCCCAGCCGGATTGACCGCTGCTCAGGCAGCAACGATGCTGACCCTGCAAGACCGCCTCAACAGCATCATCAACCCTGACTGGGTCAATGGTGGTGCGCGTTTCCTGCGAGCGGCCTTTGTCGAGTCCGCCGAAGCGCTGGAGCACCACGGCTGGAAATGGTGGAAGAAACAAACGATCGACTTGCCCCAGGTGCAGATGGAGCTGATCGACATTCTGCATTTTTATTTGTCGCACACGCTCGTTTCGGCCGCAGGTTCCGCCGCCGAAGCCACACGCCTGCTGATGGCCGATCTGACATCGTCCGATACCATTGCGCTGGATGGCCAAAAGTATCGACTGGCCGAACTAGATGTACCGCAATTGCTGGAATTGATCGGTGGCCTGGCCGTGTGTGGCCGCGCCAGCTATAAAACGCTAGCGCAAACGATGACGCGCTGCGAGCTAAGCTGGCAGGACACCTTTACGCAATACGTATCCAAAAACGTACTGAATCTGTTTCGCCAGGAGAACGGCTATAAGACCGGCACCTACGTCAAGATCTGGCACGGCGAAGAAGACAACGTCGTACTTGCGCGATTGATGTCCGAACTCGATCCCAACCGCGCGGATTTTGCTCAGGCGCTGCATACCGGTCTGCAACAGGCCTACGCGCAGATCACTACCTAGAGGTCGGGGGAGATAACGGTCATACGTCCGCTCCCCTCAGACGTCCTCAGATCCGCGTCAGACCACCCTCATACCGCTTCGATCACGGACTGCAGAAACTGCTGTGTGCGTTCTTCCTTGGGTTTGGAGAACAACACAGCGGATTCCGCATCCTCGACAATGTTGCCCTGATCGAAAAACAAGGTTCGATCCGAGCTTTGTTCCGCAAAACCCATCTGATGGGTGACGATAATCATCGTCATCGTGCGCTTGGCCGCGAGGTCGCGCAATATCTGCAAAATCCCGCCGACCAGCTCCGGATCGAGAGCAGACGTGACCTCGTCGAACAACATGATTTCCGGATGCATCGCCAACGCGCGAGCGATCCCCACACGTTGCTTTTGTCCGCCCGAGAGTTGCGCCGGATAGGCGTCGAACTTGTCGCCTAATCCGACCAGATCCAGATATTCGCGAGCCCGCTGAGTGGCCTCGTCACGCGACAAACCCGAGACATGGATCGGTGCCTCCATGACGTTGCCCAGCGCGGTCTTGTGCGGGAATAGATTGAAGTGCTGAAACACCATGCCGATCTTGCCGCGTACGCGTCGCACGTGCGCGGAATTCGGACCTTGGACACGGCCTTGCGCGTCGACCCACATGGACTCATCATCGATCAGGATCTCGCCGCTGGTGGGCCGATCCAGTGTCATCAACAGGCGCAATAGCGTCGATTTTCCCGACCCCGACGGGCCGATGATCGACACAGTCTGCCCCGCGGGGATCTCCAGATCGATGCCGCGCAACACCTCCAGCTCGCCATAGCGCTTACACAGTTGATTCAGGCGAATGCTCGCACTCATCGTGATCCTCCGAATTTTTTCAGCCAGGCTTCCAGGCGGCGAACGCCCCACGCAGCGAACAGGCTCAGCAGCAAAAACAACACGCCGACCAACGTCAATGGCTCGGTGTAGCGAAACGTCGCGGACCCGATGATCTTGCTTTGTTGCAGCAACTCAACCACCGTGATGGCCGACAACAATGGCGTGTCTTTGAACATGGCGACCAGATAGTTGCCCAACGCAGGCACGACGGGCGGGATCGCCTGCGGCAACACGACGCCGACCGCTGTGCGCCAGGCCGAAAGATTCAGCGCCGTCGCCGCCTCGACTTGCCCACGCGGGACGGCTTCGATGCCAGCGCGATACACCTCTGCACAATACGCGGCATAGTGCACACCCAACGCCAGGATACCGGTGGTAAGCGGGGAAAGCCGCATCCCGCTTTGTGGCAGCACATAAAATAAAAAATACATCTGCACCAGCAAAGGCGTGCTGCGTACGAACTCAATCACCAGGGACACCGGCGCCGAGATCCAGCGCGACGGCATGCGCCGCAGCATAGCCAGGACCAACCCTAGCACGATGGCCAGCGACATGCCCAATATCGTTGCCTGTACCGTGATGATCAGCGCCGATCCCAATGTGGGCAGAATTTCCCAGGCAAATGCCCAATCAAAAATCGGACTCATCGGACTCGGAACCTCCGCTCTAACAAGCGGATACCCGCCGTGATCAACAGCGCCACGGCAAAGTAAAGCAGCAGCAGCATCAGGAATATCTCAGTCGTGCGCAGCGTCTCGGCACGCAGCATCTGACCACGAAACGTCAGATCGGTAATCGTAATCAACGACACCAACGCCGTATTTTTTAATAGTTCGATCAGCAGATTGCCCGCCGGCGGGAGCATCGCAGGGAACGCCTGTGGCAGCACAATCCGCCGCAAGGATTGGGCGGACGTCATATTCAGCGCCACGGCCGCCTCTCGCTGGCCCTGCGCCACCGCCAGGATGGCGCCGCGCACGACCTCGGCGCCGTAGGCTCCAGCATTTGCCGCCAGCACCACAATCCCCACGGTGATCGCCGGCAATCTCAGGCCGAACAGTGGCAGGACGTAATAGAACCAGAACAGCTGCACAAGCGCAGAGGTTCCCCGGAACACCTCGACATAGACCAACGCCAGACCGCTGACGGCGCGATGTGATGATAAACGCGCTAATCCGGCGGCCAATGCTAACGGAACGGCCAGCAACGCCGCCCCCGCCGTAATACGCAACGTCATCCACAATCCGTCAAGCAGTGGGGGAAGTAGCGCCGCAAACGCTTCCATTGAGTTGGCCACGCCTTATTGGCTACCGGCCTGCGCGTCCGCGCCGCACAGCTTGGCCGCCGTCACGTCCCCTGGCAATTCACTCTCGGTAAAACCGAAAGGTTGAACGACCTTGGCATGCTCTTCGGTGCCGATGAACTTGGCCAACTCGGCATTGAAGGCGTCTACAAATTCCTGATCGTCCTTTCGAAAAGCAAACGCCCCGTAGCCGCGCACGCTCTTGCCATCAATCACAGGATCGGTAAAAGGCTCAGCCTTTTCGAGATCCGCGGTAGCCGACTTTTTCATCAGATCATTCACCGTCATCGCCGTGGCGGCATACGCATCGGCACGGCCCGCCTGCACGCCGGACAACGCACTCACGACATCCGGAAAGACGACAACGCGATCAAGCGGGATATCCATCTTGCGGGCGTACTCGCTTTCGATGGCGCCCACCACGACACCCAATTTGATGTCGTCATTTTTAGCGACGTCTTCGTAGCTATGCAGTTGCTTGGGATTGCCCTGTTGAACCAGGAACGACTCACCGACGCCATAAGTCGGATTCGAGAAAGCCGCCTGCTGGCAGCGTTCGGGAGTGACATACATACCCGCGGCAATGATGTCGAAGCGCTTGGCTTGCAAACCCGGGATCAGCGAACCAAACTCGGTCAACACACCTTCGACTTCGTTGATACCCATACGCTTGAGTACGACCCGCGCGATTTCCACCGCTTCACCGGTAATCTGGTTGGTACTGGTATCCAGATACGCGTAAGGCGCCTCATTGGCGTAGCCGATACGAATTTTCCCGGCGGCTTTTGCGGCCTCTAGCGTGCTTTGCTCCGCGGGCGGGTTGTTCGCTGCCGAAGGTTTGGTGGCGGAACTGTCGGACTCTGAATCTGAGCATGCCGCCATCAACCCAAGACTCAGTGCCAAAACGGCCCACTTTGTCATGTTTAGAACGCGTGCCATGCGAGACTCCCTATCAAATGATTATGGACTGAACTACTTCACAAGAAATAGTACGTTAGTTGATCATTTCACCACAAAACATATAGTGGCAAAAGAATAGCCACGGGCTCAACGCCATCTGAGCACAAAGACAAAAAAAACGCGGTAGCGAAAAAATCGCTCCGCGTCCTGGCTTAAAAAGGGCCGGACTGCCGCGCTAAAAACGAGCCAGCCCCTATGAAAACCGTGGATTACTGTGCGTAGGAAAAACGCCCGTCGCGAATCACGCCCATGACCCGTGCACGCTCATCAAACCCCTGGTGATCGGATTTCGTAATATTTAGTACACCATTGGGCACAATTAGATTGGTGGTGCTTTCGAGGGCGTCCCGCAGCGCCGTCCGGAACGCCGGCGTGCCGGGCTTGGCGCCGGTTTTGAGGGCACGGCCCACGGCGGAGTCCAGCAACATCCACGCCCCATAGGCATCGCCCGCAAACTGCGTCAGGCTGTTCGGACCGTATTGGGCTTCGTACTTGTCTGCAAACGCCACCGCAACCGATTTAACGGGATTGCTGTCCGGTAGCTCGCGGGCCACCACCCCCGGCCCCGTGGGAAACAGTGTGCCGTTGACGTCCTTGCCACCGACCTGCAGAAACTCGAGGGTACCGATGCCATGGGTTTGATAAATGAGACCTTTGTAACCACGCTCAAGCAGCGTTTTCTGGGGTAAAGCCGCCGGCGTGCCCGAGCCTGCGATCAAGACCGCATCGGGCTTGGCGGCGATGGCCTTGAGCGCTTGTCCCATGACTGACGCATCCGTGCGCTGAAAGCGCTCTTGCGCCACTATCTTGGGATCGCCGTTCGCCGCTTTGGAGAACTCGGCCAGCCAGCTATCGCCGTACGAGTCGGCAAACCCGATAAACGCGACATTCTTGATACCCTTGCTGCGCATATCCTGCACCAACGCAGAGGCCATCAGCGAGTCGTTTTGGGGCATTTTGAAGGCCCAACGGCGCTTCGGATCATCAGCAGGCTCGACAATCACGGCCGATGCGGCCAGAGCGACCATGGGAGTGCCCGTTTCGGCCAATACATCCAGGCCCGCTAGCGCCGACGCGGTGATATTCGGGCCGACAATAGCATCCACCTTGTCTTCTGATGTCAGCTTGCGGAAGTTTTTGACGGCGCGGCTCACGTCAGTACCATCATCGAGCACGATATAGCGCGCGGGCTCGCCCCCTAGCGTCGCCGGCCATAACCGGATGGCATTATTGGTTTGAATACCAATCGCAGCAGCAGGTCCAGTCGAGGAGATATCCACCCCGATCACGACTTCGGCACGAGCTGACCAAGACAGCAACGGCGCGATAGTGGCGGCGAGTACGGCCAGACGGAATAGAGATTTGGGCATAAGGAAATCCGCTAGGTATGAAAGAAAATCCTGGTAAACGCGTGTCGGCGTTTGCACAAAATATCATGACAAAAGCGTATTTTGCCTGAGTCGCGTCATTACCGGCGGACAACAAAAATGCCAGCGCGTGCGCTGGCATTTTGGCTGGCTTGCTGCGGAACGACTAGCGGCGCTTGTCGTGAAAGGCGGAAACGTTGAAATGGGTGTGGCGGGCCTCGTCCATGTCATGCCGCAATTCTCCGAATGATTCCAGGAAATGCATCACGCCATTTTTGAAAGTACGCCAGCGGCTTGCCGTTTCGCTTGCCGGTTTGCCCGGCCCTGCAGCCCTGCGGGTGGAAACTTCCATGACCTACTCCTTGAGAAGAATGAAAGGGAACCACGCAGAATGATCTTACCCCCGGCAATGTTGCAGCACAATACAATTGTGCGATCAACAATTGCTGCATCGCAAAAAAAGGCCGCCATTTGCTTTTTTGCAACGCGATAATTGATCGGCTAGCCTTGATCCAGCAGGTCCAGATCCACCCTGAGAGCGCGATTAAGCGCCGTCGCGACCTTGATGCGCAGATCATTGCTATGGGCCCGGAGAATCTCGCGTTTGACGTCCAGTACCTGCTGGGCGTGCATGGAGAACTCCGTCAACCCCAGGCCCAACAGCAAGCGCGTCAGGCGGGCATCGCCGGCCATTTCGCCACATACCGCCACAGGCGTGCCCATGCGCGCACCCACGTTGATCGTATTGGCGATCAGGCGTAGCACCGCAGGGTGCATAGGGTCGTATAGCGACGCGACATCATGATCGCCCCGGTCGACCGCCAGGGTGTACTGGATCAAATCGTTCGTGCCGATAGACAGAAAATCCAGCGCCTCCGCAAAGGGCTCAATTGCGATCGCGATCGCCGGGACCTCGACCATGGCGCCGATCTCGATGCGAGGCGCGTACGCTTGCCCGCGGGCATCCAGCTCGCGACGTGCGGAATCAATCGCGGCAAATGCCGCCTTGACCTCGTGCATATGCGCCACCATGGGTAGCAGCAAACGCACATGGCCGTGCGCAGATGCACGCAAAATCGCGCGCAGTTGCGTAGCAAACATGTCGGGATGCGCCAGGCAATAGCGAATCGCGCGCAGACCCAGGGCCGGATTCATTGCGACCGTGGCCTCATCATCGAGCGTCTTGTCGGCACCGATATCCAGCGTGCGGATCGTGACGGGACGTCCCGCCATGGTCCGCACCACCGAGGCGTAAGCCTGGTATTGCTCTTCTTCGTCGGGGAGCCTGCGGCGCCCCATAAATAAAAACTCGCTGCGGAACAGGCCAATACCCTGTGCTCCGGCCGCCAGGGCACCGGCGGCCTCGTCGGGCAGTTCGATATTGGCATTCAGGATGATATCGATGCCATCGAGCGTCACGGCCGGCTCGTCTCGCAACAATGCCAACTCGGCGCGCTCGGCGGCGTAGGTCACCTGACGGTCACGGTATTCCTGCAGCATGCCCGGCGACGGATTGACCAACACAACCCCGGTCGCACCATCGACCACCACGGTATCGCCGTCACGCACCAACTCGCGTACCTGACCCAGGGCCACCACGGCGGGCACACCCATACTGCGCGCCACGATGGCCGTATGCGAAGTCGGTCCACCCAAGTCGGTGACAAAGGCTGAAAACCGTCCCCCACGCAACCGCACCATATCCGCTGGGGAAATGTCATGCGCAACCACGATCAGCGGGTCATTGCCCTCCAGGGCGCTGACATCGGCCAACATCGCCGTGCTGCCTGACAATACCCGCAGCACGCGCTCGATGACTTGCCGTACGTCCGATCCGCGCTCACGCAGGTACTCGTCCTCCATGGCGTCAAATTGTTCGCCGAGGATCTGCCCCTGTGCGGCCAAGGCCCACTCTGCGTTGTAATGGCGGTCCTTGATCAGGGCGCGCGTCTGTTCGGCCAGCAAAGGATCGGCCAGCAGCAGACAATGCACATTCAGCATGGCGCCCAATTCGCGCGGCGCATCCGCCGGCAGGCAATCCGCCATTTGCTGCAAATCGGTCTGGGCCGAGATCAACGCCTGAGTCAGGCGGTCGCTCTCCGCATCGACATCCTGCGGCGAAATACGATAGTGAGCCACCTCGAGAGAGGCAGCCCCCATGACCACGGCGCGCCCGATCGCGTATCCGCGTGCGACGCCCTTGCCCTGTAACGCGACGACCGCATCATTGGCTGCGTCAGACGTCGCAGCCGGGGGGCATTCCAGACTGGAGTTATTCGTGCTCACCGAATTTGCTATCGAACAAGTTCTGAATTTCAGCGAGAGCCTGATCGGCATCGTCGCCCGAAGCATCCAGGCGCACCGTCACGCCCTGGCCTGCCGCCAACATCATAACGCCCATAATGCTCTTGGCATTGACGCGTTTTGCGTCACGCGAGATGAAAATCTCGCTGCCGAATTTACTCGCCAATTGTGTGAGCTTTGCCGCGGCGCGAGCATGCAAGCCCAGCTTATTGGAAATGGTGATCTCAGAAATAGGCATAGAAATTGGTCAGTTCAGTCCACCTGCAAACAACCTTGCACGCCGCCCGCCAGGGCCTTGGCGCGAGTATCGGCCAAGCCCTGATCACGTGAAGTCAAGGCACGCAACAGCATCGACGTATTCAGGCCCGCTACGACACAGCATTGTGTACCCAATGACTGCGCCTCGGACACGGCACGTTTGGCGATATTTGCAGGCGTGGCACCGATCAGATCGGTCAGCACCAACACCCCCTGCCCCTCGTCCGCCTCGCGAATATCGCGCAACACATCAGGGACTCGCTCGTCGGGCATGTCATCGGGCTGAATGTCGTGCACAGCCATCTGGCGGCCCGCCTCGCCCAACACATGAGCCGCAAACTCGCGCATGGCATCGCCCAACGGCGCGTGCACCACGATGACAATACCGGTCATGGTCTGGCCTCTATGCCACCGCACGTTCGAGCGCGGCCGCAAACATATCGGCCACGTCAAAACCGGTCTGCTCTGCGATTTCGACAAAACAGGTCGGACTGGTGACATTCACCTCGGTCACATAGTCACCGATCACGTCCAGCCCCACCAAGAGCAGTCCGCGTGCCGCCAGCTTGGGGGCGACTTGGGCCGCGATCTCGCTGTCACGTGCCGAGAGAGGCTGCGCCACGCCACGGCCGCCCGCCGCTAGATTGCCCCGCGTTTCGCCTGCCAGCGGAATGCGGGCCAGCACATACGGCACGGCCTCGCCACCAATCAGCAAAATACGTTTATCGCCCTGGACAATCTCGGGAATATAGCGCTGCGCCATGATGGTGCGCTCGCCATTGTCGGTGAGTGTCTCGAGGATGGCATTCAAATTAGGCTCGGCGGCCCGCAATCGAAAGATGCCTGTACCGCCCATGCCATCGAGCGGCTTGACGATGACGTCTTGATGCTTGTCGTGAAAGGCCTTGATGCGCGCCATATCACGCGTCACCAGCGTGGGGGCTGCCAGATCCGCGAATTCGGTGATGGCCAGCTTTTCCGGGTGGTTACGGATCGCCGCCGCATCGTTGAATACCTTGGCCCCTTGGGCCTGCGCGTACTCGAGCATATGCGTCGAATAGACGTACTCCATATCGAACGGAGGGTCCTTGCGCATGATGACGGCATCAAAGCGAGGCAACGGGATGTCTTGGGCATCGCTGGTATCGCGCCACCAGTCGTGTCCATGCAAATCGGCGCCGTCGACAAGCTCGATCGCGGTACTGCGCGCCAGCACCACGCCAGCATCAATAAATAAATCACCCTGCAGAGCCACGCTTAGCGTATGACCGCGTGCAACCAGCGCACGCATCATGGCAACCGAAGAGTCCTTGTAGGCCTTCAGGCGCGGCAGGGGGTCAATAACGAATAAGACATGCATCGTGATATCCCGGTCGCACGCGAATCACGTCGCGTGCCAAACCGCCATCGTAGCGCAAATGACCCGCCCACGCCGGACGGCATGATGATTGTTTATGGGCGACATGACCGGCCACTCAGCACGTGACCAGTCATGTTCAAATCACCACAGTCAACCTGCGGCGTCCTTGCCAGGAACGACCTTCTTGCGCGGGGCAAGCACCATGACCATCTGGCGTCCTTCGAGCTTGGGCATGGCTTCGACCTGTGCCAATTCGGTCAGATCGTCGCGCACACGTTCCAGTACGCGCATACCCAGCTCTTGGTGAGCCATTTCACGGCCGCGGAACCGCAGCGTGACTTTGGCCTTGTCGCCCTCTTCGAGGAAACGGCGCAGATTGCGCAGTTTGACCTGATAGTCGCCCTCGTCGGTCGCCGGACGGAATTTGACTTCCTTGACCTGGATGACCTTTTGCTTGGAGCGGGCTTCGGCTTGTCGCTTTTGTTCCTGGTACTTGAACTTGCCGTAGTCCATCAAACGGCAGACTGGAGGATCCGCGTTGGGCGCGATTTCGACCAAATCCACGTTGGCTTGTTCGGAAAGGTTGAACGCGTCGGCAAGCTTGACGATGCCCAGCTGTTCTCCGTCCAGACCTATCAGGCGCACCTCGGGAACACGGATCTCACCGTTGATGCGATTGGCTTTTTCAGTGGCGATGTTGACAACTCCTAAAAGATTTTAAGCAGCACTGCTTTCGGTTTTAACGACGTCTCGACGAGCCTCGACGTCTTGGGCCAAGCGGTTGGAAAATGCCTCGAGCGAAATCACGCCAAGGTCCAATCCCCCTAGACCGCGCACCGCAACAGTGCCATTTTGTTTTTCCTTGTCGCCCACGACAAGGATGTACGGCACTTTTTGCAGGCTGTGCTCGCGAATTTTACGGGTGATTTTTTCACCACGCAAATCAGACTCAACCCTAAAGCCTTGTTTTTTAAGGTTTTGCGAAATTTGCGCGGCATAATCAGCCGAAGGCTCAGAAATACAACACACGACGGCCTGCACCGGAGCCAGCCAGGGCGGCATGGCGCCCGCATGGTTTTCGATCAGCATGCCGATAAAACGCTCCAGCGACCCCAGGATCGCCCGGTGCAACATGACCGGCGGACGGCGTTGATCCTGGGCATCGACGTATTCCGCGCCCAGGCGAACCGGCATGGAGAAATCGACCTGGATGGTGCCGCACTGCCAATGGCGACCGATCGCGTCTTTCAGTGTGTACTCGATCTTGGGGCCATAAAAGGCCCCCTCGCCCGGCGAGACTTCGAACTCACATCCCGTACGGCGCAGGCTTTCCATCAAGGCGGTTTCGGCCTTGTCCCAGACTTCGTCCGTGCCGATACGTTTTTCGGGACGCGTCGCGACCTTGTAGAGGACCTCGGTGAACCCAAAATCACGGTAGACCCTTTGCAACAAGGCCGTGAAATCGGCGCACTCATCCTGCAATTGATCTTCAGTACAGAAAATGTGGCCGTCGTCTTGCGTAAAACCCCGCACCCGCATCATGCCGTGCAGCGAACCGGAAGGCTCATTGCGGTGGCACTGACCAAACTCGCCGTAGCGCAGCGGCAGCTCGCGATACGAATGCAAGCCGGCGTTGAAAATCTGCACATGACCCGGACAATTCATCGGCTTGAGACCGTAGACCCGGTTTTCGGATTCAGTCGTGAACATATTTTCACGATAGTTATCCCAGTGACCGGTCTTCTTCCAGAGCGAAATGTCCAGGATCTGTGGCGCCTTGACTTCCTGATAGCCATTGTCGCGATACACGGCACGCATGTATTGCTCGACTTGTTGCCACAGCGCCCAACCCTTGGGGTGCCAGAAAATCAGGCCTGGCGCCTCGTCCTGGAAATGGAACAAATCCAGATCGCGGCCGATCTTGCGGTGATCGCGACGCTCGGCTTCTTCGAGCATATGCAAATAGGCGTCTTGCTCGTCTTTGGTGGCCCAGGCAGTACCGTAGATGCGCTGAAGCATCTCGTTAT
Source organism: Bordetella tumulicola (assembly GCF_054779135.1). Taxonomy (NCBI): domain Bacteria; kingdom Pseudomonadati; phylum Pseudomonadota; class Betaproteobacteria; order Burkholderiales; family Alcaligenaceae; genus Bordetella; species Bordetella tumulicola. Next base: position 89,250 of record NZ_BAAGYU010000008.1, on the reverse strand, counting down.
TGCTGTCGCCGCGCCAATACGCGCCCGCCACCTTCATCAGCTTGAAGACCTTGAGCTTGCCCGTCGAGGGCACGTGCGGCCCGCGACACAGATCGATAAAGTCGCCCTCGCGATAGAGGCTGAGGGTTTCGTTGGACGGAATCGACGCAATGATCTCGGCCTTGTAGGCCTCGCCGATGCTTTTGAAAAAAGCCACGGCGTCGTCACGCGTCCATTCTTCGCGCGTTACGACTTCGTCCCTGCGGACCAACTCGGCCATTTTCTTCTCGATGGCGATCAGATCCTCGGGCGTGAAAGGCCGCTTGTACGAAAAGTCGTAGTAAAAGCCGTTATCGATGACAGGACCAATCGTGACCTGCGCATCCGGAAACAGCGATTTGACGGCATACGCCAGCAGGTGCGCGGTGGAATGACGAATTAGCTCCAGGCCGTCAGCGTCTTTTGACGTGACGATGGCCAACTGAGCGTCCTGATCAATGCGAAAACTGGTATCGACCAGCCTTGCCTCACTGCCTGGCAGCGTTATACGACCACCCAGCGCGGCCTTGGCCAGCCCGGCGCCGATGGATTGCGCGACCTCGGCCACCGTAACGGGAGCCGGGAACTGGCGCTGTGAACCATCGGGCAATGTGATCTGTACCATCGAAATTTCCTGGGGGAAAAACAACAAACGCGGCTATTCGCCGCGTTTCGTCTGATTGCTAGTTTGGGGCCTGTCGTCTACCTGACATGGAACCCGACGCTTGGTAAAACTAACGCAGCATGGGAGGAAAGTTTCCGGTCGTAGTTCGTGTCGGGTCAAAAAGCATGTGCGGCCACCTGAGGCGGGCACGCAAAACAAGGGACGAGATTTCGGCGCGTGCCTTAATCCATAAGTATATCACTCTCATAGGGATACAACAGAACGCGCGTCGGTTCAGATAAATCCTATTTGCTTCAACCTACGCCGGGACATCGTACCGGGCTGCGCCACACTTGCCGCAAGGCCGCCTGGAACCTTTCGCCGACATCGGTCACACACATGAACTATGTCTGCAATTTCGACCTCGAGTCCTGCCGCTCCCGCCGCCCCGCCGCACTCGGCAGGGCGACACTACCTGCTGCTTTCCGGCGACAACCACCGAGTACGCATTGCAATCCTGGATGATCATCCCGTCATCACGCTGGGCATAGCCGCCTACTTGCGCTCGCATCCCGATTTCGACATCGTCCATACCGAGACTTCCTCCGAGTCCTTGCTTCATCACCTGGAAGCCCGGCCGTGCGATGTCGCGCTCGTCGATTTTTACCTGCCCAAACAGGCCTGGGACGGCGTCGATTGCATTCGACGCCTGCGCCGTCGACACCCTGACATGGGCATCATTACCTTTTCCGCCGGCACCCAGGCAGAGACCGAATACGCCGCGTTCCGGGCAGGTGCCCACGGTTACCTGCCGAAGTCCGCCGCCTTGCCCACGCTGGTCGACGTCATTCGCGCTACTCTCGCCCCCGATACCAACGGATTTATCACCTATCAGGACGGTGGCCTGAAATTCACGCCGCCCAGCCACCCCGATACGCGCTTGACCTCCTCCGAGATCGAAGTGCTACGCCAAATCGCCCAGGGCCTGTCCGTCACACAAGTCGGGGCCCGGCTGTTGCGCAGCAAAAAAACCGTCAGCACGCACAAGCGACGCGCCATGGGCAAACTCGGACTCGCCGACGATCTCGCCCTGGCCCTGTATTTAAAAGAAAAGTTCGATCAACCGGCCGGCCCCTGATCATCGCCTAACTCATGCTGCACATCGACGCCTTGCTCGCGCTATACCCGGACGACGCCAGCCGCCACCGGCTGCTCACCCAGGCTCTGGTGCACATCCGCGCCGACCGGGCCGCATTGCGTCACGCGATTGATACCCGGAATATCACCGATGCCCTTCAGCAACTACACCGGGCCAAGGGCGCGGTGAGTTTTCTGGGTACAGGCAGGAGCACACTACAACGATTTGACTCGTTAACCCGCATACTGCAACAAGCGGGAAATATTAATGACACGGTAGGCTCCGGACATACCTGTATTCGGGTCGAAAATGACTCGAATATTAATCGCGAGATATATGCCGCATTTAACCCTGTAGAATCTGTTCTTCTCGAATTAGAAACTACGCTAATGATGCTCATTAATAAGCGGGAAATTAAAAAGTAAGCCGAAGCATCGTAAACGCAGTGCCTCAAAACGTCGTAAATACCCTACAAAAATGAAATATGACGACATCACAGTGTTTCTTCGAAACCTAAACAATCGTCAATTATTTCTAAAATTCCGCTGTTTTGATACGTTCTGTGGCATTCAACCCGTTTGTGCATTATCTGTTTTCAAATCGATGCTCACGTCATAATTTTCTTTCATTAGACTCAGTCCGTCGCTATTTCAAAAAGCAAGTCTGATGAAACTGATCAATGATACTGACCGTATTCAGATTCTTCGCCCACGTGTGCTCGAAATCGATAATGGCCTTTTCAGAGGATATGTAGATACTCACGAACGCCAATCCGGCGTCTCGACACTCTGCAAATCTCATTACTGCCAAAGCGCGGGGATTTCTCGAGACATGGCCGAGCGACAAGCGCTCGACCTGGCGAAAAAGATCAGCGCGGCCTCGCGACGTATGGGCTTTGTCACGCAATTGGTGTGCGATAGCCTGAGCGATAGCTACGCGGGTCGGGCCGAACTGGATAGCATTCCGGCATTTTTGATCCGTCGCGCGCCTGCAACGCCTTCGGTAACTCGCAAGCATCTGCGCGCAGTCGCCTGATAGTCGCCTGTGATAGCAAACAATTGATAAGTGTTCGCATTTTCAATATTACAGATTGAAGTAATTTGGTATCATAGGCACCCTTAATTGACCAGCAACTCTAGTAGTAAAGGAGCACCGATGGATGTTGGCAACGTCAATTCTGAATGGTCGGACAACGTCACCTCTGCCGCTGAAGCACGCGCGCAGCGTACTCTGCAAGCAGCCGAACGTCTACTTGCCCCGTCTGCCCCTGATACTTCCAATGCGCCCGCTTCGGCAGAGCATCAATTGCGAGAATATATGCAGGAAATGAGCCGAACCCGCTACGGCCATGCCGGCTCATTACTCTCCGAGCTATACAGCAAGTAGCACGCGCACAATTTCCGGATTGGTAGTCGAATAAAGTAAAGAGGCCCCCACGCGGCAGCCACTACGTGGCTTTGCTGCCCCCCAAGGGGGCTTTTTTTATTTTGGGGCGGCCCGGCAATAAAAAAGGCCCCCACGCGGCAGCCACTACGTGGCTTTGCTGCCCCCCAAGGGGGCTTTTTTTTATTTTGGGGCGGCCCGGCAATAAAAAAGGCCCCCACGCGGCAGCCACTACGTGGCTTTGCTGCCCCCCAAGGGGGCTTTTTTTATTTTGGAATACGGCCCACATGAGGTGTTTTTTTTATTTGGCGAGTGATTGATTTCCGCCAAAACAATCCAATGCTACATCGCGAAACCTTTGCGCCGCCGGACTGGATGGCTCGGGCATCAACAGGCCCAGACCGATCTCGGCCGCAGGCGACAGGTTAGTGATGACGCGGTAGGCGACACGCGAACTCGGGTTGTATTGCATAACCGCGGGTACCAGCGCCACACCCAGGCCGCTTTCCACCAACGACAGCACAGTCTGTACCTGCGTCGCCTCTTGGGTAATGCGCGGCAAGAACCCCGCGCGTTGGCACGCGAGCATTGTCATGGCGTGCAGCCCGGCAGCGTCGTCACGCGAATAGAACACAAATGATTCGGTCGCCAGGGCTTGCATGGTGATATCTGGCTTTTGCGCCAACAAACTGCCCTGCGGCAGCGCCACCACAAAGCCTTCGGTCAACAGCGGCTCCAGATGTGCACGCGATGGGGTCAACAGCGGAGTACGCACCAACCCGACATCCAGATCGGCGCTATCGACCCGCTCGGCGATACGTACGGAGGTGCCTTCTTTGAGTACCAGTTCGACGCCGGGATATTCCGCTCGGAACAACCGCACGACGCGCTGCAACACACCGTTCGTGGTGGAGCCGACAAAGCCTACCCGCAAGGCGCCCCCTGTGCCCGTCGAGGCAGCACGCGCCGCCGCCAGCAACTGCACATTGTGAAACAGCAAGCGCCGCGCCTCCGCCAACGCCGCCTGTCCGCTGGACGTCAACGAAACACCGCCGGACCCACCTCGCTCGAACAGGCGAGTGCCGAGCTCTGCCTCCAGTTTCTGGATGGCAACCGTCAGCGGTGGCTGCGTCATGTGCAAACGCTCGGCAGCCCGCCGGAAGTTCAACGTTTCGGCCAGCACCACGAATTGACGTACTCGCCGCAAGTCCAGCATGGGATCGGGCGAAGCCTGGCCCGGGCGGGTCGATCGGATTCGTTCAGTCATCGTGTCGGTCGTATCTCACGACTATCATTTTTATGGGTTTGATACATCTTATGTAGGTGTACACCTGCTATTCACAGCAAAATCTTGGCGAATGATAGCCCTGATGAATAGCTAACGATATATAAAAAATATCATTTCTACCACAAATAATATTGGACTTGTGGATACCACTTTTCTAAGCTGACACCGATCAATAGCGAGCAGCCGGGAGCATAAACATGTGCGCGGCATCGCCGTTGTTCCTGCAGTTTGTCCCTCCAACAACCCTGCCCGGCCTATTTGGTCGGTCAACGATAGCTACGCCATCGGACTGCCATCTTGACCACCCTGATCAATCGATTCACACTCGCCGAGCTTCCTCAGTCGGCGCAAATTTTTCGCCAAGAGGTCCAGTCGTTCCTGCAGGCCGAAATGCCTCCGCTACCGGCGGACCAACGTGCGCGCTCGTGGCTGGGCTTCGATGCCGAGTTCAGCCGCAAGCTGGCCGCTCGTGGCTGGGTGGGGGTCACCTTGCCATGTGCGTATGGTGGCGCGGAAATGGACGCGTTCTCCCGATTCATCCTGGTCGAAGAGTTGCTGTGCGCGGGTGCACCAGTATCGGCCCACTGGATCGCCGACCGCCAAAGTGGGCCGTTGATCCGCAAGTTCGGCAACGAGGCACAACGCAATTTCTACCTGCCGCGCATCTGCCGCGGAGAAGCCTTTTTCTGCATCGGCATGAGTGAACCAAACTCGGGTTCGGATCTGGCCAGTGTGGGCTCTCGCGCCGAGCGCCACCCCGATGGCGGCTGGACACTCTCTGGTCGCAAAATATGGACCACCAACGCTCACCACTGTCACTACATGATCGCGCTGGTGCGCACCTCGGGGACTCCGCAGGATCGCAATCAGGGTCTGTCGCAGTTCATTATCGATCTGTCGCTGCCAGGCGTCACGATACGCCCCATCACCGATCTAGCCGGCGATGCGCATTTTTCGGAAGTGTTCTTCGACGATGTTCGACTATCCGAGGATGCGCTGGTCGGGCAGGAAGGCGACGGCTGGGAACAAGTCACTGCCGAGTTGGCTTTCGAGCGCAGCGGCCCCGAACGGATTTATTCGAGCATCGTGTTGCTGGACCGCTGGATAGATTGGCTGCGCAGCCACGGCGATACGACGCACGCGCCGGCCGTCGGCCGCTTCGTCACTCATCTGGCGGCACTGCGCAGCCTATCACTGTCGGTGACGGCCCGACTGGCCGCGGGCGAGAGTCCCGTGGTCGAAGCCGCCTTGGTCAAGGAACTGGGCACGAGCTTCGAGCAAGAAATCCCTGCCGTCATAGAAGCTGCCCTAGGGGTAGACCCCGGCGCAGAGGTCGATGAGGAACTGTTGCGCACTTGCGCCTATGTCAACCAGATCTGCCCCACGTACTCGCTGCGTGGCGGCACGCGCGAAATCTTGCGCGGCATGATCGCTCGCGGCCTCGGCCTGCGTTAACAGGCGTGGAGACGAATACGATGTTCAGCGAAGCTTTCGAAGACCTGCTGAAAGGCCAATGCCCCCCCGCCGCGGTACGCGCTATCGACGCTGGCTGTCACCACGAAGCGCTGTGGAGCGTCATTCTGGAATCCGGCTTTCTGGAGCTCATGGCGCCGGAAGATGCCGGCGGCGCAGGTGCGGACCTGGCCGACGCGCTGCCATTATTCATGGCGCTAGGCGCACACGCCGTACCGCTACCCGTGGGGCAAGCCATCGCGCTACGCACCTTGCTGCCTGCCGGCGAGGCCGTGCCTCAGGGCCTGCCGACCTTTGCCCCCAGCCTGGTGTCGGCTCGCGATACGACATGGGTTGCGCCACGCGTACCCTACGGCATGCTGGCAGGCCCCGTGCTGGCTGAACAGGGCGGCACACTGTGGTTACTGGATGCCCACGACGCGCAACGTCGTCATTGCCGCTTGCATGGCGAGCCGACCGCCGATTTACGATGGGAGTCGGACATTGAGCAAGTCGGCAAGCGTCTAGGCGATGCCGGTGGCACACCAGGCCGTCTGGCGGCCTGGGCAGCGGCGCTACACGCCGCGCTACTGACCGGCGCAATCACCCGGTGTTTCGAATTAACGCTCCAGTACGGCAACGACCGCATCCAATTCGGCCGCTCTATCGGTAAATTTCAGGCAGTCCAGCATCAGTTGGCAGTGATGGCCGAACACGTCGCCGCCGCGCGCATCGCTACGGCCGCTGCATTCCGCGTGGGCACAACGCAACCCGCCTTGCTGCCCGCCGCCATCGCGAAGGCCCGCAGCAGCGAAGCCGCAGCGTTGGTAGCCGCCACTGCACATGGCCTGCACGGCGCCATCGGTGTCACCGAGGAGTACGACCTGCAGCTCTACACGCGTCGGCTGCACAGCTGGCGACTGGCGCATGGATCCGAGCAATACTGGCACGGAATCGTCGGCGAGGCCTTGATGAATAGCTCAACCAGCGCGGCAGAATTCGTGCGCGAGCTATAACGCGGAGAAAAGACAGTCGTTGATGGGTGGGTGCCCTGGTAAGACCGGAAAGCAAAAAACCGCACAATCAAAGATTGATGCGGTTTTTTTGTGCGCCCTGTCTGCGAGTATTTTGGTAGGCGGTATTGGAATCGAACCAACGACCTCTACGATGTCAACGTAGCGCTCTAACCATCTGAGCTAACCGCCTGCAGAAGAGAAAAAGATTATATATGGATTTTTTTCGGCGTGCAAATCAATGACTGATTATTGTTGATGGGCGATCAGCCATCGCCAGATGACGCGGCGTACTCAGTGCATACAACACAGCGAGCGTCACAGCATAGATGGGCACACTGCGCATGTTGCGGAACATCATTTCAGTCAGGCTGAATTGCGCGTAGCCCAACGTAAACAACAGGCCGATGGTCGCGGCTGTGTGGATGGTGGCATCAGCGTTGCGCAAGCGGCGCAGGAAGGTCACGGCCGGCACAAAATAAAGTGCCAGGATACTCAGTAAACCAAACATGCCGTACCCGGCTAACGCCCCGAGAAAGTCGTTATGCGGCTCGCCATAATCCGAGGCAACCTTAGGGGTCACGATCCCCTGGTCTCTGAATTCGGCTAATTTTTCGCGGAAATTACCGGCGCCTACACCTGTCCATGGACTCTCTTTGAACATCAGCCATGAGGCCGTTGCCAACTGCATCCGTATTCCGGTAGACGTATCGCGATCATGTTGCTCGTAACGCTGAAAATCTGTCCAGATCGCGCGAAAACGGCTGCCGTCGGCGTACCACAGAAATGATAGTCCTACGGCCATGAATACCAGGGCCATACCCACGAACATCAGCTTGGTGCGCGCAGTCCATTGCTGCTTGCTGAGCAAGATCACCAGCCCCAGCACAGCAAACAGTGCCCAACTGCTGCGTGTCTCCGAGATCCATACGGCATAGATACTCAAGGGCACCGCCAGCAGTTTCAAGGCGGCCTCGAGTCTGGGCCAGCGCGACAATGTCCAGGGCAACGTCAGGCAAGATGCGAAACCAAAAAACAAGGTGAGATTCGCAAACGCAACGGCGTTGTATTTACCACCGAATGCTGACACGGCCCCTCTGCCCAAATCGGGCGACAGCAAAATCACCAACAGCATCAGCGAACCTACGTAAGCACTGAACAATAAGCTCCACTGCACGTGCCGTAGCCATTGCACCGGCGAGCGCATCAAGACCCACGCAATTGGAATCGCCAATGCAAATCGAATCAATTTCTCGAACTCGGAAGCCACCCAGTCGCCATGGACGATATTGCCCAACAGCATGCACACAAGCGGTGCTGCCAAGGCAACCATCAGCGGCCACAGATCGCGCCAGGCGTAGACCTCCCAAGGTTTGATCGCATTGGCAATAATCACCCCCAGGCCCACTACGGCGCCAAGATATAGCGCGATCGGCCCACCATCCGCACTGACCAACGCGAGCGCGGGAACCAAGAGTGCCAAGATGGATATCACCACCACGGCTTTGGGAGATATGCCTGTTCTCCGCCCGGCATTCGGGCCCGCTGCATGTACCATAAAAGAGCACAACACCTTTTTTGCGCAAGCTGAACTGTCAGCGATGAACCCTCAACGTCATTCGCTAATTTGTTTCTCGTATTGGTCGGTCAATTGCCGAAAAGCCCGGAGCACCTGACGGGGTTTAAGCCAATGGCGCCATAGACGGTCGCGCAATCTGCCCCCGGGAATATAGCCGGGGTACACGATCCGAGAAGTCGACCATCCTGGGCGCCAGGAGAGCGTGCGAGTCGGCCTGCCGGTAACGGTCAGGGTAGGAATCCCGACGTTGGATGCCAAATGCCCGATACCGGACTCATTACCGACAAACCAGCCAGACTCGTGAATAAACGTGGCGACATCGGAAAGCAATGTCGACGGGTATATGGACAAGCCATTTTCTGCCAGACAAGCCCACTGCTCCCGTTCGTACGGGGCAAGAATATAGAACGGCTGATAGCCAGAGCGCTGCAAACGCTTGCCAAGCTCGACAAAATGCGACGCGGCCCAGCGTCGCTCCTCGCCCCCCGAGGACGGATGGACTGCCACACGCCGTAAATGTTGCCGATGACGCAATTCAGGCAGCGGACGCAGGCCGTTATTCAACGAACAATTTTCAAGGCCCAACTGTTGGTGACAATAGTCGCGGATTTGATTGAGCTTGATGAAGCCCTTGCCCGTAACGACGACGTGCTCGTCATAGTAAAAATAGCTGCGTGCGTAGTCATGCAATCCATAGGGCCACCCGACATGCATTTGCGCTGCACAATCGTAATCCGCCAATGCGTGCGAAGCCTCGGACTCTGGCAAAGACGGACGAATATCGATTCCAGGAAACCAGGCGCGCAACGCGTAGGCATAATCGCCAAAGACGGTGACGCTGCGCCCGTTGGCACGCAGGTTTTGCACCATGTTCATCATGAGCAAGGTGTCGCCCAGGCGAGGCGCCATCAGCATGGCCACCCGATTCGCGTGCTTTAACTGTTGCTGGTGTTCGGCTGCCACATACGGAGGCAGGCCGGAAGCGGATGTTGCCATATCTTGGTGGACGCTCATGTCAGATGTGATATGACTGTATTTTGTCGGAATTCGAAAACTATAAATTAATATATTTAGATTAATTAAGTTGCATAACTTCGATTCAGATCAACATACCTAGAAAAACACACTCCCCGTACCGTCATTCGGAGAGAATCGCACGGACCTGCTAACAAAATTATCGAACCATTTAACGGTATGAGCCCGTAGGTCTCACTGGCTCAACGATGCGGTTTATTCCTCTGCCGACGGCGCAAGTGATGATCGACCATCGTCCGCATGACGCACGGCGTCCATCAAGGCGCGGATCTTGTCGGCCGATTTCAGCCCGGGAGCGGTTTCTACGCCGCTGCTCACGTCCACGGCCCAAGGCCGCAGCGCCTGGATAAGTGGGCCTATGTTGTCGGCGTTCAGCCCACCAGACAAGATGATCGGACGCGCGGACACATCGGCCCGCACGGCAGCCAGCAGCCTGTGATCAAAAGCCTGGCCACTACCACCATAACCCGCACTGTAACTGTCAAACAGCCACCCAGCCGCCGCCTCGTAGGCACGACAGACGGTGGCTAAATCATCGGGCGTGTCCAGCCCCGGCGCGCCGGCACGGAACGCCCGCAAGAAACGGACGCCATAGCGGGTGCAATCCTGAACGGACTCGTCACCATGGAACTGCAGCAAGTCCGGGCCGACATGATCCAGGACAACCTGCACCTCGGATGGATCCGGATTCACGAACAGGGCCACCGTGTCGACAAAAGCCGGCACGGCACGGCGCAGCGCGGCCGCCTGCGCCGGCGCGACGTAACGCTTGCTACCGGGATAAAACACAAACCCGATCGCGTCCGCCCCGGCCTGTACGGCCGAGGCGATGTCTGCTTCGCGGGTTAAACCACAGATTTTGACGCGAGTACGCATAACGCCAGTGCTCAAGGGCAATAACGACCCAGTTTACTTGAAGGCCGCCGCCGGGTCGGCGTTTTCACTGCCATAGGTACTGGTGCCATAGGTCGTATCGATCTCGATCTTGACGGTATCGGGATCAACGGTGGACAGCCCTGCCTTGTAGTGCATCACGATGCCTGGGAAGATCATGACCGCAGCCACCATGACCAACTGGATCACGATAAAGGGCACCGATCCCCAATAGATCTGCCCGGTCGTCACAGGCTCGATACGTTGACCTGTCACCCTGTCGCGATAGGCGTCCTTGGGCGCCACCGATCGAAGGTAGAACAGGGCAAACCCAAAAGGCGGGTGCATGAACGAGGTCTGCATGTTCACGGCCAGGATGACCCCGAACCAGATCAAATCGATGCCCATTTTGTCGGCCACAGGGGCGAGCAAAGGCACGATGATGAACGCCAGTTCGAAGAAATCGAGGAAGAACGCCAACACGAAGGTCAGCACGCTGACCACAATCAGAAAGCCCCATTGGCCACCCGGCACGCTGGTCAACAGATGCTCGACCCACAGGTCGCCGCTGACACCACGGAAGGTCAAGCCGAATACCGTCGACCCCACCAGGATGAACACCACGAAGCACGACAGCTTGGTCGTCGTGTCCATCGCCTGACGCATCAGATCGAGGGTCAGACGTCCACGGATCAACGCCATGATGATCGCACCAACGGCGCCCATCGCCCCGCCTTCGGTCGGCGTCGCGACACCGATGAAAATGGTACCCAGCACGAGGAAGATCAGGAACAAGGGCGGAATCATCACAAAGGTGACGCGTTCAGCCAACGCCGAGAGCACTTTCAGGCGAAACACTTTGTTGACGATGGCGATCACAAACGCCGTCAGACCCCACAGCAGCAAGCTGAGTACGACTTTTTCGTCAACAGGCGCATTTTCCTTTTCCAGCCACTGCGTCATGAAATACGCAGAAGCGGCCGCAATCAGCATCAACACCAGCAACGAACGACCGCCGCGCGAACCGTTAGGCTCACGGAAGGCGCGAGCCTCTTCGGGCAAGGCCGGAGCTGCCGAAGGCTTGATGACGGCGACCAGAACGACGTACAGAATGTACGAGCCCGCCAGCAAGAAGCCGGGAACCATTGCGGCACGGTACATGTCGCCGATCGAACGACCCAACTGGTCGGCCAGGATGATCAGCACCAATGAGGGTGGAATGATCTGCGAAAGCGTGCCGGATGCGGCTATCACCCCCGAGGCCAGGCGCCTGTCATACCCGTAACGCAGCATGATCGGCAACGAAATCAAGCCCATCGAGATGACCGAGGCGGAAACCACGCCGGTGGTCGCGGCCAACATCGCGCCAACCAACACCACGGCGATGGCCAAGCCACCGCGCAGCGGCCCAAACACCTGGCCGATGGTCTCGAGCAGATCCTCTGCCATGCCTGAGCGTTCAAGTACCAGTCCCATCAAGGTAAAGAAGGGGACCGCCAGCAAGGTATCGTTGGCGACAATGCCGAACACCCGCTGAGGCAGCGCCTGGAACAGGGTAGCGTTAAACAGCCCCAGCTCGATCCCGACCAGACCGTACAGGATCCCGTTGGCGGCCAACGCAAATGCCACGGGAAAACCCAATAGCAAAAATAACACCAAGGTGCCGAACATGAACGGCGCCAAATTTGCGACAAAGAACTCCATGATCATTGGCCCTTGTTTTGTTGTTGCAGGGCCGCCTCGCGCGCCTGCGCTTCACGGGCGATCTCTTCGGCGAGCTCCTCCTCGGCGGACTTGCCTACCTCACGTGCCAGAGGATCAGGGGACTGGCCACGCAAATAGGCCACGCATTTGATCAAACGCGAAACCCCCGCCAGCACCAGCAACCCGAAACCGATTGGAATCATCAGTTTGACCGGCCAGCGAGCCAGGCCACCCGAATTGGAGGATTGCTCGTTGGAGACAAAGGAATCCATGAACATCGGCCACGACAGATACGTAATCAAAATCGCCATAGGCAACAGGAAGAACAACACCCCGAAGATTTCGATGTAGATTTGCGTACGTTTGGAAAGCCGGGAGGACAGAATATCCACCCGGACGTGTTCATTTTTAAGCAGGGTATAGCCCGCGGTCAGCAGGAACATGGCACCAAACATGTACCACTGCAGTTCCAGCCAGGCATTCGAACTGACTTCGAACACCTTGCGGACCACCGCGTTGCCGGCGCTGACCAGCACCACCAACAGGGTGACCCACGTCACGGCTCGGCCAACCCGCAGGTTCAGCGCATCGATTGCGCGTGATAGAGCGAGTAATGCTTTCATGATGGGAATAATGAGCTAGATAGAAGGTCGCAACGATACCAAATACGGCATCGTGCCTGGGCATGCAAGCGCCGCCTGGGGTGGCCGGACGACAGACTTCGGCATGGCGCCGCCGCCAGTCGCCCCTGCTTTTGGCGGGTACGGTAACGAGCGGAAACGGACAATTTTATATCGTCGTGCCCAATCGGCCGTGCCCTACCCCATGCGGCCTGCTTATTTGCCTCGGCCAATGGTCCCCATGAAGCCGTCGAAACTGCCTTCAGCCACACGGAACCACGGGATTTCGTTGTCACGGAACGCCACCATGTCGTCGTAGATCTTTTTGAACATGGGGTCTTTGGCGGAGAACTCTTCGTAGACTTTGACGGCCTCGGCATAGCAGGCGTCCATCACGGGCTTGGGAAAAGCCTTGAGTTGTGCACCCTGGGATACCAGGCGACGCAAGGCGGCCGGGTTTTCCGCGTCGTACGTGGCAATCATGTCGGCCGTGGCGGCCGCAGAAGCCTGCGCCAGCACGTTTTGGTAGTGTTTGGGTAATTTGTTGTACTGCTCTTGATTGACGTACAACGACACCTGCAGCGTACCTTCCCACCAGCCGGGGAAGTAATAGTTTTTGGCGACCTTGTGAAAGCCCAATTTTTCGTCGTCGTACGGGCCAATCCACTCGGCGGCGTCGATGGTGCCCTTTTCCAGCGAGGGATAGATGTCACCACCCGCGATTTGTTGCGGCACGACGCCCAGGCGCGACAACACGGCGCCCGCAAACGCGCTGGCGCGGAATTTCAAGCCCTTGAGATCGTCTACCGTCTTGATTTCATTGCGGAACCAGCCCCCCATTTGGGTACCGGTGTAACCGCAGGGAAAGTTCACGATGTTGTACTTTCCAAATAGCTCGCGCGTGAGTTTCAGGCCGTTGCCATGACGCATCCAGGCGTTCATCTGGCGCGTATTCAGGCCGAACGGCACGGCGCCGTCAAAGCACAAGGCGGGATCTTTGCCAAAGTAATAATACGAAGCCGTGTGACCGCACTCGATGGTGTTGTTCTGAACAGCGTCGAGCACCTGCAATGCCGGCACGATCTCGCCCGCGGGAAAGGCACGAATGGTGAATTTACCGTCGGTCGCTTCGGAAACGTACTTGCCTAGATTTTCACCGCCACTGTAAATCGCATCCGCGCTACGCGGAAAACTGGACGCCAGGCGCCAACTGAGCTTGGGGGACTCTTGTGCCAGAGCGGGAGCGGCAAGAGCGGCGCCGCCAGCGGCAGCACCCAATGTAGCTTTTTTGAGGAACGAACGACGTTGCATGAGGGGAAGTCTCCTGTTTGGAAAACGTTGCAAACGCAGGTCGTTTGTGTGAAACGACTGCGTATACAGCAACTCTTGTTGGAGCTGCTTTTTTTCGTTCGCAATCATATAGCGTCAGTCGATCATTGCCCTCCTGCTGATTACCCTAAGCAAATATGAACGGCGACAACAATTGCGGGCCGCCGTCGGTTTCTTTCAGTTGGAATTCAGCGGGATACTCGATGGCAGACAGGTACAAGCCATCCGGAGGAAACGTCGGCGCAGCCACGCGACGGTCTCGCGCGGCGAGCACGTTCTGCATCCAGGCTACGGATTCGCGCCCTTGGCCGATTTGCAATAATGCGCCCATGATGTTGCGCACCATGTGATGCAAAAAAGCATTGGCGCGAAGGGTAAACACAAGAAAGGGGCCGCGCTCTTGGATGTCCAGCCGATGCATAGTGCGCACCGGATGTCGGGCCTGGCATTGCGAGGAACGAAAACTGGAAAAATCGTGTTCGCCCAGCAACGTCACCGCCGCCTGACGCATCGCATCGACATCAAGGGGCTGAAAGCACCATCCCGCCCGCCCCGCCCAGAGCGGCGGCCTTACACGCCCACGCCAGAGCAAATAAATGTAGGTACGCGAACGCGCCGCAAAGCGCGCATGAAAGTCGTCGGAGACCGGTTGAGCCCACTGTATAGCAATGCTGGGGGGCAAAAAGGCGTTGACGCCACGTACCCAGGATTCGGTCCGTCGCACGAGCGGCGTATCTACATGCACCACCTGCATAGCGGCATGAACGCCGGTATCGGTACGGCCCGCGCATATCGTCGGCACACGGCCGTCAATACCCGCAAAGCGGCCCAGGGCTGCCTCCAGCGTGTCTTGCACCGTTTGCCGATGTGGTTGTGTCTGCCATCCCTGCCAGGAGGAGCCGTCGTACGCCAGCCCCAATGCCATACGCGACATCGTTGTCAAACACGCGGCCTGCGAGGAGACGACTCATCGGTCGGCGGCTGATCCAGATCCAGATTGATGCCATCCAGTTTTCGCGTGAGCAATGCGGGATCCAGCGCAGCCGTTTCCCCATATGAAGAGGCCTCGTCGTCGTCGGCACGACGCGCGCCGACACGACGCAACAACCATGCGATGATCAGGACAATCAACGCCAGCACGGCCGTCACCACGACCAGCAAGTTGTCGGTCAGCCAGTTGCCTGTCGTGGAAGCGTCATTGCCGGCAACGGCAGCGTTATCTTGGCGAGCGGCCTCTGTGCCAGCAGTGTTACTGAGGGGGCCGGAGGCATTGGACGCGGTATTAGGGCTGCCTGTGGCAGCCGAGGAACTCGCCCCGACAGATCCGCTGCTGTTGGCACCCGTCGCGCCTGCTGCGCCAGTCGTGCCTGCTGCACCGGCCGTGCCTGCTGCACCGGCCGTGCCTGCTGCACCGGCCGCGCCTGCTGCACCGGCCGCGCCTGCTGCACCGGCCGCGCCTGCTGCACCTGCTGCACCGGTCGTGCCTGCAGCACCTGTAGCGCCTGCTGCACCTGTTGCACCTGTTGCACCTGTGGCGCCTGCTGTACCTGTGGCGCATGCTGCACCTGTGGCGCCTGCTGCACCGGCCGCGCCTGTAGCGGCTCCACCCGCCGCGTCTCCGCTCCCTACTGCCGCGCCATTTTCCCCCTGCTTACCGGTCGCGTTTGCTGCCTGCTTGAGCGCATCGACGTTGCCTTCCAGGGTCTGCACGCGCTGTTGGGTGTCTTGCAAGGCGCGTGAGTCAGAGGTGCTCGCATCCGCCTTTGCATCGGCGGAATCCGATGCGCTGAGGCGCAAGCGATCTTGCGAGGAAGCGGTGCTCGCTCCACCCGTAGAGGGGGCCGCCGTGACTTGCCCAGCGTTCGCGCCGCCCTCGGCACCGACGGCCGCGGCACCCGCAGCGCCTTCTCCGACGCGACCGCGATAGCTGGCGAATGCCTTGTCGTGCTCTAGGAAAATACGACGCGCCTCGGCGGGGTCAATCGCACGCACGGTGGCGGTATCCGGGATTGTCAGCGTTTCACCGGCACGCACCAGATTCATGTTGTTTTGGATAAAGGCTTGGGGATTTGCCCGCCATATCGCCACCAACATTTGATAAACACTAGCGTCGGAGACCCGATTGCCGCGGGCAATACGCAACAGCGTATCTCCCGCGCGAACGTCAATCGATTTCGCCGATGCGGCGTTGTCGACGCGGCCAGATCCCACGCGCGCGGATTGGACCGTGCCGGCCTCCGCACGCTGGGGCACCAAAATGGTAACTTGAACTTGGCGCTGACCAGAGCTGGATTTCAAATTCAGCAGCAGATCAATCGCAGAAGTCGCCAAAGGCTGCGACGACTCGATGCGTATATCTTTGCGCGAGGCTTGCCCGCTGTCTTGCAGGCTGACGCGTGCACTGTCGAGCGGTACCGGTGGCTGCAACCCCGCGCGTTGCCAGGCGGCGCTATCGGCCAACGAGACTTGTAGCGAGGTGCGCTCTTCGGCGCTCAAGTTATCCAGGGGCACCACGACTTGCAGGGGCGCGCCGGGTGCGGACACCACACGTGAATGGCCCACTATCGCCGCGTGAGCGGTGGTCGCCATCGAAGCGCCCAGGGCTAACGCTATGGCCCAATTCAAGGCTTTGAGGTGTCGAGGTTGCGAGAAACGGCGTGAACGCAAATTCATAGTGGAAAATCCTGCTGGACAAATCGGGTTACCGGCCACTGCTGGGCGCAAGTGTAATAGATCGACCCTGATTCATAAATGCATCAGGGCTTCAGCAAGAGCAAAACGCGACAAAGGCACCCGCAGGTGCCTTTGTCATGCCCGACAGGAGCCGGACAAACCTGAAAATGAACCGGGCCAACCATGGACTCAGTTCGACAACGTGATTCAGGCCTCGGACAGTGCGATACGCAACATACGGCGCAACGGCTCGGCCGCGCCCCACAACAATTGATCACCCACGGTGAACGCACCCAGATACTGGGAACCCATGGACAGCTTACGCAGACGACCCACCGGAATATCCAGCGTGCCTGTCACAGCCACCGGCGTGAGCGCGCGTACGGAGTCTTCTTTGGTGTTGGGTACGACCTTGGCCCATTGCGTGCCTTGGGCAATGAGGGCTTCGATTTCGTCGAGCGGTACATCGCGCTTGAGCTTGATGGTCAGGGCCTGGCTATGGCAACGCATGGCGCCAATGCGCACACACAGGCCATCGATGGGTGTAGCGGGCGTGCCGAAGGCCTCTCCGCGGCCGAGAATCTTGTTGGTTTCGGCCTCGGCTTTCCATTCCTCGCGCGACATGCCATCACCCAGGTCCTTGTCGATCCAGGGGATCAGGTTGCCACCCAGCGGCACCCCAAAGTGCGATTGGGGCAAGGCCGGATCTTGCTGAGCAGCCAACACGCCACGATCGATGTCCAGGATGGCCGAAGCGGGATCGTCGAGCAACGGTCCGACGGCCTGGTTCAGCAGGCCGAACTGCGTCAGCAGCTCGCGCATGTGCTGGGCCCCACCACCCGATGCGGCCTGGTAGGTCATGGAGGTCATCCATTCCACCAGGTCGTTGTTAAACAAACCTGCCAGACCCATCAGCATGCAGCTGACGGTGCAATTGCCCCCCACGAAATTGCGCACGCCACGCTTGAGCGCAGCGTCGATCACCGGACGATTGACCGGATCCAGCACGATGATGGCGTCGTCTTTCATACGCAGGGTGCTGGCGGCGTCGATCCAGATGCCATCCCAACCTGCCGCGCGCAGCTTGGGGAAGACCTCGGTGGTGTAATCGCCACCCTGAGCGGTCACGATAATCGGCAGTTTTTTCAGAGCATCGATGTCGTAGGCATTCTGCAACGGGCCCGCACCGTCTGCCCACAAGGGCGCGGCGCCGCCAGCATTGCTGGTAGAAAAGAATACGGGATCGATCAGGGCGAAGTCGTTTTCGTCGCGCATGCGCTGCATGAGAACGGAACCGACCATGCCGCGCCAGCCGACCAGGCCTACTGCTTGCGTCATGTTTTATGCTCTTGGGTTGGAAAATAAAGAAAAAGCTGCTGATTCCGACAATTTATCAGAATAAGCGGGAGGATGTTGCACTGCGGCGATATTAGGGACAGACTGGACGCCAATGGGCTTGCCCGCGCGAAACGACACAGGCTCGCGATGGGGCTGGGGAAGTCAGACCATAAGTGGCCCGGCGATAAACACCGGGCCACGGATCAAGCGATAGACTCGAGATTAAGCCAGAGCTTTCAGGACAGCGTCACCCATTTGCGAGGTCGACACCTTGGTCGTGCCTTCTTCGTATATATCGGCGGTACGCAGGCCGTTAGCCAACACGGCGCGAACGGCGGTCTCGATGCGATCGGCCGGCTGTGCCAGACCCAGCGAATAACGCAGCAACATGGCAGCAGACAAGATAGTCGCCAACGGGTTGGCAATGCCTTGACCCGCGATATCGGGCGCCGACCCGTGGCTGGGCTCGTACAGGCCCTGCCCCGACGCATTCAACGAGGCCGACGGCAGCATGCCAATCGAGCCGGTCAACATGGCGGCTTCGTCCGAGAGGATGTCGCCAAACAGGTTACCGGTCACGATCACGTCGAACTGGCGCGGGTTGCGCACCAACTGCATGGCCGCGTTATCAACGTACATGTGCGACAGTTCGACATCAGGATAGTCGCGTGCGATTTCGATCACGATATCGCGCCAGAACTGCGAGGTCTCGAGCACATTGGCTTTGTCGACACTGCAGAGTTTCTTGCCTCGCTTGCGTGCGGACTCGAAACCTATGCGCGCGATACGACGCACTTCGGAATCGGCGTAGCGCATGGTGTCAAACCCTTCGCGTTCGCCGGCAAAAGTGCCATCCTCGGCGTTGCGCACGCCACGCGGTGTACCAAAATAGATGTCGCCGGTCAGTTCGCGAATAATCAGGAGGTCCAAACCCGACACGATCTCGGGCTTGAGCGACGAAGCGCTGGCCAGCTCGGGATACAGGATGGCAGGACGCAGGTTCGCAAACAGGCCCAAGGCCTTGCGCAGGCCCAGAATCGCCTGCTCGGGACGGAACTCGCGCGGCAGGCTGTCGTACTTCCAGTCGCCTACGGCGCCAAACAATACCGCGTCCGAATGTCGCGCCAAGTCCAGCGTCGCAGGCGGCAGCGGATGCTCGAATTGATCGTAGGCGGCGCCACCGACAGGCTGTTGCTGAATATCCAGCGGCAAATCGAGTGCGCCCAACACACGAACGGCCTGCTCGACAATCTCGGGACCGATGCCGTCGCCGGGCAACACTGCAATCTTATGCGTCATGAAAAAAACCTATCAATAGAATATTTAAGCGACGGGACGGCTTTCCAGCCACGGATGGCGAGCCAGGCGTTCCGCCTCAAACGCGCGAATCTTGTCGGACTGACGCAACGTCAAGCCGATGTCATCAAAACCGTTGATCAAACAATACTTGCGAAAGGGTTCGATATCGAACTGCAGTTCGCGACCGTCGGCGGCAATCACGACCTGACGCTCGAGATCAATGCGCAGTTTGTAGCCCGGAAAAGCCTTGACCTCGTCAAACAATCGCGCGACTTCGAACTCGGACAGGCTGATGGGCAACAGGCCGTTCTTGAAGCTATTGTTGAAGAAAATATCGGCGTATGACGGCGCGATGATCGCGCGAAAGCCATACTGCGTCAGCGCCCAGGGCGCGTGCTCGCGGCTGGAACCACAACCGAAGTTTTTGCGTGCCAACAACACCGATGCGCCTTGATAGCGAGGCTGGTTCAGCACAAAGTCCGGGTTCAACGGACGCTTGCTGTTGTCCATGCCGGGCTCGCCGTGATCCAGATAGCGCAGCTCATCGAACAAGTTCGGACCAAAGCCTGTGCGCTGGATGGACTTGAGGAATTGCTTGGGAATGATGAGGTCGGTGTCAACGTTCTCGCGATCGAGCGGTGCCACCAGGCCTTCGTGAGTCGTAAATGCTTGCATGATCTGGACCTTAGCGGAAGTTGCGGACGTCGACGAAATGGCCTGCTACGGCAGCCGCAGCGGCCATGGCGGGGCTGACCAGATGGGTGCGGCCACCCTGGCCTTGTCGACCTTCGAAGTTGCGGTTCGAGGTTGATGCGCAGCGCTCGCCGGGCTCCAGGCGATCGGCGTTCATTGCCAGACACATCGAGCAGCCTGGTTCGCGCCATTCAAAACCGGCTTCGATAAAGATCTTGTCCAGGCCTTCGCGCTCGGCTTGCTGCTTGACCAGGCCCGAGCCCGGCACGACCATGGCTTGTCGCACATTGGACGCGACGTGCTTGCCACGTGCCACGACGGCGGCTGCACGCAGGTCTTCGATGCGCGAGTTGGTACACGAACCGATAAAGACGCGATCCACACGGATGTCGGTCAACGGCGTGTTGGGCTTCAAGCCCATGTACTGCAACGCCCGCTCCATGCCGCTGCGACGTACATCGTCTTTTTCACGGTCAGGATCAGGAACGCGAGAGTCCACCGGCAAGACCATTTCGGGCGAGGTGCCCCAGGTCACCTGCGGCTTGATTTCTTGGGCATTGATCTCGACCACGCGATCGAACTTCGCGCCCTCGTCGCTGTGCAGCGTGCGCCAGTAAGCCACGGCTTGATCCCACAGGACGCCGTTAGGCGAGAACGGACGACCACGGAAATACTCGACGGTTTTGTCATCGACGGCCACCATGCCCGAACGCGCACCGGCCTCGATCGCCATATTGCACACCGTCATGCGGCCTTCCATCGACAAGTCGCGAATGGTGCTGCCGCCAAACTCGATCGCGTGGCCCGTGCCGCCCGCCGTACCGATGATGCCGATGATGTGCAACACGACATCTTTTGCCGTACAGCCAAAAGGCAGCTTGCCTTCGACCTTGATCAGCATGCTCTTGCTCTTTTTCATGAGCAGCGTCTGGGTGGCCAGCACGTGTTCGACCTCGGACGTACCAATACCGAACGCCAGCGCACCCATGGCACCGTGCGTGCTGGTATGTGAGTCGCCGCACACGACCGTCATGCCCGGCAGGGTTGCCCCCTGCTCCGGTCCGATGACGTGCACGATGCCCTGGCGCAGATCAGACATGCGAAATTCAGTAATGCCGAACTTGTCGCAGTTGGCATCCAGCGTGTCGATCTGCAGTTTGGAGATCGGGTCGTCAATACCCTGATCGCGATTCAGCGTCGGCACGTTGTGATCGGCTACCGCCAGGTTGGCGTTGATGCGCCACGGCTTGCGGTCGGCTATCGCCAGACCTTCGAATGCCTGCGGACTGGTCACCTCGTGCAACAGGTGACGGTCGATGTAGAGCAAACAGGTGCCATCGGATTCCTGGTTCACGACGTGCGCGTTCCAGAGTTTGTCGTAGAGGGTTTGGGCCATGAGTAGACTCGCGGAATATCCGGGCAGACCGGAGGGAAATCAGAATTGATGTCTCATTATGCCCATGCTCTCAACCTAGTACAACGGCAGCAGTTATCCTAGTATTAAAAGCACTACCTTGAGACTGGTCAGCCTCTATTTCGACTTGCCTATGGCTTGCTGGTACAGCGGCAACACCCGTTCCGAAGCCACCTGTAAGTCGGTAATACGGGTCGCCGCCGAGGGGTGAGTAGACAGAAACTCCGGTGGCGAGCTGCCACTGCTGGCCGCCCCCATTTTTTCCCACAGCGTCACGGCGGCCCGTGGGTCATAGCCCGCCCGTGCCGCCAGTTCCACGCCCATCAGGTCCGCCTCGCTCTCGTGGGTACGGCTATTGGGCAGCGTGAACATCACGTCGGTCAGTTTGCCGCTCAAGTCGGCCGACACGCCGGTCGCAATGGACAGTACGGACAGCCCGAGATTGGTGACCATTTGCTGCGACACACGTTCACGGGCATGTTCGCGTAGCGCGTGCGCAATTTCGTGCCCCATGACCGCGGCCAACTCGGCATCTGTCGGTTTGATCTGGGTCAACAACCCGGTATAGACGGCCATTTTTCCGCCGGGCATGCACCACGCATTGACATCGTCGGACGACAACACATGGACTTCCCATTGCCAATTCGTGGCATCAGGACGGAACGTCCCCACCTGCGCGATCAGGCGTTTAGAGATAGCCTGCACGCGCGAGACTTGTGAGGCGTTGCGATCCAGCGCGCCCTGCGCCTTTGCCTGCTGGATGAGGTCGGCATATTGTTGGCCGGCCTCTTGCTCGATCTCTTGGGCGGGCACCATACTGGACATGTATTGCGTACGCTCGACGCCTATGGCGCCCGATTGGGTCGTTTGTACGCCGGCGCAACCTGTCAGGGCCAAAACGCCGGCCACTGCTGCGACGCCCAGCAGTTTGTGCCATATCGTTCGAGTTCTCGCGTTCATGATGTTTCCTCTTGTACACGTTATCGAGCCGACGCGGCATGCCGCCCATCGGATCCTGTCAGCCGCACTGCCCTCGATGGCGCAGCGCATGATCGATCAGCACCAACGCCAGCATGGACTCGACGATGGGCGTCGCACGGATGCCCACGCACGGGTCATGACGCCCCAGAGTTTGCACCGTGACGGGCTCCCCCTCAGCGTTGATCGAACGGCGCTCCACGCGAATACTGGATGTTGGCTTGATGGCGAGCGATACCGTGACGGGCTGTCCGGTGGAAATACCACCCAGTACCCCGCCCGCATTGTTACCAACAAAACCGTCAGGCGTGATTTCATCGCCATGCTCGGAACCGCGCTGCGTCACGCAATCGAAGCCGGCGCCAATCGACACCCCTTTGACCGCGTTCAGCCCCAACATCACGTGGGCGATATCGGCATCCAGACGATCGTACACGGGCTCACCCCATCCCACCGGGACATTCTCGGCCACCACTTCGATACGCGCGCCTATCGAGTCCCCATCGCGACGGAGTTGGTCCATATAGGCTTCGAGTTCGGGCACGATGGCCGCGTTGGGAGCATAAAAGGCATTAGCCGGAACGTCGTCCCACGACACGAATGGAATCGGGATGGGCCCCAGCTGGCTCATATAGCCCCGCACGCGTATGCCGTGCTGCTCGGCCAGCCATTTCTTGGCGATGGCGCCTGCCGCCACGGTGGGCGCCGTCAGCCGCGCCGAGGAACGACCGCCCCCGCGTGGATCACGCAGGCCGTATTTGCGGGTATAGGTGAAATCCGCGTGACCGGGACGAAAGGTATCGGCGATATTGGAATAGTCTTTGCTGCGCGCATCGGTGTTGCGAATCAGCAGCGCAATCGGCGTACCGGTGGTCACCCCCTGATATACGCCCGACAGGATCTCGACCTGATCAGCCTCCTGGCGCTGTGTCACGTGGCGCGAGGTTCCCGGACGGCGGCGGTCGAGCTCCGCCTGGATATCGGCGGCGTCCAGCGCCAATCCGGGTGGGCAGCCATCCACCACACAACCGATGGCCGGGCCATGCGATTCACCAAAATTGGTGACGCAGAAAAGAGTACCGAGCGTATTGCCAGACATAGACGTTAACAGGTCAGGAAAGCATTAAAAGGCAGGCTTGATTATGACATTGCCCGGGCGCGTACAGGCTCAAACTCACGATGAGCAACTGACCTCGAGGCCGCCCGCCCAATCGGGAGGCAGTGCGGCGTAGCTGTCGTAACCGGCTTTTTCCGTATAAGGATCTCGCAACAGGCGCAACAGGGTATCAATCTCGCTGGCGTCGCCCGCCTTGGCAGCACGAATGGCCTGCTCGGCCAAGTGGTTGCGCAACACGTACAGCGGGTTCACGGCATCCATCGCGTCGGCGCGGGCAGCCGCACCCATGTCGTCCTCCGCGTGGCGGGCCGCCAGGCGTTCGTACCAGGCGCGCGCCGCCTCGCGATCGATGAACAGATCCGCAAACCCCTGCGTTTGCCCGCGAACGGCATCGGCCAGACGACGAAACGTCAAGGTGAAATCCGCGCGCTGCTCGTGCATCAGCTTGAGCAACGCGTCCAACAGCGGCTCGTCCTCGGCGCGCCACTGGCTCAGGCCGAGTTTGGCCGCCATGCGCTGATGAAAGGCCTGCACGAATATCGCTTCGTAACCGTCCAGGACGCCGCGTAGCGCATCGACATCGGACACCAGGGTATGCAGGCTGCCCGCCAGGCGATAGAGATTCCAGAGGGCCACCGAGGGTTGCCTGTTCCACGCGTAGCGCCCCTCGGTATCGGAGTGATTGCACACATGACCCAACTGGAACGTGTCCATGAACCCATACGGCCCATAGTCCAGCGTCAATCCCAGGATGGACATATTGTCGGTATTCATGACGCCATGACAAAAACCCACGGCTTGCCAGTCGGCCATGAGCAACGCCGTACGGCGCGTGACCTCGGTCAACAGGCGCAGCACGTCCCCGTCGGGTCCGGGCACGCCGTTGGCACCCGCGTCCCGGCATTGTGGATAAAATTTGTCGATGACGTAGTCGGTCAATTGCTGCAGTTGTTCAGGCTGACGGCGTGATGACCAATGCTCAAACGAGCCAAACCGCACAAAGCTCGGTGACATGCGCATAACGATGGCGGCGGTTTCGACCGTTTCGCGAACGACGGGGTCATCCGATACCACCACGGCCAGGGCGCGCGTCGTAGGAATGCCCAGCCCCTGCATGGCCTCGCTGGCCAGGTACTCGCGCACCGATGAGCGCAGAACGGCCCGCCCATCGCCCATACGGGAATACGGCGTCATGCCGGAGCCCTTGAGTTGCAATTCCCAATTGCCTTGCGGACCGACAACCTCGCCCAGCAAGTGCGCGCGACCATCGCCCAACTGGCCCGCCCAGACGCCAAACTGATGCCCGCTATAGACCGCAGCCAGGGTCTGCCCGCCCGGCAGAGGTTGCTGGCCCGCACACACCTGCAAAAAATCCTCGGACTGCAGGGCCTGCGGCGACAGACCGATCAACTCTGCGGCCTGCTCATTGGCATGGAGCAAACGCGGCGCGTTCAGCGGCCGGGGCTCGAGACGCGTATAAAAATCGGCGGGCAGCGCGGCAAAGGAATTATCCAACTGGAGTTGAGTTACGGAGTCGACCGTCATGATGAGGACCTCGGCGCGCGGCGCGCGCCATCAGATTGAGCCCGGATCCGTGCGCGTGCGGCCCGCTTGGCGGGCCGCACATACAAAATCGCGGCCAGGAAAAACACGAGCGACAACACGATCTCGATGCCTGCCAACCCGGCCGACAAAGGTGCCGGATCAGACATGGCGCGTACGACGCCCTCCATCAGGTACAGCAACACCAGCATCGACGCCCACTGATAGGTGTACAAATTTCCGCGCAACACACCGCGCAGCGCAAACGCTAATGGCAACGCCTTGAGAAATAGCCACGAGCCGCCCGGCCGGATGGGCGCCAGGACGGTTTCCCATACCACGCACAACAGGATCAGGGCCAACAACGCAACTGACGCCAGGCGCCGAAAATGGGGGTTGAGCTCAGGGTTCATACTGCTATTATCGCCTGATGAGCCACTCTGCCGAGCCGACCGACACACAGTCGAGGCCGCCACCCGCGGCCCGCCCGCGCGTACCCTGGATCACGCGCCTGGGGCAGGTGTTCCGTTTTGCCGCCCAGCGTGCGGCCGAAGAACGGTTACTACAGGTGGCCTCCAGCCTGACATTTACGACCGTGCTGGGCCTGGTGCCCATGCTGGCCGTCGTGTTGTCGTTGTTCACGGCCTTTCCCGTCTTTCAGGATTTTCGCCTCGCGCTCGAGAATTTCCTCACGACCAGCCTGATGCCGCCGGCCGTGTCCGACAACATCATGAATTACCTGAACCAGTTCGCGCGGCAAGCCACACGCCTGACCGCCATCGGTGGGGGATTTCTGGTGGTCACCTCGATCTTGCTGCTAATGACCATCGACAAGACGTTCAACGACATCTGGCATGTGACGCGCCAGCGCCCCCTGCCACAGCGCGCGCTGGTGTACTGGGCCGTAGTCACACTGGGACCTGTTGTCGCGGGTGCGAGCCTGTGGGCCACCTCGTTTCTGGCTCGGGAATCCATGGGGCTGGTACGCGATGTGCCGGAAATCATGAGTCTGGCCATCTCGTTTTTACCCCTGGTCCTCACTGGCCTGGGGTTTGCCGCCTTGTTTGTGGTGGTTCCCAATCGCCACGTGTACTGGCGCGACGCCATGGTGGGCGGTTTTGGCACGGCGATTGTGCTGGAACTCATGAAGGCCGCTTTTGCCTATTATTTGACGACATTTCCGACATATACGGTCATCTACGGCGCCTTTGCCACCCTACCGATTTTTTTGCTGTGGATTTATCTCTCCTGGCTGGCGGTGCTGTTCGGCGCCACCGTAGCAGCCAGTGTGCCGTTGATCCGCCTGGGGCGCTGGCAAATTAATCGCAGCCCCGGCGCGCCGTTCATTGATGCCCTGGCGGTGTTGCGTTCACTACATGCCGCACAAGGGCACCAACCCGCCGGTCGCAGCATGAGTGCGCTGGCCAAACGCCTGCGCCTGCATCATGACGAGCTCAATACTGTCCTGGAGCAGCTCGAACGACTGGGCCTGATTGCCCGCACGGCCGACCAACGCTGGATCCTGGCCTGCGACCCGCGCAAAATCTCGCTAGAACCGATCATCGATCATTTCCTGCTGGATCGACAACAACCCAGACTGCACGACGACCCGCAAATCGTACAAGTCGTGAGCGCCGCATTCGCGGCCAGCGGTGCGCCCACACTGGAAGAACTGGAGCAGCTGGAGCACAATACGTCTATCAAGGCGGCAGCGCCTACACCGCTGCACGCGGGCAAAAATATAAAGTCGGGGGCTTAGCTCCCAGGAGAAGCATCATGTTAAAAGTTAGCGAAATTCTTCGTGTAAAGGGCAATACGCTTTATACGGCCTCACCCGATATGCCAGTCGCTCTCGCCGTGCAAACCATGAGCGAACAAGATATTGGCTCATTGGTCATCATGGAATCGGGCATGCTGACAGGGATGCTGACCTTTCGCGAAATCATCCGTCACCTGCACGACCATACCGACGGCGAATGGGGCAAGACCACCATTCGCTCCATCATGGATGACGCTCCGGTAAGTGTGTCGCCCAATACCAGCGCAGACGAAGTCCAGCGTCTGATGCTGGAAAAACACGCACGCTACATCCCGGTCATGGATGGCCCGACGCTGTTGGGCGTGATTTCGTTCTATGACATGGCCCAAGCCATCGTGGCGGCACAGCAGTTTGAAAACAACATGCTCAAGGCCTATATCCGTGACTGGCCGATGGATGGCACCGCCTCGGCCGAGGCGCCTGATTCACCTGCGCCGGCTGAAAAACGTGAGTAATTGCGCGCGAACGAGCTACTGAGATAATTCAACCGGCTGTTCGCGCATCTGGCCCAGCAAGCTGCGCCACGCGTCGTAAATCAGTCCCGCCTCGTTGGTCGCCAGGCGTGCGGGATCCGACAGCATCCGCCGCCAGCGACGCGCGCCCGATTGACCGTTGACCAGACCCAGCAAAGGGCGCGTCATTACCCTCAGCGGCACACCTCGCGCTACCTGGGCGGCCGCGTACGTCACCATGGCATCCACGACTTGCGCGTCCGTCGGTAAACGGACCGACGGCCAGAGCTGCATCGACACCTCTGAAAGCACACGCGGCGTATGCCACGCCGCCCGCCCAAGCATCACGCCATCAAACTCCTCCGCCGCGGCGACGGACGCCGCCGCATCAGCCAGGCCGCCATTAAGGACGAAAATACTGTCGGGAAAATCCACCTTGAGTTGCCCGGCCAGGTCGTAACGCAGCGGAGGAATCTCGCGATTGTCTTTGGGCGACAGTCCCTTTAGCACGGCGTTGCGGGCATGGACGATGAATACCCGGCAACCGGTGTCGTGAATGGCGCCCACAAAATCGCGGACAAAACCATAAGACTCGTCATAGTCCAGACCCAGACGGTGCTTGACTGTCACCGGGATATCAACGGCGTCCTGCATCGCCTTGATGCAATCCGCCACCAGCGCTGGCTCGGCCATCAAGCAGGCACCAAAAGCGCCACGCTGCACCCGTTCTGACGGACATCCGCAGTTCAGATTGATCTCGTCATAGCCCCATTGCCGGCCCAGCCGCGCGGCCTGCACCAAGGCCTCGGGCTCGCTTCCCCCTAATTGCAACGCCACGGGATGCTCCGTCTCGTCGAAATCCAGATGACGCCCGACATCGCCATGCAACAGTGCACCGGTGGTGATCATCTCGGTGTACAGGCGAGCGCGCGGTGCCAGCAGCCGATGAAAATAGCGGCAGTGCCGGTCCGTCACGTCGATCATGGGAGCGACACACAGCCGCCAATCGGAGGGGTTCAACATTAGTCAATACACGAAAAAGATGTCGTATTTTACGGCGTTAGCCGATATCGGAAGCGTTCGACGCAGGCTCGAGCGGTACGTAGACTAAAATTGTCGCGCATCTCAAGGCGGCGCATCTCCATGGCGCCCACCCAACGCCCAACCCTACTCGCTGATCCATGGCTGTTTTCACCTCTGTTTCCGACAACGACGCTCGGGCCTTGCTGGCCAATTTTGACCTCGGTGACTTGGTGTCGCTACGCGGCATCACTGCCGGTATCGAGAATACCAATTACTTCCTGGTAACGACACGTGGCGAGTACGTGCTGACCCTGTTCGAAGTACTCACCCAGGCTCAATTGCCGTTTTACATCGAGCTAATGCATCATCTGGCATCGCGCGGCGTACCGGTGCCCCAGCCTCAGACGCTGCGCGATGGCAGTCGGCTGACCACGCTACATGGCAAACCCTGCGCCATTGTGACGCGCCTGCCGGGGGGCTATGAGCCTGCGCCTGGCGTGGCCCATTGCGCGCTGACCGGCGCCACGCTGGCGCGCGCCCATCTGGCCGCCCGCGACTTCCCCCTGCGGCAACCCAACTTGCGGGGCCTGGCGTGGTGGATCGAAACAGCCCCCAAAGTCCTGCCGTTTCTCGATCCCGCCCAGACGCGATTATTGACCCAGGAACTGGATGCGCAACAACAGGCGGCCCAAAGCCCTGAATGGCAAAGCCTGCCGGTCGGGCCGGCTCACTGCGACCTGTTCCGCGACAACGTCCTGTTTGCCGGTACATTTGAAAACCCGCTCATGGGCGGTTTTATCGATTTCTATTTTGCCGGGTGCGACACCTGGCTGTTCGATGTTGCAGTGAGTGTCAACGATTGGTGCGTTGAACGGGAGACCGGCGTGTTCATCCCTGAAAAGGTGCAGGCCTGGCTGCAGGCGTACGCCGCCGAGCGCCCCTTTACCGACGCGGAGCGGCAGGTCTGGCCGACCATGCTGCGCGCTGCGGCGCTGCGCTTCTGGGTGTCGCGCCTCTATGACTATTTCCTGCCCCGGCCGGCCCAGACGCTCAAGCCGCATGACCCACGCCATTTCGAACGAGTGTTGCTGGCGCGCCACCGTGAAGACTTGCCTGCCTTGCCCTGAAAGCAATGACACGCATAATGGACTGTAACCTTCTCTTTTGCCCCTGACCGAGACTTATGCAAGCAGCATTCTTACCCGCAACCTATGGCTGGCAATGGGTACGAGACGGCCTGAAGTTGTTCATCAAGCAACCCCTCGCCGTCTTTACCTGGGCCCTGGCCATCAGCCTGCTGGTGATGTTTGCCAGCTTCACGCCGCCCGTAGGCCCCTTGCTTTTCGTGGCACTGATGCCAGTGGTCACGCTGATGACGCTCTCGGCCTGCAAGCATATCGAGGCGGGGCGCATCATGCTGCCCTCTATGTGGCCGCAGCCCCTGACCCGACCTGGCGTCTTCAAGAAAATGATGATCATCGGGGCTCTGTATGCCGGGCTGAGCATCACCGCGGGTCTCTTGACGTTTTTACCGTTTTCAAGCGCGCTGACCGAAGGCATGCGCATCGCCTCGATCGAAAAAGACCTGACCCCCTTTCTGAGTGCCATGCAGGTCCCGCTGATACTGTTCGGCGTGATATATATGGTGATCGCCTCGCTGTTCTGGCACGCGCCCCCATTGGTCGCATGGCATGGCCTGCGCATTACCCAGGCCCTGTTTTTTTCAGGTATTGCCTGCTGGCGCAATAAATGGCCCTTTCTGGTCTATGGCGTGAGCTGGGTGCTGATATTTCTGTTTATTGATCTGTGCGCCGGCATACTGGTCAGCATCGGCCTGTCACCAGAACTCGCCGGCACCATCCAGATCCCGTTCAATATCGCGGCAAGCGGCGTGCTGTACTGTAGTTTCTATCCTGCCTATACCTCGGTATTCGGCATCGAGGATACACACGCCCACCCGGACATCAACGAGATCAATACATAGGCGCACCCGTAAAGTTCAGAAAGCGCGTGCTCGAGCCCTGGAAGGTCAAGCGTACACTGCCAATGGGCCCGTTACGCTGTTTACCGATGATGATTTCGGCCGTGCCCTTATCGGGCGAATCGGGGTTGTAAACCTCGTCACGATAAATAAACAGAATCAAGTCGGCATCTTGTTCGATGGCGCCTGATTCGCGCAGGTCGCTCATCACGGGACGCTTGTTGGGCCGTTGTTCCAGACTGCGGTTCAACTGCGACAGCGCGATCAACGGGCAATTCAACTCTTTCGCCAAGCCCTTGAGAGAACGGCTGATTTCCGAAATTTCGGTGGCGCGGTTTTCCCCGCCGCCATTGCCTGCCATCAACTGCATATAGTCGATGATGATCAGGCCCAACTGCCCACACTGGCGCGCCAGGCGACGCGAACGCGCGCGGACTTCCATGGCATTGAGCGCAGGGGTCTCGTCGATATAAACTTGTGCATCCTGCATCAACTGCACGGCGTGCGTCACACGCGGCCAATCATCGGCTACGAGCTTGCCGGTACGCATACGGTGCTGATCCAGCATCCCGACCGAACCCAGCATACGCATCGCCAACTGCACCGCACCCATTTCCATCGAGAATACCGCGACCGGCAACCCCTGCTCGATCGCCACGTGCTCGCCGATGTTCATCGAGAACGACGTTTTACCCATCGAGGGACGTCCGGCCACAATCACCAGATCGCCAGGCTGCAAACCCGACGTCATCTTGTCGAGATCGGTAAATCCGGTCGGCACCCCGGTCACATCGGAGTCCGAGTCACGATGGTAGAGCTCGTCAATGCGCTCGACCACTTGCGTCAACAACGGCTGGATTTCCTGAAAGCCGTCAGTCCCCTTCTCGCCCTCTTGGGCGATTTTAAAGACTTTGGACTCGGCCTCGTCCAGCAACTGGCGAGCCTCTTTGCCCTGGGGATTCAGTGCCGCCGCGGAGATCTCGTCGGCAATGGAGACGAGCTTGCGCAGCATCGCGCGCTCGCGCACGATCTCGGCATAGCGGCGAATATTGGCGGCCGACGGAGTGTTGTGCGCCAGCGCGTTCAGATAAGCCAAACCACCGGTATCTTCGGCTTTGCCCGCACTGACGAGAGACTCGTTGACGGTAATGACGTCGGCCGGCCGCGCCAAACTGATCAAGCGCGCAATATGGTGCCAAATCAGCCGATGGTCGTGACGATAGAAGTCTTCTTCGGACAGAACATCGGCGATGCGATCCCAGGTGGCATTATCCAGCATCAAACCTCCCAGGACCGATTGCTCGGCCTCCACAGAGTGCGGGGGGACGCGTAGATAATCTAATTGGGAATCAGCAGGAGTATTCATGACTGAGAACTATATACCTTGTGCGGCGCACATAGCGGCAAAAAACAAAAAAGCCGGCACCCTCGCCGGCTTTTTTACTAGGTGTAAAACGCGCTGGCGCTTTAGACCATTTCGCCTTCGACCAGCACGGTCACGTCAACTACCACGTCAGCATGCAACGCGAGCTGGATGGGATATTCACCCACGGCCTTCAGCGGGCCATTGGGCAGACGTACTTGTGCTTTTTCGATGTCATCGAAACCGGCCTTTTTCAGGCTGTCAGCGATGTCAGCGTTGGTCACGGAACCAAACAAACGGCCATCAACACCGGCCTTTTGCTGGATCTTGACTTGGTAATCGGCCAGACGGCCACTCAAGGCTTCGGCGATAGCCAGCTTTTCGGCCTGGATTTTTTCCAGTTCGGCGCGACGGACTTCGAATTCCTTCAGCGCAGCGGTGGTCGCACGGCGAGCAATTTTCTGAGGAATCAAAAAGTTGCGGGCGTAACCATCACGCACCCGGACGACTTCGCCCAGGTTGCCCAGGTTGACGACTTTTTCGAGCAGGATAACTTGCATTTCAGTGCCCCGGATTAGTTGTGGTTGTCGGTGTAAGGCAACAGGGCCAGGAAGCGCGCACGCTTGATGGCGCTGTCCAGCTGACGCTGGTAGTGAGCCTTGGTGCCGGTCAAACGAGCCGGGATGATCTTGCCGTTTTCTTGCACGAAGTCGCGCAGCGTATCCAGATCCTTGTAATCGATCTCTTCAACACCAGCAGCGGTAAAGCGGCAGAACTTACGACGCTTGAACAGCGGGTTCTGCTGCGTGAATTTACGTTTTTCTTTGCGTTTTCCGAAGAAAGCCATGATGTGCCTCTTAGTCTAGCTGGGCCGGGGGGTTACCCTTGCCCAAAATCTTGTGTCTGAATCCGAGTCGCCTGCTATGCCACCAACGGGTCGTGCCCTGCACTACCAGCAACCTTACGGGCCCGCTGCAAATGCAGCTTGACCTTTACCGAGTCTTTGCGGGCAGCGGCCAAAAAGCCCTGTACCTGC
Source organism: Bordetella tumulicola (assembly GCF_054779135.1). NCBI lineage: Bacteria > Pseudomonadati > Pseudomonadota > Betaproteobacteria > Burkholderiales > Alcaligenaceae > Bordetella > Bordetella tumulicola. The sequence goes on along the minus strand of NZ_BAAGYU010000008.1, from coordinate 56,486 downwards.
AACTCGGTCCCCAGAGGGGTGCCGGCCAACAGTTGCGCTAGATCGCCTATGGCCACGGCGGTTATCGTGAGTTCGACGCGGCGCGGATGGCCTGCTTCGACGACTTCCGATTCGTGAGCCAGCAGCATTTCCAGTGCTGGCACGCCGGCGGGGGTATGGCGCAGAGGTCCGCATTCGAGAACGCGAGCGCTGAGTTCCAGGTTATTCATCCGCCGATACGTGGTGAAAACAACAGTCTTGCCGGGTTATTGAGCCTGAGCCTGAGCAGGGGCCGCAGTTTCGGCGCTGGCCTTGCGGGCCTCTTCGCGCTCGACCGACTTCATCATGATCGAGGGCGTGGTCTGGGCCTTTTTGGTCTTGATGACCAGGTGGCGCAGAACAGCGTCGTTGTAGCGGAACGAGTGCTCGAGCTCATCCAGCGTGGCTTGGCCGCACTCGATGTTCAGGCAGACGTAATGAGCCTTGACGAGCTTTTGAATGGGGTAAGCCAGTTGGCGGCGACCCCAGTCTTCCAGGCGATGCACGGTACCGCCTTGGCCGCTGACAAGCGCCTGGTAGCGCTCGACCATGGCGGGCACTTGCTCGCTTTGGTCCGGATGGACAATGAACACTACTTCGTAGTGACGCATAGGTAAAACTCCTTGAGGATGTCTTGCCAGGCGCGGTGGCGGGCAAAAACCCCACACACCGCCCCGCAAGGGGCAGCCCGCTACCCACAAAAACCATGAGTAATCGAGCAAGAAAGCCTTTGATTATTGCCGATTTTTCCGTTCTGCGCAAGAACGCAGGCACACTGACCGGCACCGCGACCACCATAGGAGGTCAACGGTACGGTAAAACCCAACCCCTGCCACGCGACGGCTTAGCCCTCTACGACGGCGTAAGCAGAGTGGTTGTGAATCGATTCGAAGTTTTCGGCCTCGACGCGGTAGCGCGATACACCGGGATGGGCCGTCAAGCGAGCCGCCACATCGCGCACCAGGTCTTCGACGAACTTGGGATTGTCATAGGCGCGTTCGGTGACGAATTTTTCGTCCGGACGCTTGAGCAGACCCCACAATTCGCAGGAACCCTCGTCTTCAACCAGGCGAATGATGCGATCCATGGACACGTCTTCGTGGAACACGGCCGACACCGTCACGTGCGAGCGCTGGTTGTGCGCGCCGTATTCCGAAATCGCCTTGGAACACGGGCACAGGCTCGTCACCGGCACTTGCACTACCAACTCAAACTCGACCTGGTCGCCTGCGGCACGCGCGATCCACTGCACCTCGTAGTCGAGCAGGCTTTGCACACCCGACACCGGAGCCGATTTGTTGATGAAGTACGGAAACGCCGCGGTGATATCGCCACGCTCGGCATGCAACAACGGCAGCATTTCGCGCGCCATGGTCGAGAATAACGCCGGCGTCATTGGCACGCTGCGGTATTTTTCCAGCAGCGCCACAAAACGCGACATGTGCGTGCCTTTTTCTTCGGCGGGCAGCGCAACCGTCAATGTCCAGTTTGCCACGGTCGCCTGAGGCGTGCCGTCGGCGGCTTGCACCAACATGGGATGCCGCACACCACGGATGCCTACACGCTGAATCTGGATGTGCCGCGTATCAGCCGAGCTCTGGACATCGGGCATCACGAGGGCGGAATCGATCGGAGAATTCATAGAGTTACCTGTCAGGGCAAAAAAGTAGAAAACATCTACGCCCTGAAATATGTCAAGGCAGCCATTATTACCGAAAAGACGGCTGGAGGGCAGGGAAAACCCTCCTGGCAGTAGGCTGGACCGGATTACACCGCTTCAGGCCGACCGGGCCAAAGCCCCCAAAAAAGCCTCATTACCGCGGCTCAGGAAGCGGCCGCAGACACATCATGCCGCATAGGAAAACGCGCCCGGATGGAGCGCTCAATCCCCGTCGCATCCAGGCCAAGCCCGGCCAACAGCGTCGCCTGGTCACCATGATCGATGAACTGGTCCGGCAAGCCGAGTTGCAACACCGGCACGCTGATGCCCTCCTGGTGCAGCAACTCGGTGACCGCGCTGCCTGCTCCACCCATGATGGAGGCTTCTTCGATCGTCACAATGGCGTCGTGGCGAGCGGCCAAGTCCAGGATCAACTCACGGTCAATCGGCTTGACGAAACGCATATCGGCGATGCTGGCGCCCAGGGCCTCCCCGGCGCCCAGGGCTGCCTGCAGCAAGGTGCCGAAAGCCAGAATGGCAATGCCTTGGCCTTCGCGGCGTACGATCCCCTTGCCGACTGGCACCGTCTCCAGCCCCGAGGCAATCTCGGCCCCGCAGCCCGCGCCGCGCGGATAGCGCACCGAAGCGGGGCCCACGTGCGCGTAACAGGTCGACAGCAGTAGCCGAGCCTCGTTTTCGTCCGAGGGCGTCGCCACCACCATATTCGGGATGCAACGCAGATAGGCAATGTCGTAATTGCCGGCGTGCGTCGCGCCATCGGCCCCAACCAGGCCGGCGCGATCCAGCGCAAAGGTCACGTCCAGATTTTGCAGCGCCACATCATGAATCAGTTGATCGTAGGCTCGCTGCAAAAAGGTCGAATAAATGGCGACCACCGGTTTCTGTCCTTCACAGGCCAGCCCCGCCGCAAAGGTCACGGCATGTTGCTCGGCGATGCCCACATCGAAATAGCGACTCGGAAAACGCTGTTCGAACTCGACCAGCCCGCTGCCCTCGCGCATTGCGGGTGTAATCCCCACCAAACGCTCGTCCTGCGCGGCGGTATCGCACAGCCATTGGCCAAAAATCTGCGTAAAGGTCTTGCGCGACGAGGGCTTGCCCTGCTGAATGCCTACGGCGGGATCGAACTTGCCCGGCCCGTGATACAGCACCGGGTCGGCTTCGGCGAGCTTGTAGCCCTGCCCCTTGCGCGTCACGACATGCAGGAACTGCAAGCCCGGCAAGGCCTTCAGATTTTGCAAAGTGGGAACCAACGCGTCCAGATCGTGGCCATCGATGGGCCCCACGTAATTGAAACCCAACTCTTCGAACAGCGTCGCGGGCGTGACGATTCCCTTGGCATGCCCCTCGATGCGGCGAGCGAACTCCAGGACGGGCGGGACATGCTGCAGCACCGCACGCCCCATGTTTTTGGCCGTCGCATAGAACTGCCCCGACATCAGGCGGGCCAGATAGCGATTCATCGCCCCCACCGGCGGCGAAATCGACATGTCGTTGTCGTTGAGCACCACCAGCAGATTAATGTCCGGCGTAACGCCGGCATTGTTCATCGCCTCAAAGGCCATGCCTGCCGACATCGCCCCGTCGCCGATCACCGCGATATGTTGACGATGCACGCCGGCATTGCGCGATGCGACCGCCATGCCGAGCGCGGCGGAAATCGAGGTGGACGAATGAGCGGTACCGAAAGCGTCGTATTCCGACTCGCTGCGCTTGGGAAAACCCGAGATGCCGCCGGCCTGGCGCAACTGCGCCATGCCCGCGCGGCGGCCCGTCAGGATCTTGTGCGGATAGGACTGGTGCCCCACGTCCCACACGATGCGATCGTGCGGCGTGTCATAGACATGGTGCAGCGCCACGGTCAGCTCGATGGTACCCAGATTCGACGACAAATGGCCGCCCGTCTTGGATACCGATTCCAGCACAAAGCCGCGCAACTCTTGCGCCAGGCCTTTGAGCTCGCGGCGGTCTAATTGGCGTAAATCCGCCGGTGTTTGGATACGGTCCAGTATTTCTGTCGTCATGCTCGGTATCAGCGATCTCTGAGTACGATGTAGTCGGCCAAGCGAGCCAGCATCGAGGCGGAATCACCCAGCGGAATCAATGCCGCGTGAGCGGCAGTGCGCAGGGCTTCGGCCAGTTCGCGCGCCTCGTCCAGGCCCAGCAACGAGACGTACGTTGGCTTGTTGTCGGCAGCGTCTTTACCTGCAGTCTTGCCCAGACTGACGGTATCGGCGGTGACGTCGAGAATATCATCGACTACCTGAAAAGCCAGGCCGATCGCCTGGGCATAGTCGTCCAGTGCGCCGCGGGCGCTCGAACTGGCCCCCGACACAATGCCGCCCAACGCCACGCTACATGCCAGCATAGCGCCGGTTTTCATAGTGTGCATAGTCTGCAATTCATCGCGAGACAGCGAACGACCGACACTATGCAAGTCAATCGCCTGCCCACCCGCCATTCCCAGGCTGCCGGCTGCTTGCGCCAGGGCGCGCGTCGCCTGTACGACGAGCGCAGGTGCGATCGGCATTTCCGCCAGCAGTTCAAAGGCCAGAGGCTGCAGCGCATCGCCGGCCAACATGGCCGTGGCTTCGTCAAACTGGATATGTGTCGTGGGACGACCGCGCCGCAAGGTGTCGTCGTCCATGCACGGCAGATCGTCGTGCACCAGCGAATACGCGTGAATAAGCTCGACGGCCGCGGCCGCACGATCCATCGAGGCCTGCAAGGCCACCGTGCTGCCGTTGACCGGACACGCCTGGCCCGCTGCATAGACGAGTGCGGCCCGCACGCGCTTGCCGCCGCCCAACACCGCATAGCGCATGGCTTCGTGCAAACGTACAGGCTGGGTATCGACCGCCGGCAAGCAATCATCCAGTACGGTTTCGATATGTTGAGCACGCCCCTGCAGCCATTCCGCAAAGGCAATATGTTGTCGAGTCATTCCGTTACTCGTCGTCGAGCGCATGAGGATCCAGCGGTCGCAGCAAACCGTCTTCGAGGACTTTGACCTGCTGCTCGGCCTGCGCCAGACGCTCCTGGCAAATCCGGGTGAGGTCGACTCCGCGGCGATAGGCGGCCAGCGACTGCTCAAGCGGCAACGACCCTCCCTCCATGGCGGCAACCAGTGTTTCGAGCTCAGCCAACGCCGTTTCGAAGTCCTGGGGCAAAGGACGATCGTCTTGTTGGGGATCAGTATTCGAAGAAGTGGCCAAGCGGGGCTCCGAGCGCAGGAAAGCAAATCATTAATCAGTGAATTGTACGAGATCACGAACGCTACCTGCCGAGTTGTAGCGGTTGCAACAAAAAGCCGCGCCGTCCGCCCTATCGACTGGTCTGTTTGCGTTTGCACGCCAGGATTAACGGCTGGAAACATTCACTTCGGGCACCGCTGCTAAGGTAAATGCATGTCTGAACGTTTGAATCCCGTAACACTTCCCGCCGGGTCTGGTCTTGCCGGTCCCTCCCTTGGCGATCGCCTGGCCCGACTTGACGCCGCCCGATGGCTAGCCGCATTGGCGGTGGTACTGCTGCACTGCGCCGCACAAGCCGTCTCCGATGCAAACGCCTATGGCAGCCGCGACTGGCTCGCCGCCAACCTCTATGACTCGGCCGTCCGCTGGTGCGTGCCGGTCTTTGTCATGGTCAGCGGCGCCCTGCTCCTGGACCGTAAGCAACCCCAGGATGCTCGACATTTCTATCAGCGGCGCGCCGCGCGCATCTGCGCGCCATTGATTTTCTGGACCTTGTTTTATTTGGCATGGCGCAGCCTGCTGGACTGGTGGGACAATGGACAGATGGACTTATCGTTTTGGCCCCGCAAGGTCGCCGAAGGCGCCCCGTACTACCACCTGTGGTACCTGTACATGATTGTGGGGCTGTATTTGTTCACCCCGCTCGTGCGCGCGCTGTATCACCGCAGCCAACCCGCCGCGCGCCGACTATGGGTCGTTGGGATCTTGGGCGTCGCGATCCTGGATGCGCTGTATCGCCAGGCGCTGGGTACGGGTCAAGGATTTTTTCTGACCTGGTTCCTGCCCTATCTGGGCTATTTCGTCGCGGGCCGCATGATTTTCGACGGGGAACTACGCATCCCACGTCCCGGTCTGATCCTGGCGCTCAGTGTGCTGGCAACCGCATGGGGCGTCTTTACGTTCTCTGAGGCCGGCCGCCTGAATTTGTACTTCTACGACTACTTCAGCATTACCGTGCCGTTTATGTCCCTAGCGGCGCTTCAATGGATTATGAACACGCCGCGCGTCCCGTCTTTGTCCACCCTGGCGCCGCTGACGTTTGGTGTTTACTTGATTCACCCGCTGTTTCTGGATCTGGCCGATCGCTCAGGCACGATGGCCAACGGCGCGGGCGCCGTTTGGGGTGTCCCCCTGCAAACACTTGCCGTATTCGGGCTGTCGGCGGCTTGCTGCTGGTTGCTGAGGCAGCACCCGACCACGCGAAAACTGGTCTAGCCTGATTGGTGACTGACCGTGACCAGGACGAGGTCTGAGTAGGAACCCTGCGTATAAATCCGGGGTGCACGCGGCCCGGATACCTGTTTGGCATTTATGGCGTGTTTCTTACATAAACTGTCAGTAATTTGTCATTGTTTTTGCAGCTCGCCTCTTGTTTTCACCTGATTTAGGCCCCTCTTATCGCATGAATGGAGTAGACTGCAACGTTTGATCGGCCGGACCGATTTTTCTTCGCGCCAGCACGGAAACCCTGCCCGTACTGGCTTTTTTATCCTGGCGGAGGGAATCATGACCGACATTGGTCGGATGGCGCACGTTGTGCCAGCTCGTACCCAGCTTCCCGTCAATGCATACTTTGACGAAGCCCGCTTTAAGCGCGAGCAAGAACTCATTTTCAACCAATCTTCGCTATACGTCGGACACCAAAAACTGGTGCCGGAGATCGGCGATTGGCGTACGTTGCCTCAAGAAAACGGAGGCCGCGTGCTGGTTCGCAACCCGCACGGCGTTGAACTCATCTCAAATGTCTGCCGGCACCGTCAGGCATTGATGCTCGGCGGCGAAACGGGGAATGTGACAGGCCACGGCAACACGCAAGGCAACCTGAAAGCCACGGGCGGCAATATTGTCTGCCCGTTGCACCGCTGGACGTACAACAACCAAGGCGAGTTGTTGGGCGCGCCTCAGTTCGAGCAAACGCCTTGCATGAATTTGCAGAAGTACCGTTTGCGCGATTGTCATGGGTTGCTCTTCGAAGGCCCGCGCGATCCTGCATCGGACATGGCGCCGCTGTTTTCGCGCCCGGAATTCGACTTTGGCGATTACGTCCTGGATCACGTCGAAATTCACCAGTGCAACTACAACTGGAAGACCTTTATCGAGGTCTATCTAGAGGATTACCACGTGGGTCCGTTCCACCCCGGGCTGGGTCGTTTCGTCACCTGCGACGACCTGACCTGGGAGTTCAACGACTGGTATAGCCTGCAAAAAGTCGGCGTGCACAACGCGCTGGCCCAGCCTGGTTCGGACGTATACAAGCAATGGCATGATCGCTTGCTGACGTTCCGCGACGGCGATGCTCCCGATTTCGGTGCGGTATGGGTAACCTATTTCCCGACGCACATGATCGAGCTGTATCCACACGTCCTCGTGCTCTCGACGCTGTACCCCAAGAGCCCGCAGGAAACCGTGAACGTGGTCGAGTTCTACTACCCCGAGGAAATCGCGGCTTTTGAACGCGAATTTGTCGAAGCGCAGCGCGCAGCGTACATGGAAACAGCCATCGAGGACGACGAAATCGCCGAGCGCATGGATGCCGGTCGCAAGGCATTGACGCTACGCGGGGTCAACGAATCGGGGCCATACCAGTCTCCCATGGAAGACGGCATGCAGCACTTTCATGAGTGGTATCGGCGCGTCATGCAGGAAACCTGATCCTCGTAGGCTGTCTGCTCGACCAACAAGGGGCCCTCGAGGGGCCCCTTGTTGTCTCAGACGTCCCGCGCCACGGGCCGGGTTGGATCGCTGCACCACTCGCTCCATGAGCCGGGATACAAGCGCGATCCGTGCAACCCGGCGATCTCCATGGCCAGCAGGTTGTGGCACGCGCTGATGCCGGAGCCACATTGATGCACGATCGTCTCGGGGTCACGCTCACCGAGTAATGCAGAAAACTCCACGCGCAGTTGCGCGGGATCCTTGAAGCGCCCATTGCCCTGCAGGTTTTCACCATTGGGGCGATTCAACGCACCCGGGACATGACCCGCCACCGGATCCATCGGCTCGACCTCGCCGCGGTAGCGATTCGCTGCGCGGGCGTCCAGCACGGTAAAGCCAGGGGTGGCCAGATTGGCCAACACCGCCTCGGCATCGACGGCGCCCACCAGCGGCTGGCCGATAAATACCGCCGGATCCCCGGCATTGCCCGCATCTTGAGCCGGGACGGCAGTGCTTACCGGCAAGTTTGCCTCGTTCCAGCCCTGCCAACCACCATCCAGGACCACCACACGCTCGTGGCCCAACCAGCGCAGCATCCACCACAGATGCGCCGCATACATCCCGCCGCTGGCATCGTAGGCCACGACCAGGGTATCGGGTCCCACGCCGTGTGAACGCATCAGTGCCGCCAGCGCCTCGCGCGTAGGCAGGGGGTGACGGCCATTGGACCCGGTGCGCGGCGCCGCCAGCTCGGTTTCGTGATCCAGATAGCGGGCGCCCGGGATATGTCCCTGCTGGTAGGCGTGCCGTCCTGCGGCGTGATCCATCAAGTCATGCCGCACATCAAAAATACGCAGGTCGGGTGAAGAGAGCTGCTCGGCCAGCTCAGTCGCGGAAATCAACGTCATAGTCATGGGTCGTTCTGCTCCGGATAAATCATGTTAAGTGCCCGAGGGCAAGCGCATGGTGCGCCATACAGACAATAACCCGGCAGCGATGATCAGTCCCATGCCTGCCCAGGCCAGCGTATCGGGACGGTCGCCCCAGATTCCCATGCCCAGCAACGCCGCGAAAATGATCGTGGTGTACTGCAAGGCTGCTGTCAGCAGGGCCGAGCCGACCCCAAAGGCGCGCGTCATGGCCAACTGGCCAAACAGGCCCGCCACGCCCACGCCCACCAGCGACGCATAGGCCTGCCAGCCCACCTGCGCCCATCCCTCGAGAATCAGGCCGACGGTGCTGGACAGGCACACCCCGACCGAGAAAAACAGTACCGTACGCCATTCGGCTTCGCCGATGCGTCCCAGTTGGCGGATTTGCAGCATTGCCACGGCGGACGACGCGCCCGCGATCAGCCCGAACGCCGCAGCCATCCATTGATCAGGATTAATACTGGGGCGCAATATCGAGATCACGCCCACAAACCCCAGGACAACCGCCAGGATACGTACGGGGTCGCGCTGGGCGCCACCCCATCCCAACATCCAGCAGGCGATGAATAACGGCGCGGTGTAGTTCAGGCTGGTGGCCGTGGCCAGCGGCAAATGCGCAATGGCGTAAAACCCCAGCCACATGGACGAGACCCCCGCGACGTTGCGCCATATATGCGGCCGCCAACTCTTGGGCACGATGGATTGCCGGCCCGTACGGGCCCACAGCAGCAACAGAACGACAGAGGGGAAACCACGGAAAAGGACAATTTGGGACAGCGAAGCGCTGTACTCCGTGGCCATTTTCACAAACGACCCCATCAGAGCAAACATGGCCGACGCGACCAACATCCAAAGTGCCTGCATGGGGGCTACACGCTGAAATGAAAAGAAATTAGGGAAAGCGCTACTATACTCCGGGTCCGGAAGACATATGTCGGCCCGACTGCGGAACTGTCGCGCTTTTCCCCAGTCCAAAAAGGCCCTCATCGCTCGCAGAGGAATACAACAAGCATGAAACGCATTTTCCTGTTCGTCATCACAAACCTGGCCGTCATGGTCGTGCTGTCGGCCACACTACGTATTTTGGGCGTGGATCGCATGATCACCGCCCAAGGCCTGAACGTCCAGGCGCTGTTGATTTTTTCCGTTGTGGTGGGTTTTACCGGCTCGATCATCTCGCTGCTGATGAGCAAAACCATGGCCAAATGGAGCACGGGCGCCCAGATCATCGACCCCAACGCCCCGAACGGCCACCGCGAAACCTGGCTGATTGAAACCGTCCACCAGCTCGCGGACCGCGCCGGCATAGGCCACCCCGAAGTCGCCATCTACGAAGGCCCTCCTAACGCCTTTGCCACCGGCGCATTCAAAAACAAGTCGCTGGTCGCCGTCTCCACCGGCCTGCTCGAGAGCATGACCGAAGAAGAAGTCGCCGCCGTCCTTGGCCACGAAGTCGCTCACATCGCCAATGGCGACATGATCACGCTGACGCTGATCCAGGGCGTGGTCAACACTTTCGTTGTTTTCTTTGCACGTCTGGTCGGCTACTTCATCGACCGCGTCATTTTCAAGAACGAACGCGGCGTGGGCATTGGCTATTACGCCGTCGTCATCGTCTGTGAAATCGTCTTTGGCATTTTGGCCTCGGTCATCGTGGCCTGGTTCTCGCGCCAACGCGAATACCGCGCCGACGCGGGTTCGGCCCAACTGATGGGATCTCGCGAACCGATGATGCGCGCCCTGGCGCGCCTGGGCGGGCTGGAGCCGGGTGAACTACCCAAGAGCTTCGAAGCCTCCGGCATCACAGGCAAGGGCGGCCTGGCGGCCATTTTCGCGACGCACCCACCGATCCAAGCCCGCCTCGCGGCCTTGCAACAGATGCGCGTCGCCTGAGGCACCGCAAAAAAACAGGCATAACGACATGTGTCGTTATGCCTGTTTTTATTGGGCATGCCGGTTTGCGGCGGATCAGTCCAGCGTCAAGATGGTCGCGCCGGTCGTCTTGCGCGCCGCCAAAGCCGTCTGCGCCTGACCTGCATCCTCCAGGCGATAACGTTGGTCAATACGAACCTTGATCTTTTTCTTCAGAACCAGATCGAACATTTCCTTGGCCGCGGCGCTCAATTTTTCGAGCGTATTCACGTGCAGGCCCAGCGACGGGCGCGTGACATACAGGCTGCCCTTTTGATTCAGCGTCGCCAGATTCACCCCGGCGACCGGTCCTGACGCATTTCCGAAGCTGACCATCAGGCCGCGCGGCTCAATGCAGTCCAGTGACGTTTCCCAGGTGTCCTTGCCCACGCCGTCGTACACCACTGGGACCTTCTTGCCACCCGTCAATTCCAACACCCGCTCCGCGACATTTTCACGCGAGTAATCGATGGTGGCCCAGGCGCCATTCGCGCGTGCCAGCTCGGCTTTTTCGGGGCTGGAGACCGTGCCGATCAGCTTGACGCCCAACGCCTTGGCCCACTGGCAAGCAATCAATCCCACCCCGCCCGCCGCCGCGTGGAACAAAATGGTTTCATTGCCTTGCAAGCGATAGGTCTGACGGAACAGGTACTGCACCGTCAACCCTTTGAGCATCAGGGCCGCCGCATCCTCAAGATCAATGCCCTTGGGCACCTTGACAACCTGCGCAGCGGGCACATTGCGCGCCTGCGCATAAGCCCCGATCGGGCTTTGTCCATAGGCGACATGATCGCCCTTTTTCAGATGCTTGACGTCCGCGCCAACCGCCTCGACCACGCCTGCGGCCTCAAAGCCCAGACCATGGGGCAGCGGGTGGGGATACAACCCCGTGCGGAAATAAATATCGATGAAGTTCAGACCCACCGCATGCTGGCGAATCGTGATCTCGTTGGCCGCGGGCGGCGGCACTTCAACCTCGACTAATTGCAGGACTTCGGGTCCGCCATGCTGTTCGATACGGATTGCTTTGACGACATTGCTGGTCATACCAGCCTCCTTTGTTGTGATGAACATCTTAACTGGCATGTGGCGTCACTGCTTCGGCTGTGGCCGATTGCCGCCACCTCCCATCAACACCACCACACCACATAACACCAGGGCCGTCCCGCCCAACTGCCATGCGGTAATGGGCTCGTCCAACAGCCACGCCGCCATGAACAAAACCGATACCGGCCCTATCATGCCCAGCAACGACGCCGTCGGCGCGCCGATCAGGGCCACCGCCCACATCAGCATAAACACCGGCAACACCGTACTGAACGTGGCATGCACAAACGAATAACCATAGACACCCGCCGGCTGGATCAACATGGACGGCGGATGCACCACAAAAAACTGCACCAGGCACGCCACACAAGAAACCAGCATGGCATACGCAACCAACCGGGTTGCGCCAACGCGCTTGATCAGCTCGCCCGAGCGAATCAAGTAGACAGCATAGCTGAGCGCCGACCCGAAAATATACAAAGCCCCTAATGCCACGTCGGAACCCACCCCCTGTTTCAGGTCTTGGGCAAACACCAGGATCACGCCCAAATACGAGACCGCCATAGCGACCCACTGACGCGGCGACACGGGACGCTTGAGCCACCAAGCCGACAGCAACACCACCAGCGTGGGCGACAAAAACAGAATCAGGCGCTCAAGGCTGGCCGTCACATAGCGCAGACCTTGAAAATCCAGAAAGCTGGACAAGTAATAGCCCATCAATCCCAGTACACATAACTGAATCCGCTCACTCGCCGTCAAAACGGGCAATTCGCCTCGTGCCGCGCGACGGGCCTCGCGCCACGCCACTACGGCAAAAAACGGCATGGAAAACAACATGCGAAAAGCAATCAACGTGATCGCATCAATGCCATAGCGATAGGTGAGTTTCACCAAAATGGCCTTGCCGGCAAAGAGCACCGCACCCACCGTCGCCAGGAAGAAACCGAATACACGGGCAGAGATGAAGCTGGGGAGCCAAGACTGGACGGGAGAATTCATGCGATGATTTTATCTTTGCGGCGCACGAACTGCCGGGTTGCCCACCTTTTTTTGTTGGCGATTTTCCACCGGTTTGTTGATTTGCATCATCCATCCATCGCTCGTCCCCTTTTATCACTGACGCATGACCCGCCAACGCGCTCTCGTTTCTATCCACCTTGCTGCCGTACTGTTCGGCCTGACCGGCGTTTTTGGCGAGCTGATCCAGGCCAGTGCCGCCGTCATTACCTTGGGACGGGCTTTGTTTGCCGTTTTCGCGCTGTTCGGTTTTTCACGTCTGCAGCGCAAGCCGTTGTTCCAAGCCCTGACGCCCGCCCAACTGTTCACGCTGGTCGTGTCGGGCGGCCTGCTGGCGGCCCACTGGGTCACGTTCTTCATCTCGGTCAAGACAGGGGGAATTGCCATTGCCACGCTGGGTTTTGCCAGTTTCCCGGCCTTTATCACCTTATTCGAAGGCCTGGTGTTTCGTGAAAAGGTACGTCTGGCGGAATGGCTGGTGCTGGCCTTGGTCACGGCGGGTCTCGTGCTGGTCACCCCCTCGTTCAGCCTGGCCGACCAAGGGACTATCGGTCTGGCCTGGGGGATATTTTCCGGTCTGTCATTCGCCCTGCTGGCCCTTAGCAACCGACGTTCGGCCGTTGGCCTGGACGCCATGCAGATCGCCTGCGGCCAGAATATCGTTGTCGTCCTCGCGCTGCTGCCATTCGCCGTCGGCCAGTTGCCGGGGATGGCCGCTATCGACTGGTTCTGGATAGCGCTGCTCGGTATTTTTTGTACGGGCCTGTCGCACTATTTGTTTGTGTCCAGCCTGACCAAACTCAACGCACGCAGCGCCGGCCTGGTCATTGCGCTGGAACCGGTCTATGCGATCGGCTTCGCCTGGATCTTGTTCGCGCAACAACCCACCCTGCGCATGATGTTCGGCGCCATCTTGATCGTGGCGGCCATTGTCTGGTCCGGGCTACGCAAAACGGCGCACTAGGCGTATACCAACAGCACAACGCGCGAATACGCATCGACGTCTTTGTATTGACAATATCTGCCTAGGCAATAAAATAAGCACATGAACCCGCCTCGCTCCCCGGACATGACTGATAGTCCGACGTATTCCTTCCCGACGTCGCGCTGCGTGTCGGACGATAATCTCGGTTTCCTGATCAAGCAGGTCTACCACTCGTTGACTCGCGTTCTCGATCGCGAAACGGCACCGCTCGGGCTGACCGCGAGACAGTGGCGCCCCATCATCATGCTCGCCAGCGGCAAGGCCAACACCCCGGCCGAGTTGGCGCGCCTGAACGACATCGATACCGGCGCAATGACCCGCACGCTTGATCGACTCGAAGCCAAAGGCCTGATACGCCGTACGCGCAGCCAGGAAGACCGCCGCGTCGTCAACATCGAACTGACCGAATTGGGACACGAAAAAGCCGCGGGTATTCCGCCGTGCATTGCGCGATCATTGAATCACCATCTGCGCGGCTTTTCTAAAGACGAAGCGACCCAACTGCAACACATGCTGCTCCGTATGCTGGCCAACGGGTCGGACGGCAAGCCACTCGGTCTTTAATTCGATCTCGGGAAAACCCTATATCGCAACGAGGCTATTCCAATAGGCCTCGTTTTTTTACCGCATAATGCTTGCCTAGTCAGATACAGCTTAAACAAACATATTCAGCAAAACGTCAGGATGAAACTTTTATCGCTCCCCCTAGTTCTGCTAATGGCCCTGGCGGGCTGCGCATCCATGGATCCAACCACCGAGCCGGTGACGCCGCTGGCTGGGTCACAACTGGGATTGCAGAGCCCCTCCGTTTCCTGGCCTGATACTCAGTGGTGGCAGCGGTACGGCGACGCGCAACTCAACACCTTGGTCGACGAAGCCCTGGCCAACAACCCGTCGATGACCTCGGCCCAGGCCCGACTGGCTCAGGCCAATGCCGCCATCCGCGGCGCGCGCGCACCGTTGATGCCTCGCGTGGATGCCAATTACTCCCTCGACCGCGAGCATCTGTCTGAAAACTATATTTATCAGCCGCCCCTGGCCGGCTCCGTCACCTCGGACAATCGCCTTGCGCTGGATTTCAGTTATGAACTGGATTTCTGGGGCAAAAATCGGGCCCGGCTCAATGCCGCTATTTCTCAGCAGGCGGCGGCCGAGGCCGATACCCAGGCGGCTCGTAATCTCTTGGCCCGTGCGATGGTGCGCAGCTATCTCAACCTGCAAAATGCCTTTGCGCAACGCCAGGTGCTGCAAAACATCGTCAAGCAGCGTACCGACGTCTGGCAACTTACCCGCGATCGCCAGCGTGCCGGCCTCGACACACAAGTCGAAGTCAAACAAGCCGAGTCGTCGCTCGCCTCTGCCCAAGTTGAGCTGACCCAAACCGAGACCCGACTGGCGCAACTGCGTAATCAAGTCGCCGCGCTTGCCGGAACAGGCCCGGTCCGCGGCCAATCATTACGAGCCATCACGCTGAAGGCGCCCGCTGGCGTTGTGCCTGACAGCGTACCGCTGGATCTGCTCGGCCATCGCGCCGATATCACGGCGGCTCGATGGCGTGCCGAGGCGGCACAGCGCTATATCGAGGCCGCCCGCGCCGAGTTCTATCCGAATATCAATCTGGTGGGCTTCGCCGGTTTTCAGGCGATCGGCACGGGCAATCTGCTGGAAGCAGGCAGCCGCATCGCAGGCATCGGCCCCGCCATTACCTTGCCCATTTTTCATGGCGGCGAGCTCAACGCCAATCTGGCCAATCGCCATGCCGAGGCAGACCTCGCGGTATCTGACTACAACCAAGTCGTGCTGGACGCGGTACACCAGACCGCCGACGCCATTGACGCCTTGAGACTACTCAACCGCGAAACCACCCAGCAACGCCAGGCGCGCGATGCCATCGATGCGGCCTATCACTTGGCCGTGCAACGCTATCGAGCGGGCATGGGGAACTACCTGACGGTACTCATCGCACAGAATGGCGTGCTCTTGCAAAGCCGGCTGGACACCGACCTGCACTTTCGCGCCTACCAGCTCGATGCCGACCTGGCCTACGCCCTCGGCGGCGGTTATGCGCCTCCCGCCGACACGCCATCCACCGCTTCTTCTCATTGACCTCCCCGGGACTCTGACGTCATGACTGCAACACCCGTTACTCACCCTGCCCGCAAACGCCTGCTGCTTATCGCCACGGGTGTTTTTATCGTACTGGCTATCCTCTATGCTATTTGGTGGGCCCTGTTTGGCTCTCACGTGGAAAGCACCGACGATGCCTATGTGCACGGCAATCTGGTGCAAATCACCCCTCAAGTCCCGGGCACCGTGATCGCTATCGAGGCCGGCGATACCGAGCACGTCAAGGCAGGCCAAGCGTTGATTCGCCTGGACCCGTCCGATGCCAACGTGGCCCTGCAGCAAGCCGAGGCCCAATTGGCACAGACCGTACGCCAAGTGCGCACCCTCTATGTACAAAACGACTCGCTGGCTGCCGACGTCAACGTACAACATGCCAATATCGAGCGTGCCCAGGCTGACCTGAAACGCGCGCAGAGTGATCTGCAACGTCGCCAAGTATTGGCCAAATCCGGCGGCGTCAGTGGAGAAGAGTTACTACACGCCCAAACGGAACTGAAGTCTGCGCAAGCCGGCCTCGCCCAAGCCCGGGCCACGCTCGCCGCCGCACAAGCCCGGTTGGCCACAAATCAGGCCCTGACCCGCGGCACGACCGTCGCAAATCATCCTGATGTGCAACAAGCCGCGGCAAAGCTACGTGATGCCTGGCTGGCGCATTCACGCACGGTCCTGCCCGCCCCGGTCGATGGATTGATCGCTCGCCGCAGCGTGCAAGTCGGACAGCGTGTCGCCCCCGGTTCTACGTTGATGAATGTGGTCCCACTGGATCAGGTCTGGGTCGAGGCCAACTTCAAAGAAGGCCAATTGCGCCGCATGCATCCCGGTCAAGCCGTCACCCTGATCTCCGATCTTTATGGCAGCGACGTCACCTATCACGGCAAAATCGTGGGCCTGGATGCGGGCACCGGTAGCGCGTTCTCGTTGTTGCCCGCACAGAACGCCACGGGCAACTGGATCAAGATTGTCCAGCGTGTACCGGTACGCGTTGAACTGGACCCCAAAGAACTCCAGGCTCATCCGTTACGCGTCGGATTATCGATGGAAGTCGAGGTCGATGTCAGCCAGTCGGGCGCACCACTGGCTGAGGTGCCGGCACGTCAAGAACCGGCTTGGTCCACCCAGGCGTTTTCCGGCACGCAAGCCGACGCCGATGCACTGATCGCCAAAATCATCAAGGCCAATCTCCAGTCATGAACGCCCCTCGCTCCCCTGGAAAAGACAGCGCGCCGCCGCCTCTGGAGGGTGCGACTCGCATCATCGGCTCGATCGCGTTGTCGACCGCGGTATTCATGAACGTACTGGATACCTCGATCGCCAACGTCTCGATTCCCACAATATCCGGGGACCTGGGTGTCAGCACCAGCCAAGGTACCTGGGTCATCACCTCGTTCGCGGTCGCCAACGCCATCACGGTGCCCCTCACCGGGTGGCTCACGCAGCGTTTCGGTCAGGTGCGGTTGTTTCTGATCTCTACTTTGCTGTTCGTACTGACGTCGTGGTTGTGCGGGTTTTCACCGTCGCTCGAGGCATTGATTGTTTTTCGCGTGCTGCAAGGCGCCGTAGCCGGGCCCATGATCCCGCTATCGCAAGCGCTCATGCTGTCCAGCTTTCCAAAATCCAAGGCCGGTATGGCGTTGGCGATCTGGTCCATGACCACGCTGGTCGCGCCTGTCGCGGGGCCGCTGCTGGGCGGCTGGATTTCGGACAACTACACATGGCCCTGGATTTTTTACATCAACGTCCCGGTGGGCTTGCTCGCGGCCTGGATCAGTTGGCGAGTCTACCGGGATCGTGAATCCGCCACACGCAAACTCCCCATCGACAAACTTGGTCTGGTATTGCTGGTGGTCTGGGTGGGGGCATTACAAGTCATGCTGGATAAAGGCAAGGAACTCGATTGGTTTGCCAGCCAGACCATCCAGTTGCTGGCCCTGGTAGCGTTCGTTGCGTTTGTCTTCTTTTTGATTTGGGAACTGACCGACGCCCATCCCGTCGTGGACTTGCGCCTATTCAAGGAGCGCAATTTTACGGTCGGCACAGTAACCCTGGCCGTCGCCTACGGGGTGTTCTTTGGCAACGTCGTGCTATTGCCGCTCTGGCTACAAAGCAATATGGGGTATACCGCCACGTATGCCGGCCTGGTGACCGCGCCCGTCGGTATTCTAGCGATTGTATTGACGCCGCTGGTAGGCAAACTGCTCGCCACGCGCGACTCGCGACAAATCGTCACGGTCGCGTTTGTCGTATTCGCATTGGTGTGCTTCATGCGATCGGGCTTCAATACGCAAGTCGATATCGGCACCCTGATACTTCCCACCATCATCCAGGGTGCTGCCATGGCCGCGTTCTTTGTGCCGCTCATCTCCATCACGCTGATGGGCCTGGAGCCCTCGCGGATTCCCGCGGCATCAGGTCTGTCCAACTTTGCACGGCTGACTGCGGGTGCGTTCGGGACATCGATTACGACCACCGTCTGGGATGATCGCGCCACGCAGCACCACGCACGCCTGACCGAAATCGCCCGCCCTGGTTACCCGCCTTTCGACCAGGCAGTCGATACCTTGCAAAATACCCTGGGCATCTCGCACCAATCGGCGCTTACCCGTCTTGACGGGATAATCAATGCCCAGGCCTTTACGATGTCAGCCGTGGACGTTTTTTACGCCTCGGGATTGATTTTTATCCTGTTGATCGGATTAGTGTGGTTTGCGCATGGACGCGACAAAATCGCAACCAGTGGCCCGGGCGCCAGCGAAGCCGCCGCCGGCGCACACTAAACGCCAGACAGCGATAAACTGCACCCTATGTGTATAGAAAACACGATTCAAAGCATCTGATCGCCCGACCGGGCTCACCCGGGCCCCGGATCAGTCGAACAACATTTGGAGAACACTGGTGGCAGGAATCAAGCACAAAATCGCGGTCATTCCCGGCGACGGCATTGGTAAAGAAGTCGTCCCCGAAGGCTTGCGTGTACTGGATGCCGCGGCGGCGCGCTTTGGCATAGATTTTCAGTGGGACAACTTCGACTGGAGTTGCGACTATTACGCCAAGCACGGAAAAATGATGCCCGACGACTGGGCCACCCAGATCGGCAGCCACGAAGCCATCTTTTTTGGCTCCATCGGCTGGCCCGCCACCGTCCCCGATCACGAGGCACTGTGGGGCTCGCTGTTCCGTTTTCGCCGTGACTTCGACCAGTACATCAACCTGCGTCCCGTGCGCCTGATGCCTGGTGTTCCCTCGCCGTTGGTCGACCGCAAACCCGGCGATATCGATTTTTTCATCGTCCGCGAAAACACCGAAGGCGAATATTCCAATAGTGGTGGTCGACTGTTTGCAGGCACCGAACGCGAAGTCGTTATCCAGGAAAGCGTCTTCACCCGCGTGGGTGCGGACCGTGTGTTGAAGTTTGCCTTTGACCTGGCGCAAAAGCGCGGCAAGCATCTGACCGCCGCTACCAAGTCCAACGGCATCTCGATTTCCATGCCCTGGTGGGACGAGCGTGTCGCCGACATCGCGACCCAATATCCCGACGTCAAGTGGGACAAATATCACATCGATATCCTGTGCGCGCATTTCGTACAGCACCCGGATTGGTTCGACGTCGTGGTTGCCTCCAACCTCTTTGGCGATATCCTGTCGGATCTCGGCCCCGCCTGCACGGGCACCATTGGCATTGCTCCCTCGGCCAACCTGAACCCGGAACGCAAATTCCCGTCACTGTTCGAACCTGTGCACGGCTCGGCGCCCGACATCTACGGCAAAGGCATCGCCAACCCGATCGGCCAAATCTGGAGCGGTGCGCTGATGCTGGATTTCCTGGGTTATCCCGATGCATCCCAAGCCGTCGTCAGTGCCATTGAAACCGTACTCGCCGAAGGTCCGCGTACGCGCGACATGAAGGGCACGGCGTCGACGGCGGACGTCGGCAAGGCCATTGCCGAGATTGTCGCTGCCGGCAAGTAAAATGCATCAAGCCAGCGGTCGTCTGGCTCTACACAAACATGGGGCACCGAAACAGGTGCCCCATATTCATGGTTCCTTGAGTTTATTGCTGCCTGGCGCCGCTCTAGCGTCGTCTTGAGCCCAACAGCGACCCCAGCACACCACGCACCAACTGTCGTGCCATCGAGCGCGCCGTACTCTTGACGACAGACTGCACCACGCCGTCACGTTTGCCGCCGCGCGGCCCCGTCGAGCCAAACAGCAAATCGTTCAGGCCATCCATCACGCCGCCCGACTCATCCTGCTTGCCCTGTTTACTCGTCTCCGAGGCCGTCCCTTTGTGTGCGCCAGCCGTATCGCCTGCCGGGGTGGATGCGTCAGCCCCCTCGGCAATGTCGGCACTAGCCCGTGCCGTCAATTTCTCGTATGCGGACTCGCGGTCGATCGCCGTCCCATACTTGCCCGCCATGGTCGTATCTTGGCGCAGCACCTGGCGCTCGGCATCCGTCGCCGGGCCGATGCGGCTGCCCGGAGGCATAATCCACACGCGCTGTGTTGGCGCGGGTCGGCCCTTGACATCCAGCAACGAGACCAGCGCCTCGCCCACGCCAAGCTCCGTAATCGCCGCCTCGACATCCAGGCCGGGATTGGGACGCATCGTCTCGGCGGCCGTTTTCACGGCCTTCTGGTCGCGCGGCGTAAACGCCCGCAGCGCGTGCTGCACGCGATTGCCCAATTGGCCCAACACCGAATCGGGAATATCCAGGGGGTTTTGCGTGACGAAGTACACGCCGACCCCCTTGGAACGCACCAGGCGCACGACCTGCTCGATCTTGTCCAGCAAGGCCTTGGGCGCGTCGTCAAACAGCAGATGCGCCTCGTCAAAGAAAAACACCAGCTTGGGTTGCTCGGGATCACCGATCTCGGGTAGTTTTTCGTAGATATCGGCCAACATCCATAACAGAAAAACCCCATACAAACGGGGGGACTGCATCAGTTTGTCTGCCGCCAGAATATTGACGATCCCGCGGCCCTGCGCATCGGTACGCATCAGATCGGCCACATCCAGCATCGGCTCGCCAAAGAAATGTTCGGCGCCTTGAGACTCCAGGGTCAGCAAGCTGCGTTGAATCGCCCCCACCGATGCCGACGATACATTGCCATAGCGCGTCTTTAGCTCCGAGGCACGATCGGCCACATGTTGCAGCATGGCGCGCAGGTCCTTCAAGTCCAGCAGCAACTGCCCTTCGTCGTCTGCGACACGAAACACCAGCGTCAGCACCCCCTCTTGGGTGTCATTCAGTTCGAGCATACGTGACAGCAGCAACGGACCCATGTCAGAGACCGTCGCACGCACAGGCAGGCCCTGCTCGCCAAAGACGTCCCAGGCCACGGCTGGGCTCGCACCCCATACCGGCTCGGGTAGCCCGTAGGTCTTGAGGCGCTCCTGGAGCTTGGGCGACGACATGCCCGCCTGCGAAATTCCCGTCAGATCGCCCTTGACGTCCGCCAAGAACACGGGGGTGCCAATGCGGGAAAACGACTCGGCCAACACTTGCAGGGTCACGGTCTTGCCAGTGCCCGTCGCCCCGGTAATACAACCGTGGCGATTCGCCAACGCGGGCAACAAGGCGAGTTCGACCTGGTCGTTTTTAGCAATGACAATGGGATCTGGCATGGATGCTCTCCGGGCGGCTCGAAAAAGTGACCCAAGTGTAGAACGTACCTCGCGCCTTGTGCGGACTTCCGTACGCGCAAAAACGGCAGGAAATGTCAATAAACCGCCGAATACGCGCCGAAACGTGCACATCCGGTACACGCTCAGGCTCCCAACCACGGTAAAATGCCCCCTTTGTCGACATTTTCATCTGGAACACCATGGCCGGACATAGTAAATGGGCCAATATTCAGCACCGCAAAGGCCGCCAAGACGCCAAGCGGGGGAAGCTCTGGACCAAAATCATTCGTGAAATCACCGTCGCCGCACGCGCTGGCGGAGCCGACCCTGACACCAACCCGCGCTTGCGGATGGCCTGGGACAAGGCCACCGACGCCAATATGCCCAAAGACAACATCCAGCGCGCCATCCAGCGCGGCGCAGGTGGGACCGATGGCGCCAATTACGAAGAAGTCCGCTACGAGGGCTACGGCGTCGGCGGCGCAGCGGTCGTCGTCGACTGCATGACCGACAACCGTACCCGCACCGTCGCCGAAGTCCGTCACGCCTTCGCCAAAAATGGCGGCAACCTCGGCCAAGAGGGCTCCGTGGCCTTTATGTTCAAGCATTGCGGCCAATTCGTTTTCGCGCCAGGCACGCCCGAAGACACCGTCATGGAAATCGCGCTCGAGGCCGGCGCCGAAGACATCACCACCGATGACGAGGGCGTCATTGAGGTCATCTGCGCTCCAACAGACTACGCCGCCGTGCGCCAGGCCTTCGAATCCGCCGGCCTGAAGGCCGAGGTCGACGGCATCATCATGAAACCGCAAAACGAGACCGAACTCACCGGCGACGATGCGGCCAAGATGCAAAAACTGCTCGATGTCCTGGAGGGCCTGGATGACGTACAAGACGTCTATACCACCGTCGTCTTTGACGAAGCGCAGTAACCCGAAACTACCGATCGGCGGGCGGAACGCTCCCCTCGCCTTTTGTGCCAGCCTTGCGGCGACGCCGCAGCTACTTTAAGAAGTCATCGAAACATGAAACTCCTGGTAATCGGCTCCGGCGGCCGCGAACATGCCTTGGCTTGGCGCCTGGCTCATTCGCCCCGAGTCCACAAGGTCTACGTGGCGCCCGGCAACGGCGGCACCGAACATGGCGACCTGCTGCAAAACGTGCCGCTCACCAGCCCCGAAGAACTCGCCGACTTCGTCGAACGCGAGGGCGTCACCCTCACCGTGGTCGGCCCCGAAGCCCCCTTGGCCGCTGGCGTGGTCGACGTTTTTCGCGCACGCAAGCTGAAAATCTTCGGTCCCACCAAGGCCGCGGCGCAATTAGAGAGCTCCAAGGACTACGCCAAGGCCTTCATGGTGCGCCACGGGATTCCCACGGCCCGCTACGAGACGTTTACCGACCCGGTCGCGGCGCACGCCTATATCGACCAATACGGCGCCCCCATTGTCATCAAGGCTGACGGCCTGGCCGCGGGCAAAGGTGTGGTCGTCGCGGCCGACCTGGCCGAGGCTCATGCCGCGGTTGACGCCATGCTCGGCGACGGCAGCCTGGGGCAGGCTGGCGCCCGCGTCGTCATCGAAGAATGCCTCGTCGGCGAAGAAGCCAGCTTCATCGTCATGTGTGATGGCCGCAACGTCCTGGCGCTGGCCACCAGCCAGGATCACAAGCGCCTGAAAGACGGCGACGCCGGCCCCAATACGGGTGGCATGGGCGCCTACTCCCCTGCCCCGATTGTCACGCCGGAGTTGCACCATCGCATCATGCGCGAGATCATTTTGCCCACCGTACAAGGCATGGCGCGCGACGGCATTCCCTACACGGGCTTCCTGTATGCGGGCCTGATGATCGCCCCCGGCGACGACCCCGATCGCGCCATCAAGACACTGGAATTCAATTGCCGCATGGGCGATCCCGAAACCCAGCCCATCATGATGCGCGTCAAGAGCGACCTGCTCGAGGCATTCGAACATGCCGTCGAAGGCACGCTGGACCAAGCCGATATCACCTGGGATCGACGCACCGCGCTGGGCGTCGTGCTGGCCGCGCACAACTACCCCGGCACGCCGCGCAATGGCGACACGATCGCGCCGTTGCCCGCCAACACCGAAGACTGTGCGATATTCCACGCTGGTACGCGCCTCGAAGACGGGCAACTCAAAACCTCTGGCGGCCGTGTACTGTGCGTCACCGCCCTGGGTGACTCCGTGCGTATGGCTCGCGAGCGTGCCTACGCCGCGGTCGACGGCGTCCAGTTTGATGGTCGCCAATACCGTACGGATATCGGTTGGCGCGCCCTCAAACCGTCCCAACAGAAAGCCAAGGCCTGAACCCCGATACGCGCTGCTTTGGGTCGCTCGACTGAAGCAGCGCTATCGACATCACCACGGGCAGCGAGCTTGAACCCATTCAGAATACCGTCATGAGCAATATCCCCGTTTCCGATGTACGAGATTATCTGACCGGCCTGCAAACACGTATCGTGCAGGCGCTGGAACAAGCCGGTGGCGAAGACTTCCGCACCGACTCGTGGCAGCGTGCCGAAGGCGGCGGCGGGGTCTCCCGATTCATCGAAGGGGGTCAGTTGCTCGAACGCGGTGGCGTGCTGTTCAGTCATGTCGAAGGTGCGCAATTGCCCCCGTCGGCCAGCGCGCATCGACCCGAGCTCGCCGGCCGGCCCTGGCAGGCCATGGGGGTATCGATGGTGCTGCACCCGCGCAACCCCTACATACCCACGACGCACATGAACGTACGCATGTTCATGGCGGCCGCGCGCCCGGGTCACGATGAGAACGACGTGTTCTGGTTTGGCGGCGGGCTCGACCTCACGCCTTACTATGCCTTTGAAGACGATGCCCGGCATTTTCATCAGGCCTGTCGCGACGCCCTGGATCCCCATGGCCAGACGTATTATCCTGCCTACAAACGTTGGTGCGACGAATACTTTTTCCTGAAACACCGCCAGGAGACCCGTGGCATAGGTGGCGTGTTCTTCGACGATCTCAGCGAACCCGGCTTTGACGCCTCGTTTGCCTTGCTGCGCTCCGTGGGAGACGCCTTTCTGCCGGCCTATATGCCCATCGTCGAACGGCGCCGCGACACCCCCTACGAGCAAGCTCAACGTGATTTCCAGGCCTATCGCCGCGGACGCTACGTCGAGTTCAACCTGGTCTTTGACCGCGGCACGCTGTTTGGCCTGCAATCCGGCGGTCGCACGGAATCCATTTTGCTGTCCATGCCGCCCATAGCGCAATGGCGCTACGATTGGCAACCTGAGCCCGGCACCCCCGAGGCCGAGCTCGCGGCCTTTCTAAAACCACGGGATTGGGTTTGAGCCAAGACATCTTGCCTACACAGCCTGCGCGCGGGGAAAACGAACCCCGCATTGGTTTGCTGGGCGGCAGTTTCGACCCCATCCATCTCGCCCACCTGGCGCTCGCCCAGGCGGCCCTGACCGCGCTGCCATTGTCTCAGGTGCAATTTCTCCCTGCCGCCAATCCCTGGCAGCGGGCTCCCCTGAATGCCGCGCCAGCGCACCGGCTGAACATGATCAAGCTGGCCATCGACGGCCAGCCCAATCTGGAGGTCAACCCTATCGAGCTCGAACGCGGCGGCGCCACCTACACCATCGACACCCTGCGCGCCTTGCCGGCAGGCGCTCGCTACGTGTGGATTCTGGGCGCCGACCAATTGGTCAATTTCTGCACCTGGCACAAATGGCAAGACATCTCGACCCTGGTCGAGCTGGCCGTCGCCACGCGTCCGGGCACCCCGCTGGCGCCGCCCGCCGAATTAACCGGCTGGCTGGCGGCCCAAACCCCCGAGCGGGCACTCATTACCCTACCCTTTACCCCCATGGCGGTTTCGGCCTCCGATATACGCGACCGGCTCAAGCAGGGCGACACCACCGAGGGCCTGCTGCCCCCCCAGGTAGCCCGCTACATTGCCACGCATGGCCTCTATCGCTAGTTTCAGCCCACCGACTCGGCAGCCCGGGCATCACTACTTTCGCCCTCGCGGGTTATATTTACAAACATGGATATTAAAAAATTACAACGTGCCGTCATTGACGCCCTCGAAGACGTCAAAGCACAAGACATCAAAGTCTTTAACACGACGCACCTCACCAGCCTGTTCGACCGCGTCGTCATCGCCAGCGGGACGTCCAACCGGCAGACACGCGCGCTCGCCTCGAGCGTCGCGGATTGCGGTCGTGCCCTCAAGCTGAGCGGCATCACCGTCGAAGGCGAAAACACGGGCGAATGGGTCGTTGTCGACTTGGGCGATATTGTCATCCACGTCATGCAGCCCGCCATCCGCCAGTATTACAACCTCGAAGAAATCTGGGGCGACAAGCCCGTTCGCGTCAAACTGCTGTCGGGCTCTGGCGCAGCGGCCCGTGGTGACGACAGCGACGACGACCCGGAAACCTAAAAAAAGCGTTCGTGTGAAACTGATCGTCATCGCCGTCGGTAACCGAATGCCCGCCTGGGTGGAAACCGCCTGGGACGATTACGCCAAACGCCTACCTCCCGATTGCGCACTCGAGCTGCGGGAAGTCAAACCCGAGCCGCGCACGACCGGCAAAACACCTGCTCAAATGATGGCTGCCGAGGCGCGTCGCATCGAGGCTGCCATTCCTGCCGGCGCGCTGCGACTCACCTTGGACGAACGCGGACGCGACCTGACCACCATGGCCTTGTCACAGCGGCTCGAACAATGGCGCGGAGAGGGTCGCGATGTCGTGTTTCTGGTGGGTGGCCCAGATGGATTGGATAGCTCGCTCAAGGCAGCGAGCGACGGTCAGATCCGTCTTTCATCGCTGACCCTGCCGCACCCCATGGTGCGCGTGGTCCTGGCCGAACAGCTTTACCGTGCCTGGGCCATCATGACCAACCATCCCTATCACCGCGCCTGACGCGGCCTTCGATCATGGCAACATCCTCTTGCGCTGGCGGCGATACACCGCGTCTCTATCTGGCCTCGGCCAGCCCGCGCCGCCGCGAACTCCTCATGCAGATCGGACTCGCCCACACGGTATTGCAGGTTCCTGCGCCGCCCGGAGAAGACGAGCCCCAGCATGCCGACGAAACCGCCGCTGACTACGTACAGCGCACCGCGCGTGAAAAAGCGGAACGCGGCCAGCAATGGATGACGTCACAAGCACTCGCACCGTTGCCGCTCCTGGCCGCCGACACGACCGTCATATTGCAAGGCGACGTGCTGGGCAAACCCATTGATCGTGAGCACGCCATCGACATGCTGAGCCGCTTGTCCGGCACCACCCACCAAGTACACACCGCCGTCGCCCTCTGGCACGACGGTCAGCTGCATCAGGACGTCTCCGTCTCCCAGGTCCGCATGCGCCATCTGGACGCCGACGACATCACCCGCTACTGCGACAGCGGCGAGCCCTTTGGCAAAGCGGGGGCATACGGCATTCAGGGCCTGGCAGGCACTTTCATTGCCCATCTGTCGGGCAGCTATACCGGCGTCATGGGCTTGCCCGTATTTGAAACCGCGCAATTACTGCGTCGCGTGGGGATCTTGCTGCCCTGAGCGATGGCGCGGCGCGATATCGCTATACCGACGATATCGCGCCATTGCATTACTTCTCTGCCTTGGCGCCGGAAATTCGCACCAACTCGGCCGCCTCGACCATGCCGTTCTGTACCATATCCCAATAGGCATCAATCGACATGGGCTCAGCCGGCACCGATCCCAGATCCACGAACTTCTGGCGTAACTCCGGATTTTGCAGTGCTTTCGTCAACGCCTCGTTCAGCTTCAGCAAAATGGGTTCCGGCGTACCCGCAGGCGCCACCAGGCCATACCAGGATTTCATGTAAAACCCCTTGACGCCGGCCTCGTCAAAAGTCGGCACATCGGGCAGCGCCGCAATCCGGGATTCCGACGTAATCGCCAACGGACGCACCTTGCCCGATGCAATAGGCGCCATGGCCCCCGTCGTAATGATCATGTCAATACGGCCCGCCATCACATCCGTCAGCGCAGGTGCCGTGCTCTTGTACGGGACATGCAGAATATCAATCCCCGTGCGCGTCTTGAAACTCGCGCCCGCTAAATGCTGTGATGATCCGACGCCGCCCGAGCCATAGGTCAGCTTGCCCGGATTTGCTTTCGCCTGATCGACATAATCCTGTACCGTTTTAAACGGTGAATTCAGTGGCACGAGCATCGTCGAGGGTGACGCACTGACCAAGCCGATAGGGGCAAAATCTTTGATGGGATCGTAGCCAATATCGTCATACAGCGCGGCATTCAAACCGTGCGACGCTACCGTCGCCAGCATAATGGTGTAGCCATTCGGTTTCGCACGCGCGGCCGCCACCGAGCCGATATTTCCACCGGCACCTGCCTTGTTGTCAACAACAACGGCTTGCCCCAGATGCTTACCCATTTCTGCGGCGACCATACGCCCCACGCCATCCGCGGGACCTCCGGCCGTCCATCCCACAATCATAGTGACGGACTCGGAGGGGTAGCTATCAACCGATTCAGCCTGCGCGGACAAGGTCGACACACCCAAGGCAAGTGCTATCCCGAGACGTTTATAGCGATGCAATATTGTGATCATGATGCTTGTATGACTCGTTAAGAAAAAAACTCAATTTTCTTCGGCAGCCTGGCGTAGCGCCTGCTCGAACGCTTCCGGGGGTTGCCCGCCGGATAGCAAATATTTATCGTTAATGATGACCGACGGCACCGACGAAATACCCAGCTGTCGCCATTTGGACTGATCAGCCCGCACCTCTTCAGCGTAGCGGTCTGAGTCCACGACCTCCCGTGCCAACGCCTCGTCCAGTCCAGCCTCGCGAGCCGCCTGCACCAGCACATCCGTTTCACTGGTGTCCAGGTTGTCGAAATGATAGGTCTTCAGCAAGCTGCGCTTCAGAGCCACCTGCTCTTTCTGGCCTATCGTGCCAGCCCAGTGCAACAACCGGTGCGCGCCAAACGTGTTGTACGAGCGGCTATCTTTGGTTTGATTCATAGGCATGTCGACGGCGGACGCGCGCTCGGCAATAACCTTGCGATTTTCCAGCAGGCGGGCTTCGTCGTAGCCGTACTTTTTCATCAACCGTTCGCCCGTATTCTGACCCCCTTGGGGCATATCGGGGTTTAACTCGAACGGCTGCATGTGGATTTGAACGTCGAGCTCGGGCCCGATCCTGTCAACGGCCGCCAACAGCCCGCCCAAACCCACCGCACACCACGGGCAAGCGACATCGGAGACGAAATCGATTTTGACCTTTTTCATAAATGCTCCCCTCAAACACACAATGGCATTCATCGTGATGCCATTATCAGTGAAACACAAGTCGCCCCGCTCACTGACGAGGCCGGCTCGGCTAACGGGCTTCAATCTACCATGACGGCGTATCACCCCTATACCGGACAACTGTCTTATGATTAAACGGTCTATCATTGCTGGAAAGAGGCCATGTTTCGACTGATGCGCGCCCCTGATGTCATGTTAGGCCAGCATTGGGCCAACCTGTTAACGCAGGCGGGAATCCCTTGCCACCTGACAAATCGGTACATGCAAGGCGGTGCGGGAGAAATCCCTGTAGATCAATGCGGCCCGGACCTTTGGTTGGAAAATGCGCACGACAAGATCGCTGCCATGCGACTGATCGAAGGGCCCGCCGATACCACCGCCGGCACTGGATTCAAGTGGCACTGCGACCAATGCGGAGAATGGTTAGAACCGCAGTTCACGTCGTGTTGGCAATGTGGCGCAGCTCAACCGCACCCCTAAAGCCACCGAGGCTCATTGTGTGCCGAGCTAAAGACACGCATCAGATGCCACGGCCAGCGGCTTGAGCGCTGTCAGAAACTCGGCCGGGATCGCCGCGGGACGACGATTTTCCCTGTCCACGTAGACGTGTACAAAATGCCCTGCCGCACGCGTCTCGGTGTCTCCTACTTTGAAAATACCGACTTCGTATCGGACGCTGGAACGTCCGATATGCGTCACTCTCAGACCTGCCTCGACCGAATCTGGAAACGCGATCGGCGCAAAATATTGGCAGCTCGTCTCAACCACCAAACCGATCGTGCTACCCGACTCGAAATCCAGAACACCCTGCTGGATCAGGTAGTGATTGACCGCCGTATCAAAGTACGAATAGTAGGTCACATTGTTGACGTGACCATACACGTCGTTATCCATCCAGCGGGTCTGGATGGGAATAAAGACTTTGTAGTCGCTATGACTAATGGGTTGGGGTCGACTCATATCAATGGGTCCGTCGTGACGAAGGATAGGCCACATCGTGCCTTATTAGTGGTATACATTGACTAAAATTCAAAATACCACAAGTCAAGAGGTGAGCATGGAGGAGCAACAAGCCAGCACCCCCGTTCTGAGCATCGAGGGGGCGGTCGCGACGATTCGGCTTAATCGACCCGCGCAGGCCAACCGCATTGAACCTGATGACCAGGACGCGCTCATCCAGCATTGCCAACGCATCGCAACAGACCCGCATATTCGTGCAGTGATCCTGACCGGCACAGGCAAGCATTTCAGTGCCGGCGCGGATCTCACCACCCTATTGGAGTCCGGTGACGCCACCCCCGATGCGACCGTGACCATCAACCCCTTTGCAGTGATGGTCGATGCCGTGGAGCACCTGCCCCAACCCGTGATTTGCGCGCTCAACGGAGGGATCTACGGTGGCGCTACTGATCTAGCGTTGGCTTGCGACCTGCGGTTGGGGACACCCGCCGTAAAAATGTTTATGCCGGCGGCCAGATTGGGTCTGCATTACTACATAGGCGGCATGCGCCGCTATGTGTCACGCCTTGGCTTTAACACGGCCAAGCGCCTGTTCCTGTTCGCCGAGACGCTGGACGCGGAACAGATGTTGGCCACAGGCTTCATCGACCGAATTGTGCCCGCGGATCAGCTTCAGGATGCCGCTCGGGAAGCAGCATTCACCGTAGCGGGCATGGCCCCGCTGGCTGTACAAGGCATGAAGGCCGCGCTGAACGATCTGGCCCAGGAACGTTTGGATCCAGACGCCTTCGCGCTGCGCGAAACACAATGCTTGCGCTCAAGCGATATCCGCGAGGGCGTCGCGGCTTGGAAGGAAAAGCGTCCCCCACGCTTTGAGGGTCGCTGACCCGATCAGCATTTGTCAGGCTGTCGCCGCAACGAACAAAGCAGACAAGCGGACGAGATCAGCCATCACCATCTGATGAGGAGACGTAGATGAAGTTCGCTCGCCGATGCTTTCCGCGTTTTGCTAGTGTCCTGACGATTATGTTCGCTTGCGTGGCGCCCACCCTCGCCTCCGACTACCCTAAACAACCCATTAGACTCCTGCTTGGCTATACACCCGGTGGCGCCGCAGACGCAACGGCCCGGTCTATCACGCCAAAACTCAGTGAAGTACTGGGGCAACCCGTCGTCATTGAATACAAGCCGGGTGCTGGCGGCGGCATCGCGGCCGAAGCAGCGGCACGTGCGACACCCGATGGATACACGCTGCACCTGATCGACTCCGGTGCGATGACCATTCTGCCGAATATCCGGAAAGTAAACTTCGATCCGCTCTCGTCGTTCACGCCCATCGGCATGGCAGCCGACAGCGGCCTGGTACTCGTGACGCACCCCTCCCTGCCCGTCAAAACCTTCCCTGAACTTGTCAAGCTGCTAAAAGACAATCCGGGCCAATATAGCTACGCTACATCCGGCGTGGGTGGCGGAGGCCACGTTGCCGCTGAACAATTGAAAATCGCCACAGGCACCTCGATGCAGCACGTCGCCTATCGTGGAGGCGGGCCCGCCATGGCAGACCTGATAGGGGGCCAAATTCCACTCGCGATGTCTACGCTGGCGCCTGCCATTCCCCAGATCCGTGCAGGAACCATTCGCGCGTTGGGCGTGACGTCCTCCAAGCGATCTGCGGCAATACCCGATACCCCTACCATCGCGGAACAAGGCGTCGACAACTTCGAAGCGCTCAATTGGTTTGCATTCGTCGGCCCCAAAGGCCTGCCTGACGACGTGGTGCAAAAGGTCAATGCCGCATTGAAAGAAACCCTGGCGAATAAAGACGTTCAGCACGCCTTGCAAGAGCAAGGACTCGACGCCATCGGAGGCACGCCAGAAGCGCTCATGCAGCAAGTCCGAGCGGACCTGAGCAAATGGAAAACTGTGGTGCAAACCGCAAACATCACGACAGACTGAAGGGCCCCGAGAAGGCACAGGGAGATTGCGCGCCGGGATGATGAAATCACCGGCCGGTGGCAGCAACGTGTCGTGAGCCAGCCCATATCGTCGACCGCCGCGTAGTCCTTAGCCCGACGGAAATGACGAGCTGGTCAGATGCCGCACGAACGTACGGGACAACTCAGTCTGGGGTCGAAGCGTGCTCCACAGCACGTGACTGTGCACCTGAATCTCAGGCGTCAGTGGCCGGCTTGTCAGCCCGTGTACAGGCAGGGCATTCAGCAAGCTGGACTCGACCAACGCGACGCCCGCGCCATGAAACGCCAGGACGATGCCCGTCATCGATGTTGCCACCTCGACCTGTATATTCAAAGGGCAATCCAGAAATCCAGTCAGACAGCGTCGCAACAAAGCTTGCGGGACGTAAGTAATCACCGGATACGGCAATAGATCTTCAGCAGCGATTGACGGGAACGCCGCCAATGGATGGGGCTCGGGAAAAATACAACTGAGTTCGGCATGTCCCATTGGCAAAGAATGAATAGCGTCGTGATCGCCCGGCGAGAACGCCACGCCAAGATCCACTTGTTCGTTGATAAGCCGCTCCGTTATCAGGTTTGAATCCATCGACTGCAGCGATATACGAATCTTCGGGCGAGTTTTGACAAACTCGGCTACAGCCTGCGCCAGCCAGGCATTGGCGATGGGGGAACTGGCTGCGATGGCAAGCGATCCCTGGAGCCCTTCTGCAAGGTCCTGGCTAAATCGTTCCAGGCCCGCCACCCGACCAAAAATATCCTGTACTTCAGGCAGCAACGTACGGGCCTCAGGTGTGGGAACAAGACGCCCACCCTGACGCCGAAATAGCGTAAATCCCAGACGTTGCTCAAAGTGCTTGATGGTCGCGCTGACGGCTGGCTGCGTCACGTGCAGCAGCGCAGCCGCCCCCGTGATCGAACCAGACATCATGACAGCATGGAATGCCTCCAAATGGCGCAGTTGGATGCGGGCAAGCATAACGAACGCTACGTCTCCATAAGCCAGATTTATGACTGGCACTGTTTATATGATTGGCCCCCATGTTAGACCACTGCCTAGAATCCCGGCATTGTCAGTCCGTAGCCCGAACAATGATGCGTGTCGCACATTGCAGCGGGTCTGCCATGAATTTGCCAGGAGTCGTCATGTCGTCAACGCCGGAAACCGTCTACCGTCCCAAACAGGAAAACCTGTATTTCCCCAAATACCCCATCTTTGACTCTATCGACGCAGAGCGCTGGCATCGGCGCCAACGGCTGGCCGCAGTTTGTCGGGTATTTGCCAAATTCCGCTACGAATACGGATTTGCGGGCCACGTCACGGTGAGAGATCCCGAACATCCCAACCTGTATTGGACGAATCCTTTTGCCATGGATTTCGGACGTGTGCGTGCCAGCGATATGTTGCTGGTTGAACGCGACGGCACCGTACTGGAGGGAACATGGGCGGTGAACCGGGCGGGTTTCGTATTGCACTCCGCCATTCATGAGGCCAACCCCGATGTCATGGCATCGTGCCACGCACATACCACGAACGGCATGGCATGGGCCGCGCTGGGACGCCCGCTCGACCCGATCACACAAACGGCGTGCGGTTTCTATGAAGACCAAGCGTTAATCACCGAAGAGGCGGGCGCGGTCGTCGTGGAAAACGACAAAGGCCATGCCGTTGCACAGGCGTTCGGTAATGCAAAGATCGCCATTCACCAAAACCACGGTCTGTTCTCGGCGGGTCGAGAGACCATCGAAGAAGCCGCCTGGTGGTTCATCGCAGCTGAGCGTGCTTGTGAAATCCAGCTCAAGGCCGAAGCCACTGGCAAGCCCCTGAAAATGATCAATCGGGAAGCAGCACTGCATTCCAAAAAGCATCTGGCGACGCCGTTCATGGCATGGCTGCATTTTCAACCGATCTTTGACGCCATCGTCCGCGAACAGCCCGATTGCTTGCTGTAACCCACCGGGCTCATTCGAGCCCGAAAAACAATAAATGAAAATCAGGAAGGAGAATAACGATGAAATTCCCCATACGCGCAGCGATATACTCAACCGCCCTGCTCGGCACGACCGCCTGTACCTCCGTCTGGGCTGCCTGGCCCAATGACAAACCCATCGAACTGGTTGTCGGTTTCTCCGCCGGCGGCGAAACGGACGTACTGGCACGCACGCTGGCGCCGTTCATGCAAAAACACCTGTCCGACACGGCCAACATCGTCGTCGTCAACAAGCCGGGCGCATCAGGAGCGATTGCCAACGCTTACGTGCAACGAGCATCCAAGGATGGCTACACCGTCGCAATGGTCAACACGCCACCCATGAACTTCATGCCATTGGTGCAGTCGACCCCTTACGACCCAGACCAGTTTGCCCTGATCGGTCGCGTCGTTAGCGATCCGACCCTGCTGGTAGTGCGCGATGACAGTCCCTATAAGACCCTAAAAGAACTGGTCGCTGCGGTAAAAGCCAAGCCCGAGAGCGTCTCCATTGGCCAGAACGGTTTGGGCAGCAACGGCGGCGTCGCACTGAATATTCTGATGCTAGAAAGCGGCGCATCCTTTACTGAGGTGCCCTTTGCGGGAACAGGACAGTCGAAGGTCGCCCTGATGGGTGGCCACGTCGATATGATTTTTGCCAGCCACACCGCTGTGCCAAATCCCGCCGGCGAGCAGAAGAAGCTGCGCATCTTGGGCCAGTTTGTCGAGGAACGTGCGCCCATGCTGCCGAACGTGCCGACAGCGAAAGAAGAGGGATTCGACGTGGTCGTGCCTTCCGATCGCGGACTGGCCGTGGACAAAGGGGTGCCCACCGATGTTCGCGACAAACTGCAAGCTGCGCTGGAAGCAGCCTTGAAAGACCCCGGCTTCCTCGAAGCGGCGAAGTCCTTCTCCGCCATCCTCGCCTACAAGCCTGGACCAGCGTGGCAAAAGGATATCGATGACGCCAAAGCGCCCTTGACCAAACTGGCGGCCGAGCTCAAGCAAAATGGCCGCGCTCCCGCGCAGTGACAATCGCCACGTCGCAATCGAATAGGATCTGATCTGGATCCTATATCGGGAAAAAAGCCCTCGCTCGACTATTCGGGACGAGGGTTTTAATTTTGGCTAAAGCCATAATTCGTTCGGAATCGAAAAATCGATTGACGACAAAATCAGCTTCTTCATCACATGCGTCATGGGGCGAATATCATCACGGAGCCAGATGAAGTTGTAATCCAGCATGGGAAGCGCTGGCTCACTATGCAGGGTCACCAGCTTGGCGCGCTCGACAAGCGGCTGCACATAGTCGCTGGGCAGAAAGCTCAACCCCATATTCGATACCGTCAGACCGGTAATTGTCGTCAGGCTGTTGCAAACAATCGCTCGCCGGACTTTTAAATTATGCACCGTCAGCCAACTGTTGAACACGGTCGCTAATCCCGACTCGGGAGGATGCGTCAGGATGTCCAGACTGCCAAAATCTTTCGCCACCAGAGTCTGTCCCGCACGCGCAAAACGGGGAGACGCAACCCATGAAAACGAAACTCGCGCGACGGTCTGACTGTCGATGGATGAGCTGGCCGGCGTACCCGCAATCACGGCGAAATCCAGTTCACCTCTTTGGACGAGGCGCTCCAACTGACGTGTCAACACAACCTGAGGCTCAAGCATCAGCTTGGGATATGACGCGCGCACCCGATCGACAAAACGAGGCAACCACGTCGATGCCGAGAGCTCACTGATGCCGAACTTGCAAGTACCGGTCAACGCACGTTCATCCGACGCATCGTCGTGATGGCTGATCGCCTCAATCAAATCCAACGCAGCTCGGCAACGCGGCAAAAGCCGCTCTCCCACCTCGGTGAGTACGGACTTTTTCGCACTGCGATCAAATAACGCCCGACCCAACTCGCTTTCCAGTTCGGCAATACGTTTGGACAACGAGGACTGAGTAATGTGCAGGCGGGCTGCGGCAATGCCAAAACTGCCCAGCGTGGCAGCCCAATAGAAGGCTTCAATCTGCTTCAGAGTCATGCGTGCCCTCAGCACAAAAGGAATATGACGTACCTACCATGATGTAGGTCATCAACAATGCAACCAACACGTGTGCGATAACACTCGATAACGGAACACTGAAATCGGAAGCAAACGACATAGTGGGCAAATGACATCAGATTTTCTGATGCACATCAATACAGTCGTTTTTTGAATATATCAGTTTTAAAAAAAATCGCTTTTCGTACGGCGCGCAAGTGCCTACTCTTTCCAGGCCGGAATACGGCAAATACAACAACAAATGGAGAGACGAAATGAGAAAGCACCCGTGGCTCTGCCTGGCGGCAGTCTTGTGCCTGACCGTTGCTCAGGAATCTGCTCACGCTGCCTGGCCGGACGACCGTCCTATCGAGATCGTGGTGGGATTCGCCGCGGGTGGCACCACCGACGTCATGACGCGCACGCTGGCGCCCTATATTCAAAAACATCTCGGCGGCAAATCACAGCTCGTGATCGTGAATCGTCCAGGCGCCTCGGGCGAATTGGCCGTATCCCATATGCAGCGGTCCGATCCAAACGGCTATACGACGGCCATCGTCAATCTACCGGGCTACTTCTTCCTGCCCATGTACAGGAAAGCGGCCTACGATCCTGCCAAGATTCAATTAGTCGCCCGCGTCATGTCCGACCCTACGGTATTGGTCGCTCGCAAAGACAAGGGACCCCACGACTTCAAGCAGATGATCCAGCAACTGTCCGCTCAACCCGGGACGTTGTCGGCAGGCCATAACGGTATCGGAACCAATGGCCACCTTGCCATGCTCAGTATGCAAGACGCCGCCAATGTGCAATTCAACGCGATTCCCTTCAAGGGCACCGCAGAACAGAAAGTGAATCTCGGCGGTGGCCATATCGATCTGGCATTTGTCTCTGCCTCGGAAGTACAAAACGCCGATTCCGAAGCAGTTCCACTGCAATTGCTGGCCCAGTTTGTCCCTCAACGTCTACCGTCGCTGCCGCAGGTACCGACCACATTCGAAAATGGGTTGAGCGTGGAAATGACGGCCGAACGCGGATTCGCCATGCCTGAGGGCGTACCTGCGGAAATTGTCGCGCGCCTGCAAAAGAGCATCAAGGACGCCATGGCGGATCCCGAGTACTTGAAAGCCGCCAAAGTAGATGCCCCCTTCCTTGCATTCTTGGCAGGCGATGAATGGGAAAAACGCATTGCCGAAGAGCAAAAGCGCTATCGCAAACAAGCCAGCGAGGTACAGCAATGACCGTACTCATTCCCTTTCTCTTCTACCTGGCAGGAGTCGCTTGATGTCCGGAGCGCTTTCTCATTTGCGAGTCATCGATCTTTCGCGAATTCTGGCAGGCCCGTGGGCCGCGCAAACGCTGGCCGATCTGGGGGCCGAAGTCATCAAAGTGGAGCGCCCTCAGCATGGCGACGACACCCGAGGCTGGGGCCCTCCCTTTCTGAAAGACGACAACGGCCACGATACCTCCGAGACTGCCTACTTTCTGTGTGCCAATCGCGGTAAGCGATCAGTCACAATCGATATCGCGACGCCTGACGGTCAGGAACTGGTTCGCCGCCTGGTCGCCACCGCGGACGTCGTGATTGAAAACTTCAAGGTCGGCGACCTGACACGTTACGGATTGGACTACGCATCGCTCTGCGCTATCAAGCCGGACCTTGTGTACTGCTCGATTACGGGGTTTGGCCAGACAGGCGCGATGCGCGGCCACGCTGGATACGATTTCATGATCCAGGGTATGGGTGGACTAATGAGCCTGACAGGAGAGGCAGACAATGTGCCTGGCGGCGGCCCCAAAAAAGTGGGCGTCCCCGTAGCAGATCTCATGACCGGCATGTACGCCTGCGTCGCCATTCTTGCCTCGCTGGCGCGACGCGATCGACACGGTGTTGGCGAGCACATTGACATGGCGCTGCTCGACTGCCAGGTCGCCATGCTGTCGAACCAGGCCCAAAACTACCTGATTTCCGGTGCCATCCCCAAACGCTACGGCAACGCCCATCCCAACGTGGTTCCATACCAATCATTTCCGACCGAGGACGGCCACGTCATTCTGGCAATCGGCAACGACGGGCAGTTCCAGCGCTTCTGCCGTCTGGCAGGATTAGATCACCTGAGCACGGACGCGCGCTTTCGCACGAATGCGGACCGAGTGACCCATCGCGACGAATTGGCGCCCCTCATTGCCGCGGCGATGCAAACTCGCACCACCGCATCGTGGTGCGAAGAGCTGGGACGCAATGCCGTGCCCTGTGGGCCGATCAATCGACTCGATCAAACATTCGAAGACGAACAAGTCCTGCATCGCGGCATGCGCATGGATTTGCGCCATCCCGTGGGTGCGACCGTTCCACTCGTGGCCAACCCCATACGCTTTACCACGCATCCGATTGAATATGGTGATCCACCACCATTGCTGGGTCAACATACAGATCTCGTATTGAGTGACGTGCTTGGCATGTCGAACGCCGAGATCGATCAGCTTCGTACTCAGGGGGTGCTATAGCATGTGGTCCAACAGGTTCATGCCCATCGGCCTACCACCGGCGACCGACGATCTGCGTCGTGAAATTCGCGAATTTCTGCATGAAACATTAGGTCCTGATTTCTCCCCTACCAGCCGCATGATGTCCTGGATGGGATTCGATGCCGAATTCACCCGCGCGCTTGGCCGCAAGGGTTGGATCGGCATGACCTGGCCACGCGAGTACGGCGGACAAGCACGCAGCGCACTCGAGCGCTATGTCTTGGCCGAAGAACTCATGGCTGCAGGAGCACCCGTGCTCGCTCACTGGACGGCCGACCGCCAAAGCGGGCCTCTGATTCTGCGCTATGGCACCGAGGCACAAAAGCAACGCTTCCTGCCGCCCATCACGCGAGGCGAATCCTATTTCTGCATCGGCATGTCCGAACCCGACTCGGGATCCGACCTCGCCGCGACACGCACGCGCGCCGAAGCAGTGGAAGGGGGATGGTGTGTCAATGGAACCAAGCTCTGGACCACCAACGCTCACCGTTGCCAATGGATGATCGCGCTGGTGCGCACGACACCGGGCAGCCAAAGACATGGAGGCCTTTCGCAGATCATCATCGATCTACAGGCACCCGGCGTCACCGTACGCCCTATCCGTGACCTCGCAGGCGACGCACATTTCAACGAAGTTGTCTTCGAAGACGTGTTCGTTCCGGACGATCAGTTAATCGGCACCGCCGGAGAAGGTTGGGCGCAAGTCATGGCCGAGCTGGCTTTTGAACGTAGTGGGCCCGAACGTTACCTGAGCGGAGCCGCGCTATTAACCGTGATGGTCGAATGGGCGAATCAACACGGCGACCATCGCGCGATCGAAGCGATAGGCCGACTCATGGCCGATGTCGTGACGCTTCGCCAGATGTCCTTGACCATAGCGGGACGTCTGGAACGTGGAGAGGACCCTCAAGTGGAAGCATCCTGCGTCAAGGATCTGGGAACCCTATTCGAACAGGCGCTGCCGGAAGTGGCGCACGCGGTGTTCGACATCGAACCACGCGTCAACAGCGGCCCCGATGGCGCGCAAGTGCTGGCTTATCTGACACAAGTCACGCCGTCTTTTTCGCTACGTGGCGGTACTCGAGAAATCCTGCGAGGCATCATCGCGCGCGGACTGGGAGCAAGATAATCATGGACGATATTCAATCCATGCTGCAAGACAGCGCCAACGCGCTGTTCAGTGATCTCGTCACCAGCGACGTTCTCCAGCGTGCAGAGGCCGGTGAATTTCCACAAGCGTTGTGGGACGCAGTGGCAGACCAGGGCTTCACGCTGGCGATGCGTGCCGACGATGTCGGCGGCAGCAATCTGTCGTGGGGGCAGGTGTATCCCCTACTGCACGCCACAGGCCGGTATACCGTACCCGTACCGTTGGCCGAGACATTGTTGGCAAATTATGTCTTAGAAACCGCAGGCTGCGCGCAGACAGATGGGAACGTCGTCATGACGATCGGATCGACCAACGCCAGCGCGATCACACTCAACGACAACGGCGCTGCCATTACGGCATCGCTAAAGAACATCCCGTTTTCAAGCCAAGCACAACGCCTCGTACTAATCACCGAAATCGACAGCGTCCCGCACATGGGCTGGATCGACCTCACGCAGATGCGTGCTTTGGGCCAATCGGCGTTCTCGGCGCAGGCGGCGCTGAATATCGCACGAGAACCACGCGACACACTGACACTGAAAGAAGCTCCAATACAAGAATGGCGTTCGGCACCCAATCTCGGCCGAGCCGCCGTCATGCGCTATGGCGCCATGCTGCGAACTGCTCAAATGGCCGGAGCCATCGAACGCATCCTGGAACAAACATTAGCGTATTCCACCGAGCGCATACAGTTTGGTCGCCCGCTGGCACAATTTCAGGTAATCCAACACCATATCGCGGAGCTGGGCTGCGAAGCGGGAGCCGTCGCCACCGCAGCGGCTTACGCTTTTGAGCAAGCAGACCAGGGCGAGGCCGGCCTGGCGATCGCCGCGGCCAAGATCCGCTCAGGCCGGGCGGCTGGCAAAGCAGCATCCCTGGCCCACGCCGTCCATGGGGCAATCGGTTTCACCTACGAGCATAGCCTGCAATACGCAACACGCAGGTTGTGGTCATGGCGCAGTGAATACGGCTCGCAAGGCTGGTGGGCACTCCGCTTAGGCCAAGCGGTATGCGCCGCAGGCCCTCAAGCATGGTGGCCCATCGCCACCTCGGGCGAACTCAATCTCAATCTCTAACTGGATCTGAAAAAAATGACCGACTTTCTAATCGAGGAACGTGATGAGCATGGCGTCGTCACGCTAACGATGAACCGTCCGGAACAGCGCAACGCCCTATCCGAAGAGCATGAAATGCTGGAGTTTGTCCAAGCCTGCCATCGCCTCGAACGCGATGACACCGTACGGGCAGTCGTGCTCACCGGTGCCGGATCCTCCTTCTCGGC
This sequence comes from Bordetella tumulicola, assembly GCF_054779135.1. Lineage (NCBI taxonomy): Bacteria > Pseudomonadati > Pseudomonadota > Betaproteobacteria > Burkholderiales > Alcaligenaceae > Bordetella > Bordetella tumulicola. The sequence continues at coordinate 16,032 of NZ_BAAGYU010000008.1, read as the reverse complement.
CGGCGGCAATGTGAAACACATGCGCGATAAAAAGAGTTTTTCGGCGGGCTCGCCCGTACAAGTATGCGAGGCCTATCGTCGGGGAATACAACAGATCCCGCTGGCGCTGTATCACCTGAATGTACCGACCATCGCCGCCATCAATGGTCCGGCTATTGGAGCCGGCCTGGATTTGGCGTGCATGTGCGACATACGCATCGCATCGGACAGCGCCCTGTTTGCCGCGAGCTTTATCAAGCTGGGTATCGTTCCTGCCGACGGTGGGGCCTGGCTGCTGTCACGCGTACTCGGTGCGCCCAAAGCATTAGAACTGATGCTGACGGGTGATCGCATCAAGGCCGATGAAGCTCGTGAAATCGGGCTGATCACACGAATCGTCCCGGGCGATACGCTGCTTGCCGAGGCGCAGGCTATGGCACGACGGATTGCGGAGCAACCTCCGCTAACACTGCGATTGACCAAACGGCTACTGCGCGAGAGTCAGTTCGCGTCACTACAGTCATCGCTAGAGCTCGCCGCTGCCTATCAGGCGCTCGCTCATCACACCAAAGATCACGACGAGGCCGTCGCGGCATTTCTTGAAAAGCGTTCGCCCCACTACCAGGCGCACTGACGCCAGCGTTGTGTGTCAAGCCATGGCGACGGCACACATCGCCTGACGTTCCGGGCCATAGGCCCGCGTAATCATCGCGATTCGCTGCTCGATCGTCATCGCACGAAATTGATCATCGGTCAGATCGCCAAAGTTGTTGACATACTCGTCCCAGAGCACGAGGTCAGAAGCAATTTGACGGTAAGAGTACGGTTGCACGACAGTCTCCTAGTTGCCAGAGGCCTCTATTGTGCAATGCAAATATGACAGCAGTTATTTGGTCGATGGTTGCCCGACGTCAGGCACCCAATAGATTCGATAAATCGAAGTGCCGTAACGAAAAAAATCACTAATGAGAAGCGTGAGTTGGTCATACCGTTCATCGAAGCACTAGCCCAGGGCATACGGGCTGCATATTGTTCCAGGCAGTTCTTGTACACATGATAGTGACATCAATTACAACTATTCGGAGACAGTTATGCGTAAATTCGGCATCGCACTCGCCATCATCGCCGGCGCTTTTGTGACCTCTTCGGTCAGCTATGCTGCCACCTGGACCGCCTACACCTATGGCCCGTCAGACACAATGGCGACGGTCAAGAGTTTTCGCGAGATCCTGAATGCCATACAGAATGAAGTGGGCGACGATCTCAAGATTCGCTTGCGACTAGGCGGTTCCTTGCCTATCCAGGCGGCCAATATTACACAAGCCGTCGGCAATGGATCCATTCAAATCGCCGAAGACGGATTCTTTTTAGGAAACGTAAAGGTCGCGGGTATTCTGCGTTTGCCCATGCTGCTTCATACCCCTCAGGAATACGACCAGGCGGTCGAAGTACTTAAACCCTATATTGAGAAGGAGTTCGAACGGCAGGGGGTGATCGTATTGGGACGGTATATTTACCCTCATCAGACGGCATACTCAGCCAAGCCCTTGGCCGGCACAGAGGATTTTCGCAATCAAAAAATTCGCGTGACCTCGCCCGAGCAATCTGAATTTATCTCGCGCTTTGGCGGTATCCCGATTTCCATGGGCACCCCCGAGGTTGCCTCCGCACTGCAATCAGGTACGGTCGATGGTGCGCTGACAGCAAACTCCGGTGGCGGCCGGTTATGGCGCGATTCGCTGAAATACAACTATCGTTTTCCGGTGAATTACTTCGACGGTTTATATATCGTCAACAAGAAGGCCTTTGAACGATTGAGCGCAGAGACGCAAGCCGCGATCCGGGAAAAAGTGGCAAAGATGTCGCCCCTCACGACCGAACGCCTTCTCAGCGAAGAAGATGCGCTCGGAAAGTCATTCAGTGAGGCCGGCATGAAGATCGTCGATCCTCAGCAGGCGGATATCGATAAAGCGACTGCCATGATAGAACCCTATTGGGATCAGTGGGCCAAGCAGCAAGGCCCCGAAACCGTCGAAGCGCTAGCAAAAGTCCGTGCCGTCCTGAACCGCTGAGCGAGGTACGCCATGCAACATAATGAGCCTTCATATCAGCGTTCGTTCGTACTCCGAGCGCTGGAGTCCGTCATTGACTTTGAAAAGATACTCATCGAGTTCATCGTAGTCGCATTGGGGTTGCTGATCTGCGCAGAAGTTTTCTGCCGATCATTTCTACATTTCTCGTTGATGTTCACGGATGAGGTCGCAGGCTATATGCTCGTGGCAATTGTCTTCTTGGGTATGCCAGTCGCGTTATCCAAAGGGGCATTATTTCGGGTCGAACTCGTCTTGAACAAATTACCACCGCGGATTGCGCGTTGGGTCCAAATGTTGTTCGATGTGCTGTCTTTAGGCGTATCGCTGATACTTTTGTGGCAGATGGCACGCTTGGTTCATGATTCATGGCAACGCAAGATAGAGGCGCCCACCGTGCTGGCGACCCCGCTTTATATTCCGCAAATCTTTATGGTGCTGGGACTACTCACGCTAGTCATGATTCTGGTACTTCAACTGATTCGAAGTGCGGACAGCATTCGCAAAGGTACAAGCCATGAGTGAAACCGCACAGATGTTGATCGTTGGTGGAATATTCCTGCTGCTGCTAGTGGGCGGAATGTGGATTCCCTTTGCCATCGCGGTGACCGCGGCGCTATATATTTTCATGGCCAGCGGCTGGGACGGATTTGGCGGACTGGGGTTGGTGTCCTGGGGCAGTACATATAACTTTTCGCTGACTGCCATTCCGTTGTTCATTCTGATGGCTGAGTTCATGCTGGAAAGCGGCCTAAGCCAGCGCGTCTATCGAGGGATGAGTCAACTCGTGCGCTTTTTGCCGGGCGGGTTGCTCCAGACGAACGTTGCCGGCTGTGCGGCGTTCTCGGCCATTAGTGGTTCGTCGGTAGCGACTGCGGCTGCCATTGGATCTATCGCGTTGCCCCAGTTGGAGCAACGCGGCTACTGTCCACGCATTGCGGCGGGTACTATCGTGGCCGGGGGAACGTTAGGGATCCTGATTCCGCCCAGCATCGCCTTGATCATCTACGGCACTTTCACCGATACCTCCATTAGCAAGCTGTTCATGGCTGGTCTTATTCCAGGGCTCGTTCTTTGCGGCCTTTTTGCCATCTATGTTGCTATCCGGTGTTTGTTGAATCCAACGTTATCTCCGCGTGAGCACGACTCCATCGAGGCGGTTGGCTCGTCCAGGCAATTAGCTGGTGATCTATTACCGTTCACGTTGTTGATTTTACTGGTGATGGGAAGCCTGTACTTTGGCTACACGACCCCGACCGAATCGGCGGGGGTAGGCGCGCTACTGGCATTCGTAATTGGCAAAATCTGGGGCACCCTGGATTGGGCAGCATTTCGTCGGGCGCTGGGCAAGACAGTCCAAGTCAGTGGCACGATTCTATTTATCGTCTATGCCGCGTATTTGTTTTCGTATGCAATCGGGATGGTGGGCATTACGGACGAGCTGGCCGATGTGCTTGAAGCCTGGGATCTGACCCGTGGCGAACTGATCCTCGTCATCATCGTGTTCTACACATTGCTCGGCATGTTGATGGATAGTATTGGTATGGTCGTGATTACCGTACCGTTGCTCTATCCGATCTTGCTCGATTATGGCATCGATCCCATTTGGTTCGGGGTGTTGTTAGTGGTGCTGATCGAACTCGGGCAAATTACACCACCGGCGGGTTTGAATCTCTTTGTCGTCAAGAGTATTTCCCGCATAGGCCTAAGCGACATCATTAAGGGGGCACTACCGTTCTGCGCGCTCTTGTACGTGCTGATCGCCCTGTTGTACTGGTTTCCGAATCTGGCGTTGTGGATGCCCAGCGGCATGCATTGATCGAGGTTACCCATATCCATGTTTGCACAAGCCATAAAGACCGAGGTATCTGCGCTTGATCTCCTGATCAAGCGGCGGCTGTCCATGTTGAACCGCGCTTATGGGGCGCAGAACGAGGAGGAGATGACATGATTCCAGAACGTGTACTCGAACACCCAGGTATTGTCTTGACCGAGCAGCAGCGTAGACGGTTTTTCGCGGACGGCTTTCTCGTCCTTGAAAAATATGTGCCAGAGGCATGGCTAAAACGCCTGCGGCACGCGACAGAGGAACTCATCGAACACAGTCGCTCAGTGACCGAATCAAATAGCACCTTCGTTTTAGAAGAAGGGCACAGCCCGGAAAACCCTCGTTTGCACCGGGTATCCAGCCCGCAGGATCAGCATCCGATCCTGTGGGAGTTCATGAGCGATCCGGTGCTGACTGACCTGGTCGCCGATGTCGTTGGTCCCGACGTCAAGTTCCATCATGCCAAGCTCAACATCAAATCGGGGAAAGGTAGTCGAGGCTTTGACTGGCATCAAGATATCCCGGCCTGGCCCCATACTGACTATAGCCCGGTGACAGTTGGCGTCTACATCAATGGATGTACACCTGAACAGGGGCCGCTGTCTTTTATTCCGGGCAGCCACATGGGGCCCCTGTATAGCATGTACGACCATGACGGAAATTTTGTCGTTCGTATTCGTGATGAAGATCTAGGCTGGATGGCTGACGATATGGCGGTCAAGCCGGTCGGGGGCCCCGGAACCACGATATTGCTCAATTGCCGGACGGTGCACGGCTCGACACCGAATCGATCGCCTGACCCGCGTCTGCTTTTATTGCCGGTGTACTCGTCTGCGGATTCCTTTGCGTATACGCCTAGCCCTATCCCCAGCCGCCACCAGGGAGACATCGTTCGAGGCCAGCCGGCACGTTATGCCAGTATGGATCCGCGTCCTTGTGAAATGCCGCCTGATTGGCGAAATGGCTATCGAACGGTATGGCAGTTCAAGAAAGACACTGAATCCACCTGAGTTTCCGCAGGTTTTACACCCCGGAGCCGTTTTTGCCTTGGGGCGGCCCGGCGGCAGGGAGTACCCCCACGCTGCGCCTTCGGCTTGCTGCCCCCCAAAGGGGGCCGTTTTTGCCTTGGGGCGGCCCGGCGGCAAAAGAACATTAACCGGTAAAATCGGGGGCATCTTGTCCCGACCTCATTGAAAAAATGAAGCGTCCCTGCTGGGAACAGCAGTGCCGCTTCTTTTTTCGCATTTCCGGAGGCTGTTTTGCCCCGCCCGATTGAACACCTGCTTGACCCCTTCCCTGCCGAGTCCCCCACTGTTGCCCCCAAGGGGCTATTGCGGTTCCTGTGGGCCTGCTCGCACGGCGCGCGCCGCTATCTGGCCATGCTGGCGTTATTCAGTGCGGCCGTATCCATCTACGAAGCGTGGCTGTTCGCGTTCCTGGGGCAGATCGTGGATTTTCTGTCAGATTGGCATCCCGAGGGGCCCCTTGCTGCGCAAGAGACCCGCGTCCTCTGGAGTATTGGTATCGTGCTGGTCGCCAGCATTGGCCTCGTCGCGGTACGGACCGTCATTCAGCATCAGGTGCTGGCGATCAATTTACCGCTGCGGTTGCGCTGGAATTTTCACCGTCTGATGTTGCGGCAAAGCCTATCATTCTTTGCCGACGAGTTTGCCGGCCGCGTCACCACCAAGGTCATGCAGACCGCGCTGGCGGTCCGCGAGGTGTTGTTTACCGTCTCGGAGATACTGCTCGGTATCGGCATTTACTTCGTCACCATCATTGCCCTGGCGGGTAGCTTCGACATTCGACTGATGCTTCCCTTCATCGTCTGGATTGTCCTGTACGCGATCACGGTACGGTACTTCATCCCTCGGCTGGGTAAAGTCTCGCAAGAGCAGGCTCATGCGAGATCATCCATGACGGGGCGGGTCACCGATGCCTACGCCAACATCACCACGGTCAAATTATTCTCGCATACACACCGCGAAGCCCACTTTGCCCGCGCCGCCATGGAGGATTTCAAAAACACGGGCTACCGCCAGATGCGCCTCGTCAGTCAATTCGAAATCGCCAATCAGGTGTTGATCGTCGGACTGATTCTGTCGGCGGGTGGCTATGGCCTGCACCTATGGCACGCTGGTGCGATTGGTCCAGGGGCCGTCGCGGCTGTGACGGCGATGGCTCTACGAGTCAACGGCATGTCCCACTGGATCATGTGGCAGATGACCTCGCTCTTTGAGGCTATCGGTACAGTACAAGACGGCATCGCCACTTTTTCGCGCAAAAGCGCCGTCCAGGACCAGACTGATGCCCCGACGCTACAGGTCACGCAGGGCGAGGTCGTATTCGATCAAGTGTCTTTTAACTACAACGGGGAACGCCAAGTCCTGGATGGTCTGAAGCTGGCCGTCAAACCAGGAGAAAAAATTGGCCTGGTCGGCCGCTCGGGCGCAGGCAAATCGACGCTGGTGAATCTGCTGCTGCGCTTTTACGACGTCGATAGCGGCCGTATCTGCATCGATGGTCAGAATATTGCACACGTGACGCAGGACAGCCTGCGCAATGCGATCGGCATGGTCACACAAGACACGTCATTGCTCCATCGCAGCATCCGCGACAACATCGCCTACGGACACCCCAACGCGAGCGACGCAGACATACGCAGGGCAGCCATACACGCCCAGGCCGATGAATTCATCCAGCGTTTGAGCGACCCACACGGACATACGGGCTACGACACCCAAGTCGGCGAACGTGGTGTGAAACTATCCGGCGGGCAGCGTCAACGCATCGCGATCGCACGTGTCATGCTCAAGAACGCGCCCATTTTGCTATTAGATGAAGCGACAAGCGCGCTGGACTCCGAAGTAGAAGTCGCGATCCAGGAAAGCCTGAGCGAAATGATGCAAGGCAAGACCGTGATCGCCATCGCACATCGCCTCTCGACCATCGCAGCCATGGATCGATTGATTGTGATGGATCAAGGCAAGATTATCGAGCAAGGTAGCCACGCAGAGTTGCTGAGCCACGGCGGGGTTTATGCGCATTTGTGGCAACACCAGAGTGGCGGGTTTCTCGGGCAGGAAGTGTAACCTCACACGCGTTTCATCACAGCTTGCCCACTGGAGATCAACGTCTCGCCCGAGGATATCTCCCCTTGCACAAAAACAAGGCTTTTCGTGGCACGCAGTACGCGTGCGCGTGCCTCCAGGAACTGCCCTGGCCTCGCCGCGGCAAGGCAGTGCATATCCAACTGCACCGTCACGCAAGGCTCGCGGGACAAGGCCTCCCACGCGGCAATACTGACCGTTTGATCCATCAGCGTCGCGATGAGTCCGCCATGCACGAGCCCCATGGGATTAGCGTGCTGGTCACCGGTCAATACTCCATAGGCCCAGACTGACTCCTCGCGGCGAGACCAGATCGGCCCGATCAATGCAGAAAAACCCTGGCTGGTGCGTTCGCGCCAGCCATCGTCACGTAATGCCTGTTCGGTAATTACGTTTTGCGTCATCGTTATGCCCTGGCCGCCAGCAACGTCGATAAGGTCTGCGCCTCAATGAGCAGCTCTTTGATTAATGCCTGAGTTTTGGACGCAGGCAGTTGATTGGATAGCGCAGCGGCGACCAGGGAATGCGAAAGCCTGTCATGCGCATTGAAGACCGGCACGGCAATCACGGTCACGCCGTCGATGTAGTTTCCCCGATCGATGCTGTAGCCCTTTTTTCTCACTGCCTCGACGTCTTTACGCCAAGCCTCGATATCTGGCGGCTGATCCCAACGCAACGCCTTAAAACGTCGTTCGATCTCGGCATCGTCCATGCTGGTGGTATAGGCGCCAACCAACCTGCCGGTTGCGCTGATCAAGGCCGGAAAACGGCTACCGACATCGACATGCAACCGGAAGGGGGCATGTGAACGCGATAACGCCAACACCACCATATGATCCTGGCTGGTGATTTCAACGCCGATCGCGGTGACGTTCGCCTCCTTGGATAGGCGATCCAATACCGGCTGCGCCAAGGCCGGAAAAGGACTGCTTTCAATCACGCTGCGCGCCAATGTCAGCATGCCTACATCCAGGCTATAGCGCTTGCTGGCCACATCGACCTTGACCAGCCCCTCGCTCACCAGCGCGCGCAGTATATGCAGGCACGTACTCGTGACCATCCCGAGCTCTTCGGAAATGGTCTTCAACGGCAGCGGGTCGCCACCGCGCCCGAGCAATCGCAAGATGGCGAAGGCCCGTGTCACGGCGGGCACTTCGCGGATACGGGGTCCCGATCTGGCGGGCGTGCTCTGTACTTCGTTCATATACCTCTTGCCTCCCTCTATTGCGGTAAGGATACGACGCTTTTCTGTTTTTGAATCGTCGATCTGTTTTTGTTAATTGTACTAATACAATTAACAAACGTAATTGACAATTTTATTTGGGCTGCGTAAAGTGAACTCAAACCAACGAGGAGACAGGAACGTCATGCCAACATTGACGGAATACCTCACTTACGCCGATGCGCAACAGCACTGCTCACCCGAGAAACTCTGGGAGCTGTTCGATGGCGATCGCGTGCACATGAACATCGCGCACGAATGCATCGATCGGCACGCGGACAGCCGCAGGCCCGCCGTCATTCTCATCAAGGCAACGGGCGAAGACGAAGTGCTGGGCTTCGACGAGCTATCACGTGACGCATCGCGCTTTGCTCACGCGCTGGTCGCCCGCGGCATCGAGCCCGGCGACCGGGTAGCCGTCATGCTCGAGCCCTCGCGCGAGTTCTACGTCGCGCTATTCGGAGCGATCAAGATGGGGGCCATCGCAGTGCCCTTGTTCACCTTGTTTGGTCCCGATGGCATCCGCCTGCGCATCGACGACTGCCGCCCTCGCTTACTGATCACCAATGCCGAAAAGGCCTCGCAGGTGCCCGCCATGCCAGGTCTGGACATCGTGGTGGCAGGCGCAGATTTTGTATCCGGTCTAGCCGACTATGCCGGGCACTTCGAGTGCAACAGCCGCGCAGATGATTTTGCGATTTTTCAGTACACCTCCGGCACCACGCGCGAGCTGCCCGATGCCGTGAAACACAGCCATCGCGCTATCGTGACGCTGATGCTCGCCGCACTCTACGGCAGTGGCATCCGCCCGGGAGACCGGTTCATGTGCCCGTCGTCACCGGCCTGGGGACATGGCTTGTGGCATGGCACGCTAGCGCCGTTGGCACTAGGCGTGACCATTGGCGCCTATAGCGGGAAATATCACGCCGAGCGCTTGCTCAAGGCGCTGCAGGATCATCGTTTTAACAACATGTCTGCCGCTGCGACCCATTACCGCATGATGCGCAACGCTGGCGTCGCGACGAACTACCAATACTTTCTGGAAAAACTCTCCTTTACGGGCGAGCCGATCGATAGCGAAACCGCAGAGTTCGTGGTCGACACATTCGGTGTGCCGGCAGGCAGCATGTATGGCACAACAGAAATCGGTGTCTGCCTGGTGAACTACCCCGGCGCGCCAGATTTTCCGATCAAGCCGGGATCACTGGGCAAACCCGTACCCGGTCTGCGCGTGGAGGTCCAAGACCTTGGCGGCGCGCCCTGCCCGCCCGGCATCACCGGTGAGATCAAGCTCTGGCGACGCGACGAATGGGTCGCCACCAAAGACTTGGGACGCGTCGATGCGGACGGTTATTTCTGGCACGGGGGGCGCGCCGACGATGTCATCATCTCCGCCGGCTGGACGATGAGTGCCGTTGAAATCGAAGACGCGATTCTCAAGCATCCTGATGTGACCGAGGCCGCAGCCATTGGCGTGCCCGATGCCTTGCGTGGACAAATCGTCAAGGCCTTTGTCGTCAGCCCGCGCTTGGGCGATGACGCGTTCACCCAAGAAATTCAAGACACCGTACGAACCCAATTGAGTCAGCACGAATATCCACGACAAGTCGTTTTCGTTGCTGAACTCCCCAAGACCCCTGCAGGAAAAATTCACCGCAAAAAACTTCGCGATCAAGAAGTCGCCCCTCTCGCCACGGCTGCCGCCGTGCAATGACCATAAAAACGGAGACGTCATGTTGACCCAAACTCAAACTCAACGAAGCTTTCCCAAGATCACGGAACGCGGTCTGGCCGATCTACGTGAGCGTATCGGCGTGAAAATCGGTTTTACCGCCGAACCATGGTGCTACGAGGCGACGCGCGACAACATCCGCCACTACGCACATGGCATTGGCGACGACAACCCGTTGTGGTGCAACCCGGACTATGCTGCCAAGACAAAATATGGCGGCATCATCGCCCTGCCCAGTTTTCTATTCGCGACCAGCCGCATTGTGTCGGGCTATGTCGGTGGCCTGCCCGGCGTTCATGCAATGTGGTCGGGTGCGGACTGGACGTGGCACAAGCCGGTACAGCGCAATGACGTCATCTCTACCGAAGCGCATCTGAAAGACCTGATCGAGCACGAGACCCGTTTTGCGGGCCGCGCCATCCAGCAAATCTATCACGTTGATTTCTTCAATCAAGAGGGCGACAAGGTGGCGGAGGCCGATAGCTGGTGCTTCCGCACAGAACGCGACCATGCGCGCGAACAAGGCAGCAAATACAAGGAGGTCCGCGCTCGCGAGCCCCACCGCTATAGCGAAGAAGAGATCCGTGAGGCATACAAACTCTATGCCCAAGAAGAAGTCCGGGGCGCACGCGCCCGCTACTGGGAAGACGTCACCGAAGGCGAAGCGTTACCCGTGCTATTCAAAGGCCCAATGACCGTAACTGGCTTCATCGCGTATGCGCAGGGTTGGGGCGGGCTGTACATTCGGGCCAATAAGCTGGCGTGGCAACTCATTGACGCGCATCCCGGCGTCGGGATCACTAATCGCTTCGGCGTGCCTGACGTACCGGAGCGTGTGCATTGGGAAGAAGACTTTGCCCTCGAGGTAGGCGCCCCGGGCGCTTATGACTACGGTCCCGAGCGTAACTCTTGGCTAACCCACCATCTGACGAACTGGATGGGCGATGACGGCTTTTTGCGCAAGTCGCACTGCAAGATCCGCCGTCACAATCCCGAAGGCGACATGCTGTTCTTCAAGGGCACCGTCAAACGCAAGTACGTCGAGGATGGGCGGCATCTGGTCGAGATCGAACAGGAAGCCCGCAATCAAAATGACGAACTATCGGTCCTGGGCACGGGCGTCGTAGAGCTCCCCTCGCGCGGCTGAACGCCGCTCCACAGAGCCCCGGTTGCGGCCGGGGTTCGCTGCATGTGAGGTAACGATCATGCTAGACCTTCATCACAAAGGCGCGCTAAACAGCCTCAGGGTGATAGATCTGTCCAGAGTCTTGGCCGGACCGCTGTGCACGCAGATGCTTGCAGATAACGGCGCAGACGTCATCAAGGTAGAGCCGCCCAGCGGCGATGAAACGCGCACGCTGGGTCCCCCTTTCGACGACCAGGGGACGGCGGCGTACTTTCATGCTGTCAATCGAGGCAAGCGCGCCATGACGCTGGACTTGGCGCAGTCCGAAGGCCGCGACGTTTTGTTGCGGCTACTGGAAAATGCAGACGTACTGGTCGAGAACTTCCTGCCTGGGACGATGGCTCGTTGGCGGCTGGACTACGACACGGTGCTCGCGGAGAAATTCCCGCGTTTGATTTATTGCTCGATCTCCGGATTTGGAGATCAGGGACCACTGGGTGGCATGCCGGGGTACGACGCCATTCTGCAAGCCATGTGCGGATTGATGAGCATCAACGGCGACTCGACCTGCGGTCCGACCCGCATCGGCGTTCCGATTGTGGATCATCTCACGGCCTACACGGCTATGTCGGCCATCTTGATGGCCGTCGTCGAACGCAGTCTCAGCCAGCGCGGCCAGCGTGTCGAAGCCACACTATTTAACGCCGCGCTGAGCCTGCTGGTCCCACACGCCGCCAACTGGATGTATTCCGGCAAGACGCCTCAATTACTCGGTAGCGCCCATCCCAATATTGCGCCGTACGACAAGTTCAACTGCAAAGACGGGCCGGTTTTCCTGGGCATTCTGAATGACAGGCAATTCAGGCGGTTCTGCGATTACATCGGCCTGGCCGAGCTGATCACGGACACCCGTTTTGACAATAATGCCGCCCGGGTCACGCACCGTAGCGATTTGAATGCAGCCATTGAAAACCGTCTCGCGACAAGAGAACGTCAAACGCTTTGTCAGGAGCTCATGCAATTGGGCGTACCCGCGGGCCCCATCAACACTGTGCCACAAGCATTCGCCCAGCCTCAAGCCGCTGCCGCCCGCGTTGACGTCGACGGCTATCACGGCGTCGCACTGCCGAACCATCTGTGCCGTACGCCGGGTACGCCGGGAGGATTACCTCCCCGGTATGCACAACATACGGAAGAAATTCTGCTCGAAATCGGGCTGGAACCCCAGTACATCGCGCAGTTGCGACAGCGCGGTGTTTTATCCGCCCCATCGGGCGTCAGTTCCCCAGGCAGTCAGGCATAACCAAAACAGTCGTTCATCATCCACCAGGAGACACTCATGAAAAGATTGTTCATTGCAGTGATGTTTGCCACGTTGTCCGTCAGTCAGCCCGCCATCGCCGCATCCTATCCGGATAAACCCGTGCGGGTGATCGTCCCCTACCAGGCTGGCCAGGGTACGGATGTCGCCACGCGGTTTCTGGCGGAACGCCTAACCAAAACTCTAGGCCAAACATTTGTCGTCGAAAATCGTCCGGGTGCCGGTGGCAACATCGGTACAGCCGAGACCGCACGTGCCGCCCCGGACGGCTATACCATCATGATGGGCACGAACGGGACACATGTCCTGAATCAGTACCTCTATAAAAACGTCTCTTTCAACCCGGAAAAAGACTTCGATCCCGTCATTCTGGTCAGCACCTTTCCCATGGTACTGGTGACGCCGCCGGACTCACCCTACACCGATGTGAAATCCATCCTCGCGGCCGCAAAAGCCAAACCCGACAGCGTGGACATCGGCCTGCCCAGTACCACTGCCCGGTTGGTGCTGGAACTGCTGAAAAAGCAAACCTCTACCCGCTTTACCGGCATCCCGTACAAGGGCTCAAGCACCCTGCTGACGGATCTGATTGGTGGCCGCGTCAAACTAGCCATTGATACGGTCAGCGCATCTCGTGCCATGATCGACGCGGGCAAGATCACAGCGCTAGCCGTCACCTCTCTCAAGCCGTCAGCACTCTTACCGGGCATACCGTCAGTCGCGGAGGAAGGCGTCGAGGGCTTTCAGGTGATCGCGTGGAACGGTGTCTATGCGCCCCACGGCACTCCCGAAGAAGCCATCCAGACACTGAATGGCGCGATCGCCAAAATCATCAAGCAGCCCGACGTTCAAAAGCGCTTGCTAGAACTCGGCCACGAGCCCGCCGGCGGCACGCCGGGGGATCTGGCCAAGTTTGCGCAAAGCGAACGCAAGAAATGGGCACCGGTGATCAAAGAGGCCGGGTTGCAGGTGGATTGATTTAACGACATTGACATCCCCCCTTTTCTGAAAGAAGGGGATTCCTCCGGCATTACGCGATGATTTGCGTAGCTGCCAGAATCCCCTGTGACGCGCACATTGAAGGCCGGCAAAACGCACAAGCCCCCGCTCCAGGTTGGAGACGGGGGCCGATTTTGCTCAACAGCTAGGACGCTGATCAAAGCCTGAGGTGTGGCGAATCACTGTCCCGACATTGTTGAACGCTCATTGGGAACGACTGGCATTCCCACGGGCAGCCCCAGTGCCCCGAACAGTAAATCCTGCGCCTCACGCGCCTTTGCACCCATCGCAAATGTCCTCGCGTCGTGTCCGTTAATGCTCTTGGCGTGTATGTCAGCCCCGGCATCTATCAGCGTCAGCATCATATCGACTCGGTTCAGGCGGTTAGCAACCATGAAGGGGGTGATCTGGTTGTCATCGCCCGCGTTGACATCCGCGCCCGACTCGATCAATAGTTCAACCATGTGGAGCTCGTTATTCTCAATGGAGACTCTCAAGGGGGAAAAACCAGAGGCGTTGGGCAGGTTAACGTCAGCCTGCATATCGATCAACGTCTTGACGAGTGGCATGTCGTTTTCTTGAACTGCCTTCAACACGAGCGTGGTCCTGCCAGGATGCGTGGCGTTGACATTCGCGCCTGCCGCGTGCAACTGCTGCATAATGGCAATGTCTTTGCGACCGGTGGCGATCATAAAGGGGGTCAGTTTGTCGGCACTTCGGAGTTCGAGATTTGCGACGTGCTCGATCAATATTGAAATGATATCAGCGCGACCTTGTTCCGTCGCGAGCGTCAAGGCGGTAGAACCGTAATTGTCTCGGGCATCGATATCGGCGCCGATCTTTAGCAGGGCGGCGACGGCGGCGGCGTGGCCGGAAGCTGTCGCGATCAGCAACGCGGTTTTCCCCAACAAGAGCGGTGAGTTGGCGTCCGGCAGAGTATTTGACAGTCGGTGCACGGCACGGACCTCGAGTTGAGCATGCTTTGCATGGAGCATGTGGATAATCTCAACCCGATCGTTCGCTGCAGCGATCATCATCGGCGTGTAGTGGCGCTGATCCTTGCCTTCGATGTTTGCCCCTTCGTTCAGCAGCATCTTTACCCCATTTGCACGATTCTTCTTTGTGACAATCATGATGGGGGTGACCCCAGCAGTATCGGGTACATCGATATCCACATTCGCTTCTCGTAGCGCCTTGAACAACTCTGCCGAGTCGTATTTGACAGCGTAGACCAATAACCTTTGGCCTTCCTCCGGGGTCAAGCCGTCAAGCGCGCCTCTTTCGAGGAGGGTGGTAACCGCAGCGGTGTGGCCGTATTTCACGGCTAGCACCAAGGGGGAATTCCGTCTTCCATCCGTAGTGTCGATGCGTGCGCCCAGATCAAGCAAGACGGTTATCGCCTCGGCGTGACCCCACCTCGCAGCAAGACCCAGGGGCGTTCTCAGGGGGATCCCGGCTCGTCCTTCGATGCTTGCCTTCCCGTTGATGACTAGCTCTTTGATGACTTCGACGTGACCCTTACCCGCCGCCGTCGTTAGCGCAGTATCTGAAATGGACGTTTTGTGATGTACGTCGGCATTGGCGTCGATTAGGGCACGAACCATCGCGACTTGGTTGTAGGTGGCGGCAAGGGTCAAGGCCGTCTCTTTGACCGTATTTAACCACTCGTCGACAGGTGTGCCGTGCGCAATCAAAAGTTTCGCTGCGGACACCTGGCCAGTCATTACAGCGATTTGCAGAGGCTGATAAGGGCAGTGTTTGGGGGAGCGCAATGCAGCTCCGGCGGCCAGTAGTCTATCGATCGCCATAACATGGCCATTCTTGATGGCAAGCAACAACGCGGTGTAGCGATACGTCGAATTGACGGGGCCGCTCTCCAATTCATTTGAGCGTTGAGCGCGGCGGCGGGATATATCAGTGAGTCTAACTGGCAAACTTAAGGCTTTCGTCGCATAACGGGCTGCTCCGATCGGAACCACGATGCTGTTGACGTCCGCACCGGCATCCAGCAACGCCTGCATTGCCGTGAGGTGCCCGCCCTGGGCCGTGAGCGCCAGTGCTGTAAAACCCTCTCTATCGAGGGCGTCCAGGAAGTCGGTATCGCTGCTTGCTAGAGGATCCTGGCAATATTCAGCGCTGGCGATTCTGACTTGCCACTCATCACTATCGCAGCGCAGAACAGCCTTGCCTTCATTGTCATAGCGGATCAAGGCATCTATTGATTCGGCGTCGCCGAGCCTTGCCGCGACGTGCAGGGGCGTTTGGCCATCATCATTGACCTGGCTCAGGTCGATACCCGGACGTTCGAGAATTTGCTTGACCGCAGCGGTGTTGCCGCTGGCGATGGCGTTAAATAATGCGTTCCCTACCGTCGTGCCGTCAGCTTCCGCAGTCGTGAACTCGATCATGGCAGGGTGGGAAATAGGGGTGGAACGATTGGCACCGAACATGTGGACCTCCTCAATGGATACCACGATGAGTGACCATGTTGATACCCAGAGTTCCAATATGCAGAATTTTATGGTAATGCCGACCGGCTGGTGAGGCCCGGGGTGGATGGAGATAGCAGTGAGGATTGAGCGCCACAGGGTGGGTTGTAAGCCTCTGGCCGGAGGCGGCGGGCGT